>NZ_AP014509.1:0-1200000 GCF_000828655.1 Thermotoga caldifontis AZM44c09
AAAGAGGCGGACCTCCGCCTCTTTTCTTTTCCCTCTCACCCCGGTGGAAGTTTTTTAGAACATAAACAATTCTGTTCCTTGATCCACCCCATCTGCTGGATAGATAATAATAGTGCTCGCTCACTCTCTCAGACAGATTGGGGTCTCATTCATGAAAGAAAAGATCGTAGAGGCGCTCAAAGCCAAGCTGAACCGTCGAACCTGGGATAGCTGGTTCAGCACGTTCGATGTCAAAGAAATAGGGGAAAATCTTGTCGTCTTCGAGGTTGGCAATCTCTTCATAAAGGATTGGCTCGAGATGAAGTATGGTAGTCTCATAGCCCGTACGCTGAAAGAGGTCTTCAATCGCCCGATGGAGTTCAGGATAGAGCACGCACCGCTACAGAACCAGCCCGAAGAAGACGAGCGTGAGCCTTTGGTCAGGAAAAGGCCGCTCGTTCTCACCCCACTGAATCCCATCTTCACGTTCGAGAACTTCGTGGTGGGACCTGGCAACATGTTCGCTTACAGTGCCTGTTTGGAAGTTGCGAAGCATCCGGGCAAGTACAATCCTCTGTTCCTGTATGGGGGCGTGGGGCTGGGAAAAACTCACCTTCTGCAGGCCATAGGCCATTATCTGTTCAAGCACCAGCCAGAGATGAGGGTTGTCTATTTGACCAGCGAGCGGTTCTTGAACGAGCTGATAGAGGCCATCCAGAGGGGTACCGCTCAGGAATTCAGGGAGCGTTACAGAACGAAGATAGACGTGCTGTTGCTGGACGATGTACAGTTCCTCATCGGTAAGAACGGCATTCAGACTGAGCTGTTCCACACCTTCAACGAACTCCACAACGCCGGTAAACAGATCGTGATATGTTCCGACAGAGACCCGCAAATGCTCGACGGATTTCAGGATAGACTGATAAGCCGCTTCCAGATGGGTGTGGTTGTGAAGATAGAAAAACCGGACGTTGAAACCTGCTTCAAGATCGCTCAGAAGATGGTCAAACTCGAAGGAGGAGACCTGCCAGACGACGTCTTGATGCTCATCGCGGAGAAGTTCAACGACAACATGAGAAGACTGAAAGGCGCCATCGCGAAGCTCCTGATGCACAAGCAGATCTACAACGAGGATATCAACGTTTCAAAGGCGAGACAGATACTCTCGATTGAGCCAGAAACGGTGAAAAAACCCATAGAAGAAGAACTCTTCGAAGTCCTATGTACGATCTTCAACGTTACACAAGAAGAACTCAAAGGGAACAGCAGAAAGAGTAACGTTCTCATCGCTCGCCAGCTCGGTATGTACGTGGCGAAGAATTACCTCGGACTATCCCTGAGAAAGATAGCGGAGACATTCAACAAATCCCATCCCACGGTGTCCAACGCCATCGAAAGGTTCGCGCTGAATCTGAAGAACAACAAATCGCTTGAATCGGCTTTGAACAAGGTTCTTGAACACTTCAGAGGCAAAACGGCGAACCAATTGATGTGAGACTGCTCTCCACCTTCAAGGGTCTTTTCATCAACTGCTGAATGCTCAATTCTGGATTCTTCCTTTCGAACAGTATCTCGTAAACCTGTTCACATATTGGCATCTCGACGTTCAAGCTCTTCGCCAGTTTCAACAGTGGTCCTACGGTGTGAACGCCTTCCGCAACCATCTTCATCTGTGAGAGCACCGCGGACAGTTCGAACCCTTTCGCGACCATCTCACCGACATACCTGTTTCTGCTGTACGGGCTGTTGCACGTCACCACGAGATCCCCAACACCGGCGAGCCCCATGAACGTGAGAGGACTCTCCGCGCCGAACGCCAGTCCGAAGCGGGCCATCTCGTGCAGACCCCGCGTGATCAACGCGGCCTTGGCGTTGTACCATCCTCCCAATCCATCCACGACACCCGCAGCGATCGCGATAACGTTTTTGATCGCTCCGCAGACCTCCACACCGATCACATCGTGACTGATGTAAGATCTGAAATAGGAATTGCTGACAGCTTTCTGTAAGATTTCGGCCTGCCTCAAATCCTTCGATGCGATGACCACGGCTGTCGGGCGTCTGCTGGCCACTTCCACGGCATGACAGGGGCCTGAGAGCACCGCGTAGGTCGTTTCAGGCCAGATTTTGCGAACGATCTGACTTACCGTTTTCAGATCCTCGTTGATCCCCTTCGACAGATTCAGAACCACTTTCGGTGCAGGGTGTATTCTTTGCAAGATCTCTTCTGTGTGTTTCACAGGTACGGCTATAACCAGGAGATCGGAAAAATTTCGTATTTCCTCGAGATCGTTCGTCGCCCTCAGCTGATGCGGAAGCTCCATTCCTTCGAGGTATTCACTTCTGTGCTGTTCGTTGATCGAATCTGCAGTTTCAGTTCTTCTTGCCCACAAAAGAACCTCGTGACCGTTTTCGACGAGCAATTTCGCGAACGCGGTTCCCCAGCTGCCAGCACCAAGAACTGAAAATCTCAAGTGCTTATCACCTCTGCAACCTTCCTGACAGAGAACTTCACAACGAAGGTTCTGTACGCAAACGCATCTGGATCGAGCTTGACGAGCCATCCTTCAGGTTTCTTCTCGACACTGATGAAGTATCTCTGCTGGAAGTTCGACTCGCTGGAGACGATCCTCAGCAGGTATTCGTTTTCCGAGGTGTAGACATCCTTGACGACGAACACACCCCGTTCGTGCTTGAACACCTGCTCCTTCAGTCCGAGCAATTTTTGTCTGTCCACATCTTTGACGTGTACGTGTGGCACGGTTGTCTCCCCCCAGGTCCATCTCTCAACCGTTCTGTGATCGGTTTTGACAGCCCTCAACGTGTAACTCACTTTCCCTTGAGACAACCATTTTCTCTCGTAACGTGTTCCCAGCACGATGCGATCGTTTGTGAAAATGGAGACTTCCCCGAAGCATCCGTTTTCCTCCATGAGCGAGGCCATATCGCGAACGTACCATTCAACATCGCTCGTCAGATGGAACCTTCCACCCTTCTTCAGAACCGCGGCCACGGTCGTGACGAAAGCCTGGTTTGTGAACCTTCTCTCCGCGTGCGCCTTCTTGGGCCAGGGACAGGGAAAGTTTATGTAGATTTCCTGCACGGAATTGTCCTCAAAGAACTCCCTCAAACCGAAATGTCCATCAACCATGAAAACGCGAACGTTGTTCAAACCTTCAGAATGAATCTTTTTCTGGATCTTGACAATGCTCGTGAGGGACGTTTCAAAACCGATGTAGTTTCTCGAAGGATCCTGCTTGGCGAGTCCGACCAGGAATTCCCCATTACCAAAACCGAGCTCAACTACGAGCTCGGCTTCTCTGTTGAACAAACTTTCCCAATCTATTGGAAGCGGCAGCTTTCTCGCGTCGATACAGTAGGAAAAGACTCCAAGATCCATCACTCAATTTTACTCAGAAAATATCTGGCGTGTGGTGCGTAGAGACTCTCTGGATACCTTCGCAGAAAGTCTTCAAACGTTTTCTTCGCTTCATCCTTTTTGCCTGCAGAGTAATAGCTCAGCGCCATGTAGTAATACACATCGTCCTTGAAGTAAACCTCATCGCCCAGCTGGTCAAAAAGGTTTTTGAGAATCTCTGCAGCATCCAGATAATAGCCCCTCTTGTAAAGATCGTATCCGAACAACCAGAACGAACGCGCTGTGTTGAGATCGAACTTCGAATGCACGCTGTACTGAGCTTTTTCGTTGGCCGCACCTGTACCAGCCAGCCGATCGATTCGTCCCGATAATTGCCTGATTTCGTTCATGATTTCATCGCTCTTCTGTTCGCCAGACTGAATCCTCGCAACGATGTCGTTCACGCTGAGCTTCAGTTCCACGAGACTCTGCGACAGCTCGAGCTGTGTCTTTGACATCCCTTCAAATTTCGATTCTAAGCTCGTCAGGCTCTCGGCCAACCGATTCGATGTTTCTCCCAATCTTTCAACCTTTTCGGAAACGGGTGATATCTGTTCCTTCACGACCGCCTCGATCGCAGCCTTGCTGGGTCCTGAACGTAACAGTCCAACGACGCTGAAAACCAACGTAGCACAGATGAGGACTAAGATGACGAGATCGAAAGATCTTTTCTGTGTCCCCTCCACCCTCCTTGAGAGGGATGGATGCGACGCATCGAGCTTCCTCAGGAGCTCTTCGAAGATCTTCTCGCGCGCTTTGTCCCCCTTCCTGCGAGCAAGCTCCAGTTTCAGTGCAACGACTTCTACCAGCTCCGGATAAGACTTGGAAACGGCCTCCAGGATCGCCATCGCACCTTCAAGGTTCGCCCTGTCCATCTCTTCGAACGAGTCTTTGACGTCTTCTTTGTAGTTCTCCCTCACCCTCTCTTGAGCAGTTTTGTAGAGCGTCTTGTACTCTTCCTTCTTTTCCTCGCTCAAACGCTCGTAAATTTTTAAAACAGCCATCCAGTTTCCAGACGCAGCCTCGAGTTCGAGCAGAAGGTGAGGATAATCGTCATGAAAGATACTCAGAACTCCCCTGGCGCGTGAAAGTTGATTTTCCCTGATCAGATCCCTCACCAATCTTTCAACGGCGTCACTCATCTGGCCACCTCCTCAATGGCGTACGGTATGAGATCCGGCAGCTCGCTGACGAGCATCGTACCTTCACTCGCGTTGTACTTTTCACTCGCAAGACCGTGAATGTAAACGCCAAGGATGCTCGCTTCCAGCGGTGTTACACCTTGAGCGAGAAAGCCACCGATCACGCCGGCAAGGACATCGCCACTACCCGCCTTGGCGAGCGAAGTGTTTCCTGTAAGATTGTAATACGTGTTCTTCCCATCTGTGACGATCGTCGTTGCTCCTTTGAGCACCAGAATGACACCATAACGATGCGCAAACTGCTCGGCCAGCACGTAGTTGTATCTAACCTGTTCGACAGGTTGCTTCACTAAACGGGCAAACTCTCCAGGATGCGGTGTCATGACGATGGGTGCGCTCAGTGAACCGAGGACGCTCAGATCGCGTGAAAGACAGTTCAAACCGTCCGCATCGATCAGGATAGGCTTTTCAACCTGTTTCAAGAAGTTCACAACGAACTCGCACACGCTCGGCTCGTCGGTCAAGCCCGGTCCCAGTACGATCGCATCCGATTCCTGTGCGAGTTTCAACGCCGTGTCGATGTCCTTCGGTGAGAAACTGTCAGCCTCGATAGCCGTGAACACCAATCCAGGTTCCCGACCAACCGCGAGTTTCCCGACTTCTTCACAGCTGAGCAGCCTCACGTAACCACACCCTGCCCTCAGTGCCCCCAGGCACGTGAGCACAGGGGCGCCGAGATACCGACGAGAACCCGCTATTACGAGCAGACTACCGAAGGTTTTCTTGTGAGAATCTTTCTTTCTCTCCGGCAGGATCTTCTTCACCATTCCCTTGGTGACGATGTTCCTCCTCAGGTTCATGGACTCACAAAGGACTCTGGGTATCCCTATGCTCGCGACCTTCAACTTACCGGTGAGTTCCCTTCCGGGAAACAGCACGTGGCAAGGCTTTGGAAACGCGAACGTAACGGTCAGATTCGCCCTGACGGCCATACCGAGCACCTTTCCTGTATCGCACTCCACGCCGGAAGGGAGATCTACAGAGACAACGTAACTCGCGTACAGGTTCACGAGCTTTATAACGTCCAGAATCGGGTTTTTCACCTCACCACGTGTGCCGGTACCGAGCAGGGCATCTATCACTACATCGCTCTCCTTGATCAACTCAGCCAGGCCGTCAAGATCGATGTCTACCCCTAACTTCTTGATATCGACGCCGAGTGACTTCAACCTCTCAAAATTTTCGCGAGTCAGGCTGGTCATCTTTTCCTCTTCGCCCACAACCACACAGCTGACCATGTCGGTGTGGTCCAGCAAATTCCTCGCCACGACCAGGCCATCGCCGCCGTTGTTACCGGTCCCACACAGCACCAAGAAAGATCTGTTGGAAAGCTCGCCGAACTCCTGCTCGAGCGCTAAGACCACCGCGAGCCCTGCACGTTCCATGAGAAAAGATGCCGGAATCTTGAACGACTCTTCCGTCAGGCGTTCAAGTGTCTTCATCTCTTCGGAGCTGATGACTTTCAAGTGTCTCACCTCAACCAGAAATACAGGATCTTGTAAACTCTGTAGTAATTCATAACCTTCTTAACGTAAGCGGCGGCTTCACGTTCAAACTCTCCCACCCTGGATGGTCCAACGTAGTAGGCCGCCAGCGCCTTTTCAAGATCACCATTGTACAGGTTCAGCAGATAGCTCAAATAGAGCAAACCAAAAGTGATGTTGTCTTCAACCCGGTGAATGTCTCCTTCCAGCTTGAACCTCTCTTTCAACCAGGAGAACGTTGAAGGCATCAGCTGCATCAATCCCACAGCGCCAGCCGGAGAAACTGCGTCTTCCCGAAAACCGCTTTCAACCTTTATCAATGCCATGACGAGCAAAGGATCGATCCCCTGAGCTTCTCTGACCACTGTATTGTAATACCTTATGGGGAACAGTTTGTAAAGCACAAGGATCGAAACAAACACTGAAAAGATAAAGAAGGCAAGAAAGTATTTGAGGCTCGATTTCTCCATCGCTGACCCCCTTCAGAACACCCTTACACGAGTGAGTTCACCAGCAAGATCGCGTACCCAGCCGGTGCCAGAAAGGTTCCGAAGGGAATCTTCTGTTTCGGATCGAGTCTTCCTTTTCCCTTCACGAGTGCGTAGATTATGGCGGACACCGATGACGCCAAGAGCACGTAGAAAGATTCGATGAACCCCACTCCTATTCCTATCGCTCCTATCAGGACTACGTCTCCTTCCCCCATTCCTCCTCTGTAAACGATCCCAAGCAGCCACAGAAGAAACATCGCTGCAGCGGCTCCGACAGCGTTCCAGACAGGGAAACCCTTCATCCACCATACCAGAAAACCTGCAACCCAGCTGAGAACGAGTGTCACGTCGGGTATGGCTAAGAATTCGAAATCGATGCAACTCATCACTATGGCACAGGAGGCGAACAGACATAAAGAGAGATAGACCACCAAATTCGGTACGAAAGAGTTGGCCAGATAAGCCAGGGCACTCACCGTTTCGACCAGAGGATACCTGACACTTATTGAAGAACCGCAGTTTCTGCACTTTCCTCTCAGAATGAAATAACTGAGGATAGGTATGTTGTCGTACCACGCGATCTGTGCGCCACACTTCGGACAGATCGACCTTGCAGGCTTAAGAATGCTCAAATGACTCCTCGGCAGTCTGTATATCACCACGTTCAGGAAACTCCCTATGATCGCTCCCAGCACGAAGTTCAAAAGATGCCACAAGTGCGCATCTCCTCCTCGTTCATGAACTCTGACAAGAATTCCCTATTACCGTACAGGAACCACGGGCTGTGATCTTTGACCTCGAGGAACGCCTGCCTGGCTTTCTCCAGCTTTCCTTGTTTCAAATCACAGAGCGCGGACAGCAGTTTCACATAAGGCTTCATTCTTTCTGTGTCTGGCAGCAGGTTCAGAAATTCCTGGACACGCTGGTAGTTACCGTGTTTCAGCTGAACTCTGGCCCACGGTTCGATATCCTCCGCACGGGTCGGCCTCGTTTCAAGGATCCTCTGTTCGATACGTTGTGCGTCTTCATGCCTTCCGGCATCCCTGTAAGCCTGAGCGAGCTGGAACATCGCCACGATACTTTCAGGATCTCTCTTCAACAGTCTTTCTAAAACGTCGCAGACTTTGTCGTAAGCTTTGATCTTCCTGTATGCATCCGCGAGCATGAAGTAGGTGAGTCTGTTGTCCGGCGCGTACTCGATCTCCCTTTCCCAGTAGGAAGCCGCTCTCAGGTAATCTCCACTGTTGTAATACGCCTCTCCAAGCGAAGCGTAAGCCGGTACCAGCCACGGATCGATCTCGATCGCTTTGTCCAAATACTTGATACCCTGCTCTATTTCTCCCTTCTCGATGAGAAGAGAACCGTAAAGTTCGTAGGCGGGAGCATAATTCTTGTCTACCTCCAGCATGTACCTGACCACTTTGAAAGCTTCCTCGTGCAAATCTCCGTCGGCGTAGTCCAGTGCCAGATCGTAAAGTCCCGCCAGCGAGGCATGAACGAAATCCTTTGGCAATATGTTCTTCTCCTCGAACCAATGTTTCAGCTCATCGAAGCACACAGGTTCGTATATGATCTCGTTCAGCGATACCACGTTCTCCTCGATGAAAATGCACTTCTCGATCTCTTCGATTATGTCCTTTTTCTCCTTCAAATCCTGCATCATCGTGTGCCAGTCTCCATCGTAGAACAGATCCCTCACCATCACCACCAGGGGTGTATCAGTGGTGATTTCGATGTTTCTGTCACGAATGATGAGATCGATGACTCGTCCCACCGAACCACTCCCTTGAAATCTTTGCTTTACCTCTACTTCACATTATAACCCATGCTTTCAAGATTTCACACCCCAAGAAATATGAATGTGCGGATCATGTACCCCGATTGAGCATCTTTTTCGAACCGATCTGATGGCAAATTAAAGGATCGCAGAAGAAATACATGTTACACCACGCAACACAGTAGAAAAGCGAGGATTAAGGGACTGAAAAACGCCTCAGGGAGATGTTATCATGGAAGTGAAAGCGCGGACGGCCACCAGCAACCTCTACCCATACAAGCACCTTCTCACACGTTGGGGGGCGTTGCCCCCGTTTTTTAAATACTTTTTATCACACACCGATAAGCTTCCATCAATTTCTTTGAAAACTCGTGGCAAAAGTCTTTCACATCGAAACCAGAGAACAACCTTTCGTACTCGATGCAAACGCTCGTCAGAACAGGTGAAGTGAAATTGATGCTCTGATACTTCGCCTTGCACGCGAATCTGTATTTAGATTTGAGCAGTTGCGCGATTTCCGCGAGCAAGGGAACGTGCGATCTATCCACATCCTCTGGCGCTCTCAACAAACACAGGATCCCCTCATCCAGCAGGCGAACCGTCACCAGGTCTATCGAAGCGTTGTTCAAAGACAGCAGCTGTCTGTAGATAGATTCATCAACGAGTTCCGCGAAAGACAGTTTTCTCTCTCCATAAATCTTCTCCTTGAAGATCTCCTTACCGAGAAAATCTTCATCGCCCACACCGCAGATCATCTTGAAATCGAACGGGAGCCTCACGATGCCGCATCTGTGAAAAGCTGGGCTGACCGAGAACAAACGTTCGTAAACGTCTTCAACTTCCACTCGCGACTTCAACGAATATATCGGTAAATTCTTCTCGAAGGGATTCACGATCGACAAACCCGCCGTTCTTCTTCCAAGATGGTCCACGGCCACGAAAAGGTGAAAATTCTCTGATCTTCCAGCAGAGAAAAGCACCACGTGCCTGTGGTACTGGTCCAACTTCTCCTTGAAGGCTTCCATCTGAACCAGGAAATCGCCGACCTCGATCCTTTCGAACACCCTTTTCAATTCGTTCGCAACACTGGCTGGCCCCACGCTCACCAATCCAGAACCACCACGCTCGAACGTCCGTACGTCTCGCGTGCCTGCATCAAGAACTCGTCGCTGTGATATTTGGACAGAACGAAGAGAACTCTCCTTCTCACCTTTGGAAGGTCCGCATACCCGTCCGTGAAGATCACCAGCCCCTCGGGCCTGTAGTTGTGCTCGAGGTAATCCACGGCAGGTTGAAGGTCCGTCTCTCCACCACCGACGATCTGCAAGTTCCTCCACATGCCCCTGGAGTAGTTCACTTTCAAATTCACCGCTCTGTCGACCTGCACGAGCACCAGACTCGTGTCCACGTAGCGTGACAGCGCCTCTATCTCGGTGAAGAAGGCATCCAACTCTTCCTGAACTATGCTACCACTCGTGTCGACGATGAGCCCGAGCCTGGCCGCACGTTCCACTTTCCAGCCTGGCTGATCCTCGTAACGCCTGTTCGGTTTCAGAGGGGTCATGTACCTCTCACCGTATTCGGAAACGCCGGCGAACCGCCTGAGAGTGTCTCGCCAGTTCAAAACAGGTTTGAGAATGGAAAGTTCCACCATCCTCCTCACACCCGAGGGCAGTTCCCTGCCGTAAAGGTTGAAAGCCTTGGAGAGCATGCTTTGACTCAACTCGAGCATCATGTCCACGTTGTCGCACGTGCGCATCTGCTGGTGAGAATCCAGACTGCTTTCTCGCAGTTCTGCAACGACCAGAACATCGAACTTGCCGAGTCTTTCCATCTCCTGCAGGATCCAGTTGTGGTATTCTTCTGCGGACCTGTCTGGCATCCAGTCGGGAGGGAGAACGAAGAGGTTCTCGTTGTCCACACCGTGACCTTCTTCGACGAGCAGGTTCAGAGGGACACCGAACGCGGCCAGCTCCGGGATGTGCTGATTGATGGCGGCATCCATCGCCAAGTCCCATATGGCCCTGTCCCGATCGTCCTTCGGTTTGATGAGAAAATGCAGGTTTATCAAATGCATGAGCTGGTGGAGCAGGAAAGCCTCAACGAACTGCTCGGACTTTCGCTCGATCCAGCGCGGGTTGTAAACGATGGTGAATCTGCCGTTTTTGAAAGACAGATAGAGCTTCTCCGCTTCGAGTGAAGGCTGAACCGACATGTTCAGAAGCAGGTACATGTAGAAAGGGGAACGTCTGGCGAGGTTGATGAAAATCTTTTCGATCATAGATCCTTCAGCGCCGCCCTCGTGTTGTCAAGGTTTGAGAGCCTTTCGAGCAGTTTTTCGAAGAATTCGGAGTTACGCTCGTCCTTGTTCGCCCTGTCCACGATGAACCTCACCAACGCATAGAAAGAGTCCTTCGGCAGTATCGAAGCGAGTCTATCTATATTCTGAGCCACCCTCGAAACGTGTGCGATCAGAAGTTCTGCTTCCTCACTGCTCAATTTGGAGAAGTAGTCTATCAGTCTGAGGATCAACGAGTTGGATCTGTCGAGATCGCTCTTGTAAACTTCCTCAACACCTTCGAGCAGAACCTTGCGCGGCATGGGTACAGATTCGGACCTTTTGAACTCGATGAAGGCCTTCGCCGCCTCGGCACCCACTATCGCCGATGCGAGTGTGTAGCCGTACTTTTCGATCTCCTCTTCCGACATGTATTTCAAAACCTTGCTGAGCTTGTACCAGCTCCTCGGGCTCGGTCTCAGCTCGGCTCGAAGGGACAACGGATTGCTCGCATAAAGGAACTCTGGATAGTTCGTGATGAACTCCAACACCTTCGAGTCGACACCGTTGAGTTGCGCCCACTCTCTCCATTCCTCCACCGTGGGGTTCACGTAAAGGACGAAGAAGCGCGACAGAAAGGCTGGATCCGTTATGAGGTCGGCCTGGTCGTACTCTTCGTCTGGCGGGTTCATCGTGGCCATGATCCAGACTCCGTCCGGTAGAACATGGTTGTGAATGCGCCTGTCTATAAGGAGCTGCATGATCGCGTTCCTTATCGATCTGTGAGCGCGGTTTATCTCATCCAGAACTATCAGATAATCCCCGTTCTCCGGCCACCAGTCTGGTTTCAGGAAACTCGTTCTGTCTTCTTGCTTCGAAGGAAGTCCTATGAGGTCTCCGGGCTCCATCTGTGAGAGGACCAATACGACGATCTTCCTGTTCGTCTCGGCGGCGATCTGTCTGGCCACGTCAGTTTTACCAACGCCGAAATGTCCAACGAGCAGGGGAACTTCTCCCGCCTGCATGATCTTCTTGCACAAAAACTTTGCTTCGTTCACCGTCAAATTCATCACTCCCGATCACAAGATTATAGAACAACTACGAGAGGCTTTTTTGTGTTCAAAACACCATCGAACAAAATTCATCCAGAGTTCTTCCACGCAGTCTATAATCATTGTTGAGGTGAGAGTTTGAACCTGCTCGAGATGAGTTACGATGAAGTGGTCAATGCCGTAACCCAGATGGGCCTTGAAAGGTATCGTGCAGATCAACTGCTCGACTGGGTCTACAAAAAACGTGTCTTCACCTTCGAGGCCATGACGAACCTATCCAAAGAACACAGGGCCCTGTTCAGGGAGAAGTTCACCATAAGATTGCCCAAACTGCTCGAAAAGAGAGTGTCGAAGATAGACAAAACGACAAAGTTTCTGTACGAACTCGAGGACGGCAACACCATCGAGTCGGTCCTTCTGTTCCACGAAGGGTACGCCACCGCGTGCATCTCCACGCAGGTGGGTTGTCCCATAAAGTGCACCTTCTGTGCCACGGGTCAGAGCGGTTTCGTGAGGAATCTGACCGTGGATGAGATCGTGGGACAGGTCCTCGCGGTAGAGAACGATTCTGGAAGAAACGTCAGAAACATCGTTTACATGGGCATGGGAGAACCGTTCCTGAACTACGACAACGTGGTGAAGAGCATCAGGATGTTGATACATCCGAAGATGAAGGACGTCGGAGTTCGCAGGATCACGGTCAGCACGGTGGGTATCCCGGACAAGATAGTGAAGTTCGCCGAAGAGGGGCTCGACGTTCGACTCGCCATATCGCTTCACGCGGCGAGCAACGAAAAACGGGACGCGATCGTCCCCATCAACAGAAAGTATTCCATCGAAGAAATACTGCACGCGGTCAAGATATACCAGGAGAAAACTGGCAGGCGTGTCACGATCGAGTACATACTCATAAAAGAGTTCAACGATTTCGACGAGGACGCGCGAAGGCTCGCGAAGCTCCTGAAAGATCTGAAAGTGTATGTCAATTTGATTCCCGTTAACCCCACGATGGCCGGCTTCGAAAAACCATCCCGATGGAAGATGACGAGGTTCAAAGAGATTCTCCTCGAGAACGGGATCGAAGCAGAACTAAGGCAGGAGAAAGGAGCGGACATCGAAGCGGCATGCGGTCAGCTCAGGCTCAGAAAACTTCAAGCAAAGTCTTGAGAAACATCCTCAATTTCACCGTCTTCTTGTTCATCGGTTCCTTCCTCGGTGCACTGGCTTTCTTCATCTTCTTCTGGATCAGGCCGGCACAGACGGTCGTTCCCAACGTGGCCGGCACGAGTGTTGAACAAGCGAGGAAGATGCTCGAAAACGCTGGCTTGAAGGTCGGTCAAGTCCATGGGGAAGGGACCGTTCAATTCACCGTTCCGCAGGCGCAGAGTAAAGTGCGAAAAGGCAGAACGGTGAATCTGTTCTGTGAAGAACCGCGCAAATTTGTGGTACCGAATCTGGTCGGGGTACCGAGAGAAACGGCCGAAACCATATTGCGGGGTATGGGTTTTAAAGTTAGAATAGTTCAAATGCCCTTCAAGGGCGTGGATGGTAGAGTGATGGGCATACACCCACCGCCAGGCAGCGAGTTGAAAAAGGGTGAGGAAGTCTCCATTCTCATAGATGTGGGTGAACCGGGGAGGGATTGACATCAGGAACAGAGGCATAGTGGTCAAATTCATGTCGAACGCTCTGCTCGTGGAAGACATCAACACCAAAGAGAGGATAAGGTGTGTGCTGAGAGGAAGGTTCAGACTGTCGAACCTCAAACCGGTCGTCGGAGACATCGTCGAATACGTGCGCGTACACGACACGGGCGTGGTGGAGTCCATACTGAAGAGGAAGAACGAACTTCCAAAACCTAAAATCGCGAACGTGGATCAGGTGGTCTGCGTCTACACGTTGAAGAGACCTGAAGTTCCACTGCTCGTACTCGACAAACTCCTTGTGCTCGTCGAGGAAGCGAACCTGAACGCACTCATCGTTCTCAACAAGATAGACTTGCTCGGCGAGGAAGATGAGGAGAGGAAAAGATATTTTCTGGAAACGTATTCAAAATTGTATCCCGTGGTGATGACGAGTGCCAAGACCAAGGAAGGCATAGACAAACTCGTGGAACATTTCAAAGATAAAGTTTCTGTCTTCGCGGGGCTTTCCGGTGTCGGTAAGAGCAGTCTGCTCAACGTCATCTGCCCGGGTGCCAATTTGAGGACGCAGGAAGTTTCAGAAAAGCTCGAGCGTGGTCGGCACACCACCACGGCCGCCGAACTGCTACACCTTCCCTTCGGTGGTCTGGTCGCCGACACACCCGGTTTTTCACTGATAGAGATCGATCACATAAGACCGGACAAGTTGAAGTACTACTTCAAAGAAATCAGAGAGCACGGAAACTGCCTCTTCAAGGACTGCAACCATGTGGATGAACCGGGATGCAGGATAAAGGAACTCGTCGAAGAAGGTGTGATAGCCAGAACCCGCTACGAAAACTACCTTGAAATGTTCAGGGAAGTGAGCAAAGGATGAGGATGATTTCTGCTTCCATCCTCGCCTGCGATCTTTCAAGGCTCGCCGAAGAAATCAGGAGGGTTCAACCCTACGTGGACATGATCCATCTCGATGTGATGGATGGCGTGTTCGTGCCGAACATCACTTTCGGTTTTCCACTGCTGGAAGCGGTCAAATCCTGCACGAACTTGCCGATAGACGTTCATCTGATGATCATCGATGCAGACAAATACGTAGAAAGTTTCGCCAGATCTGGGGCATCGTGGATCGGGGTTCACTACGAAGCGTGTGTGCACCTCCATCGCACAGTACAGAAGATAAAGGAAAACGGTGCAAGAGCGTACGCGGTTCTCAATCCGCACACGCCCGTGGAGGTACTCACGGACATCCTTGTGGAACTCGACGGCGTGCTCGTGATGACGGTCAATCCCGGTTTTTCGGGTCAGAAGTTCATAGAGTGGACCGTTGAGAAGATCAAACGGCTCAGGCGCATGATAGATGAAAGGTCGCTGGATGTGAAGATCATGGTCGATGGCGGTGTTAACGAAGAAACGATGGAAAAAGTTGTCTGCGCCGGTGCCGAAATACTCGTCATGGGTTATGGCATATTCAGAAATCCAGATCCAGCTTCGGTGAGAAAGATGCTGGAGGGGATCGAATGCTCCTGTTAGCGACCAGGAACGAACACAAAGTCGAAGAAATCAGGAGGTTCGTCCCTGAAGGTGTAAAGATCGTCACGCTGAAGGATCTCTGTATTAAAGCTGAAGCCGAAGAAGATGGAGAAACTTTCACGGAGAACGCCGTAAAGAAAGCGATGTTTTATGCAAGAAAAGCGAATCTTCCAACGATCGCTGACGATTCTGGTCTGGTGATAGATGCACTCAACGGATTTCCAGGCGTTCATTCTGCGAGGTTCATGCCGAAAGCCAGTTACGAAGAAAAGATGAGGTTCATCCTGAAGATGCTCGAAGGTAAGACTGATAGAACCGCACGATTCGTCTGCGCCGCTGCTTACTACGATCCTGTTGGAAAGCTGCTGGTCTGCACAGAAGGGATCGTCGAAGGGCACATAAGTGAGGAGATACGTGGAAAATATGGTTTCGGTTACGATCCGATCTTCATCCCAGAAGGTTTTGCTCAAACGTTCGGAGAACTCGGCCAGGAGAAGCATAACGTGAGCCACAGGTACAGGGCGTTTTCGAAGCTCTTTTCGTTGCTGAATGATATAATCTTAGCTAAGTAGCTGGAGGTGGTGCTGTGCCGAAGTACGAACCGAGTGAAATAGAACCGAAATGGCAGAGGTACTGGGAGGAGAGAGGCCTTTTCAGAACACCTCAGAGGAGTGAAAAGCCCAAATACTACATGCTCGTCATGTTCCCTTATCCTTCTGGAACACTGCACGTCGGACACGTTAAGAACTACGTGATAGGCGATGCAGTTGCGCGTTACAAGCGCATGCGTGGTTACAACGTGCTGCATCCGTTCGGTTACGACGCCTTCGGATTGCCCGCGGAGAACGCCGCGATCGAAAGGAAGATCCATCCAAAGGACTGGACTCTGAACAACATCAACACGATAAGAAAACAGATAAAACGTCTCGGGATCAGCTACGACTGGGATAGAGAAATAATCACGTGTCTCGAACCTTACTACAAGTGGACCGAGTGGGTCTTTCTGAAACTGTACGAAGCAGGTCTTGCGTACAAGAAGAAGGCTGCCGTGAACTGGTGTCCAAAGTGTATGACCTCGCTCGCGAACGAGCAGGTGAAAGATGGAAGATGTGAGCGCTGCGGAACTCCCATAACGATAAGGCACCTTGAACAGTGGTTCTTCAAGATAACCAATTACGCAGAAAGGCTTTTGAAAGATCTGGATAAGCTCACGGGCTGGCCCGAGCACGTCAAAACGATGCAGCGAAACTGGATCGGTGAGAGCAAAGGTGCGAAGGTGAAGTTCAAAGTCGAGGGACTCGATGTCGATATCGAGATATTCACAACCAGACCGGACACGCTCTGGGGTGTCACTTTCATGGCCCTCGCGCCGGAATCACCGTTGGTGGAACAGATCGTCCTGCCAGAACTCAAACACGACCTTGAACAATTCCTTGTACGCGTCAGCATGCAGGACAGGCACAGAAGGGGTGCGCTCGAAGCAGAAAAGGAAGGCTTCTTCACCGGCAGGTACGCGATAAATCCCGTGAACGGTGAGAGGGTTCCCATCTACGTGGCGAACTACATCCTCATGGAGTACGGTACCGGCGCGATCATGGGAGTGCCGGCACACGATCAGAGAGATTACGAATTCGCGAAGAAGTACGGCATACCGATAAGGCAGGTCATACAGCCTTCCGAACCGTTCAACGAAGATAGAGCTTACGATGGGCCGGGCATCATGGTGAACAGTGGACCATTGAGTGGAACGAAGGTTCCGGAAGAGATGGAGAAGGTCATAGAATGGCTCGAAGAACGTGGGATCGGAACACGCTCGGTACAGTACAAATTGAGGGACTGGCTCATATCCCGCCAGAGATACTGGGGTGCCCCGATACCCATCATCTACTGTGAAAAATGTGGCGTAGTTCCAGTGCCTGAGAAGGATTTACCCGTGACGCTCCCGTACGACGTCGAATTCCTGCCGACGGGACAGTCCCCACTGGCGCTGAAAGAAGAATTCAAGAGAACGACCTGTCCGAAATGTGGTGGTCCGGCCACGCGCGAAGTGGACACGATGGACACCTTCGTCGATTCCTCATGGTACTTCTTGAGGTACATCAATCCCGATTTGGAAGACGCCCCGTTCAAAAAAGAAGACGTGAACTACTGGTTGCCGGTCGATCAGTACGTTGGCGGAGTGGAACACGCCATACTCCATTTGCTCTACTCGAGATTCATCACGAAGGTCCTGCACGACCTTGGTTATCTCGACTTCGACGAACCCTTCACCAACCTGTTCACGCAGGGCATGATATACAAAGACGGTGCAAAGATGAGCAAGAGTAAGGGGAACGTCGTTTCTCCCGACGACATGATCGAAAAGTACGGTGCCGACACGTTGAGGCTCTACATACTGTTCATGGGACCTCCCGAGAAGGATGCCGAGTGGAGCGATGCGGGCATCGAGGGTGTACACAGGTTCATCAGAAGGGCCTGGAACCTCATAGACAAGATCATTTCACTCGAACCTAAGAATTCGTCGAACTTCGGTCCTCGAGAAAGAGAACTCAGAAGGAAGTTACATTCTGCCCTGCTGAAGATCACGCAGGACATGGAAGGCGGTTTCAAATTCAACACGGCCATCAGTGGCTTGATGGAACTCGTCAACGACGTGTCGGATTATCTTCAGGAAGTTCCGGAAGATTCGTGGCACGTGCCGCTGTTGAAAGAGTTTGCTGAGAAGTTCGTTTTGATGATCTCTCCGTTCGCACCGCACTTCGCTGAAGAACTCTGGCACGCGATGGGCAAAACGACATCGATCATGGAGGAACCATGGCCAGAGTACGATCCCGACGCGCTGAAAGTCGAAGAAGTGGAGATCGCGGTCCAGGTGAACGGTAAACTGAGAGACAGGGTGAAGGTCCCCATCGACGCAACGAAAGAAGAAGTCCTCAGGATCGCTTTGGAGAGCGAAAAGGTGAAGAAATTCGTGAGCAACAGTCCGAAAGATGCCGTGTACGTTCCAAAAAGATTGCTGAACATCATCGTGTGAGCGCGCAGTTGCGCGCTCTTTTTTCCGGAGTGATGATCGTGTACGACGTGCTGGTAGTGAACGGAATGGTGGTGGATGGAACGCGTAATCCCTGGTTCTACGCAGATCTGGCCATCGAAAACGGAAAGATAGTCGAGGTAGGAAAACTCGGCCGGAGGAAAGCGAAGATAGTGATCAACGCGAAGGGTATGTTCGTGTGCCCAGGTTTCATAGACATACACAGCCACTCAGACTTCTCTGCCTTCGTGAATCCTTTCTGTGAGAGCAAGCTGAGACAGGGTGTCACCACCGAACTCGTCGGAAACTGCGGTTATTCTCTCGCCCCACTGCTGGGTGACGCACTCGAAGAAACGAAACAGTACTACAGAGACATGTACGGCGTTGAAGCGGGCTGGCAAACCGTTCAAGATTATCTGAACGCGCTCCAGGACGCGAAACCTGCGATAAACTACGCCACCCTCGTCGGGCACGGAACGGTTCGAAAGTCCGTGATGGGGTACGAAAACAGAAAGCCCACGCCTGAAGAAATGAAGAAGATGAAGAAACTCGTGGCAGAATCCATGAGACAGGGTGCGTTCGGCATGAGCACCGGTTTGATATACCCACCGGGAAGTTTCGCAGACATTGACGAGATAGTTGAACTGTGCGAAGTTGTGCACAGGTACAATGGTTTTTACGCCACACACATGCGTAGTGAGAGTGCGAGGTTGATCGAATCGGTTCAGGAAACGATCGGGATCGGTAAGAAGAGCAAAGTTTCCGTTCAGATCTCCCATCACAAAGCCTGCGGAGAGAAATACTTCGGCAAGGTGAAAGAAACGCTCAGGATGATAGAGCAAGCACGCGTCGAAGGTTACGACGTCACGTGCGACGTTTACCCTTACACGGCAACGTCGACCGATCTGGACGCGATACTGCCAGACTGGGTCCACGAAGGCGGGCTCGAAAAGATGCTCGAAAGGTTGAGAGATGCGAAGATCAGAGAAAGGATCAAACAACAGATCGATCCTGTGCAGAAGGCCATGGGTGGTTACGATAAAATACACATCAGCTACGTGTTCAGCGAAAAGAACAAGCCGTTTCAGGGAAAAATCCTCAGCGAGATCGCAAAAGTTCTCAACAAAGATCCGCTCGAAACCGCGTTCGATCTCATCCTTGAAGAACGGGGTCGGGTCGGGATGATAAGGTTTGCGATGGACGAAGAGGATGTCAAGCTCGTCATCAAAAGCCCTTATTCGATGATAGGCTCGGACGGCAGTGCGCTTTCAGTTTCCGGACCGCTCTCACACGGCCATCCACATCCGAGGAACTTTGGGACCTTTGTGAGGGTGCTGGCGCGCTACGTCAGGGAGCAGAAGCTTCTGAGCGTGGAAGAAGCCGTCTGGAAGATGACGGGTTTCCCTGCGAGAAAGATCGGACTTTTCGACAGGGGCATCCTGAGACCGAAGATGGTTGCGGACATCGTCGTGTTCGATCTGGAAAAAGTTCAGGAGCTTGCAACCTTCGAAGATCCAAAAAGGTATCCCGAAGGCATCGTGCACGTTCTCGTCAACGGAGTGGTCGTGTTGCGCGATGGACAGTTCACGGGTGAAAGACCTGGCAAGGTTCTGAGAAAGTTCAACCACTGAGGAGTGATAGCGTGCTCGATCTTCGTTCGGACACGGTCACGAAACCGACACCTGAGATGAGAAAGGCGATGGCCGAAGCCGAAGTCGGCGACGACGTCTACGGTGAAGATCCCACAGTGAACAAACTCGAGCAACTCGCCGCGGAGATGTTCGGCAAGGAATCTGCCCTCTTCGTTGCGTCTGGAACGATGGGAAATCAGGTCAGCATCATGGCACACACGCAGCGTGGAGATGAGGTGATACTCGAAGCGGACAGCCACATCTTCTGGTACGAGGCCGGCGCCATGTCTGTCCTCTCCGGTGTCATGCCGCACCCGATAAAAGGTAAAAACGGTGCGATGGATCCAAACGATGTCAGGAAGGCCATAAGATCGAAGGACATACACTTTCCAAGGACCTCACTGATAACGATAGAAAACACCCACAACAGATCGGGCGGTAGAGTCGTCCCACTGGAAAACTTCAAGGCGATATACGAGATCGCAAAAGAATATGGGATAAACGTTCACGTGGATGGAGCGAGGATCTTCAACGCCTCGATCGCGTCCAACGTTCCCGTCAAGGAGTACGCTAAGTACGCCGATTCGCTGATGTTCTGTCTCTCCAAAGGTCTCTGTGCCCCGGTAGGTTCGATAGTCGTGGGAAGCAGGCAGTTCATCGAGAAGGCGAGAAAGGCGAGGAAGATCCTCGGTGGGGGTATGAGACAGGCGGGCGTTCTGGCGGCGGCAGGCATCATCGCCCTGACCAGGATGGTCGATCGGTTGAAGGAAGATCACGAGAACGCGAAGTTCTTAGCGATGAAACTGAGGGAGATTGGTTATTCGGTGAACGTTGAAGATGTGGAAACGAACATGGTGATATTGAAGACCGACAATCTGAAAGTCAACGCACACCAGTTCTTGAGCGCGATGCGGGAAAAGGGTGTACTGGCAGTTGCATTTTCAGACACCTCGATACGACTCGTCACACACAACGATGTGTCGAGAGAGAATATAGAGGAAGCCCTGAACGCGTTCGAAGAACTCTTCAGAGAATTCAGACGATGAAGCTCAGGATTTGATCATCACCAGAACCATTTTGAACTTCTCAACAGCGTTCACTGCGTGTGGCTCGTTCGCGGGCATCACTACGAATTCTCCCGCCCTGAGACGGTACGGCTTGTTCGATATCCTGATCTCACACTCACCATCCAGAACGTACACCAGTGCATCGAACGGTGCCGTATGCTCTGAAAGCTTTTGGTCTTTGTCGAAGGCAAAGACTGTCACGTTCCCCGTCTTTTTGTCGAGGATCGTTTTGCTCACTATCGCACCATCTTGGTACTGAACCAGGTCGGAGAGCTTTCCTGAAGGTACTTCCAGAGTCATGCTTGGACCCTCCTTTTCGCAATTGTACTATAATTGTGTAAAAATCACATTCCCACAGGGGGTGAAGGTATGATCATCTTCATTAACGATCGAGCATACGAAGCCAGGGAAGGTCAGACCATCTATGATGTTGCGATAGCAAACAACATAGACACACCAATTCTGTGCCACCATCCCGCACTGGAACCTATAGGTGCCTGCCGGATCTGCGTTGTTGAAGTACAGGGTATGAAAAACCTGCAAACGGCGTGCACGACGAAGGTGACTGACGGAATGCGTATCTACACCAACACAGAGAGAGTCATCAAAGCAAGGCGCATGAACCTCTTTTTACTCCTGAAGGTTCATCCAAACGATTGTATGACGTGCGACGCAAATGGAAACTGTAAATTACAGGATCTCGCCTACCTGTACAATGTAAAAGTTCCCATAGACCAGATCGAGCTGAGGAATCTCCCGATCGATGACAGCAACCCGTTCATAGTGAGAGATTTGAACAAGTGCATCCAGTGTCAGCTATGTGTCAGGGTATGCGACGAGATAGAGAACATGTCCATCTACTCCATGGTGGAAAGAGGGTACGAAACTTTACCCCAACCAGCCTTCAATTTGCCACTCGCAGAAAGTGGTTGTGTCTTCTGTGGCCAGTGTGCCACTGTCTGTCCTGTCGGTGCGATAGTGGAGAAACCTGCCCTTGGGAAAGCCAGATGGTGGCAGGTGAAAAAGACCACGACAGTTTGTCCTTACTGTGGGGTTGGTTGTCTGATAGATGTGTACACCCACAAGCAAGAAGTCGTACGCGTTCATGGGTCTGGTTACAATCCAGACGTAAACGATGGTGTTGCCACGTGTGTAAAGGGCAAATTTGGTTTAGACTTTGTGAATGATCCCGCAAGACTCAAGAAACCTCTGATCAAGAAAGATGGAAAGTTCGTCGAGACCGATTGGGAAGAAGCTCTCGATTATGCGGTTCAAGGGCTTAAGAAAGTCATAGAGAAGTACGGTCCGGAAAGCGTGGGAATTCTTTCCTCTGCGAAGTGTACCAACGAGGAGAATTACCTAATGCAGAAGTTCGCCCGTGCGGTCATCAAGACGCCCCATGTGGATCACTGCGCCAGACTCTGCCATGCCTCAACTGTAGCAGGATTGGCACGAGCTTTTGGTAGCGGAGCAATGACGAATAGCCTGAAGGACATCCTCGAGGCCGAAGTCATTCTTGTAACTGGTTCTAACACGACAGAAGCTCATCCTGTCTACGGTTCAAGGATTAAGAGGGCTGTCAGGAAAGGCACCAAACTCATCGTTGCCGATCCAAGAAAGATTGAGCTGGTCAAGTATGCGACGATCTGGTTACGGCAGAGACCAGGAACCGATGTGGCCCTGTTCAACGCAATGCTCAATGTGATCATCAAGGAAGATTTGATCGATGAGAAATTCATCGCTGAAAGAACGACAAATTTCGAAGAAGTTAAGAAGGCCATCGAAAAATACACTCCGGAGTACGTCGAACAAATCACGGGAGTACCAAAAGAAAAAATCGTTCAGGCCGCTCGTCTGTATGCGTCAGCGAAGAGGGCTGCAATAGTCTACGCAATGGGAATAACACAACACGAGCACGGTGTGGACAACGTTCTCGCTTTAGCCAACTTGGCACTTGCAACCGGGAACATCGGAAAACCTGGAGCAGGGGTGAATCCACTCAGAGGACAAAACAACGTCCAGGGAGCTTGTGACATGGGGGCTCTACCCGATGTGCTGCCTGGATATCAAAGAGTGACCGACGCACAGGTTGTTGAGAAATTCGAAAAGGCCTGGAAAACGACTATCCCAGCCAAAGTTGGCCTCACGGTTGTCGAGATGATCCATGCAGCTCTGGAAGGTAAGATAAAAGCCATGGTCATAATGGGAGAAAACCCGAGACTTTCGGACCCGGACGCATCTGTCGTGGACGAGGCGCTCTCACGACTCGAGTTTTTCGTGTCCATAGACATGTTCGTAAATGAAACGAACAAACATGCTCACGTCGTATTCCCAGCGGCTTCTTTTCTGGAAAAAGACGGTACCTTCACCAACACCGAACGACGCGTTCAGTTACTCAGAAAAGCTTTCGAGCCAATAGGTGAGAGCAAGCCAGACTGGCAGATCATAATGGAACTCTCCAGAAGGTTTGGCTACCACATGGAGTACCGTTCAACGGCCGAAATCATGGAAGAAATCAGATCACTCACGCCCATCTACGGTGGAATAACACACGAAAGAATAGAGCTCCTGAAGGGCATACAGTGGCCTTGCAGAACCACAGAAGATACTGGAACGCCCATACTTCACACCAGCAGGTTCAACACACCCGACGGTAAAGCGAAGTTCCACGTTGTTGAGTACAGACCTTCTCCTGAGCTTCCGGACGATGAATATCCTTTTTTCCTCACCACAGGTCGATACCTGTTCCATTTCCATACCGGTACCATGACTCGAAGAAGCACTATTGCGAAATACACGAACGAGCCGTTCATCGAAATCAACCCTGTGGATGCCGAGAAGCTAGGTATCAAGAACGGTGACGAAGTGTACGTGGTGTCGCGACGTGGAAAGGTGAAGGGTAAAGCGAAAGTCACAGAAAGAGTGCCACCAAAGACTGTTTTCAGTACTTTCCACTTCTACGAAACACCCATAAATGAACTCACCATGGCAAATCCGCTGGATCCTATTGCAAAGATACCGAATTTTAAAGTCTCAGCTGTGAGGATTGAGAAAGCTTGATAGCCATCGTACTGAATGGTGGTAGTTCCCACAGGTTCGGTTCTGATAAATGTAGTTATGTCTTCCGCTCGAAGCCGATGATAGAAAACGTGGTAGAAAGGCTCAGGCTCGTTTTCGATCGTGTCGTGCTGGTTGGAAGGACTTATGGAGACTTCGAGTGTATCGAAGATGAGCTTTGTCGTGGGCCCGTCGGTGGTGTGATGATAGCCTTGCAACGTTTGAAAGATGACGTTTTCGCTGTTGGTTGTGACATGCCACTTCTACAACCACACGTTATCAGTTTCATGTGGGAAGTGTTCCGAAGCGGCGACTCAGATGCCGTTGTAGCGAGATTTTGCGATGGGATACACCCGCTGCACGCTTTCTATTCAGTGAGGATGATGGAACATTTTCGGTGGAGCATTGAGCAAGGTGACGGCTCTTTCAGATCAGCCCTCGAGCGTGCAAAGGTTGTCTGGCTGTCGGAAAAGCATCTCTCGCACCTACCCAACTGGCACGAAAGCTTCTTCAACGTGAACGTTCCGAGCGATCTCAATAGAATTGGGGTGGAAGAGTGCTGCTGAAGATCTTAAGGATAGAATCCAGTGGTAACTGTGTGATCATGAACGATGAGCTGATCGAAGACTCGCTTCTGGATTTCTATGTGAATGACGTTTGTGTAGAACGGTTTCATTGCCTGGCACAGGACCTTGAGGAACTCGCGCTCGGTCATCTGATATACATGGGTACAAGGCCTAACAGATGGAGCGTGAGGATCGACAACCGTTCGATAAGAATCTTTCTGGAAGATCACCAGAAAGTTGAAGATGAACTTTTGCCTTTCAAGACAAAAGTGAGCGCAAGAAAGATCATAGAGGCAATGGAAGACCTTCTGAATGACCCACTGCATAAAACGACCGGTGCGGTACACATCGCAGGATTGTACGATAAAGATGGGAAAAGATTGGTGAGGTTCGAAGACGTTGGCAGACACAACGTTGTCGATAAAGTGATCGGCTGGATAGTGAAGAACGACGTGCCGGCCGAAGGGAAAATGTTGCTTTGCAGCGGTAGACTTCCGGCGGACATGGTGTTGAAATGTGTCAGGGCAAGGGTGGAAATTCTGGCATCAAAAGCCCCAGCCTTGATGAGCGCGATAGGGATGGCCCAGCGTTACGGTCTCACGCTGATCGGCTTCGTGAGGGAAAAGCGAATGAACGTGTACACAAACCCAAGCAGGATAGAGGAGGTGTCCGTATGAAGTCACCTGTTGAGGTTCAAAAAGCTCTCATCGAAGAGGTTGGTGTGAAGAAAGCGAACCTCAGCTTCACTCAAATGGCTTTGCTCGGTGTCCTCGCAGGCATGTACATAGGTTTTGGTGGGATCATGGCGCTCACTGCCATGACTCAGGTAGAACCGTACGGGTTGAAGAAAGTCCTGGGTGGCGCTGTCTTCACTGTGGGCCTGATGCTTGTTGTCATCGCCGGTGCGGAGCTGTTCACGGGTAACGTGCTGATGCTTGGTTCACTGTACGCGCGAAAGATTTCACTCAAACAGATGCTCAGGAACTGGATCGTTGTCTACATTTTCAACTTGATAGGTTCCCTATTGATAGCATGGATGCTCGTTCAAACTAAACTGTGGGGTTCGGCAGGTGCGATCAACGATTTTGGAAAGACCGCGATATCGGTTGCAAACGCGAAAGTGTCGGCCAGCTTCGGTGCCATATTCTTCAGAGGAATTCTGTGCAACATTCTGGTCGATCTCGCAGTGATTCTGGCTCTCGCTGCAGACAGCGTTGAAGGTAAGATACTGGGCATCTTTTTCCCGATCATGACCTTCGTTGCCATCGGTTTTGAGCACAGTGTTGCAAACATGTCGTTGATACCGATCGGTCTTTTCATAAAATCTGCTTCAGGTTTCGGACCGGAAACACTCACGTGGGCTGGATTCTGGAAGAACATCGCTGCAGCAACTCTGGGTAACATCGTTGGTCCTGGTGTATTCACTGCGCTGTTCTACTATCTGAGCTACTACAGACCAAACGTTCAAAAAGGTTGAAGGTTCAGCCGTTCACTCACGTTCCAACTTCAACCCTTGATCGAGAAGGGGGGTATGCGTTCATGCTGCTGAAAGTTTTTGCATTCGGTCTTGTGCTCATTTGTTGTGGCTTACTGGCACAGGAACTTTTTTGCCTGAGTCATCCTTCGATCGACACCATTCAGAAATGGGACGAATCTGCGGTTTTCATCACTTTATCGTACGTCTCGGGTGGATTCGTACCTCACAGATCGAAGCTGTATATACAAAAAGTTAATGGTCGTTTCGTGTGCAGAAAGATTACAACAATGTCAGAGTCCTTCTTTGAGCTCGATCGAGAACGCATCATGAAAGTTTTGGATTATCTGAGATTCCTCCCCCCAAACACTGTCCTCGGTGAGCCCAGGACCAACTGTGACATGTACAGGGTAACAGCGTTGCTTGAGAACGGAAGCGTCGTCATCTTGACCATTTATACGCCCCCGGGATCATCAATCGAACTTCCGGATGAACTTGCCAACTTGCTCGCTCTGGTGAGAGAAACACCGTGAGATTCAAGCCCCCACAACCAGTTCGTATCTTTGTACAAACAAAAAGAAAAAGCGGGCCATGCCCGCTTAGGTTTCTTCACCATCCTTGATTCACCATCGAAAAATGTGTTACCGGCTTTCACTGTCTCTTTCTGGAAGATATTCTTCAAAGGTGTTCGGTTTGGACCGAAAACCGTGACGGTCAATCCGAAACCCGAATGGGTAGACTTATCCCACTGTACGCTGTGGTTCTGAGAGCTTTCAGTCCGGCGCGCCTTTCCACTACATATATACGGAGTGATAAAAACTAACATTCGAGGTGAACTCTCTTTCCAGAAGGTAAAAAACACACGCAAGTTTCAAAACCCCGCCTCGAATCAAACATGCAAGAATGCACGATCGAAAACGAACGATGGGAGACTTCCAGACACATCGAACGACCAAACTGAAGAAGTCACATCTATCGAACTTGAAAGTGTGCTTATTCCCAGAGGCCTGTACCTCATCGACGCGATCGAACAGATCGAACACATCCACTCATTCGGAACGAACCCAGAAAAAAGATATCCGAGCCCGAAGTCGTCCTGGTGGCTTCAAAGCCGACGATTCGTTCATACTCACTCAACGTAGATCATCTTCACGGTCATGCCTCCATCGACTGTGAAGTTGACACCCGTGATGAATCCAGATTTTTCGTTGTCCGCCAGGAACAAGCACAGGTTCGCGATGTCCATGGGATCTCCGACGCGACCCGCCGGGTGTTGTTCGTGATCGATCGGCCTCAATTCTGGCTCTTTCCTCAGAGAGCCCTTCTTCCACCTCGACGTCTCTATCCATCCCGGACTGATGCACACGACCCTGATTCTGTATTTGGCCAGGCTTATCGCGAGTGAATGGGTCAACGCAACCACACCGCCCTTGGATGCGGAGTAGGGCTCGGTGTCTGGCTCCGACATGAATGCCCTCGTGCTGGCGATGTTTATTATGACCCCACCGCCTCTCTTGATCATCTGCTCGCTGCAATAACGTGCGCAGATGTAAGGACCTGTCAGGTTCACACGTATGACCTTTTCCCACTCCTCAAGAGTCCTTTCAAAAATACTCTTCGTGGAACTTATGGCTGCGTTGTTCACCAGAACATCCACACCACCGTAAAACTGCAGGGTCTGTTCGACCATCCTCTTGACGGATCCTTCGTCAGACACATCGGTTCTTATGAACTTCACATCGTACCCGCTGGACCTCAGAATGCTCTCACGCTCGATCCCAGCCTCTTCGTCTATCTCTGCGATCACCACTTTCATACCGTTCTGCGCGAACACTTGGGCTATGGCGGCACCTATGCCCTGCCCACCGCCCGTCACGATCGCCACCCTGTTCTTCAACATCTTCTCACCCCTAAAGGTTGTTGTAAAGTTACGCAGTGGATCGCTCCTCCCCCGAGCAGGATCTCGCGCGCATAGACGGGAACGATCTTTCTGTCTGGTAGAATCTCTCTGAACTTTCTCAGCGCTTCTTCGTCTTTCGGATCGTTGAAGATGGGAACGATCAAAGCACCGTTGGCGAAGTAGAAGTTGACGTACGACGCGGGCAACCTGTACCCCGCAGGCCTTCTGTGCGTCCTCTCTGAAAAATCAACACCGTTGGCCTCTTCCTCGGTCACGTAGATGGGTGATGGTTGGTGAATCAAATGGATCTTCAGCTTCCTTCCCTTCGCATCGGTTTCGTTGGAAAGTATTTCGTAATTCTCCCTGCTGATCTCGTATTGCGGATCGTTCCTATCTTCGGTCCAAGTCAGAACGACTTCGCCCGGCCTGACAAACCTGCACAGGTTGTCCACGTGTCCACTCGTTTCGTCGTTGTACACACCACGCTTCAACCAGATGATCTTCTCAACACCGAGATAGTCTTTCAAGAATTGCTCTATCTGTTCCTTTGAAAGCTGTGGATTTCTGCTTGGGTTCAGAAGACACTCCTCGGTCGTTACGAGGGTCCCTTCACCATCGACATCGATCGAACCACCTTCGAGGACCATGGGGGCTTGGTAACAGTCCATTTCTTCCATATCGGCGACTTTCAGAGCCACGAGCTCATCCTTGACCCAGGGAAAGTACAGTCCTCCCCACGCGTTGAACTTCCAGCGCACCGCACGCACGATCCCCTCGTCGTTCACCACGAAGGTTGGACCAACATCGCGCATCCACGCATCGTTGCTCGACATTTCGACGATTCTCACGCGTGAGGGAAGTTTCCTTCTCGCGTTGTAGTACTGATCGTGCGAGACGCACAGGGTGACTTTCTCGAACTGGCTGATGGCCTCAGCGACCTTCGAGTAAGCCTCCTGCGCCGGTTTTGCACCGTTTCTCCAGTTGTCCGATCTTTCTGGCCAGATCATCCAGCACCTTGAATGAAGCTCGAATTCTGAGGGCATCCTGAAACCGTCCTCACGCGGGATACTTTTGAGTAGGTTCATCTTCAATCTCTCCCCAGTTTACAATGAATTTACAAACCCGAACTGAACCGTCCAGAAAAACACATCGTCTAAAGTGTGGAACCAGGGCGAGACCCCCCACCCTCCTTTGACAAGATAGACACGCGGATAGAATGTTTCTTGGGCGATCGAAAGATCGCCCATATTTTTTAGCCGATCCTGTAGTGCTTGAAAATGGGTTTCTTCACGTGCCAGGTGCACCTCATTCCCGCCGGGAACTTCACCATGTCGCCTGGTCCAAACTGTATTTTTCTACCATCTTCCAGCGTGACCTCCACCACTCCCTCAACCACGTAGAACTGTTCATCCTCATCGTAGTACCAATCGAAAACGCTTTCTTCCTTCGACCAGGTGGGCCACTTCTTGGCTTCTCTCATTTCCTCTTCGCTGGGTTTCCAAACCTTCACTTCTTTCATTTGAATACCCCCTTACAGGTATTGTACAGCAAGTGCTGTAATATCTCTGGGAGGGATCGTGGTGCTGATCAAACACTGGAATGAAGTACAACCTCAAAAGCTCATGGACGGTAAGATCTTGAAAAGGGTTCTCATCGACAAAAACGAAGCGCCAACCTTCGTCATGAGGTTGTTCACTCTCGAACCGAACGCGTCCACCCCGTTCCATTCGCATCCATGGGAACACGAAGTGTTCGTTGTCGAAGGGAAGCTCAAGGTGGTATCCCAGAACGAAGAAAGAATTGTAGAGGAAGGATTCTTCGTCTATGTGGCTCCAAACGAACTCCATCAGTTCGTCAACATTTCAGATGGACCTTCGTCCTTCATCTGCGTCGTGCCGAAGGAAGGTGAAGTGTGAAGAGACATTTCGATCATTTCTGCGGCATCGATCCTTCTTGGACAGGAAAGAAACCTACCGCTGTTTCTGTTCTGGACAGACAGTTCCGTCTGGTCGATTTTGTCTACAGTAAAGATATCGAACGGATCGTTCAACCGTTGAGGAACTATAAAAACGCGGTCATCGGTGTGGACGCACCCTTGGTGATTCGGAACGAAACCGGGCACAGACCAAACGAGAAGGAATTTCTCAAGCACTTCGCAAGGTTCGGGCTCTCTCTTTATCCTGTGAACAGAAGAAGGTATCCCTTCTTTTTTCCCGAAAAACTCTACGAAGCCTTGAAAACCATCGGGTACAGCTTTCAAAAGGGCAACATCTTCGAAGTCTACCCTCACGCCACGATCTTGGTCCTTTTCAACAACATGAGAGTGTTTCACTACAAAAAGTTGCGATCTGAAGAAAAACTCGAGAAACTCGAATACTTGAGAAAGAAAATCGAAACGTTCATCGAAATACCAGACGACTTCGATGCAGTCCGGGGCGATGTCAAAAGTTACGAAGACTTCCTCGACTCACTGGTCTGTGCGATCACGGTCGGGCTCGCGAGCGAAAGATCGTTTCTAACGTTTGGCAACGAAGATGTGGGCATCTTGCTGGTGCTCACACCATGAAAAAGAGGAGGGCGGGCTGCCCTCCTCTCTATTTTCTATCGATCTTCATCAGTATTCAGGTGGCATGTGCGTTGTTTCTTTCTTTTCTTCGGGTTTTTCGACGACAAGGACCTCAGTTGTCAGCAACATGCCGGCGATGGATGCAGCGTTCTGCAGCGCACTCCTTGTGACCTTCGCTGGATCTATGATTCCAGCCTTGAACATGTCGACGTATTCTCCTTTGAGAGCGTCGAATCCGAAGCTGAAGTCCTTGGAGCTGAGCACACGCTCGACTATAATCGCTCCATCGTAACCGGCGTTCTCGGCGATCTGTTTGATGGGTGCTTCGAGCGCTTTGTAGACGATGAGGGCTCCGATCTTTTCGTCACCATCGAGTTTGTTCAGCAGCTCTTCGACGACTTTCCTGGCCCTCAACAGCGTCACGCCACCACCGGGTACGATACCTTCCTCAACGGCGGCCCTCGTCGCGCTCAGGGCGTCTTCAATCCTGTGTTTCTTCTCCTTCAACTCGGTCTCGGTTGCTGCTCCGACCTTTATGACGGCGACACCACCGGCGAGCTTCGCCATCCTTTCCTGCAACGTCTCCTTCTCGTACTCGGAGGTCGTCTGCTCGATCTGGGACTTGATCTGAGCGATCCTCTTTTTGATTTCCTCGGGTTTACCCTTACCACCGATGATGATCGTATCGTCCTTCTTAACCCTCACCAGGTCGGCCCTTCCGAGGTCTTCGAGTGTGACATCCTCAAGGTTGATTCCAAGTTCGTCGCTGATCACAGTTCCACCGGTCAGTATCGCGATGTCCTGCAGCATCGCTTTCCTTCTGTCACCGAAACCGGGTGCTTTCACGGCGCAGGCCATCAACGTACCCTTGAGCTTGTTGAGCACCAGCGTTGTGAGCGCTTCACCTTCTACGTCTTCCGCGATGACGAGCAGTGGCCTGCCAGTCTGAGCGACCTTTTCGAGTATCGGTATCAGCGGCCTGACGGCGCTCAGTTTCTTATCGGTGATGAGTATGAACGGCTCTTTCAGTTCAACTTCCATTTTTTCGGCGTCCGTTACGAAGTACGGTGAGATGTAACCCCTGTCGAACTGCATGCCTTCGGTGAACTCAACGTAGGTTTCCAGTGTCTTGGAATCTTCCACCGTGATGACTCCATCCTCGCCAACTTTGTCCATTGCCTCAGCGATGAGTTCACCGATCTCGGGATTGTTGGCACTTATCGCTGCAACGTGCGCTATGTCTTCCCTACCGGAGAGCTTCTTCGCGTTGTCCTTGATGAATTTGGCAACGACTTCTGTAGCTTTGTCGATCCCACGCTTGAGGAGTATCGGGTTCGCACCGGCCGCAACGTTCTTCAGACCTTCCCTGATCATCGCCTGTGCGAGCACGGTGGCCGTCGTTGTACCGTCACCAGCAACATCGTTCGTCTTCGACGCAACTTCCTTGACGAGTTGGGCTCCAAGGTTTTCGAACTTGTCTTCGAGTTCTATTTCCTTAGCGATCGAGACTCCATCGTTCGTGATGGTCGGTGAACCCCAACTCTTCTCGATGACCACGTTTCTACCCTTGGGTCCAAGCGTGATCCTCACAGCATCCGCAACTTTGTTAACGCCTCTTTCGAGTGCTCTGCGCGCTTCTTCATTGAACTTCAACAGTTTGGGCATAACCTCTCCCTCCTCTCAGTTTTCGATTTTCGCCAGTATATCGTTGGCATCAATGATGATGTACTCAACATCATCGATCTTGATTTCGGTACCGGCGTACTTCGAGTAAATAACTTTGTCACCGGGCTTTACATCGATGTTCTCAACTTTTTCCCCAACGGCGATCACTTCTGCCTTCATGGGTTTTTCCTTGGCCGAATCTGGCAACACGATCCCACCTTCGGTCTTCTTCTCCTCCTTGATGGGTTTGATCAAAAGCCTTTCACCGAGCGGTACAACCTTCATAGCCACGACCTCCTTTCGAATTTTATCACTCTGTATATCTGAGTGCTAATTATAGAATACACCACTTTCCGTGACAAATCAAGTCCACATTTTTGGCGTTTATGACTCAGTAATTCCGATTGTAGGCGATTACTCCGAAATATTTTCCAAGTAAACGCTTTTTCTCCCGAAAACTAACGCTTTAATGGTAAAATCTTTCCTGTGCGGAGGTGAGAATGTGAGCAGGAAGTACATCCTCAAAGAGTACGTACTCGCCACTCTTGGTGTGGTCATCACGGCGATCGGTGTGGTCTCTTTCCTCATTCCGAATTCGATCGCCGCCGGAGGCGCGAGCGGTCTGGCGATCGTTCTCAACAAACTCGTGGGCCTTCCTGTGGGTGTGTGGATGTACATCATAAACGCTCTGCTCTTCCTGGTTGGTTTCATCACGGTGGGAAAGGACTTCAGCCTGAAAACGATATACTGCACGTTCCTCCTCAACTTTTTCGTAGACTTCTTCGACAGGATCGTTCCGACCCCGAAATTCACCGACGATCTCATCATCGCCGTGCTCTTCGGTGACATCATCACCGCGGTTGGCATGGCCCTCACCTTCACTCAGAACGCGTCCACGGGCGGTACCGACATAGTCGCACGCATCTTCAACAAGTTCTTCGCCGCACCCATGGGTACCACGCTCCTGATAGCAGACCTGCTCATAGCGATCTTCGCTGGTACCGTCATGGGAACGAAACTTGGAATGTACGCCGTGCTCGCCATACTGATCAACGGAATGATGATAGACTTCGTATTGAAAGGTATCGAATCCTCAACTCAGGTGATGGTGGTCTCGGACAAACACGAGGAGATAGCCAGCTTCGTCCTCAAAGAGCTTAAAAGGGGTGCGACTTACATAGAAGGTAAGGGTGCGTACACCCAGAAGGACAGGAAGATACTGCTCATAGTCCTCAGAAGGAGAGAGCTTGGAGAACTGATATCGTTCATTCGAAAACTCGACAAAAATGCGTTCATAATAATCAGTGAGGCTCGCCACGTGATAGGTGAAGGTTTTCAGAACATAGGGAACGTGTTCTGAGGAGGTTTGAAACCTTGAGGACGGTCTCGAACATTCTTTTCTACGCGGGCTCGATCGTTCTTCTGTTCGCAATCATAAGCTTTGAACTGGGTCTGAAGGCGATGAGAAACCAGGAAAATGAGAAGATGAGGGATCACAACAGAAGAGGCTGGAAGGCTTTGCTGATCACAGCTGTACTGTATGGCCTGTCTTTCTTCACCGCTTACTTCGCCTGATGGTAAAATCGATTTAGTGCGATAAAAAAGGACGGTGCGCATCGTGGTGAGGAAGGATCTGGGAATCGATCTCGGCACGGCGAACACCCTCGTTTACGTGAAAGGCAAAGGTATCGCGATAAACGAACCCTCCGTTGTTGCCATAAATGCCGATACTGGAGAAGTGATCAAAGTGGGTCTCGAGGCGAAGATGATGCTCGGCAAAACCCCAGCTTCCATCATCGCCGTCAGACCACTCAGAGACGGTGTCATAGCCGATTACGACGTGGCACTCGCAATGCTCAAGTACTTCATAGGTAAAACGAGGACCTCGTTCTCTCTCTTCAAACCGAGGGTTGTCATAGGTGTTCCCATCGGCATCACCGATGTGGAGAAGAGGGCCATTCTGGAAGCTGGCCTCGAAGCGGGTGCAGCCCGAGTGTTTTTGATAGAAGAACCCATGGCGAGCGCGATAGGGCTCGGACTCGACGTTGAGGAACCCAACGGGAACATGATCGTCGACATCGGTGGTGGAACGACGGAAGTTGCCGTCATATCGCTGGGTAGCATCGTGGTCTGGGAATCGATAAGGATCGCCGGCGATGAGATGGACGAAGCGATCGTCCAGTACGTTCGGGAAACCTACCGTGTGGCGATCGGTGAGAGAACCGGTGAAAGGATCAAAATAGAGATAGGCAACGTCTTCCCATCACCGGAGTATGACGATCTGGAGACCACGGTGACCGGTATAGACCTTTCGACGGGTCTTCCAAGGAAGATCACGATAAGGGGAGGGGAAGTCAGGGAAGCTTTGATGGTACCTGTGAGCGCCATCATCGACGCGATCAAATCCACACTCGAGAGGACTCCACCAGAGCTGGTCACGGACATCGTCGAAAGGGGTATAGTCACAACAGGTGGTGGTTCCCTCACCAGAGGCATCGACAAACTCATAGAAAAAGAAACCGGTATCAAAGTCGTCAGGGCGGAGGATCCCATGAGTTGTGTTGCGGTTGGGGCTGGAAAGGTGCTCGATAAGGTGGATATTCTGAAGAAACTCCAGCAGGTGGACTGATGAGCACCCGTCAGCTCAATTTCTTCATCGCGTATCTGTTCATTTTTGCCACCATTTTCGCCCTGAATGCCGTTTTTCTCTCAAAACCGGCAAAATTTCTCTTCCGTTTTGTTCATTCCATTGTGTACCCTGCAAACGTGTTGAGGCACACGCTTCACAAGTTGAACGAAGCCGTCGCGCTGGTGCTCCAAGGCGTCGAACGGGAGAACGTCATCAGGATAGGTGATGTCATTTTCGAACAATCGAACGTTGTTCTGGGTTTCAGACAGAACTACTTGATAGCGACTGGGCAGGCCAAGGCGGGAGATATCGCGATAGATCCAGAGAACAAAAGGTTCGTAGGGATCGTCAGACACACCAGCGATCACGTGTGCTGGGTTGAACTTTGGAACTCTCCAGAATTCTCGATGCAGGTCACCGTCGAATCGAGTCAGGTGAGCTTGGAAGGTGATCTCACGGGTGGAACGAGGCTGTACGTTTATGAAGACATCGATGTTACAGGCTTCACCGTGAGGATCTCCGAAAGTTTCAGCAACGGCAAGCTTCTCAGGGACATGGGGTGCGACGTGCTGGGCGAGGTCGTCGGAAGACAAGGCGATTCGTTCGTCGTTAAGACTGCTTTCGTTCGTCCGAATCGTCTGTGCTATCTTCCGGGTTATTGACGAGCTGCTGCATGATCTGAGACAGTATCTTCGCGTCTTCTTCGCTGTACTGGTCTTTTTCCTCCATCTTCTTCAGGATGGCGAAAGGATCCTCCCCAATGGAAACCTCTGCTTCTTCCTTCTGTCCTTCTCTGGAGATTATCTCCTGAACGATACTCTCGATCTGCGCCTCGAGTTTCTGTAACTCTTCGTCAGTTTCAAAATCGATGACTGTCTTACCTTCCTTCAGGCTGTTCGAAACCATACCGATCTCTTCGAGTTGGCGTTCGAGCTTCTCCTCCACCGTGGGCTGCTCCTGCTCAACGGGCCGTTTACGCCTCAACATTCTCAGCAGCAAGAAAGAAAGCGCGAAACTGATTACAAACACACCCACGGCGAGCAGCACAGGAGACCTCTTCTTCGTGACCTGCACCTGTACAGGACCGGGGGGAGGGATTCTCGATCTCAACCATTCCATCCATTCTTCGCTTCTTTCTGTACCTTCTCGGATCGCTTTGAGCACGTTCGCGGCCACAACGTTGCTCGATTCGTACGGTTCCAGATAAGCCCTGGCCTTCGCGTAATCTTTGAGCGCGAACGCGCACAGACCCATTCTGAGCTTCAACAGCGGATCGTACGATTCTATGCTCGGATCGAGCTTCAAAGCCGTTTCAAACCACTCCAGCGCGTTTTTGTAATCTTTCTGCACGTAAGCGTTCAGGGCAGAGTTGTAATACTCCATCGCGCTCGCGAGCACCAGTGTCGAGAGTAGGGCGAACACGCAGATGAGGTACCTCACGTTTCATCCCTCACTTCAATTTATACACCTCCACGCGCGATTCTGTCAGAACGTAAAGCTTTTCACCATCGGTGGTGATGGCGTTCATTCTCTCCGAAAAGGACTGATAAGAAGATCTCAAACTCAACCTTTGAAGGTCAAAGGCGAAGATTGTAGATGTACCAGCGATCAATACAGTGTTCTTGAGGGACAAAAATACTTCCGGGTCGATCCAGCCTTCCGCACCCCAAGTGTAAGTTCCGGTCCTTAGATTGTACACGAGCAGGCTGTAACCCCTGAGGCCCACGAACAGAAGGTCAGAAGCCATCAGGCAACTTTTGAAATCGACGGATCTTCCCTCGATTTTGATCTTCGACGAATCTAAAAGTTTTCTCAGATTGCCGGCAGAAAAGTCATAGATCTCCCTGTTCGTCATCAACAAGAGTGGAGAACCATCGATGAACTTCCCATAGACTCCCGAAAGGATCTGGACTTGCTTCCATCCATTCTCCCAGCGGGCCAGAACGAGACTTTCATTACTCCTCAGCAACGCGAATATGCCACCATCCGTCGCCAGAACATCTTCCACACCCGCCAGGTCTATCCTTCCAAGATCTGTGACCTTACTACCGCTGAAACGATAAAGTCTGTCGTTCGCGACGAAACTGATGCCATCGTTGAGGACGTGGACGTAACGAATCGTGCCAGGTTGTACCCTTTTTCCATCGCTGTACAGGCCATCCTCGAGCACGTAGAAGAGCTTTCCCAGGGCGAAGTGTATACTCCTCGCACCTTTGAGGTTCAGCGTCTCGAGTTTCGTAAGAAGCTGGGACCGTTCGAATCTGACCGGCAATGAGACGCGCGACTGAACGGTTCCTTCTCCCTTCGTTTCCACCTGCGTTGGACTCTTTGTTTCCGTTGCGGGTTTGACTATTCTTTCCGTCTGCTGAGCCTGAGGCGCCCTCTCGGGATAGGTCTCTTCTCTGTAGCTCGGTATCTCCACCCGGGTCTGGGCAAGAAAATCTTTCAGTTTGGCATGAAAGGCGGGATCGAGATAGCAATCGAAGAACGATCCGTTCAGAACGATCTTGTCGGCTCCTTCTATCGTTGCACTCTCGTGGCTCACGACCCCGTCACCCTTACCCTTAACGAGTTCTGGATAAAAGATCTCGAGCTGTGTTCCGGCTACATCTATCGAGGCTGGAGGTGAGTTCCCCACAGCCACGAGATACCTCACATCTTTTCTGACAGTCTTGTCAAGCTTCTTGAGCAAATCGGAACCAGTGAGTATCTCAGAGTAAACCGGACCGAGCGCTTCGAGGTAGTGTAGAAGGTGTGATTTCATCGCATCCACAACGAACCGATCGAGTCCAAAGTTGTTCGCCACAACCTGCGAATCCTTTCTGTAAAGCAACGCACCGTAGTAGAGCGGATTCACCACGTTCGTCCCTCTGTTGGGAGGACTCACCAAGATCAAACTCCGCACGTTCTTCACTTCAGGATGCAATTCCACGGCGAGCCTCGCGATTATGGCTCCCACACCGTGTGCGACGATGTCGAACTCGAAGTTCTTCAACCTCACCAGCTCCATCGCGAGTTTTTCAGCCTCGAAGAGCAGATAACTCGGCATGTTTCGTTGCGCAAAACTGCGGAAAGAGTTCATGTACGAAACCGACCGCGTGCCTGCAAGGGGATACTCGTAGTACATGATCGTTCTGTCTGGAAAGAGTTCGATCCAGAAGTTCGTCGCCTGCGAAGAGTTGACGAAACCAAGGAAACCCCTGTCCACGTCGGGAATCAGCAGAAGAACAGGTTCGATGGTTCTCTCTCTTTCAATAAGGAGCTGCAAGCCGAGTTTTTGCTTTTCAGGAACATCCGCGATCAATCCCACGATAGATGTGTGAAATGCGTGAGCTTCTATGTAAGCACCTCTATCGTCGAAGCCCATATTCGTTCCGCCGAAAACCCTGTAGATGGGTTGCTTAGGGTCGGGTATGTACGCCAGTCTCACGTTGGCGTAGTCTGCCCCGAGGTAAAGGTCCTTCGGGAGCCTGTAGACGATCCTGATCGGCTTCATGGCGAACTCGTCCACACCATCGGAGGGCGAAACCTCGTACAGATCCCCCACGAAGATGTTGGCGATCGTGGGAGACAGACTATCGCGCGACACGCGCTTGACAGCGAACGCTTTTTGAGTGCTGTACGATCCATCTGGTACAACGACGGTGAGCGGAACGGCCGTCTCTTCGCCCTTCTTCACGATCTTTGGCCGGGTCGAATAGAAGCGCCACAGCATGAGGGATACGAAGAATGCTAACGCTGCGAGGAGCGTTATGAGCAACAACCGCCTTCTGAGGATCGTTAAGAAAAGCTCGGAAAATTTCATTCTTTCACCTTTTCATAAAATCTTCGAGCAACTCCCGCGTGAAGTGCAGTTCGTTCCTCTTCAAACTGTGCATGAGAGATCCGAATAGTTTATCGGCAAAAACCTCGCTCCGTTCAAGACCGAGGAGTTTTACAACGGTGGGCTTACCGAGGGCAACATCCCTGCCAACTGGTTTTCCGAGTTTGGTTTCATCGCCCCTCGCATCTTCGATGTCGTCCCTAACCTGAAACCAGATTCCGAACGCTTCACCAATTTTTGAGAATCTGTCAACGCGATCGAACCTTCCGGCGAGGATCGGGCCACAGGCGAAACAGAACGAAAACAGTGCGCCGGTCTTTTCAGCGTACATTCTCAGAACCTGTCCGAGGCTCGGCTCGGCACCGGTGTACTCCACATCCAGCGCTTCCCCAAGGAGCACCCGATATGTGGCCCTTGCAAAGTACTGAAACAGCAGTTCCTTCCTGGTGGCGTCTGCACACGAATCGGCCAGAACGCAGAACGCTTTGAGCATGAGACCGTCTCCTGCGAGGATCGCCGTGTCGTTGCCGAAAACGACGTGGCACGAAGGTTTGCCCCTCCTCAAGGGGGAATCGTCTATCTGTGGAAGATCGTCGTGGATCAAAGAGGCGGTGTGAAAAAGTTCCACAGCGAGTGCAGGATGCCACACAAACTTCAGATCGACGTTCATATCTCTGCAGATCGACCATATCAAGAGTGGCCGGAGCCTTTTGCCCGGCGTCAGTGCGCTGTAAGCCATCGCCTGCTCTACCTTGCAGCAGGCGTTTTTCATCTCCTCTTTCAAAAGTTCTTCGAACCTGCCCAGAAATTCAGTCTCTGTCTTCTTCATCTTCCGCCTTCGGTTCGTCCCTGAGCATCTTTTTGAAAGCGTCGATGTCAAGGTTTTCGACGAACTTCTTGAACTCCTCGTCGCTCGATTCTTCGGGCATTTCAAGGTCTATGGCGTGCTCGTCCACGATCTCGTTGCTCACATAGATGGGCACACCCTTTTTCACCGCGAGCACTATCGAATCTGATGGCCTGGCGTCCATCTCTATGATCGCGTGATCGTCCGATTCCTCGTCTTCTCCCTCGATCGCTGCGAGGTCTCTGATCATCAGCGTCGCGTAATAGACGTTGTCCTTCACACTGTGTATGACTATTCGTTCCAGCCTCGCGTCGAGCGCATCGAGTATGTTGAGTATCAGATCGTGGGTTAGGGGCCTTGGAAACTCGAAACCTTCAAGGCTCATGGCCAGCGCGTTCGCCTCACACGCACCGATCCATATGGGCAGAACTTTGTTCGTACCTTCGATGCCCAGAATGACGACCGGAGAGTTGTGTATTTTGTCCAGAACGAGTGCTTTCACCCACGCCTTTCTCATCGAGATCACCCCCTATTGAAGCCTCCCGAGTTCTTCGACACCTTTTCTGACTGTGTCCTCGACTGCCTTCGCCAGTTCGACCTCATCTTCGAACTGTGCAGGATCGACTGGCGCATGAACTTTCATCAACACCGTACCGGGATTGAGCACGAGGCTCTTCTTGGGTACCAAGAACATTGTACCCCATATCGAAACTGGGAGCACCTTCACTCCGAGTTTCTTGGCGATTTTGAAAGCGGCGGTCTTGAACTCTCGAACCGAGCCATCTTCGCTCCGTGTACCTTCCGGAAAGATCAAGAAAGATTCCCCTTTTCTGAGTAGATCCATCATCTCTCTTATGACTCGTGCACCCTCGGACGGGTTTTTCCTGTCGAGGAAAATTCCCTTCATGTAACGAATGTACCAGCTCACTCCAGGCACCCAGGCCAGCTCCTTCTTCGCCACCATCGGCATCGGATCGATGTAACCCAGAATCAGAGGTATGTCCATCAAACTCTGATGGTTCGGTGTGACGATGTAGCTGGTGCCAGGTTTGTAATTTTCCAGACCGAGTGCGATCACCTTACAGAACATGAACCTGAAGGTGTTCTTGCCGAAAAGCTTGACCTGTTTGAGAACGAACCTTCTCGCTTTCTGTTTTCCCACAAAGAAACCCAGAATCCATCCCAGAAAGAGCACCAGTGCGCCCACCACCACGACGTAGATGACGGCCGAGACGAGAAAATAGATCGTGATGAGTATTCTTTTCATGTTGCACCACTCCGAATCGCTACAGTTTCAAACCTCATGTTGAAGAGATCTATCAGCATCAGCTTGCCGTTCAACAGAGGTTCCTGTCCGCAGAGCAACCTCACCGCTTCGCTCGCCTGCAAAGATGCGACGAGAACGACCAGGGGTGGAAAGATCTGTCTCGCTCTATCTTCTTTTGGAGGTGTGGGGAAGATCTGTCTCAATCTCAAAGAGCCTGGTAAGATCGTGGTCAATTGTCCACAGAATTTTTCGACACCCGCATGCACCAGCGGAACCTGTTTTTTCTCGCACAGAATGTCCAGTGCGAATTTCGATTCGAAGCTGTCCAGGCAATCGATCACCACGTCGACGCTCGGAAGGCAAAAATCGACGTCGAGCCTGACGTCCAGTGGGACGATCATGGACTGGGGATTCATTTGAGACAGTTTCCTTTGAGCAACCACCACCTTCTTGTGTCCGAGGTCAGATCTGTCGTAGAGGATCTGTCTGTTCAAATCGGGTTCATCCACAACGGCATCATCCAGTAGATAGACCTGTCCAGCCCCGAGACGGATCAAGAGCGACGAGACCGTGCAACCCAGCCCTCCCACACCAGCGATCAGCACCTTAGCTTTGAAAAGCTTTTCCATGCATTCTCCGAGCAACTGGCTGTGGCGCTGAAACATCTCATCCACCACTGACCGGGACGAACACCACGAGCTCCCCATCCCAAACGCTCGAGGGCGAAAGATCGACCACGTTGATCCCGTTCAACAGTGCGATGACCCAGCTCTTCCTGGCCGTTCCGTTCTCCTCCACGATGAGGTACGCACTGTCGTCTTTGATGTCCAGTCGAACCTTTTTGCCGGCCACGTGGGAGATCTGTTCGAATATTTCTTCCTTCCTTCCCGGTTTCACTTCGATTTCTTTCAATCCCACCATTGTGTCAGCCAGATTCGAGAATTTCACTCGCACCTTTTCACCTTCCGATTTATTATATATTCTGATGAAAACCAAGATCGCCGTGCTCGGTGGAAGCTTTGTGGATGTATACATATATGGTAACGAGCCACACAGGTGTGAGATCCTTGAAGACTGCGGTGGTTCGGGACTGAACGTGGCGTTCGCCCTTCAACAGCTCGGCTTTGAAGTTGTGTTCTTCTCGAACGTCGGAGATGATCACAGGGGAGATTTCTTTCTCAACAAACTGAAGAAGCTCGGCTTCGACACGAGTTACATCAAACGTAAACGTGGACCGACCGGCCTTCACATCTCTCTCAACGACAGAACCGTAGCCGTCGAGAGAGGAGTGAACAATCTGGAGCTGGATCTGGACTGGAAAATCCTCTCTGAATGCCGGCTCGCTTTCGTCAACACCGAGATTCCCAGAGAAACCATAGAACGCTTCCTGAAAGACTTCCAGGGCACGGTGTTTCTCGACGTCGGTCCCAGAAGGATCCTTGATCCCAGCGTGAGGTCACTTCACCAAGATCTCCTCTTGATTGGGAACGCATCGCAGTGTGAACTCCTACCGTGTGATATCGTCAAGATGGGTTCGAGCGGGGCAAAATGGGGCGAGCTGTTCGTCCCTACAGACGGACAGGCCCACCCCTACACGACCGGCTGTGGCGACGTGTTCGACGCCGTACTCATACACTGCCTACTGCAGAGTAAGGACCGAAAAACTGCGCTCGAAACGGCCGTCAGGGTCTCAGAGGAAGCTGCAAAAACCTTCAAAACCGCCTTCGCGAAGGCTCAAGCTGTGAAAGATCTGCTCAGTGCATCACTGTGAACACCGTGACGATGTGAAAGCCAGGTGTGGTTTCGTCTCTGATGCTGAACAGGCCCACCCCGAAGTGTTTGTAGCGGTCAGGTATGTCGATCCCGAGGATCTTCTCAAGCAAAGCGATCAGGGTTCCGGGCTTTTCGATCGTGCCCGCGTTCGTCGGTACCAGATCCCAGACCACGCTGACCCTCAGGTATGCACCGGAGAGTGGTGGCAGAGGGTTGGGAACGTCCGAAGTGTCGATCTTCAAAAACGCAGAATACGGTCCCAGACCCCATTTGGCCGGTGCATTGCCATAGTTGTAGAGAAGAACTCCTTTGTCTTGAGGAAGGCCGGAGAAGAAAACGAGCGTTTCTGGAACTACGGCGAGTTTCGACACTTTGATAGGAATCAGCTGTTGAGCCAGCACGACCGTGACCAAGCAGGCCAGAAGAAGTACCGTGAACCTCATCGATATCCCCCCCTTTCACTACTTTTTTAGCGGGGGGAGATTAAAAAAACATTAGAACGAATAGCCAATCCTCAGCAGTGCGAAAGGCACAAAACCGCTGAGCCTGATCGAATCCGATTCTCTCACCGAAAAATACCTGAGCCCTCCTCCGATGGCCACTGACAGATTCTCACTCAGAAACTTTTCGAAAACCGCCTTCCCCGCAAAGAGATTTCCCGTGTAACTCGCCTGTGACAGCTGGCCATCCTGACAGGAAAATGAGTTGATCACCCAGTGCGTTTCACCGGATATCTGTAAGACGATGTCCAGAAAATCCATCGCAAAAAGACCCTCGAGCCCTGCACACAGTAAGCTGAAGTTGAGAATTTCACCCGCGAACCTCACTGAGAAACTCTGAGATGAAAATATCGCCCCGAGTCTCAGGCCCCTGTGCAGACCGTAATCGAGGCCGAACTGCAGGCCATAATTGGTGAGCACGTCGATCTGCTTGCGCTCTCCTTCAACCACAAGGTCGTTGGACACACCAAACCCGAGGAACGAATCGAAGTTCGCAAAGACTCCTGCAAAAACTGAGGAAACGAACACGAGCATGAGACACAGCACGATCCTTTTCATCAACTCACCCCCCAGAAAATGATACCGCCAGAAAGGTTCGATTCAACTTCATTTTTTCCAATCACTTCTGTGTGGCTCCTTCTGCCTGATCCCATCCTTCCAGAACTCTTCTCAGCTCTTCTTCCAAGTCGATCTGGTCTGTGACGTGTACGGTTCTGAAACCGAGCTCTCGCGCGACGTTGACGTTCTCGAGCTTATCATCGATGAAAACGCTCTCCTGAGGCGCGATACCGTACCTTCGGATCAGCTCGAGGAAGATCTCTTTTTCAGGCTTCGCGAGCTTGACGTGTGAAGAGATGATCATGCCATCGAAGAATTTGAAAAAGTCGTACTTCTTGTAGACCGTATCGAAATGCCTTTCGCTGAAGTTGGACAGAACGTACAGTTTGAAACCTTTCTCTTTGAGCTTTGGGAGAAGTCTCACGTTTTTCTCTATCGGAACTAAGAGCTCTATCACCGCTTTCTTCATGTGCAGTATGTACTCTTTCAGATGTGGTAGCTCTTCCGTCTTCTTCTGCCACAGCTGTTCTTCGTTCATGAGCCCCTTATCCATCAACCAGAAATCCCTGCTCTCAAAGATCTTTTCGTTCATCTCGTCCGCCACGTGCTTTGGAAACGTCTTCAGCATGTACTGGTACGGCTCCCAGCTGAGCAAAACCCTTCCAAGATCGAAGACGATGTTTTTGATCACATCGAATCCTCCTTCAACCAGAATGCTGGTGGATCCTGTTTTTGATTATAAACGCTCCTTAAACGTCCGTTCGCAATGTTCTGGTATCATAAAATCAGACTTCATAAGGAGGTGTTTTTATGCTCGTGGGGTGCGTTGGTTCGTAAAGGCCGTCAAGGAAGATGTGAAGGCGTACCTTCGCCTTGATCCTGCCACCTCGAACGTGTTCCAGCTGATTTTCTTCAACGCTTCCTTCCAAGGCTTACTCCTCTACAGAATCTCCCACCTCTTCTACCGATGGAAAATTTACCCTCTGGCCTATGTTTTTCATTATCTGTGTCGCGTGCTCTTTTCGATGGACATCCACCCGGCCGCGGAGATCGAACCCGGTGTGGTCATAGACCACGGGATCGGTGTGGTGATCGGCGCGACCGCAACCGTGAAAAGTGGTACCGTGATCTACCACGGTGTGACGCTGGGTGCGAAACGCATCTGCTCTGGAAAAAGACATCCTGATGTGGGCCGAAACGTGATCATCGGAGCCGGAGCCAAGATACTCGGTCCGATAAGAGTTGGTGACAACTCCGTCATCGGAGCGAACGCCGTTGTTCTGAACGACGTGCCGGAGAACTGTCTCGCTGTGGGAATTCCCGCAAGGATCGTAAGAAGGAGGGATGAGAATGCTGAACTTAGTGGGCAACACACCGATTGTGAGATTGAAAACGGAACCGAGGGTGTTCGTCAAACTCGAGAGGAACAACCCGTGGGGAAGTGTTAAAGATAGACCGGCCCTCTTCATGATCGAAGCGGCAGAAAAGAAAGGACTGATAAAGAATGGCGTCATCGTCGAGCCAACCAGCGGTAACATGGGCATCGCCCTGGCCGCGATAGGTGCCCTGAAAGGGTTCAAGGTGATACTGACGATGCCAGAGAGCGTGAGCCAGGAGAGGGTGAAACTTCTGAAGGGCTACGGTGCGGAGGTTGTTCTGACACCCGCCGAAAGGGGCATGAGCGGAGCGATCGAGAAGGCGCATCAAATCGTTCAAGAACTGGACGCCTACATGCCCAACCAGTTCGAAAATTTCTACAACGTGCTCGCGCACGAGACCACCACGGCGCACGAAATTCTCACCCAGATGAACTACAGAATCGATGCCTTCGTTGCCGGTGTCGGCACGGGTGGAACCATCACCGGGGTGGGAAGGGTTCTAAAAAAACTCTACGGAGAAAGGGTCATGGTCGTGGCTGTGGAACCTGCGAGCTCTCCGGTTCTTTCGAAAGGCGTGGCTGGAAGTCACAGGATCCAGGGCATAGGTGCGGGATTCGTACCGAAGATTCTGGATCTGTCCGTAGTTGATAGAATAGAAACGGTCACAGACGACGAAGCGTTCGAAACTGTGAAGTTTCTGATGAAAAAGGAAGCCCTGGCCCTCGGCATCTCGAGCGGGGCGAACGTGGCGGTGGCCCTGAGGATCGCTCGACAGCTCCCCGAGGATGCGCGCGTGGTCACGATCGCCCCGGACGGGTTTGAAAAGTACCTGAGCGTGTTCTCATGAAAGGCACTTATCTGCTGGTTTTGAAGCTCGAGTACGGTGTTTCCATAAAAGATCGCTGGCGTCTCGAGCCTGGACTGTACGCCTACGTCGGTTCTGCCATGAACGATCTCGTCGCGAGGGTTTCGAGACACCTTCGAAAGGAGAAGAAAAAACACTGGCACATAGATCATCTGCTGGAACACGCAAAGATACTCTCCGTTATCATGATTCCGTCCGAACTCAGGCTCGAGGAAAGTCTTTCGCTGGCACTTTCCAAAAGGTTCGACGGCCCTGTGGGCTTCGGTTCGAGCGATCTGAAGGTGAAGACGAACCTCTACAGGGTGGACCAAATCGACGAACTGTTCAAAGTCATCGGTGGCTTTCTCCAGAGAGGGGGATAGATCGGTGAACCATTTCGTCAGGCTCGGGAACTGGGAGGAACTGCTCCAGCTCTTCGAGAAGAAACAGCACGTCGTTCTGGGATTGATGTCGGGAACGTCGGCGGACGGTCTGGACATAGCCCAGGTGAAGTTCTCCTGGAACAGACAGCTCAACTTCGAGCTTTTGAACGCGGTGACGGTGAGTTACGAACAAACGTTCAGAGAAAAGATCGTTCGCTCCTACGACAGGCGTTCTTCCAGCGTCGATCATGTCACCGTGCTGAACTACGAGATCGCTCGAAAACACGCCGAGATGGTGAAGACTTACAACTTTCAGTGCGATTTCGTTGCCTACCACGGTCAAACCGTGTGGCACGCCCCGACGCAGGGTGCGACGCTCCAGCTGGGAGAAGCGGACGTGCTCGCGGTGGAACTTCAAAAACCCGTGGTCCACAGTTTCAGGACCAAGGACGTGGCGCTGTCCGGTGAAGGGGCCCCCATAAGCGCGTACTTCGACCTGGTCTTCCTGATAGGTTCGGATCCTTCCACAGCAGTGCTGAACGTGGGTGGCATCGCGAACGTCACGGCGATCGATGAAAAAGGTAATCCCATCGCCTTCGACACCGGGCCTGGAAACTGTCTGATAGACACGGTCGTTCGAAACTTTCTCAACAGAGACTTCGACGAGGGCGGTTCACTCTCGAGGGAAGGCAGGATAAATCCAGATCTGCTAAGCAGGATGATGGAACACGAGAGAGATTACATACTCAGAAAACCACCGAAGACAACCGGAAGAGAAGTGTACAACATGGAGTTTTTGAAAGAGGTCGGAGCCACGAGAATGTTTCAACCGAAGGATACGTTGAGAACTGTCGTGATGTTCACAGCGAAGATGGTCAAGGAAAACCTCACCCTCCATTTACCACACGTGAAACGCCTCATCGTCACGGGGGGAGGAGCGTACAACCAGACGCTCGTTGAAGACCTCCGCCAGCTCGGCTTCGAAGTCAAGATTCCGGAAAAGAAGTTGATAGACTTCCGTGAAGCTGTGGCGATCGCGTTCCTGGGTGAACTGTTCGTGAAAGGCTTAGCCCCTTCGAAAAACGTGACCGGTGCGCGAAGAAGCTGCGTGATGGGCAAGCTGGCCCTGCCGTGGTGAATCGTGCTTGAAACCATCAGGAAACGCTGCGTCCTGTGTGGGTTCGAATCTGAATCGATCGGCAGTTCGTTGAAAGTCTGCGTACGGTGTCTGAGAGAAAGACCAATCGAATCTCTCGAAATCGTTCGAAGAACGCGGGCCAGATGGCGTCGATCGATCGACCTTCCGGTTAGTCCACCGCGCGGTGGTGAGAGATGTTTTCTGTGCGTCAACGAGTGTGAAATTTCCCAGAACGACACAGGTTACTGCGGAGTGATCAAGAACGTCGATGGTAGATTGATCTTTCTGACAGACAGCTTCGACGAAGCTTACCTTCGCTACTATCTCGATCCCCATCCGACCAACTGCGTCGCGTTGCCCGTCTGTCCGGAGAAGGACCACAGAGGCTTCTTCAACCTCGCCGTGTTCTTCGCCGGGTGCAACCTGGATTGTCTCTTCTGCCAGAACATAGACCACAAATACATGATCGCGGGCGGAACGATGAGAGACGGCGAACGGGTGTCGGTTGAAGAACTCGTCCGCGTCGCCGAACAGAACAGAGTCAGCTGCGTTTGCTACTTCGGAGGAGATCCGGTGCCCTGGTCATTTTTCACCCTGAAGGCTTCGAGAAAGATGAAGAAAAGGATCTGCTGGGAAACGAACGGTCTGATGAACGATTCGATCGCGAAACAGATGGCTTCGATCAGCCTCGAGACGGGTGGGATCATCAAGATAGACTGGAAAGCGTTCAGCCCGTCCGTTTACGAAGCCCTCACCGGTGTGGATGGAGAAAAAGCTGTCGATAGGTTGAAACGCAACGTCGAGCTGATCGCCAAGATGGACGTAAGAAAGGAACCACCGTTGCTCGTTGTGAGCACACTGATCGTTCCACACTACGTAGACGAGTTCGAAGTCTTCAACATCTCCCGCTTCCTCGCCCAGATCGATGAGAAAATACCCTACGTCCTGCTCGCTTTCGCACCCCAGCATCTGATGCACGATCTGCCCACAACGAGCAGAGAACAGATGAGGAGAGTTCTGGAGGCTGCCAGATCGTCAGGTTTGAAGAACGTGTTCGTCGAGAACGTCTGGCTCCTGAGCTGATTTTCGGTGTGTTTGGTCCGAAGGTGCAACTTTAATTCCAGTTTAAATGCTACAATAAAATTGAATCTTTCTAAGACATGCTGGGGGTGTAAACATGCAACCGCTCGAAGAAGTCAGCGTCCTCATAAGTGGTGCGGCGGGACAGGGAATTCAGACCGTCGAACAGGTGCTCACGGCCATCGTCAAGGACTCCGACCTTTACGTGTTCGCAACGAAAGAGTACATGTCGCGCGTTCGAGGGGGTAACAATTCCACAACGCTCAGGATTTCGTGCAAACCCGTGTACGCCAACATCGACCGTGTCGATCTGCTCCTGGTGCTGAACGAGAACGCCATCGAAAGGCACAGATGGAGAATGACCCCCTCAACGATCGTTCTCGGAGAGGAGAAATTCGTCAGAGATGAACCCAACCATGTGGTCGTGGAGTTTTCGAAGCTCGCCGAAAGTTTTGGAAACAAAATCTATGCGAACTCTGTCGCGATCGGAGTACTCGCCGGCATCATGAACCTCGATGTGGAAGCCGTCTCGAAGAACATTGAACGGTACTTCTCCGGAAAATCGAAGCAACTGGTCGATGCCAACGTTTCATCGGCGCTGAAAGGTTACGAAATCGGAAGATCGCTCGGACTGAAGCTCGAACTGAGAAGGTGTGAGGAAGTCAAGGGAAAGAGACTTTTGAACGGTTCGCTCGCCGTGGCACTCGGTGCCGTGGCGGGAGGCTGTAACTTCGTCTCCTCGTACCCCATGTCCCCCTCCACGGCCGTCTTCACCGAGCTCGCGAAACTCGCCAGAGAGCACGGAATAATAGTAGAACAGGCGGAAGATGAGATCGCGGCTGCAAACATGGTCATCGCCGCGTGGTACGCGGGGGCCAGAGGACTGGTCACGACGTCGGGTGGGGGATTCGCGCTCATGTGTGAAGCGATCAGCCTGGCGGGTATGATCGAAACGCCTATCGTGGTGCATCTGGGTCAAAGACCCGGACCTGCCACGGGCCTCCCGACGCGCACCGAACAGGCCGATCTCAACCTGGTGTTGTACGCGGGTCACGGTGAATTTCCCCGCGTGGTCTACGCGCCCGGCAGCATAGAAGAAGCCTACGAGTTGACGGCTCGAGCCTTCAACGTCGCGGACAAGTTTCAGATTCCCGTGTTCGTCCTGACGGATCAGTACCTGCTCGACTCTTACTATCTGGTCGGTGAACTGAAGAGCGTTCCTGTGGAAAGGTACATCGTCAAGACGGATTCGAACTATCGCAGATACGAAGTGACCGAAGACGGCATCTCACCAAGAGGCATCCCAGGTTATGGCGAAGGGCTGGTGAGAGTCGACAGCGACGAGCACGACGAGTTCGGTCACATCACCGAGAGCGCCCTCGTCAGACGAACGATGGTGGAAAAAAGGCTCAAGAAGATGAAGAAAATAATCGAAGAATCCGTTCCGCCAAAATTCTCAGGACCCGATGACTACGAAACACTCATCGTGAGCTGGGGATCGACCTATCTCATCGTGGAGGAGGCTCTGAAGCTCCTCAACGAACCTCGAATCGCTCACCTTCACTTCTCTCAGGTCTATCCTGTACCGCCCGTGGCAAGAACGTACTTCGAAAGAGCCAGAAGAACCATCTTCATCGAGCAGAATGCCACGGGACAGTTCGCAAACTTGATAAAACAGACCTTCTGCATCGACACATCGGAGAAGATTTTGAAGTACGACGGATTTCCCTATTCCGTCGAACAGATCGTGAAGGCTGTTCGAGAAAAACTGGGGGTGTGAGCATGTTCAGACCTGAAGATTACGACATCCCAAACACAGACATCGCGTGGTGCCCTGGCTGTGGAAACTTCGGCATCATACGCGCGTTGAAAACGGCTCTCGCTCAGCTGAACATACCGCCACAGAAGGTCGTCATCGTGTCTGGAATAGGGCAGGCAGCGAAGACGCCACAGTACGTGAAGGCTCACATGTTCAACGGGCTACACGGTAGGTCCTTACCGGCGGCCGTTGCGATAAAGATGGTCAACCCGGAACTGGTCGTGATCGCGGAGAGTGGTGATGGCTGCACGTACGGTGAGGGAGGAAACCACTTCATCCACACGATCAGGAGGAACCCAGACATAACCAACATCGTGCACAACAACCAGATATACGGCCTCACCAAGGGGCAGGCGTCTCCCACCACGCCGAGGGGACAGGTCACCACACTCCAGATCGACGGTGTGTACGTCGATCCTTTCAATCCCATAGCCGTCGCTGTGGCCTTGGACGCATCCTTCGTGGCGCGCACCTTCTCAGGTTACCTCGATCTGACGATTGAGATATTCAAGCAAGCGATCCAGCACAGAGGTTACGCCTTGGTGGACGTGTTTCAGCCGTGCGTTTCCTTCAACAAGGTGAACACCTACGAGTGGTACAGGCAGAACACCTACATACTCCCGGACAGTTACGATCCTACGGACAGAGAACTGGCATTCAAGGTTGCGAGTGAAACTGGAAAATTCGCGCTCGGTATCATTTACAAAAATCCGAACAAACCGATCTTCGAAGAACAGCTGATTCCCTACAGGAACGACAAAACTCCCGTTGCTCTGAGGGGGTTGGAGGTATGAAAAAGTTGGCGGAATTTTCTCTCATGGATGACACCGATCGTTCCTTCAACAACCAGAACCTTCTTGGAGACTACTGGGTGATCTATTTCTATCCGAAAGCCGGAACTTCGGGCTGCGCCATGGAAGCACAGCAGTTCAACGAGCTCTTCGATGAGTTCGACGGTCACATCGTGGCAGTTTCCCCAGACTCCGTTCAAGCACTGGCTTCTTTCAGAAAAAAGTACGGTTTGAAGTTCGTCCTGCTCTCCGATCCAAAGCGAGAGCTGGCGGAAAAACTCGGAATCGTGAAGGATGGAAAGCTGATCCGCTCGACGTTCATCATCGATCCGTGGGGAAGGATCAGAAAGGAATGGATCGGCGTGAAGATCGACGGTCACGCACGGGAGGTACTCGAAGCCTACAGAAAAATCAAGGAAGAGGATTTTTCGATCAACCCTTCGATCCTTCAAAGAAGGGCCTTTCGCGGTTTGAGAACCGATCCCATCGAAGATGAAAAACTTTTCAGACTCTTCGAAGCTGCGCATCTTGCCCCGTCCTGTGCGAACAAACAGCCTTGGAGGTTTCTGGTAGTGAGAACGAGGGAAAACCTTGAAAAGTTACACGAAGCGTTGCCCGGGGGCAATTACTGGATGAGGTACGCACCGGTGATAGTGATCGTCCACACGAAGGACGAATTCGATTGCCAGCTGAGCGACAACAGGAACTACGCGTGGTTCGACACGGGTCTGGCCGTTGGCTTCCTTCTGATCCAGGCGACACAGATGGGCCTGGTAGCACACCCCGTGGCTGGCTACGATCCCATCAAGGTGAAGGAATCGTTCGGCATAGACGGGAGCATCGTGACGCTGATCGCCATCGGGAAGTGGGGAAAGTTCGATCAGCTGAACGAAAAGCATCTCGAAGCCGAGAAAAGCCCGAGGAACAGAGTGCCGCTCTCACAGGTGGTGAAGTTCGTTTGAAAAACTCCGTTCCTGTGTGAGCTTCCCCATCTTCGACGTGCTCGAGAAAGTCCTATCGATGCCGTGCGGGAGTTTTTATCGATCACCTCAGTATCGAACCGGATCTTCAACCCTGGATGTCCAAGGGGGCTTTCTTCGCCTTCTTCATCCGGTACATCGCCTCGTCCGCTTTCTGAAGGACCTTCAAATGATCGGCACCCGGCTCAAGTTCAGCCACACCGTAGCTGATGTCCACGTTCAACCCAAGTTCTTTCGAAACCGCGACTTTTTCTCTTATCCTCTGAGCGATCTGTTCAGCCTGCTTTTCACTGGCATCGTGGAGCACGACGATGAACTCGTCCCCACCGTAACGCGCGGCGAAATCGGAGGAACGGATCGAACTGGCGATGCACCTGGCGACGGTCTTGAGCACCTCATCACCGGTGATGTGCCCGAAAGAATCGTTGATCTTTTTGAAATCGTCAACATCGATCATGATGAAGGACAGTGGAATCTTACAGAGTGCGGCATGCTTGGTCTGTCTCTGGATCCACTCGTTGAAGTGTGCCCTGTTGAAAAGGTTCGTGAGGGTGTCACGGCGCGCCACTTCCTCGAGATGTTCTCTTTCTCTGTTGAGCTCTAAAAGCAGGGACTGAACAGGATCCTTCAACGAATTCACGATCACGCCGTTCAAAATCACCAGGTAAGAGACGAACCTGAACACGTGGCCGAGGAAGTTGAAAAAGCCATAGACGTCCACGTACAGCGTGAAGGAAAGCTCACCGAGGATCGTGAAGACGATCGCCGATACGATTGACCTTCGAAGCACAGAAATTGAAGTATCCCTGCTTCTCATGCACTTGATCAGTACGAGCAGAAGGACAGAGACCATGAGGTATTCCATAGCTATCTTGAAAACTGTGAGCCCAGAACCTTCAACGAAACAATCCGGAAAGAATCCAAACCAAACTGCCGAAATCAAGAACGCCGTCAGTGGACCAAACAGAAAGAACAGTGCCCGTTCGGTGATTTTTGGAAAGAACAGGATGAGAAAGAACCCCAGTACCTCGAGCGATCTGCCCGCTATCCAGAACTGGGTGGGTTGGTTTGCAGTCCAGTTTCGAAAAACACCCATCCCTTTGTACGCGAGCGTGTGGAGAAAGTCAACGATCGGAACGAAGAGATAAACGATTCCAAACTTCATGAAGATCCTGTTCTGGTTGAACCCGCGCGTCGCGAAGGAGACCAGACTGATCGACAAGCCCGTGAATATCGCAAAGAACTCTATGATCGAATGGTACAGCAGATAGTTCTTCCGGGCGACAAAAAGCAAAGCAATGAAGATCGACGTATACGCAGCGATGATCGCAAACTTTTTAAGGATATTTCTCAACGCTAATCACCTGAGAAAAATGTATCACAGAAAAACCCTCAAATACAAGATGGACGCACCGGTTTCGTCTGCGAAAGTACGCTCGCCAGAGTTTTCCTTGTCCGTCTTCCAATCTATAAAGGAATCGAAACACAAACCTGCTATATTGAAGTTGAGGTGAAAGGATGCTCCTCGCCTTTCTGGGTGACGTTCACGCCAACCTGGAGGCGCTGATGGCCGTTCTCGAAGACATCGAAAGAAGGAAAGTGGACGAAGTCTACTGTCTCGGGGACCTTGTCGGGTACGGTCCCGATCCCGAAGAGGTGGTTAGAGAGATCGAAAAAAGAAGTATCAAAAGCATCATGGGAAACTACGACGATGCGGTCGGCCATTCTAAGAGCAGCTGCGGTTGCAGTTACTCTCCAGGGAGAGAAACGGAAGTTGGAGACATCTCGCTGAACTGGACCATAGAACACACTTCCGAAGAGGTGAAAAGGTTTCTGCGAGCCCTTCCGAAAAGACTTTCTTTCGAAGTGGAGCACGTGAAGTTCCTCCTGGTCCATGGAAGTCCCCTGAACGAGCTGCTCGAATACATCAAACCGGATACACCTGCGGACAGGTTGAGAGAGATCGTTCAGGCCGTTTCTGAGGACATCGTCGTGATGGGACACACCCATCTTCCCATGGTGAAGTACGCCTTTGGAAAACTGCTCGTGAATCCGGGAAGCGTGGGACGACCGAAAGATGCAGACCCGAGGGCCTCTTACATGATCGCACGTGTGGAAAAAGGCGTGGTGCAGTTCGAACTGGTGAGGGTCGCCTACGATGTGAAGAAGACGATCGAGAAGATCGTGAGCCGTGATCTTCCGTTAGAACTCGCAACGGTGCTGGCCCTGGGTCAGAGTTTCAACATGGGCCGTGGAAAGGTCGACTTCTCTCTGAATCTGTGAAACGATCAGAAAGGAAGGTGTGACGATGGTGAAGGTTTGGATCGAAAAGGTTCTCACCGATCCAGAGGTTTATCTTCTGAGGATCGACGATGGAGAGATCAAATACTTCGAGGCCAGCTGGGACATTCCAGAAGGTATCAGTTACAACGCTTACCTTGTGAAACTGAACGGTGCAAACGTTTTGATCGACGGCTGGAAGAAGAACTACAGCAACGATTTCCTCAAGGCACTTTCAAGCCTCATCGATCCAAAGGACATCACACACATCATCGTCAACCACAGTGAGCCGGACCACAGCGGAACGCTTCCTGACGTACTGAACGCGAACAAGAACAAAGCGAAGGTGATCGCTTCGAACTTCGCCAAGAAACTCCTCGAAAGCTTTTACGGCATCACGAACGTGGAGGCGGTCTCGGACGACCAGCAGATGCGGATCGGCGAGAAAACCTTCCGTTTCGTCATGACGCCCTGGCTGCACTGGCCAGACACGATGGTGACCTACCTGGAGGGAGTTCTGTTCGGCTGCGACGTTGGAGGAGGTTATTCGTTACCAGCAGCCATCGACGATTCGGACGAAAGGATCGTGGAGGAGTACCTCCCGTACGTGACCAAATACATCGTGACCGTGATAGGACATTACAAAAGCTACATCGTGGAGGGCGCGAAGAAATTATCGAACCTCGACATAAAAGTCTTGTTACCCGGCCACGGACTGATATGGAAAAAAGATCCTCAAAGACTTCTGCAACACTACGTGAACGTCGCAAACGGCGTGGCTCAGGAAAAGAAGATCCTTGTCGTTTACGACTCCATGTACGGTTTCGTCGAGAACGTGATGAACAGAGTCCTGGGCGTGTTGAAAGAAAAAGGTTACAACCTTGTCGTTCACAGATTCACCGATCAACACGACTCTCCCCTGAGCGAAATCCTGAAAGATGTGCCTGACAGTCGCGCGCTCGTGTTCGGTGTTTCGACGTACGAAGCCGACATCCATCCCAAGATGAGGTACGTCCTCTACGAGATCATGGACAAGGCGAACTACGAGAAACCCGTGCTCTTTTTCGGCGTTCATGGCTGGGCGGCGTCCGTTGAACTCACGGTGAAAAAAATTCTGAAAGATTCAAAATTCAAGTTCGTGTCCTTCGTCGAAACGAAAGGCGGCAGAGTCGACGAAGAAAGAATGAAGCAGGCGATGGAAGGATTTTTGAAGGAGCTGGAGTGAAGAGTATGAAAGTCGTGATCGTTGGGAACGGCCCCGGTGGGGTGGAACTCGCGAAGCTTTTAGCGAAAGAACACGACGTGACGATCGTCGAGAAAGAAGAGATACCTCACTACGTCAAGCCCATGATGAGCCACTACGTGGCAGGAGATGCCGACAAGTCACAGCTGTTTCCGTATCCGCTGGACTGGTACAGGAAGAACCGCATAGAACTGCTCCTCAAGACTGAAGCGAGAAGGATCGACGCCGAAAACAAGATCCTTCACACCGACGCGGGTGCTCTGAGTTTCGATGTGCTCGTGCTCGCAACGGGTGCCAGGGCCCGAAAAATAACGGTGCCCGGTGCGGAGAACATGCTCACGCTGAGAACTTGGCAGGATGCGGAGAAGCTCAAAGAAAGGCTCGAAAAAGAGAAAGAGCTGTTGATCGTTGGGGCGGGCTTCATCGGACTGGAACTGGCTGGGAACCTTGCGAAAAAAGGCTACAGGATCAGAGTGGTTGAGAAGACAAACTCTCTGCTCAATCTCGAGAAGGAACTGACCGAAAGGATAAAAGAGAGGCTCGAAAGTTACGGTGTCGAGTTCTTCCTCGGTAGGGACATCGAAAGGATAGAGAAAGACGTCCTGGTGACGGACAAAGAAGAGATCCCCGCAAGGCTGATACTCTGCGCGATCGGTATCGTTCCCGAGATCGAGCTCGCGAAAGAAAGCGGTGCGAAGGTGAACAGGGGCGTTCTCGTCGACAAAAAATTCAGAACGTCCCTGCCGAACGTTTACGCCATAGGGGACTGCGCCGAATTCGAGGGGATCATTTCAGGCACGGCGAAAGCGGCCATGGATCAGGCAAAGGTGCTGGCGAACATCCTGAGCGGACTATCCAACGAATTCGATTTTCAGTTCAGATCCTCCTACTTCAAATTCGCCGACCTGCCGGTGGCGATCCTTGGTCGTCTTGAGGGCGAGCCGAGATGGATAGACGAACGCACCAGAGCTTTTTATAAGGACGATCGCATCGTCGGTGTTGTCGTCCTTGAGGACATCAAGCAAGCCCGCGCGTGGGAAGAGAGGCTCAGGAAAAACTCAGTCTGAATCCTATTGATCCTTCCAGTCCAGCAACCTCTTTTCACCTTCGAGTTTTTTGATGTCGGTGACATCTTGGACGAGTTCCAATGTTCCCAGATATTCGCCGTTTCTGCTGTGAACCGGAAAGTATCTTATGTGAACCAGCCTTCCACCGAGGTTTATCCAGAACTCCGCCACTCGCTTTCTTCCCTCTTTGAAGGATTTCAAGATCCTGTTGACGATGTGCACGCTCCTCGGCGGATGACAGAACTGAACGGGTCTTCCTATGACCGTGATGGCTCTGTGGAATATCCTCTGGCCGTGCGAGAAGAACTTGACCCTGTCGTTCTCATCGATGAAGGTGATGTCCAACGGCAGGGTCCTGAAAATGGCTTCGAGTTCTTCAACGTTGAGGAAACCGCTTCTAAACTCGAGATCTTTTTCTTTACGCACCATGTAATTGTCTGGAGTGAGTGTGCCGACAACTTTTCTGACCTCTTCCGGCATCTTTCGGTAGGTTTCTTCGTCCACTCTGGGATCTATCTCGAACGGTAACAACGGCTTCTGTGACGGTTGCCATTCTCTCTTCACATCAATCTTGTAGAAGCCGATCTCCTCTTCGAACTGGCTCACGGCAGCCCACTCACCTTCCGAGAGGAGCACCAGCAAGGTGGGATAGAGGATGTTGTTCTCTCTGAAGACCATGTCCGCCATCATGCGGGACAGCTCGAGTGATTCCTTCTTCAAACGTTCTTCATCTTTTGAAGTTTCGTACAGATCCAGAACCAGTTTCACCTTCAACCTTATCTCATCGTGTTTGGACCAGAGGACACTCGGTACTGCGGTGATCCCTCTCCTTTCCAGATAAGGAAAAACAAGCATCTCTTCTCTGGTGTAATGTGTGAACCCTATGTTTCTCATCTGTCTCAAGAGTTCCTTCAACCTGCTCAAAAGTTCGCCTTTCTTTTCCCCTTCAGGCAGCGAGAAGGCAGTCGAAGCCAGCAGAGAGAGCGCTTCTGAATCTTTCAGGATTTCCTTGTTTTCCTCGAACAAGTTCCTCAGAGGATGACCCTGGGGAAGTTCCTCAATCTTGCTCGATGCTCCGCTCACGGCCCCCCTGAATAGCTCCACGTGAAGGTCGCACATCTTCACGATGTCTCTCACCGTTATCTCGCCTTCTCTGAGGAGTTCCTGCTCGATGGTGGCAATCTCGAAGGGTGAAAGCTTCGAGATGATCTCGCCGAACTCTTCCTTCAGAGATTCGATGCTCTCACCCTGATGAAGCCTCTTCAGAATGGTCTTGAAAAGTTCTACCTTTTCCTTCTGTTCCACGGATCCTTCCCTCCTTTTTAAAAAAGCCCCCTCGCGGGGGCTCCATTTTTTGTGAAAGACTCGGTTCGATCGGCGCAATCAACGCGCTCATTCGACCGGTTCAAACTGGTCTTTCGAAGCTCCGCACAGCGGACAGACCCAATCGTCCGGCAACGCCTCGAAAGGTGTTCCCGGAGGTACGTTGGCATCAGGATCGCCCACTTCTGGATCGTAGATGTAACCGCACAGCATGCAGCGATATTTCTTCATGTTTCCACCTCATTCTTCAACGACGATCTTCTTGCTGCTCTCCCAGAGACCGTGTATGTTGCAGTAAGACAGTGCCAGTATGGTGCCGGATCTGTTCAACTTCACCTTGCTCACCACGACGGGTTCTGTGTAGACCGCGCCCGTGTTCGGACCCTGGACGGATTCTCCGTGTGCGCTGAATTCGTACTTTCCTACCTCGTAAATGTAGGGATCACCATCTGGCTGGAAGAAGACCTGAATCCATCTGATGTGATGCTCCGTCGTGTTGGGATGTGGAATTTCTTTCCCGACGGTGACCGTGATCTGGACTGGTTCGTTCTTCTTAACCTTATCGGGTGCCTCGATGACCGGAACGTGCTTTTCCTTTTTGAAATCTTCACTCTTGATGAAATCTGCCAGTTTCATGTTTTCCCTCCTCAAACGGAGAATTCCCTGTAGGAATTCTTCGGAGCCCCACAGACTGGACACTTCTCGGGTGGTTCGTTCTCGACCGTGTGGCCGCAGACAGGGCAGATGTAGATCTTCGCGGCTGGATAGTCTTCTTTCTTTTCGACGAGCTGCTTCGCCTTCTTGTACATCTCCGCATGGATCTTCTCAGCTTCCCAGGCGAACTTCGTGCTCCTCTCTGCACCTTTCTCCTGCTGAAACTGTGCGACCGTGTTGTAGACCGGATACATCTCGTTGATCTCGAACGTTTCGCCGTCGATGCACTGCTGCACGTTCTCAGGCATTTCCCTGTAGATCTTTCCGAGTTCTCTGTAATGATTCCGTGCATGAACAAACTCTGCGTAGGCGATGGCTCTGAAAAGGTTCGCGAGTTTCTTGAGTCCTCTCTGTTCGGCTTCCTCCGCGAAGATCAAATACTTCATGTGTGCCATGCTTTCTCCCGCGAAGGCGTCCTCGAGGAACTTCTTCGTCATCTCCCTCACAAGACCACCCCCTGAAAGCTTTCTCAATTTGATTGTACCACATTTTTTCTGAATGGAACCATTTCAATGTTCAAACGATTGAAGTTCACCGTTCAGACACGAACCACACCGTCTCGCGTTTTCCACGAACGTGGCGCGCCGGGATTGGACTATCGAGCAGGACCTCGGCGAGCCTCTTCTTTTTCTCTTCCCCTCCGATCACGAAAAAGATGTACTCTGCACTGTTCAGAGCGTTGAAGGTCAGCGAAATCCTACGAACATGAGGATCTCCTGCGGCAGGGGTCGTGACCACCCATCTTTCACTCTTACCGAGTTCCACATCGAAGATCGAAGCGACATGACCGTCCGGTCCCATGCCGAGGATACAGACGTCGAAGTGGTCGGTGGTGTTCCTTATTTCTCTTTCGTACCTCTCTGCACACCGTTCCAAAGGCAGATTGGTATCGACGAAGTGAACGTTTTCGTCTGGAACAGAAACTTTTTTGAAAAGCGCTTCGCTGATGTTTTTGAAGTTGCTCCGTTCAGAATCGAGCGGCACGTACCTCTCATCGCTCAGAAAGAAGTGTATTTTCTCCCACTGTATGTTGTAGCGAGCGAGGGTCTCGTAGACGGGGATCGGAGTCTTGCCACCCGCCAGAACGATGAAGAGTTTTTCTTTCTCTGAGAGTAGAGATCTGAGCTTTTCGAAGATCACGTTCGCCGTGAACTCGACGAAGCCTTCATCCAGAAGGTAGATCACGGTCTTAGCCATCGCCTGCCGTCCCTCTCTATCAGTTCGTCGGCCTCCTTTGGTCCCCAGCTGCCGGCTCTGTAGATCTCGGGCGCGAAACGCTCCGGTTCTCTTTCCCAGGCCTTCAGGATTGGATCGAGCAACTGCCAGGAAACTTCCAGATCGTCCTTCCTCATGAACAGCGTCGGATCGCCCAGCAAAACGTCCAGAATCAACCTCTCGTAGGCGTCCGGCAGTTTCACACCGAAGTGATCTTCGTATTTGAAGTCCATGCTGAGCAACTGTGGAACCATTCCAGGGCAGGGACGTTTGAGCTGAAAGCACAGGGATATACCCTCGTTCGGTTGAATCGTGAAGATGATGGCGTTCGGTTCGATCTGTTCAACGGAAAGGCTTGAAAACACCGAGTGGGGAACTTTCTTAAAGACCACGGCGATCTGCGTTATTTTCTTTGCGAGTCTCTTTCCTGAGCGCAGGTAGAACGGCACACCGCTCCATCTCCAGTTGTCTATGAACAGTTTCATGGCGACGAAGGTCTCGACGTTCGAATCCGGAGCCACACCGGGTTCTTCTCTGTAGGAAGGAATGTATTTTCCATCGATCACGTTCGAACCGTACTGACCCCTGACGATCCAGTTCTTCAGTTCCTCCACTTTGAAAGGCCTAATGGATCTGAGAAGCTTGATCCTCTCGTCCCTGAAGCTTTCGGCGTTGAAGCTGGCGGGTGGCTCCATCGCAACCAGGGCGAGCAACTGAAGCATGTGGTTCTGGAACATGTCTCTCAACAGGCCTGTGGTTTCGAAATAGCCGGCTCTGTGTTCCACGCCGATATCTTCCGCGATCGTTATTTGAACGTGGTCCACGAACTTGTTGTTCCAGATCTCTTCGAAGATGAAGTTGGCGAATCTGAACACGAGGATGTTCTGCACCGTTTCTTTTCCAAGGTAGTGATCGATCCTGTATATCTGGTGTTCTCTGAACGATCTCTGAAGCGTTTCTTCGAGTGCCCGCGCGGAATTCAAGTCCTTCCCGAACGGCTTTTCGATCACGATCCTCGTTTTGGGATTCTCTTCACTGTTCAGACCGACCCTCGAGAGATTCTCGATGATGGGAACGTAGACGTCAGGAGGGACGGCCAAATAGAACACCAGTGTCTTCGCATGTGTTCCTTTCAAAAGTTTTTCTAAGGAATCCTTCAGGTGCCTGAAGCTCTCTTCGCTTCGATAATCGATCGACGCGTAGTAGCACTTGCTGGAAAACTCAGAATCCACTTTCAAACGTTGCCTGAAATCTTCGTCCGACATCGGCGTTCTCGCCACACCGAGCACGAAGAAATCCTTTGGAAGAACGTTCGCCCTGAACAGACTGTTCAACGCCGGCACGAGCTTTCTCTTCGTGAGGTCTCCCGATGCACCGAATATGACCATGCCGAAAGGTTCGTTCACCTTTGGAAAACAACTCAGATCCGTGACCACGTTCTCGGGACATGTCTTCGGTTCAACTCGACAGTTCAAAATTCCACCTCGATTCTATTTTAACCACGATAGTTCAAAGCGGATTAAGAAAGCTCAAAAACGCTACAGTTTCCTGGAGAAACTCGATTTCTAACGGTGAACCACTGTGCCGAGAGAAGACGGTAACCACACGTGTTAGAATAGGTGTAGATAGAAGATTGGAGTGAGGAAGTGTGGATCTCACGATCAAAGTACCTCTCAAATCTTTTGTTAAGCTTTTCAGAGAAATGAAAGTCTTAGAATACAAGTATTTTGTGAAACATTCCATACAGGTAGCGAAATTAACGATGAAGATCGCAGAGAAGCTGGATCTTCCTTACGATAGAGATAACGCGTATCTTTTAGGCCTGTTCCACGACCTCGGGCTGATCTTGAAGGCGTCGATTGAAAACTACGATCTGTTCGCCGACATGTTCAGAAGGGTTCCAGACCTGGAAAGGGTGGTGACAACGCTCGACAGGCAAGATCAGCACTCGGCCATCTCCTACATGATAGCACGCCAGAGTAAACCTCTCTGTCCTGTCTGCGCGAGGGCTATCCTCTATCACCACACACCCTTTCAAAAGATAAAGGAAGACGATGATCTGATCCTCTTATCCAGTAGTATCAAAACGGCCGATTTGATTTCGCTCGCCGCTCTGAAACAGGAAGAGACGAACAAAGAACTGGACGCGGAGTTCTTCACCCATGTGATTTCTTCGATCAAGAAGGATGCAGGCATACCGGACGATGTGAAGAAAGCCGCCGTCGATGTACTGCTTGACGTCATCGCGAACTCTATCATCAGCGACGATGATCTGTGTTTCGATTCCGACCAGAAGCTAGACATCACAGATTTCAAACAGCTCGCCAGAATAATTGCCACCTTGCTGGACTTTCGAAGCCCGTACACGAGAAATCACACCTTCGTCTGCATGAAAATAGCGGAAATACTCAGTGGAGAAACGCTGGGCGATGCGGACGTAACTTTGATCAGCACCGCCGCCTTGCTACACGATATAGGAAAGATCAAAACCCCACTGAGCATACTGCACAAGAGAGGCAGGCTCGATGCGGAGGAATTCGTTATAATGAAGAGACACGTGGTCGACACGTATTACATGCTGGAACGTGCGGACCTCAGAGTTTTTTCCATCATCGGTGCGGCGCACCACGAGAGACTCGATGGGAGCGGTTATCCTCTCGGATTGAGAGATGAACAGCTGCTGTACCACCAGAAGATCATACAGATCTGCGACGTTTTTTCCGCGCTCGTGGAAGAAAGGCCATACCGAAGTGCGCTGAGCATCGAAGAAGCGCTCGGGGTGATCGAAAAAGAGGTTGCACACGGTAAACTCGACGCAGGCATCTTTGAAAGGCTCAAGGCAATAGCCCGCAACTACGACCTTAAAGAACTAATCTCTTTCAAACACGTGTTTGAAGAACTGTTCCAAGAGGATGTTGATGAAGTGAGTCAGATGATCAGCCTGGAAGCGGAAAAAATTTAATCTTTCCGGGAGGGAAGGACATGAAAGGTTTCATCGTCAACGTTTGGTTGCAAACCTGGTCCAGAATGTTCGGCGCAGAGACCGTGAAGAGGTTGAAGGAAAAGTACGGTGTGCCCCTCGACACTTTCTACAAACCGATCGAAGACGTGCCGGATGATCTACCTGTCAACATGTCGAAAGAACTGGCAGCGATGAAGAATCTCACTTACGAAGAACTCTGGTATCGAACTGGTAAGGAAAACCTGAGAACGTTCTTCGAACACTACCCTGAATACTTCAAGAAATCGGGTTTTCTCTCGTTCATGGCCGCGATGGACGCGGTCCACAGGGTGCTGACCAGAAGGATCAAGGGTGCGACGCCACCGAGGGTCTTCTTCAAACTGGTCGATCCGCACAGAGCGATCGTGAGGTACGAGTCCAGGAGAAACTTCAAGAACTACTTTTTGGGCCTGATGGAGGCGGCCTCCGAGCTGTTCAACGATCCAGTGAAGTACAAAATTTTACGGGAGGGTAGTGCCGACGGAAAGAATTTCCTCGAGGTTCAAATAGAAGCGACGAAAGCGTACGGAAGGTTCGAAAAGCTCAGGAGCCTGACGGTTCTGGGTCTTGGGTTCATCAAGTCGATCGTTCCCATCAACGTGCTGATGATCCCGTTGTTCAGTTTTCTCATCGTGTTTCTGGTTTTCACCTTCGTACCAGCTGGGAACCTCATCAGATCGATCATCAGTGCTCTGGGTATCTCTGCCCTGATGTTTTTCGACGTCAAAGGTTTGGAGAAGGGTTTGAAAGTGCTGAAAGAGACTGTGGGGTTGATCTCCAGAAAGAACTTCGATAATCCCGTTTTGATCGGCAACGTGAAAGAATTCTCCGATCTCTCTGAAAGCCTGAACGAATCTGTGGAGAAGATCAAGGAAGTGTTCCTGGGAATATCCGGTGACATCCAGGAGATAAGCACCTACTCGTCTAAGGTGATAGACGCCGTGAACAGCATGAGAGAACAACTCGACACCATGGGCTCGCTTTCGAACGAGATAGCCAACACCGCGGTACAGATAAGCAACGACACCGAGAGGATCTCGAACGCGGTGACGTCGAACGTTGACACCATCACGGCCATAATATCTGAACAAACGCAGATCGTGAAATCTCTCAACGAAGCTGTTTCACTGATCGTCCGTTCGGCGGGCAACGTCGAGCAATCCGCAGACGGCATAGTCAAAATGAGTCAGAGGTTCTCCAACCTCGTGGAAGAGGCAAGAAAGTTACAAGAACAGGCCGGCATGATCATGCAGGTTGCGGCGACCGTGTCGAGCATCGCGGAACAGACCAACCTGCTCGCGCTCAACGCCGCTATAGAAGCCGCGAGGAGCGGGGAAGCGGGAAGAGGCTTCGCGGTCGTGGCAGACGAGATAAGAAAGCTCGCCGAGGAGAGTCGAAATTCTTCTTCGAAGATAGCCGAATTCCTCTCGTCCATAAACACTGGCATCGACAGATTGGTTCAAACCATCCAGGCAGAGTTCAACGAGATGAAGGAACAATCGAACAGATTGCTCGAAAGCTCCGAGAAAAACAAAGAATCCAGTAACGTGATCTCCAACATATCGCGCAAACTCAACGAACTGATAGACACTCTCAACGAGCAGGCCAGCAAACTCAACGGCATAACGAGCAGCATTCAGAACCTGCTCGCGATCTCCGAAGAGAGCTCCGCGACGGCAGAAGAGATAAGTTCTTCGATACAGAACTTCTTCGCGCAACTCAAAGTCGTGCTCGACAACGTGAACGAAACGATCAAGTTGCTCTCGATGATAAGGGAGAACTTCGAAGGAATGGTCCTGTGACCCTCACGGTTCAGCGATTTTCGAGATCCTCTATTCTTAGCCCTTCGCGGATCTGAGAAACGAACGTTCCGTCTCGAATCGGCCCTGGCGGCCGTTGGGAACTTCCCGGCGGACCAGTCAGTGAGTGTCCGTGCGTTCATTTTGCAGTATAATTACAGGAGTGAAATATTTTTGCACAACCCAATCAGGAACGAAAACGGTCGAAGGGTTGGGAGGTTCGCAGGTTGAAACGTCTTTCGACGTTGATGATCTTAACTGGTTACTACGTTCTCACCCTCGTACTCTTGTTCTGGGTAAGGCTGGACATTGTGATCATCGCGGGCATGCTCCTACTTCCAATGTTGCTTGCGGCGTTCTTCTGGAAACTGAAAGGTGCCGTGGTTTCGGCTCTTATAAACTCTTCACTGTTCGTTCTGGCATACTCAGCTTTCAAGCCGTTGAGCTTTCCAAGGCTCCTCGTCGCTGCGATTTCTTATTTGATCGTCGGACTGGTACTCGGTGTGCTGATGAACCTCCTCGAAAAAGAGAGGAAGAAGCTTTTTGCGAGTGAACAGAGATACAGGAGATTGTACGAGGAGTTGAAGACCTACCTTGAGCTGGTTCCCGTCATGGTTGTCGCCCTCGATCTTGAGGGTAACGTCAAATTTGTGAACAAAAAAGCCTGCGAGATACTCGAGTGCTGTGAAGAGGAGATCGTCGGTAAGAACTGGTTCGAAAATTTCCTGCCCGATCCGATCAAAGACGAAGTCAGAGAGGTCTTCGAAAGAATCAAAAATGGAGAACTCGAGCCGGTCAGGGTTCACGAGAATCCCGTGATCACCAGAACGAAAAAAGAGAGACTGATCCTCTGGCACAACAGTTTTCTCAGAAGCGAAAACGGCCAGATCGAATTCATCGTCAGCGCTGGGATGGATGTCACCGAGCGCAGACAACTTGAATCCAAACTCGAGGAAGAATTCCGGATGACGCAGATATTGCTCGAAACGGCAACGGGTTTGCTGATGAGTGATCTGAACGCTGAAGAAAGGGCAACGATCGTCACGAAAACCTGCGTGGAAAAACTCGGAGCTTCCCTGGCCTGGGTCGGCTACGCTGCTCCCGACAGGAGCGTACAAATATTTGGAACCTATCCACCGAACCATCCCTACGTGCAGGGCTTGATCGTCCGCTGGGACGACAGCCCATACGCGCAAGGAGCGGCGGGTAGGTCCATCAAAACGGGTAAGCCTCAGAAGATAGAGGACACCTTGACGAACCACAGGTTCGAAGCCTGGCGCGAGAAGATCGCCCCGTACGGTTTGAGAACACTCGCGGCGTTCCCAATGATCGATCCGAAGGGCGTCTACGGTACGCTCGTCGTCTACAGCGACAAACTCGGGTTCTTCGACGAGACCAGAATGCGGTACTTTGAAATTCTGGCTCACATTTCCGCCGCAGCTTTGGAGAACGCGAGACTGTTCGAGGACTTGAAGAACAGTTTTCAGAAGCTGCAATCTGTACAGAAGGTGGATAGAGCGATCCTCACGTCGAAGGATCTGAAAGAAAGCCTGAACGTGTTACTCGATGAGATCGTGAGCCAGCTCAGAGTAGACGCCGCGGCGATCCTGCTGTACGATCCCGAGGAGAAAACGCTGGTATACTCTCTCGGAAAGGGTTTGACGGACGTGTCAGTACAAACGATCGCCTCCAGAAGGGCGAGGTATACAGACTCAGGGCAGATAGATCTGGAAGATGAACACATCAAGAAAGTCATGGAGCAGGAAAAGTTCGCATGGCGCTATGCTCAACCACTCACGACGAAAGATGAACTTCTGGGAGTTCTGGAGCTGTTCGGCAGGTCACACTTCGAACCCGATCACGAGTGGCTCGAATTTTTGAAGCTGATCGCCCAACAAGCGGTCATAGCGATAGAACGAGTTTTCATGATCGAAAAGCTCGAAAAAGCCAACACTGAGTTGCTCAAGGCCTACGATGAAACCATCGAAGCTCTGGTCTACGCGATAGACTTGAGGGATGAAGAAACGGAGGGACACAGCAAAAGAGTGGCGTCACTGACCGTTGAAATCGCGAAGGAATTCATGAACGAAGAAGAGCTCGTTCATGTCTACAGAGGAGCGCTCCTGCACGATATAGGTAAGCTGGCGGTTCCCGATCACATACTGCGGAAACCTGGCAGGTTGAGTGACGAGGAGTGGAAAATAATCAAAATGCATCCGGTTTACGCATACGAAATGCTGTCCAAGATCGAATATCTCAAACCGGCGCTCGATATACCCTACTGCCACCACGAAAGGTACGACGGAACTGGTTATCCGAGAGGGTTGAAAAAAGAAGAGATTCCCCTGGCTGCGAGAATTTTCGCCGTTGTGGACGTGTACGACGCACTCACGCACGACAGGCCCTACCGAAAGGCGTGGTCAAGACAGCAGGCGATAGAGTACATCAAAGAAGAAAGCAATAAACAGTTCGATCCGAAGGTTGTGGAGGTTTTTTTGAGAGTCATCGAAGAGAAGGGTTGGGAGTAAGTATGTCAGCAGATCTCGAAGCGTGTGTGGAGGTATTCAGAGAGATAGGCGCGATAGCGTCGATGCTCCTGAGCGAACAAACAGAGGATGTTTACCAGCAAATCCTGGAAAGGTCCATCAAGATAGTACCGGGCGCCCAGGCTGGTTCGGTACTCGTGAGAGAAAACAACAGGTTCAAGTACGTTGCGGCGGCTGGCTACGATCTTGAACAGCTCAAGAAAATCAGTTTCAGCGTTGAAGAGGAGGAATTCTGGGCCGGAAAGGATAAGGATCACGTTATTCTCGTCAGGGATAACGTGATCGCGTTCAACGAAACCATTGTGAAGGATGAACGCCTCGAAGTGTTGAAGGAAGCCGGCAGCCTCAGGAAAGTCAAATCCACGCTCGTCATACCCGTGAGGGTCAAAGGTGAGCTCAGGCTGGTGCTGAACCTGGACAATTTTGAAAGCAGCGAGGCGTTTGACAGCAACTCTGTCATCATCGCCAAGGTGCTCGCAAACATGCTGGCCACGATCTTCAAAAGGCTCGAACTCGAAAAGGAACTCATGGAAAAGAATCGACTGCTCGAGTACATGTCCTACCACGATGTTCTGACGGGACTTGCGAACAGGAGAATGTTTGAGGAGTTCGCCGAGAAGATGCTTTTACTCGCGAAGAGAGAAGAGAAAACGCTGAGCGTTCTGTTCCTGGACCTTGACAAGTTCAAAAGCGTGAACGATCTGTACGGACATCACACGGGAGATGAGGTTTTGAAACGCGTCGCCTGCAGGCTCGAAAGGTGCGTGAGGGCGAGCGACATGGTGTCAAAGTTCGGGGGAGACGAGTTCGTGATCTTGGCGTACGACTGTTCAAAACCAAAGGCAAAGCTCCTCGCAGAAAGGCTCATAAAGGCTGTAGAAGAACCCATAAAGGTGGGCGATCTCACCTTCGAACTGAGCGCGTCGGTCGGCGTTGCCACCTTCCCGGAAGATGGTGGCGAACTGGCCGAACTGATACGTCTCTCGGACGAAAGACTTTACATGGCCAAGAAGGGCCGTTCGAAAATCGTTGTGAGCGGTTGAATCTCTGTCATCTTTCCCTCACGTTGAGGACATCCTGCGTGTTAGAATGCCTACTGTGATGAATCATCTCCTGGGAGGAACGAGCGATGCTGAAGATCGTTTTTGTCGGTGCTGGAAGTGTTCGGTACACCATAAAACTGGTTGGGGACCTCGCCACCCAGCAAAAACTTCACGGTTCAAAGCTCGTTTTGATGGACATAGATGAAGAAAGGCTGAAAGCCACGCACGTTCTTGTGAGAAAGTATTTAGACGAACTCGGCGCGGAGTTCGAGGTGGAAAGCACCAGGGATCTTGAACGTGCACTCGAAGGAGCGCAATTTGTGATAAACACAGCGCTCGCGCGAGCCGAAGGGCACGAAGATGGTTACGTTCAGTACGAAATCGTGAGGCAGATTGGAGAAAAACATGGCTATTACAGGGGCATAGACAACGATGGGTTGAACATGGTCTCGGATTACTACACGCTCTCGAACTACAACCATTTGAAGATGAACTTGGAAATAGCTAGGGCTGTCGAGCGAGTCGCACCGGACGCGTGGCTGCTTCAAACTTCGAACCCGGTTCTTGAAATAACTCAACTCGTTAAACGACTCACCAGAGTCAAGATCGTCGGCCTGTGCCACGGATACGCGCACGTGTTCAACATCGCCAGAACGATCGGACTCGATATCGACAAACTCGACTGGCAGGTCGCTGGAGTGAACCACGCGATATTCCTGAACAGGTTCAGATACGACGGAAAAAACGCCTATCCCATCCTGGACGAATGGATCGAGAAGAACGCGAAGAGCTTGGAATCGAAAAGCCCCTGGGATCTGGATTTTTCCCCTGCAGCGATAGATATGTACAGATTCTACGGCATGTACCCCATCGGCGATACGGTCAGATCGGGTGGATGGAAGTACCACTTCGATCTGGAGACGAAGAGAAGATGGTACGGCGAGCATGGTGGTATAGACAACGAAATCGAAAGGCCCAGGTTCTACGAACAGCTGAGAGAAACCAGAAGAAAACTGATTCAGCTCGCAAAGCAAGTGGAGGACGAACCTTCGATATGTTTGACCCGAATGTGGCCGGAAGTGTTCACGATCAGAGGTGAAAGCGTCGAACAACACGTTCCGTTCATCAACGCCATCGCGAACGGTGAAAGAACACGGCTCGTCCTGAACGTTGAAAACAGAGGTACCATCCCTCATATAGCAGATGACGTCGTGGTGGAAGTTCCTGTGATCGTCGATGGGAACGGACTCCACCCTGAAAAGATCGATCCACCATTGAATGAAAGGATACTGAAGTTCTATTTGATTCCAAGGATTTTGAGAATGGAATGGGCACTGGAGGCGTTCATCTCTGGCGACAGGAGAGTGCTCGAAGAGATCTTGTTGAGAGACGTCAGAACCAGATCCTACCATCAGGTGCAAACGGTGCTCGACGAAATAATGGATCTGCCGTTCAACAAGCGAATGAAGGAACATTATTCGGCGAAATGAGAAGCTGTTGAAGACCGAGTTCTTCACTTGCAATTTCTCGAAGTTATATTATAATGAAAGTTGGCCCGGAGAGGTGGCCGAGTGGTCGAAGGCGCTTGCCTGCTAAGCAAGTGTGGAGGGAATTCCTCCACCGAGGGTTCGAATCCCTCCCTCTCCGCCAGCGCGTGCCCGTAGCTCAGCTGGATAGAGCGCCAGACTGCGGATCTGGAGGCCGGGAGTTCAAATCTCCCCGGGCACGCCAAGGCCTTTCGATCCTTCCCCTTTCCAGCATCCTCGCCAGCGTGTACCTGAAACCTTTCGTCGATACGATCATTGGTTCGCATTTTGTTATCGCCAGCGCCACCGCGCATCCCGCCACGATCGTTCTTTCCCTCCCTGCTGGGATCACTTTCCAGTCCCTGACCTGCTCCAGTGTGTTACCTTTCAGTCGCTTAAAGGCAGATTCAACGTCGCCTTGGTTCAGGACGATCCCATCGAGAGCCTTCAAATCCCACGCGCCCAGTTTCAGTGCAGCGATGGCAACGAAGGAACCTCCTATGCCAACAGGGTTTTCGAAATCTGGCAGCCTGCTCTCGACGTGTTTCACCGCCTCGTGGAACTGGGGAGCGTTCGGCAACGAGAGATCGAACAAACGGTTCAGAACGTGTGTTCCCAGCGGAAGACTCACGAACCAATCCTTTCTGACGATCTCCAGACTTCCCCCACCGAGGTCGAACACCGTGATATCCTTATCGAAATTCGGATCCACGCTCATGTACGTGAAATAAGCCTCATCCTCTTCAGACAGGATCTGCCCGTTGAGATCGAACGCTCTGAGGATCCTTTCGAACAGCGCTGGTCTTTCACGAAACACGGCCGTCCCGAAGGCGTACAGAGTGAGGTCGGGAAATCTCGCCTTGATCCGCGAGATCACCCGACTCGCCAGTCTGAAAGCCTCTTCTTCATCTTCGACAGATCTCAACCCGACTTCGTAAACTTCTTCGAGGACCGTTCGCTCTCCTTCCTGAACGAGCAGTATGAAAGAATTCGAACCGAGATCGAGCACGCCGACCGTAAGAACCACCCCGCGAACGTTCATCACACTGAATACCATACCACGCCCCGCGATCGAGAGAACACACGAGCCAGCGTCGCCGAAGCTGGTGTTAGGAGTCGATGAAGGGTTCAGAGAAGAATTTTCTGGGAGGATCGATTCTGCCAGAAAAGGAGAAGAGGAAAGGCAAACTACGGGCGTTTTTGAAGGCGCTCGCCATAGTGCTCATTTTAGGCTTCACCGTACTGGTGTACGGTTATTTCGCTTTCGAGTTTCAGAGGCTTCAGGGTCTCGGGATAAGGCCGATAGAAGATTGGAGGAGCTACATCTCTTTCCTCCTTTCGAAGATACCTTACGTGAACAGATTCATCAAGTACGAACCGTTACAGATCCTTCTGCCTTCGCAGTACTTCGAAAGGATGGCGAGCGCCACCACGGAGAGGGTGCAGCAGATGTTGCAGCAACTAAAACAGGAAAGAGAACAGCTCGAGAAGGAGAGACAGAAGATCGAGGCTGAAAGAAGACTGGTTCTCGAGATGAGAAAGACCTGGGAGGAGAAAAACCTTCAGCTCGAAGCTGCACTGAGGAAGGCGCAAACCCCTGAAGACGTCGAGAAGGTCTCGCAGACCATCGCGAACGCAGATCCTGCGGCGATCGCCCCAGTTCTGGCGAGCGAGAGTTACTCCGTTGAGTCCATCGCTCTGGCGCTTTTAAGGCTCGATGCGACGACCCGTGCGGACGTGATCACCGAGCTTGGAAAGTTGAACCCGAACAAGGCTGCCGAGATCATGAACAACATCGCCAGCTTTGAGATGATAAGCAAAAGGCTCGGCGAGCTGAACAAACAGCTCGAAGAAAGACAGAAACAGATCAACGCGCAGCTTTCTTCCTTGATCGAAGCGAGCACGATCCAGACTCTGTCAGTCGAGTTCCTCAGACAGCTGAGCGACAACGAAATACTCGACATGATCGAATCATTATCACTCGATGAGAACGCCGTGATGGTGTTATTTTCCAAGTTCCAGCCTGATCGCATCAAGGAACTGATGAAAAAGCTGAAAGATCGCAACGAGCAACTGTTCCAGAGACTCATCGTTCGGGGGGTGGGCCTATAAAACCCCAACCTGTGAACGAGCAAGTGCAGATCGTTGTCGAGAACAACAATTTCACCAAGAAAGGTTCGATCTCCTTCGCCGAAGTTTTGAAACTTGTTCAGCAGAGGATCATGAACCAGCAGAACGAAGGCTTCTTCACGCTGCAGAAAGTTCCGAACGCACAGGGATCGACACAGGAAGACTCGAAAAAAACCACACCACCGGTTCTTCAGAACGGTGTGAAGCCTTCGAACTCTGTGACGGTGGAAGATATCCCTAAACGGGCTGACGCTCCGATTCTCAAAACGATCACGGATCAGGGCTCGAAAGAAGATTCGAGCAAGACTGTCGCTCAAGCCAGGAACGATCCGGCCCAGAACGAAGCAAACTCCACGACTCAACTTCCAAAAGACAACACTTCCACGGTGCAGAACGGATCTGTTCAAATGGGAACAGCTTCCCACACGAAACCATCGGGCGACGATCATGTTGTGTCAGAGCAGGAAAAAGATTCAGAAAACTTCGATTCAGCAAAACCACTCGATCTCAGACCTTCTGGAAAGGAAAAAATCGAACCTTTCTCGCAACCGAACCGTCCCGCTGCCCAGAACACGACAGCCTTGAAAGAATCAGACACACAAAAACTGTTATCCCGCCCTTCAAACGATGTTGTTCCGAACATGCAAAGAACAACCGTGAACCAGAACGGTGCCGAAGCGTCATTCCAGTTCGTCCAAACTGGCTCTGCTTCACAGAAAAAGGAAACTTCGGATCGAAACGTTCAAAGTTCCACCGTTCATGAAACCCACCACGTCGTCGATCTGCTGCAAGTAAGAAAGAGCGATAAAAAAAGCGTTCTGACTGAAAACGACACACCGATCCGACAGCAAAATCTCACGATGATCCAAACACAATCTGAAGGCACAGAAGTTCAGGCAAATTCGTTCGACATTCCCCATCACGTGAACTCACCGAATGAACGAACAAATCCATTCAAGCTTTTCACACAACCACAATCATCGCGACAGGAGAACCTGACAACGGTCTTTTCAGAGAATCAGTTGAAGGTGAAAAACCATCCGATCGAGTTGAAGGGAGAGAAAGAAACCGAACAGAACCAACTTTTGAAGAAGTTCTCGATCCACAACGTTCCGAAAACTTCAGATACGAAACCTGAGAGTGAGTCTGTAGAAGCGGAAACGATCAAACCGACTGGACACAGGATCGTGCTCTTCGTACAGCAAGTGCAGATCGAATCGAACGGTGCGAAGAACGATTCTTCAACGAGAACAAACCTTTCAACCGTTCAATCCACCGCCCAGCCTGTGGCAGTGCTGAGTGCCGCACAGGTGAGGCTGATCGTCGACAATCTTTCTCGCTACGTGGAAGAAGTGAGCAGCGAAGTGACCCAGTTCAGACACGTGAAACGGGAACTTCCAGAGACGATCAAAGTCACAGAGCCCATCAAGATAGAGACCTTCAAACTCACGATTGCGAAAGAGATCAAACGGATCGATCAGGAACCGTTCCATGTGAAAACCGAAAGGATCGAGAGTGCCGAACAGCTGAAGGAGGCTCTGAACAACAAGCTCGCGAAGAAAGCCTACGAACATGAACAGCCAGCCGTTCAGCACCTCAGAGTCGAAGAGAGAAACATCGATCAGGTGGTTCTGAGAGTGGAGCGAGAACAGAGCTCTGACAATCTTCAGACCATCGTTGAAACGATCAAACAGCTCAGAGAAACCTTCACGGAGAAGGCTGAAATCCAGCTCTCACCACCATCGCTCGGAAAACTCGAGATAGAGCTCGTCAAACAGCAGGACAGATTGACCATCCTCATGAAGGTTTCCACACCGGAGGCCAGAGAACTCATCGAAAGCAGTTCCAAGGAATTGGTCTCCAGGCTCTCCAGTCTGGGTTTCAAAGTCGAACAGATCGAAGTCAGGATGAACCCGAGGCTCGAACAGGAACAGACCGGCGAAGAAAGACAACACAACCAGCAGTTCGAAGACCAGCAACAGCGCCAGCAGAGGCATCGGGAGGGTGATGAAGATGATAAATCCGATTGATCCTTATTCCAGTTTCTACGTTCCTTCTCAGCGAACGGCGAGCAAAGAGCTGGACAAGAACGCGTTCCTGCTTCTGCTCGTGACTCAGTTGAAAAACCAGAACCCCCTGGAACCCATGGAGAACAGAGAGTTCATCGCACAGCTCACCCAGTTCTCCACGCTCGAACAGATCGCCAACATGACGAAGTCCATACAGGATTTCCTGAAGCTTCAGCAGGGAGCGCTCCAGGCACAGGCCGCTTCGCTGATCGGAAAACACGTCGTCGTGCAGTCGAACCAGATCAACGTGTCCAACCAGCGGGCTGAAAGCATCGTGTTCGAGCTCGACGAAAGAGCACCTGTGGTTGTCAGGATCTACGATTCGAACGGAAATCTCGTCAAGCAGGCCACGAGCGGTGTGCTCGATGCAGGAGTTCACGCCTACGTGTGGGATGCGAGAAACGATTCTGGCCTTCCTGTGGCCAACGGCACCTACACCTACACGGTGAGCAAGATCACCTCGAGCGGTGAAGTAACGATAGGCGGTGTGCAGTCAGGCGTTGTGGAATCCGTCAAGTTCAAAAACAACCAGATCTTCGTGTACGTGAACGGAAGAGAGTATCCCTTGGCATCCGTCATCGAGATTTCACAGGAGGGGTGAAATGCCATGATGCGCTCGATGTTCAGTGGCGTTTCCGGTATGAGAAACTTCCAGTACGAACTCGATGTGATCGGCAACAACATCTCCAACGTCAACACTGTGGGTTTCAAAGGTTCGCGCGTCACCTTTCAAACGGCTTTGCTCCAAACTTTGAAAGCCGCACGCGCCCCGCAGAACAACATCGGAGGCACCAACCCGATACAGATAGGGCTCGGTTCACAGCTCGCAACCGTGGACAAGGTCATGACGCAGGGCTCGTTCCAGAACACGGGTAGAAAACTCGATCTCGCGATACAGGGTGACGGGTTCTTCGTGCTCGGCGACGGTCGCGGTTATTACTACACGCGCGCTGGAGCGCTCGACGTGGACATGAACGGCACGCTGATACACGCCTCTACAGGTTTGAAGGTGCAGGGCTGGCGCGCCGTACAGGATCCGGCCACAGGTTCACGCTACGTCGACACGAACCAGCCTATAGGCGACATAGTCATAAGTGCGGGAATGACCATGCCGGCGAGGGCAACGACCGCTGCAAGGATAGAAGGGAATCTGAACTCGACTTCTGGAATACTTCCGTTCTCCATGACCGTCACGGACGACGGCGGCAAACAGCACACGGTGAGGTTTGTCTTTTCGAAAACTGAAGCTGACATCAAAGAACAGGACGATCCGTTCGCGGAGAACCAGAGATACACCTGGACGGTGTACGATGAGAACAATGATGAGATCGCCAGCGGTTACATCGTGATCAACCAGTTTGGAAGGGTAGTCATATCTGAGGTGTTAAGTGGAGGAGCGGGAAGCGAAATAACAGCCATCGGAGGTGGCGCCAACATCACCATCCCCACCGCCGGTGAGATCAGATTCTACGAATCCGACAATCCTTCCAACTTCGTCACGGCGCAGTTCAACAGCCCAAGGTACGTGACCGCAGTTCAGGTCTACGACACGCTCGGAAATCCGTATTCTCTGCACATCGAGTTCATCAGATTGGGAAAGTTCGACACCATGAACAACGCCTGGATCTGGAGAGTTTACACGGCGAGCGGTGAACCCATAACCTACATCGATGCGGAAGGTGATGAGAACTACGCAGGTGGTATCATCGACTTCAACGATTCCGGGCGCATCACGGCCATGTACGGTTTCAGTTGGAATGGGACCGACTTCACTGTCGGCAACACAGAACTGAGAACCATTCGGTTCGACGCTTCACACATGGGCGACGGCACTGTGACGATCAATCTTGATCTCACAGCACTCACCCAGTTCGCCGGTGCCAACAGCGCTTCGTTCACCTGGCAGAACGGAAACGCCCTGGGAGCGTTGCAATCTTTCGCCATCAACGAGAACGGCGAGATAATAGGCACCTTCAGCAACGGCTTGACCGACATCCTCGGACAAATAGCGCTCGCGGTCTTCAACAACCCTGCGGGCTTGACCGAGGTCGGCAACTCGCTGTATCTACCGTCTGCGAACAGTGGACTGGCACAGATAGGGACCGCGGGAAGTGGTGGTAGAGGCACGCTCATCCCTGGTGCGCTCGAGATGTCGAACGTGGATCTTGCGGAAGAGTTCACACGGATGATCATCGCCCAGAGGGGATTTCAGGCGAACGCGAGGGTCATAACCACCGCCGACACCATACTCGGTGAACTCGTGGCGCTGAGGAGATAAGGTGATGCGCGATGATCTGGCTGACGCGCCTCAAAGGTCAGAGGTTCGTGCTCAACGCCGAGATGATAGAAACAATTGAAGCTCTACCGGACACGACGATAACGCTCTTCAACGGCAAAAAATACATCGTGCAGGAGAGCGTCGAAGAGGTCGTCCGCCGAGTGATAGAATACAAAAAGCAAGCCTATCCGGTGCTCGATTTGCTCAGGTATATCCCTCACGAGAGGGAGGGATGATGCGTGGATCTATCGACGGTCCTTGGAGTGTTGATGGCATTCGGAATGATATTCTTTGGGATATTCATCGGAAAATCTGCTCCATCCGCCTTCTTGGATCTGCCATCCGTGTTCATAACGATCGGTGGCGCGTTGGCCTCCACGATCGCTTCGCACCCCAAGGAACGAAGTTTCAGAATCTTCAACGTGATCATGTCCACGTTCAAAGAACCGAAGATCGACAACATCGGACTCGTGAGAACGCTCGTGTCTTTCTCGGAAAAGGCGAGGAGGGAGGGTCTGCTCTCTCTGGAAGAGAACCTGAACGAGATCGACGATCCTTTCATGAAGAAAGCGTTGCAGCTGGTGATAGACGGCACGGACCCGGAACTTTTGAAGAGCATGATGGAGGCCGAGATGGACCTCATAGAAGAGGATCTCATGGCGAACAAGGCGATGATGGATTCGGCTGGAGCCTTCGCCCCCGCGTACGGAATGATAGGAACGCTCATCGGTCTGATAGGCATGTTGAGGACTTTGAACAACCCAGAAACCATTGGACCGAACATGTCCGTCGCACTGGTCACGACCTTCTACGGCTCGATCCTCTCGAACGCGGTGTTCCTACCCATGGGTGAGAAGCTCGGAAGGAGGGCGATAAAGATTCTGAGACAGAAACAGATGATCCTCGAGGGCGTGCTCTCCATCCAGGCAGGAGAAAACCCGAGAGTACTGGAAGAAAAGCTCAAATCCTTCCTCACCGCTGAAGAAAAGGCAGCCTACGAAGCTTCACTCGGCAGGGAGGCCGCCTGATGCCTCGAAAGAAGAGAAGCTACGAGGCACCGAAGGCGAGCTGGCTCACCACCTACGGTGACATGGTGACGCTGCTTTTGACGTTCTTCGTGCTCCTGTTTTCCATGTCCACGATAAGCCCTGGAAAGTTCCAGCATATCGTTGTCGGTTTGAGATCGCCACTCACGGGAATGCCCCCGAGCGTCCTGACGGGTGGAAAGAGTCTGGCAGAGGAGCCCCTCATCACGTCAAGGCGGGGAGTTTACGAAGAACTCATGAGGATCGGCGAAGAATACAAGGGCAAGATCACGATACAGGAGAGGGATGAAGGTACGGTCATAATCATGCAGGACATGGCGTTCTTCGAACCCGCGAGCGCCAAGCTCACAATCGAGGCGAAAACACTCCTCGGAAGGATCGGTTCTCTGATCATCGAGCACACGATGAACGTGATACAGGTTTACGGTTACGCCGACGATCGTCCGGTCCCGGCAGATTCCATCTACGCTTCGAACTGGCATTTGAGCAGTGCGAGGGCCGCGAGTGTTATACAATTTTTTACGGACGAATTGAAACGCCGCAGGGCCGTTGAAAGACTGGCGGACGTCAGGGCGGGCAGATTCGATCCGGACTACTTCTACGATCCCCAGAGGTTCTACCCTATAGGAATGGGAGACTGGCCGATAAGAAAAGAGATAGAGGCACTCCAGAAAGAAATAGAGATCGAAAGGAACCTGCTCTTGGAAAAATTCAGAGCTGGAGAGATCTCGAGAGAACAGTACACAGCCTCGCTGAACGAGCTGGATAACCGTTACGAAGCGCGTCTGAACCAGCTTCGGAACGTTTACCGCAGGATAGACATACTCATAAAACGCGAGAGGGCAAAGTAGGTGATGATGAATGGCTGACGAAGAAGTCAAGGAAACCAAGAAAAGGGGTATAGGTGGTTTGCTGATGTCGATCATCGTACCGGCCGTCGTTGCCGTCGGCGCAACTGCTGTCACCATCATGTTGCTGGGCACGAACCTGACACAGCCAAAACAGCAGCCAGTTCAGCAGGCGCCGACCGAGATCAAGGCGGTGGTCATTCAGCCCGGTACTTACACCACGTTCATGCTCAAGGGTGGAAAGGAAGTGGCCGTGATAGATTCTTTAACGTTGACCGTGGCGAGCGATGCGTGCCGGGCCGCGATCGCGGAACGTAGAGACATGATCATGGACGGTCTCATGCTCATATTTCTGAGCAAGGAAAGGTCAGAGCTCAACACGGCCGCGGGCATAGAACTGCTCAAGAAACAGATACGCGCCATGGTGAACGAAGTCACCGGGTTCACGGGTGAGAGAGAAAGGCTCGGAGTCATAGGGGTTTACCTGTACATAAAGGCCATCAGCTCCGTCGAGTGAAGGGGTGATGGTGCTTGTCCGACGTCCTCAGCCAGGATGAAATAGATCGGCTGTTGCAGGCACTGAAATCCGGAGAACTCTCGGCCGAGGAGATCAAACGGGAAGAGAAGAAGGTCAAAGTCTACGATTTCAGAAGACCGAGCAAATTCTCGAAGGAACACATCCGCGTGTTCGACATGATACACGAGAACTTCGCACGCTCGGTCTCAACCTACTTGTCCGGTCGCGTGAGAACCTTCGTGAGCATAAATTTGGCGAGCATAGACCAGATCACCTACGAAGAGTTCATAAGGTCTCTGCCAGCCCCGGCGTTCATAGTTGTTTTTTCGGCTCCAGAATTCGTTGGCAGTGCGATCCTTGAAATGAACCTCGAGCTGTTCTACACGATCCTGGATCTGATCCTCGGAGGACCTGGCATTCCGAACGTCAAGCGACCCCCTTCAGAGATAGAGATAAGCATCATGAGAAAGGAGATCATGAACATCCTCGCGAACCTGGCACAGGCGTGGAGCGACGTCTTCAGCTTCTCACCGACGATAGAGAGCATCGAGAACAACCCGCAGTTCGTGCAGATAGCCCCGCCGAGCGAGATGGTCCTTCTGGTTTCGCTCTTTCTGACCATCGGAAAAACGGAAGGTTTCATGAACGTGTGCTGGCCATCGTCCCTGACGGAACCGTTCATGGACCGGTTGAGCTCCCGCAACTGGTTCAAGGTGGCCAAGAAAGAACAGGTTTCCGAAAAAATGCAAAAGGATCTGTTGACCAACCTGAACCAGATGAACATCGTTTTGAGTGCGGTGCTCGGCGAAGCGATCCTGACGGTACGGGAAATACTGGAGCTGGAAGTTGGAGACGTGATCAGATTGAAGTCACACAAAGACGAAGACATCGTCGTGAACGTTCAGGGTAAACCGAAGTTTCTGGCGAGACCCGGAACTTACAAAGGCTACAGGGCCGTGAAGATCACCAGGATCATCGAACCGGAGGTGGAAGAATGAGTGATTTTCTCTCTCAGGATGAGCTCGACGCGTTGCTGAAAAGTTTCTCGGAATCGCTCCCGGAAGAGGATAAGAAGATGATAGAAAGCATAGTCACGTTGATCTTCGATCCCGCTTCTTCCGCTCTCGGCATGATCGTTGGGAGAGAAACGCGGATAAAAATCACTCAAGTAACGCAGACGTCTCTGAAAGACTTCATCACGAAGGCGACAGAAAGGATCGTCCTTGCCGACATCAAGCTGAGCGATGCTCTGCAGTTGAACATGTCCATAGCGATGCCTGCATCGTTGGTGTTGAAGATGGTCGATCTGATGATGGGTGGCTCGGGCGAACCCACCGATCAGAACATCGACGACATAAAACTCAGCGCGTTGAACGAAGCGTTGAACCAGATGATCGGTGCGAGCCTGACGCTCCTGGCTGAAAAGGCGAAAGGCAAAGTTTCCCTGGCAAAACTCGACATCAAGCCCGTGGACGATATCGAAAAGATCAGCACGCTCTTCAATCCCACAGAACTCCTGGTGTGCGCTGAGTGCCGGGTAGAAATGGAGAACTCTTCCTCGTCGAGTTTGTGGCTGTTCGCACAGCTGACAGCTCTCAGGGAAGTCAACGAAAAGCTCTTTCCGAAAAAGAAGGAAGAGAAAGTCAAGGTCCAGCCTGCGAAGTTCGAAGAGTTCACACCGGCCGAGACGGAGGTCCCGTTGCAACCATCTGAGATCCAGCAGAAGCTCGAGCTGCTATTCGATGTGCCTTTGAAGATCGTTGTGGAACTCGGCAGGGCGCGCATGACATTGAAGCAGGTCATGGACCTGACGGTCGGATCGCTCATAGAACTGGACAAACTCACCGGTGAGCCCGTGGACGTGCTGGTCAACGGCCGGTTGATAGCGCGCGGAGAAGTTGTTGTCATAGACGAAAACTTCGGTGTGAGGATCACGGAAATAGTGAGTCCGAAGCAGAGACTCTATTCGATAAGGGAAACGAACGGCGTATGAGAAAGTGTTTCACCGTCTTTCTTCTCGTTTGCTCGGTGCTCTCTTTCTCTGCAAACTATCTCTTCGATCTCGTCGAACAACTGGCAGGTGTCAGGGACTTCGTTGTGGATTTCGATCTGACGGCGGAAGTGAAGCAGAACGCCGAGAGCAGAGTCTTTCACACATCTTGTCTGCTCGCGGTCAGGAACCTTGAAGACTTCTACTTCCTTGTGAAGAAACCGGATTTTCTTTCGAATCTGTCGTTCATGTACCTTTCACGCACCAGAAGACTCGTGTTCGGCACCGGAACATCGCAGGACTTTGAAACTATCGATATTCCAACCGCTTACATAACACAGTCTGTTCTGTCAGCGCTCAGACTGTTGCAAACACCTCTGGTCGGTATAAGGTCTGAAGGTGACTATCTCATCCTGACGTTTTCGAAACTCGTGGCGCAGCAGGTGGAAGAACCCATCAAGGTGAGGCTCGAAATCAGAGATTCACAGTTGAAATCGATCGAGATACTCAGCCCATCTGAGGAAGAGAAGATAAGCGTGAAGATCAACAGACTGGTGCTAAACGCGAAGACAGACGAGTACTTTCAGCTCCCGCGCTGATGTAGAAGGTTCTCCAGGCTCCAGCCGAAGAGCTCTGGAAACCTCCTCTTCGAAAAATTCTCGTCCGACATGACGTCCTGAAGGTTCAAAGCCCCCTCAATGAGCCTCTTCATTTTCATCAGATAACGCTCCATCGCCTTGAGACTCTCCGTATTCGCGATCTCACCGTGTCCTGGAACGATCCAGACCGGTTTCAACGTCTCGACGAATTTCAAAGCGTCGATCCACGCATCCAGGTCGCTGTCGGCGACGATTTCAGGATGAAACCCGTTGAACAGCAGATCGCCCGCGACCACGAGCCTTTCCTGCTTGAAGAAGACGATGGAAGAATCGGGTGTGTGACCACCCAGCCGTTTGACCAGCAGGTTCCTGTCCTCGTACTCTTCGTCGAACAGGAAGCTGGGAGTGACGATCTTATCGATCCTCGGCAACTTCGACAGGTACTCTTCGTCGAACGATTCCATGAGCGACTTCGTGAGCTCACTCGAGACTATTTTGAACTCTTCAAAAGCGACGTTTCCGAAGGTGTGATCCGGATGGTAGTGCGTGTTCACGACGAGACCGATCGGCCTTCTGAAAAAGTCGTTCACGAATTCTTTCACTTTCCTGGCTTTTTCTGGAAAGAGCGATGTGTCAACGACGACGACACCATCCTTAGTCAAAACAGCCGTCACGTTCGATGAACCTTCCGCACCGATGACGACGGTCCGATCGTTCAGGGCCTTTATCAACTCCAAACACCTCCGGTATAATTCATTTGATACTTCTCGCTGAGGAGATGCTTTTCCTTGACGACAGCCACGTTGTTCGGTTACTACGGTTACGACAACCTCGGAGACGAACTGCTCTGCGAGGAGAGCATCAGAATCCTCAAAGAGGCAGGTTTTGAAAGGATCTACCTTCTGCTGAGAAAAGAAAAGCTGAAAAGTTTCTCTCGACCAGGCGTGATTCCCATCGACAGGTTCAATCCCGCAAAAGTTCTTGGAGCGATCCTGAGAAGCAAAGTGGTCGTGTGCGGTGGAGGAGGAATCCTCCAGGACGAAACGAGCTTGAAGAGCTTGATTTATTACTGCTCCATAATCTACGCCGCTTCGATCCTGAACAAACCTGTACTGCTCTTGGCGAACAGCCTGGGGCCTTTGAAGCACGGGATCTCCAGATGCCTCGTGAGTAACATCCTGCGCAGAAAGAACGTTTTTTTCATCGCCCGCGACAGGGTGAGTTACAGGTACGCCAGACTCGTCGGTGCGAAGAACGTTTCCCTCGGAACAGACCTCGCGATTGGGGCTATGGAGTATTTGCAATCTCAGGAGAAACAGAGAAAAATCAGCCTGTGCCTGAAGAAAGAATTCGACCTCGATCTGATAATAGAATCGGCGAAGCTCTACGGCTTCGAACCCGTCCTCGTTCCACTGAGCCCGCAGGACGAGCCCGCGTGTCTGAAACTGGCGAAAAAATACAGTTTACCGATCTCTCACCAGCTCGTGAAGGACCTTCTCTCTTCCTCGCTCGTCGTATCGCAACGTCTGCACGGTTGTCTTTTGGCGGCTCTGACCGGCTCACCCTTCATTTCTCTGAACAGCTCGAAGAGCAAGAGATTCCTTGAAAGATACTTCCCCAAGTACGAGGGTTTCTGCATGAAAGAAGACCCAGCGCAGATCGTACTCGCCATGGTGAGACTGAAAGACATCAGGCTCGAAGCGAAGAAGATGGTCGAAGATTTCACGAAGATGCGTCAGGAAGCGATCGACCTTCTGAGAACCGTTTCGAGTAGAAAAAAGGAGAGGGGCTGATCAGCCCCTCAGCGCGCATATCGAATTGGGTTCTTTCACAAGCAACGTCAAGCTCTCAGAGACGTAGAACTCTAAAGCGTGGTCCTTCGGACCGATGAAACCTATCGACAGATCCTGACCGAGGATGAGGGAAGCGTAGAGCGGAGAATCGCAGATCAGTACTCCAGAATTCTGCAGAATCGGTGCCTTGTAGATCTTTTTGACCATCGTGAGCAGATGTTCCATCTCCGTCTGGTTGCCATTTTCGTACCTTCTGAACAGTTTGTTGTACCTGTCCGGAGACAACGCGAGCAGATAAGGACCGTGAAAGCCCGCTTCATCCAGTTTCGTGATCGCCGTGATCACGTCTTCCACCGCCTGACCAACCTTTTTCCAGTCGCTCAGGTTCACTTCCACACCCGCCAGGCTCAAGAGTCCTTTCTGGTCAGCTATACCGTGGAAGATCAACTTCTCTTCGAATTGAACGCATTCCAAAACCGCCCTGGTGAAATCCGAAAGATCGATCGCGACCTTCTCTCTTTCGAACGCGGCGATGTCCCTCACGGAGAGCTCGAACGTTCTGTGCACGTAGTAAAGTGGCAGACTCTTCGAGACGAACACACCGTTCTCAAGCTTTTCGTCCGCCAGAGAAACCTGCTTGACACCGACACCGAGCGGTCCAACGAGGTTCAAAATCTTCCTTCCGGTGAGGTTCGCCTTCGCCAGTTCCAGCATGGATTCGTTCAACAGCTTCCACAGTTCCTCACTTATCGGTGCTTCTTCCTGCATCAAATACCTGTTCGCCACGTCAATCACCTTCTTTCAGCGAACCAACGGTTGGCTCCTCGTCGTCCCCTTCGGCCATCAGTTGTTCGACCTCTTTGAACCCTTCTTCCATGAACTTCGCCTCATCTTTCGTGAGTATGTCCAGAAGCTTCGTGAACTCACCGATGTGCACCCTCTCTTCGTTGGCTATGTCGATGAGAACCTTTCTGGCCAGCGGATGATCCGTCGCATCGGCGATCGCCATGTACTGATGGACCGCTTCGTGCTCGGCGGCGATGTTCAACCTTATGGCGCGGACGAGTTCTGACAGCGTGAGCTTCCTGTCCGGAACCTTTCCACTGAAAGGATTGACGAATTCAGGCATTCTATCACCCCTTGTCAATTGTAGCACAAAAATGGATCAAAACCATTCCTTAGGCTTTGAGAAAAAACACAGTTCCAGATCCCCGGTGTTGTTCGTTCAACGAATTAGATTTAGAATTTGAACAGGAGGGAAACGGTTTGGAACCGAGTGGCGATAAAACCGTCCTGCTGAGAATGCAGAAGGCGGAGATGACGGAATACATAGTCTATTCAAAACTTGCCAGAATGGACGAGAAGAACTCCGAGGTTCTCTCGAGGATCGCGAAAGACGAGCTGGCGCACTACAAGAAGCTGAAAAGCTTCACGCAGACCGACGTGACACCGAGCTGGTGGAAGGTGATCTTCTATCTCTTCCTCGTGAAGCTTTTAGGTATAACCTTCACCTTGAAGCTGATGGAGCAGAACGAAGAGGAGGCGCAGAAAAAGTACAGCGACATCGGGCAAACGGAACTGCTGAGCGACGAAGAGGAGCACGAAAAATTGTTGCTCAAGCTTATAGACGAAGAGAGGATCGAGTACATAGGCTCGATGGTCTTAGGGTTGAACGATGCGCTCGTGGAACTAACGGGCGCGCTCGCAGGTTTAACGTTAGCGATACAGAACGCGAAGATAGTGGCGCTGTCCGGTATCATCACGGGACTCGCCGCCGCACTCTCCATGTCCGCGTCGGATTATCTGTCGCGGAAGTCTGAAGGTGGAAACAAGAAACCCTTGAGGTCCGCCCTCTACACCGGCATCGCGTACCTGATCACGGTACTGTTTCTGGTCTTTCCGTACATCGTTCTGAACCGTCCCATCGTGTCGCTCTGCTGGACCATAGCGAACGCAGTTCTTGTGATATTCGTTTTCACCTTCTTCGTGTCCGTGGTCAGGGAGGAAAACTTCAAGAAGAACTTTTTGGAGATGCTCTCGATCAGCATGGGCGTCGCGGCCGTTTCGTTCTTCATAGGGCTGCTGGCACGAAAGTTTTTCAACATAGAGGTATAGCACGTGAAAATCTACTGTGAACCTCTCATGCGAAAGGTTGAACTTTCAAACAGAATCGAGAGGATCGTGAGCCTGGTTTCAGGATTCACCGAAACCATCTTCGAGATGGGCCATGGCAGCCGTGTGGTGGGCGTGTCGAAGTACTGTGCACGGTACGTGAGGAACCTCAACGCCGAAGTGGTTGGAGATTATCTGAACGTCGATCTTTCGAAACTGAGATCGCTCGAACCGGACCTGATACTCTTAACGACGGGTGTTCAAATGAAGCTTGCGCTCGATCTGGTACGGGAAGGCTTTCCCGTCTTCGTCCTGCCTTTGCCGAGGAGCATCAACGGTGTTTGGGAGAACGTGGTACTGCTGGGCGGTCTTTTGAACGACGTAGAAGCTGCGCGCAGGCTCGTCATGGAATGGCAGAAGGTGTTCCTGGAAGGTTGCGAAACCCATCGGGATAAACCTTCCGCCTATGTGGAGCTGTGGTTCGGAAGGCATCTGAGAACTGTGGGTGCTATGAGCTTTGTGAACGACGTCGTCGAATACGCAGGACTGAAAAACATCTTTTCGAGCGTCAACGAAGCGTTCTTCATACCACCCCTGGACGAAGTGAGTTCACAAAGACCGAGGTTCGTCATCTTCTTCCACGAACCGGAGTACCCCGTCGATCCACGAGAGCTCATCGCATCGAGAGGTTGGAACTGGGATATGAAACTGATAGAATCCACGGTGGAGGCCGGAAAAAACCTGATACACGACGGACCATCGATGATGCGCACGGTGAGATGGCTGAGGGAACAAATCTGGAGGTGAGTCAGTTGAAAGAGTTCAAGTACTGGAAGATTTACCTTCTGGGACTTGGGTTCTTCGGTATAAGTGTCCTGTGGCCACTGTACAACGCTTATGTTCCCATCTTTCTGAAAGACTTCGCCTTGCCATCGTTCATCGTAGGCTTCATCATGACCATCGACAACCTTTTCGCGATCTTCATGCTTCCTTACATAGGAACGCTGAGCGATCAGACCAGGACGAAGCTTGGAAGAAGAAAACCGTACATACTCTTGGGAGCTCCACTGGGTGCTCTGTTCTTCGCGCTGATTCCTTTCTGCAAGGACTCCGGTTCTCTCGCTTTGATGATGTTCGTCATAATCCTGATGAACTTCTCCATGGCGCTGTTCAGATCACCACTGATCGCGCTCATGCCAGACATAACTCCCTCCGAGAAACGAAGCCAGGCGAACGGGATCATCAACTTCATGGGAGGTCTCGGAGCCTTACTGGCTTACTTTGGAGGCAAGCCCCTGTACGATGCCAACAAGGCCTATCCGTTCATCGTGGGCGCCACGCTGATGCTGGTGGCCAACTTGCTGGTGGTGATGTTCATCCAGGAACCCAAGCAGTACAGAACCAAGATGGAAAAACTGAACGTCGTCGAAACAGTGAAGAAAGGTTCCTCCGAGCTGGTAGAAAACCTGAAGGACGTGTTCGGTTCCGAGGAAAAGAGTTTGCTGATGATGCTCCTTTCCATCTTTTTCTGGTTCGTCGGTTTCAACGCGATAGAGACCTTCTTCACCAGCTACGCAAAGTTCCACATGAACATCAGCGAGAGCACGGGAGCGCTCGTTCTGGGCGTGTTCTCACTCGTCTTCATGGTGTTCGCACTGCCTGCAGGTTTCATAGGCGCGAGGCTCGGCAGGAAGAGGACCATAAGGTTCGGATTGACCACGATAGTCGTGTGCCTGCTGGTGGCGGTCTTGATGTCACGCCTCCTCCCCAGGAGCACGCTCCTTTATTTGTTCTACGCGATTTTTGCCATCAGCGGTGCTGGCTGGGCGTTGGTGAACGTGAACTCTCTGCCCATGGTGGTCGATATGACCAGGTCCGAAAAAGTTGGTGGCTACACTGGACTTTACTACTTCTTTTCGATGGCTGCCAACATCGTGGCACCTCCACTCGCAGGTGCTTTCATAGATCTGACTGGCTACGGCTCGCTGTTCGTCTTTTCCATAGTCTTTCTGGTTCTGTCGTACGTGACCATGGGCTTCGTGAGGAGAGGAGAAAGAATTGAAGAATGAGAGGAGGAATTGCACGATGATTTCAAAAAGGATCAAGAGCGTAGCTGGTTCTAAAACCCTTGAGATCAACGCACTGGCACAGTCGATGAAGCAGAAAGGCATCGACGTCGTCAACCTCACGGCGGGTGAACCAGACTTTCCAACCCCTGAACCCGTCGTCCAGGCGGCGATAGAAGCTTTGAAGGCTGGTCTAACGAAGTACACAGATTCTTCTGGAATTCCACAGCTCAGAGAGAAAATCGCCGAGTACGTTTCCAAAAGGCACAACGTACCGTGCACTCCAGAACAGATCGTCGTGACCAACGGAGGAAAACAGGCGATCTTCAACTGTCTCGCTGCGCTCGTGGAAGAAGGCGACGACGTACTGATCATAGATCCGTGCTGGGTGAGCTACGAACCGATGGTCCGCATGCTGGGTGGCAACGCCGTGCACGTCAAGACGAACTTTGAAAGCAACTTCATACCGAGTGTGGAACAGATAGAACACGCCATCACTCCCAGGACGAAAGCTATCGTGCTGAACAGCCCGAACAATCCCACAGGTGTCGTGTACGATGCCCAGCTGTTGAGGAAGATACACGCTCTGGCGATGGAGAAAAACATATTCATCGTATCGGACGAGGTCTACGACTGTTTGGTGTACGACGGTGATTACGCCTCCATGTACGCCATCGCAGGTGGAAAGAACGTCGCACTCGTGAACGCATTTTCGAAATCCCATTCGATGACCGGATGGCGTGTCGGTTACCTCGTGGCACCGATCGAGATCGCCAAAGCGGCCGCAAAAGTACAGGCACACACCACTTCGAACGTGAACACGATCGCTCAGTACGCAGTCCTCAAAGCCTTCGAGGTGGATACGAGCTACATGTTCGAAAAATTCAAACAGAGGCGAGACCTCGTCTGCAGGCTCCTCGAAGAAGCCAGGTTCAGTTTTGTCAGACCGAGTGGTGCGTTCTACGTGCTCGTGAACGTGAGCGAGTTCGATGAGAACGACGTGAATTTCTGCACACGACTGTTGCAGGAAGCCCACGTGGCACTGGTGCCTGGTTCTGCGTTCAACGCGCCCGGATTCGCAAGGCTTTCGTTCGCGACGAGCGAAGAAAATCTGATCAAAGGAATCGAGAGAATGAAGAAGTTCGTTGGAAGGTGATGCTGTGCTCAGAGATTTTGTGAAGAAACACTGGCCCAGCTACCTCGCCGGCGTTCTGGTTTTGATCATCGTGGATCTTCTCCAGTTGTACATCCCGAGGTTCACAGGTCAGGTGGTGGACCACTTAAAATCTCCACAAGCTTCGATGAACTTCGTGACGGTGATGGTCGGCTGGATCCTTGGAATTGCGATCGCGATCGCTATCATGCGTTTCCTCTGGAGGTACTTCATCATAGGAAATTCGAGGCGCTTCGAATATCTCGCCCGAAGGGTGCTGTTCGACAAACTTCTCTCGCTCTCCTTAGGATACTTCGACAGAACCAGGAGCGGCGATCTGATGGCTAAATTCACGAACGATCTGCAGGCGGTTAGAATGGCCCTCGCTCAGGGTGTCGTCATGACGGTCGACGCAACCTTCATGGCGATCATGACCGTTCTGTTCATGGGTCGGACCGTCAGCTGGAAATTGACCTGGCTCGCATCCATCCCGCTACCGGCGCTCGCACTGGTCGCGCTCTTCTTTGGACGGATCATCCACAAACGCTTCATGGAAGTTCAGAACCAGTTTTCAGCGGTGAGCGAGCTGACCGAAGAAACGATCTCAGGCATAAAGATCGTCAAGAGCTTCGCCGCGAACGACAAGTTCTCGCAGATGTTCCAAAACCGCTCCTGGAACAGTTACAGGGCAGGGATGTCCCTCGCGAAGGTCTCGTCCGTGTTCTTTCCCTTGATGATGTTTCTGGCTTCTCTCGCCCACGTGTTTGCGCTCCTCTTCGGTGGGCCCATGGTGGTGCGCGGTCAGGTCAGCCTCGGTGAGTTCATCGCCTTCAACTCTTATTTAGGCATGTTGACCTGGCCCATGATGGCGCTCGGATGGGTTCTGAACATGGTTCAAAGCGGTAGAGCTTCATACAAGAGGATCATGCAGGTGATGAAAGAAATGCCGCAGGTTGAAGAACCGAAACGTCCTATCAGGATAGACCGCATCGAATCGATAAGGTTCGAAGACCTCACGTACAGATATCCAGGTACCGAAAGATGCGTGTTGAAGAACGTCAGCTTTTCCATCAAGAAAGGCGAGATGGTGGGAATCGTCGGCACAGTGGGTAGCGGTAAGTCCACCATCGTGAAACTGCTCGCGAAACTGTATCCGGTTGAGCGTGGTAAAATTTTCATCAACGGTGTGGACATCAACGACGTAAGTTCTGAAAACGTGCGCAGTTTGATAGCCTTCGTTCCGCAGGAATCCTTCCTGTTCTCGGATCAGATAAAGAAAAACATAGCCTTCGCGCAGGAGCACATCGACATGGAAAGGGTCATCGCGTGTGCGAAACTGGCTGCCGTCCACGACGAGATAATGAAATTCCCGGAAGGTTACGACACGATGGTCGGCGAGAGGGGAGTCACGCTCTCCGGTGGACAGAGGCAGAGAGTTACCATCGCCCGAGCACTGTACACCAACAAGGATGTGCTCGTGTTCGATGACTGTCTCTCCGCGGTCGATCCCGAAACGGAAGAGAAGATCATAGACTCGCTCAGGAATCAATTCAGAGACAAAACCATGATCATCATCACGCACAGGTTGAAGGTGCTGAAAGATGCCGATCTGATAATCGTTCTCGACGAGGGAAGGATCGTCGAAACCGGCACGCACGAACATCTCATGAACCTCGATGGCCTGTACGCACGCATGTTCAGACGGCAGATGATCGAAGAGGAGCTCGCAACATGAGGAAGATCACCTTCCTGTTGTTACTGGCAAGCTGCGTTCTACTCGCCTCGGTGAGCTACCAGTTCAAAGGTTCAAAACTGTTCATACTCGGGCTCGATGCCTACGATGAGGTCGAGATAGAAATAGAGGGTAAAAAGAGTGTCCTGCGGACCTCCGAGCTGGTCATTCCCTGGAGGAAGAACTACAACACGACGCTGGTGCTGACACCCATCAAGAACAAGGTCAGAGGTGAGAACGTACGCCTCTACATCGATGCGAGCAAGGACAGACCACCCTCGGTCAGATTGAAAGTTCCAAGCTACGTTCCGCTGGGAAAACTGGTGCTGGACCTTTCGGTTGAAGACGACTGGGATGAACCGCAGATGCTCCGTTTCAGCGTCTATCTGGACGGCGTGAGAATCGATCCTCCCAAGGACAACAAACTGGTGCTGGACACGTTTTTCATGCATTCAGGTGAGAGGAGACTCAGGATCGTCTGCAGAGACAGTGGCTCAAACGTCGTCGATCAAACTTACAGGTTCGTCGTCACTCCTCTGCCACCGGCTCCCCCACAGCTCGGTCAAGGTAAGATACTTTCCAGCCGCGTTCACAGAATCTACGTCGTGCAGGACGGGACGATCCAGACGTACGAAACCAGATCGAACGAGTTGAAAGAGCTATTCGCCTTCGTGTGCGATCTGGATGCTGCGGGCAACGAGAGTTTCCCCGCGTTGCACGTTGGAGAAACGAATCTTGCAGAGTTTCAAAGTCCCATCGTCATGAACCTCAACAGCAGTTGTTCACTCTCGTCCGAGCACAGCGTCTTCGGTAAGGTCGTCGTCCCTGCCGATCAAACCGTGGTTGTCAGGGCAGGTTCCACCCTGAGGTTGAACGCGGGCTGTGAACTGCTGGTGCGCGGAACGCTCGTTCTGCAAGGCGGTTCGAAATTGATAGGTCCTGGAAGCCTGTCGGTGGTGGATTCTGGCAGATTGATCGTGACGGGCGGTACGATAGAAACGAACGTCTCGATAGATGGCGCGACAACCGTGTGGTTCTCGGACGTGGATCTTTCGAAAACGAACCTGAGAATAGGTAGATCGCTGCTCTTCGCCATGAAGAACGTTAGGGCGGATCGATTGAATCTGGAAAACACGAGAAAAATCTGGATAGATTCATCGAATTTCAAAGCCCTGGAGATCTCCAGCTGTCACGACGTGGTGATTTTGAATTCGAAGATGTCGCAGCTGAAGGTTTCCCGGAATTCTCGTGTGAGGATGCACTCCTGCTCGATCACCTCGACCGGGACCGCGATGTCTGTGTCGGATCTCTCGATCCTCGAGATCGTCGACAGCTGGGTCAGTGGAAAGACGGGAGTGAACGTGGAGAATTTCTCGATCTTCCGTGCGAGGAGTTCTCAGATCAACGCCGACACGGCCCTTTCTGCCAGCGGTTATTCCGTGATAGACAGCTTCGCGTCCGTGTTTGCAGGCACGAGAGCTCTCTGGCTCAGAGACACCAGATTCACGTTCTCCAAAACGCAGATCCTCGGAGGGACGACGAAACTTGGCGTCGTCGAGTTCGTTGAGAGATGAATTCGACCCGGATGTCCTCAGATGCGTTCTCGTTCCTGACGCTGGCAGAGAGCACAGACCCACTCACGCGTCCAGCCTGCTCGCCTGGTACACGAGGCCTAAAAGGAGCGACCGCATCGTCGAGCTGGGTTGTGGAACGGGCATAGTCTCAGCCTACCTCGCGATGAACCACGACGTTGAAGTCCACTGCATCGAAAGGAACGAACTTCTGGCCAAATTGGCGTGCGAGACGGTGAAGATGAACTCGCTCGAAGGCAGAATGTTCGTTCACCACGCTTCGTGCGCTCAGGTAAGAGAGCTTTTCCCCGCCGAGCAGTTCGACATCGTCGTGTCGAACCCTCCTCACCACCTGACGGGAATGCCGAGCCCATCGCAGCTGAGGAGAGAAACCAGATCGATAGACTTCAACGAGGCAGAATCTTTCGTGGAGGCCACCGCGTACCTGCTGAGAAACAGAGGAAAATTCGTCTTCGTTCTGTCCTGTGAGTATCTGATGTTCTGGCTGAACGAGTTCGTCAAACGGAAGTTGCAACCCAAACGTCTGATACCGATCTACGGCGATCCCAAAAGAAACGCGATCCTGACGATCATCGAAGGTGTCAAGAACGGGGGCATCGGCCTGAGGCTCGAGCCCCCGATCGTGCTCAAAAGAGTCTGAATTCCTTCACTCTGTTCTCGACTATGTACTTCGTGTCGCGCGCGATGACGAGCTCTTCGTTGGTGGGGACTATCAGCACGGCAACTTTGGAATCTGGAGTGCTGATGATCCTTTCCACACCCTTCACATCGTTCAGCTGTCTGTCGATCTTCACTCCGAGGAACCCGAGGTACTCGCAGACCTTTTCCCTGACGTAGGGTGAGTTCTCGCCGACACCCGCGGTGAACACTATCGCATCCACCCCGTTCATCGCCGCCGCGTAGGCGCCGATGTACTTGGCGATCCTGTATATGTAGATGTCCAAAGCCAGCTGGGCGATCTCGTTGCCCGCCTGTGCCGCGTCTTCTATATCCCGCATGTCAGAACTGAGGTTCTTCGTGAGCCCCAGCATCCCACTCTTCTTGTTCAACAGATCGTAGACCTTCTCGACCGACATGCCCAGATTCTGCTGCAGGTAGATCACGATCGCCGGGTCGATGTCACCGCACCTGGTTCCCATGACGAGACCTTCGAGCGGTGTGAAACCCATCGAGGTGTCGATGGATTTGCCGTGCCTGATGGCCGCTATCGAGGCACCGTTTCCCAGGTGGCACGTGATCACCTTGAAATCGTAATAATCTCTCCCGAGTATCTCCGCTGCCCTTCTCGAAACGTACCTGTGGCTCGTCCCGTGGAATCCGTACCTCCTGATCCTGTACTTCTCGTACAGTTCGTAAGGCAAACCATAAAGGTACGCCTTCTTCGGCATCGACTGGTGGAACGCCGTGTCGAAAACCCCGACGTTCGGAACGTTCGGCAAAAGTTTTTGAATCGCCTTGATTCCCATTATGTTGGGTGGATTGTGCAGCGGAGCCAGATGCACGTTCTCTTCCAGAACCTTCAACACCTCGTCGTCGATCAAGACAGAGCTTGCGAACTTCTCACCACCGTGCACGACCCTGTGTCCAACCGCATCGATCTCCGAAAGGTCTTTGATGACTCCAATTTCCGGATCGATCAGTACTTCCAGGACGATCTTGAGTGCTTCTTCGTGGTCCTTCATGGGCCTTTCGATGACGTGCTTGTCGTTGTTCACCCTGTGCACGAGCCTGCTTCCTTCAATACCTATCCGTTCCGCAAGGCCTTTGCACAGGACTTTTTCTCCGTTCATGTCGATGAATTGATACTTGATGGAAGAACTACCGCAGTTCACAACGAGTATCTTCAACGCGATCTACCTCCCCACAATATGATAACGTCCATCTTCGAGCTTCACCAGCTTGCCATTCAGCTCGTACTCGGTGAGTTTCACCAGAAGCTCTGCAGGATCCATCCCGAGCATGTTCACCATTTCGTCAAACATGAGAGGTCCCTGAGAAAAGATCTTCAAGAAATCGTCCTGACCACGATCTGAGCGATCATCGAGCCCGTAATATTGCAGAATCTCTGAAGGATGTGTGAGTGGTATCGCTCCGGCTTTCAACAACCAGTTACAACCCTCACTCGAAGCCCTATCGACATCACCGGGCACAGCGAACACGTCTCTGCCCATGTCTGCGGCAAACTGCGCCGTGATCAGCGCCCCACTGTCTTTTGGAGCTTCAACGACAATCGTGGCTCTGCTCAAACCCGCGATGATCCTGTTGCGCGCGGGAAAGTTCTGTTTCGCCGCCTTCGTTTGCATGGGAAATTCGCTCACAATGCATCCATCCTGAGCGATCCTTTCGTAAAGCTTCCTGTTCGAAGCCGGGTAGGGAACGTCCACACCGGTTCCGAGCACCGCGATCGTCTTTCCACCGGCTTCCAGTGCGGCACTGTGAGCGCAGCTGTCGATACCGAAGGCGAGTCCGCTCACCACGACCAAACCCGCCCGCGCCGCTGTGAAAGCTGTTTCGTGTGCGATCTTCTTTCCATAACTCGTCATCCTGCGCGTTCCGACGATCGAAACGCACTCTCTTTTCAAAAGCTTCTCGTCGCCGAGACAGAAGAGAACCACCGGAGCCGATGAAGATTCTCTCAGAAGCGGTGGATAGCCTTCATCCCAGAAGCTGATGACCTTCGCCTTCGCCCTTTCAACAGACCTTTGCTGTTCTTCTGCGAACCTCCTCACGGCGTCGAAGTCGATGCGTTCAAACTCGAAGAGCTTCGATCTGGACGCTTCTTCGAGGCTTTCGAACCTTTCGTCGAAATTCTTGAGGGTTTCAAGATCGTACTTTCCAAACTTCCAGAGCGAGAAGATCTCAACTGGGCGCATTCTGTTTCAAAATCTCCTTTATCTTTTCAGCCACACCCGACGCCCTACCGGGGGTGCACATGTCCGGCGTAACCTTGCCAGCGACAACAGCTTTCGCGAACGCCTCACAACCGGCATAACCACATGCCCCGCAGTTCGCACCGGGTAGGGCTGCCTTCACCATTTCTACGCGCGGGTCTTCTTTCACTTCGAACTTCTTCGCTGAATACGCAAGAAAGGTGCCGAAAGCAAAGCCGAGGATCGCCATGAGCAACGTTGAATAAACGATCAGCATCTTACCACCTCACAGTTTTATGAGCCCCTGAAATCCCATGAACGCCATGGAGATGATGGATGCGAGGATCAGAGCGATCGGAAGTCCCTCGAACGGCTTTGGAAGTTCGTAGAGCTCGATCCTCTCTCTGATGCCTGCGAAGATCACCAGAGCTAAGAGAAAACCGAGTCCGGCTCCCAGCGCATGGAAGATCGCTTCGAACAAGCTGTACTTCGCCTGCGCGTTCAGTATCGCAACGCCCAGGATGATACAGTTCGTCGTGATCAGCGGAAGGTATATTCCGAGTGCCTCGTACAGCGAAGGACTGTTCTTCTTTATGACGAACTCAACGAACTGAACGAAGGTTGCGATGACGAGTATGAAGGAAACCGTTCTGAGAAATTCGAGTCCCGCAGCAACGAGAAGCTTGTTGACGAACCATGTTATGACGGAGGACATCACCAGCACGAAAGTTGCCGCAAAGCCCATTCCAACTGCGGTATCCAGTTTCTTCGAAACTCCCAAGAACGGGCAGATGCCTAAAAACCGAATGAACACGTAGTTGTTTATCAGAAGCGCCGAGAAAAGTATCAAAAAGACTCTCATTTCTGTTCACCCCTCTTGCGTTTCAGAGAGATCGCAGTGAAGAGCGCCGCGAGCAAACCAAGCATCATGTAACCACCAGGAGGAAGTATCATCGTGAACACGTTGAAGTTGTTCCAAAGCTTGATACCGAAGATCGTTCCGTTGCCCAGGATCTCCCTGATCGAGCCGAGGAGCACGAGCGAGCCCGTGAAACCGAGCCCCACACCCAGTCCATCCAGCGCCGAATTCAGCACGTCGTTCTTCGATGCGTAAGCCTCCGCACGTCCCATGATGATGCAGTTGACAACGATCAGGGGTATGAAAATACCCAGCGCCTTCCACAGATCGTACAAGAAAGCGTGCATGAGCAGATCGACTATGGTCACGAAGGTCGCTATCACAGTTATGAAGATGGGAATCCTTATCTTGGCAGGTACACCTTTTCTGATGGATGAAATCACGATGTTGGACATGGTGAGAACTGCGGTGGCGGCGAGTCCCATACCGAGTCCGTTGGTCGCGTTCGTAGTCACGGCGAGTGTGGGACACATACCCAGCACCTGAACGTAAGTGGCGTTCTCTTTGAAGAAACCTTTCGTGAACTCTCTCAGTCGACTCATCTTTTCACCCCCGACAGGTAACGGAGCATCGCGTTCAGGGCGTTCGCCACAGCACGCGGCGTGATCGTGGCACCCGTCATCACGTCGCTCACCTTGGCTACACCTTGCTTCTTCGCTTCTTCAGGTGAAAGATGCGTTAGATTCGCGTCCTTGTCGACCCTGATGCCGTTCGTGAGCGCGGAAGCTTCCATGGGATAGAACCTCTTCTGAATCTCTACATCCCCTATCTTCGCTCCAAGGCCGGGTGTTTCCTGAGAAAAATCCGTCACCTTCAGAGAAAACAGTGCGAAACCTTCGGGCTTCTTTATAAAACACGCCACGACCGTCACAGGCCCACCGTATCCCAGACTCGAACCTGTGAGCACGTAAACCTTACCGAGGTCCGAATCGAACTCATAGACAGGAGAATAAACCTTGCCCTCTGAACTCTCGAAGATCACCTTCGATTCCTGATCGACCTTGCTGACGGCTGCCCTGAGCTGATCCAGAGAGACTATGTAGTTGCCTGATTCGTCTTTGAGAACCTGCTCGACGGCGCCGAGTTTTTCCTGAATTTCAGTCATCGCGATCCTGTCCTTGGTTATCTGATAAACCACCCCAAGCGCGAGTCCCGCAACGACACAATAAACCATCAATATGAGACCAGTTTTTATGTATTCTTTCATACTTTGACCTCCCCGAAGATCTTCGGCTTGAAGGCCCGATCGATGAGCGGTACCAGAGCGTTCATCAAGAGGATCGCGAGCGACACACCCTCAGGATATCCAGCGAACAGTCTGATGATCATCGTCACCACGCCACAACCTATTCCAAACACCGCCTGGCCCTTGATGGTCATCGGGCTGGTTACCATGTCCGTCGCCATGAACAGGGCCCCGAGGAAAAGTCCTCCGCTGAGTATGTGGAAAAGCGGTGTGCCAAACTTTTCGGCGTTCACCAAGTACATGATGCTCGCAAAGGCGAAGACGGTACCTATGTAAGTGGCGGGGATGACGGGATTGACGCGCTTCCTGACTAACAGATAGATGAATCCGAGCAGGAGGACGAACGCGCTCGTTTCACCGATGCATCCACCCACGTTTCCGAAGAACAGATCTGTGTAACTGAACCTTTGGATGGCTGCCGAAAAACCGGAATTTTTCAAAATCCCCAGGGCAGTCGCGGAAGTCATCGCATCCCAGACGGATTTCGTGAAGCCTCTAACCGGAGAAACCCATCTGGTCATCAACGTCGGGAAGGATATCAGCAGGAAGACTCTTCCAACGAGGGCAGGGTTGAATATGTTCTGGCCTATTCCACCGAAGGCATGCTTGGCCACGCCGAGCGCAACGAGAAGGCCTATCAACAGCAGCCACCACGGGGCGGTAGGAGGAAGGTTCATCGCGAGCAACAGACCCGTCACGGCCGCGCTGAGATCGAAGCTGAAGTCTTTCTGCCCGCGCAGCACTCTGACGATGAACCACTCGATCAGTTCTCCGACTACCGCACCGAACAGGCAAAGGAACAGCGCGTACCAGCCGAAGAAGAACGTCGCCACAGCCACAGCCGGTGCGAGCGCCAGGAGTACGTCCAGCATGATCGACCTGACGGAATCTTTCGTCCTTATGTGTGGAGCATCGCTCTGGATCAGTTTCATTTCTTACCACCTCTCAGTGCCTGGTAAACCCTCTTGGTGAGCTTTATGACCCTGACATGGTCGATTTTCGATGGGCACACGTACGCGCACACACCACACTCTATGCAGGCCATCAGGCCTTCCTCGACCGCCTGATCGTACTTCTTCTTGTTGCCGAGCAGATACAGCAGATAAGGCTGCAATCCCATCGGGCACGAAACGACGCACTTCGTGCACCTGATGCACGGCTTTTTGATCGGTTCCTTCTCGTGGGCGAGCACGGTGATGCCGGACGTGCCCTTGAGGATCGGGATGTCGAGTCTGTTCACCGCGATGCCCGTCATGGGACCGCCCATGATCAGTTTCTCGGCGTCTTCCTTCATGCCACCCGCGAAGTCCACGAGCTGCTGGATCGTTGTACCGACACGTGCGACCACGTTCATCGGATTGTTTATCGCTTCACCGGTTATCGTCAACGCACGCTCGATCAGCGGTTTCCTGTCAACGACCGCTTCCTTTATCGCGATGACGGTTTGAACGTTCTGCACGACCACTCCAACGTCCATGGGTAGTCCTCCGACCGGCACCTTTCTCTGCGTGATCGCGTAGATGAGCTGTTTTTCCGCTCCCTGGGGGTACTTGGTTTTCAGCAGGACCACTTCCACGTCGCTGTCGGCGCAGACCTTCTTCAAATGTTCGTACGCGTCCATCTTGTTCGATTCGACCCCGATGTAAGCCTTCTTGGCGTTGAGGATCTTCTTGACTATCTTCACACCGAGCACAAGATCTTCGGCCCTCTCGAGCATGAGCCTGTGATCTACCGTCAGGTATGGTTCGCACTCGGCTCCGTTCACGATGAAGGTATCTATCGTCTTTCCAGCGGGCGGATTGAGCTTGATGTGCGTTGGGAACATCGCTCCTCCCAGCCCAACTATTCCCGCCTTTTTAACGATCTCCAGGAGCTGTTCTCTGCTGAGCGTTTCCCAGTCTGAGTGCTCGAGAAGTTGCCACTGATCCTCGTCGGTCCTTTCGATCACGACGACCTCCATGGGCCTACCCTGCACGGGATGATAGAGTTTATCTATCTTTCTCACCACGCCAGTCACGGGCGAATGCAGGTACGCAGAAACGAAACCTCCAGGTTCGCCTATCACCTGTCCCGTTTTCACAACATCTCCTTCCTTAACGATGGGCTTCGCGGGAGCCCCGGCGTGGTTCGACAAAAACACATAAACAAATTGCGGTGGATCCATCCTCACGATGGCTCTGTCTTTCGCCAGTTCTTTCTTCTCAGGAGGATGGGTTCCACCCTTGAACGTTAAAAGCTTCATCATATCACCTCCAGCGAGTTCAGCATTCCTTCACTGTGCACGTTGTAAAGAGGCCCTGATGGATTCTCGTTGTAATAAGGCCTGGTACAGCCCGGACAACCACTCGTCATGAAGGCCCTGTTGAAATCGTCTGGCAGAGTCCTGAAACCTCTGATGGAATCGTTCTCGAACTCGATCAGATTTTCGAGTCCTCTGTACACCAAGAAGCGCGCCAGCTGAACCTTTCTGTACCTTTCGAGAGAGGGCCTCGGATGGTTCTCAAGAGGGGTACCTTTCAGGGGGATGAAAGCGAACAGCGCGGTTTCGACACAGATGTCTCTCAGCCAGAGCATCGTTTCGAACAGTTCCCTGTCGCTCTCACCGAGACCAACGATGAGGTGCGTGGTGATCCTTCCAGGATGATTCTTTGCCAGCTGTTGTATCACCCGTTTGAGTTCTCGAAGGCTCCCACCTCTGTACTTTCTGAACAGTTCCTCGTTCACCACATCTATCGCTATTCCGATCCTGTCGACACCGCTTTCGAACAATTTTTCACCGAATTCGACATTCGTCACGCGAACGGAAACCGACACGGCTTTTCTCGAATTTTTCAGCCGTTCGATGAGTTCGAGCAGGTCCATTTCGAAACCTTTGTAAGAAACGACCTGAACACACACCCTCTCAAAATCGCTACGACTCAGTCTTTCGAAAAAAACGTGCTGATCCTCCACTTCGGGCCAGAGAACTCTGCTGAGGAAGGGAGATCTTCCAACAGTCGAGGCGTGTGTACAGTAACCACAGTTGAACTGGCACACACCATCGAGCATCAGGTACGCCGTTTTCATGGGTCCAGAGGGACCTTTCCTCAAACCAAGTTTGTACAGCGTCCCCGCAGACGATCTCAGCTTCAACGTGGCTCACCTTCGTACTCGTATCCAAAAACACGATCAGCGATCCTCAACACAATCTTACCATCACGCAGAGTCAATTCAAAACCGTTGAGTACCTCGGGCTGTCCACAGCCTGCCAGATCTCTCACCATCACGTTCGTGACCGTCCGATGCGCCAAATCTGAGAGGTACAATTTATCCACAACGGACCTCTGATTCTTCGTCCAGGCAAAAACCACCAGTGCCACGATCGAGACAACACACATCCCCACTACGGCGTCGAGCAGAACGAAGCCTCTTCTGTGTTTCATATCAGGAAGAAATACGATGCGATCAGTAGAATTCCGATTATCAGAAGCGTTATCAGGAACGCTATGAGGAAATCTCCGCTGCCGACCTTCGTCGGCGAGGACACCTTCACCTCCGCTCTGGAAGTCTGCGAAGGTTGCTGAGAAACCATCTCGTTCAGTTTCTGTTCCCAGTTCTGCTGGACGTTCGCCATGGAAGAAACTTTTTCCTGAAATCTCGAGTAATCCGCCATGACCTTTATCGACTTCGGCACCAGGCCCTTTCCGATCAGTCCTTCTCCAAGATCGACTTTTATCAGGTAGTATTCACCTTTCTTGCCCTTGACGAGTTCTTTCCCAATGAGCGCACCAGACAGGGGAACGACGCCTTTCGTCTGCGAAAAATGTTTTGGGTACATCTGTTTCAACTTCTCAAGCTTTTCCTTGTCCTTCACGCTCAATATCAGGAAGAACACGGTATCTCCCAGATCGAACTCGGAAAGGGGCTTGCCGAGGACTGGATCCACCAGAGGAAAAACCTCAGGATAATCGGCCAGATCGGGACGCGTCATCAACTGACCGAGCCCTTCAGCCTCGAAATCTTCCCACAGTTGCATGTAGCTTTCGGCAGAAATGTCCTCGTAGCTCACCTGCTTGAAAAAGGCATCGACTTCGATCTTCGGTGCCCAGTCTTTGAACAGTTCCTGAACGATGTAACGGACGAGTTCCTCATCGTTGTCCCTCACGGCCGCGGTGAGCTCCGCACCCAACAGCTGTGGGCCTCGCATGTTGATGGTGCTCCTCAAATGGCTGAGCAGCTCCCTGGACATGTCCTCGGTCTCTGGATACTGCGAGAAGAATCTGTTCTTCTGCTGCGCGAAGGCCTTCATGAACGAACTGTAGTCGGCGTTCAGATCCAAAACGATCTGATTGAGCAGTCTCGTGGGAACGACGAACACGTCGTACTCGGGCGCGTCGTTGCTCTTACCGAAGAAATATCCAACGCCGAATTCGGCCGTTACCCTGCTCTTCAATCTGTAGGTCACGAAGTAAAAGTCCAGAACCGATCACTCCCTGTGGAGGACGAACCCGCCCGAGGGGAGTTCCTTCGAGGTGAAGTCCTGCTCCGTCACACCCACACCCACGACGCAGTTCTTTCCGATGCGCGTATTTTCAGGAATTCTTGAATACATACCTATCACGGTGATCAGGCCCGTGTAGACTTCCGGGTCCAGACTGCTGGGCGCGTCTTCTCCCACACCGATCTGCACGTTGTCAGCGATGATCACCCTCTCGGCTACGATGCTGTTCTCTATGAAGCAGTTTCTCCCGACGATCGTGCCGGTCATGACCACGCTATTTTTGATGACGCTCCCTTCTCCAACGTGAACACCCTGGAACAGCACGCTGTTCTCGACGGTTCCGTGTATCTCACACCCTTCGCTGATGATGGAGTTGGAGATCTTGGACTCCGGCGCGCAGTAAGCGGGTGGCATCTCTTCGGTCTGCGTGTAGAACCTCCAGTGTCTGTCGTAAAGGTTCAACGGGGGCAGAGGCCTTGTGAGCTCGAGGTTGCTCTCCCAGTACGATCTGATCGTTCCCACATCGCGCCAGTAACCGCTGAATCTGAATGCGAAGATGCGCCTGCCTTCTCTGATCATCCTTGGGATGACGTCCTTGCCGAAATCGTGTGAACTGTTCTCGTCCTGAGCGTCCTTCATGAGGTACTCTCTCAAGAAAGACCAGTTGAAAACGTAGATACCGAGCGACGCCAGGTTGGACCTCGGTCTGGCGGGTTTTTCCTCGAAGTCCACGATGCGAGATTCCACGTCCGTCACCATGATCCCAAACCTGCTCGCTTCGTCCAAGGGAACTTCCATGCAGGCGATGGTCCCTTCGGCGTTCTTGAGTATGTGAAAATCGAGCATGTCGTTGTAATCCATCGCGTACACGTGGTCTCCTGAAAGTATCAGCACCCTTTCTGGATTCACCTCATCCACGAACTCGATGTTCTGATAGACCGCATCGGCCGTTCCCCTGTACCATCCCGCAACCCCACCGAGGTAAGGCTGAAGAACGAACAGCCCACCCTTCTTCCTGTCCAGATCCCACGGCCTGCCGATACCGATGTGGTTGATCAGAAGGTGTGGTCTGTACTGCGTCAGCACCCCGACGTGGTATATTCCCGAATTGACGCAGTTGCTCAGTGTGAAGTCTATGAGCCTGTACTTTCCTCCGAAAGGTACCGCCGGCTTCGCGATCTTCTCCGTTAGTACACCAAGCCTTTTTCCGTGACCACCCGCAAGGATCAGCGCCAGCACGCGTCTCACACGAACCACCTCATAAGACTGCCCTCTTTTCCATAACGACCAGTTTTTCTTTTCCAACGAGCCTTCCTTGCTGTCTGATCAGCACTTCCTTGTCTAAAATCGCGTTCTTCACCACGGCACCCTCTTCGATCACCGTGTCCTGCATCACTACAGCGTTTTCCACAACAGCCCCGGCTTTGACTATCACTCCTCTGAAAAGAACGGAGTTTTCCACATGACCGTTGACGATGCAACCGTCCGAGATGATGCTGTTCTTTATGACGGCGCTGGAACCGATCTTCGGTGGTGGCAAATCTTTCAGCTTCGTGTAGACCTTGCCGTACTTGTAGAAGAGTTCCTCTCTGATTTCCTTCTTCAGTGCGTCCATGTTTATCCTGAAGTACTCGTCGATACCCTTCTTCACGTTCCTCCAGTAACCTTCGAAAACGTAACCGTGAACCTTCAGTCTGCCGAGCTGCGATACGATTATGTTGAGCAGATCGTTCTCACCCTTCGTCACGTAGTTGTAGAGCAGCTCCATCAGGAGGTACTTGTTCATGAAGTAGATGCCCAGAAAGGCCAGATTGCCCTTAGGACGTTGAGGTTTTTCTTCTATCGAGACGATCCTGTGCCCTTCCATCTGAACGATGCCGTACTGAGTCAGATCGTAAGTTTCATCCAGGTACTTCACCAGGAGTGTGATGTCCGCACCGGTCGAGAAGTGGAAGTTGAAGACCTGCGTGAAATCTATTTTGTATATGTGGTCTCCCGAGCCGATGAGCACGTAATCTTCCTCTCCACGCCTCAGTATCGTCATGTTCTGGAAGATGGCGTCGGCCGTGCCCTTGTACCAGTACGAACCTTCCGCGCTCACGTAAGGTTGAAGGATGAAGAGTCCGCCGTTCTTCCTGTCCAGGTCCCACTCCTTACCGGAGCCAAGGTGGTCCATCAAACTCCTTGGGTTGTACTGCGTCAGAACGCCAACCTTTCTGATGCCCGCGTTGACCATGTTGCTCAGCGTGAAATCGATGGCGCGGTACTTTCCGAACACCGGTAGCGCGGCGCTCGCACGCTTCGAAACGAGTGGACCTAAGGATTCGCTGTGCCCGCCCGCCAGGATCAAACCGAGGACTCTCAAAAACACCCCTCCGCGATTATTCTACCACCACGATGCTACAATCTTCTGGGAGGACGCAGCATGTGGTATCCAGGTCACATGGCTAAGGCGTCGAAACAACTGTCTAAAATCGTCAAACTCGTCGATGTGGTCATAGAGCTGCTCGATGCCCGGGCGCCTGTGGCCACCCGATCTTACAGCAGAGCGCCCTTCAAAGCGAAGAAGAACCTGATATTCCTCGGCAAATCTGACCTGGCAGACGCGAAGACGACCGAGCTGTGGAGACAGCACTTTCAGAGCCAGAAAGAGGCCGTCTTCGTGTTCGACAAAGACACGGACAGAAAGAAAGTGATAGATTTTCTCGCGAAACACGTGGATCGAGGTTCGCTCCTGGTCGTCGTCGGTGTGCCAAACGTGGGAAAATCGACTCTGATAAACAAACTCAAGGGCAAGCGTTCGGCCCAGGTGGGTGCCGTGCCCGGCATCACGAGATCTCTACAGTGGTTCTCCGTGGAGGGCCTGTTCAGAGTGCTGGACACGCCGGGTCTGCTCTTACCGGAACTCTGGAGCGTCGAGCTGGGTGCGAAACTGCTTCTGATCGGGAGCCTCACCGTCGAAATGGTGGATGAGAAGGTCTTGCAACGCGCGTTTCAGATATACTCAACCGTTGCGGGCATCGAAGATCATGATCTCAACAGCTTTCTGGAGAAGTACGCACTCGAAAAGGGCATGCTGCTGAAAGGCGGCGCACCCGATTTAGACAGGGCGAAAGTCAATTTCTTCAACAGCATCGCGCAGGCAAAATTTGGAAAGATAAGTTTCGAAACTCCGCAGGAGGTGGATCAAGATAAAGGCGATAGTCTATCTTCCGCTCAAACCTGACCGTGCGAAACAGCTGAACCTTCCCATAAAGCTGCCGGTTCTCGCCGAGGACCTGCCTTCGATCGTGGATCAGGATCGGATACCGCTGGACGTGATCGTTCGCGGACTCGAGGCGCAGTACAGCGTCTCGAAGGATCCGTACTACGAATCTTACCTGCTCTACTTCTACTACGAAAAAGTGAAAGCCGCCCTGAACGTGGACGATCTGGACACAGCGAACGACTACGTCGAGCGGGCTGGGAAGATCTCGAAGGATTACAGGTACGACTTCTTCAAAGGATTGATCTACGTCAAGAGACAGGAGTTCGAGATGGCGGAGATCTGTCTGAGATCGTGCATTTCGAGGAATCCAAACTTCGCGCTGGCACACTACGAACTCGGGAACATCCTGCGTGCCAGAAAAGAATTCGAAGACGCCATAGAAGAGTACCAGAAGGCTTACGAACTCGACCAGCAGTTCCTCCTGCCCGTCGTGAGGATAGGCGATTGTTATTTAGAGATGGGAGAAACGAGGATCGCGTGCGATTTCTACCAGGTTGCCGCGCAGAAGGACCCAAATTTCCACCTCGCGCACGCAAGGCTGGGCGTCGCGTGTAACATGCTGCAGAAATACTCCATGGCGGAGAAAGCGCTCAAGAGGGCTCTGGAGCTGAACGGTGAGGATCTGGAAAGCGCCTTCAACCTCACTCACACGCTCTCGAGGCTCGGAAAGCACTTCGAAGCATTGCAGATCTTCAAAAAGCTGATCGAGAAAAACCCCGAAGATCCTGTGCTGCTCAACGAGTACGCGCTGTGTCTCAGACGGCTCGGCTTCTACGAAGAAGCTAAAGAACAGATAGACAGAGCGTGCAAGTTGAGCGACGAGGCCTTCATCCATTACAACAGGGCACTGCTCACACTCTTCGTCGACAGAAAGAGGGCCATCGAACTGCTCGAGAACGTGCCGGAACAGTTCAAGACCAAGGCCCACGAGCTGATCGACTTTCTGAAGCTCTGGAAAGGCAGATTGAAGCCTTCGGCGTGCGTTGAAGAGATGGTTTCGAAGATCGAAAAGTGTATCGTTCGAGGAGAACTGAACCTTCAGAGGCTCGCGTTCGTTTTTCCAGACAGCGAGAGATCGAGAATGATAAAGCAGGGCCTTTTGACCATGCAGGACGAGCAGATCGACGATGCAAACTGGATGAAATTCCTGCTCGCCGTTGCTCTGGCGAGCAGTGAAGATCCCGTTCAGATGGAGAAGAACGTCACTATGGCGGTGGTCGCATTCTGTCCGAGTGGCATCATGCTCGCCGTCGCGATAGCTCTGATAAGGCTTTTGATGCACGTGAGAGTTCATGCGGGATTCGATCTGGAATCTTACATCGACGATGTGGTGCACGATCTTCAGGAGTACCACTGGGAGTTCGCGAGGAAGGTCTCCCAGATCGAAGATGAAACCTTCTCTCTCGAAGAGATAGAGAACGGAGACTTCACGACGGCGAGTGAACTGTTCCTCACGCTGCTTAAGGTTCTCTCGACGGATCCAACCCTCGATGAGGTGATTGCAATGAAGGATGAAAATCTGAAATGTCTTTCTACCAGCGTTCTGGAGGTGATAAGGTGTACGACAGACAGCAGCTTCTGAGTGAGCTGGTTCAGACTGCGAACAGCAAGATCGTTCTGCTGGTCATGGACGGTGTGGGAGACATCCCGGCAGAGAACGGTAAGACGCCGTTGCAGGCCGCGAGAAAACCGAACCTGGACAGGCTCGCGAAGGAATCGGACCTCGGTCAGACGATCCCCGTGATGCACGGCATCACCCCGGGGAGTGGTCCGGGACACCTCGCGCTGTTCGGTTACGATCCTGTGAAATACCAGATCGGTCGCGGCATACTCGAAGCGCTCGGTTCGGACGTGCCGGTGGATGAGAAGGACGTCGTAGCGAGGGCGAACTTCGCCACGATCAGGGAAAACGTCGTCGTCGATCGCAGGGCGGGCAGGCCCTCGACGGAAGAAAGCTCCAAAGTCGTTGAAAAGCTTGCCAAAGCGATCCAGTCCATCGAAGATGTGAAGATCTCGTTCTATCCTGGAAAAGAGCACAGGTTCGTGGTGAAGCTCACGGGCGAAGGACTGGACGACAGACTGAGCGATGCGGATCCACAGAAAGAGGGAAAACCCTTCGTCTACACGCAGGCTTTGGTGAAGGAAGCGGAGAAAACTGCGCGCATAGTGAACAAATTGCTCGACGAGATAAGAAAGGTACTCTCGGACGAGCCGAAGATGAACTGCGCCCTCATGAGGGGATTTTCGAAGTATCCAAAGCTTCCGCAATTTCCAGAAATCTACAAGCTGAAGGCTGCCGCGATCGCCACGTACCCCATGTACAGAGGCATAGCGAAGCTCATCGGGATGCAGATCGTTCAGACGGGCAACACCGTGAAGGAAGAGTTCGAGACTCTGAAACAGGTGTGGAACGACTACGATTTCTTCTACGTGCACGTTAAGAAGACAGACTCCTACGGAGAGGACGGTAACTACGAAGGCAAGGTGCACGTCATCGAAGAGGTCGATGAGGCCTTACCGACACTGCTGGAGCTGAAGCCGGACGTGCTCGTCGTCACGGGCGATCATTCCACTCCGGTGGCCCTGAAGGCGCACAGCTGGCATCCCGTACCACTGATGATCCACTCGAGGTACACGAGGAAAGGGCTGAGCAACGCGTTCGATGAATTCGAGTGCGCCAGGGGGAGTCTGGGAACGATCTACGCCGTCGACGTGATGGGACTGGTACTCGCTCACGCGCTCAGGCTTGAAAAATTCGGCGCATGAAATTCTTCTGGCTCACAGCGTTCGTCGGTTTGTCGACTGGGGTGATCCTCTCCCCAGTCTTTCCTTTAACCCTTCTGGCATCCTTGCTGTTGTTCTTCAAGAAGAGGTACCTGATCGCCTTCGTCGTCTTCTTCTGTCTTGGAAATTTTCTCGCATCGGTACAGAGAATCAGTGGATCTTGCGAGATCGTGGGCTACGCCACGGTGGAAAGGTCGAACCACGTGATCGCCACGAACGTCAAGGTCTTCTCGAACGGTGGATGGGAAAGAATTCTGCACAGTGTGAAAATCTACAGCGAAGACATTCAAGCAGGTGAGAAGTTCTACGCTTTTGGAAATCTCAGTTTTCAGTTCGCCTATCCCGCGTTGACGATGAAGGCAGACTTCGCTTCATCGACGAGGTACGGAAACGAAGGTTTCGAGAAGCTCCATTCGAAGCTGATCGATTTCAAAAGGAGGATCGTCGATTTCTTCCGCAAGAACGTTCCAGACTACGCCGAACAACTCTCCACGCTCGTCTTCTCGGATCCTTCCTTCGATGCGTCCCAGGCCGAGAGAGTGAGGAAGAGTGGCCTGGCACACCTGTTCGCAGTTTCCGGACTGCACGTTGGGATCGTTTACACATTGTTCGACTTACTCGTATCGCTCTTCACCCACAACCTCTTCGTGCGGAGACCTCTGTCCACCCTGCTGACCTTCACGTTCGCACTCATGACGGGACCTTCTCCATCGGCGCTCAGGGCCGCGACGATGCTCGCGGTGTGGAACCTCTTCAGGTCGATCGATTATCCCATAGAACCGCTGAACCTGCTCGGCCTGGTTGCGACGATGAACCTTCTGTTCGAGCCTTTCGTGGTTCTGTCTCCATCTTTTCTGATGAGTTATTCGGCCGCCGCAACCCTCGTCGCGATCCAGGAAAGGTTGAGAAATCTGCACGGTGCGATCAAGAATCTTCTGATCTCTCTGTTCGCCTTTGCGGGCGTGGCACCGTTCTTGCTACTCTTTTCCACATTGAACCTTTTCGCTCCGCTGCTCAGCGTTCCAGCCATTTTGATCGCCACGCTGATTCTTTGGACGTGCGTTCTCGTCATGTTCCTGCTCACGATGAATCTACAGAGCGCCGCAACCATCCTGATCCGCGGCGCCACACCCCTGTTCTGGTCTCTGCAGGGATTGATCGATCTGTCCTCGAAGTTTTTGAACCTGTCGGGTAACTTCGTGGTTTATTTGATCTCCTCCGCGTTGCTCTTGTTTTTACTCTGGCACTTCGGACAGAGTCCGAAGAACTTCACGTCGTAATCCATCACGGTGTAACCTGTTTGTTTTTCAACGTTCCTCACCAGCTGCTTGACGAGCTGCTCGTCTATCTCCAGCACTTCACCACAGCTCTTGCATATCACGTGCTGGTGCACCGTCTCCGCATCCGGCGCGGCCAGTTCGTAGCGGTACACGCCTTCACCGAATTCGAGTCTCCTCAAGAAGCCGAGCTTGCTCAAAAGCTCCACGGTTCTGTAAACGGTCGCTTTGCTTATTCTGTACCTCTTCTCCAAAAGTTTCCTGTACACATCCTCCGCGCCGAGATGCCTTTCACCCGATTCGGCAAAGACCTTCAGCACGATCTCCCTCTGGGCGGTCATTCTATACTTCCTCGATCTCAGTTCTTTTCTCAGCGATTCGTAGAGCATGTTTTACCTCCCTTCACACGTTCATGACGGGCTTTATGTCTATCTTCCACCCGGTCACCTTCGCCGCCAGCCTGGCGTTCTGTCCACCCTTACCGATCGCTAAGGACAGCTGCGTCGGTGGTACCAGGACTCTGGCCGCTTTCCTTTCCGAATCGAGGATCTCAACACTCACAACCGAAGCGGGTGCGAGCGCGTTCGCGATGAGCTGTTTTGGATCGTCACTCCATTTGAACACGTCGACCTTCTCGCCTTTGAGTTCTTTCAAAACTGCGGCGATCCTGCTGCCACCCTCTCCGATGCACGCACCGACGGGATCCACCTGCGGGTTGGTCGAAATCACACCCACCTTGGTGCGGACACCGGGCTCCCTCGCGATGGCCTTCACCTGAACGATTCCGCTCTCGACTTCGGGAACCTCGAGCTTGAGAAGGCCTATGACGAACTCTGGAACGATCCGGCTCACCAAGATCTTCGGACCCTTCTTGTCCTTCACCACGTCCACGATGTAGACCTTGATCAGATCGCCCGGCCTGATCGTCTCACCGGGGATCCAGTCCCTCTTCAAAAGTCTCGTTTCGATCTTTCCCACCCTGATGTCCGCCCAGTCCGGCGTGACGCGCATCACCTCGCAGGTGGTCACGTCGCCGGCGAGCGCGGAGTAATGCTCGTACTGCCTTTCTTTCTCGAGTTCTCTTATCCTCTGTATCAACACCTGCTTGGCGGTCTGCGCGGCGATCCTGCCGAACTCCTTGACGTTTATCCTCTTGTAGACTTTCTTCCCAATGTCTGCCAGAGGATCGAGCTTTCGCGCCTCTTCGAGGCTCATCTGGGTCAGCTCGTCGGTCACGTTCTCCACCACGTCGAAAACCTGGTAGAGCTGTATGTCTCCCGTCATCCTGTCTATCTTGACCTCGACGTTCTTGCTCGTACCGAAGTTCTTCCTGTAAGCGCTCACGAGCGCTTTTTCCAGAATTTCTATCACTTCATCTTTCGAGATGCCCTTTTCCTCCTCAAGCTGTTCCAGGGCCTCAAGAAGGTTCAGATTCATGATCTCCACCTCCTAAAACTCGACTTCGAGCCGACTGCGTTTCACATCCTCGGGCCTGAACGTGACCTTCTCCCCAGACACGTCCAGAACGATCCGACCTTCCTCCGCGCTCTCGATCCTGCCCACGTGCACCTGACCGTCCACCAGCCAGAACTTCGCGAGTCTTCCGACGAACCTTCTGTAATCGTTCAGACCCCGAAGGGGTCTATCCAGTCCTGGCGACGAAACCTCGAGCACGTAACTGTGCGGGATGGGATCCTCACGGTCCAGATAATCGGACACCTTCACGGAGACGCTCTCGCACTGCGATACGCTCACGTATCCGTTCGGATCGTCGATGACGATCCTGAGCACCCAGCGGCCGCGCTCCTTTTTGAAAGAGATATCGAAAAGCTCAAGGCCCATGTTCTGCAGGATCCTCTCGACCTCGGGTCTGATACTGTCCAGCACGTCCATACATATGCCTCCCTACTACTGAAAAACCGGGACAGACGTCCCGGTACCTGGCGGAGAGGGTGGGATTTGAACCCACGGGTGGCTTTTGACCACCACACGCTCTCCAGGCGTGCGCCTTAGTCCGCTCGGCCACCTCTCCGATCTGATCCTTTGCACTCTTATTTATACCACATCCGACCCGGACTATGGAAGTGTCCTTTTTCTAGTGGTATACTAAGATGAGTTCAGAGGTGGAAGGCGGCCGTGTCCGTGAAGAACAGGCAAGCTTCGAAAAAATCTGATGAACTTCCAAAACTCGCAGACTTTCTGGAAAAACGCGTCGTTCGTCTCGCGACGGTGATCGTGAGCATCCTTTCGCTCGTCATCTTCTTCACGTTCTTCAGATTGACTGAACGATCTTTTCTCGACCAGGAACTCTCACGCGTGCTGCAGTTAGAAAAAGAGTGGTCCAGCAGGATAGATTCCTTCGGGAAACTTCTGTGTGTTCTCTCTGTGCAGAAAGATCTTTTCCAGGATGAAGAAAAGCTTTTGAAAACGCTCGAAGAAATATACAAACGCTACTCACCATTGGTTGCCTATCCAGCCTTCGGAAGGGCAGACGGGAAAATGCTTTCCTACCCGCATTACGATTACGGCCCTGAGTACGATACGAGGAAACGGCCCTGGTATCAGGCCGCACTTCAAAATCCTCACACTTACGTCGTGGTCAAGCCGTTCATGCATGCCGTACTGAACGAGCCAGCGATCGCCGTGGTGAAGGCTGTGCTCGACGAAAACGGTGAGGTGCTCGGCGTGCTCGGACTCGATCTGGTTTCGAGCCGTCTGGCAGAGGCCTTCCTCACAGACGGTTCTTACATCGTGGACGAAACGGGACAGACCATCGCAAAGAAAGGCCGCATCAAAGCCATCTTCGATCCAGGATCGGTTAAACAGGACCTCACGACCCACCTGAGCGGCTTAACTCACTACGTCGCCAAAGCCTCCATCGCTGGAACGTACGTGGTCGTTGAACACAGCATCGCGAACCATCTGATCTTCTCCCTGATCCCATCTTTGAGCGTGTTGGGCACTCTGTTCGTTGTGAACTTCTTTGTCAGTCGCAGGATCAGGAGAACGTTGAAGGACAAGGTGGTTTCTCCCATCGAGAAGATCACGAAGGCGGCGCAGGATTATCTTTCAAAAAGGCACTTCGATCTCGAGCATGTAGAAGATGATGTTTACGAAATCAAAATGATGATCAACGAACTTTCAGACATGGTCACGATCATCGAATCACAGATGCAGGAGCTCGAAGCAAGTTACAGCGAGCTCGAAGCCTCACAGTCCCAGATCGAAGAAGCCTACGAGATCCTGAAAAGAAAAGAGAACGAGATCGAACAGGCGTACAGAGCGATCGTGGAAAAGCTGGACATGATCGTTGAAAAGTTCGATGAACCTACGGGAAAGCACGTTGTGAGGGTGAGCAGGCTCTCTCGATTCTTGGCCGAGAAACTCAACCTTCCCAACGAACTGGTCCGTCAGATCGAACTCTACTCACCGCTGCATGACATAGGAAAGATCTTCGTTCCAAAAGAGATCCTGACCAAGCCGGGTAAACTCACGAAAGAAGAGTTCGAAATCGTCAAAACCCACACGGTGCAGGGTGCGAGCCTTTTCGAAAACGACGAAAGGTTCACCGTGGCCAGGAACATAATCCTGTACCACCACGAAAGGTACGACGGTTCCGGCTATCCTTTCGGTCTCAAAAACGGTGAGATCCCCATAGAGGCACAGATCGTGGGTCTGGTGGACGTCTACGACGCCTTACGTTCAGAAAGGCCTTACAAAAAACCTGTGAGCCACGAGGAGGCTTTGAAGGTTATACTGTACGGTGACGAAAAGACCAACCGAGCACAGTTCTCCCCGGAGCTTTTGAAAGTTTTTCTGGAACATGCGGATGAAATAAACAAAATCTGGGAAGAATGTTCTTCTCCTGCTGCTATGTTAGAATAAAACTAAGCCCGCAGGATTCAAACATCCCACGCTTCAGGGAGGTGAAGGTGTGAAAACCCTGCGAGGTAGAATGTTGCTTTTGATCTTGCTTCCCGTGGCCGTGCTCTCTGCGCTCATCGCCTTTTTGACCTACCAGCAGGTTAGAACAAGCACCACGAAGATTATGGAAGAATCAGCATTCAAGCTGGTACATTCTGTGTCACACATAATAGACGAATGGATCAACGGGATCGTGAGCGAAGTCAAAACCTTCGCTGAGAGAAACGTCGTGATCAACGCGCTCAAAACGGGTGAATGGAAAGATCTCATCGAAAAAGATCTGAAGCCAAAAGTTGCTGAAAGACCTTACATCGAGATGTTCTTCATAGCCTATCCGAACGGGGATGCTCCAACTACGCTTGGAAACGTGATCAACGTTGCAGACAGAGACTATTTCAAAAAGATCATGCAGCAAGGTGCCGATCTTGCCATAAGTGACGGGCTGGTGTCCAAAGCAACTGGCAAGAACATCTTTGCCGTCGCTGCACCAGTAAAAGATGAAAACAAAAAGACGATCGGTTTGTTCGCAGCAACGATCCTGCTGGACAGTCTGAACGAGAGACTCAAAAACGCACAGCTGACCAGATCTACCACGGTTTGGGCTTGCGATTCTTCTGGTTTGATCATCGGAGACACGAGCGGGCAGTTCTGGATGAAGCTGAACATAAAGGAAGCTTCAAAGATGGACATGCCAGATCTTGAAAAGGCAGCTTCCAAGATCCTTTCCGGTGAGAGTGGTTCTTTCAAAATGAAAATGCCAGACGGTTCGATAGATTACAATTACTACGTACCAATAACCGCAGTGAAGGGCTGGGCTTTGGGTGTGATGATACCTGAAAAAGAACTGCTTGAGGGAGTCAACCAGCTGTTGAGAACCGTTCTGATACTGTTCATCGTTCTCATCGCCGTAGCTGCAGTGGTGATCTTCTTCGTATCGAACAGCATCTCCAAGCCCATCAAAGTTCTCGCAGGAAGGGCACTGGAATTTGGCAAAGGAGACCTCACGGTCAGGTTCGAAGCGAAAGGCAGAGACGAAGTTGCACAGATGGCCCAGGCACTCAACCAGATGGCAGACACCTTGAGAGAGTCCATGAAGATCATAAACGAATCTTCCACGCAGGTCCACGATTCTGCACAGAATCTTGCAAGCACTGCACAGGAACTGAGTGCTTCATCACAAGAACTTGCATCGCAGATGGAAGAAGTCAACAGATCTGCCCAGAACGCGTCCGCTTCGATAGAAGAAGTCACAAGCGGCATAGAAGAAGTTGCAGCCAGTGCACAGAACGTATCCAAAGCTGCCCAGATGCTTTCTGAAAGATCCAGCCAGGTGAACGCTGCTGCGAAGGAAGGAGAGAAGGCCATAAAGAACATAGTGGAGATGATAAAACAAGCGAAAGACAAAGTGGAACAGACGGCTTTAGTAGTGAGCGAGCTGAATGAACAAGCGAAGAACATAGGTCAGATACTTCAGACGATCAACTCGATAGCAGAGCAGACGAACCTTTTGGCGTTGAACGCGGCGATAGAGGCAGCGAGGGCGGGAGAAGCAGGCAGAGGTTTTGCGGTGGTTGCGGACGAGATAAGGAAGCTTGCAGAAGAGAGCAAGAGAGCGACGGACCGGATAGGGCAGATACTGAGTCAGATAAGTCAGGGTGCGATGAAGGCGGATGGGGCGACGAAGGAAGTTGTGGGAGTGGTTGAAGGGATAAGCAAAGATGCAGAAGGGGTGGAGGGTCAGTTCAGGAAGATAGCGGAGCAGATAGACGGTATGGTGAGTCAGATAGAGAGTCTGGCTGCGAGTGCAGAGGAGCAGAGTGCGGCGGCTGAAGAGATGAGCAGTGCGATGGACACGGCGACGAAGTCGATCAGCACGATAGCACACCAGATAGAAGAGATGGCGAAGGCGGTGAAAGAGCAGGCGAACGCGAGCCAGGGTGTGAGCGGTTTGTCTGAAGAGATGTCTTCGATCGCGGAGAGTTTGGTAGAGCAGGTGAGAAAGTTCAAAATCTGACGAATCCGGTTCAAAAGAACAAAAGGTCCCCTTCTTGGGGACCTTTCTCTTTTTCGATCCTTCGCGTTCACCTTGATAAAAACTTAATGAATTCATCTTCTCTTTCCAGCTTCATGAGGACTTCGATCGACTCGTTTCATGGTCAGACGTTTTGATCTTCCTTGTTCGCCACACAGAGGGAGCGCATTATCCTTATTTTTATAGTTCAACTCAACGAAGTTTCCCGCAAAGACTCAGACCATGCCCAACGCAACACCGAACCACACGGTGTCTTTCAGGAGCGCTCCCCACTTATTAGATACGCTTACCTGCTTTGAAAAGAAGTAACGATACGCAGACAGAAAGATGAAACCAACGGGACCCGCACCCGCCCGGGTTAGTTTTATGTTCGGAGTGCGAACAGGGGTGTGAGCAATGGAGCGGCAGACGAAAGGCGTTGAACTCCTCAGGTCCGATCCGAAACGAGCGATAATGAAACTCTCGTTACCCATGATGACCGCCATGCTGGTGCAGGCGCTCTACAACCTCGTCGATACGATCTGGGTCTCGGGTGTGGGACCTGAGGCCCTCGCCGGTATCGGGCTGTTCTTTCCCATCTTCATGGTCATACTCGCCTTCGCAGGAGGCATCGCGGTCGGTGCGAACTCGCTCATCTCCCGGAAAGTCGGTGAAAGGAACAAGCCAGAAGCCGACAGGGCCGCGAGTTCCGCGATAGTACTGGTGTTGATCTTGGGCTTGATTGCGAGCGTGGCTGGAAATTTAGTCATGAAACCGTTGCTGAGCCTGACGGGTGCCTCTGGCCAGACGTTGAAACTCGCTATGGATTACGCTAACATCCTTCTGACCTCCATCACGTTGTTGATGTTCAACAACGTGGTGAACGGCATTCTCAGGGGCGAGGGCGACACGAAGAGGGCAATGTACGCGATCAGTTTCGGTGCGGTTCTGAACATGTTTCTCGATCCACTGTTCATATACACCTTCAAGCTCGGTGTGAAGGGCGCGGCCTACGCGACCGTCATCTCCATAGCCGCGTCCTCCATGCTGATGATCCACTGGCTCTTCATAAAGAAAGACACGTACGTATCGATGAGCTTCAGACACCTGAAAGGCATCAGAAACACGATCTTCGAGATCCTTCGCGTTGGTGTTCCTTCGTCCTTCGCACAGATCATCATGTCCACCTCGATCTTCATACTGAACGTGTTCATCGTGAAAGCTGGAGGAGACCTTGGGGTTGCGATCTTCACGAGCGCCTGGAGGATCATCAACTTCGGGACCATACCCATGATGGGCATCGCGGCCGCCGTAACATCGGTCACGGGAGCCGCGTTCGGTGAGAGGAACGCCGTGAAGTTGAAATCAGCTTATCTTTTCGCTGTCAAGTTCGGCCTGCTCGTCGGTCTGTGCGTCAACCTGCTGGTGCTGCTGTTCGCTCCGAAACTCGCGCTCCTCTTCACTTACTCGGAAAGCTCGCGCGTCATATTCGACGATCTCGTCAAAGCTTTGAGAGTTCTGAGCTTCTTCATTCCCACCGTGCCCTTCGGTATGTTCACCTCCGCGATGTTTCAGGGGATCGGCCATGCCTTCAAGGGCTTGGCGGTCTCCATCTTGAGAACGGTGGTGCTCCACGTGCTCTTCTCGTACCTCTTCGTGTTCGTGTTCAACCTCGGCCTGATCGGGGTGTGGCTGGGAATACTGATGGGCAACGTCGTGGCGGAAGCGATCACCTTCCTGTGGGGTTTGGCAACTTCGAACAGGCTGAAATCGCAGTTCGAAGCGAAGCTGCAAGAGCAGTTCAACCAGAGCAGGTCTATCTGAATTTCTCGATCAGGAGTGCGAGCACGGTGCGGCAGAAGAGCACGCTGGTTTTAATCTGTGCCAGATCCACAGCTTCGAACAGATTTTCGAAGTAATGAAGGTTCAGTAGCTCGAAAGTGTACAAATCCTTTTTTCCATCCGTGTTCAGAAGAGAGTCCGCATCGGCGAGGATCTGTCCCAGGCCAACGGAAACGGCCCTGACAGATCCGTTTTCGACTTCACACCTGAACGCCGCCGGAAAGAACCTCGATTCTCTGTAACAGATCGCCAGAACCAGCTCGACTGGAACCGTTGAAAGATCGACCTCAGGAACGAAGAAACTCGATTCGATCTGCGACGATCTTTTCAATTCTATGTTTGAAGAAGATTCACAAACTCCTGTCAGAAACTCTGCGTAGAGCGGGATGTCTTCCTCACTCACACCGATGGAGTATTTTTCACACCATTGGTAGAAAAAGCCTCTGTTTCTCCAGTCGTTGATCAACAACGTTTTGACCCGTTCGATCAGTTCGGAGCGAACCGAACCTCCTTCCACGTTCCAGTCGTTCGCAGCCGCCGGTCTGTCGAAAAGATCGACGAGTGCTGCGGGCGAAGTTCCATCGATCGAAAGACTGTCCTTCAGAACGTTCAAAATCCTTTCATCGTAGACATCCCACGCCTTCGTTTCAATGAGCTTAGGAAAACTTCCAGTTTTGAAATACTCATAGTAAGCGAGCACCTCATCGTCGTAGTCTGTGCGTTCGGCGATCTGCGCGAGCGTTTCCTTCGACAGACCGTAGCCGTACCTGTAGGCGAGCACGGCGTAGCGAAGAGCATCTTCGCTCGTGGAATTCTCCATTCGCACACAGGAAAACAGAAAGAGCGATAGGACAACGATCAAAACCAGCTTCACGACCTATATAATACCAGCAAGGGGGTATGGTGTGTGGAGTTTTCGAAGCTCGAAGATTTCATACTCGAAAAGATGAGACAGACCAAAATGCCCGCTCTGAGCATCGCCCTGATCCAGGACGGTCAAATCGTCTACAAAAGAGGGTTCGGCTTCAGAGTTTTAGAAACGTACGCGCCAGCGGACGAGAACACCGTGTACGGTGTGGGATCCATCACGAAGAGTTTCACTGCGCTCGCGATCGTCAAACTCGCGGAAGAAGGCAAGATCGATCTCGAAAAACCGGTCGAGGAGTATTTACCGATCAAACTCAGGCCCTTCGGTGAACCGGTGCGGGTGAAGCATCTTCTCTACCACGCTTCTGGAATCCCCTCGCTCGGTTATGCGGAAGCCTTCATCGACGGTGCGTTCGGTCTCGGTGACGGTTGGCTCCCCGTGAAGGATCCACAGGACGTCCTTCTCTTCGCGAAGGATGCAGAATCGTGGGCTTTCACGAAACCCAACGAGAGATTCTTTTACTCGAACAGTGGCTACGTGATGCTCGGAAAGATCGTCTCAACAGTCACAGGGATGTCGTACGAAGAGTACGTGAAAAGATACATCCTCGAACCGCTCGGAATGACGCGCTCTTATTTCTCCAGAGACGAGGTGGAGAAAGATCCGAACGTTGCGGCCGGTTACGTTCTCGATCCACAAGGACACCACGTGAGGAAGCCGTTTCCCTACGGCATCAGTTCGGATGGGGGACTGCTCAGCAACGTGATGGACCTCTCCAGATACCTGATCTTCTACATGAACGGAGGAGAGTTCGAAGGGAAACGCATAGTTTCAAAACGGTCCATCGAAACCATGGTCACAGGCCACATCCCCGCACCCTGGGAAAGTTTCGGAGACGAAACCTACGGCTACGGCTGGATCGTTCATCCGAACTTTCTCGGTGAGAGGTTGATCGAGCACAGTGGTTCGGTGTTGATCTACACGGGTTTCGTCGGCTACGTTCCTGAAAGAAAGATCGCTGTTGCGGTGCTGTCGAACTGTGCGGGCTATCCCCTTTCGAACATCGGCATGTACGCGCTCGCCCTCATGCTCGACAAAGACCCGGAAGAATCGCTCGAGTTTGTCAGATCTGACAGGGTCCTGCAGAGCCTGGTCGGTCGGTACGAGGGCTACAGGAAATCCGTGGCGTTCGACGTGAAGAGAAGTGGAGAATTTCTGATCATGGAAATGGTGAGCAGGAACCTGAAACTGAGTTCTATCCTCGTGCCCGAGAAGGTGGAAAAAGACTACGTCAAATGCTTCACGCTGCAGAATTTCAGAAAGATGGATGTGGAGTTCTTCATAGAACCGAACAGGATCGTTCTGCTCTACGAAAGGTACAAACTGATCAAGAGCTGAACCATCACTTTGAAAGCGAGCCAGTTTCGAGAGCGATCACGTAGATGTCTTTACCCGTGATCGGGTTGTCCGATTCGCCGTAGAGCAGGATCTGCTCGTTCCACAACAGCAACCCTTGAATTGATTGATCGTTCGGTAAGGGTACAGTTTTTGTGTTTCGCAACACTCCATTTCGATCGAGCACGAGGATCACGGGATCAAAACGCGTCTCTTTCTGCCACAACGTTCCGTACACGAGCAAGCGATCCTCGACAACGGCCATGCCTGAAGGTGAAAAGTCCGATCCCAGATCGAGGAGTTGCTGATTGAGGATCTTTCCTTTCTCAGAGAGCTGCAAGAGCGTTCCGCACCTGTAGGGTGCGTAAGACGTTGTCCAGCCGAGCACGTGTATCTTTCCATCGAATTCGATCGCATCGATCGCCTTGTCCCAATCTCTTTCACCGAAGGTGCGTTCGAAGATCTTTCGTCCCTTTCTGTCGAACATGCAGATCAGCATGTCGCCCTTACCTTTACCTCTGCTCTCGGTCGAACCGACGCATAAAAGGTTCGAACCCACGAACCTGACGCGGTGGAACCAGTCGTCCGACAGTCCCCCAACCGTTTTGTACCAGGCAACATCGAAGTTTCGATCCAGCCGAAGCAGGAGCGCATCGAACCAGCCTTTCGTGAGCGTGTTGTAACCACCCGCAACGTAGAGAGCGTCCCGTTCATGAACGAGACTTTCAGCCCAGGCCTCCGCGCCCGGAAAATCCAGCGTCCTCTGCCTCAAAAGCTTTCCATCCGCATTGAACCAGCAAAGATAGACCGATCTGTGGTACGGTCCTCTCAGCGAATATCCCACCACGATCAACCCTTCTTCAAACAGCGCGGCGTCGTTGATCCTCTCCGCTTTCACACCGTCCATTCGTCTGATCTCAGCGACTTTCAAAGCTTCATCCAGCAGGATGAGAAAGACTTCCTTGCTGAGATCTTCCTGCACTACGAGGAAGAAACCAGCTTCACTCCGAAACAGGGCGATGGCCCTTTCCTGGCCTGGAAGCGCTATCGAAGTGGCGAGAAGGGTGAGTGGAAGAAACAAAAGAAGGAGCGTGCGCAAAGGATTCCCCCCTTCTGGATCTTCGCAGTGTTATGATACCATTTTGCGTGTGGAGGTGACATGGAAAGATGATCGGTTTTCTCACCGACTGGTCCGTCAGGAGCCATTACGTTGGAGTGGCGAAGGCAGTCATGAAGAGAATAAATCCTTCTGTGGAGATCATAGACATAACCCACGAGATAGAACCGTTCAACGTGAGGATGGCCTCACACATACTCCTGAGGGCTTCGAAGGATTTTCCGCCCGGTTCCATATTCGTCGCGGTGGTCGATTACGGGGTGGGCACGAGCAGGAAGGCCATCTGCATGAGGACGAAGAATGAACAGTTCTTCGTGGGCCCGGACAACGGCATCTTCACGCACGTCGCGCTGGAGTACGGTGTGAAGCAGGTAAGAGAGTTGAACAACAAGAAATATCACTACGCTTCTTCGTACACCTTCCACGGCAGAGACATCTTCGCACCCGTTGCGGCGCACCTTTCCAGGGGTGTGCCGTTCGAGGAGCTGGGAGACGTGCTACCAAACTTCGTCGTTCTTCCCGCGAAACAGGCCGAGATCGTGAACGAATCCATCGTCGCGGAGATCGCCTACTTCGACAGTTTCGGAAACGTTCAAACGAACGTTCCGATCCAATTCGCAGAGAGGCTCGAATGGCAGATGGACGATGTGATCCTCATCAACGAAACCTTCGAGGCGACCTACGTGAGAACGTTCGGTGATGTTCCAAAAGGCGCCCTGTTGGTACATCCGGACAGCTCTGGATTCCTCGAGATAGCGATAAATCAGGGTTCGGCCGCAGAGAAACTCAAACTCAAACAGGGTCAGCAGATAACTTTGAGGAGGAAGAAGGCTTGAAGCTCATCGTGGGTCACAGGAACCCGGATTTCGACTGTTTCGCTTCGGCCGTGGCGGCACAGAAGCTCTATCCAGACCACACGGTGCTCCTCAGCGGGGTTGCTCAGCAGAACCTCGCACAGTTCCTCGCTATCTACGAGGAAAAGTACAGCTACATCACCGAGAGCGATCTGACCGACGAGGGCGTGGAATCTCTGATCATCGTCGACACGGCTTCCTTCGAAAGGCTCGGCCAGAAGGTTCAGAAGATCCTGAACAGAGCTTCGAGAATCGTGATCTACGATCACCATCCGGACATCAAGGAGCAGACCATAACCGGCGAAAAGAAGATAGAGAGCGTTGGGGCAACGGTGACACTGCTCATCGAAGAGATCGCGAAGAGAAACATCGACATCGACTCGATCGATGCGACCCTGTTCGCCATAGCGATCTACGAGGACACGGGCAGTTTGCTCTACACGAGCACAACGCTGAGAGACCTCGAGGCTGTGAAGTTCCTCCTGCAAAGGGGAGCGAACCTCTCGGAGGTTGCGGAGTACATAAGGTACGATCTCAACTTCGAACAGAAGCAGTTACTCGAACAGCTGCTTTCGAACGTCGAATCCCATCAGATCGACGGCTTGACGGTCCACATCGCCACCGCGGAGACGGAGAAGTTCATCGGCGGACTCGCGGCCGTTGCGAGCAAGCTCTGGAACCTTGAAAACGTTGAGACTCTCGTGTGCATAGTCCGCACCGGCAAAAAGATCCACGTGATCATGAGGACCTCCTCCAACGAAGTGGACCTCGGAGGGGTGGCGAACGAGCTCGGAGGGGGAGGTCACAGGAAGGCTGCGAGCTTCACGGTGAACGATTCAAACATCGCGTCGATCAAGAAGATCGTCCTCGAAACGTTGAAACGCTACGTCAACAGGGGTATCCTTGCGAGAGACATCATGTCTTCACCCGTTCGTGTGGTCTATTCCGATATGAGCATCGGTGAGGTCAACAAGATCATGGAACGCACGGGCCACAACGGACTGCCCGTCATAGAGGGAAACAGGCTGGTGGGGATCGTCACGAAGAAGGCCGTCGACAAGGCGATGAACCACGGGATGCAGAACCATCCTGTGAAGGCCATAATGTCGAGCAAACTGATCGTCGTGGACGCCAACACACCGCTGAGCAAGGTCAGACAGATCATGGTCGAGAACGACATAGGACGCATACCCGTGCTCGAAAACGGTATACTGGTGGGCATAATAACGAGGACGGACGTGATGAGATCGAGCTTCGCGGATGCCGTGAAGAAAGTTGCGAGGAAGGCCGTTTACGAAGAAGACCAGCAGCAGTTCGTGGACGTTCGAAATCTGCTCATCTCGAAGCTTCCAAGGAGGATCTGCGATCTTTTGAGGCAGCTGGGCCGATTCGGGGACGAACTGAACCTGCCCACCTACATCGTCGGAGGCTTCGTCAGGGACCTTTTGATGGGCAATCCCAATTTGGATCTGGACATCGTCGTGGAGCGTGACGGGCTCGCTTTCGCTGATCATGCTGCAAAGAACCTCGATGCCACCCTGGTCAAACACGAGAAGTTTCTCACAGCTTCTCTGTTTTTAAAGGATGGAACGAGAATAGACATCGCCACGGCACGGACCGAGTACTACGAAGCTCCAACGGAACTTCCCCAGGTGGAGATCAGCACGATCAAAAAAGATCTGTACAGGAGAGACTTCACGATCAACGCGATGGCGATAAAGCTGAACCAGAAAGATTTCGGCCTGCTCTTAGACTTCTTCGGTGCGAAGAAAGACTTAGAGAACAAAATCATCAGGTGCCTCCACACACTGAGCTTCGTCGAAGATCCCACGAGGATCCTCAGGGCTGTCAGGTTCGAGACGCGCTTCGATTTCCACATCGAAGAAAGGACGGCACAGCTCATGCTCGACGCCGTGAGACAGGGTTACCTCGAGAAGGTGAGTGGACAGAGACTGCGTCAGGAGTTCGAAAAGATCCTGGAAGAACCCAAGTGGCTCTCCGCATTGAGAAGGCTCTCGGACTTCGAAGTGATCAAGCGCATGTTCCCGGGCGTTTTTTACACGGTGACCATGGAGCAGAAGCTGAGATCGCTGGCAGACTTTTTGCCGTGGGCTGAGGAATTTTTCGAGAAAGTGGACAGGTTCTACGCTGTGATGTTCGTCTTCCTTGAATACCATGGAGACACGGCCATAGAACAGATGAAAGAAAGGTACGGTCTTTCGAACAAATTCGTGGACGAGCTCAAACTGCTGAAGAGGATGATAATCCCGCTTTCGAAGGTCGTATCGAACAGGTTGAACTTCTCGGACATTTACAAGATGACCAAGGGTATCTCTCCGGAAGGCTTCTGTTACATCGCGAGTTATTTGGATCCAGAATCGCAGGAATACCTCAAGCAGTTCCTCGAAAGACAAAGGAACACGAAGCTGGTGCACGTGGACGGCAGAACGATCGTGGAGAAGTTCGGCCTCAAGCCGTCCAGGCTCGTCGGCGAGCTGCTCGAAGAGGTTTACTGTGCGAAGCTCGACGGGTTGATCAGCGACGAGCAAGAGCTACAGTTCGTCGAGAGGAAGCTCAGAGACCTCGCTTCTTCAAAAGCTCCTGGACGATGAAGTTCGCCACCTCGCTCGGGGTCGTTCCACTGCCGAAACCTGCATCGTAACCCAGTTCGAGCGCCAGTTCGTGTGTTATCCTCGGACCACCCACTATGACGAGCAGTCTGTCCCTCAAACCTTCGGCGTAAAGCAGTTCCATCAATTCTGTGAGGTGCTGTATGTGAATGTTCCTCTGCGTCACAACCTGCGAAACGAGGACCACGTCGGCGTTCACTTCCCTGACCTTCCTGACCAGCTCGATGGGAGGAACCTGCGCCCCCATGTTGTACACCCTGAAGGCCTTGTACCTCTCCAGGCCGTAGTCTCCATGGAAACCTTTCATGTTCAGTATGGCGTCGAGGCCTATGGTGTGGGCGTCGGTTCCGATCGTCGCACCCACCACGACGATGGGACGCTTGAACTTTTCCAGGACCAGCTCGTCGATCTTTTCCCGCGGAAGTTTTTGGATCTTCGGCGCGACCACTCTGATCGACGAGAGGTCCACAGAGACGTCAGTCTTTCCGTACACGACAAAGAAAGTGAAACCTTCGTTGAGGTCCTCCATCGTCGCTATCGTGACTTCATAAAAACCGAGTTTTTCGCACAACTTCTTCGCCGCTTCCCTCGCGAGCGGCCCGTAGGGAACTGGCAGGGTGAAGGAGAGCTGCACCGCTCCATCGTCCATCTGATCTCCGTACGGTCTCACGAACCTGCGTTCGTTCATTCTTTCACCCCCAGTTTGCGTTCGAGCGCGTCGCGGATCGGATTCTCGTAAGTTTCACTCTTTCTGAACACTCCTTCCAGTCCTTTCCCGCCGTTCCTGCTCCTTTTTATGTCGGCGAACACACCCTGCTCGATCGCGCTGAACAGTCCCACATCGCTTATGTGTTCCAGCAGTTCAACGGCCTTTCTCAAAACCTCGTTCGCCCTTCTCTCTATGAACCCTCCCGGTTTGAACAGGACCTCGTCGCCCAGATGTCTCGTGGCAGAGAAGACGTAATTCGCGTTGACGAGCGCGAGGTATCTGTCGTGCATGTACGGTGTGTGGATGGCCTCCGTGAGGATACCGAGCAACTGGATGGCCTGACCGGTCATGGAAGACACGAGATTGAAGAGCGTGTTCATCGCGTAGCCTTTGAATATGTTGCCCGTCATGTACCTCGTGGGTGGCATGTACTTGACGGGACAATCCGGGAACAATTCGCGCGTGAGCATGGCGTGCGCTATCTCGTAGAGCAGAGAATCTTCAACGTCCGGGTTTATCTCGAACGCGTGTCCAAGGCCCATCAAATGGGGCTTGAGACCCGCTTTGATGGCGAACTGTTCGTTGATGAGCTGTGAAGCGGTGACGGTGTGCGCTTTCTCTATCGCGTCCGCGGTCGTCAAATAGTTGTCCTCACCCGTGTTTATCGTGATGTTCGCGTACGCACACACCAGTCTTGAAATGTACTGGTCCGTGAAGGTTCGGAGCATGTTGATGTCTCTGAACAGAATGCCGTACATCGCGTCGTTCAGAAGGATGTCCAGTCCCTCGAATGCGGCCATGACCGCGATTTCTGGCATGCACAGGCCCGAAGCGTAGTTCACCTGCCTTATGTAACGTCCCACCTTTCGCGCCGCATCGTCCAGGGCCTGTCTCATGATCCTGAAATTCTCCTGAGTCGCGTACGTTCCACCGTAACCTTCCGTGGTCGCACCGTAGGGCACGTAATCGAGCAAGCTCTGCGCTGTGGAGCGTATCACCGCGATGATGTCCGCACCCTGAAACACCGCGGCGCGCGCCTGAACGACGTCCTCAAAGATGTTTCCCGTCGCCACGATGAGGTACTTGTAGGGTTTCGGAGGATCCCCGAGCTCCTCCAGCAGTGCGTCCCTCTCTTCGCTCCTGCGTTTTATTCTCTCTAAGGCCTTCTCGACCAGCTGTTGGGAGAACTCCTCGTAGACGTGCCTCTTCGGTTGTGGCAGCGTTCGCAGGTCCAGCCCGTCCGCCACAGCCTCACACACCTGCTGGACATCTTTATCGAGAACGATCGAAGCGCTCACGATGGGCCTGAAAACTCCACCATCCAGCATCTTCCACTCTTTGAGCTTGTCCACGACCACGTTCACCAGAGGTATCTGATCCTCACCCACCACGCCGTCCACACCCAGAATTCTGAGCGTGGCGCGCTCGGTGGAGACAGTTGAGTGCTCGTCTATGATCTTCTGGACATCGTCGGTGATCTTCTTTGCGAGCGATCTGGCGTACTCAACGAGTTTCGAATCGAGCTTGATCGTTGGTCTCGCCACCCAACCACCTCCACCGTTATCGTATCATATTTATTTCATCCACGTGAATTAGTGAAACGACACCGTAAAGATGATAGAATTTTTCAGAGGTGATCTCGACGTGAAGGCCTTCTGGAAGGTTCTCATCTACATGGTCCTTTTTTCCGTTTTCCACTTTGGATACGAGCTCACAGGCTGGAACTTTCTCAGGATTTTCTGCGGCACGGACGAATCGGTCTTTGAACACCTCAAGATGGGATTCTGGGCGTACTTCTTCGCGAGCACCATCGAATTCGCCGTCGCGAAGAAGAGAGAGAACTTCTGGCCCTCAAGGCTGTTCTCAACCATCCTCGTACCCTGGTTCATAGCGATCGTGTGGTACATGGTGCCGGCGATCTTTGGAAAGCTCGAAAGCCTGGCGCTCGAACTGATCTGGGCCTTCGCAGTCGTGATCATCTCGGGTCTTTTCGGGATCGCTGCAGAAAGACAGCTCGAAGCTGTGAGAGTTTCGAGAAGCTTCAACACGATCTTAGCGATTCTCTTCATCGTCTCGGTGGTGTTCTTCGTGAGGTTCTCTTTGACCAAGCCCTGGATAGACCTGTTCGTTGACCCGTCCACGTTGTGAGACTTTGCTGTATTATTTTCTAAAAGGGAACGCACAGGAGGTTGGTTTATGCTGCGAACACACACGTGTGGAGAACTCAGAATCAGCGATGTTGGGAAGAAGGTTAAACTGGCGGGCTGGGTCGACAGGATCAGAGACCTCGGCGGCGTGAAGTTCGTCATGCTGAGAGACAGGTACGGTCAAACCCAGATCGTGCTGTCGAAGGATTTCGATCTCGATCTGAAACGAGAAGCCGTGATCTCAGTCGAAGGTATCGTGAAAGAAAGGCCGAAGGACACGATCAACAGAGAACTCCCAACGGGCGAGATCGAAGTGATGGCCGAACGCATCGAGATCCTCTCTTCACCTGAAAAGGAACTTCCTTTTTATCCTGGAGAATCGACCCTGCCGAGTGAAGAGGTCAGGCTGAAGTACCGATACATCGATCTGAGAAGGAAAGAGATGATGGACAGGATCATCACACGGCACAGGGTGGCTCAGGCCGTAAGACAGTATCTGAGCTCGCTGGGATTCATCGAAGTGGAAACGCCGTTCCTGACGAAGAGCACGCCGGAAGGTGCCAGAGACTTCCTGGTCCCATCGAGGTTGAAGCCCGGAACCTTTTACGCCTTACCGCAGTCCCCCCAGCTGTTCAAACAGCTCCTCATGGTCGGTGGTCTGGACAGATACTTCCAGATCGTTCGCTGCTTCAGAGACGAAGATTTGAGGGCCGACAGACAACCCGAATTCACGCAGATAGATCTGGAAATGTCCTTCGTCACGAGAGAAGACGTGCTCGAAACGGTCGAAGGTATGGTCAGATACGTGTTCAAACAGGTTTTGAACGTGGATCTTCCAGAGAAGTTCGACAGGCTGAGTTACGATCACTGCATGAACACCTACGGATCGGACAAGCCGGACAGACGGCTCGGCATGGAATTCGTCGATCTGACGGATCTGTTCAGAAACGTCGATTACAACATCGTGAAAAGCATCATCGAAAACGGTGGGGTTGTGAAAGGTTTCGTCGTCAAGAACTTCGCTTCCAAGATGAGCAGAAAGGTTGCAGAAGAATTCGAAGCGATCGTCAAAAAGAACGGACCTGGCGGTATACTGTGGTTCGCACTCGACGGAGAGATGAAAGGCAGTGCACTGAAACATCTGAAAGACACCTACGAAGAGGTGGCGAAGACCACCGGAATGTTGCAGGGCGATGTGTGCCTGATGGTCGCGGGAAAGCTGAACGAGGTGAACGTCGCGCTCGGAGAACTGAGAAAGACCATAGGTGACACTCACTTTGCCCATTTGAAAACCGGTTTCGACGTCTTTTGGGTTTTGGACTTTCCCATGTTCGAATACAGTGAAGAAGAAGGTAGATACGTGGCGCAGCACCATCCCTTCACGATGCCGAACCTTGAAGACCTCGAGCGTTACAAGGACGAAGACCTCTCCAGAATAAGGGCACAGTCTTACGATCTGGTCATCAACGGTTACGAGGTGGGCTCTGGAAGCATCAGAATACACAACAGAGATCTGCAGAGGGAAGTGTTCAGGCTCATGCAGCTGACGGAAGACGAGATCAGGGTCAAGTTCGGTTTCCTTCTGGAAGCGTTCCAGTACGGTGCCCCACCGCACGGCGGCATCGCGCTCGGACTGGACAGGCTGGTTGCTATAATCTGTAATGTGTCGTCGATAAGAGAAGTGATAGCCTTTCCGAAGACAGCCAGCGGCGTGTGCCCGCTCACGGGGGCACCCGATGTGGTCAGCGAACGGCAGCTTAGGGAACTTAAAATAAAGGTTGGAGGGAACGAAACATGATCGATCTGACCATCAACTTCGAAGAAACGAACGACAAACTCGTCTGCAAGATCAACGGAGATTTCGACGCGTACAACTCGGCGGAGATCAAGAAGCAGATAAAGGAAAGGTTGGAGAATTCGAAGGCAACGAAAGTCGTGGTGGACATGTCGAACGTGCCTTACATCGACAGCGCCGGCCTGGGAGCCATGGTCGCCATACTCAAAGATGCCAGACACATGGGTAAGGAAATAGTCCTGCTGGCTTTGAGACAGAACGTCAAAAGGATCTTCGAAATGACCCGCCTGGACAAAGTCTTCAGAATCGTTGACGTACTGGAGGAGGCCTGAGTTGAGCAATTTTCTCATCGCCATAGACGGTCCTGCAGGCTCTGGGAAATCCACCATAGCAAAACTCCTCTCAGAAAGGCTCGGTTTCAACCATCTCGACACGGGCGCCATGTACCGCGCCGTCGCGCTCTATTTGGATTCAAAAGGTCTCTCACCGGAAGATGACCTCACGGAAGAACTGGACGAAATAGACATGGACTACGTAGACGGTGAACTGTACCTGAACGGTGAGAAGGTGCGCGAGGAAGAGATCAGATCTGCGAGAGCGGGACAGCTCGCTTCGAGTTTCGCGACCGTTGCGAAGGTCCGGGAGAAATTGACCCAGCTTCAGAGGAAGATCTGCGAGAATGGAAACTTCGTCGTTGAAGGTAGAGACATCGGCACCGTCGTTCTACCGCACGCGCAGGTGAAGATATTCCTCACAGCCTCCTTTGAGGAAAGGGTCAGGCGGAGGCTGGAAGAGTTGAAACGAAAAGGTGTGAACCTCTCCTTCGAAGAAGTGGCGAGACAGATCGAGGAGCGAGACAGGAGAGATTCTTCCAGGGATCTCGCCCCATTGAAAGCTGCCGAAGACGCCATCGTCATAGACACGACGGGCAAGAGTATCGAACAGGTACTCGAAGAAGTGATCGAAGCTGTGAACCGGAGGAAGAAGGATGAAGCTGTGCGTTGCTGAAAATATAGGTTTTTGCTTCGGTGTGGAAAGGGCCATTCGAATCGTAGAAGAATGCCTCGAGAACGAGCGCAGCGTTTACAGCCTCGGCGAGCTGGTCCACAACAGGAACGTTCTCGAGAGATTGAAGCAGAAGGGATTGAAGATCCTCCACGAAAGTGAACCGCTACCGGAGGATGCGAAGGATTCCGTGCTCGTTGTGAGGGCGCACGGGGTGGCTCCCGATGTCGTGTACGAGCTTGAAAAGAGATTCAAGAAAGTGATAGATGCGACCTGTCCAATCGTCCTGAAGCTTTTTGAAAGGGCGAAAGCTGCGAGACAGGCCAACTACACGGTCGTTGTCTACGGAGACGAAAAACACGACGAAATGAAGGCCCTGAAAGGTCACGTCCAGGATGCGATCGTAACGATGCAACCGCTGCGTCTGGAGGGCAGGATCTGCGTTCTGTCCCAGACGACCATGTCGCTGGAAGACTTTCTGAGCTTCGCCGCGGAGACTTTGAAATCTTCCGAACCAGTGGAGTTCTTGCTTTTGAACAGCGTGTGTGAGGTCACGCACAGGCGTGAGATCGAAGTGAAGAAGATGGCGTCCACGTGCGACCTGATCGTCGTGGTAGGGGGTAAGAACAGCTCGAACACGAAGAAGCTCGCGAGGATCGCCTCGAGAGTGACGGAAGTTGTGCACGTGGAGAGCGCCTCGGAACTCGAAGGGTTCGATTTCAGACGTTTTGAAAAGATCGGAGTGACCGCCGGGACGTCCACACCCCTGGAGGACGTCAGGCTGGTCGTTGAGAAAATTCATCAGGGAGGTTGAGTTCTTATGGATAATGAAAAGCTGAACAACGATTTTGAGAGATATCTGGATTTCAACGAGTTCAGTCCCGGCCAGGTTGTGGAGGCCACCGTCACAGCCGTCGATCCAGCCGAGGGATTGTCCGTGGATTTCGGAGGCAAGCAGGAGGGCAGGATCCAGCCATCGGAACTCGTTCGAGAACCTTCGAGTTACAAGGTTGGAGAGAAGATCACCGTCCAGATACTCAAGATCAACGACGAGGAAGGTTACGCGTTGCTTTCTGAGATCAGACCGTACAGAAGGCTGGCCATGGACAAGATCAGAGAGGCGAAGGAAAACGGCACGCCCGTGAAGGGACACTTCGTTCAGCAGGTGTCAGGTGGTTACATAGTGAGACTGTTCAACGTGCTGGACGCGTTCCTGCCAGGTTCAGAATCTCTGCTCAGAAGGGATGCACAGATGCCGCAGGGAGAGCACGATTTTCTGGTGATAGACTACGTTCCTGGTAGGCGAGGCAGGATCGTCGTATCGAGGAAAGCCCTGGTTGAAAGACAGATCCAGTCGTTCTTTGATTCCCACAACGTGGGTGACGTCGTTGAGGCAAAGGTGGAGCGCATCAGGGCTTCCAACGCCACGTTGAAGATCGGTCCTATAACGGCCGTTCTTCCAAAAGAAGAGGTCTCACACGATCCTTCGATATCCATACGTGACGTGCTCAAGGAAGGAGAAACCGTCAAGGTCAAGATCACAAAAATGGATCCCGCGCAACGCTCGGTTGAAGTCAGTCTGAAGGCCCTCGAGCCCGATCCCTGGCAGATCGCTGCCGAAAAGTACAGAGTCGGTACGATCGTTCAGGGCGTCGTGAAGAGCATCGTTCCTTTCGGTATTTTTGTCAACCTCGAACCTGGCCTGGATGGGCTCGTGCACATATCGGAGATCTTCTGGGGCAACAAGAAGGTGGACCTGAAGAAATTCTTCAAGCCTGGACAGATGGTCCAGGTCGAAGTGATCGAGGTAGACCCTGAAAAACGCAGACTCGCCCTCAGTTACAAGAGGGCTCAAGGTGATCCGTGGGAGAACATCACCGAGCGTTATAAAGAGGGCGATGTCGTGAGCGGAACGATTTTGAAAGTTTTGCCCACAGGCGTGATAGTCGAGCTCGAAGACGGTGTGACGGGGCTCGTACCCAAATCGGAGCTTTCGTGGAACAGAGTGAGCGATCCAACGGAGCTGTTCAAAGAAAAGCAGAAAGTGAACGTGAAGATACTTTCCATAGATCCGCAGAACAGGAGAATGAGGCTCAGCATAAAGCAGACCATGCCAGATCCGTGGGAAAGGATCGTCGAGACTCTGAAAGAAGGCAGCGTTGCGAAAGCGCTCGTCAAGTCGAAGCTCAACTCCGGTTACGTGCTCGAACTGAAGGACTTCTCGGTCGAGGCCTTCATGCCCTCGACGCACGCTTTGGGAGAGATCGAAGAAAAGTCTGAGATCGAGGTACTGGTGCTGAGAGTTATACCCGAACGCAGGAAGATACTCGTCAGCCAGAAGAAGCTGGAGGAAATGAGGGACTACGAAGAATACAAGAAGCAGGTGAAAGGCTCTCAAAAAACGCTCGGCGATCTTTTGAAGAAGTGAACCATGGCGAAAGTGGTCATCGCGGGAAAGACGAACGTGGGTAAATCGACACTGTTCAACAGGCTGGTGGGTAGAAGGAAAGCCATCACGGAGAAAGAAGAGGGCGTCACCAGGGACACACTCAAGGGCATCGTGGTCCACGGTGACGCCGCCTTCACCCTTTTTGACACCTGCGGTGTGTACGAGAGAGCGGACGACGAGATGCTCCAGTCAATGAAGCAGAGGGCTCTGAAAGCCTTTGAAGAAGCGGACCTCATCCTGTTCGTGGTCAACGGAAGAGAGCCGATCACTTCGGAGGACGAATACGTCGCCCAGGTGCTGAGGAAGCTCGGAAAAAGGGTGATACTGGTCATCAACAAGGTCGAGAATCCGAAGCTCGTGGAAGAGAACCTGCCAGAGATCTTCAAACTCGGTTTCGACGATTACGTACTCGTCTCCGCACAGCACGGTTTGAACGTGGATCAACTGCTCGACAAGATCGTGAACACGTTGAGAGAAATGAACGTGCCGTTGGACAAGCCCGAGGAAGAGAGGAACTATCCTGCGGTCGCCATCGTCGGCAAACCCAACGTCGGTAAATCTTCGCTCTTCAACGCCATCCTTGGTGAGGATCGTGTCAACGTCACCCCGATCCCGGGCACCACGAGGGATCCTGTGGATGAACTCGTGGAGATCGATGGCAAGAAATACATCTTCATCGACACGGCGGGTTTGAGGAGAAAGAGCAGGATCGAAAAGAAGAGCTTAGAGTATTACAGTGTGAAGCGCGCCATAGACGTTATCGAATCTGCGGACGTGGTGGTGTTACTCCTCGACGCCACGGAAGGTGTTTCCAGGCAGGACAAGAGGATCGCGGGTCTTGCGCTGGATCGAGGAAAGGCGTTAGTGATAGACGTGAACAAGTTCGACCTCGTCGAGGCTAAGAAGAACGAGTACGAACGCTTCGTCAAGGCAGAGATGCCGTTCGCGGATTTCTGCAGGGTGGTTTTCACGAGCGCCGTGAAGAGACAGGGATTGAAATCCCTCTTATCGGCGATAGACGAGGCCTACGCGTCCTACTGCAGAAAGATCGAACAGTCGAAACTGAACAAACTGCTCTTACAGCTTCCAGTGCTCGCACCGAGTTTGTCGAACGTGAAGGTCTACTCGATCAAACAGGTGAAGATCAAACCGCCCAGGTTCGTCTTCACCATCAACAAAGAGGAAGAAGAGATAAGGTCAGAAACACAGAGGATGCTTCAAAGGCTCATACGAGAGCGTGTCGATCCGTTCACGGGTTCCCCCATCTTCATCGAATTCAAGCCGAGGAGGTGAACCCTTGCACTACATCCTTGTGGGGCTGATCTGCTATCTGTGCGGGGCTGTCCCGTTCAGTTATCTGCTTCCGAGACTGAAGAAGGTGGACGTCAGGAAAGTTGGCAGCGGGAACGTGGGTGGTACCAACGCCCTGAGGGCCGCCGGACCCGTTATAGGCTTCAGCTGCATGGTGCTCGACGCGCTCAAAACGTTCATACCTGTGCTCATCTTCGCTCAACTGTACCAGTACGACAGGAACATCATCGGAATCGCCGCGATCAGTGCGGTGATCGGCCACGACTTTCCCGTGTTTCTGAAATTCAAAGGTGGGAAAGGTGTCGCGAGCACCTGCGGTGTGTTCTTCGCGCTGTGTCCAACCTGTGGTTTCGTGTTTCTGGGAAGCTGGCTGAGCCTCACACTCCTCACCAAATACGTCTCGCTCGCGTCCATAACGAGCCTGTTTCTCGCATCCATCATCGCTCTTTTCTTCAACAGGGACGTCGCGGTTCTGTTCTTCCTGTTGTCGGCACTTTCGACGTTCAGACACTCGGACAACATACAGAGGCTGCTGCACGGCACCGAAAGGAAAACTGACCTCATCGCCATGGTGAAGAAGAGATGAAAATCCTTCTCGTGCTGTTCATCGTCGCGGCATCCATCTGCTTCGGCATCGTGAACGAAGAGCAGGCACGTGCCCTCTTCGCACAGGCGCTGGAGAACTGGTACGCGGGCGACGTGGTAGAGGCACGGGAGCTGATGTCCCAGGCCCTCTCGGGTCTCATCTACATCACGGACATTCCAGATTTCTGGTTTTTCACGGCGAAACTCGACATCGACGTCGGTGCTGTTGATAGAGCGCTTGAAGACCTCAGGACCATACTGGTGCTGGTTCCCACGAAGGACGAGGCACTCTCACTCGTCAAAGAAATAGAAACTCTCACGAACCCTTTACAGGCTTCGACCCCAACCCTTTCACCGGAACTCATGAAGATCGATGGCTTCAGAAACTCTATAGAGTACTTCTACTCACCCGTCGACGCGACGGCCCTGGGAAGAGACGTGTGCATCGTCGATCAAGTGAACAACCGTTTGATCGTCTACAACCCTTCAGGTTACAGAATCTACAAGCTTGACTTCAAGCCAGAAAGCATCGTTTCGAAGTCTTTCAGATACCTCTACATCGCCGGTGACGGAAAACTTGTGGTGTTCGATCCGGAGACTGCCCGCACCGAAACCATCCATTCGGGGTTCATCAGGCCTATCCTGGCAGGCTTCGACCGCTTGGGAAGACTCTGGGGTGCGGACGTGGACAGACTGTTCTGCGTTGAAAACGGCAAGGTCAATTTCTTCGAGCTGGACGATTTCTATTCCATTCAGGATGTCGAGGTGGGTCTGAAGGGCATCTGGATTTTGGACATCCTCAAAGACAGGATAGTGCTGTTCGACTTCAGTCTGAAAAGAGTGCTCGAACTGCCCGCCCACGGAGCTTGGAACTTCGAGCTGACGGTCTTCGAAGAACCCTTCGTGCTCAAAGACGACACACTGTTGCTCGTGCGTCAGGATGGGGTTGTAGAGCTTGGGAGGTTCGCACAGACGTTTCTGACGATGGAATACAACTATCCTTTCCTGTTCCTGATGGATTTTCAAAACCACAGCGTGCACGTAACATCGTTCAAAGGTAAAGAACCGGTACTGGTGAAAATAGATTCACTGAGTTTCGATCAAGATTCCCTGATCCTTTCGGTTCGCGTTGAAAACATCTTCGCCGACCCCATTCCGATCCTCGGTGACATGTTCCAGGTCCGTGAGGGTGGAGGGCCCGTCTTTTCCGAACTGAAGCTGTCGTACAGGAACGCCGTCTGGCTGAACGCAGATAAAGATTTCTTCAGAAAGACTCTGCCGAGCCTGAGACGTGGGAGCAGCTACGCAGTGGTGCTGGCAGACGCTAAGGAATTGAAGAGGAGCGATGTGGTGACTCTGAGAGGAAAGAACGTGCGCATCTTCACGCAGTCTTCCTCCACGGAAGAAGTGCTCCTCTGCGGTGGTTTTGGACATTTCAAATCCAGTTTCGAGCTCCTGCAGCCCGTTTGGAACGTCAGGTTCACCAGGACCAGACCCGTACCTTCAGACATCGTTCCCGTGAAGTTCGAGGTGCGTCTGGCTGGAGAAGTCTTTTCGGACACGGTCTATTACACCAAGGGTATGGTAACAAAATGATCGAAGAGATCTTCAAAAGGGCACTCGAAGCGAGCAACAGAGGAGAACTCCAAGAGGCAGAAAGACTGTACAAAGAATGTCTCCACGTCCAGGAAAGCCCCGAGGCTTGGAACAACCTCGGCAACGTCTACGTGCGCATGGAGAAATACGCCGAGGCGATGGAGTGTTACAGGAAGGCCATCGAGTGCGATCCGTCCTTCCCCACGGCCTACATCAACCTGGCGTCTCTCTTTTTGAACCTCGAAAGGTTCGCCGAGGCAAAGCTTCTGCTCATGAGTTTGATCGAGAAAGGTTTCAAAAACGACCAGACCCTGGCGATGCTCATCGTCTGCGATCTTGCACTGAACGATTTGGCCGGGGCGGTTCGACTTTACAAAGGCAACGCATCGGAAGGTCTGGACAGAGAACTCGCAGATTACGGTGTGCTGGAAAGGCTCAGACAGCTTCTGTGATCATCCTTCCCTGAAGAAACTGTCGAGGAGCAGGGGGTCTATCCTTTCCCTCACGATCCTTTTGACCTTCTGGACGGTGTTGTCCACCTTCTTGAAGTTCACGTTCAGCACCGACTGGATCTCTTCGTAGCTGAATCCATCGAGCCACATCTGGAGTATGTTGACCTCGAGTTCGTTCAAAAATTCCTTCACCCGTTCGACGATCACCTCGGCCAACGCGTCTCGTGCCGTGGAACGTGCCCTGTCCTCGAAGGAGTAACCGGTCTCCTCGGAGTCTTCCGAAGAAGCGAGCAAATCGACGCTCACGGCATCCGTGAGCAACCTGTTCTTCTTCCTGTTGAGAAACGTCAGGAAGGATTTCAATTCCGATTCCACACTCCTCCAGGCGAAGGAGGTGAACCCGCTCTTGTCCGGCTGGTAGTAGTACACCGCCTTGATGAGCCCCACGAGCGCGCTCTGCACCATGTCCTCGAACTCCGCCCACGGTGCGTAATATTTGGAACAGATCTTGCAGACCATGGGATAGTAACGCTCGACGAGCAGATCGAGCGCTTCTTTCAGACCCGCCTGCGCGAGGCCGACCAGCTCTTCGTTCCTCTTCGATCTGAGCCTGTGCTTTATGGACAAAGCGTCAACCTCTCCTCAACATGCTCGCCAGAACACCTACGTTTTCCACAACGAGGTGTGGTTTCGTGTCGCTCTTTTCGAGATCTTCCTTCGTCGTTTCACCGCTCAGCACCAGGATGGCCATGGCCCCGGAGTTGATCGCGAACTCCATGTCCGTGTAAAGTCTATCACCCACCATGGCGATCCTCGAAACTGGCAGGTTGAACCTCTTCGAGATGATCTGCATCATCAGCGAGTTGGGTTTCCCCACCACGTAGTCTGGAACCCTTCCCGTGGAACGTTCTATCAAGGCGATGAAAGAGCCGGCGTCTGGCAAGGGGCCTTCTTCCGAAGGACAGTTTATGTCGAAATGCGTGGCGATGTAGGGTAAGCCTTTTCTGACCAGCAAGCACGCCTTCGCGAGCTTCTCGTAAGTCACCTCTGTATCGTAACCGAGCACCACGATCTGCGGCTCGCTCCAGTCCACGACGTGCCCGTAAGAAGCGAGTGTTTCTTGAAGGGCCTTCGTGCCCAGCACGAAGAGTTTCGCTCTACCGTAACGTTCGAGCAGAAAGAGTGCCGTCGCCTCGCCGGAAGTGAACACGCAGGATTCGTCCACGCCCACTCCGAGCCGTCTCAGTTTTTCGACGTACTGCCTCGGCCCCTTGGACGAATTGTTCGTCAGGAACATGAACTTCTTTCCTGAAGATCTCACAGTTTCGAGAAATTCCATCGCACCAGGGATCAGCCTTTCTCCCACATAAAAAGTGCCGTCCATGTCGAGGAGGAAAAGTTCTATGTCTTGTAAGTTCAAAGGATGCACCTCCCGGCGACAAACAAAAAAGCAGGGCTTTTGGCCCTGCTGTTTTATATTATACCACAACCGAAATTTCCTGTCAAGCACCTTTTTCCACCGGTGTGTCTGTTTCTATAATACCACATTCCGTCGCGCGGTGCAACCTCAAATTCACCTTCATCATCTCAGCGTTTTCAAGATCTGCTCGAGTCGCTCTCGCAAGCTTTGAAGTGAAAGGTGCTTCTTACCGAGCTCAAAGTTCTTCTGCACGATCCTGGAAAGTTTTTCCGGTTCTGAGATCAGATCCTTCAACCTCCGTGCCGCTACCTCCAGCTTCGATTCGTCAACTTTGTAGAAACCTTCCGTTGCGTCGTAGTGCGCCACATCACCGAGCGAGATGAATTCAAACCCAATTGGTGCGATGTCGCTCTTGTAAACGGGATATTCGAACACCACCAGCGGTTTTCTCGCAAACACCGCTTCGATGAGCTGGTTCCCCCAGCCTTCGAGCACGGAAGTGTAGGTGACGACGTCACAGGCCGCGTACATGTCCCAGAGCGAGTAGTACTTCTCTTTGTTCATGAACCTCTCAGACCTCACCATGTCGAAGACAAAGTGGGTTTCGTAAGGCATACGCTTCGACTTTTCCACAATCTTACGGTAGTACTCTCGCGACTCTTCTTCCGGAAAACCCGCCACGACGAAATGAACTTTGCCTTCAACCATCTCACACAGCCGCGCAGTGAAGTCCATGGCGATCTCGATGGCCTTTCTTGGTACGATCCTGGTGGCGTGAAGGACAAAGAGATCTTTCCCTATTCCAAGTTTCGACCTCAAATCCTCGTTGTACTCATCGATCTGCCAGGCCGCCTGATCGAAATCGAACACGTTCGGCACCACCACGGACTCGATCCCTTTTCTTCGAAAAAGTTCCTTCTGAGCCAGTGTGTTGATCGTGACGTGTCGCATCTTCTCACCCTTTGGAGGAAAGTACTCCTCAAGGACCCTCCTGACGAACCCGCACTGAGGTCTGGAATACCTTTCTCTCTCCCAGTAGAAGTCGTGGTGGTGACCCAAGATCCTCACATCCTTTTCTCTCGCCCACCGCGCCAGTGCGACGGCCGCTGCAAGGTTGAATCCGAGCGAGAAGATGTTGTTGACGATGAGCAGATCAACCTGTGGCATTTTCTCTTCCAGCTCGTTCTTTATGGTTTCTGCGTATCTTTCGAACCTTCGCTGGAAGGTCTCTTCGTCGACGCTCAATCTTTCAAAGGCGTTCCTGTGGATCCAGAAGTTCTCCTCATTCTTCATCGAGATGGAAGAAATCTCAATCCCTTCGGCTCGATCGAACTCACCCGCCACGTAGATCACTTCGTGTCCGAGCCCTTCGAGAACTCTCTTCCACTTTTCCATTTCCAGAGAAACCCCGTCGGTGAAACCGGCTCTGAAGTGCACGAGTGCGATCTTCACCTTGCTTCCTCCTCGTACCTCTTTGGCCTGAGCACCTCGGACAGTCCGTTGAGGTACTCCTCTTTCTGGGAGTAGATCTTCTTCAGGATCGTTCGGAACAGTATCTCAACCACGACCAGTTCTCCCAGATTTCCCCGCAAGAATTCGTATTTCTCGAAGCTCGTTGCAGGACTGTAGAGAACTATCTCGGCGGTCGAGGCCAGCGGTGATCCGATTCCCGCAGTTATGGCCACGGTCCTGGCTCCGACGTCCTTCGCCACCTGGGTAGACTTGACGGTGTCCCTTATGTTTCCGCTGTGACTGATGGATATCACCAGGTCCTTCTCACAGAGGCTCGTAGCCACGATGACCTGAGCGTGTGGATCGTTGTAGTAAAAGGACGCAAAGCCAAGCAGCGACAACAGCAAACTTCCATACTCCGCCGCGACGGCCGAAAGCCCAACACCGAAGAATATCGTCTTCTGAGATTGCAGGACCAGATCTGCAACCTTCTCCACATCATCTTTTTTGAGCGTGCCAGGTAAACGCTCCAAGAAAGACCTCATCTGGTCTAAGTATTCATCGAAAGCGTCTCCGCCCTCTTTTGGATAGACCTTCGCACCGCTGGTCTGCCTGATCAGTTCAATTTTGAAAGACTGGTACCCGTCGAACTTCAACTTCCTGACGAGCCTGTAAATCGTAGTCTCGCTGACCCCGACGATCCTGGCAAACTCCGTTATCGAGTAGTGGATCACATCGTCCGGTCTTTCGAGGATGTAGGAGGCAACTTTCTTCTCAGCTTCGCTCAACCTGTTGTACATGCTGAGCAAACTTTCAAGTATCAACGAACCATCTCCTTTTGAACACCTCTTTCATATCCATGAATATGTGAAGCTGTTCTTCGATCAGTTTTTCCGCCACAAGGCTGTCCATGTCCCTCGTTCTCTCGACGAAATCCGCCACGCGCGCAAAATAGAAAGGCAGAAGGTCCACAACGAGCGATTCATTCCTCTCTTTTCTGTACACCAGCGCGAAATCGTAGACCGTCTCGGCCCACTCCCGCGCTCCCAGCGTGCCGTTCTGCAGTACAGATTCTAATATTTCTCTCCTCAAAGACAGTTTTTCCGCCAGTTCTTTCGATCTTTCTCCCAGAATCTTCTTCGCCTTCTCTTTCAAACCGGCAAGATCGACGATGATCTCTTCAACTTTCTGGGTCGGCTGTTCGCCGTGAACTTCTATGTCCATCAATTTTTCAACACTTTTCCACCGGTTCTGGTACTCGATCATCAGTTCGAAGAGCGTTTGAACGACCTGCACGAACATGCCCTGCAGCTGTTTGCCCGGATCTTTCACATCGTGCACCTTCGCGCCAAGCGCCGCCTGCACGGGGGGCTTTTTCGATTCGTTGATCGCGATCGTCGTCATCCATATGTCGATTCCGAAGCGTGCCACGTTGCTCTCCCAGACCCGTTCTGGTTTCTTCAGGTAGGTTTCGACCAGGCTCGAACCCACCGCGAAGTCTCCACCGATAGGCTGGCGCACTTTCACACCGTACAGTGCCGAGGTGAGCGGATAACAGACGTTGTTCGTTATCGTGCCGTCGTACTTGTGTCGCAAATACATCGGTGCGACGTATTCCGTTCTTTCCTCCAGGATGGGCAGCGCCATGCGCTCGATCCACCAGGATTGGACGCTCCTCAGATCCGCATCCAGCATTATGAAAACTTTCGCCTTCGCTCTGTGTGCGATCTCGAAGAGTGCCCTGACCGCACTGCCCTTGCCGGGTATACCTTTGTATCTGATCGAAACTTTCGGTAATTCGAACGTATCTGCACTCAGAAACGCATCCACGGTCCCATCAGTCGATCCTCCGTCAGAGTTCGCGATCAGACCTTTCAATCCCAGCTTCTTGATGCCTCCTGCGGCAGTCGTAGCGACATAACCTATGGTGGCGGCGTTGTTGAAGCTCGGTATACCCACCACGATGTCACAACTTTCAATTTCCGGTATGTCGTTGCGATAGTTCATCAAGATCCCTCCCTCAAAAGCTCGATGACGTAATCGTAGATCCTCCGTTTAGCCCTGAGTTCGTTCAGCCGTCTCATCAGGCGTACTGGTACTTTTCCTCGAACGAGCGCGAGCGAGACCTCAAGTTCGAGCAAGGTTCGTTCCCCACTGAGCAAACGGTGCTTCGTTTCGTGGTACCGTTTCGAAGTCTTCTCGATTTTCTTCAATTCATCTCTGAGCATCTGGACTCTTTTTCGAAACTCTTCTATCATCGCTTCGAGGCGTATTATCTCTTCTCTCACGACTTTTCTGAAAACAATCTGCGGAAACTTCGGAAAGTTGAACATCCTGATCTTCACCCTGCCTTGATCTACCCTTGGAAGATCCGATGCGAGAGGTAGCGTGCCGATCTGGTGCGGTTTCAACCCATGGGTTTCTCTTGAGTAGGGATTGTAAACGAGGATCCCACCGTCCTCCACGCACACCCAGGGCAGGTTGAAGGAGAAAAATCCGACAGAATCGGCACCGGAGTCATCTTCCCTTTCCACCGAAAACAGCACTGGAGGATCGTCGAAAAGGTTGAACCATTTGAAGAACTCTTCGGTTCTCACCTGCGCCTTCGACTGGAAGAACGCAAGTTCAAAATCTATGGCTGCTTCACACCTCGCGTCGGGGACATACATGAGAGGTCCCGCGTCACCGGTTCTACCCCCCACACCGCTCTTTGCGATCCACTCAACGCTTCTGACAAGATCGATTTCGATATCTCCCTCTTCGTTCACCCCGTACTGGTGCACACCCTTCGCCATGATCGCCGTCGTCTTTTCACTCTGCAGGGCAACGAATCCCTGGAACGGAAATTTCCTGATGGAACCAACCTCTCTTGCAGCCAGCAGCACGGAACTGAGCTCACCGTTTATATCGAGCGGGAGCAGGTCCTCATCGATCCTGTTCCTTTCGACAACGTCGAACGGCATTTTCGCGAGCACTTTCGAGTCTCTGTCTTTCGTCTTCGTGACGAAGCTCAGAAGGTAGTTCTTTCCCGAGGATTCGACGGTCAAAAACCATTTGACGAGCGGTGTCTCGTCGAACACGATCCTTTCCTTCGTTTCGATGAACACGTCCTCAGCTTCAACAATCCTCTCCAATCGAACGATCTTGTGTTTCTCACCAGACCTCTCAACTTCGATCTTCAGCACACGACAGGAGAACTCCAAACGTTCTGTATCCGTCGAGTAACTGTCTCCGAGCTCCCTCTCGAGTTTGAAAATTCCAATCATTGTGTCGTTGATCTTCAGTGTGCCATCCGGCAGGAAAGACGCTTCGTAATGGTCGTTCCTGAAAGAAAGTGTCTGATCCGCTCGAGTTCTGTCGAACTCGTTCACCCTGAAAATCCCGGCGCCGTCGCTCTTCAGCCTGTAACAGTACTCGCCGTCACAGTACCAGTGATCGTATTCGAACGGTGAGAAAGAGAGCACGTAAACGCCTCTTCGAAGACCCCCTGCAAGTTTGCTCAGTTTCTCTGCGAAAGATTTTCTGAGTGATGAATACAGTTTTCTGTAAGTCTTCGTCATATCTCTGTGGATCTTGTCGATGCCAACCCCGCAGATGTTGTCGTGAATGAGGGTTTTCAAATACATCCTGTGGAGTTCGTCGATCCTTTCTTTATCAAAGAAACTCAGCAGCTCGACGTACCTGAGAAGCTTGGCGACCGTGTGAGACTGAAGCTTCAGATAAACTCTCGTCGAGAGTGTACCTGGAAAGACGCACGCGTATTTTCCACTCAGCAGTTCCCCTTCCACCTCGGGAGGGCGTGAAACCTTCAAGAAAGCTTCCCTCAAAAAGTCCTGAGGCGTTGAAACGATGATCTTCTCACCCAGTATTTCACGCGGATCTTCGGGTTCTGTATCCAAATCGTACCCATCCAACAGCGGCACGCAGCCGGAGAGTGAGAAAACTCTGAGCTTTTTTATCTCATGCTGCAATCTCTTTTCAGCAAAAGCTTTCGTTCTTGACAGTCCGAACAGATTCCTGTAGCCACCTATCAAAAAGATGCATTTCACGGAAGAACCGTCCTTCGATCTCCACAGAAACTCGATGGAAGGTTTTTTAAGGTTCACACCTCTCCAAATGAACGCGCCTTCGATGCCGTAACGATTGAGCAACTGTGGAAGCTGGGAGATGAATCCGAAATTATCCACCATCCAGGCGATGTTCATCTTCGTACCGAATTTCTCCATGTCCTTCTTTCCCATTTCAAAGTTCTTGATGATCGCTATCTCAGGAGAGAGCCTGAAGTCTATCTGTGCGTAAAGCGGCCCCATCAAGAGATTTCCAGAACAGACCAGCTCCCTGATCCTCCCCTCAAACTCCGGTGCCACACTCAGCAGGTCCTCGACGATGAGCGTCTGGCCATCCAGCACGTAGCGGTAATCTTTTCTCTTTGACACCAAATCGAAAAGTCTTTCGAATAGCTCTTTGAGCCACGCGTTCGTCACCGAAGAGGGTGCGAACCACTCTCTGTCCCAGTGCGTGTGACAGATCACCTTCAAAGCTCGATCCTCTCCTGCGTGTTCGGATCGAAGAAATGCATTTGATTCAGATCGAGATAAACCTTCATCCTCTCGCCTTCCTTCGCGTACAGATCGTACGGTACCTTCACAACCAGATTCTTCTCCACATCTATGGAGAGATGGAGCACCGTTTCAGACATCAATTTCTCGGCGAAGTACACCGTACCTGTGGCTTCCACACAGTTTTCGTTCCTCTGCAGGTAAACATGTTCCGGCCTGATTCCGACGATCAGTGAAGGAAGATGTGGATCCTTCCTTAAAGGAATTCTCAAGCCGAAGTTTTCGGCATAGAAGTTTGTTCCGGAAGACACGACGTTCATCTGCAGAAAGTTCATCTGTGGTGAACCGACGAAGCCTGCCACGAACACGGTTCTCGGTTTCTTGTATATCTCTTCCGGCGTACCGTACTGAACGATCCTGCCGGCATTCATGACGGCGATTTTGTCACCCATAGTCATGGCCTCAGTTTGATCGTGCGTGACGTATATCGTGGTGACCCTCACCCTTTCGTGGAGTTTTTTCAGCTCGCTCCGCATCTTGACCCTCAGCAGCGCATCCAGGTTCGAAAGCGGTTCGTCCATCAGAAGTACTTTGGGTTCGTGCACTATGGCCCTGGCCACCGCGACCCTCTGTCTCTGACCACCGGAAAGCTGGGCGGGGAACCTGTCCAGAAGCTCGCTTATGTGAAGCAACTCGGCGGCCCATTTGACCCTCTCCTCTATCTCTTTCTTAGAAAGTTTCTTGAGCTTCAGAGGATAAGCGATGTTGTCCCTCACCTTCATGTGTGGCCAGACCGCGTAACTCTGAAAGACCATCGCCACGTTCCTGTCCTTCGGTGGAACGTTCGATACGTCCCTATCGTCGAAGAATATTTTTCCTTCCGTGAGCTTTTCGAGTCCAGAAATACATCTCATCAAGGTCGTCTTTCCGCAACCGGAAGGACCGAGCAGAACGACGAAACTCCCTTCCTCGATCACCAGGTCGATCCCATCCAGTGCTTTCACGCTACCGAAGTACTTCTTCACACCTTCGATCACAACTCTTGCCATCCTACCACCTACTTCAGCGAGATTCCCCACATGGAGATCAGATATTTTCTGATCATGAATATGAACACCAGCGCGGGCACGGCCATGATCGTGCCGGCCGCGAACTTGAAATAATCTGGAGAGGCCATCGCGGTGCTGAGGATGTGTGCCGGCAAGGTTCTGTTCGTTATCGCGAGCACAGAGGCCGCGAACACCTCATTCCACGACATGATGAACGCGAAGATTGCAGACGCTGCAAGACCTGGCAACGCCAGTGGCATCGTGATCCTGACGAAGGCTCCAAACCTCGAAAGCCCGAAGACCATGCCAGCTTCTTCGTACTCAACGAAGACCCCAGAGAAGATGCTCGAAGTGATCAGCACGACGAAGGGAAGCACCATGGCTGCGTGTGCGAGACCCACACCGAGCACTGTATCAGCCAGGTTCAACCTCAGATACAGCGTCACGAGCGAGACAGCGATGACAACCAAAGGAACCGATCTCGTGAAGAGCATGACGAGCTTTATCATGTTTTTGCCACGGAATCTGTAACGCGTCAGGGCGTATCCCGCAGGAATGCCGAGCGCGAAGGAAATTCCGATCGCTATGCCCGCCACCTGCACGCTCGTGAGCAGCGCCCGCCAGCCGCCCAGGTTCACGAGCAGTTTTTGTATGTGTTCAAAGGTGAGTCTGGATGGGAGGATCTTGCTCCAGTCGTAGAAATCCGAAGCGGGTGTTAGAGATGCGAGGAATATGAAGAACAGAGGTCCAAGGAACCACAAAGAAACCGCCGTGAAAGCGAGCGCGTAGAAGAACTTTTTCATTGTCTGACACCCTCCTCGAGGTGCTTCGACCGGATCGTTCCTATGTAGAACCAGCCCACGACGAAGGTGACTAACGCTATCACGAGCGCATACGTGCTGGCGACGTTTCTGTTGTTCCTGAGAACGTACCAGTAGTAGGTCTCACCGGCGAGTACGGGGATGTCCCTTCCGGCTAAAAGCCACGCGACACCGAAGATCTGAAACGCGAACAGTGTTCTTATGAGCAACGCAGAGACGATGGACGGCTTCAATAGTGGGAGCGTGATCTTGACGAACTTTTTCCAGGGTGAAAAACCGAACACGTCCGCCGCTTCGAGGTACTCCGTGTTTATGGACTGCAAACCTGCGAGCAGTATCACGAACACCAGGGGTGTTGCCCTCCACACTTCGGTCAAAACGATGACAAAAAACTCTCTGGATTTGAACATGTATCCGAAGAAATACAGAGGTCTTTCGATCCAGTTCAAACTGAGCAGGATCTTGTTGAGATAACCGTTCGGTGCGAAGATGGAATAGCTTATCAGGGCGGCAGTTACGTCACTGAGCGCGAGCGGAGCGGCGATGATGTACAGCAACGTTCTGTAACCAGCCCATTTTTTGTTAACCAGAAGCGCGAGGGCAATCGCCAGCGCGAGCTGAATCGGTATGACGATGGCTGCCAGAATCAACGTGTTCAAAAGGGCATTCTGGAAATCTTTCGATGAAAAAACGTACTTGAAGTTCCCGAGCCATCCCTCAGGACTGCTGAAGGAAAGCTGAAAGGTTCCAACTATGGGGAAACCTATGAACACCACAAGATAGATCAGGGCAGGAAGGATCAAGAGAAAAGGAACAAGGTATTCACGCCTCATTCGAGTAATCACTCCCTGAGGAGATTGAAAGGTGGGCGGTTGAAGCCGCCCACCACATTGTCAAAAGAGACTCGAATCTGGTTGCGGCAGTGGGGCTCCTACTTCTTTGAAGAGACGTCTGATCACTTCACCGAGCTCTCCTATCACCTTCACAGGGTCTTCCCTGTTGAAGACGATCCTGGTGAACGCCTGGCGGTACGTTTCGTTGAACTCTCCACCCTTTGCACCGAGTCCAGGAATGAAGCAAACGATCGAGTCCGGCGCCGAAGATTGCCTCACAACACCTTCTGCAAGGATCTTCAATCCACCTTCAGGTATGCGACCTAAGGCTTCCTGAACGACCGGGAAGAAACCGACATTCTCGAGTACCGCGGTTTGAGCTTCTGGACTCGTCAGAAAGTCCAGAACCTTCAGAGGTTCTGTCATGTCAGCGTTCTTCGGGATCGAAAGACCGACGAGCACTATGATGTAGCCTCTACCCATCGGTCCTCTCGGAACGGGCACCACGACGAAATCGTTTGGCCTCTCGACGATCGCCTGCTTCAACCTCGCGGTGTGATCCCAGGCGATCATGACTTCACCCCTCAGAAGTGGCTGGTCCATGTTGTCCCAGGTGGTGCACGCCGGGTGGACGTATTTGAACAGTTCGCGCAAATAGTTCCACATCTCGACCGCCTTGACGCTGTCAAATTTCACAGCCTGTGCACCCGTGTAGGAAGGATAGATGTGGCCGTGCAGGAATCTATGCCATAGACCCTTAGGACCGAGCGGGAAACCGAGCTGCGGCTGCTTTGTCTTCTCTTGCAAATTCTTCGCCCATTCCAGGAGCGCGTCGTAGGTCCATTTCTCGGTTCCGTTGATGACGTCCTGCTGCGTCAAGCCCTTCGGCAAATAATCGAACGCCTTCTTGTTGATAGCCATCGCGTACGTTGCCTGCAACCAGGGAACGAAGACCTTCTGATTGCTGACGTACGTGTACCTCTCGAAGGTGGGAACGAACGTTTTACCTTCGAATTTGACGCTCGACAGATCCGCGAGAAATCCACTTGCACCCATCGTGTAGAGCCCACTTTGCAAGTCCGCAATCAAGTTCAGCACGATCTTTCCAGCCTTCTGTTCCGCTTCGACCCTGCTCAAAAGGTCCGTGTACTCGAAGTTCAAAAACTCGATCTGTATGCCCGATTTCTTCGAGAAATCGCCCAGCAACCTGATCATGAACTCCCTTTCAGCTGCCGGGGTCATCTGAGTGGAACCGAAGTTGACTTTTGCAAAGCTGAAGGCAACGAGTGCTACCAGCAGCAAACCAGCCAGCAACTTCCTCATACCGACACCCCCTCGTATAGGTGAAACTTTTTTTCATCTTCGACCTTCTTAGAGAAAACTTTCTACTCCACTTCTACCACATGTTACATGGTATGTCAAGTAGCTTAACATGATGTGCGAGCCCGAAACATTCGTATGGCCACGCTATAAAAACAAGCCTGGCCGGGAGGCCAGGCTTCACTATCGCTGTTCAGTTCTCGCCGCAAAGGTACTCTTCAACCTACGATTTCGTACCAGAATGTCATGTAGAACCCGAACGGTATGCCGTTCCATCATGATACCAGCCACCGCTGTTTCCTTCAGTGTTTTTACCGTCTGTGTGAACACGTACCCATCGAACCTCCAATATCGTCAGCATACTCGGCGTCATTGGGGAGTGGTTCTTCAGCTCAACCTGGTATGTCGTACCAGTACGTTGCGTAGAAGCCGAACGGGATCTGGTCCCACCACGTGATACCAGCCATCGCTCTTTTGCTCGGCGTGTTGATCGTCTGAGTGAAGATGTAGCCGTCGAACCTTTGATCGTCATTCTTGTTGTTCGGTGTGTTGGCAAAATCGACGAAGAAAACTATCCTGTGACCTATGTTGGTGTTCTTTCCCGTGTAACCCGGTCCCGTCATACCGAGAACGTTGTCCTGGGGATTTTTCAGTATCACGTACTCGAGATTGTACCTCTTTCCACCCGTTTCGATGTAGCCAACTCCGCCTTTCTGGAGCACCAGTGTGCCTTCCCATCCATCCCAGAAGATCTTCCAGACGGATCCGTACGGACCGAGAACCTGCGTTTCCTTGATCGTGGTAGACAGCAGTGGGGTGAACGGTATGTGCGGAACGAGCGGCTGAGCCTGCGCGAAGATCAAACCACTCAGAACGAATGCCACCAGCAACATAACCTTCTTCATTGTCTCGCCTCCTGAAGTAGGATGATTCATTCTAAAGCGATGGCATTAGAAAACCATTAGAACACGTGGTCAAACTTTCAAGATCTTCTCGATCACACCATCCTTCACAACGAACATCGTTCTGTTCCCCATCGGTTTGAAGGTCTCATTCAGAGGTTCCGAAGCCACGACGAAACCATCTTCATCACTGTACCAGAGCGTGTAGTAATCCTCGTTCTCACTGTAACCACAGTAGACGATGAGCTCACGATCGTTCACCATCAAAAAATTCATTCCCGTGTGTTTGTAACGATCCGCGACGCTTCTGACCTTCTGCACCAGTTCATCGTACGTGAGAAAATCCTTGATCTTCATGAAATAAGCGAACGTGTCGCTCTCGATGGAAACGAAAGGTATATCGTAGATCGTGCCGTTGTGGCAGAACGCTTTACCTCTGTTGTCTATGAAGGGATGAAGTTGCAGAAAACTCACAGGCAAATGCTCCGAAGCCTTCCTCGCGTGCAGAATTCCAACAGATGCTTTCAGCGGGACGATCTCATCTTCGTAGGCTGGTTTCAGTGAGCGATGATAGATCACAGCTTCGTTCTTCAGAGCGTAGATTCCCCAGCCGTGACCGTGAGGCGCGTTCTTGCCAAACTTCGCCATGTACTGTAAATGTCTGAACAGAACGTCCATCTGCCGGTTCGTCTTGAAAGAAAAGCCAACCATCCTGCACACGATCTGTTCACTCCCATTCGAAAAGTTGTCGAAGTGTATGATACCGGATTCTCAAGATCTTTCATCATCTTGATCACTCACGCAAGGTGATGTGACCCGTAGAACTGATCAGGACCGCGATCATCTGCAAAGTGCTGCACTGAATGCAGGACCACAAGCGAGACGAACTTTGCGGCGATAGAAAAGTTCAAGTGTTCGAAGAACTGGACGAAATCAAAAAACAGACGGACAGACTGATCGACGTGCTGAAATTTGGTTTGCTCGAACGATGAAACTCTCTCAACCAGCCATGAACCTCGCGATCAACCTGTCGGGCAGCAACTTTTTCGTCACCACGCTGATCAGTTTGTTCTTGAACGCAGGAACGTAGACTGGTTTTCTCTTTTCAAAGGCTTCGAGCGCACCAGTCACGACCCGTTTCGGATCCATAAGGTTGCCGAAGGTGCGAAGATCTTGACTTTTGAACGCACGTTCGAAGAACCTTGTCTTCGTCGGACCCGGTGAGACGCACAGCACGTGCACGCCGTACTTTTTCAGTTCCGCCCACAGCGCGAGGGACAGATTGTACACGTACGCCTTCGTCGCGGCGTAGGCGTTGAAGTAAGGAAGCGGGATGTATCCTGCGATGGAAGAGACGTTTATTATTCCTCCTCTTCGCCTTTCAACCATCTTCCTCGCAAAATGATGGCTCAATGTGGTGAGTGCCTTCACGTTGACCTCGATCATGCTCACGATCTCTTCGAGTTCGAGCTTGACGAACTCACCGTAGAGTCCAAAACCTGCGTTGTTCACGAGCAAATCTATCTCGAATTTTGAAACGTCCTGGACGAATTTTTCCACGTTCTGCGGCACCGACAGATCCACCACGTGCGTGACGATCTCAACGCTGAATTTTTCCTTCACCTCTTTTTCCAGTTCCCTCAGTCTCTTTTCGTCCCTACCGGTGGTTATCACGTTCAGACCTCTTTTCGAAAGTTCCAGCACGAACTCTCTACCGATCCCGGACGAACCACCCGTCACGACCGCCCACTTGAAGTTTTCCAAGCCCATCACTCCTTCTTCGTGAAGATTCTACGATATCGTCCGACACGATAAGCTCGCTCAGGCTGAATTCAAAGTGAACGCGTTTGAAACCTGGTGTGAGAGCACCACCTTCGTGGATTCACTTTTTCTTAACGGAGCTGGCGTGTGGCACGTTACTTGGTTAGTTGTACAATTGTGCAAGAAGGAGGAGAATGATGGATCCAGAAAGGATCTTCAAAGCTCTGGCATGCAAAAGAAGAATAGACATCATCAAGCAGGTGGCGAAACAGGACCTTTGCATCTGCGAACTCGAAGTCGCGAACCACATCGACAAAACGACCATCTCGAGGCACATAGCCGTCCTGCAGAATGCGGGGATCATCGAACTGAGAAGGGAAGGACCGAGGAAGAGAATCGTCCTCAAAGATCCAAGAATTCTCGAACTGATCGATCTGGCGGAAAAGATCTCTGAACAGAAATGAGTGCCGTGAAGGAGGAGACGGCATGGCAAAGAACTGGTATCCCATCATCGATTACGAAAAGTGCGTTGGCTGTCTGACCTGCGCGAATTTCTGTCCCCACGGAGTCTACACAGTCAGAGACGGAAAACCCGTCGTCACCAACCCTTTAGAATGCGTTGAGTTCTGCAGAGGGTGCCAGAAACTCTGCGACTACGGTGCGATAACTTACTCGGCGGAGGTGAAAGCACATGGGTAAGAAGGGATTGTTACTGTGTGTCTGTCAAGGTACATGCCCATCTTTTCAGAAGATGAACGTTTTCGAAGTCCTGAACGCGATAAGAAGAGAGAACCTTGTCGATTTCGTTGCACTCCATCCCCAGCTCTGCGCCGATGACGGAGATATGTACCTCAAAACGCTGACCAAAGATGGAGAGATAGAAAAGCTCTACGTTGCGGGCTGCGATCCTGCGATGCAGAGAAAAATGTTCCGTGACGCGTTCGAGGCGAGCAACTTCGACAAGTCCAGGCACCTTGGTGTCGACATAAGGAACATGACCACAGAGCAGGCGATCGAAGCCATCAAAAATCTTATAAAGAACAGCTGAAAGGATTCCGGGCGCGCTCACCCGACCGAACCTGTCGAAGATCATCTGAATTCAAACCTCACGAAACGAAGCTGAAACACACACCCCCATATCCCGGTTTATAATCTCAACTCAGAAAACGGGGTGAGCGCGTGCGAGTAAAGACAGTGATGAAACTCGACCTGATTCTGAATAAATGTAAGCTCAGTCCAGAAGGGGCTTTCAAAGCCCCTTTTATTTTAAAGAGCGTGAACTTCCAAAGGGCCGAAAGGCCCTTTTATTTTGCCTCAACGGAGGTGGAAGGATGAGACACCTTCTTGACATCAAAGATCTCAGCAGAAAAGAGATCGAAGCCATCCTCGAGCGCGCGATGCGGTACAAATCACTCAAGAATTATCCAGAAACACTGCGAGGGAAGTTCGTCCTGACAGCCTTCTTCGAACCTTCCACGAGGACCAAGGTCTCTTTCCAGAAGGCCGCGTTGAACCTCGGAGCGCACGTGGTTGACTTCGCACCGGAAAGTTCTTCCCTCCAGAAAGGCGAGACCGATCTGGACACGATCCTGACGCTCAACATGATGAGCTTCGATTGTCTCGTCATCAGAATCAGGAGGAACGGTGCCCCAGCGGAGTTCGCGAAGTACGTGGACTGTGCCGTGGTGAACGCGGGCGACGGCACGAACGAACACCCCACTCAGGCGCTGCTCGACGCCATGACCATGCTGGAACATTTTGGAACGCTGAAACTGAGGGTCGCGATCGTGGGAGACATCGTGCACTCGCGCGTCGCAAGATCGCTGACAGAGCTTCTGAACAAGTTCGACGCCGAGGTGAGAATGGTGGGACCAGAAGGGTTCGTTCCGGAAAGCTTTGACGGTGTGAGCTTGATTACGCATTCTCTCGAAGAGGGCCTGCACAATGCTGATGTCGTCTACGCGCTGAGGATTCAGAAAGAAAGGCTCGAACAGAGTTATTCGAACATCGATGACTTCTTCCGCACGCTACAGATAAACTCCAGAACGATCCAGATCGCACCCAGGCACGCCGTCCTGATGCACCCGGGCCCGTTCAACAGGAACGTGGAAGTCTCAGACGATGTGGTCTACTCTGAAAGGTCGAAGATCCTCGAGCAGGTCAGAAACGGTGTGTTCGTGAGAATGGCGGTTCTCGAGTACGCGATGGGAGTGATCGAGTTTGAGAGCGTACGATCCGTGGAAACGTCGCTGGCTTGACGTCGAATTGGACCTGCCCGAACGAAGAAAAGCCCTTCTCGCCTGCCCCGCGTTCTTCGACATGCACACACACGTGAGGTTGAACGGACAGGAAGACTACGAATCGCTCCAGAAGGCGGCGATCGCCGGCGGTTTCGGTGCCCTTCTGATCCAGCCGAACACGAAACCCGAGCTTTCGAATCCAGAGGTTCTGAATCTGCACGTTCAGCTCGCGAAAGACAAGATCGTGAAATTCTACTGGGCCGTGTCCCTGTTCGGAGAACTGGAGCCGGACGGAGAGAGAACGCTGTGCTATTCCAACGACGGTATAGCGTACGACACGACGAAGATCCTCAACGCGTTCAGAAAGAAAAAACCGCATCTTCTGCTCGATCACAGCCAGCTGCACGAACTTGGAGGCATCCTCTACGAACCTGCGGAACTGAACTTGCCCAAACGGCCCGTCCACAGCGAGGCCGTCTCCATCTTCAGGAACGTGATGCTTGGAACCGAGTACGGTTTCAGCAAGTTCCACATTCAGCATGTTTCGACGGAGCTTTCCATCGAGACGATACAGCATCTTCGAAGGTACACCGATGTGAGCTGTGAGGTGACACCGCACCATCTTTTCTTCACCATCAAAGATGTGAAAAACACGAACTTCAAGATCAACCCACCACTCGCCACAGAAGAGGACAGGAGGGTCCTCCTCGAGGCCGTTCGAAAGAACATCATCGATGTGCTCGCGACGGACCACGCGCCACATCCGGAAAAACCAAACGATTTTCAAAGCGCTCCCTTCGGAACCAGCAACATCGAGGTGGCCTTCAGCGCGTTCTACACCGTCATCGGTCAGCTCGAAACGGTGGCGGAAAAGCTCACCGCCGCCCCACGCAAGGTATTGGGACTTTCGGGAACCTTCGATCTGGGCAACGTGACCGTCATCGATCCGAACGCCGAATGGGTCGTCGATGCGAAGAAATTTCACAGCAAGGGAAAAAACTGCGTCTTCGACGGCACCAAATTGAAAGGGAAGATAATAGGTGTGAAGCTTTCAAACAGGTGGGTGTACTGGGATGGAGAATTTCTCTCTGAGCAGGTGTGAATTGATTCGGCTCAACAGAGACACGTTCATCGTCACGTTCAACGAAAAGATCGATTTCGAACCGACGCAGTTCATCATGATAGAGACCGAAACCTCGATCGTCAGGAAACCTTTCGGCCTTGGACGTTGGAACGACAGGCTCGCGATAGGTGTGCAAGTCATCGGACCCGGTACCGCTTACATAGTGCGACAAGAAAAATTGAACGCCCATGGACCCTGCGGCAAAGGCTTCGTTCCACCGAAAGGCCGTGGCGCAATGATCGCGACGCTCGCCTGCCTACCCATGGCCTTCGATCTGCAGGAAAGGTACGACTGCGACGTGTTCATCGGATCTGTGGACGAACCATGGATCGAAGTTCCTTTCCCAATCGTCGTGGGAGACGAGGCGTTTCTGAAAATGCTGCAATCCTTGAATGGTTACGACTGGTTCCTCGTGATCGGTTCGGACCAGATGGAAAAGATCGTCTACGATGCGTTGAAAGATAAAGCAGAAGTGTTCGTTTCCTTCAACGAATACATGGCCTGCGGGATCGGCGCGTGCAGAGGCTGTGCGAAGGTGACGAAACATGGCTTGAAACATCTCTGCATCGATGGACCTGTTCTGAGGGGTGAAGAAGTGTGGAGCTGAGACCACCCATCGTGATCGCTTCTGGTGTTGGAGGCATGGGAGAATACCTCAAACTGATAGATCCACGATACATCGGTGCCTACACCCTCAAGACCATCACCTTCAAACCGAGATTGGGAAATCCTCCACCCAGGCTCATCGCCACGGAGCGTTATCTGATCAACAGCATAGGCCTCGAAAACGTCGGTGTGGAGAAGTTCATCGAAGAGCTTGAAAATGGACTTTACGAAGAGTTGTTCAGAAAGGTCAAGGTGATCTTCAGCTTCGCAGGGGAAGATTTCGAAGAGTATCTGAAGGTCGCAGAGAGAATGGTGCCCCACCAAGATAGATTTGTGGCGTTCGAGTGCAACTTCTCCTGTCCGAACGTGGACTTCAACCCGCTCTCGGACACAAGCCAGTTGAAGAAGATGCTGATCGAGCTGAGGAAAAAGCTCGACGTTTTTCTCATCGCCAAACTCGGCATCGAAGGTGCGTTCATCGAACAGCTCGCCGAGCTCGTTGAAGAGTGCGGTTGGAACGGTGTGACGATCATCAACACGATTCGGGCGTTGCACATCGACGGCGAAACCCTCATCAAGGGTGGCATCTCCGGACCCATTCTGAAACCCATCGCGCTGAGGGCTGTGTACGAAGTGAGAAACAGAACGAATCTGTACATCATCGCGTCTGGAGGTATCATGGACGAAACAGACGCTCAGCATTTCTTCGAAGTCGGTGCGAACGCAGTGAGCATCGGAACCGCTCTGTACAGAGATCCGACGATCGTTGAGAGGATCGCGAAAAGATTTTTGTGAAGGAGGAATCTTTCATGTTCACAAGCTATCTTCCCACGAAGATCGTTTTCGGTGTCGGTGCGATCGAAAAGCTTCCGAATCTCGTGAAGAACTATGGACGAAAAGCCTTGATCGTCACGGGAAGAAAGAGCACCAAGCAAACCGGACTGCTCGACAAAGTCAGAGGCATGCTCGAGGCCGTGGGGATCGGAACCGTGGTGTTCGACAAGGTTCAACCCAATCCCATCAGCGACGATGTGGACGAAGCTGCCAAGATCGCGATCGAGCAGAACGTGGATTTCGTGATAGGGCTCGGTGGAGGAAGCGCCATAGACTCGGCCAAGGCCATCGCGATCGCCGCTGCGATGAAGGATGCCTTCTGGAACTACACACACGCCGGAGCCGGCAAGAAACCAGGCAGGGCCCTGCCCATCGTCGCGATTCCCACCACGCACGGCACCGGCACCGAGGCCGATCCCTTCGCGGTGATAACCAATCCCAGGACTAAAGAAAAAGTCGGTATAGGCTACGATGTGATCTTTCCGAAACTTTCCATCGTCGATCCAACGCTCATGGTCAGTCTTCCAAGGGACCAAACCGCCTACACCTCGATGGACGCGTTCTACCATTCCTTGGAGGCCTTTCTGAACATCAACGCTAATCCCTATTCCGATCTGCTCGCCGAGGATTCCATGAAGAGGATCGTCTCCTTCCTCATGAGGGCCTACACGAACGGTCAGGACATCGAGGCCAGGACGAATCTCGCCTGGGCCAGCACCGAAGCGGGCATCACCGAAACTCTCACGGGCGTCATAGCGAACCATGCCATAGAGCATGGACTGAGCGGATTCAACGAAAAACTCCCACACGGTCTTGGCCTGTGCATCACAGGACCGTACCTGCTCGAGTACATGTTCGAAGAATGCAAAGAACGGCTCGCGGCGCTGGCGAAGGAAGTTTTCAACATACAACAGTACAGCGTCAGCAAAGCGGCGAGACTGTTCATCGAAAAGCTCTACGAATTCCAAGAACTTTTCGATCTGAACCAGAGGCTTTCGAAGTTCGGTTTCAAGGAAGAAGACCTTCCCGAGATCGCGGCCGTTGCGTACAGGATCATGAAAGGCGTGGTCGTGAAGAGTCCAAAGAAGCTCGAAGAGAAAGACCTCGTTGAGATAATGAAGAAGGCACTGTGAGTGGGGGTGAAGGCCTTGCAGTTGGTGTTGAGTCTGGACATGGATGAACCGCTCTCTTTCATCGAACGGTACGGCAGTTTCGAGCATGTGAAAGTCGGTCACAATCTGGCGGTGCTTGGAAAAACTGTGCTCGACGAACTGGCGAAGAGGGAACTCAAGGTCATACTCGATCTGAAGTTCGTCGACATACCTTCGACCGTGGCCCGTTCCATCAAAGCGTGGGACCATCCCGCGATCGTGGGCTTCACCGTCCACGCCGCCGCGGGGGTCGAATCGATAAGGGCGGCGCTGGAGAGCACGGACAAGCTGATCTTCGTCGTTGTGAAGCTAACATCGATCGAAGGCAACCTGGAAGATTACATCCGACAGATCGAATCGCTCAGGTTGCTGGGTTGTTCCTTCGTTCTTCCAGGAAGATGGGCTGTGAAACTGCGCAAGATCATTTCTGGCAAGATCCTCGTACCCGGTGTGCGCATGGAAAGGGGCGCCGACGATCAGAAAGACGTTGTGACGCTGGAGCAGATCAAGACTGTCGCAGACTACGCCGTGATCGGACGCGAGGTTTACAGAAACACCGACCCGAAGGCAACGATGGAGAAGATGAGGAGGCTGGCTTATGCTTGATCTGCTCGTTCAAGCTGGTGCGATCTTAGAAGGACATTTCCTGCTTTCGTCTGGAAAGCATTCATCGCGCTATATTCAGTGTGCGAAGATCTTCGAACGTCCAAATTATGGAGAAAAGATCGGCAAGGCCATAGCAGAGAAGATCGCACACCATGAACCGCACGTCGTGATAGGTCCGGCGCTCGGCGGGGTGATCCTCGCCTACGAAGTGGCACGCCATCTGAACGCACGTGCGATGTTCACCGAGAGAGAAGATGGACAGATGAAGCTGAGGAGGAACTTTCATATCGAGCGAGGAGAGCGAATTGCCATCGTCGAAGACGTCACGACCACCGGCAAATCCGTCCTTGAGGTCGCCGAGGTCGTTCAAAAACACGGTGGCATCGTCTGTTGTATCGCGAGCATCGTGGACAGATCCATCGAAAAACTCTCCTTCGATGTTCCCTTCTACTTTCTGGTGAAGCTGGAACTTCCCATATTCGAACCCGACGATTGTCCACTGTGCAGACAGAACGTACCATTGATCAAACCGGGCAGCAGGAAGTAGCCAGCTTGATCCTGACCGACGAGAGGGGCCCGACGGCCCCGTGTTGTATAATGGTTTATCCTTAACCATCCAAGGGGGCGATCGGGATGAAAAAATCGGTCTGGTTGTTTGCGGTTCTTCTCGCGAGCCTGAGCTTTGCACAGATCAAACTTCCCTTGACGCACGTCGTACCGGGTGGCTTCACGGTCTCGTCCATCGAGATACTGACCAACCCAGAGACCTTCTACGGCCAAGACACAATCAGTGTGGGTGTGAGGATCAATTTCATGCGCGTCATGGCGCAGGCCGCGACCTACCCTTTCGATCTGAAAGAGAACGAACAGAAGCTCATGAGCTTGAGACTCATAGGACTGAAGCTCAGCGAAACCGAAACTAACACGCTCCTCTACTACGGTCCGACGTCGATCTTTCCAGCCAGCTACCAGTACGGCGGTTTTCAAATCGTGGGTTTCTACGTCACGAAGGCCGATCTGGACGCAGGATACAAAGAGATCTGGGGCTGGAGGACCGCCTCACCTTTGGCGTGCAGGAACTTCAGCATCATCGCCGATCTGGACATGGACCCGGTGTACGGTCAGCCGATGGCCGGTGCTCATAAAGGTGCGCAGGCAAACTGGATCTGCGTTCAGAAAGTCACCGCCCCGATGCAGAAATGCCAGTTCGTCCGGCAAGATCAAGCCTCACAGAGTCAGACTCAGCAGTACTACCAGGTCGAACAGATACTCGACATCGTCGTGGAACCTGAACCGTTCGAATCCGGGCAAGAACTGAGAGTCACCGTGATCGCAGATTCCAGGCCCACCACCCAGCCCTGGGAACAGTACTTAGTCTACTGGGTCACGGTGAAGTACCAGAACGGTCAGACCAGCACCATCCCGCACTCGTTCGGCAACTTCAATCCCAACTCTGCGATCGTCATCACTTCCACACCTGGGGCGGGCGATGTGAGATACTTCATCTTGAACCAGGCTGGAGCCGTGAAGTACGTGCTTCCGGAGACCATAAAGATACCGTTCAACACTTCCATCGTCGAGGTCGAGATCAAGATGCAGATCTGGGCGGGTCTGGACGTGGATCGCTTTTCTCCATACAATTTCATAAAGCGCTGGGTCGCAAAGACCGTGTTCGTGCCAGCGCGTTGAAGGAGCAGACACAGTTAGCTATATTTTGTGTGACGGGGAGGTTGAACGATGAAGTTCAAGTTCGTGATTTTCATCGTTATCGCGGTGGCTGCCGTCGTCTACTTCATGACCGGCATCTACCAGGTCGATCCGTCACAGGTGGCACTCGTTAAAACCTTCGGAAAGTATTCTTACACCACGGGGCCAGGCATCCACATCCACGCACCCTATCCGTTCCAGTCACACGTGATAGTCGATGTCCAGACGATCCGAAAGCAAGAGATCGGCTTCAGAACGATCAGACCAGGCCAGTACGTTTCGAGAAAGGAAGAGGCCCTGATACTCACCGGCGATGGAAACATCGTCTCGGTGGAGGCGGTGGTGCAGTTTCGTGTGAGCGATCCGGTGAAGTTCGTCTTCAGTGTTGAAAAACCCGAAGAGCTGGTCAAGTTCACCACAGAATCAGCGCTGAGAGAACGCATCGCGAAAAGGACCGTTGACGAAATACTCACCGCCGAGAGGGACAGAGTGGCTTACGAGGTTCAGGAAATGACGCAGCAACTCCTCAACGAGTACGACGTGGGTGTGACGGTGCTCAACGTGTTGCTTCAAGAGGTCGTACCACCGGAATCGGTCATAGCAGCCTTCGACGATGTCAACAACGCCAAGCAGGATAAAGAAAGGTACATCAACGAGGCAACGAGGTACGCCAACAACTTGATCCCAATTGTCGAAGGAGAAGCGAAAAAGATCGTGCTCGAAGCCGAAGCTTACGCTCAACAGAAAATACTGCAGGCGATTGGTGAGACTCAGAGATTCTTGAGCATCCTGAACGAGTACAGGAGCGCACCGAAGATCACCGAAACCCGGCTCAGGATCGAAACGCTCGAGCAGGTACTCCCGAAGGCCAAGACGATCATCTTGCTGGACGATTCTCAGAAGATCACCTTCCTGAACATAGACAGTCTTTTGGGTGGTGAAAAATGATGAAGCTGACGATAATCCTGGCCATCGCTGTCGTCGGAATTGTGGCGATCGTTTTCGCCGCTCTGTCCTTCTTCGTGGTGGATCAGACCCAGTACGCGATAGTCCTCAGGTTCGGGGAGATAAGGAAGGTCATCTCCGAACCGGGTCTCTCCACTCGCACACCGTTCATCGACAACGTGGTGCGTTTGAGCAAGCGCTACTACATATACGACATTCCGGTTGAGAAGATCATCACTCTGGACAAGAAAACCATGCTCGTCGATTCGTACGCGATCTGGAGAATTTCTGATCCAAAAAAGTTCCTCGAATCTGTGAGGACGGTGAGCCTGGCGCTCTCGAGGATCGACGATGCGGTCTATTCCGGTCTCAGGAACACGCTCGCCAAGCTCGATTTCGACGATATCGTCACGGGTGAGAGACAGTATTTGACCGACATCACAGAATTCGCAAGAAAAAACCTCGAAGAGTTCGGCATCGAGATCAGAGACGTGAGGATCAAGCACACGGACCTTCCGCAGGAAAACCAGCAGGCCGTCTTCGAGAGGATGAAGTCCGAGAGACAGAGCATCGCCGCGCTGATCAGGGCGGAAGGTCAGAAAGAAGCACAGAGGATCCGTTCCGAGGCGGGCAAGCAAGCCACGATCATCAGATCACAAGCCATGAGCGAAGCCGAGAGGATAAAGGGCTTGGGTGAAGCCAGTGCAACGCGCATCTACGCCGAAGCCTTCTCGAAGGATGTGGAGTTCTTCAAACTGCTCAGAACGCTCGAAAGTTACAAAACGATCATCCCGGGCAGTATCGTGATCGTCGGGAAGGATCTGACCATACTCGAGCAGATGAAATGAACTGAATCACTCACGTCCGAAATTTTCTCTCAGAAGACCATAGATGTGTATGTCGTGGTATCGACCGGTGTGGTATTTGGCCTTCCTCATCACGCCTTCGAGTTCAAAACCGATCGATCTCAACAAAGCGATGGATGCGTCGTTGTAATCGTAGACCTCGGCCGTGATCCTGTTCATGTTGAGCGTGTCGAAGGCGAACCTTACCGCTTCGAGCACCATCGCCTTTCCAAGTCCCTTTCCCCTTTTTTCTGGCACCAGATAGTAAGTGATGTACGCGTTTCTGTTGATCCACCTCACATCGAAGCTCACGAACCCAACGGGCTGATCGTTCTCAAAGAAGTTCAGCACGATTTTGCGTAGAAGGTTCAAAAACCTCGTTTCAGAAAAATGCTTAAGTTCGTCCGTCGTGATCTTCACCAATTCTGTGTCCGAAACTTCGAACCTCATGACATCCCCCACAGTTGAGCATTATAACTGAACTGTGGCAAAATTGTTCTGGAGGCGTTGGGGGAATGTTCAAGACTGCGTTTTTGATTCTTCTGATCGTCAACGCGACTTGGAAGACGATCCTCGAATGGCTCAACATTCTTCACACCAGCAAGATGAAACCGGAGGATCTGAAGACTCTGAGAGACAAGGTTAGCGAAGAAGAACTTGGAAGGGCGAAGTCTTACCTGAAAGAAAGGTCCATCCTGAGGATCGTTTCAGAGCTCGTCGAGCTGGCGTTGGTTCTCTACCTCGTCACGATCGGCCTTCCAAGGTTGGAAAAATTCTTCGCCCAGTACCGCTTCCAAGCGTACCTATTCTTCGGCACCGTCGCTTTGATCCTGTATTTAGTGAGACTTCCTTTCAGGGCCTATTCGATCTTCGTGATCGAGAGCAAGTACGGTTTCAACACCACAACCACGAAGACGTTCCTCAAAGACCAGATTCTGACGGTCCTACTCTACGTGGTCTTCGGCCTCATTCTCGTACCTTTACTGATGTGGCTTTTGAGCTATCCAGTTTGGTGGTGGCAGCTTTCGATCTTGGCTTTCGGTTTCATAACGTTCTTCTGGTTCATCCAACCCGTGCTCATAGCACCGCTCTTTCACAAGTTCACGAAGTTCGAAGATGAGAAACTGGCCCAGAAGTTGAAAGAGCTCTTCGAAAAGGCGAACACGAAGGTGCCAAACATCTACAGAGTCGACGCCTCGAGGAGAACGAAGAAGCAGAACGCCTACGTGACGGGCATCGGAAAGTCCAGAAGGTTGGTTCTCTACGACACGATCCTCGGCTATCCTGAGGACGAAATTTTGTCCATCGTCGCACACGAACTGGGCCATCATGTGAAGAAACACGTTCTGAAAGATATATTCCTCTTCTCGGCTTTCGCGACGATCGTGTTCTATCTCACTAACCTGGTGTACGCGCACATCCTGAAAACTAACCTGTTCAGCATCGAAAAGCCCCACACCGCATTTTTGTACGCACTGCTGTTCGTTTCCTCGCTGACTTATTTCCTCATGCCCATCGTGAACTTTCTTTCCAGAAAAATGGAATACGAAGCCGACGCGTACTCCGCGAAACTGGCTGGAGTCGCCCCGCTCGTGCGCGCTCTGAAGAGGCTGGTCAAAGAGAACCTCTCCAACCCCAACCCGTTGCCACTCTACAAGGTCTGGTACTACACCCACCCTGCACCCGAGGAAAGGATCGAGAAGCTACTGACAAAGGGGCGTTGAACCAATCAGGTGATATAATATCTGTGGGAATTTGTAACATTGTAATGACATTTGGGAGGTGTGAAGCATGAAGAGGTTGCTGATGGCGTTTGTCCTGTTCGCGAGCGTTGTGCTCCTCGCCTCAGGAAAGCTCACGATCGCGGTGGATGTCGAACCCGTGGGCCTCGATCCGCACCTGGTCACCGCGTTCGCGTCACACAGGATTTTGGAGAACGTCTACGACGGCCTACTCAGATTCGGAGAGAACCTGGAACTTTTGCCAAACCTGGCCGAGAGTTACGAAATACCCGATCCCTACACCATCGTTTTCAGGATCAGACAGAACGTCAAGTTCCACGATGGCACACCCCTGACGGTGGAAGATGTGATCTTCAGCTTCAAAAGGATCCTCGATCCTGAGACGAAATCACCCGCTGCGGCCTTCTACCAGGACGTCGATTCCATCGAAGCGGTCGACGAAAGAACCGTGAAGTTCAAACTCAAGAAACCAATGGCCAGCGCGATCCTTCCCAACTTCGCTGGTGTGAACAGCTCGATCATCAGCAAGAAATTCTTCGAATCCGGTAAGAACCTCCAGCTCGAGACCAACGGGACTGGACCGTTCTACCTGGCGGAATACGTGGCTGGGAACTACATCGTTCTGAAGAAGAATCCGTACTATTTCGTTCAGGGTCAACCAGTCTTGGACGAGATCAAGTTCGTCTTCATGCCCGAAGAACTTTCCAGGGTTGCCGCGCTCAAGAACAGAGACGTGGACATGGCGAAGATCAGCGAGCCTTTGAACGTGAGACAGTTCAGCACGGACAAATACAACGTCTTCAAATCTGCAACGTTGAGTTACTACCTGATCGGCATCAACACTACCAGAAAGCCCTTCGATGATCCGCGTGTGAGGAACGCTCTCAACTACGCGATAAACAGGGACGCGATCGTCAAAACGGTGGCCTTTGGTGAAGGTGTTGTCACTGGTCCGATGCATCCGTCGATCAAAGCCTGGGCGCTTCCTCCAGAGGAATTCGAAGAGTACAAGTATAACCCAACGAAGGCGAAGGAACTGCTCGCACAGGCGGGTTATCCGAACGGGTTCGAATTCAGCATCGTGACCTCCGCACGGTACAACTTCGACAAAGTCGCACAGGTCATCCAGGCTCAGCTCGCGCAGATCGGCGTGAAGGTGAACATCGAGCTGGTCGAGTGGGGCATCTTCATAAAGAGATGGCGTGAGAGCGACTTCGATGCGTTCATCTCTATGAACAGCGGTTCCATGGAACCAGACATTCAATTCTACAGACACTTCAAAACGGGCGGCTCGACCAACGTGTTCAAATTCTCGAACCCGAGGGTGGACGAACTGCTCGAGCTCGGAAGGAGCACCGTCGATACTGAAAAGAGGAAGCAGATTTACAGCGAACTCCAGAGACTCCTCGTGAAAGAATCGCCGGTGATCTTCCTCTACTGTGCGAACCAGTTCTTCGTTGCCGACAAGTCCGTCGAAGGTTTCAAGCTGTTACCGAACGAGAGCCTGATCTTCCTTAGGGAGACGTACAAGAAGTGACACTCGGTTACGTTCTGAGAAGGATACTCGTCTCCGTTCCGACCGTCCTCTTAGTCGTTCTGATGGTCTTCGTTGCCATCCATCTGGTGCCGGGCACCGTGGTCGACATGATGCTCGGCACCCAGAATTATTTGACAGAAGAACAGATAAGACAACTCTACGCCCAGTATGGTCTGGACAAGCCTTTGATCGTTCAGTATTTCGCCTGGCTGAAGAACACGGTGAGCTTCAATTTCGGTGTTTCGTTGAGGACAGGAAAGCCTGTGTTGCAGCTGATCTTGGACAGATTGCCGGTCACTCTGGAACTGGCGGCCCTCTCGATGGTCATCGCTCTGACTCTGGGTATCGTTTTCGGTGTCGTCTCCGCCGTGAAGAGGAACAGCTTCGTCGACGACATTATCAAGGTTTTCAGTTTGATCGGAATATCTTCCCCCGCCTTCTGGATCGGTTCCATATTCATCGTTCTTTTCTCCGGCCTCTTCACGGAATTCAACATCTTCGGTTACGTTCCAATCAATCGCGATCCTCTGAAAAATCTTCAATCCATGTTCCTTCCATCCCTGACACTGGGTTTGATGATCTGTGCGCAGATCGTTCGCGTTACCAGAGCTTCCATGCTCGACGTGCTGAGACAGGAATACATCAAGACGGCGATGGCAAAAGGTGTGAGCAGAACCGCCCTGATCTTCAAACACGCGCTGAAGAACGCGTTGATCCCCGTCGTCACGGTTTCTGGTATCCAGCTGGGCTATTTGATCGGTGGGACGATCGTCATAGAGAACCTCTTCGCGTTACCGGGCTTGGGAAGATTGCTCCTTCAGGCCGTGAACGAGAGGGACTATCCTGTGGTGCAATCGATCGTACTGTTTGTCGCCATCATGATCGTGGCGTTGAACATACTGATCGACTTCGTGTACACTCTGCTGGATCCGAGAGTGGAGTTGAAATGAATCATGAAGGTGCTACACAGGATCTTGAGGAAACCTTTGAACGTCGTTGCGATCGTGTTGATCTTCACCATCGTATCGATGGCCTTCTTTCCAAAGTTTTTCTCGACGCACGATCCGCTCGAAATGGACTACGGATCCATCCTTGAACCCCCTTCGAGGGAGCACTTCTTTGGAACCGACCAGTTCGGTAGGGACATGTACTCGCGCTGCGTTCACGGCGTGCAGAAAAGTGTTGTCGTGGCGTTCTCTTCGAGCTTGATAGCCTGTTTCTTCGGAACTGCACTTGGTTTGATCTCTGGCTACTACGGAGGAATTTTGGATCTTCTCATCATGCGCGTGTGCGACAGCTTCTTTGCGTTCCCAACGCTCGTGCTCGCACTCTTCATCGTCGCCCTGTTCGGGAACAATCTCTTCAACCTGATCATCGCCATAGCGATCGTCTACACACCGATCTTCGCCAGAACGATGAGAGGTTCGGTCCTGTCCGTGAAAGAGAATCTCTTCGTGAAGGCTTCAAAAACGCTCGGCTCGAGTGATCTCAGGATCATGCTGTTCCACGTGCTTCCAAACGTTTCTTCCATCCTGATTGTCACCTTCACCACGAACCTCTCGACGGCCTTTCTCACCGAAGCTTCCCTCGGTTTTCTCGGCCTCAGCGTACCTCCCCCACAGCCAACGTTGGGTGGGCTCGTCGCCCAGGCCACGGCGTTCCTGACCACCGCGCCCTGGATGGCACTCTTTCCAGGTTCGATCATTGCACTGATCGTGCTGGGTTTGAACGTGCTCGGCGACGCCCTGAGGGACCTCCTGGACCCAAAGCGGTAGGTTGTAAAATATTAGGAAAAGTTGGACCGCTTTCACCGAGGGGGAACGGTATGAAAAGGTCAACGCTTTTGCTCGCCTTGCCTTTTCTGCTGTTGCTGTTCGCCCAGAACACTTGTTCGTCCACGAGCGGTGGGACACAGCCTGGCGATGGAAAATTCAGGGTGTTCTACGTCTCACCGACGGGAGACAACAACAACCCGGGTACGAGAGACAAACCATGGGCTACACCGGGCTATGGGGCACGGCAACTCAGAGCCGGCGACACGCTGGTGATACTCCCTGGTCGCTACATTCTCAGCCGTTACGACGAAGACATCATCGTGCCACAGAACTCCGGAACGCCGCAAGCGTGGATCACGATCAAAGGCGAAGAAAATGACAAACCCGTGCTGGTGGGGAGAAACGATCTGCTGGTCGCGATAGACATCTCGGGAAAAAGCTACATCAGGATCGAGAATTTAGAAATAACGAGCGACAACAACGCACCGTTCAGAAACGGTATTCAAGCGCTTGGAAGATCCATCAGGAACGTCCACATCCACTCATCTGCGCAAGAGCGTTTGATATTCTAAGTTTTCTGGTTTCCTCGAAGGAACTTTGCTCATGTGAGAACCGCTTCCATAATTTCGAGACTCACAACCGCGACTAGTATTTGAAAGTATCGTGTGTGGCGCATAACTCGAGAATTGCTGAGGTGTGTCTCTGGGTGGAATAAGCTTGAACTTGAAATTCATGAGCAATTTCTTTAAGCGATTGCTTAGCGTCGTCTGGGTTTATGAATGATAACTTCCTGGTGAATAAACAGAAGCCATTCCAAGAAACAAGAAAAGTATGGTTTTTCGGACCATTCCTTGGAAACGTTACACAAGTTTTCTCCAATCCACTGCTCGACTCGAACACGGTGAACAGTTTTTTGTATTATATCACGAAATAAGCTGCTGCTGAGCAATTTGGTATCAGAAGGTGTTCAAGCAATCTGGTAAGCGTCACAACAAGGAGTCTTGAAAGTTTCAGAGAGAAAACCCACAGATAACAGGAGTGAAAGAAATTTTGTATTTCCGGAAAGCAGTTATTCCTAACTCATAATAAAAATCAAGTATTCTGAAGTCATTGAGCGTGACTTCCTGTTGCCCTGCTTGACATAGCATCAAAAGTCTTACTTTATGCCAGACGTTAGATTCATACTTATGAATTGCCTTTGGAACAAGAGGAAAATAACAATTATCGGAACTGACGATATTACAGTGGCGGCCATCAGCGGTCCCCAGTCGTTAACAAACCTTCCTTTAAAGATCTCAAGCCCAAGCTGAATGGTTCTCATCTTATCGGTTCTTGTTATAACAAGTGGCCAGAGAAAGTCATTCCAGGTTTCAGTGAAGGTGAATATGGCAAGGGCACTCAGACCAGGCTTGCTCAATGGTAAGAATACTTTGAAAAAAATGACAGATTCACGAGCTCCATCAATACGCGCAACTTCTAAAAGTTCCTTCGGAAACTGACTGTAAAATTGTCGCATCATGAATACTCCGAACGCTGTCATAATATGAGGTATAGCAAGACCAATATGAGTATTCAGTAGGCCAGTCCCGCCTCTACCAAAGATATCATTTCCTCCACATAATGGCAAATTCTTTACAAGTAGAAAAGTTGGTATAAGCGTGATCTGCACAGGTATGATCATTGTAGCAAGTATGAGAATAAAAAATAGCTTCTTGTAGGGAAATTCCAAACATGCGAAAGCATAACCCGCAAGAGAGCAAAAGAAAACATTTATCAACATTGATAATACCGCTACTATTACACTATTGAGAAAATACCTGCCAAACTTGAAAGTCGATATCGAATGCACGTAATGCTCAAAAGTAATACTGCTCGGTAAAATTTTCGGTGGCCACGAAAACAGTTCACTGTTGGGCTTGAAGGAAGAAAGTAACATCCAAAAGAAGGGGAACCCCATCAAGATTGTAGTAACAGTCACGATAGTGATGAGAACCAATGAGCTTAATTTTCGCTTCACATCGCTATCTCCTTTCGACGAGACACGGCTAGGATCGAGACAAGCATGATAATGGTCCCGACGACAAATGACATAGCCGAGGCATACCCCATGTCCATATAGTCAAAAGCTGTTTTGTATATCAGTAGACCAACCACTGTTGTCGAATTTATGGGACCTCCCTGTGTCATAACGTACACTTCGGTAAAGGTTTGAAGGGTACTTGCAAGACCCACAAGTAACACGTACATGTGTACTGGTCTCAATAGCGGTAATGTTATCCGTGCAAACTTTTGTAGCGAATTTGCCCCATCAATGGAGGCAGCTTCGTAAACTTCTTTAGGTATAGACTGCAAACCCGCCAAGTACACGATCATATTCCAGCCAACACCCCGCCATACTCTCATCACGACAATCGAATGTAGTGCAGTTGACATATTTCCAAGGAAATTCACTGGTCCTATTCCAAACAAATTTAAGACAAAGTTGAGTATACCAACATTTGGGTCGTAAATCCATGTCCAGATGACACTCGCAGCAACCATTGGAGTTATAACCGGAAGATAGCAGATAGATCTTACCAGGCTGATACCAACCATTTTCCTATTGATTAGTAACGCTAGTAAAAGCGAAAGCAACATGTTTGTTGGTAAGACTTCCGCAGAGAACTGCAAAGTTCTGAGCGTAGAAAGCCAGAATTCTTTGTCCGCAAACAAGCGTTGAAAGTTTTCTATACCAACAAACTTCGGTGTTCCAAGGCCTGAGAACTTTGTGAAGCTCAAATACAAGGAATAAATGATCGGGTAAATTCTAAAAACAATGTTGTAAATAACAACCGGAAAAATAAAAATTAGAGCTGTTCTTGCAATTTTTCTGTACATTCTGCTTGTGGAGGTAGCCGTTTTCAACGGATAACGTCCTCCCAGAGAAAAAGGCAGATGCCGCGAAGCATCTGCCTCAAAATTGTTACTTTAATTTTCTAATTTCTTCCACGGCTTTGTCTAATGCTTCTTTGGGTGTCACGATGCCTCTCACAGCCATTTCTATGTACCGGCTAAGTATGTCCCTTGCCCTCGTCCAAAATGGCACGTTGGGATTCCAGAAAGCATATTTCATTCCTTCAATGAACAGGGATATAACGGGATCGGAGCCAAATCTTGGGTCATTAACAGCTGATTTTCTTGAGGGAATGCCACCTAAAACGTAGCTAATTTCAGTTATGGAAGACTTCGAGGTTAAGTAAGAAAGAACCTTGATGGTTGCTTCTCGATTCTTTGTGAATCTGGATACCATAAATCCGCCAAATGAATAGAACGTCGCTTTTTTGATTCTCGCAGGGGGAAAACTTAGCTTGATCTTTTCATAAACGTCTGGTGCATATTTCTTCGCCGCTGCCATAGTCTCGGCGGTGACGAATGCCATAGCAGCCGTGCCAACAACAATTGGATCAAGATTTGCAACTTTTGGAAGGCCAGCCTCTGGATATACCTTATATTTGCGCACAAGTTCAGTGAAGTATTCTAGAGCTTCAACACCCTGTGGAGAATTAAAAACTGGTTCAAACTCCTCGTTGAAGAATTCTCCACCATTTGATATTAAAAAGATGCCCCAGACTTGTTGGCTGGGTACCTCCAAATCTATACCGGCAACCCTTATTCTGCTGCCTTCCCATTCAGTCAATTTGATCGCGTATTCTCTAAGCTGTTCCCAAGTTGACGGCGGTTTAGACGGATCGAGCCCCGCTCTTTCGAACAGATCACTCCTGTAAGCTAAGAGTCTTCCCGAACCATACACAGGCACAAAGTAGAGATGACCCTTGTAGCGGCCTGCTTCTATTACTTCACCAAAGTCTCCGATGTCTTCAAGTGCCTCAACGTAGTCATCTAAGGGCATCAAAACACCATTTTCTACAAATCCGGCTACTGCTGCCTGACCATGCATGAATATATCAGGTCCTATACCTCCTGCAAAAGATGTTGCCAACTTGACTGAAAGCTCTCCCCATGGAACAAACTCCACCTCAACGTCAATATCAGGATTCCGTTTTTCAAACTCTTTGACTAGTTTGTCGACACAATCGGTCAATGCTTTATCCGTACCTGCAAACCAAACTAAAACCGTGCTCTTAGAGAAAATACTTACAGCCATGAGAGTCATAACCAATACTACAAGAAATTTTCGCCACACGTACATACTTTCACCTCCCCACAGGCCTAAAGCTGTCCGCACACTTTAATAACGCTTGATGGTGCTTCTCATTACATTCTTTCACCTCCTCATGGGTTTAAAAGCTGTCCATGTGCCGCCGAAACGCCTGAACAGCTCGAACAAACTCCTTCAAAGAATTACCTGTAACGATCGAACCTATGATTAGACCTTTAATCCCACAGGCCAGCACAGATGTGACTTCATCCGGGTGTATTTTCTTTTCACTTGGCACAAAGCATGGAATAGGACTATTCTTAGCAGCATAGGAGTAACGTGTCAGATCCCATAACGTGAGCCGTTCGCCGTAATGTTCTTTGGGCACTATGGAAAGCTCAAGAGCGTTAGCACCAAAGTTTTGAACAGCCTGAACATAAAGAGCCTGAGAGAAATCGCTCAAAGCAACCATTTTTGCTAGTCTTGTGTTCAACACATAGGTTGGAGCATCATTAATAAAAAAATCGATAAAGGAAATCCCCATCTCTTGCATCTCCAATAAATGCTCCTCGGCTGCAAAACCATTTTCATCACCGGGGACAATACCAACACATATACCTAACTCGCATATTCTTTCAATGTTTCTTCTGGCAGCAGGCCAACCTGGAAATGCCCTTCCTGTACCTTTGTGAGTTACATTCACATGTAGCTTAACAGCATCTGCACCAGCTTCAATAGCTGCTCGAGCAAACTCCAGATTGTTGTCCGGTAAGCTCACTATTAGAATATGTCTCTTGCTGTTGAGTAACAATCTAAAATCACTGATCACTGCTGACACAGTGTGCCTCCCCTCAAAATAGTTGGTTCCACAAAAACGGTACCCCCACTTTCTTGGCTGCCCGCAATCAGTTCCGAAAGCATAGTAAAAGCGATTTTACCGATCAGATAAGGATTTAACTTTACACTTGTCAAAGGAGGCGTGGTGTAATGACACATTCGAAGTCCTCCAAATCCTATTACTCCTACTTGTTGCGGAACAGCTATTCTCATTGTTTTCAATGCATCAAGCGCTCCTTTAGCTAACCAATCGGTGGTAGCAAAAATCGCTGTGCCTGCGTTTGTTCTAAAATACTCCTTCTGAGCAAGTACTGCCTGTCTGCCACTTTTTTCATCAAAATCGTTGCATTCAATTACCCGAACCTTGTCTATTGAAAGATTATTTCGTCTGAAAGCGCTCATTGCCCCTTCAACTCGATCGGCAAAAGTGCATATTTTGAGAGGGCCCGATAGTATCACAACATTCCTATAACCGTGGTGGATGATTTCCAATCCAGCGAGATAACCACCTCTGACATTATCATTATTAACTGACGGCAGGTGCTCCAGATCCTGGTATTTACCGACCATCACTGTAGGAAGATTAGTACTCTGCAGGAATCTTTTGACGAAGGATGGCATCGGTATACCACCAATGATAATTCCATCGATGATTTCTGTTGGAACGTTGAAACTAGCAGGATTCTCGGGTTGAACTATGTTAACTAGACATGGTACTCCACTGTTTGTTGACATGTCAGTAATTCCTTTTTGGACTGAATTGAAGAATTCATCTGACTCGATTGATCCTTTGTGGGGGTTGATTATAACAAGAGCTATTGTTCTTAGATACTTGCGTTCGTTCAAGGTATATCCGAGCTTTTTTGCCATAAGTATTACAGTGTTCCTGGTATGTTCGCTGATTCTTGGATTATTACTTAAAGCTCTCGAGACAGTAGACACTGAAACTCCAACTGAAGATGCAATGTCTCTCAGCGTTACGGAAGTTACCCTGCGTGTTCGCAACAAGTGAACCTCCCCAACTTGCATTTTAACTTGCTGGTTACAGACGGTCAAGGAAAGCGAAGTGTACACTTGTGCAAATTGTGCAACACATGGGAATCTCGATAATCGACATATCAGAGTTCCTCAGTCTCAATTTGAACACTAACTTTACACTCAAAGGTTCTATTCCATGGTAGTGCGAAATAGTTGAGAGAAGCGGATTTCAACAACCAGGTCTTATTGTTAGCTCGAAAAATCCTGCCAGCAAAATTATTCAGAAGGTTATTCGATTCTATAGTAAACTCAGAAGTGAAAACCCTCATGATATCCGAATTGGGACCAATATTATACTTGTCTTTACCATAGGAATTTAGCATATCTTCGAGCTTACGTCTGTATACCGATTGATAAAGGTAATCATCTACGAATCTTTCAAGCATGAATTTCAATAGTCGTAGTTCATCCTTAGTAGACTTCCACGCTGCTTCTGCCAACAGAGTCCCCAGGCGATTGGATGCGGTATTCCAAGCAGAAAAACCTTTCAGAAAAATCGCCGGGCTGTTTCTAATCATGCTGAGAAGTTCGTGCACAAGATGTTCGTCAGCGCCGTTGGGGTGGAAGAGATCGAGCAGATATATTTCTTTACCTTCCTCGACCAATTTTTCAAGTGTATGTAAACCCTTTTCCAAGTTAGAGCCAATTATCAATATCGCTGTATTCGAGTCAGGGCGGACAGAAAAGCCAGTAAGAGAGACATGAGACAGTAGATTCTTCACAAATGGTTGATGTTCAAACTCCATAATTCGCATCACTGTTTCACCTGAATCAAAATGAAGTTCCACGTCCCTTTGATTAAAGACTCTTACGAGCAGCTCTTGCATTACTTCATCTGCCCCATTGTGTATGTAAACTTTACCTTGAAGACCTAAATGAATCACCTTTGCCTTCAAGACGTCTACCTCCGGCTCATGAGGTCCGTGCGGAAAAGTATCTTCAACAGCCAGGACGAGGGTATCCACTACGCCGGTTGCTACGAAGTCTACGCATAGTTTGTTAATTTCGTGATTTCTACTTCGAAGTTGTCGGTAGTATTTCAAATACTCATCGTCAAAGTCGCTCATTTGGACTTGGCAGTTCTCGGTGGCGGACTTCAAGTATTCTGTGAGCGCCTTCCACTTGTTCTCTGTTTCTGCTGAATTCACTGTAATTGAAGCTCTACGCACAATAGAAGAAGCAAAGATTAACGCCTGCGGATTTTCTTTTCTCAAGGCTTTCAATGTTTCCAACCTTCTTATTGCTTGGTCTAGGGAAGTATCAGCTTCTCTGGACGCAACCAGGCCTCCGTAGCACAACATTTCTGTAGAAATCAAAAACGCTTCGGCTTCTTGATTCAAAAGCCAATCATGCAACCAATCCACATCTCCTGGTATCTTATAGTAGCCAAGTTTTCCAGCTGGTGGCAGGAGAATGTCTACGTCATACATGGTTGCAAAATCGATGAGAAAATCGTAGTTTGGGGGTCGGTTGTCCATGGGAAGAACTGCAATTTTCATAACACTCCCCCCATTTCAATTATCCTCTTGCGGAGGCGTAAATAATCAACTTTTCTGATATCACCATCCACCTTAGTAGCTAGTGCAGCACAAATACCCGCAGCCATCCCAATGGCTCCGGCTACAGCGCTGACACGGGTTGCCGCATAAGCTAGATGACTTGCGCTAGCGTTCCTACCTGCCAATACAACATTTTTCAGTTGTTTTGGTAAGAGTGTCTCCAATGGAATTTCGTACTCACCGGGATATGGTATTTTTATGATTTTAAGTCCACCACATGTACTTTGATGAACATCTATCGGATATGCACCAATTGCTATTGGTTTCTCGAACTTCTTAGCTGATGTGATATCTTCAAGGCGCAGAGTATAGTCAGCAGCAACGTGATTGGTCTCCCTGACTCCTATACTTCCTGTTTGAACTAGCTCAGCATTTCTGAATCCTGGCACTTCTCTCCTCAGGAACTCCATAAAACGCCAAATCTCCGACAGAGCAAGTGCTTGTGCTCTAGTTAGCTCTTCTGGGTTTGATGCATAACCAGGATAACGGTTTGTGTTTATGAGGAACTCATCTTCCTGAAATGGTACCTGGAAAAAGAGTATTCTGTCTCTCTTGAAAGAAAGGTTGTATTTGTGAAACAATTTCGCCCTTGTGTAAAATCCAGAAACAGCAAGATATGAGAAATCAATTTTCGACGGTTCATCACGCAATTGAAAATCTTCTGGATGTTCTTTTATGTATGCTATTATTTCCTGCTTATCAACTCCAGATACCCTTAAAATCAAACTCATAGGCTGGCATTCCTTCGTTAATTCGTCACCTACCCAGTACGCAGCACCCGATTTTATTGAGAGGGAACCGTCGCCTGTTGCGTCAACAAATACTTTTCCTTCAAAGCTATATTGTTTTACTCCGTAAGGGACAGTTACACTGCGAACAAACCCATCCTCAACAACAACATTAGCAACCGGTGCCCCCAGAAAATAGGTGACACCAGATTCATTCACGATATCAAACAGTACTGCTTTTAGTTTTTCATGAACAAAGGGTGTTATGGTTTCGACAAAACCTGTTGGATCTTTAACGTGCCCACAAGAACCCCGAATAGTGATCAGCCTATCCACGATCTCCTGGAGAATACCCTTAGAAACTTGTCTTTGCGGTGAGTGAAAAGTCATCATTGGTCCGACCAAAGAATCAGTTAATACCCCGCCAAGATTCATACTCTTTTCAATAAGCAAAACAGTTGCTCCTTGACGTGCTGCAGCCACGGCAGCACACACGCCAGAAATACCACCACCGATCACAACTACATCAAAGGCAGTTAATCTAACTTCACCAGACAATACATTCACCTCCATGAGGAGAAATCTTCCAAGTGGCCGTTGATAATTATATTGTGACAGTTTTCACCATTGCTGCATTACGACTCATCAGCTTGTGCAAATTTGCAAGAGGCTTAGTAAGTACCAACGTGTAGATATCAATGAGTGGTAATCATTTTTGGTCTGAATCTGGTTACCCGTGAGAAATACTGTGGTTGATTGCACGAGCCGAACTGCCTCAGTAAACAAGGAAAAGAGTGACAGAACTGGGAATCTGATTAAACTGAAACTATGCCCCATCATTATTGTGAAAAAACAGAAGTTATCTTGGGCCTACAACAATATGTTCATCCTCGTTTACTTCAAAAATTAAGGAGGTGATCCCACTTTAGTTATCAGAAAAAAGTTTCAAAAAGAAGGTCAGCTCATCGTGGAGAACATCGAAAACACGAACGCCAACATTATCGCTACTTCAAGCTCATACGATCTTGTTGTGGGAAAGTGAGTGTCAATCGTGCTCAGTATTGATTGCGGAAGATGTTCCCACGCAAAACCACTTTCTCACCCATTTCGCTGCGAAAGTACATCGTTTCAAATGAGCGTTCGTTTTCACTCATTCTACCCACTCTTCCACTTTGTATCTCACCGTCACGTCCTGTTGCGCGTTCTTTCACTGTTTGACCACGACGCCATGACATGCTATCATACGGATGTACGGACAACAGTATCTCAGGGGGCATCGACGCGTGAAAAACATCGAGCAGTACCTTTCAAAGAAGTTTTCCACACCCATCCACTGTGAAGAGAAGAACGACGCCCTCTTTCTCTACGGCAAGGTGGACAGCTGGGACAAGGTCGTGAGCATAGGCAAGGAAGCCACGAAGTTCGGCTTCAGGGGCGTTGTGAACAAGATCGAGTGTGAGGGCGTGAGGATCGCCGGCCCGAAGGTTCCCAGCGTTCGTGATCAAAGCCTTCACGGAACAAGGGTGGACGTGCTGATCATCGGTGCGGGTGTGGTGGGCTGTGCGATCGCACGGGAGCTCAGCAGATGGAAACTCAACATCCTCGTCGTGGACAAAGAATCAGACGTCGCGTGCCACCAAAGTTCCCACAACGCTGGCATGATGCACCCACCCATCGCACCGCACCCAAAAAGCAAGAAGGCCTACTACAACAGGAAGGGACTGGATCTGATCGAACAGCTCTCGCGCGAACTCGATTTTCCATACAAGAAGAACGGTCTGGCGATGCTCTTTCCCAGCGTCGCATACGCTCTTTTGTTACCTTTCATCAAGTTCAGAGAACACAAGAACCAAGTCAGAGAAACGCAGTTCATGAGCGCATCGAAGCTTTTGAGGATAGAACCGCACCTGAAGAGACACTTCGCCTGGGCCTACGTGGTGTGGGAAGCTGGAGTGGTGGATCCCTTCCAGATGACGCTCGCCTTCGCCGAGAACGCTGTTCAAAACGGTGCGAGGTTTTCCTTCAACACCTTCGTCGAATCGTTCGTGATCGAAGACGAAAGGATAGGAGCCGTCGTGACGAACAGAGGTACGATCCTTCCAAGACTCGTGGTGAACGCGGCGGGCGTCTGGGCAGATCACGTGGCGGCGCTCGCGAACGACGAGTTCTTCACCATCCACCCGCGCAAGGGTGAGATGGCGATAATAGACAAAAAGAAATCCCATCTGTGCCGCATGACGATCTCCAAAATCTCGCTCAGAAACATCGGTTCTGTCACCAAAGGTGGTGGACTCATTCCCACCGTGCACGGAAATCTACTGCTTGGCCCCACCGCGATCGAAGTTCCACAGAGGGAAGATTACAGCACAAGCCTCGAAGCTCTGGAAGAACTGTTCAAAAAACACGCCGCAATAGAGGGACTCTCCAAGAACGATGTCATCAATTACTTCGCTGGAACGAGGGCGGCAACGTACGAGGAAGACTTCATCGTGGAACCCTCAAAGAGGATCAAGAACTTGGTGCATGCTGCGGGTATCCAGTCTCCAGGTTTAACCAGCGCCCCCGCCATCGCTATAGACGTAGCCAGCATGTGCATCGAGAAATTGAAGACAGAAATGAAGATCGTACCCAACGAAAGATTCTGTCCTGTCAGAAGGAAGGAGCCAGACTTCAAAAAACTTTCTCTACAAGAAAAGCAGAAGATCATAGAGAAAAATCCTGCTTACGGCATCGTGATCTGCAGGTGCGAAACTGTGACCAAAGGCGAAGTGCTGCAGGCGCTGAACGGTGAGATACCCCCCACCACGTTGGATGGCATAAAGTGGCGCACACGTTGCGGCATGGGCAGATGCCAAGGTGGCTTCTGCACACCCTTCTTAGTCGAGATACTCCAGCAGTTCACAGACCCACTTTCGATCACCAAGAAAGGCCCAGGATCAGAACTGTTCGTGACCAGGACCAGGCCGGGAGGTATCGAGCATGATCTATGACGTTGCGGTGATAGGGGGTGGACCGGCTGGACTCGCCGCCGCGATCTCGGCGAACAAGAACAAATCAACCGTGGTGCTCATCGAGAGGGAACCGGAACTTGGAGGCATACTCAAACAGTGCATCCACGACGGTTTTGGAATCCTGCACTTCAGAAAAAGGCTCACCGGCCCGGAGTACGCGGAAATCTTCGTCGAAGAACTGTTGAAGACCAACGTGGAAATTCTGTTGAGCACCTTCCTACTCGAAGTTCGGCGCAAGGAGAAATTCTTCGAACTTCTCGTTCAAAACGCGCGGGGTATCTTCACGATCGAATCGAAATCCATCGTGCTCGCGACAGGTTGCAGAGAAAGAACTTCCAGACAAGTCTTCATCCACGGAGACAGACCCGCTGGCATCATGACGGCGGGCACCGCACAGAAGTTCGTGAACCTTATGGGACTTCTACCGTTCAAACGCTGCGTCGTTTTGGGCAGCGGGGATGTCGGTCTGATCATGGCGCGAAGATTGACCTTGGAAGGAGCGAAGGTGCTCGGAGTTTACGAGATCAAGTCTGAAGTTTCTGGCCTTCTGAGGAACGTCTCTCAGTGTTTGAACGATTTCAACATTCCCCTCTTTCTCTCCCACACCGTGAGCAGAGTCTTTGGAAACGGGCGGGTTGAGAAGGTCGAAGTGGTGAAAGTCGACGAGAAGTTCTCGTTCGTTCCCGGCACCGAGAAACAGATCGCCTGCGACGGACTGCTCCTCGCCGTGGGTTTGATCCCAGAAAACGAGATTGCGGAGAAACTTTCTCTCGAACTCGATCCGAGAACCGGTGGACCCATCGTGGACCAGCACACGATGGGAACCGTGGAGGGTGTGTTCAGCTGCGGCAACTCTCTGCACGTGCACGATCTCGTCGATTACGTCACATGGACGGGTTTCGAGGCGGGAAGATGCGCCAGCGAGTACGCCAAGGGCAATCTGAAGGTTCGAAAGAGAATGCAGATCGAACTCGATCCCTCACTCAGCTACTGCGTGCCGCAACTGCTCAGTCTTCCTCACTCGGGAAAGGTCCGCATCTATTTCAGAGTGAAAAGCAAAGTTTCCAACGCCGAGCTGTACGTTCTTCAATCTGGACGCATCCTCGCTTCGAAGAAGTTCAAAACCTTACGACCCCAGCAGATAGAATTCATCGACGTTGCCGCTCAACTCGACGAAGCACCGCTCAAGCTTTCGATCGAGAGCGCCCTCACTTTGGAAGAACAACCTTTCAAGAGCTTGGTGTGCATCGTGTGCCCGAAAGGCTGTGAGATCGAAGTTTACGGCGATCCTTCCAATCCACTTTTCAAAGGTCACGGTTGCGAAAGGGGACTCGAGTTTGCAAAGCAAGACCTTGTCAATCCAAAGAGAGTTCTCTGCTCGACCGTCCTGACAAAAGATCCTCTCAAACCTCTTCTGCCGGTTCGCACAGACAGAGAAATTCCGCTCGAATCTTTCGAAAAGGTGATGGAAAGAATAAAACAGCTCACGCTGGACAAACCTGTACACCGTGGGGAGATCATCGTGGAGAACATCGAAAACACGAACGCCAATCTCATAGCCACCTCAAGCTCGTACAATCTTGTTGGGGGGAGAGTGAATGTCGATCGTGCTAAGTATTGACTGCGGTACGCAGAGTTTGAAAGCGCTGGCGTTCGACGAAAACGGAAACCTCATCGACATGTGCAAGGTGGAATATCCTCAAGCTTACGTCTCACCCAGGCCTGGCTGGGCGGAACAGGATCTCAGCGTCTACGAATCTTCACTCGCGAAAGCCTGCAGGATCCTGCTGGAGAAAGGCAAGATCAAAGTCAAAGACGTTCTCGCCATCAGTGTGACGAGCCAGCGCGATACGTGCGTTTTTCTTGATAAAAACGGAAAATCCCTCAGACCTGCCATCCTGTGGCTCGATCAGAGAATGGCCGAATATGATCTCAAGCTTCCTCTGCACTTCAAAATCGGTTTCAAACTCGTCGGAATGGAAAAAGCGGCGATCGTATCTGCCAAAAAGTGCAAGGCGAACTGGGTCAGACAGAACGAGCCGGAGATCTGGAAAAACACCCACAAGTTTTTGCTCCTTTCGGGCTGGTTCAATTACTTACTTTCTGGAAAGTTCGTCGATTCCGTCGCAAGCCAGATAGGCCACATCCCGTTCAACTACAAAAAACAAACCTGGGCAGATCCCAAATCAGACTTTCATTTTTACCTTTTTCCCATCGAGAAAGACAAATTGCCAGAGCTCGTGGCACCGGGCACGATCATCGGCGGTTTAACAAACACGGCAGCGGAGCTCACTGGCCTGAGGCAAGGAACGCCCGTGGTCGCGTCCGGTTCAGACAAAGGTTGCGAAACTCTCGCGGCTGGCTGCGTCGATGAATCGATGGCGTGCGCCAGCCTGGGCACGACGCTCACGCTCCAGATAACCAGCAGCAAATACCTCGAACCAATCAAGTTCATGCCGTCTTACCCTGCCGTGATCCCCGGCAAGTTCAATCCCGAGGTTGAAATATTCAGAGGCTTTTGGATGGTGACATGGTTCAAAGAACAGTTCGCCGCACCGGAATGCCAGATCGCAAAGGAAAGGAACGTGTCTGCAGAAGAAGTGCTCGAAGAGCTCCTCTTGCAGACTCAGCCTGGCAGTTTCGGGCTGGTGCTTCAACCGTACTGGGGTGCGGGATTGAAACAACCTGAAGCACGCGGGGCAATCGTCGGATTCGGAGATGTGCACAACAGAGCTTATCTGTACAGAGCGATCATCGAAGGGCTCGCGTATGCACTGAAGGATGCCGCACAAAAGATCGAAAGAGTTTCGAAAGTACCCATCAAAGCCGTGGTCGCCACGGGCGGTGGTTCGAGGTCGAAGTTGGTCTGTCAGATCCTGAGCGATGTCATGAACAAAAAAGTGCTCCGAACGCACGTGTACGAAGCCGCGGGTCTGGGCGCCGCAATCGTCTGTTTCCACGCGCTCGGTTTTTACAAAGACTTCGAGCAGGCAACAAAGAAGATGGTCAGATACACTCACGAATGCGTTCCGGACCCTGAGAGATCTTCACTCTATCAAAAACTCTACGAGAGCGTGTACAAAAAGCTCTATCCCCGCCTCAGACCACTCTACAGAGCCATGCAGAGAATAACGAACTATCCAGAGATGTGAGGTGAGAACCGTGAGCTGTCCAAAGTGGATAGAGGAAGTCGCACCCGAAAGGAGCTACAGATCGATCTTCAGATGGGGCGATCCGAAGTACTTCAAACACCCGAACGAGAGGCTGTGCAAGCTCATGAGAGAAGCCTTACAACTTTCAGACGAAGACTTCGCCTCACCCAAAAATACAGGTTTCGAAACCGTCGATGTGGAGTTGCCCATCAGGCTCGAACCGAAGCACGTAGAAGCCTTCCAGAAGATCGTCGGGCCGGAGAACGTCGCGCTGGACAGTTACAGCAGGATCAAAGCGAGCTACGGAAAGACTCAGTACGACGTGCTCAGACTCAGACACAAGATCATCGAAAACGTTCCGGATCTTGTGATCTACCCGCGGAACAAACAGGACGTTGTGGAGATCGTTAAGTACTGCAACGCCAACAGAATAGCGATCTACCCACGCGGTGGAGGTTCCGGCGTGACGAGGGGAACAGAGTGCGTCAGAGGCGGCGTGAGCCTGGATTTGACAAAACACATGAACAGGATACTGAAGCTCAACGAAACCAACTGCACCGTCACCGTCGAGCCTGGCATCTACGGCCCTGCGCTCGAAGAAAAGCTGAACAGGGCACCGGAGTACTTTGGAGCCAAACATCGCTACACGTGCGGCCACCTGCCACAGTCCTTCGAATACTCCACCGTTGGTGGCTGGGTCGTGACGCGCGGGGCTGGTCAAAACTCCACCTATTACGGCAAGATAGAGGATCTGGTGGTCTGCCAGGAATACGTCACACCCGTCGGGGAGATAAAGACAAAAGAGTATCCGCGCGCGGCGATCGGACCTTCCATCGACCAGATCATGATAGGCAGTGAGGGAGCTTTCGGAGTTCTCGTGTCCGTCACGCTGAAGATCTTCAGATACATGCCTCAGAACGATCAGAGGTTCAGCTTCGTCTTCAAAGACTTCCACAGCGCCATCGAAGCGTGCAGAGAGATCATGCAGTCGAACTTTGGTTTTCCTGCGATCATGAGGCTCTCAGATCCGGAAGAGACGCACATCGCGTTCAAACTCTACGGAGTCGAAGGTACCGTCATAGACAAGTTCGTGACCTCGATGGGCTACAGACCCATGGAAAGATGTCTCCTGCTCGGCGTGGCACAGGGCGAAAAGAATTTTGCGAAGAACGTCAAGAGCAACATAAAGAAGATCGCGAAATCTTACGGTGCGATCTACACCACAGGCTACGTCGCGAAGGCGTGGGAGAAGGGCAGGTTCACCGATCCGTACCTGAGGGACGATCTGAACGATTTCGGCATACTGATCGACACGCTCGAATGCGCCGTGGCGTGGGACCAGGTCGAACACGTCTGGCGAACGGTCAGGGAGGTGTGCAAATCCAGACCGAGAACGATCGTGATGAGCCACTGCTCCCATTTCTATCCGCAGGGCACGAATCTGTACTTCATCTTCATAGGCAAGTTCGAAAGTGTTCAGGAGTTCGTCGATTACCAGGCAAAGATCATAGACAAGATCGTCGAAAGCGGCGCATCGCTGAGCCACCACCACGGCGTTGGGAAACTCTTCGCACCCTGGCTCGAAAAGTGCATAGGTAAAAACCAGCTCGAAGTGTTTAAAGCTCTGAAACGCCACTTCGATCCGAACAACATCATGAACCCCGGTGGCACGCTCGCGCTGGATCTGGAAGAAACCCACATGGTAAAATGAAACCAGGTGAAAGGCCTTGCTCGACAAGAGCAGTGCGGTGCCACTCTACGCACAGCTTGCAGAAAAGTTGAAGGAAAAAATACTGAAGGGCGAGTGGAAGGACAACGAAAAGATCCCACCCGAGTTCGAGCTCATGGAGCTCTACGGCGTGAGCAGGGCGACCGTCAGGGCCGCCATAGACACCTTGGTCGCCGAAGGTTTCCTGGTGAAACGCCACGGCGTTGGAACGTTCGTGAGAAAGTTCAGACCCACGTTCAGCTTCGAACCGCTGATAAGCCTCTCCTACGCGCTCGAAACCTTCGGCTTCGTGAGCAAGAACATTCTGCTAAAAAAAGGATACGTGAAACTCGATGAGAAGCTGTCTCGAGCGGCGAGATGGAAAAACGTTCAGGAATGCTTCTTGGTCAAGCGGCTGAGGTACGTCGACGAAGTCCCCATCGTGGTGGAAGAATCTTACTTTCATCCTGAGGTTTCAAAATCGTTCGAAAACGAAGATCTCACAAAATCCCTCGCCAAACTGTTCTTCAACAGTCTGAAAGACGCAAAGATCTCCCGAATCGAGCAGGTCATAGAACCATGCACCCGGCAGGAAGCGGAACACGTGCAGGATCTGATCGACGCCGAAGAATTTTTGAAGATGTCCCGCTGGATCTACGTTGAAGGCCGCGACGAACCGGTTTATTATCTACTCCTCTTCATGCGCGCCGACCTTGACAGAGTGAGAGGCTGACAAATCCACGTTTGACCTCCCCCGATGCATCAACTAAGTATGATTCGCAGCCATGGCCGGTTTTCAGAAGGATTTTTGCCAAGTGCAGGTTATGCCGGCAAAGATCAAGATCAAAAAGAAATCATCATCGTTCCAGCTTCGACAAACCGAACTCAAGAACTGAATCACCGCACCGTTTGCAGAAGAAGCGATCATCCTCATCAAGCTGTCGATTGAGTTGAAGGATCCAACGGTGTTCCTTTCAACTTTGTTTACTGAATTTAGCCCCGAGCGTCAGTTTTCACGACAGGTGCACACATCACTCGCCATCGTTCGAATTCCTCACAGGATGATAAGGACCCGAAAAGAACGTCTGGGTCGGCGTTCGATACTTGCGAGTTCAAATTCCTCACAGGATCGTAAGAACGATTGACCTTTCAAAAAAAACAGCGCCTGACGGCGCTGCCAATTAGTTCCTGCGAGCCTTAACTTAGCTCCGCAAACTGTCCAAATAGTTCGGGTAACACGATAGCGTCTGAAATTGTTATCAGCTCCGTGAACTCAAGCTTACCGTTTGCACGCAAGATCCAAGTACCGTCTTTGACCACAAGCAGTTTGTCGTTTCCATGTCTGAACGCTTTACCAAACGCGATCTCTACATGTCTTCCAATCTCAGCCTTGCGTGCTCGTCTGTTGAATCCTCCAAACGCCAATGCACACTTAACGTGAGCGATCGCGTAGGCGAAGATTTCAGCTCGCTTGTTATTAACGATACTGTTATTGTTGATGATCACACCAGCTTCATCGATCGGTGCGTTGAGCTTTGGAATCAGATATCCTGCGAGGAGCATCAAACCGATTTTGAACTTGTTAGACGCGGCTTGGGTTTGCTCCCATCGTGACTCGCTGTCGTCTTTCAGCAAGACTTCGAATCGCTTGTCTTTCCACACACCGTGAACTTTGTTTTCTGGCGTGATGGTTCCACAAACGCGGTTTACGTACACACTCTCCGTCTGAGACGGATAGATGTACAGCAAGCTCTTACGATCAAGATGTTCTCCAATAAAGATGTAGTACCCATTTTTGGGTAATTTACGTTGTTCCTTAAACCGCGGCACTACTCATCACCTTTTGTTCGAACTTATGTGGGCGTAGCGCCCACGCATTCGCTACGTTCCTTGGCAACAAGACTGCGTCGAAATTTGCACAACTAACAAAGACTGGCTACGTCAGCTACCACGTTTTCCCTTTAGACTTGCCATACGGGCGTTTCGCCCTTTTGTGCTTTACCTTCTATACCACCGAAGGTGCTGTCGTACCACTAACATTACCCTTCCAGGGCTTCTTTCCCTTTCCCTTTCTCTTCCTCATCTTTTCTGTTCTTTGCTGAGTCTCACTACTTGAAGAACTATTTCACAAGGATGGGGAACGAGATCTGTATATGTGTGGCTGGCAAACTGTTGTGGTGCGTTTCGATCCCGTGGAGCTGGGTACCCACCTTATGCATTGCGGAGCCGAGATCCTCTTCCTTTCCTATATCTCTCCTGCTTTTGCCTTCCCTGTCTCTCAGGTACGACAATAGATCGTACTTTCAAAACCACCTCCTTTTGGTTAAAGGTATGTTCCAATCGAAGTTATCCTTTGCCACCAAAAACGCTGCTAGTTCTTGGTTAACTCACAATCCTCTCTATGACGCTTGTATCGCAACTCTATTATCTCATACCGCCAACCTCTTTGAGCATGGAGATCCAGTCATTCTCCTTCTTCCTCACTGACGTACAAAGACTTCCACTCGCTCACTCTGTTTGGGTCGAATTTTCTAAGCTCCTCATACAATTCCAATAGGCTTTCAATGTGTGGATTCACGAACAAGCAGTACGCGAGTTTGCCCATCAGCTTTCTTTTGTACCGAATCGGATCTTCTCCCTGCGGAAGTGCATGCTTTCGAACAAAGTTGTGCACCATCGCCCTTATGAGCCTTCGTTTCTGTTTCGGTACGTTCGGCTTGGCATTGACAATTAAGCCCAGCACATAGTGCGGCTCGTTCGGGCCATAAATCTTGATCTTCTTCGCGTTCCATTTGAACGGCGCGATGATCTGGCTGGTTTCTTCGACGATCTGCTGAATCATTTCGTCTGTGACTTCCTGATCCGTGCTCACAGTGACATCGTCTGCGTATCTTGTGTACACGAACCCGCGTTCTTCAAAGTACTTTTGAAGCTTCTCATCATACGGTTTGAATGCCACATTCGAAGCCGCAGGGCTGGTTATTGCACCTTGCGGCAGCACACCCTTGAACGCCACAAGCCTTGCTATGAGCCATGCACCGGTGTCTTCAAAGCCTTCTCTCTTCAGTTGCCTAAGCACCATATCCGAAGTCACAGACGGGAAGAAGTCCTTGATGTCCAGAGAGATCACATACTTTTTGCCAACATGCTTTCGCGCGCAGGTCACGATGCTTTCGTTCTTTCTAAATCCAAAGACGCAATCCGGCAACGGAATTCGATCAAGCAGCTCTTTCAGCTTCCTGTGCACCGTCTTCAATTCCTGTGCTGCTCGGACCAGTTTTTCTAGCTCTGCATCGTTCTTTTTCAACGTTCGAAGCTTATTTTTGAGCCTTGCTTGGGCTTCCTTGGAGTCGCACAGATAGACGCAGATCTCTCTTTTACCGCCACTGCGCTTGGAAATGTAGTACTCCACATACAACCGGTTGCGGATCTTCTCAAGGTAGGTCAATTTCTTCAACGGCTCTTGAATTTCCAACGCCACAGCTTCCGCATTCATAAGCTTCGCTCCAGTTGAAATGAATTCAACACAAAAATAAGGAACTGATGCAAACAGTATCCCCATTTGATGAATTATACCAGCCAGGTTTTCGTCTTCAAGTTCTCTATAGGACGATAGAGACTACTTCCAGAAACGCGAGCGATGACCAAACCTGTTTCGTTCAAATTCCTCACAGGATGATAAGGACAGCAATGCCGTCAACAGCATTGGGAAGAGCGATGTTCACGATATCTTTCAATTCCGTTCTACGGAATTTGGTTTTGAGACTGCTCGAACGGTGTAGACATGAACGCCCGTTTTATGAGCCTTTCAATTCCGTTCTACGGAATTTGGTCTTGAGGCCCCGGATCAAGTGCCGCAATGTGCGTCGCTTTCACACCCTTTCAATTCCGTTCTACGGAATTTGGTCTTGAGGCACTGGCACACTCACAATCGTACGCGTCTCCAAGATTATTGACTTTCAATTCCGTTCTACGGAATTTGGTCTTGAGGCACAACCAGCACAGGCTCTTTTTTTGCCTCGATTTCCACTTTCAATTCCGTTCTACGGAATTTGGTCTTGAGGCTTTGGCTAGCCGTTCTATCATTTGCACTCATCCCCAAACTTTCAATTCCGTTCTACGGAATTTGGTCTTGAGGCTTAGATTACCCACCTTTGCCTGTTAAATTAGATAATACTTTCAATTCCGTTCTACGGAATTTGGTCTTGAGGCGGTGATTCTATGTCTGAATGGTCAATAATAAAAGATCTTATCTTTCAATTCCGTTCTACGGAATTTGGTCTTGAGGCATTGCTTCTAATCGGTTATCGTATGTTCCAGTCCATGGCTTCTTTCAATTCCGTTCTACGGAATTTGGTCTTGAGGCTTCGCTATGGGAGCATTATTGGCTTCACTTATACACTTTCAATTCCGTTCTACGGAATTTGGTCTTGAGGCACCGGGCGATAAAAATTATTTTCCTATGATGATTTCGGAAGTACTTTTTCGCAGACATTCTTTCTACTACATTGGATAGAATACAGCTATCAGAAACCGGTGCCTCTCAAATCGGCTTTTAGAAAGCCTCAACGACCGCCCGCGAAGGGTGGCGGCCTTTCAGAAAAAGAAGGTCTGCGTAATCAGACGACCCTTTTAATCTCAAAATTTGGATCGTTTCTCAGCGTGCCTATCACGTACTTTTCCCAATCCTTTTCGAGTGGAACGGCGATCACAGAATCTGTCTTTTTGTCTATGATCTTTTCTAATCTCATCAAAATCTGCAGCAGTATTTTCTTTTCAATAGGGCAGTAGAAGCAACTGTACTGCACGCGCACTCCGTACTCTTTCATGATCTTCTCAACCTTGTTTCGTAGCTTGTCCTGTGAGACGTCGTACGTAACTATGTAGGCCTCTCTGTGATCGTTCATTTTGTCACCGTGAAAGGAATGTAAGTGCTGATCTCACCAAGTATGCACTTTTCAAAGACCCGTGCTTGCGCCTCAATAATCCTGGCGTATTCGACTGACATTTTCAACAATGGGTGATAGTGCTTTGTCTCAAGTTTCTCTTTATAAGCCTCTACAAATTTCTTGAGACCCCTATCAGTGAGTGTATAAGAACCTTCCAGATTCTCAACAAAATCTGAAAGTTTGATGTGCCCGAGATTCACCAGAGAAAGCACGAGCTGATCCACAAGGATGGGACGAAACTCTTCCATCAAATCGAGCGCGAGTGAAAATCTTCCGTAATGATGATTGTGAAGAACGCCTATGAGGGGATCGAAGCCCACACCCAGCACCGCTGTGAGCACCGTGCCGTGAAGCATCATGTACCCGAAGCTCAGCAACGCGTTTATGGGATCAGTGGGGGGTCTTTTGTTCCTGTTGACGAATTTCCAGGAATCGTCAAAGGCCTTGGAGTAAGCGTCAAAATACTCACTCGCGAACAGTCCTTCCACACCCATGAGTTCCTCGATGCTTCGGCATGACTCAACACTCTGCAGCAACTCTTTAAATCTTTTCATCCTCGAACCATCGATCAGAGACTTTCTCCTCAGCACGAACAGTTGATTCTTCAGCTTACCAAGTACGATCTGTTTTGCGATCTTCAATCTTTTTTCAGGATCCTGTCTGGTCTCATACTGCTTGAGTCTCAGGTTGATGTTCTTCGAGCTTCCCGAAAAGCACAGGAACGAAAAACGTCCTGCCGTGTCGCTGAAAACTATGGGAATTTCGGATTCTGCAAGCATTTTCAACGCATGCGTTGACACCTGAACGTTCCCAAACAGATAGAGCGCGTTCAAGAGAGACTTGTGCAACCTCAGCAGTTCCTCTCCCGCGTAGGTTACCTGCACGCTTTCTCCCATTTTGCCTATGTAGGCTCCCTGTGTGCAGACAAACAATGGCCGTGTCAGCTGGTTGGTCGGCATGATCTTTCGCTGCACGTTCCCTTCACCTTGATTCTTTTCGGGCATGCATATGTTGATCAACGAACATGGATCGCATCTTTTTCGAGAATACTGTGGCTTAGGTGGATTACTCGAAAGGCTTCTTATGGATTCAACGACAGAGCGTAACTTTCCCAGCAGCTCGTCGTTTGGAAGAACTTCGAAAGTCTTTTGAGAACCGAGATACACCAATTTGCCACTCACTTTTTCGAGCTCGATCTCGAAACTTTCCGAACAGCAGACCATGTAAGCCAGCAGCTGCAGAACATCGTTTTCATACGGTCGATCTGCGGCACCCTTTTTCGTCTCGACGATCACAATCCTGTCCTGCTTAACAACAGTCTGATCTATGGTCCCGTAAAGACCATACCTTCGTGATTGAACAAAAACCTGAGATTTTTTCTTGTAATCCTTGGTCTGCACTTTTTTCTCGATCTTCTGGGACAGGAAACGTCCTTCTTCAACGTGTGCGTTCGTCACGAACTGACCCTTCACGTATTCTATGTAACATCTGTATGGACAGTATAGATAGGCATTTATGGCAGATACCGGAATTTCTTCCATAAAATCGCCTCACTGGGGAAAAAGGTCACATTCCCAGGGCTTCTCGGAAAGATAGCTGACAGCTTTTATCGCGTCGGTTCCTATGACAACTTTCTCTTTCCATCCGTTGATTTCGGCTTCTCTCACAGCAAGATCCATGAAGAAGCATTCGCTTTCTTCCTCTGGACTTAAACGGTAGACAGGTAGACCGTCGAGTTCTAGAGCCTTCATGTCGAACATCTGTGACTCCACCTTGGTCGGTATGAAGAATTTCTTTTCCGATCTGGTCACGATGCTCAAATGAACCTTTTCCGGCTTTTCGAGAGGTTCCAGAAGCTCGTACGCTTCGTTGACTATTCCTCTCATGTCGACGGGTATAACGCTTTTCCCCAGCTTTCTCACCCTGTATCGAGTTAACACGAAGAATTTGTCGTAGACGAAGCGCTCCGTACCGCAGAATTTTTTTGGATCAACAACGTATACCTTCTGTGTGAACTCACTTCTGAAACTCAGGATGAGCTTTTCCACAAATTTTCTGTACACAGCACATGCTCCACACAATTCATCGTCCTGATAGGTCGTTCTGATCTTTTCACGCAGCTGCGGTGATCTTTCCAGAACATGTTCGGCACTCTCACATTCTTCATCCAACAAACTTTTTGCGAAGTAGTAAAAATCCAGTTCGATCCTCCTCGAATGCCGACTCAGAAAATTCCTTTCAAGGCCAAACAGAGATTCGAGCAACTGGAAATACTCTCTTAAGAGATCTTTGTAATCCTTCGGAAAGAGGAGTGTGAAGAAATCCTCGTAGAACGCCAGGACCAATCCTTGAGGTCCCAAATACTCTCTTTTCAAGTTCTCGACGGACAAAGACAGCTTGCTCTGCACACTTCTGGCGAACCCCAACCTGTCGTTTGATTCCTCAAGTATCTTCTGAACAGCCGAGAAAATTCTCGCAGGAACGAACATGTACGCGTAGGCAGGGACGTCCGTGCGGTTCTTACCCAGCACCCTGCCCACACGCCCGAGTCTCTGAACTATATCTTCAGCTGTTGATGCTTCAAAAATAACGACGTCTAATCCCTGACGGTCCTTTTCTGGCCTGCTGATTTCGTACCCGACATCTATGGTCGTTGTGGCGAGTATCAGCCTTTTACGCAGGGCCGTGATCCTCTCTCCGCGCGACATCGGACCAGTCACCATTCCAAATTCGATCCCATTGCTTCTCAAATAGTGTGCGAGTTTTGCGAGACGAGAGAGCGAATCGGACACGATCAGAATGTCTTTGTCGGCGTGTTCTTTGACGATCTGCAGGATCAGGTCCATGTGTTCATCCAGTTTCCCAGAACCACGCACAAGCTCGACGTACACGGGTGAAGCAGCCGGTTTGAAATCTTGCGAACTGTTTTCTTCTAACCCAATTCGGCTCACCCTTAGTCCCAGCTTGGTAAAAGCGTTGTCCACGTATCTACTCGGTGTCGCCGTCATGAAGATGTACTTCTGCCTCAGGTTAAAGTAACGGGAAGTTGCGATCAAGGCGAACGCGAAAAACAATCTGCCAGGATCGTACACGTGAAACTCATCAAATACAACAAGCTGAGGAAATTTGAACAGCTTCACCAGCAGATCTCCAGATCTTGCTCTCGCACCGTACCTTTGAAGAAGAACGTAGAAGACTATGTCGGGGTTCGTGATGGCTATGGCTCTTTCTGCCGAGAGGATCGATCTAAGGGCACGTGAGTGTGACGAACTATCCATTTCCTCAAGGCTCTGCGAGGTCACAAGAAAGACTCTGTGCCCAAGCCTGTGTTCCTGCACGAATCGTTCCACAGTAGCTTCGTACTGGTTTATCAATTCGTTCACTGGAGCGATGATGAGCACTCTGTCAATGTTCAGCTTTCTGATGGCGTTCAACACTGCCAGCGTCTTACCAGTTCCCGTTGGATAGACGTTTATGACTACGTCGCTGTTTTCCAGCTCCCTGTACGTTCTGACCTGATGGTCTACCCACGTTCTCCCATCTTCCTCCAGTACCGGTACCGAATAACCCATCAACTGTTTCAGTGCTAACCACTCCCCGATGCGAAATAAAAGACCTGGCTTGGCAGAAACACATTTTGCTCTATGCTCTGATCGGTGATCGTTCGAACCTCCAGGTATCTACCGCGCATTTTCACGTTTTCGATCAATGGAACAGGTTTCATGGAAATGACCTCGTAGCTGAGTAGATCGTACGAGCTCGGCAAATCTATCGGATTTATGGGATGCTGGCACACAAATTCACCTTCACGCTCTTTTGCTTCCAGCAGTTCAACGCTCAGCTCGCATTTGCTCATCAGCTTGCCGAGCCGTATGAACTTGGGAAACGCGATTTTCTCGGGTGTGAGAACGTAGAAGATCGCCACACTTTCCGGTGCGACCATCTTGAACTGCCCGAGCTGTGGAGAATTTCGCGGCCTCGGTTTTTTCCCGGCATGTTCTCGCAGTACGGTTGCATCGACCACCACGTTTTCTTCCATACTGAGGAAGAATCCTTCACCTATCGAGTTGAAACTCGTGGTTGTCCAGTTGTACTTCACGAATTTCGCGGGAAACACGTAAGCTTTCACACCACTCAAGTCTTTCTGGTAGCGAGGGGTATCGAATCCCACGTAGCTTTGCTGGGCAAAGCCAAGCGCGTAAGCCAGGGCGTAGTTTCCTATGAAAGGAACCGTCACGAACATCGAAGAAACTTCCTTGCTGGCAAAGAAAAGTTCCTCATGCGTTGTTAAAACGCATCTGTAAAGGTACATCGTGGATCATCTCGCTTCGGCATCAATTGGAAGTTTCTTTAAGTTTTTTAGAGCATCAACAAATCCCTTTTCTACGGGATTTGCGTAAATCTCACGTATTTCCTTGAGCAGATCTTCAAGTTCCCGTTCCTTCAAGATCTGCACAGTTGCCGGTGCATCTTTTAAAGATTCCTCAACGCATTCCAAAAGTGCCTCCTTCACTTTATCGTGGGGCAGTGGGTGCTGTTTCACCGGTGCATCAAGTTTGTCCCAAACAGCCTTCGTCAGTTGCAGGGAGCTGAGTAGCTCTGCGTCGGAACCTATGATCGCAACTATTTCGTTTTTCACTTTACCGATCCTCGAAGTGACCGCACCGTACCTCGTCGTTCTCAGAATGTTGCCTAAACAGTAGACAAACTCTTCTTCACGAACGTCTCTGAGAGTTTCTACATCGACAAAATGCGTTTCAGGTTTGACGCACTCCACGCTCGCGAGGCTCTCTCGCATTTCCAATCCCTTCTCGGTAACTTCAGTCATGGTGCCCAACTCGCTCAGAGCATTGATCGTGAGAATCTCCGTTATCTCCGACGCCGGAAGAATGGAATAGGCTGTGTCGGACAGGACCCTCGATTTCAGGCTACCTTTCGACGTGCCTCCTTTCTCGGCCGCGGCAAAACCGTACAGCTGGCAATCCACACACTTTCCGCACATCTGTCCGTTGATCGAACAGTCCACATCGAACAGCCCGTAAAACCTTAAGAACTCTCTTCCCGTTCTCCTCTCCGGTGCCACGACTTTCCTCTTGGAGAACACAACTCGAGTTTTGATGTTTTTGTCCGCGAATCCCATGTACGTCAGTTCTTTGCTGATGCCTTCATCGGTTCGAAGAATGAGTTCGGATTCTGATTTTCTCAACACGACGATGCTGACGAAGCGAGATTCTGGTTTGACTGGAAATTCGCCTTTGACGAAGAAACTTCTCAGCTTCTCAGATACTGGACTTTTCAGAACCATCTGGCTCACCCTCCTCACCGGATTTTTCACCTTGAGCTTTCCTCTCAAGCGAAATCAGCCTGATGTTTCCCAGAAACACGTTCTTGTACTTGGAAAAATCGGCGATAAGTATCTCCCTGCCTTTCAAGAGATCACCGTTCCCGATAGTTTTGAGAAAGTTTAGAAACTCGTCAACGAACGCCTTTGCCTGATCAATGCCCGCGTTTTCTGGTAGGGACCTTGAAACGGATTCCAGCAGGAGAGCTTCGAGGTCTTTTTCGTCTTCGCCCAGCTTCGGATCGAATTTCCTCACGGCCGAGAAAGCGTCTGTGAAGGGCTTCAGGTACTGATGATCACTCACCTTCGGGCTGTCAGTTCTCCGATGGGCCCAGCTTCTTGCAAGTTTTGCCATCTCCTGGATCTCTCTCATTTCATCACCCCCGAATATCTTGAACAGATTGAACGCGACATCGTTCCTGATCGTTTCTCCCCACAGTCTGCCCACCAGCGCGGCTCTATCGATGTTCGACGGCTGTTTTACAAATTCAAAGAATTTTTCAAGAACCCTGCCGTCATCGAGATATCCAGCGAACTGAGCCCACATATCCCTGCTTGAGGAACTTTCCAGAATCTTCTGTGCAACCGCGGGCAAATCCTTGATGTACACGTCGGAACTGAATTCGATGTCATCCTGTAAAAGTAGCACGTCCGTAGTGACGAGTACCCTGACCGGCAGGTTCCGAACGATCCTGACAGCGTGTAAGGCTGCGAGAGCGGCGAGTTTTTGCCAGCTATCTGCCGCCGAGGAGGTGAAAGAAAAGTATGTCATGTTGCCGAAAACGGTGTGCGGAAGCTTTCTGGACGTTCCAGCAGGTCCGTAGATGAGGTTCATGATGTTCTGCGGGATCTTCGAGCGCCTTCCTTTTGATGGCGCATTCTCAAGCTCATCGTAGCTTGCCTTGAGTATCTCGAGAAACTCCTGGGGATAGAAGTTGGACGGAATCAAAATGAACAGAACTTCCTTTTCACCGCTGAATGGTAGCTTTGCCTTCGTTGCCAGGAACTGTAATCTGCAGAACTGACAGACCATCCTTCGAGGTTCTTTCACCGCGTGGGCTGTGAGCCTGTTCGTGAAATACTGAACTTTCAGCTCAGGGCCCTCCGCCGATCTGATCTCGACTATGCGACCCTTTTCTGCACTCATTCCACACACGGAGCAGGTTGTTTCGTATTTTCCGTAATGTGCGAATGCATTTTTGAATATCTCGGATCTTGGTAACCAGAAACCGTTCAGCTCGAGCGTCGATTCGAGGTATTCTCTCATCACCGCTTGGAGCGTTGGACTCTTTTGTTTGCTCTGGAAAACTCTGTACACTCCTTCGAGCGACATTAACTTTTGCACGAGTTCATCCAGCTGGTCGTTCTCGATGGAAATCTTTTTGGATATTTCGGAATAGACAGCCTCGAGTTTCCCCGACCTTGGTAGGTCATTAGGATCATCAGGATCGACACCCACAATTTCCTTGAACACAGCACGAGCTCTTGTGTATTCTTCACTCTTTTCGGACAGTTCCTCTTTGAGCTTATCGAACAGCTTTCTCAAGCCATCCACGAAAACTGCGCTCGCTTCGTATTTGGATTTCCTCGATACAGATAAAATTCTGCTCAACAAACTTCGCCAGTCCAGTTCAAAAGCGCTGTCTGAGAATCTGACACCAGTTGGCGAGAAGGTCGCTGCCGCATCGGCAACGGCGTTCGCAAAGGGAGAATCGTTGAGAATCCTATCCGAAAGTTCGTCAACAAACTGTTTGTAACTCTGTTCATCGAAATTCACTCTGCGTTTTGACAGATAAACGGTTCCGTTTGGAAACCGTGCGATGGCGACCATTTCGAATTTTTCTTCCAGCAACCTGTTCATCACTTCGTAGATGATTTCGGTCAGAGCCCCCCTGTACTCTCTGAGCTTGAAGTAGAACAGGTGTGTGAACTGAAATTTTTTATTTGTCAATTCGCTCAGCTCTTCGAGGACTGCTTCGCACGATGCTTTCAAACTATCATCGATTGACAGATCGACGTCCTTGAAGTTGTCAAACTTGTCTGCGAACTTGACAATCCTCGTCAGGATCTTTGCTTTTTCGTCAAAAGCACCCTTGTTGAAAAGAAGTTCCATCCCGCTGAGTCCACTCGCTTGATGAAGACCGACACAAGCCTGCAGAATTTTCAGACTCTCATCGCGGAGAACGTCCTCGTCACCGACATCGAGTCTTTCAAGAATTTGCCTTATACTTTCCAGGTCCGCACTCTGCCTTAAGGTGCTTTCGAGGATCTTGTTGGTGTCGTGGATCAAACCAGCGTAGAACGAAAGCTTCACGTGCTCAGGCGGAAGTATTCCCAGACTCTCACACAGTTTTGCCAACTGATAGCTTACAAGAGCCACGTTCACGAAGTGATCCGCAAAAGATCTTCCAGCCTTTGGCCCGCTTGTGTGATATTGAGACCCGTAGAATTTCTCTACGTTCAGGATGGCTCTAACCATTCTTGCCCTATCTTGCTCCGTCATCTTTCAGTTCACCCCCCATTTTCAACGAGGAATATAATCGACCTGAAAATGGTGTTCTAAAAACGACTAATGTCTGTCGTCTTGAGCGTAGATGGCTCTCATACGGTTTATCTCGTCGATCACTTTTTTCCTCATCCACTCTGGTGACAGCAGTTTGGCCTCCGCCCCCCACGATAGAACCCACGAGATGAATTCTCTGTATCCACAAATGTTCACAGAATAGATCAGAGATCCGTCCCCAAGCTCCCGAATACGCTGGGTTTGATGCCTTATGGTTTCCCGCACCTTGTTTGCGACCTTCTTCGAGAACCAGACCTCGATCTGATAGCTGTTGTTCGAGAAGTGCGTACCCCAGACCTTGGAAAGCTTAGATTCTATCTCGTGAGTCGTGGGCATTGAAAAAGTCTTACCCGTGGCCTGCACTGGCGGATGTATGCGCGACACACGCAGAAGTAGCTCGAAGTTTCTCGAGACTTCTCGGCAGAATAAATACCAGTGCTCGTCGGTGAAAACGAACCTGTACGGTTCGACAGTGTAGTTCCTCCATCCAAGTATTGGATGTCTGTAGTTGAAAGAAACGACGTAGCGACGCTCCATCGCTTCCTCTAAGACTTCGACGGTGTTTCGATCTATGAATTCAGACTTCGGGTTCAGCAGGTAATAATAATCGACCCTCGTTGCGTATTTCCAGAAGAAGCTATCCAGCTGTAGCGAGTCGCGGATTTTCAGCTCTATTTCCTTCAAATCATCGAAGTAGAGAGTACCAAAATACTTCTTCGCCAACTCCACGATCAGCAAGAGTATCTTCTTCTGCCTCGCTGTGAGCGACAGTGTATAGTCATGGTCCACGACGAAGTCTTTCTGCAGCTCGACAACCCCACGGCGATTAACTACGGGAATACCCGCCATCTTCATCTCCTCGATGTATCTTTCGACCGTGCGAAGCGTCACGTTCAACTCCTCGGCGAGTTGCCGAGTGTGAACTTTTGCACCTTTCATCAATTTGCTCATGATCCTGTAAATACGGTTGATCTTATTCTCTACATCTCTTCGCTTCATGGTTCATGAACCTCTGGTGCCGTCTGGAAACTTCTTCATCCAGCGGCACCACACCCCTGACAATGACTGAACCGAGGCCCCTGGCAGTGGAATAACCCATTCCTGCAAAGTGGAACAGATGAAGTTCACGGAGCGGTTTGTCGAAGCGCACGTAACCTGTGAAGCCTATAACAACGTGTTTCGCAAAGCTCACCGCTTTGGTCTTGATGCACGCTTCTTTCAGTGGCGGTAAGTCCACAGCAACCCCCAGCAGGTTCGATAGATTCCTGGCGATTCTCTCCGGATCAGGCAAAGGGAGGTTTTGATTTTTGGAAATCCTGAAAGTCGTTGGTGAAATGAAATAAATTGTGTCCATAATCGATTCGTCAAAGTTGAACTCCGTGGCCGTTCGAACTTCGATCACTTCGAAATCCACATCCCGCAGTTTCAATTTCGGGTTGAGCGCGAGCTGCTTGAGGAAACCAATGTGAATGTCATCAGACATCGAGGTGATCCTGAAGAAATAAGTTTCACCCTTCTTGAAGTGCCTGACTGAAGCGAGGGAAAGATCGTAGATGAGAGATAAAGAGAAGCGATCGCGAGACGGTCCGTGGATCTTTTCGATCGAGAACTTGCTTGCTATCGTCTTTATTAAGGCTCCGTGGAGTCTTTCGGTTGGATTATCGATGAAGACATCCGTGCACGGTGATATGAAAATAAAACTTTCGATCAAACCTATCCCCCACAAATGTGTAAAAACAAGCGAGGCTATAACTGCGAGGCGTGAGATCGCTCAGATCCTCACTTTTTATTTTATCACACGGAAATCATACAGGCTTTCGAGGACAACGCATGTTGCTCTTCAACAACAAAGCGTCGGTGTGTCGGATCAAAGTTGTGAAGACCTACGGCACCAAGATACGAGGTTTTTCAGATTCATGCCCTTACAGTATCGGCTGAGTCCATCAGACTGTGGCAATTCACCCAGAAGAAGTTGAACCTTTCTGGCTGTCTTCCGGCAGGGATATGTAGATCTTCGTGACTGGCCCGAACTTTTCAACGTTCAACCTGTAACCGTTTCTCAATGCGAAGCTCGTGATCCTTTCTGCCGAGAGCGGATAATCGCAGAGCACGAACAACGTTTCTCCAGGTTGAAGTTTTTCCAGTTCCTTTTTGGTCATGATCTCTGGCACGGGGCACATCTGACCACGCACGTCCAAACACTTTTTTGACTGTGTGAATTCATTGACCTTTTGACTCTGTACGTCGAGGTCTTCTCCATCTTCGTACACCAATCCCACGGCCTCTTCGAGCATTCTTAGCACCCGAACGGAAGAGAAATCGTATCTGTCCCCGCTGGGAGTTTTAACGACGTTGAGTATGCCACTTTCAACCATTTGGCTGAGATACCTGCAGGCGGTCGAAAGATCGATTTTGAGTTTTTCGGCCACTTCGGAAGCTGTGAGGCAGCTTTCCCTCAGGAGCATGAGGATGTCGAGCCGCGTCTGGTTGGACAGGATCTTGAAAAGATTCAACACACCCTTTCCACGCTTCACGAAGTCTCACCTTTTACAAAAGCCGCGGTTGACCCGCGGCCTTTTTCATCCACATTTTTATTTTACTAGCTTCAGCCTATGAATTTTTCCTCACTTTCCAGAAGGTCGATGAATTCGCTGTAGCTGATCAGATTCACTTTCGCATCTTCTTCGGAGTATCCCCTCGCGAGGAAGTCGTCCTTGATCGCGTAGACTTTCGCAGGTGTTTCTAAATCTTTCAAAGCCCAGTAGACGCCGTTCTGTATGAGCACGATCTTGTCTTCGGCCTTTGCAGATTTTATCTTGAGCTGTTCAACGGAATGATCCGTTCCGTACTTGACGAGTATCAAAGCCATCCTGCGTCACCTCACATGAAGATAACGTAGTCGAAGCTGTGCAAGAACTCGGACAAGTTGGATTCGTCTATTATTTCCGCTCCGAAGTTCTCATCCAGCTCCTTCACCCTGTACTTCTCAAGGTGCTGCTTGACTGCGTAAACCTTCGTTCCGTAGTTCTTGATGTATTTGTGACAGATCGACAGCGGCAGCAGACCGAGCCTTTCAGGTTTCGTGTTCTTCGAGAGTGCCACAGAAGCTTCTTCGATCAAGAGCACGCTCGGCTCCAGATCTTCTCCGTACATTCCGAAAGCAGTCCTGAACGCCTCGTTTACCCAGATGCTTCCAACCGGTGATTGATACGCCACGAACAGCAGCTTTTTCATGGTCTCACCTCAAGCCATAAGGCTTATGAACCTGTCGCAAGTGGCGATAAGGTTCGCAAGCTCAGGCAGTCCACTCGGCTTCGAGCCTTCTATTATCATGTTCGGTGTTATACCCCTGTAGTCCATGCATATACCGCAGATGTGAACTTCGAACTTGCCTTTTTTCGACATCTCTATGAGCTTCTGCGGAATGTTTCGATCTATTCTCAGCGGCTTGATGTTCTTGTTGGTACAAATGACAGAGTCTGCGAAGAGAAACAGCGTGACTTCGTGGCCCTTTTCCAATGCCGCCTCGGCGATCTTCATCGCGGTATCGAGGTCTTCGTACGTGTAAGGCGGCACCATCACCTGGATCCCAATCTTCATGATAGTTTTTCCTCCTCTTGAAGTTTCACTTCTGCCTTCCAAACATTATCCAAGCCATCGTCCAGTTGCCGAGGATGAAGAAGATGGACGCAACTATCGAAGAGATCGCCAGCGTTGGAACACCAGTCAGGAAGTGGCCTATGTTGCATCCATTAGCCGTCGTGGCACCCAAACCCATGAGGAATCCTCCAACGAGCACCTGTACGTAGGTCAGTGGGTTCTTCGGCATTCTCAGTTTGAACTCTTTGCCCGCAACGGCAGATATGGCAGCACCGATGATTATTCCAATGATCTCGGCACCTTCCCAGTTCAGTTTCGCGTTGGTTGTGTAGACCGAGATCAGGTTGATCCATCCGCCGGTGATTCCAAGACCGTAGTTCCTTCCCGTCTTCGCGCTCGTCCACCAAGCTATGGGTGCGAGTATCGCTATGAGAACTGCCGCAGCGATCCAGTTCAGTTTGGAAGATCTTTCAGATTTGTTCTTCACGCCGAAGGCGTACCAGATCAAGAGTGCGGCGAAGATTATCGTAACGATCCACGGATTGATTCCAAGAACGGTCGCGATGGTTGGACCTATTTTCTTAGCGTACACCGCATTTGTGCCATCGACCGTTATGTTGTACTGGTTCACCCATTTCAACCAGTTCGAGAACAGACCACCCTGTGTCGCACGCGCCGTCAAAGCGAAGGCCAGGGCCGCAAGCCATGCCGTCGTCATACCTTCACCAGAACGGTAGGTAACACCGGACGCACAGCCACCGGCAAGAACCATGCCAAGTCCGAAGATGTATCCACCAACGATGTTGCCCAGCCAGTTCAGCGGCTTGGGCGCGAGCGTTATGATGCCAGCCTGAGCGAAGATCAAAAGCGTGATGGATTCAAGAGCGAGGGTCAGGGCTGCGAGTCTCATCAGGTAGTTGTCCTTGAAGATCAAAACATCTCTGAAAGCCGAGTTGAAGCAGATCCTACCGCGCTGAAGGATTACACCGAATATGATTCCGATTATTAGTCCGGTCCAGACCATAACATCTGCACCTCCTCACTTCACCTTGATGTAGATCTTCCATTCGCTCGGACCGACTTCTTCGATCTCCAGAACCTCGTGCCCGAGTTTCTTCACCGTCTCCGGGATCCTCTCCTTGGACATCGGATAATCGATCCACACCTCGAGGATCTCGCCTGGCTTCATGCTCTGCAGAGCCCTCTTGGTCTCAACGTCTGGTACCGGGCAAACTTCTCCTCTAACATCCAAACTCTTCGTAACCTGATACTTCGCCATACATCACACCTCCTCTTGTGAAAAAATGCTCAATCTTCCAGAAAAATACTAACATTACCACTTTTCGTCATTGTTGACTTTAATTACGACTTGGTAAAACTTGCAAGCACACGAAGGTTGCCCACCCAAGCTTTCAACCGGCATCAGGCCATCGTGAACCCACGAAGGGATAAGGTAGAGTGGACTTTCGGAAAAGGTCAAGACTGGTTATAACGCATCTCGAGAGAGGATGTCTTTTGTGAAAACGATGATTCAAAACGGTTCTTGTCGGTTTTAAATCGTTCAGGATCACTCAAAGCCGTACTCTTTGCGGATCTTTTCGAGGTTTCTGAGGTTCTCGAGACTCGCCCCATTGATGGCAGCAAACTCAAAAAGCAGAGCGTCAGACATGATGACAGGTATGGCCATCGAACGATAGCTACCTATTCCTCCACGATCTGTGACGATGATTTCGTCTGCAAGCTCACTCAGCTGACTCAGTGGCTTGTCTGTGAACAGTATGTTCTTCCCTCCTCTCTTGTGAGTTTCCGAGAACAGTATTCTCAGCTCAAAATTGGTCCTCCTGTAAGCAAAGCCGATGGAAACATCGTTTTCACGTATGTTCACTATGTTTTCAAAGAAAGAACGACCCGTTGTATTGAACAACCAGGTTTTTTTGCCAAACCTGTTCAGCCAAAAAGACAGTTCTAAAGCAGGCACCAGAGCGGCACCTTCTCCGAAAACATAGACGTCGTTCCCTTCAGAGATGATTTTCGCGGCATTCTTCAGCCTCTTGGTGATCTCCGATATGTTCATACTTTGAAAGACCGCTTGGTGCGTCTTCACGAGTTCTTCGAGTACAGACTCAGGTGAAACTGTCTTTAAACCCTCTTCAACCTTCTTAGAAGATGTGAGATTGTTAACCAACGCACGCTGAAATTCTTCTTTCATATCGGAATACCCGCGATAACCAAGGGCGCGAGCAAATCTTATAACAGTCGCCTCGCCAACGCCAGACGCTTTGGCAAGTTGATCGGCACTCATCAGCGTGATCTTGGACGGATTGTCGATGATGAACTCAGCGATCCTTCTTTGGCTCTTCGTGAGCTTTGAGTACACCTTCTGGATCTTCTTTTTGTATTCGTCAACGTCCATAGAATTCGAACACCTCCGCTTATGGATCTATTCGGAACCACTCTGTGGACTCGGTCCGATCATTGAGTACTCCTGTGTTACAACGATTCTTTTTCTGATAACGTACAGGCGGAAGTTTCGTCGAACGTGATTTTCCCGACTTGAAACATCTTCGTTGATTCAAAAAACTTACCGACCGGTGTCACCTTTTATCCCATTGAAGATTTCGCGAGCCATCAGCAACACACCTACGACGCCCGGATTCGGCTCAACCTTAGAAAGTTCCAACGAGACCACTTTGCCCGGCGGACGATAATAGTTCTGCTGAACGTACTTCAGCACCCTGCCGACGTAAAACTCGTTCTTTGTCAGTCCACCACCGAGCACAAGGACCTGTAAATCAAGCGCATCGACGATGTTGGTCAAAGTTCTTGCCAAAACCTGTGCACCGTGCAAAACCACCTTGAGGTACGGTTCTATTCCGTTCCGTGCCCTCAGAAGTATCTCTTCGCAGGACAGTTTCTCTCCCGTTATCGACTGAATAAGATTCTCCAAACCTCTGCCTGAAGACAACGCTTGTAGACAACCTCTACGGCCACAACTGCACACAGGACCTTCTTCTTCCACGATAGTATGGCCTATCTCTCCGGCCGAAGAATGTGATCCACGAAACACCTTTCCTCGCAAGACCAACCCCATGCCGATACCAGTACTCACGGTCACGTAAGCCAGATTCTCAGATCGTCGCACCCAAGATTCAGCATAAGCGGCAGCATTGCAGTCATTTTCCACAACCCCACTGTCACCGAAGATCTCGCTGACGACCTTTTTCAAAGGAAGATTCTTCCAGCCCAAATTCGGCGACCACAAGAGATTGCCGTATTCATCAACGGCTCCGGCTGTGGAAATACCCCAAACTTTTGGACGGTTGCCACCGAGAAGCTCTTTGCTTACTTTCACCAGCCTGTTCAGGAAATCTTCAAAACCTCTGTGAGACTGTGTGGAGAATTGCACCACATCACGCGGAGTGATACTATCATCATCAAAGACGGCGACGAACGTTTTGGTACCACCGATATCAACACACAGGTCCATTCGAACCACCTATGATCTGCTTTATCTTCCTGACACGTTCCACCAGTTCTTTGAACCTTTTCTCCCTCAGCAGTTCTTTGTTCGCTATGTAGGAGCCTATGCCAACTGCGGATGCACCAGAAGAAAAATACTGGGCGACATTTACATCCGTGATGCCGCCAAAGGGCACGAATCTCACCTTTGGGAACGGCCCGCGGTAGGATCGGAGCAAGTTCAGATCCGCTGGATAAAGCTTCAGTAGATCGAAACCTAACCCCAAGGCACTCTGAACATCCGTCGATGTGAAAACTCCCGGTATGTAAGATATTCGATCTCTCTTTGACAGCTCCGCCACTTTCCAACTCAGACCCGGGCTCAACACGTAATGAGCCCCGGCCGCCAACGCTTCGTAATAAGTTCTTTCTTCGAAAACCGTTCCGGCCCCAAGGAACAATTTTCCATCGAAAGATGACTTCAGAGCACGTAGCACATCAGGCGCATCTTCATCCGAGAAACTGACCTCCACAAAGCTCACACCGTTTTCCGAAAGTATGTGGCAGAGATCTATCGATTCCTTCACGTTGAGACCTCTGATCACCACCAAGATCTTGCTTTCAAGGAGTTTTTCTAACAAGATCATCTACCTCCGTTCGTCGCCTTTTTCTTCAAAGTGGATGTCAACAATGATATAACTGAGAGAATTATCAACACCAAAGAAATCGGCCTTGTGAAGAAAATGGTAAAACTGCCCCGACTCAGAATCAAAGCTCTTCTCATGTTGGCCTCTGCCATTGGACCCAGTATCAACGCAAGTACAATTGGTCCGAGTGGCACATTGAGCAATCTGAAAACGAACCCAGCAACGCCTGAGATGAACACAATCAGAAGATCGAACGCGCTGTTGTTAATTGCGTAACTTCCAACGAGGGACAGAATGATTATCGTTGCCCAAATGAAACTTTGCGGCAAGGAGAGAAATTTCGTGAGAATCTTTGAAACGAAGAAGCCCACGGCAAGAAAGGCGATATTTGCCAGCACCATGAGGGTTATCACCATATGGACGAAGCTTGCGTTGTCCCTGAACATGACCGGTCCGGGCTGCACACCGTACATTATGAAAGCCCCTATTAAAACAGCGGTAACGGCATCTCCTGGAAGGCCGAGCGCCATCATCGTCGTGAGAGCCCCGCCAAGGCAGGCATTATTTGCGGTAGTTGACGCGGTCAGCCCTTCAAGAGAGCCTTGTCCATACTCTTGCGGCTTTTTTGCAACTCTCTTACTTTGATCCCATGCCACTAAACCGGCTATGTCAGCACCTGCTCCCGGGATGACACCTATGATTATTCCTATCAGGGCCGACAAGAGTGCCACAGGTGTGAGATCCTTTATTTCTTTGAAGGTTGGTACCACTCTTCCAAGTTGAGTTACTGGTTGCGTGCCTGTTGAAACAACTTGCCTTCTTGAGAATATCTGGTAGAAAACCTCACCAACTCCAAACAAACCAATCATCACAGGTATGAACGAGATACCGTTCAAAAGTTCCATCCTACCAAAGGTGAATCTTTCGGAGCCAAATATGGGATCAAGGCCTATCAGCGAGATCGAGAAACCCAAAAATCCGGCAATCATTCCCTTGAGTATGGATCTGCCGGAAACGGCTACCATCGTCGAAAGTCCGAAGATCGCGAGAGTGAAATACTCTGCGGGCCCAAAAGTTAAGGCAAACCTCGCCAGAGGAAAGCCAACAACGATCAACGCGAGGACACCCAAGATTCCACCGACAAACGAAAAGACGACGTTTATACCGAGCGCGAGACCAGCCATACCTTTCTTGGTGAGTGCGAAACCATCGAAGGTCGACGCGATTGAAGCGGGAGTACCTGGTGTGTTGATCAGAATCGCGGAGATCCCACCAGAAAAGATGGCAGAATTCCACACTCCTATGAGCATTGCGAGTCCTTGGTTCGGCGGCAGCCAAAAGGTCAAGGGTGTGAGTATGGCGACTGCCATCGTGGCCGTCAGTCCTGGAAGAGTCCCGATAAGGAGTCCTGAAAAGGTACCCAAGAGTAGATAAATTGCGGCCCGCGGATCAATGGCTTGGAAGAATCCTTGAATGAACTGTTGCATGCGATCACCCTTTCAGAAGAAGAGCACGTGAAAGATCTTTCCAAATAACAGAAAAACACTGATGCTCAGAACCGCAGAACCAATCAATGCGAAGTACCACTTCCAACCAGTAACAACTTGAATCAAAAACAACAGGACAAAGGTGTTGAGCAGAAAATTTCCTTTATTCCAAAACAGAACATACAAGAGAATGAACAGGATAGTCGATATCGTCTGGATCCATTCCCCTTGAAGAGAGGGACATTTCCTTTTTTTGAAAAATCTCCAAAGGCTCGAGATCAAAAGGCAACAAGACAGAACGAGAATTATGAAAGCTACCAACCTGGGGAAAAAGCCAGGTCCTGGCATGTTGGCAATGCCTTCAGGTAACTTCGAAGATTCCACAAAAAGAAATATTGAATAAGCGATTGAAATCAGTGAGAAAAACAGGTCACCCATCTTCGTCACCTCAACGTTGAAGGCTGCCCCAGAAGGGGCAGCCGGAGGATCATTTACCCAACGCTTTCGGGATGAGTTCCATGAACATGTTGTACTGCGATATGGCGAATTCTTTGAATTTCTCACCATCGAGATAAGCCGGTGTCATACCTCTATCTCTGAGGAATTTTTGAAAGGTCTCGCTTTCATACGCTTTTTTGAACGCATCTGCGAGTATTTTGTAAACCTCTGGGTCTACACCCTTGGGCAGTGCAAGGCCTCCCCATGCCGCTACCAAAACGTCATAACCAAGTTCTTTCAATGTCGGTACATCTGGGAAGAGTGGAGACCTTTCATCACTCATCACGGCGAGGATTCTCAGTTGACCTGATTCCACACCGGACTTGACCTCGGTCGGGCTGACGGTGACGGCAGTGATGTGTCCTCCCATCAGAGCTGCAACCGCAGGTGCTGCACCATCGAACGGCACGTGGACAAGCTTTGTACCTGTGGCCTTCTCGAAACTGAGCGCAGCGATGTGCCAGATGGAACCAGGACCAGCATTACCCACTGTGACGGTGCCCGGATGAGCCTTTACGTACTCAATGAATTCCTGGATCGTTTTCCACGGCGAATCAGCCCGGACGGTAACCGCCGCAGGTATCACCATTATTCTCATGAGTAGGTCAAAGTCCTCTGGTCCAAAGTCTGCATATCCCAGAGCTTTGAGCATCGAAAGCTCAACGGGCACGTACCCCATCGTGTAGCCATCTGGTTTGCTGGTTTGAAGTCTTTTCATCGCAATTGCCCCAGACGCGCCCGTGATGTTTATGCAGTTGATTGGTACCTTCAAGATTTCCTGTGCGATGGCTGTGATGGTTCTTGACACCATGTCTGATGCCCCACCAGGTGCCGCTTGAATGATGAAAGTGATGGGTCTGTCGGGATAGGCCGCAAGAAGCAGGGTCGCAAGAATCAGCGAGACAGCCACCAGAAGTCTCTTCATAGTAAAACCTCCTTTGGAGTAAATGCTTCCAATGGAAAACCATTTGGAAGCTTTTGCTTCAAAAATATCACATCGTGCGTCACACTTCAAGTGCAGATGGACAGAGAAATCCCGCAGATCAGAATGATTTTCACAGATATTTCGTGGGGAACTTTTCTTTTCTCTCCGTTGCTTTGATTTTCTCTGAAAAACATGTTCAGATATCGAGAACACGCTCTGGAAAACAGATGAAAAAAAAGTAAGCTGGTAGATTCAGAAACGATCAGGAAAATCACATCGAGACGATGAACCGCTCTGAAAAACACCGCGAAGGTTTTGATCGCATCAGCCTGAGCTTTCACCTTTTTTGATTGTTCTCAGTATCCTTCCGTCCCTGAAGACGAAGATTCTGTCCGCCTTCTGAGCGATCTTTTCATCGTGGGTGACGACCACCAGGGTGGTTCTGTTTTCGAGGCGGATCGTTTCGAGCAGTTCGATGATCGCCGCGCCGGTTTCTGAATCGAGATTGCCCGTCGGTTCGTCCGCCCACACGATCTTGGGATTGTGAACCAAAGCCCTCGCGATGGCAACCCTCTGTTGCTCTCCACCGGAAAGCTGCGATGGGAACTTGTCCTCCTTTCCAGAAAGCCCCACCTTCTTGATCATTTCCAGCGCCCTAACCGTCACGCTCTTTCCCTTCTGGCCGAGGATCCTCAGAGGCAGTTCGACGTTTTCAAGGACAGTCAGAACCGGTATCAAATTGAAGAACTGGAAAACGAAGCCCATGTTCTGCGCCCTGAACTTCGTCTTTTCTTCCTCGCTCAAACGGTGAAATTCTACTCCGTCGAAGAAGATCTCCCCCTCGGTGGGCGAATCGATGCCCGAAAGACAGTTCAGCAAAGTCGTCTTTCCAGAACCCGACGGACCGAGTATCGCCACGAACTCGCCCTGTTCTATCTGAAAGTCCACGCCCCTGAGGGCTTCGACCTTCTTTTCACCTTTTCCGTAAACTTTCCAAAGGTTCTTGACCACTATCACGTTCCTTCCTCCTCAGTCTGGTGCCCTCAAAGCCTCGGCCGGGCTCTTCTTCGTCAAAACGATCGGAAGCGACACCACAACGACCACGACGGCGTAGACGGCTGCAAGCAGAATCAAAAAGTTCGAAAGCGGGAACGAAAATTCTCCAGAACCGAACAGGGTGAAGATCAATTTTGAAACATCCCTCGATTCCAAATAACCTGCAAAGCATCCAACCACGATCCCGAGAGACGCTATGACGATGTTTTCGAGGATGAAAGCTGCAGAAACGCTCCTGCTGGACATCCCGACGGCCCTGAGGGTGCCGATCAAACGCTTTCTGACGATGACGCTCCTGAGCGAATGGAAAGCGATCCCGCTGAAACCGCTTATCAATCCGAAGTAGAGCAGCGCGATCGCGGTTTGAATGAGCATGTTCATTCCGGTGAAGAGCCTGTTGAGCTCTTCGTTTATGTAGATCGGAAAGTCGAAGAGCTTGCTGTAAAATTTCTTCACCTCGGCGACTTTCTGAGGCTCGATCTTGGCGAGCAACACGGGTATGACACGAACTTCCTTCGGCATACTGTTGATCGACGCAACGTACTTGACCGGCACCATCGCCTTCCGCATGTCGAAGGCATCGACGATCTCAAAATCCATCACTCTCGTTCCGCCTATTCTGAAAGGAGATTTAACCCTCCTTGTGACCGTCTTACCGACCAAGTTAGAGGCTTCTCCCTTTTGGGAAAAGCCAACGATCGCCTTGCCAGGTTCGAGCAATCTTTCACGCCACTCTTCGTTCGTTTCGAACGGCACCAGTGCGCTCTTCAAAAAATTTTCATCGACGAAGGCTATCAGATCGTTTTCGAATTCCGCGATGTAGACCCTCGAATGGCTCGTCAGGCCCTCCGCAACTTCGATTTCGCTTCTTGAAAAGATCAGTTTCAACGGGTTTCGAACCACCATGAAGTCGTAGCCGAAAAGGCCGTTCTTCAACCGGTCCTGAACGAAGTTCTGAACGTTGTGCGGGACCGTCACGACTATGGTCATGACGAAGACGATCAAACTGAACATCGAGGCTATGATGAAAGAATTTCTCAAGTTCCTCTCAACGTACGAGAGCGCTATGAAGCTTGAAACAGATGTTTTCACGAGCGATTTGGATAAAAACTTCCTCATCAACACGATCGCGTATATGAAGATCAACCAGCTTCCGACGAAGAAAACCGCTCCCCTCTGAAGAATCTCCCATCCGCTGACAGCTTCACCCGGAGCCGAATAACTCACCAAAACGATCGCGACGATTCCAAGCACCAAGCTCACCGCCGGATGGAAGAAAATCAGGAACGTTCCAACGAAGATGGAGAGCAGACCGAACAGCCAGAAGCTTTTCAATGTGATGGCCAGAACGATGCCGAAAACACACATTCCCGCACCGACGATTCTTCTGAACTTTCCAAACGTGAAGCTGCGCGGTTCTGATTGAAAAGCTGAGAGCATCTGTACGGGAGATCTTCGCGTTATCTGAAGGATCCTTCTTGCGAATATCAAAACCGGAACGATCAGGCCGGCCGAAACACCGAGAAACACCGTGAGTGGAGAAACGTGGAGCTTAACATCGTTGAAGACGGGTCCAAAGCCGGCACTGAAAACGCTGGTCGTTGCCAGAAATCTGTTCAGCAAGTACCTCGCCAGGAAGATGCCCAGCGCTCCACCGAAGATTCCAGACACGATGAGGTAAGCCAGACCTTCTATCAAAAGGGTTGCGGCTACGTGGTGCGTCTTCATCCCCAGTATTCTCAAAGTCGCCATGACCGTGGTCCTTTCTTCGACGAAACTCTGAGCGAAAAGATAGACCAAAACGAAGGACGCCAGAATGGAAAAACCGCTGAAGGCGATCGTCAGATAACCCAGAGCCTTCGTGGCCGGTGAATTCAGCAAGTTGGCTTTCATTGCGACGGCTCTCACGTTCAAACTTCTTCTCAGTTCGTCGACTATCAGCTGGTGTTCCTTTATTTCACCGTGCAGATTCAAATACACCCTCGTAGGAAAATTCACAAATTTGGAAAGATCGTCTAAGTGAACGAAGACGGTTCCAGCGTAGTGAAGGTTCTCACCGCGAAAGTTCAAAAAGCCCTCCTCACCGATCCCTCCAACAACGAATCGTTCCTCACCCGCACCGATGTTGAGGATGATCTCGCTGTTCCTGGAGAGGTTCAGAAAGTCTGCGATCGTTTTCGAAACGATGACCCTTCTTTCAGAAAGTTCGATCCTCTCTCCCAGAAAGCTTTGAAGATCTTCGGGCCTGAGTGCGATGATCAGACAATCCAAAGCTTTCTCACCGAACTCGATCCTGCCGAGCGTTTCTGAAACGGGAAGGATCTTCTCAACGGCAGGGAAATCTTTCAGGGAAGAAACAACCTGTTCGTCCAGGGCCATCTTCATGAAGATGTTGTTCCTTCTGTTCTCGACGAAGGCATCGGCGGGATCGAAGTTTTTCGAGAAGCTCGAAGTGATCCAGTTTGCGATCGTATCGTTTATGGAAAGACCACCGACTATGAGCATCGCAGGAACGCCGATCCCGACGATGAGCACCAGCGCAGTTTTGATGTGCATCCTGAAGTTTCGAAAGGCTATCTTGAAGATCGATTCCGTCACGGCTTCATAACTCCTCATTAGATTCTATCATCGTTCGAAAGGTTTTACTCTCGAACCGGAGCAGACATCGTTCGACCCGAGAGACGGATCGGAACACTTTTCGAAGAACCACGCACGATCGAACAATTTTGCAAGAGACACAGTTTGGGGAACCTTTCTTGAAAGGCCTGAGTGAATGTGCCTTTTGCCTGGTTCTGTAAACGAAGGATGCGATGATATTAAATTGGAATCAAATTCATCATCTGTCGCACTGGAATCGACAACAAAAACACCGACACGCCATTTCGTTCGGACGGAAGATATCCAGCTTTTCAATCACACTGCCAATTCTAACTTCAAACTCTCGAATCCTTTTCGAATGATTTCTGCCATTCGGCGTCGGCGCTCTTCCAAAAATGTCCCGTAACCCATGTTGTACCAGGCTTCGGGCAGGGCATGGTACCAGTACATTTCTTTGAGTCTCTCGGGTGGAAAACGACGTTCATACTCGGGTGCGTAATCTGAGGGAGGGCGATCTCCTATATCAACGTTGTCGCGCCATTCTACCAGTGCGAAATTGGCAACCTGGTTTATGTCGTGTTTATCTTTGATGCCCAGTTTTTCAAGGTATTTGCGTGGAAAGGGATGGTGTCTTTCCACAGCTAATCTGTGCGGTTGTGATGTGGGATCGAGCAGGTCACGAACTTTCATGGATGAATAAAGCACCGGAGCATCGAGCAAACAGAGAGCTGCAAAAAAGGCGAATTGACCCGGGCTGCGAGCGGAAGCTGTGGCCAGTTCGTTGGGGAGCGTGACGTTCCAGTAATCGTTTGTTAGGACCGCCGATATTTCCTGTTCCAGTGTCCGAACGAACTCTTCTGAACTGGAACAGCCTCGTATCAATGCGAGATCCTGTTCCATACGAGTTTCAGCAGAAGAGGAATAGCGGCTGGTGAGCGAACTCATGAAGAACCATCGCGCCATCAAATCGCGAAGGGTGTGCTGGTCCAGACCAAAGTCCTGTTTGCCGATGAGCCAGAGGGAGTAAGCGTAAACTAACGCCATTTCAGAGGTAATAAGATTGGGATGGATATATCCGGCGCGTTTTACAACTTTCAAAAAGTCGTGCCAGTTTTGCAGGTTGAGAACTTCATTCTGTGCTTCTTCCAAGCGATCAAACTGTTCATCACGACGTTCAGGAGAGAATTCACCGGTCTGAAGATCTTTGCCCCGCAGAATGGAATACACATGTTCCAATCGGGCACGACGAAAAGCCATTGCCACATCGACTCTCAGTAGCTGATCTGGCTGAGGTTTGAAGTATGGATTATAGGGTGAAGGACGGTTATCCGAGGGTGGATTCTTAGCCTGCCGGCAGAACTCTTCCAGCTCTTTACGGCCTTCGTCCCAGAAAACGGACATCAACGTCAGGATGAAATCGGCCTGATTGAGTGTACGACCTCTGCTGTTTATGCGAACGAAGATTTCAGAAACCTGTTCTTCTGTAGCACTGGCGGAAATTTCCAGAGCGGTCATTGGATAATTGACGAGGTTGACCAGCTTTTGAATGGATCGAGGAATACGCTGCCGTTCTTCCTCAGTTAGACCACGGCGTTCCTCCAATCTTTTCATGAAATCAAAGATGAAGTCGTATAGCCTGAAGCCTTCCTGCCACAGGATGCTGATATCAGCTATCCAGTTGAGATCTCGTTCTATCGACGTGTTGGTGACCTCAAATTTTTCCTCCAGAGGGTTAAAAGCTATTCTCAAACGTTTTTGATCAAAATTCTTATCCACAATTCGCACACCCTTCATCACAGCGTAGAGGGCAGTGAGTCGCTGTTGACCGTCCACAACGAGCAGACGAGGTATTCTCTGCTTGGTGCCTGTTCCAATAGTGCGGTGTTCACCAGGGAAACCGTTCTCCCAGAAAAGAAGCGTTCCGATGGGATAGCCACGGTACATAGAATCGAACAGATCACGTACACGGGTTGTATCCCAAACAAAGGGCCGTTGAATATCAGGAAGACCTATCTCACCGCTATCGATATTCTCCAGCAGTCCACCTACACTGTAATCTACCTTCTTAAACAAAAGACCGTTCACGATTTCTCCCCCCAATCCCCTGAAAGGGATAGATTCTTCATTCCCGAACTGGTCAAAGCCCTTATTCCTATGTTTTCGAGTTCGAGGCTCAAATTCACTTTTCTAAAGCAGTTTTGCGTCGTCAAGACACTCTCTTGCTCTTCCATACAATCACACCTTCTTTTTCAACGTTGACGAGAAAAGGAAGGATTTTCCTGTATCTATCCCACTCCTTCCTCGAATAAGCGCTCGCATCCAGAACTATCTCTGTCCAGTATCACAAAAGCATCGATATCCGACTCTTCTCTTGCATCGTCCCTCGCACAAGGATCGAACAGAACGACCTTTACCTCACCAAGCTTTTCGAAATTCTTTTTTGAGTTCCGACAGTATTTCCACCATCCCCCACCCCAGACGGTCACAAAAAAATCCCATTAAACCCAGGCCACAAAAAATATCAGATTTTGTCAAACGATTTTTACTCTTGGAAAATGATAACATGGTTTCAAGGTAATGACAGGATCCTGCTCACAGCATCAAAAACAAACCCTGCCTCTGGAAAACATGAAGGTGTTATGAACATTTCTTGGAGGATGACAGAATCGTACCGATCTTCCAAGAACGGTGGAAGCTTTGTGGAAAAAAGCTCCACTACAGCGTCCAACCTGAGAAAATCGACCCCAACTACACCTCTCAAACCTGCTCTGTGTGCGGTCACGTCTCAAAAGACAACAGACCAGACCATGCACGGCTTTAAAAGCACTCATCGAAGACCAGGAGGCCAACTCCCAGAAACTTTTAGGATGAGCTGTCAACCGGCCTGGTGCTCACCCCTTCGCGAGGTTGAGCAAGCTTCCATTTCTCAAGTAGAGGTGTAATGTCACGACAGGAGGACACATACCAATTTCCAGCTACTGCACGAATAGGACAAGGATCTTCTCAAAAGCCTCTCTTTGCCGATCCTCAGTGAACCACATCCATTAAGCGACCGTTCCTCAATCTCTTCGCATCCTGTGAAGGAGATATACCAAAGAATCTTTTGTACTCTCTACTGAACTGAGAGAGGCTCTCGTATCCCACCTGGTAAGCTGCGGTTGTGACGTCTTGACCTGCCATGAGGAGCTTTCTTGCCTCGCACAGCCGAAGTTTCTTCTGGTACTGAAGAGGAGTCATGCCGGTGAGAGTCTTGAAGTTGTGGTAAAAATTCGATACACTCATTCCCACCATCTCTGCAAGCTCCTTCATGTTCACGGGTTCGCTGAAGTGTTCTCTCAGATAATTCAGTGCTGTTACCACATCGTTCCTTCCAGACAACGCGATCTGGATGAGTCTCGAGCCCTGTTCGCTCACGAGGAGCCTGTAGATGACCTCTTTTTTTATCACGGGAAGGAGTGCGGAAACGTGTTCCGGTTCATCGAGGAGATCCAGCATCCTTCTGAATGCGTCCAGGAGCTGATGAGTGACTTTCCCCAGCGATGTACCGCGGGATGATGTGATTGGTTTTGTATTGAGTTTCTGCTCAACAACGATCTCCATGACGATCTCCATGTCTATCTCCCAGGTCATGCCGATATAAGGTTTTTCCTTAGAGGCTTCTATCACCTGGGCAATGACGGGAACGTCGAAGGAGTTGAGAAGAAAATTCTCCACGTCATAAACGTAGTACTCTTCTCCAATGAGAACGCGTTTTGCACCCTGAACAGCGATGCATATCGATGGTGGAAGGATGTAAGTGGAGGGTTCTGTAGGGGACTCTCTCCTGCCCACAGTCAGACCAGGGAGCGGCCTCACCACGGGCTGCTTTTCTGTGAGGTGTAAAATCCTTTCAATCAGCTTTTTCCGAACGTGGTCGAATTCACCCACGATTCCTTTCATCTCATTTCTGTTGAAATTTTACCCCTTGATGGAAAATCAGGCAAATATTCGAGAATATCTTTCTAACGTTTCCTGAGTAGACAGCGGTATGTTTTAGAGAGAAAGGAGGGAAAAGTATGGGTATTCCGAAGAGAAAACTTGGAGAGAGAGGACCTGAGGTTTCTGCCGTAGGGCTCGGCTGTATGAGAATGAGCTTCGGTCAGAAGAAACTTCCAGACAGAAAAGAGATGATCAAACTTATCAGAACGGCGGTGGAGCTCGGCATCAACTTTTTCGATACAGCAGAAGTTTACGGTCCTTACACGAACGAGGAACTCGTGGGCGAAGCACTCGAACCGTTCAAAGGTGAGGTCGTGATTGCAACGAAATTCGGTTTCGAGCTGTACGAAGATGGAAGGCCTGGCTGGAAAGGTCTCAACAGCAGACCGGAACACATCAAGAAGGCAGTGGAGGGTTCTTTAAAAAGGCTCAGGGTGGAAGCCATAGATATTCTCTACCAGCACAGGGTGGATCCAGCCGTTCCAATAGAAGAAGTGGCTGGGGCTGTAAAGGAACTCATAGAAGAGGGTAAGGTGAAGCACTTCGGACTTTGCGAAGCTTCTGCCGAAACGATAAGAAGGGCTCATAAAGTGTGTCCTGTCGATGTGGTGCAGTACGAGTACTCCATGTGGTGGAGAAAACCTGAAGAGGAAATACTTCCCACCTGCGAAGAACTGGGAATAGGCTTTGTGGCGTACAGTCCTCTGGGCAAAGGGTTTCTTGCAGGAGCCATAGGTGAAAACTCCGAGTTCGATGAGGAAGATATTCGAAGCAGGATTCCACGCTTTCAGAAAGAGAATTTGAAGCAAAACCTTGCACTCGTAGAACTCCTCAAAAAGATCGCTGAACGAAAGGGTACAACACTATCACAGGTAGCTCTCGCATGGCTTCTTGCACAGAAACCCTGGATAGTTCCCATACCTGGCACAACGAAACTGAGTCACCTTCTGGAAAACATCGGAGGGGCTTTCGTTGAACTCACACCGGAAGAACTCCAGGGAATAAACGATGCTCTCTCAAGAATAGAAATAAAAGGTGGAAGGTACCCTGAGGAGATGGAGAAGATGACGTATCTGTGAGGTAGAGTTTGATGAAAAGGATGGGGATTCTTCTTGGAATATGTCTTGGGCTCACCAGTTTTTCAATACTTCAGGGATCGGTGTTCGGAGCGGTTCTTCCCTCCATTGTGGAAGAATTCGGCGTGGATTGGAGCATCATGGGAGCTGCTATGAGTGTCTGGACGGTTATTTCTGCTCTCTCACCCATGTTCTTTGGAAGATTTGTTCATAGATTATATCCAATGAACTCCATGGCTCTGGTCATGATAATGCTCTCTGTTCCAACAATTCTTGTTGCTTTCGTGAAAGACTTTTTCTCCCTAAACGTTGTGAAGTCAGTAGGGAGCCTGGCTGTTCCCTTCTCTTATCCTCTTGCTGCAAAAGTAGTGGGGATGTATGTGGACTCCAGAAAAAGAGGAATCGCAACTGCCATATACAACACAGGTTCTATGATCGGACTTGCACTCGGATACGCTGTTGTTGCGTTCGCAGGTGGTTATTGGAAAAGATCCATGATCGCTGGAGGCTTTCTCGGTGTTATTTACGTTCCTGTTGCATACATTCTGTGGAAACGCTCCCTGGAGTCAAAGGCACAGAGAAAGCCCGAGTGGAACGATTCTCAAAAGAGATCACGTGTTTCTTTCAAACGAGTGTTCTCCATCGTTCTGTGGCTTTCCTTCGGTCATTTTTCCGCTGTTTACACCTGGAGTCTCATGTTCAATTGGCTCTCCACTTTCCTTGTTCGTGAGATCCAGCTGGGTTACAGTTTCATAGCCCTTGTACTTGGAATCATGGCTGTTGTATCGAGCATACTGGAGGTTTTCGTTGGGTTGTGGTCTGACCGGGTGAGAGGAATGCGTGGAAGGTTAATTCCCCTGTATGCCGGTCTGTTTCCGTCGGCTTTTCTTTTAATACTTTCCACTCTCTCAACCAATCCTCTTCTGACATCCATTCTGATGGGGCTTTCCATCCTCTTCTGGAGGCTTTCAACACCTTCTTTCTGGGCGATATTTGGAGATCTCATTCCGCAGGAACACTTCGAAAAAGCGAGCAGTATCTACGTGGGAGCTGTTCTTCTTTCTGGTATCGCTTCTTCTATTGTGAATGGTTACATAGTCTCGTTGGCAAGTTCGATGAAGTACGCCATACTCCTTTCGGCTTCCATACTGATTCTTTCTCCGATCTTTTTCACGGTAGCGGGAAAAGTTGGTACGAGAACTTTAGAAGCATGAATTCATCGATGGGAGGTGTTACCATGCAGGTTCCAAGAATCACCCTGAACAACGGTGTAGAAATGCCCATTCTGGGATACGGAGTTTTCCAGATACCACCAGAGCAGACTGAGGAATGTGTCTATGAGGCTATAAAGGTGGGATACAGACTCATAGACACAGCAGCAGCGTACATGAACGAAGAGGGAGTGGGAAGAGCGATAAAACGCGCGATTGACGAAGGAATTGTCAAAAGGGAGGAGCTCTTCGTCACGACCAAACTGTGGGTGTCGGATGCCGGTTACGAATCCGCAAAGAGGGCCTTTGAAAAGTCCTTGAAGAAACTGCAACTCGAATACATAGATCTCTATCTCATTCATCAACCTTTTGGGGATGTACACTGTGCCTGGAGAGCTATGGAGGAGCTGTACAAAGATGGATTGGTAAGAGCCATAGGTGTGAGCAATTTCTATCCCGATCGGTTGATGGATCTGATGGTTCATCGCGAGATAGTTCCGGCGGTGAACCAGATCGAGATACATCCGTTTTATCAGAGGCAAGAGGAAGTCGAATTCATGAGAAATTACAACATCCAGCCTGAAGCCTGGGGTCCTTTCGCTGAGGGAAGAAAAAACATTTTCCAGAACGAAGTGCTCAGATCGATCGCGGAAAAGTACGGCAAAACGGTTGCACAGGTCATTCTGCGATGGCTCACTCAGAAAGGAATCGTTGCCATTCCCAAAACTGTGAGGAAAGAGAGGATGGTGGAAAACATCAGTATCTTCGATTTCGAACTGACGCAGGAAGACATGGAAAGGATCGCAACGCTCGATGAAAGACAGAGCGCATTCTTCTCCCACAGGGATCCGGAGGTCGTCAAATGGATCTGTTCACGGAAAATATAGTTTTCTGGGGGTGGTAGAAACGAGAAATATTTCGATGATCGTGTTGACCCTTCTGGTGTGGACTCTGGGCTTTGGAAGTAATAATGCGGTATCAGAAGTAATGAATATAAAGATTCCTCAGGAATTGAAAGAGATTCCAAACGAATACTTCAGACCATCATCTCAACCAGGAACATTGGTGGAATTATATTATGACACCTATGAATCTTTCTCCTACTCCGAAAGATCAAAGACCCTTAAAAAACGTGCAATCGTATATCTTCCTTATGGCTATGATAAAAACCGAAAATACGATGTCTTTTATCTGATGCACGGTGGTTGGGGAGATGAAACCACCATGCTCGGCACTCCAGATAGACCCTCTCCGCTTAAGAATGTCATTGACAATGCAATTGCTGCAGGAGAGATAAAGCCGCTAATAATAGTGTGTCCGACTTATAACAACACGAACGAGAATGGACTGGATTCTGCCAGCTTTTCTCTGGCAATGCAACTGACAAGGAACTACCATAATGAATTGGTGAACGATTTGATCCCTGCAGTGGAAGGGACCTACAGCACTTATGCTGCAAGCACGTCAAGAGAGGACCTAACTGCTTCCCGTGACCATCGTGGATTCGGAGGGTTTTCCATGGGTGCGGTTGCAACCTGGCGAACATTCCAATACGCCCTTGATTACTTTCGCTATTTCCTGCCGATGAGCTGCGGTACCACTCTGGATGATGAGGGGATCTTTGCCGCAGCTCGCGGACATGATCTGAATGATTATTTTGTCTTCATTATTACAGGAACAAATGACTTTGCGTACAGCTACGATAAAGCCAGAGTGGAGCTTATGAAAAGGTCCCCTTATTTTATCAATATCGATGAAAGACATGACGGTAATTTTGCGTTTCGTGTTAAGGAGGGATATTCTCATGATACGAGGGCTACGATGGAGTATATCTACAATGGGTTGAAAACATTTTGGGGTGTTCAAAATAATATCAATTTGTCGGGGGCTAAGACGAATTTGCAGAAGAGCCAATCTCAAAAGGATTTCACTGTAAATACGAGGTAATTAAATATCCAGCTTTTAAGGATTTTGGTAGACTTCTTTTTCCAACAAACAAAAATTACTACAGTGGAGATACTCTTGGAGAACTTTCCCTCACGTGGTATAGCAATATCAATCCAAGCAAAACGGTAGAAATTGTTAATTATCTTAAAAGACGAGCTGATGCAGGGGAAACTATTTTCTATGATATCTACTCCGATGAAGAAAAATTAAAGGATCCAAGCAAAAAAGACACAGGGTTGTTTTTCTTTCGTGGTAATGACGGTGCAAAGACAGCTATTATTGTTGCGGGTGGAGGATTTGTATATGTCGGAGCAATGCAAGACAGTTTTCCACACGCTCTTGAACTCAGCAAAAGAGGATACAACGCTTTTGCTTTAATTTATCGTCCAGATCCTCAGGCTGCTTGTGAAGATCTTGCAAGAGCAATTGCGTTTCTACATGAGAACGTTGATGAACTTGGAATAGACATGCAGGATTATTCATTGTGGGGTGGCTCTGCTGGAGCCCGTGTTGTAGCGTGGGTCGGAAGCTATGGTACTGAGAGTTTTGGAGAAAAGAGATATCCACGTCCGGCAGCTGTAATAATGCAATATACTGCTTTGACAGATGTTACTGGGAAAGAACCACCAACATTCGCAGTTGTAGGAACGAACGATCCAATCGTACCTTACAGGGTTATGATGGACAGGATCAAAAGGATTAAGGAAAATGGAACTGATGCAGAAATAATTGTTTTTCCTGGGCTTTCACATGGCTTTGGGCTTGGAGAAGGTACCATCGCAGAAGGATGGATTGATAAAGCAACAGAATTCTGGTTGAAACACCTGAAAAATCACTAAGAGGAGGTACAACCGTGGTAGATAATATCATTGAAAGGGGTTCTAAAGGTTCGAGCGACTTCTTCACGGGTAACGTCTGGGTGAAGATGTTAGTCACAGACGAAAACAAGGTATTCGACACACAGGTATACAACGTGGTGTTCGAGCCGGGAGCGAGAACACACTGGCACAGCCATCCGGGAGGGCAGATCCTGATCGTAACCCGGGGAAGAGGCTTTTACCAGGAAAGAGGAAAACCCCCGAGAATGTTGAAAAAAGGTGATGTGGTGGAGATACCACCGAACATAGTTCACTGGCATGGCGCAGCACCCAATGAAGAACTCGTACATATAGGTATCAGTACACAGGTTCATCTCGGCCCTGCGGAGTGGTTCGGACCTGTCACAGAAGAAGAGTACCGGAAGGCCACGGAAGGAAAGTAACGAGTTCCTCCGTTTCATTCGCTCAGAATCTTCTCAAGCTCCGGATCAACTGTTCTGCATCCGCTCTGCGTTTTTTGTACGAAGGACATCTTTTCCAGAGTCTCGAGGAGCGAATACAAACGTGAACCACTGACGAAATCACCATTTGCGTGAGAAACATTTTTCAAACTGTGCCCTCATAGTATGGAATAAACATTTCATCTCTTGCTTTCCTTCTCGAGCTGATTCACCCCAAACAGAGCAAGGTATCGTCACAATCACTCGCTGCACGATGAAATCGATCACACATACATGATGCACCTTACCTTTCTGTCGTCCAGCTGGACCAACTCTTCGAACTGCGCACACTCCTTCTTCGCGTAGGGGCATCGCGGCATGAACGGACAACCTGGAGGAGGATCGATGAGACTTGGAGGTTCACCGGTGTTGTTCAGTTTGAAATTCAACCTTTTCGGATCCGGGGCGGCCAGCTTCAACAGTTTCGTGTACGGATGGAGCGGTTCGTCCACGAGACTTCGTGCGGGACCTTCTTCAACGATCAAACCCGCGTACATGACGCAGATCCTGTCCGAAACGTACTTCGCCGCCGCGAGATCGTGCGTGACGTGGATCATCGAAACGGAGTGGTCCTCTTTCAGTTTCAGGAGCAAGTTAAGTACGCCCGCCTTTATGGAAACGTCCAGCATGGAGGTGGGCTCGTCCGCCAGCAAAACCTTCGGTCTCGGCAGGATCGCTCTGGCTATCACGATTCGCTGTTTCTGTCCACCCGAAAGTTCGTGTGGAAATTTCTGGAGCGTGTCGATCGGCAACTCGACCTCTTCGAGCGTCTTTTCGATGAGGTTTCTGTCCAGCTTGAAGATCTTGACGGGCCGTTCGAGGATGCTCTTTATCCTCTTGGTTGGATTGAGTGCGGAGAACGGATCTTGAAAGATCATCTGAACGTTCCGTCTGTATTCGAGTTCTTCTTTCCTGCTGAGCTTCTTTTCCACCCTCTTTCCGAGCAGGAAGATCTCGCCCTCGTCCTGAAGGTGGATCCTCGCGAGCACGCGCAGCAGCGTGGTCTTCCCACAACCGCTCTCACCGACGATGGAGAGTATCTCTTTCTCTCTCAGTTCGACGTCGACCCCTCTGAGAGCTTTGAGCTTCAGAACCGTGAACCCGCGCCTGATGTCGAAACTTTTCTTCAGACCCTTCGCGATCAGTACAGATGACAAGCCACCCACCTGCCTGGCTTAACCTCTTTCAAACCGGGATGCTCGAGTCTGCACACGTCCATCCTCGATCGGCACCTTTCGTAGAAAGAACAACCCGCGATGGACTGGGACAGGTCGGGGAGTCTACCTGGAATGCTCTTGTACTCCTTCAACTCGCCGTAGATGCTCGGCAGAGATTCGATCAACCCGACGGTGTACGGATGCAGCGGTTCTTCGTAGACTTCTCTCGTGGGGCCGTACTCGACGATCTCACCGGCGTACATGATCGCCAGATGTTTCGTGATCTCGAAGAGCAGAGATATGTCGTGGGTAACGAATATGGCTGAAAATCTCTTCTGAAGCTGAAGTTCGAAAATCTTCTCGATGATCGACCGCTGGACCACCACGTCGAGGGCGGTCGTTGGTTCGTCGAAGATCACGAGTTTCGGTGAGAGAAGCAGAGACATGGCGATCACGACACGCTGTCTCATGCCCCCAGACAGCTGGTGTGGATAACTTTTGACGCGCTCTGGGGGGATTCCAACCAGCTGGAGCATGTCCACGATGAGCTGGAGCGCCTCTTGTTTGGTCATGCTCCTGTGCCTGAGGATGACGTCCATCATCTGGTCTCTGATGTTCAGAACGGGATTGAGCGAGTTCATAGAACTCTGCGGCACGTAGGAGAACTGCTTCCACCTCAGCCGGTCCAGCTCCTCCTTGGACAGCTGGTAGAGATCGACCCCGTCGAAGATCACCTTCCCCGATTCCACGAAACCTGGACTCTTGAGGAGCCTCAGGATGGCCATCACGAGCGTCGTCTTGCCGCAACCCGATTCGCCGGCTATGCCGAGGAAATCTTCCTTTCCAACGTTCAAGCTCACGTTCCGTACCGCCCAGACCTTTTTCTTTTTGAACATATAACCCGCGTTCAGATTCTGAACCTGCAGCACGTCCATCACCTTCAACGTTTCCTCAACCTCGGATTGGTGAGTTCATCGACCCCGAAGTTCAAAAGAGCGAAGGCCGCAGCGAGCGTCATGATCGAAAGGCCCGGCGCCAGCACCCACGCCCACATGCCGTTCAAAAGTGCGTTCGCACTCTGGGCCCAGTACAGCATGGTGCCCCAGCTTATCTTGCTCACATCTCCAAGTCCCAGGAACGACAGCGAAGCTTCACCGATGATCGCGTACAGAACCGCGCTGAAGAAGTTCGAAGCCACGAGGGACAGCATGTTGGGAAGAATTTCAAAGAATACTATCCTGAGGTTCCTCTCGCCGGTGACCTTCGCCGCGATGACGAAATCTCTGTTCTTCAAGGACAGAACCTGGGCCCTCATCACGCGGGCACCACTTCCCCAACTCGTGATCGCGATGACCAGTATCACGGTCCAGAAACTCCGAACCCTCATGTACGCAGATATCACGATCATGAGCGGTATACCCGGTATCACGAGAAAAACGTCCGTTAGGGTGGACAGGATTCTGTCGACCAAGCCTCCGTAGTAACCTGCCACGAATCCTATCGTGGTCGAAATGAGGGTCATCAGAAGGCCCGTCATCACGCCTATGAAGAGAGAAAGCCTTGTGCCGTAGATCAGCTGTGAGAAGATGTCCCTGCCGAGCCTGTCCGTACCGAGCAGAAACCGCATCGACGGCCTTTCATAAGGCACCGAAACCATCTCGTCAGGTTCGTACGGCGCAAGAAACGGGGCGAAGATCGCAACCATAACGAAGAAAATGACTATTCCAGCTCCGATCAGCACCTTCTTCGGCATGCTCGATCAACCTCTCACGCGTGGGTCCAGAAAAACGTAGATGAAGTCCATCAAAAGGTTCGCTCCGAGCACCGACAGGGTGATGAAGAAGAATATCGCTTGAATCAGCGGGAAATCCTGTGTGATGGCGGCCCTGTAGAGTTGATAACCAACTCCCGGATAAGAAAAGACGATTTCTGTTAAGAGGGCACCGCTCACCACGAAACCGAGAGATATACCGAAAGCCGTGATGCTTGGAAGCAGAGCGTTCCTCATCACGTAGTTCTTCAAGATCTCTTCTTCCGAAAGCCCCTTCGCCTCAGCCAGCACGATGTAATCTTCCGCGAGCACCGAGACGACGTTGTTCCTCATCGTCAAGATCCATGAACCGAGTGAAGCGAAGATCAGAGTGATCGAGGGCAGTACGGCGTGGTAGATCACGTTCAAGGCCAGCCTCCAGCCGGTCAGAAATTCCTTGGTGGTGTGGGCTCCCGAAAGAGGAAACCATTTGAGAACGAAACCGAAAACGTACAAAATCATCATCGCGAGCCAAAAGTAAGGAAAGGCTCGGATCACCAATGCCATCGTGGTTAAAATCAGACCGGAAGGTTTGTCCCTGTTCCAACCTGCGTAAACCCCCAGCCAGGTGCCCAGCACGAAACTGATAAGAGTGCTCAGTCCCACCAGACCTATCGTCCAGGGCATAGACATGGCGAGGATGTTTTTGACGGGAACCGGATAGTAAAGAAACGAGATACCGAAGTTACCACTGAAACTGTTCTTTATGTATTCCAGATACTGCACCAGCAAGGGTTTGTTCGTCTCCAGACCCAGTGCGATCCTCAAGGCCTCGACTGCGCTCTCGCTGACCTCCGCACCGAAACGCATCAGTATCCTTTCGGCAGGATCGCCAGGCATCAGCCTGGGAATCAGAAAGTTGAGCGTGAGGGCTGTCCAGAGTGCGATCAGAAAAAAGAGAATTCTCTGGGCTATATACTTCAAACCGAACGCACCTCCGAAAGGGCCGGGGGAAACCCCCGGCCACATCGTTGTTCATTTCGGCTGCAGGTGCATGACTAAGTAGATCTTGTCCATACCGGTGATTCTGGGTTCAACGTACGGGTTCTGCTCGTTGGGCCAGTTCGTGAAGTTCTTCGTTGAATATATGAACCACACCGGATTGTAGTAAAGCGGTATGGCCGGCAAATTCTCGAGCACGATCTTCTGAAGCTCAGACATGATCGACTTGAGCTCGTTCAGATCGGCAGTCTGCGAGAGTTTGTCGAGCAGTTCATCGGTTCTTTTGTCTATCCATCCACCCCTGTTGCTGCCGGTGTAAGCGTTTCTGGAGTGCAAGTAATTTATGTACGCCGTGTACGGGTTCGCACCGTAGTTCACCCAGCTGATCGCCACGTCGTAGTTCTTTTCCCTTATCATGGACAAATAGACTCCGAAATCTATTGGGGTCACGTTCAGTTCGATTCCGATCTTTTTCAACTGTTGCGACAGAAGCTGACAGACAGCGATCCAGTCGGTCCAACCCGCCGGAACGATCAGATCGTAAGAGAGCTTCTTGCCGTCCGGTGACACCAGAATCCCATCTTTGCCGGGTTTGAACCCGAGCGCTTCGAGCTCCGCTTTGGCCTGCTTCGGATCGTAAGGATACCACAGATACCTGAGGCTATCGTCGATCAGGTACGAATAACCTGCCTTTATGATCACCGGGTTCGCTTTCACAGCGTAGTTCGTCATGCCGATTTTGACGAGTTCATCAGTGTTTATAGCCTTCGCGACGGCTTTTCTGAAGCTGCGATCACTGAACGGAGCTCTTTCTAAGTTGAAGAACAGAAACACCGGGTTTCCTTCCGGGAACCAGAACCTGATGTCCTTGTTGGGCACGTTTTCGATTCTCGGATAGTTGATGCCTGCCCAGTCTATTTCACCGTTCGCCACCGCGAGCTGTGCAGATTCGTTACCGCTGAACGCCGGTATCCTGATCCTTTCTACCTTCACCTTGTCTGCCTGCCAGTAATCTGCCCTCTTCTTCAACGTGAAGACCTGTGGTGTGAAGTTTTCAAGAACGAACGCACCCGTGCCGACAGGTTCTTCGTTGGTGAACTTGCTCGGATCTTCCACCTTCTCCCAGATGTGTTTCGGCACGATGTAGACTCCCGCGATTCCGTAGATGATCAACGTGTTGACACGCGAAAAGTTCAGTTTCACCGTGTAGTCGTCGATCTTCTGGACCGACTCCAGACCGCTGGTCCACAGACGGTTCGCGTCCATGGCGGGGAACTTCCTGAGCATTTCAAAGGTGAACACCACATCGTCCGCCGTGAACGGTTTTCCATCGGACCAGGTGACGTTCTTTCTGAGCTTGAACAGGATGCTTCTGTAGTCGGGGCTCCACTGGTAGGATTCTGCGAGCCACGGTATGATCTGACCGGTGTAGTTGTTGGAGTAAATCAGCGTTTCGTAGATGAACCCTGCCGCCGCGTAACCGGTGCCACCGGCGAAGTACGGGTTGAAGTTCCTTGGGTGTGGTCCTGTGACCGAGATGACCATGCTCAGTTCGCTGGATACCGCGAAGATCGCAAGGCTCAGAAGTGCGAGAACGAACAGTTTTTTCATAGACGTACACCTCCCCCTGAATGGCAGTTTGTCATAAACAAATTACATGTCTTCAGAATATATTATACCAAGTTTTTGAACAAGCTGTGGAAGAGGGTAGACCTCGCTTGACACCAAAAGAAACCCTTGCTCATCCATCTCCTTCTTTCAGCGAACAGAAAAGTGCCAGCAAAAGGTGCACGGTAAAACCACATTGGGCCTGTTGTGTGAGCAAAAATTCACGCTCGATCCGGCCGGCTCGATGGAAGACACCGTTCGGACCGAGTTCATTCGTCGTCCAGAACCGCCTTTGAAATCCTGGGCTTTCTGGTCCGTGGCTGTGAACGAAAGACGAGATAACGTTGAACTGGAATTGAATTCACCGCACGTGAACAGGTATTGACAACAAAAACAGCGACACGCTGTTTAGTTTGAGCGGAAGAAAAACGTGAGCGATCGAGCGGTAGAATAATATTTGAAATGTTTGAGAAGATTCATAGAAGCGGAGGTGGCAGGGATGATCGTAACGAAGAGGCACGCACTCGTGCTGAAAAAGCTTTACGAGAAGGGAGAAGAATTCAGCGTAAGGGAATGGGAAGCCTTTGACAGAGAAACGCTGTGGCACCTCGAACTCGCAGGGCTTGTCAAACCGGTCGGTGTTGAGATGTATGATTTGACCTTTGCTGGTAACATTCTGGGAGAACTTCTCACCGAAATGATAAGAGAAGGTGTTTTGAAGGATCCGAAGGAATGGGACGATTCTTTCAGATGGATCGGCTCCGAAGTCATTTCCATGATCAGATACTCAAAGCTGGCTCGGTCGATGGTGAGAGGAGAAATAGCCAAGGCGCTTGAAGAAAGAGGATTCGTGAAGGAAGGAAATTTCACACCTTACGCTTACACTCTCGATGAGGTTTACTATGCTTCACATCCCAGGTTGATCGTGAGCTCGAAACTTGCAGAGTATCTGAGGAAAATGGTAGAAGGTCCGGGCGAGTCCAGCACGCTACCTGTGGGTGGAGATGAACTTCTCCAGCTCGAGGCGATGAGAATGATAGCCTTCTCCGTTCCAAAGTCTGACATTTACGCCCTCACGGGGCTCGGGCAGCAGATAAGAGCGGCCCTCAGGAAAGGCCTCCTTGTGACGGATGAACTAGTTCTCGATGAACTGGTTCTGGACACCGTGGCGAAAGCTTACGAAGGAAACCAGTTGAGCGACTTTGAGAGAAATGTGCTCCTCGAAAGAGGGCTCATCGACTGGACAGGAGAACTTCACCCAATGGCGGAGCATCTCTACCTCGCATGGAAGATCTACAAAAAGGGTCCTTACCTCATGACTCCCGCTTTCCAGATCTCGGAGGACGAAGCGAGACTTCTGGAAGTGATCGACAAACTCTGGAAGAGGCATGAAAAGGAAGAAGACGTCTTCCCGGAATTGAAACAGATAGAAAAAGAGGTGGATTGGGAGTGGAAGAGAAAGGATCTCACTGTGAAGCTTGCACTCTACAACCTTGAAGGTTTCGGCCTTTTGAGATCAAGAGAGCACAGACACGGAGCAAGAAGGACTCTCGTGTACGAATTAACCAGCTACGGTGAAGAAGTGCTCGAAGATCAGAGGAAGAACCTCAGGAGTGTTACAGCCGTCGGTGTGAAATCTATCACCATGACAAAGAAAGAGTTCGCGGCTCCAAACGTGGAGTGGTACGAACAGGCAAGAAGAGAGGGTCTTGTCAGCGATGCTGCTCCCACTTCTTCTGGTCACCTCTACACGAGGCTTTCCGTCGAAGTTGAGAGAAAACCACTCATAACAGGCACGGAAATGAAGGTTCTCAGAAAGGTTCCGTACAAGGCGGGTGTTTTCATCGAAGATATGATCCTTTCGGAGGAGGAAAGAACCGCACTCGACAGTCTTGAAGCAAAGAATCTGGTGGAGATCCTGCCCACAAACGTTGCCACACTCACAGAAGCTGGCCAGCTTATGAAGAGGTCTCTTTCAGCCGTTCCCGATGACGTGGAGGTGCCGGTGACACCGCTCGTGGTCAGACTCCTTCAGGCCATCAGAAAACACGGTGGACTTCAGATGAGAGAAAAGAGAATCAGAATAAATCCAGAAAGCTGGAAAGTTATAGAGAAAGAACTCAACGTTGATCCCGAGACCTTAAACAATACCATCCTCCTTGCCAGAATATCCAAGCTCATCACAGAGGACGCACTAACCGAGGCGGGAGTAGCGTTCCTTCAGGCGGTGGACGAGTTGGCAAGGAAAGAGTATCCGTGGGTCGAATTTTAATAGATTCAAGGCCCCACCGGCGGTGGGGCTTTTTTCATGCTCGAACTCCACTGGGGGATAAATATGTGAGTATCCATTCAGGGGGGCGTAACAATACCAGATATAAAATTATAGTTGCGATACTTTCGAACCAAGGAGGAAGTGGTATGAACAAAGGAAAGTTTGTCACCATTCTGTTGATCACTACCATATTCTTCTTACTCTTTGCTCTTGTTAGCTGTACTTCTCTGAGTGGTGGAGATACACCGACTGATGAAAACACATCAGACATGATTACCTGGCAAAAAACGTACGGTGGCAGTGGTGAGGATGTGGCATATTCCATTCAACGAACATCCGATGGAGGTTACATCGTGGCTGGGTATACCACTTCGTTCGATGCTGGTGGAAGAGACGTCTACATTTTGAAACTGGACAGCAATGGAAACAAAGTGTGGGAAAGAACGTACGGCGGCAGCGACTGGGATGAGGCATATTCCATTCAACGAACATCCGATGGAGGTTACATCGTGGCTGGGTATACCACTTCGTTCGATGCTGGTGGAAGAGACGTCTACATTTTGAAACTGGACAGCAATGGAAACAAAGTGTGGGAAAGAACGTACGGTGGCAGCAACTGGGATGGGGCATATTCCATTCAACAGACATCTGATGGAGGTTACATCGTGGCTGGGGGTACCGGGTCCGTGTTTGATTTTAATATGGATGTCTACATTTTGAAGCTGGACAGGAATGGAAATCTATAATTCAAAATAGCAGGAACGAGGCGTAGATAGTAATCCGAAGAAAGAAGTAAGAAGCTCGCGTCGTCTTCGAATAGAGAAATCAGAAACTCTGTCAGACACGTGGAAAGTTTGTGAAGAAACTGAATCTTACTCAACGATCCGGCCAATATTACATTGGGCTGGACAAAGGTGATGCTTTCCTATCGTTACAGGGTTTAAAGGTTCCTCTTTCAGGGTTCATCTTTCGTTCCAAACTTTGACATCTGCCTTCGATTTCATATTCGTCCTTCGTTTGTACTGCTACTATTTCTACAAAACTACCAGCACATTGTGAAGTGTGCACTCAAATGCACTTCGGCAAGCGATGCCAGAACTCTATGTTTCACTCACCCAGAATCTTTTCGATAACTGGATCAACCATTCTGTATCCACTCTGCGTTTTTTCTACGAATGACATCTTTTCCAGAGTTTCGAGGAGAGAGTACAATCGGGAGTCACTGATGAAGTCGCCTTTTGCGAGGAAGATGTTTTTCAAAGCAGACCATGTGTTTATACCCCTTGCGATCTGCTTCAGTATGAACGGATACCTTTCGCTCCTTTTTCTGAGCTCTTCCATTTCCTTTTCAAAAAGGGCCTTCACAGAATGGAATACCTCTTTCAGTGCTTCATCTTTATCCTTCTTTTCGAGGTACTTCACTCCAAAAAGGACGAGATACCCCACTATACCGTCTATTTCTCTCACGATTTCTTCCACGTCGAAGTTGATCTTCTCTCCCACTTCGCGGAAGCCTTCCATGAGGAAGTCCACGGATTGATCGAAGGTGAACGGTCTCAACGTGAGAAAACCTATTCCGCGGCCATGGAGGGGTGAGCTGTAGTCTTCGAGTTTCAAAAAATCGTGAAGAAGGCCGACCTCTGAACCACTGATGATGAAGCGTACATTCTCGAAATTATCGTAGCAATAGGCAAAAAGTGCCAGAAGATCGCTTCCACCACGATGGCCGTAATATCTGAGATACTGCGCCTCATCGAAGAAAATGACTATCTTTTTCTTCTGTCTCTTTGCCGTTTCGTTCAGCTTTTCGAGAAGATCAGAAAGACTGAACTCCTTCGGATTGAGTTCTATCGATGTTCCGCTCACAGTGATCCCACGAACCCTTTCGAGAACGTTCAGAAGTTTCTGAGATTTCGATATTCTGGATAGCTCTTCTCCGAGAAGCTTTGTGAGATGATGGGATGAGATGTTGCCTTCCGATGTTTCGTAGAGTCTTCTTCCGTCCACGGTCATGTGTAGAAAATCGTTTTCGTTCAGAAAGACCTTCACGAGGGAAGACTTTCCAACCCGTCTCAGGCCGGTGATCACAACGATCGGGTAGGTTTCGAGCAGTTTTTCGAGGTCTTTCAGTTCCCGTTCCCTGCCGAAGAGATCTTCTTTCTTCGTCTTAGGAGTGAGAGAAAAGAGCAAGTCGACCACCTCCATGCTTATCATATCACTTCTGGGGGCGGAAGTAACTTCCGGTACCGGAAGCAACTTCCGGGGTCGGAAGTAACGTAGAAGTTTTTTTCTTTCAGATTTTGAAGTGGTAACATATCTGTGAGGAACTCCGCAGGGAGTGATAGGCGTGAACTTCAAGGAAGTGGCACGTCTCATTCTGGAGAGAGAAAAAAGACCAATGAGCGCATTAGAAATAGCGAAAATAGCATTGAAAGAGAAGCTGATCGATTCTCCGAAAGATCTGATCAAATTGAGATGGAAAATCTACGAAGTCATGTACAACGACTTCAGGTTACGCGGTGATTCTTCCACGTTTGTTAAAGTTGGAAGGGGAATCTTTGCACTGAGGGAACACAGCACAGAGAGAAGAAGAGAAAGTTCAGAACTTGAAGATCTGATCAGAAGGCTGGAAGAAACACAGTACAAAAGCGCGTCACCATCGGAATTTGAAGAGACTTTGAGGGCTGCTTTTTCTTTCCTGGGATTCGAGACGGAACTCATAGGAACGCCTGGAAACACGGATGTACTTTTGAAAGCAGAAGTGGGAGAAAAGTCGTACAGCGCAAATGTGGATGGAAAAACAAGCAAGCGCGGAAAAATCGATGATGTGCAGATAGATTGGCTCTCCTTGAAAGATCACAGAGAGAAAACAAAAGCAGATTTCGTGGTCGTTGTCGGACCCGATTTCGCCGGAGGAAACCTTGAAAAGAGGGCTCAACAGAACAGAGTTGTGCTTTTGAAGACGAAAGATTTGATAGAGATTTTGAAAGAACATGCCCGTTTTCCCTTCAACTTGATCGAACTCAGAGAACTTTTCGAAACACCGGGCAACTCTTCACAAACTGTGGAAAAGGTCATAGAGAGGCATCGTGACAGAACCAGGTTTCTTGAACAGCTGAAACTCCTCCTCGATGAGATGAAAAATCTTCAGAAGAGTTATCTTAGATACTTCTCGATAGACAGTCTCTCGGCAAGAGAGAAGATTCAGGAAGCCGGATTGAAACCACAGGAAGTGGAAGAGATCATCAAATTCCTGAAATCACCGCTCATAAGAGCTATAGAAGAAAATCCTGTTGGGAAATACTTCCTCACAATGAGCAGAAGGAACGTTTCTGAGATCTTCAGAAGGATTTCTGAATGTCTGGAAGAGGTTCATCACGTGAACGATGAAGAGAGTACTTTGAGGAAGTCGTTGAAAGATTATCTCCTTCAAAATAAAGATGTCCCACGCCGGATCAGAAAAGTCCTGCTCCCTCTCTGTTTGAAACTTGGAACCGTGACCCGAGAGACAATAAAAAGGGAACTCGTAAGGCAAGGCGAGGCGAAAGACATGCAACAGGCAGGGATCGTTCTGTCAACCATCTCGAAGAGTATAAACGACCACGATTTTTTGGGAAGAGTGATCAGATACGATAAACTAAAACCATGGATAAAGGAAAACTACAGAATCGCTGAAGAATACGCAGGAATGGTCAAAGATGTTCTGGATGAGATTGAAGGTGCCAAAACATCTTAGTATCTTTCCGTCACAAAGAAATTCGCAACGAAATGTCCCGGTGGAAATGAGAAAAAGTTCAGCAACTGTCTGAGCTTGGGAACATTTCCGTGTTATGAGAAATTAAGGCTTTTAATAGAGTAAACGAGAAGAAAATGCCTGTGAGTTAAAGGTTGAAGAAAGTTCTGCTTTGACGCCTCACGGTTGTGAGTTACTCTACCAAATATGGGGTGCAACGAGCGCTGTTTTCACTCCAGGTGAAGTGTTAATTCGTCGTCGAAGTCTCACAGTCCTTTGCTTTCTGAGAATTCAAAGGTGCTGAAGGTCCACGCGATGCTTTGCACCACTCCTGCGTTCCAATTCCATTCAGCGTTGGAAAGCGAAAGCCACGTGGACTACCGTCAGCTTCAGCCAACAGTTTCTTGCAGACATGACTTTGTAGGCCCTTTCCAGATTCAGACCGAGCATAAAGAGCACGGAGTAGTTTTCTTCTTGAATCATCTTCGCAAATACGATCCAAAATTTTTTAGCAGTTGCAAGCCAAATCGAGCCGTCCATCACGAACCGTTCAAGAGCGTGCTTTACAGTTTGTACTTTTAGCTTGCTCTGAACCTTCCTCGGGACAGGACGTGAACTGCTCTTGTATGATAGGAAAGCACATGTGAAAAGAATAGATGCCGCCTGTGAAGCCGGCTTTATCACAAACAGAGTCCAGTTTTCAAGCGTGCTGAAGAATTCGCTTGATTTCCTCCAGGGTTGGAATTTTACCGGAAATGACAATTTTTCCGTCCACCGCTACCGCAGGAGTTGCGACAACACCTCTTGAGATGATCTCGTTTATGTCCTGAACCTTTTCAACGACCGCATCGATTCGTAGTTCTTCGATCGCCATCCTCACGATTTTTTCGGTCTGCTTGCACCGTGGACAGCCTTTTCCAAATATCTCCACTTTCTTCGCCATACCGTCCCTCCTCTCAGATCGCACCGTACATCATTCCAAACAGGGTTGAGAAGCCTACCACAAGGCCAAAATAGGTGAAAGCCTTTCTCTTTCCCAAAAGTTTCGTGATAACGATCATACTCGGAAGGCTGAGGGAATTACCGGCCATGAGAAGGGCAAGGGTTGGTCCCTTTGCCATTCCAAGTTCTCGCAGAGCTTGAACTATCGGAACTTCCGTAAGAGTGGCGAAGTACATGAGAGTTCCTATGACGGACGCTACGAGGTTGGATAAGAGATCGTTGTTTCCAAGGAGTGCCGTTACCACCTGCGGCGGCAAAAGCTTGGTCAGAACGCCCGCGAAGAACACACCGATGAAGAGATACGGAAGTATCTTCTTTGCGAAATCCCAGGTTTCGTACAACCAGTTTTGAACGGTTTCTCTTTTGAAAGCGAACAAAGCCATGAAGAGTGCGGAGATTCCGAGTAATGTCATCAGGGAATATTTGAGAGTCTGGTTGATACCAAGAGAACTCGTTGCCAGAAATCCAAGCTGTATCAAGAAGAATATTATTCCTCTTACACCGTATTGATCGTCATCGGAAGTGAACGCGAGTCCGCCTTCTCCTCTTTCTTGATAGATCATCTCCATGATCAAACCTATCAAGACTGCCGCCGTCATCGTCGCGATGAGACGGGCAAGTCCCAAATCCCATCCGAGGACCCATCCAGTCAGAAATATCGCCGCGACGTTTATGGCAGGCCCGGCAAACAAGAAAGTGGTGGCAGGTCCTATACCGGCACCTTTCTTGTAGATCCCTCCAAAGAGCGGAAGAATGGTGCAGGAACAAACGGCCAGAATGCCTCCGGAAATCGCAGCGACAGGATAAGAAATGATCCTTTTAGCGTTCGGACCAAGGAGTTTCAAAACGGCGTCTCTTTTGAGCATTACCGATATCGTTCCGGCGATGAAGAACGCGGGAACGAGACACAGAAGAACATGTTCACGCGCATATTCTTGAAGCAAGTAGAATCCGTTCAGAATACTCTGATCGACAATCGGATGTCCGAACGGAACGAAATAGAAAGCCACAAAGATCAGCACCATCAGCAAGAAGATCGACACGTTTTTCACTCCTCACTCGACCGATTCGGTGAAGAACAAGATTCTACGACTCTTACTCCGTATTCCTTCTTTGCACGTTCGAGAATCGGGATCAGAAATGGATGCTCCTCGATGAATCTTTCATTGATCGAATAGTAGATGAAAGAATCTTTCCTGCTGGTTTTGACAACACCGCGGTCTTTGAGAACTTGAAGATGCTGCGAGATGTTCGGCTGTGTCGTTCCGGCGATTGCCAGTAACTGGCAAGCACACATCTCTTTCCCCAAAAGAACGGCTAAAATCTTCAGCCTGGTTTCGTTTGAAAGAATGCGAAACAGCTCGTGAAGCTTCATATAAACACCTTCTTATATAACCAATCACTTATATACTACCAAAACACATAAACTGCATCCTTTGAATCGAGCAACGGGAAGAAGGCCTGCAGGTTAAATTTGGGACGAATGCCGCACTGTTCGGCTCGATCGGAAACTGTTCGATGTGCTGTCACATCGGGAAGATACCGAACGGTGTGACCAGATTCGGCAACATCGAAGCCAGGTACGTATCTACCAACTTCATCGACTGCAACACGTGCAAAACAGCGATGCTCACTTTCTTGCGCCCAGTTTGAAGTCCACTACCTCTGTGAAGCCGGCTCTCAACGCACAGGTTCTGAATCTCCAACACGAAACCAAGCAGACTCCGTGTTCAAAAATCGAGAACGGCGCGACGGCAGAAAGGCTTGCTTCAGCCTCCGGTTCGACGTCAACGATGGTATGCGCCCGGTTCGAACACTCTCACAGAGACGTCGCTTATAATACTTTAGTTCTGAACGTTGCAGCGCACGGGGGTGGTTCTGGTGTTCGACTTCGGAAGGCTTTACGGGCTTGAGGATGCGGAAACGTTTTCCATCTCGGCCGAGAATCCTACCGGGGAAAGAGACAGGGGAGCGCTCGAAATACCCGGCCCGGACAATCCTGCCAGGAGGCTCGGCAAAGGCTGGAAGGTTCGACCGTGCATCGATTTGAAGGCCAGACAGGAAACGCTACTCGCAGACATCGAAGGCCCAGGAATCATCACTTACATCTGGATCACCGTCACCGAGAAGGCCTACAGAACCTGCGTTTTGAGGATGTACTGGGACGATGAAACCAATCCCTCCGTGGAAGTTCCCCTGGGGGATTTTTTTGTCAACCCGTTCGGAATGAGGTTCGAGGTGAACTCTCTGCCGGTTTGTGTCAACCCAACGGGTGGGTTCAACTGCTACTGGCCCATGCCGTTCAGAAAGAGGGCGAGGATAACGATCGAGAACCAAACCGATCAGGACGTACCGCACTTCTTTTACCAGATCAGTTTCGTGAGAAAAAAGCTCGAAGAAGACGTGGCGTACTTCCATTCTCAGTGGCGAAGGAGCATGACGAGCAGAGAAAATCCCCAGCACGTGATACTCGATTCAGTCGAAGGAAAAGGTAAATACGTCGGAACCGTCGTGGCCTGGGAACAGCTCTCCAACGGCTGGTGGGGAGAAGGCGAAGTTAGATTCTTCATAGATGGCGAGCAAAACCCGAGCATATGCTACACGGGAACGGAGGATTACTTCGGGGGCGCATGGTGTTTCGGAAAGACCTATTCGACAGCTTTCACTGGATATCCACTGTGGCTGAAGAGTGAGGGACAGATACCGAAGCACGTGATGTACAGATGGCACATCGCCGATCCGATATTCTTCAAAAAGAGCTTGAAGGTCATCGTACAGGCGCTCGGCTGGTGGCCGGACGGGACCTATCAACCCTTGACGGACGACATCACGACGGTGGCTTACTGGTACCAGACGGAACCCCACGTGCTTTTTCCAAAGCTTCTGAACCTCGAAAAGAGATGGCCAAGGTGATGGGATCTTAGTCACCGAACAGTTGGAAAAGCTGTTAAAAGGTACGTAGATAAGTATCATGCCAGAAAATTACCACGAGAACCAAGCAGGTCCCAAAGATATGATGAGAGCATCGAAGGATTTTCTTTAAGGACATTCGACCCATTAGCTTTGAGAATTTTCACTCAAAATGGAAAAAATCTCTGCGGAGGTGTTCACTCTGAAAGTGTTCACATATCTTGGAGATCTCTACCATAAAAAAGAGATATTTCACGATGCCTTGAATGAAGTTCTGCTGAAAAACCTTGCTTTGCTTGATCTGGTGAAGGATCAAAACATCGATCTGGTTCTCCATGAAGAACCAGACCTCGTCGTCATCGGTAGATCGAACCTGAACGAGGACAACAGTCGCTGGCTGAATGAATTACAGGTGCAGGTGCTCACCGGGTACGTGAAGGACGGTGGGAAACTGTTCGTCTGGCACGCCGGCCTTGCGGGCTATCCACCCGATTACACGGAACTCGTCGGCGGCAGGTTCATATTCCACCCCCAAAGAGCGCTGGTCAAATACTTCAGTGCGGACGGTTCTTCGTTCGAGATCGTGGACGAACATTACTTTGTGGAGTTGAGGGGCAACGTTGAAATCTTCCTCTGGTCAGAATCGAACTGCGGTCGATCCACCGCAGGATGGAAGAAGCGCTTAGAAAGGGGCAAAATACTCGCGCTGACGCCCGCCCACGATGAAGAGGGTCTCAACGATGAGAGGTTCAGATCTTTGCTCGTGAAGAGTCTAAGATGGTTCGTCGAAGGATAGGAAAGCGCCGGGGGTGGACCTGGAACGATGAGAATTTCTCTCTCTATGAGACCCCCCACGGGTTCATGAGGAGCAGAGCTCAGGAATCGTCCTCGTCCTTCTTAGATTTCGATTTCTCTTCCTCGATGAACTTTTTGAACTGTTCGCCAGTGATGGGGACGATGGTGGCACCACAGCAGTCGCAGATGAGCTGGTCTCCACTGAGCGTCGCTGCCGAGTAGTAGATCTGTCCGCACTTTGGACAGCGGTAGTAAATAACCTTCACCCCCCGACGCGCTCGTACAAGAATTATACTAACATCTCTTTTGTTTGGATCAAAATGACATTTGAGCACTCGAATTCGTTATGAACAGCTGAAATTCGAAATTTTTCTGCGTGAACAAAGCCGCAACGTGGTTCGCAGATTCGAGTGGAAAATCTTTCAAAAACTTCCCGGGTTGAGATCCCACGCCGGACAGTTTTCAGAGCTTGACTTGTTCGAGACGCTTTTTTCGTTCGATCCTCAGGGGCACACCCGCCAGTTCGAACGCGACCTTCACGAGCAGCACGACGATCTCGGTCGCCGTCCTTGGAAAGAACCACACAGGTTTCACGTCGTTCAAAAGGCCCAGCGCGAAGTCTTCAAGGTTTTCAACGGGCTCGACGGCGCTCACACGTTTGACACGCGGGATGAACCTGGCGATACGGTACGCATCGAGCGTGTCTTTGGCGCACACGTGTCTCGCCACCGTCATGGACTTGCCACAGCCCAGATGGCCAACCTCGACGTTCACTCTGAAGTAAGCCATCGTGCCACCTCCGAAGCTGGGTTCTGCGTCGCTTGTTCGATCCAGCGGGCTGGGCAGTCGTCGAATCCTTCCTCAAAACGGATGTTTTGATCTTCTTTCTTTTCTTCTTGACTTTGCGGAGCTTTGTCCGTTCCAACTCCGTCCAGGACGAGCCCGCAGAGCTTCGCCGTCGATTCTTCACAGATTTTCTGTTCTTTCAGCAGCTTTCTCAGCTCTTTTTTGAACTTTGAAGGATCGATCCCGAACTCGTAGAGCTTCGCCGCGGCACAGAGGAGCAGAGCCACGCTGAGTTCTCTGTGGTTTTCACTCTTTTTCAGTCTCGATCTGATCTCATCGATGTTCACGCGGTACCACCTCCTCAACCGTTGCGATCGTAAAGGAGTCTGACCATCGTCACGTACAGCTCCATGGCAGTGACCGCGAGCCTGCTCGCCTGATCGAACGCCGCCCTGGCCTGGGTTACGATGCCGTAGAGCCTTTCTTCCAGCTGCTGCCTCTCCGGTTCGCGAACGCTGTTGACCATGGCGTCCAGCTCCTGCATGGACTCGTCGAACGTTTTGAAGGCCTTGTTCAGCGCTTCGTGGTAACTGCTGATGGATTTGAAGAAAGAGCCGGATCCTTCTTCTTTCCGCACGAGTTGCTTGTTGAGCAACTCTTTCAGAATGTTACCACCTCCCTGAAAAGCGTTGTTCTCCGTTTGAGCACGGTCCGGCGTGGGACCTCCCAAAGTTTCATGTACACTTTCCTGCAGACAGCGAGAAGGAGGAACTTTCGCACGGTGAAGAAAAAAGAGGGGTGAGAAGTTGAGAGGCTGTGGTGGATAACCACTCCCCCAGAGTGAATGTACACTTTCTTAAGCGGTCACAGTGGATCGTTCGCTCAGAACTGGATGTCCCTTTCGAGGATGATGTCTCTCTTCCTCGAGCTCGCCTCGTGGACGGCCTTTTCGATTATCTGCATCAATTCTCTGAAGTTTCCAGGATAATGGTAGCTTTCGAGCTTTTCCAGAGCCCTCAGGCTTATCTTCTCGACGCCTCTCTCTCTGGCTTCCGAGATCGAAAGACAGAAACTGATCAGCAGTCTCAGATCTTTCTTCCTCTCCCTCAGCGGTGGCAAATGTATCTTGTACCTGAAACGATGGTAGAGATCGGCACGGAACTTACCTTCTTCGATCATTCTTCTCAGATCCCTGTTCGTGGCAGCCACGATGATGGTCGGAGCGTAGAAGACCTCGTCGCTCCCGGCGGGCTGAACCAGCCATCTGTCGAGGTAGAGGAGCAGCTTCGCCTGAAGGTGAGCATCGATCTCTCCGATCTCGTCCAGAAACACCACTCCGCCGGCGAACGCCAAGATCTTTCCGAGCCTGTCTGTGGCGTCCGTGTAGGCACCTGCCCTCGTTCCGAAGAGTTCTGAATCCACTATGTCGCTCGCCATGTTGACCATGGAAAATCTGCAGAAGAAGTCTTCAAACCGTACTCCTCCATTCTGAACAGCTTCGTAGGCTGCTTTGGCGATCAACTCGGCGACTAAGGTTTTTCCAGTACCGGTCTCTCCTTCTATCAGCACGGAAGGGATCAATCCTTTCCCAGCAAAAGGTGCACCGAATTTGTTCCTTATCATCTCGTCCATGCTGTTCTTTCGTTTTTCTGACTCGCCCTCAGATCTTTCGGATGACTTCAACTTTTTGATCAGTTCGAGCCTGTCGTTGAGCTTTTTTGAAAGGTTCAGCTTCCCGTACGATTCCTTCACCTGGTTGCAGACGTACCTGATCTGGGATGCGACCTGCCTCATGGAAGGGTCGAGGAAGAGACTGATGAAGTTGTTCTCCTCGACGCTGGATTTCTTTGTGGAAGGTTTGAAGCCGTACTTCCAATCGACTCTTTTGTAGAAAAGCGATTCGTCGTGGATGGATTCCATCGCTATAGCCCTGATCGCTTCCTTGAGCGAAGCTTCGAACTTGCCTTTCTCTTCGTACTCGCTGAGGAAATTCTTTTTCACGAATATTCCCCAAACTTCGTGTTTGACGATGTTTCTCATTATATCGTCGTCGAGTTTGTCGTCTATGAAGAGAAACACCACGTCGAACTCGTCCAGAGACAGGTGCCCCACGTTGTCCGTGATCAGTATCCTTTTTCCTCCACCTTCTCCGAGGCTGGCGTAGCAGAGCTCCTCCTTCTCCAGTTTCTTCGGTATCACTTCGAGCAGGTTCTTCACTATCTGTTCGATACTTTCTTTCAGCACTTTGTCCCTGTCAACCTTCAAGATCACCCGAACCAACGGTGATTTTTGCGAGCAGTTCTCGCTCAAATCCACCCACCTCTCTCTGATGAACAGCGTATTTTCTGCAGATTTCTTTGAACAGAGAGGTTTCTCTGAGCGGTTTTTTGCTGGCGTACTCTTTCTTCCAGAGAATCAGTTCGTCTCTGAACTCCTGCCAGGCTCGTTCGGCCTTCTCTTGCAAGCTCTCTTTCTTCGATCTTCCAGCAGGAGTGAAGTGAGAGAGGGAAACGACGGTACCGTCTTCGAGTTCAAGGCCGAGCCACTTCAGGTCGGTCCTGGAGACCCTCTCCGAAACGACGATCTTGCCGAACAGTTCCCTGCTGTTCTGAACGGATTTGAGGCGCTCTGAGATCTCCTCCAGCACGTGGACCGCCGCGTGGTCACCCTTTTTCACAGTGGTTGTGAACAACTGCAAGCCCGCCTGTGTCTTCAAGATGTAACCGACCTTCCGGAGGTTTGATCTGAAACCCAACGTGTGCAGAGACACTTCGGATTTCTCGACCTGGTTCGCTCTGTAGTCTTCCTCGTCGTGTTCGCTGGTTTCGGAAACTTCCAGGAACGGATCTTCCATCGGCTCTGGGGCTGGTGTTATGCTCCTTCGTTTCTGCTTCTGGGCGAGTTTCTGTTTTTGCCTCTGCTCAGGTTTCTGTCTCTGCGCCATCGAGCTTACCCCCTTTCAGAGAACGAACGCGTCGAAGAAGAACGCCCTGGGATGTTTTTCAGAAAATCTCAACGAACCAGATTTCGAGAGCTGCGACTTGATCTTTTCCACCACTTCGTGACCGCGTTCGTAACTCATGCACGTGAGTGGTCCTCTGTCGAGCGAGATGGTTTCTCTGAAACTTTTCAACGGCCCGTAGAGCACCTCGAGCAGGGAGAACTGAACCGAGAGGTACTCGAAGATGCCTTTACTCTTACCTTTGAGGTTCAACATCTCGATGATCGTTTTCGCATCTTCGTCGTTCTCGTCAGGTTCCATCAACCTTTCGAGGAACTCGAGGAAATCTTTCGATTCGTTCGCCGATTTCACTATGTAGCTCCTGACTTTGGACATCCTGAACGGTTCACCGCTGCCGCCCGTGTGGAAGGTCTGCATGGAAAGTTGCGTTCCTCTCTCACCCGTGGAATGTGCGCAGGCCACTCCGATGTACTTGATCTTCAGCTCTTTGCCTGTGCTCGGGTCCAGACCGAACGATCTCTTCGTCACAGGTCCATTCACGGGAGAGTAGATCCTCACCCTCCTCGGTCTGTTCTTGATGTCCTCCAGATCCTCCTCGGTGAGGTATCTTCCGAGATCCACATCGTACCTCCACAGCAGAGCGTTCTTCAGAAGGTTGCGCTGAACGAGCTTGCTGACGAACTCTTCGCTGTATTCCAGCACGTTCTCTTCTCCTTCTTCCAAGACCACGTGGCCCGCCGCCTCCACCAGGAACCTCGTGAAGTCTCCCGCTTCGGCGACGTGGAGCTTCTTGTCCATGAGCGATTTTCTCGCCCTCTCGGAGATGTGTTTCAGGTAATCTTCGAGATCGACACCCTCGAGGAAGTTACCTTTCAATCTGAAAGAGCCGCACTCTATGTTTCTGTTGAGCTGTTCGTACTGCTCCTTGCTGCCCCTGCACTCAGTTTGCTTTATCTTCGCGAAACTTTCCGAATCTCGCTCTATTTCGAATATGCTCAGCGTGAGGTTGTTCTTCGTCGCAAGTTCGAGCGCCTTTCTGTAAACATCCAAAGCCCTGTCCCATTCACCGGCGAGTATCAACTCCTTGAAATGCTTCTGCGCTTCCTTCTTGTTCTTGAAGCCCATGAAGCTCATACCGTAAACTATGTCTTGATCGATGCTGAGTGCCAGATCTGCACTTCCGAAGATGAACGGGTTTTCTTTGAGGGTCATCCTCTTCAGCTCGTCTTCGTACTGGATCGTGGGATAGTACACCGCGACCGTGTCGCCGTCGAAGTCGGCGTTGTAACCTTTGCATGCGAGTATGGGGAAACCTATGGCCCATTCTTCCCAGAACTCGAATCTGAAGGCCTGTATGTTGTGCTTGTGCAGAGATGGCTGTCTGTTCACGAGGACGAACTTGAACTTCGCGAGCGCGTTGAGTTCCTCCACCGTCGCGTAGGGCTTTCTGAAGAAGACCCTTCCGAAATCTGCGGGCAGGAGTATTTTGTCCGGTTCGAGTTCTGGACACGGAACGATGACGGACCTTGCCGAGTTGAACAGCCTCCTTCCGACCATGACGCTCCTCACGTATCCTTCTTTCTTGAAGACGATCTTCTTTATTCTCATCATTTTTCCTTCCGCTTTTCTCCCGCGGAACAGTCCTTCGACGAACATCCTCTGTTCTTCGGTGAGTCCATCCCTGATTGTGGATCTTCCTTTTTCGAAAACGACCTGATCGTTGTTCACGCTGTATCGGACACCGTAAACTCTGCTCAGAATGTGGCTCAAAAATTCGTTCAGCTTCCCGGTGATTCGATCTTCAGCCGAACCTCTGTTGCACTCTTTGAAAAGTTCGAGCGTCCTGAACGCGTTGTGGTCCAGGAGGGTCCAGAACTCCATCTCACCCAACCTCTGCCCACCGTTCCTGCTCCTTCCCTTGAAAGGTTGGAAGGTGATCGGACTGGTTGATGCGTGCAGGCCTATCGCGTGGATCTTGTCCCCGACGCAGTGGTCGAGTCTGACCATGTACTGATAGCCCGCGACCGCACGGATCTGGCTGTCATCGAATTTGACCAGGAACCTACCCAGATCGTCGGCACCGAGCGATTTCAACTTTTCGAGGATCTCTCTGCGCTGTGGTTCGTCTATGGTTTCGGTGACATCGAAGCAGTCTCTGTACAGACCTTTCTTGATCAACAAACTTATCTGGGTTTCGAACAGCTGGCCGAGGTTCATCCTCGAAACGACGCTCAGCGGACTGAGCAAAACATCCGCAGTCGTCCATTCTCCGTCGATCAGAACCTTTGGCATCTCCTCGTCTGGCAATATCTTGCTGATCACGCCCTTGTTGCCGTGCCTTCCACTGATCTTGTCTCCAACCTTCAGCGGTTTTTCGACCTCGAGTTCGAACACCACGTTGAACTCGGTTTCGAAGTGTTTGAGATACTCGGAAAGGTAAGATTCTCTCTCGGATTCGTTCGAGTTGAGCATCTTCTCTTTGAACTCGGTTATCGATTCGAACTTCTGCGGGAACAAAACGTCCCTCGAAGGTTTTATCGAGAGGATCCTGGCTGTGTAGTAACCTTCGTATCTGTACTCTCTCTTTCTGAGTGTGAACTCTCCCACGTCCTTCACCTTGACTCTCGTCTCGAGGACCGCGAGCACGTCGGATCTGACGATCCTTTCACCTTCAGACTTTTTGATCGTCAGCATGGACTCTATCTCTTCCAGACTGCCCGTTTCCGCCTTGCTCGCCTTCCAAATGAAGGAGATCTGATCGCCCTGCACCGACAGATCTTCAGGCAGAACGCCCCTGACGTTTATTTCGTAAGGCTCCTTTACCTTCGCGAACATCCTCTTCGCGAAGCTCTCGCTGACGACTATCCCATCCTCGAAGTTGAGTCCTCTGTAGAGCATGTACACGACCAACGCGTTGATACCCATCTTCAAACTGTACGGAGTCTTCAGCACGGGCTCTTCCATGTTCTGAAGGGGGACGTACTGTTTCAAGTTCTTCGAACCCATGAGGATCCTGGCACCGTCGCTGTGTCTCAAGAAGGGTATCTGGAGCGTGGAGAGGCTGAACGTCGAGCCTCTCTTGATGGTCAGCTCGTGCAGATCGTAGGTCGCACCTTCGCACATGCACAAAAGGATGCCGATCTTTTCAGACTCGGGCGTTTCGAACAGATCCACCCTGCCGCGATGACTCTCGTGCGGCAGCCTGATGGTCTCGGCCACTTCCTCGTGCGGGTAGATGACCTTCTTTCTGAGGAAGTTGGCCTCCAGCTCGTTCAGAGGTTCGTACGGCTCGAAGACTTTGAACATGAAACCGGTCTTTTCTTCCTCGTCCTCGTCGGATCGATCGTCGGAGTGGTTTTTCGGAAACATAACTGCATACGATCGCTGGCAGCGGAAAAGGTAGTTCAGACGGGACAGTTCGTATTCGGTTTTCTCACCTTTTTTCTTCCTTTCAGCGTACCTTCTGAGCTCGTTCGCGACCGCCAGCTGGTAGGCTGGTACGATCTTCAGCACGTCGAGGTCCAGCTCTCTCGGTTTTCCTTCAAGGGTCATCGGCACTATCACGTATGGGGTGACGTACTTTTCGTTTCTGTAGATGTAGAGATTGTCTTCGTTGGGGAACATCAGGGGGAAAAGCTTTCCATCGAGTTCCACGAGCTGAGCGGTGCTTTCCAGGACGGAGATTCCGGTCGGCTTCAGATTCGGAAACTCGAGTTCTTCTTTGGCAATTTTACAGAGAAGGTCGAAGGCGTTTCTGACTATCGTCAAAGACAGTTCGAACCCGTCCACGACCACACCTCCCCACGGGCTTTACAGCTTCACCGGGATCGATTCGTGGAGCTTTGCACTTCTATTCTATACTTTACTTTACTTCGATCCAGACGGGTGCGGTCCTGCATCCTTTCAGCGTGAAGTTCTTCGCCTCACCCACACGCACCTGAGGCCGTTTTCGAACAGGAACTCATCAACGATCTCGTAACCCAGACTGGAGAGCTCTTTCTTGATCTGAGCGAAGGAGCGCAGGAGCCTGAAGGCCGGATAGAACCACACCGGATCGTTCTCGTCGGAAAGGTTCGGAAAGCGGTGGAAGATCAAAGCTTCCTCCGCGTCGGAAACGAGGCGTTTCAGTTCGAGCTGAGTTTCGACCCCATCGAGCACGATCCTTCTCTTCGCGTTCTGTGAAAGTTCTATCCCGAGGTCCTCGAAGACGCGCGCGAAATCTTCCAGTTCCTGCGTCTTTTCGACGTTGCTCCAGTTGGTTTCGAGCAGGACCTTTCTGAGGTGCGAATCTGTCACCCTGAAGGAGGGTTTGATGCCGAACTCTTTCTCGAGGTCCTTGTAAGCCTTTATCGACTCGTCGGCGGGGTAGGGCACGGCGTAGATGAGGCCGTTCTTCGCCTTCTTCCAGGCCCTGACTGGATGGATCACGCCGAGCGTGGAGAACTTCTCGGACACGTTGCCCACCCAGAGGATGGGATCGTTTTTGTCGAAGAAGTTCATCGTGAGGTTCGGATAGAGGCCGCTGTAGAAGAACCTTCCGAAGACGATGTCGGCGAGCCGTTCGTTCTCCTCGACAGCCTTCACGTGGTGCACGAAGGCCTTCTCTTTATCGAACTCGTTGTAGAACTTCGCGAGCCTGTAATTGTACATGGGGAACTTCGATGGATCTTTGATCTTGCTGAGGAGTTCGACGGCCTTCTTGGCATCGTCCGTGTGGACTGCAGACACGTAGAGTGCCACGTCGCTGTCAGAGATCAGATAGAGCTTCGAGACCTCGTTTCCGGCGTACTTTTTGAAATCTATCATGAACTCCTTCTGCGTGGCGTAGAATCTGTACAGTTCTTCGTAGACGCTCTCGATCGTGGGATCCAGTCTGGTCTTGAGATCTTCCACGATGGGCTTGACGAAGCGAGAAAGCTCGGCCACCAGCTGGATCGAATCTCTGTAGGATCTTATCGCCTCGAGGAATTTGGATTCTTTCAGCAGATGGTCCGCATGGAGCGCCTTCGCGATCCCCCTGATCAGGGTATCTTCGTCTTCCAGAAATCTCTCCACGAAGGCTTTCTTTTCACTTTCGGGAAGCACCGTGTAGACGAAGAGGAAACCTCCCACGCCGTTCTCACGGACCAGCTTCTCGAGCTGTCGCGCGCAGAGAAAATCGAGCAACATGTCCTCGCCCGTCTCGAGCCGTCTGAGCAGATAGTACGAGAACGGGGTGATCTGTTTCAGTACGATTTCCTCCACCTTCACGGGCAGACGCCTTTCAACGATCTTTTCATACAGCGGTTGTGCGTTCAGATGCAAATTCTTCTTCCTCGCGAATTCCAAAAACTTCTTCAAACCCGGCAGGGCTTTCTCGACATCCTTGCCGCTCGATCTGTTGAGAAGATATTGAAGCATGTCTTCACGTACGTCTTCGTCCTTTTCGAACCTTTCGAGCGCGATTCGGTTGAACCTTTCGTAGTCTTCGATTTCGATGGCGGCGATCATGGCCAGAACGTCGGCCAGCGGGATGTCCTTGAAGCTCATGATCGTCCAGCCGAACTTCTCCACGTTCGCCGAGGCGTGTTCCACAGCCTTTCTGAAGTCTTCGTAGTGCTTCAAGAGGGCCTGCCAGTCCTTCCTCTTGAAACTCGCGTGGATGAGGGAAAGGTAAGGGTCTGGATATTCAGGAACGGCCTGGAGCGCGCTCTTGGCGAGTTGCTCCGCAAGCTCGTTCAGGCCGGCGTTGAGAAGGTCTATTGAGAAGAGATAGAGAAATTCCAGACCTATCGCGGGGATGGAGGTGAGCTTCCTTATGAGCTGCAAAGCTTCCCAGCCGACCGAGGCGGCCTCGTGCGGCTTTCCACCGGTCTTCTCGGTCTTGTACAGCTGAACCAAGTAATAAAGCCTCTCCTGATCGTTCTTGCACTGTTGAAGGTGTTTTCTGATCAAACTGCCCGTTCTTTCGTACTTCTGCTTTTTGAGCTTTCTGGTCCAGATGTAGCCGTAGTGGTAGATCAGAAAGTTCGCGTTCACGACCTTGGGCTTGTAGATGGCCTGGTTGTGCACGATGTTCTGGTAGTACACCGTGCCGTTGCGGAAGATGCGGGGCGTGGAAGCGATCTCGGAGCGTTTGAAGTCCCAGTCGAGATAGCTCAGCGTGGGGAGATAGATCGTGTTCACGTCGGGTGGTAGGCTCTCCAAGAAACTTCTTATGTTCTTTCTAAAATCTTCGGACGCCTCTTCGTCGGCATCGAGTATCAGCACCCACTCGCAGGTGGGATACTTGAGAGAGTTGTTCCTCGCCTCTGAAAAGTCGTTCTTCCACGGGTGGAAGTAGAGCTTGTCGGTGTACTCTCTGACGATCTGGGGGGTTCTATCGGTCGAGCCCGTGTCGACGACCACGATCTCATCGACCACATCCTTGATGCTGTCCAGCGCACGTCTTATGTTGTGCTCCTCGTCCTTCACGATCATCGCCACAGAAAGGAGACATTTCCTCTGCAACGTCCACACCCCCAATCAATTCTTCTCAGTTTTCGTACTGTATTCCTTCAACACACCGTTCCTCATCATGTATAGTTTCTCACACACGCTGGCCAGCCAGTCGATGTCGTGCGAGACGATCACGAAGCTGGTCCGATCGGAGAACTCTTCCATCGCTTCGTTCAGCATCTTTCTGCCGTCTTCGTCGAGGTCCGCCGTGGGTTCGTCCAGCAGGACCAGCTTCGGCTCGAACACCAGGGCCCTCGCGAGGCACACGCGCCTGGCCTGCCCACCGGACAGCTGCCAGGGTCTGGCGTCGAGAAGCTTTTCAAGTTCGAACAGTTCGGCGATCTCAAGAACGCGTCGTCGAACTTCGTGTTTGGGGAACTTTCTCAACATCAGTGGATAGGCGATGTTTTCAAAAACGCTCCTTTTCAAAAGCACTGGATGCTGCGACACGTAGCTCACCGAGCGTCTGAACCTCTCCAGGCTGGCGTCGTTCACGTCTTCTCCCATAAAACGGAAGCTCTTCCATTCACCTTTCAGAAGGAAGGCAAGGTTCAGAAGGAAGGTGGTCTTGCCGCTTCCAGACGGACCGAAGATACCGACACGTTTTTCGTCCATCTCGAACCTTTCGATGTGCAGCAAGAACTTTCCATCGTAGCTGAACCTGAGCTCTTCAAGACTGTAGATCTTCATCGCTACACCTTCTTCGAGAGCAGATTCGCCGTAAAGTTCACAGTGAAAGCGATGGAGAGCAAGATCAAGCCCGCAAAGATCGCCTTTTCGAACTGGCCCGTGTTCGTGTACAGCACGATCGACGTGGTGAGCACGCGCGTCCTTCCAAGGATGTTGCCACCAACGATCATGACGGCCCCCACCTCGCCCGCGACCCTGCCGAACGCGGTGAGGATCGCAGAAAAAACACCCGAAAGAGATTCCCTCAGCACCGCGGCCATGAACTGGAATTTGTTCGCTCCGAGCGTTAAGAGCAGTAGCCTGATCTTTTCATCCACCCTTGCAAAGTGCGAATGACTGATCGTGACGATGATGGGCAGGGCTATGACGATCTGCGCGAGGATCATCGCAGTCGTGGTGAAGAGCAGATTCAAACCTCCCAGCGGCCCGCTCCTCGAAAGCAAGAGCCAGAGGAGCAAACCCACCAGGACCGGTGGGATACCCACGAGCGTTTGAAAAACGAGGATCAGGATGTTTTTGAAGCGAAACTTCGAAACGTCCAAAATCAGTGCGACAGGCACACCGATGAGCGCGGCGATGAACGTTGCGAAACAGTTCACGTAGACGGATCTGAGAGAAACTTCCACGAGCTCGCTCATTTTTTGAACACCCTGAAGGGTTTGATGCCACCAACGGTGTAGTTCTCTATGAACCTCAACGTTTCGTCTTCCAGCAGAAAGTTGAAGAATTTTTCTGCATCTTCGTGGTTCACTCTTTTTCCATTCTTCGGATTGACGAGTACGACGCTGTAGACGTTCTTCAAGATCTCATCATTCTCGTGGCAGATCTTCAGATCGAGTCTGTCTTTGAGCATTTCGAAGCTGGCCCTGTCTGTGAGACAGAACGCTTCAAGTTCGCTGGCGATCAAGAGCGTCTGCGACATGCCCACACCGGCGGCGTGGTACCATTTGCCTGAAGGAACGATGCCCAGACTGTGCCAGAGCTGTTGCTCTTTTTTGTGCGTGCCGGAACCGTCGGCTCTGGAGACGAAGGGCAGTTGGTTTTCGTAGATGTACTTCATGAAGGACAGGACGTTTTCGAAACTTCTCTGCTGCCACTTCTTCGGACCGACGATGACGAATTCACTGTACATGAAACTGACCCTCTTCAGACCGAAGCCTTCTTTCATGAACTGCTCTTCATCTTCTGGAGAATGCACTAAAAGCAGATCTGCCTCTCCTCTTTTTCCCATTTCCAGAGCCATGCCGCTGCCGACGGCTGCGAACACGACCTGAACGTTGTGTCTTTCTTCGAAGAGCCTTTTTAAAGCATCGAGCAGGCCCGTCTCGTAGAGGCTCGTGGTCGTGGCGACGATGAGCTGTCTTGAAAAGAGAAGGCTTCCGAGAAGGAGTAGAAGGATCGAAAGCTTCTTCATTCTGGGAGAACGAACACCACCCTGTCGTTCGGCTTCACCGTTCCGCCCTTCAGCACTCTCAGAAAGATGCCCTCCACGGGCATAACGCATTTTCCTACCATCTTGGCGATCGCACAGCGATCGTGGCATTCTTTCCCGATCTGTGTCACCTCGAGGATGGCATCGTTTATGTAAACCTTCGTTCCGAGTGGCAGTTTCCACACGTCCACACCGTCCACGGTGATGTTTTCGGCAAAATCACCGAAAGAAACGTCTAAGCCCCAGCTTCTCGCTTTGTCGATGCTGCTTTTCGAGAGCATCGAAACCTGTCTGTGCCAGTTACCCGCGTGCGCATCGTTCAGAACACCGTGGTCCTCAACCAAGATTATCTGCTTTTGAGGAACCTTCTTCACACCTTTCACTTTTGAAATGTTCACCGAGAGAACGACACCGACGAGCTCATTTCTTCCACTCACCGGACGCACCACCCGCTTTGTACAGAAGGCAGACCTCCTCGATGACCATGCCACGATCGACGGCCTTGCACATATCGTAAACTGTCAGGGCGGCGATGGACGCCGCGACGAGCGCCTCCATCTCGACACCCGTTTTTCCAACGCATTTGGCGATGGTTCTTATGGTCAGAATTCCCTTTTCGATGTCCGGTTCGAACTCCGCATCCACGTGAGAGAGGTTGATGTTGTGACACAGCGGGATGAGATCGGACGTTCTTTTCGCGGCCATGATCGCGGCGATCTTCGCAACCGTGAGCACGTCACCCTTTTTGACGTGGCCCGAAAGTATCGCTCCGAGCGTTTCGGGCTTCATTCGAACCTTCGCCTGAGCGATCGCAACCCTTTCTGTATCCTGCTTGTGGGAAACATCCACCATTCTCGCGTTACCGTGTTCGTCGAGATGAGAGAACTTCTCCATCCTTCAACCTCCAAGCTGTCTCATGGCGTTCAAGACCATCCCTTCGTTCATCACATGCTTCAAGGGCTTGCGCTCGATACCAACTTTCACTGCCTCTACGAGTTTTTCCTTGGAGCCTTCCATCAAAATCCGTCTGAGGTCTATGTGAAAGCTCGAACCGAGGCACGGATAGAGCTTCCCATCGCTGCTCAATCTTATCTTGTTGCACGTTTCACAAAAGTTCTTGCTCAGCGCGGCGATGATGCCAACGTAGTTGCCATCCTTCGTGACGTAGTAACTCGCTGGGCCGAAACCGAGTCTCACATCGATGGGTCTGAGGTCGAAGATCTGTAACCGTTCGAAGATCTCCTTCAACGGAACGGCCCTGTTGTCCTTTCCGATGGGCATCAGCTCTATGAACCTTATGGGCAGCCTCAACTTCGTCGCGAAACGGACCAGCTCGGGGATCTCATCGACGTTGTGCTCGCTCACGACGCAGTTCAACTTGACGTTCAGTTTTTCCTTCAAGGCGCTGTTCAAACCTTCCAGAACGTGGCTCAGGCTTGCCTTCGTGATCCTGTAAAAAGTTTCTTCGTCAAGGCTGTGCAGCGAGAGGTTGATGGACTGGACCCCGTGCATTTTGAACAACTTCGCGTAATCTTTCAACCTCGAACCGTTCGTGGTGATGAAGATATTGAACCGTTTTGAGAGCATTTCCACTATCTGGGGAAGGTCGGCTCTCAGCAACGGTTCTCCACCGGTGAGCCTGACGTTTCGAATGCCAAGTTCGGAGAAAATCTCAGAAAAGGTTCGAAGCTCGTCCAGCGTCAGAGTACTGACAGATGAGCTGTTCGAAGAACAGAAGAAACAATCGAAGTTGCATTCGGTTGTGATGGAGAGACGAAGATAGTCCACGTTCCTTCCGTGCAGATCCTTCATGCCAGAAAGATTATACAGCGAGGTTCGAAACACTCTTGAGAGTCGACATCAACGGCTTCAGGGAGTCCGATATTTCAGCTTTCAGCTTGGTAAAAAAGCAGGTTCGACCGTAGTGGAGATTTGTCAACATGTTTTGCACCTGGACTGTGAAGATGATAGACCGTGTACTAGCTTCGCCCTCTGCCGATAGCTTCATGCAGGCGTGGCTGAACGTTCCCAAGCCCCTGCAGGTTTGTTCCACGCCCAGCTTGACTATCAAAACAGAGTTGATGTCATGATGAACAGAAAATCCGCCGCATTCAGCGCAAGGTTGCCTCGTAGCGTTCACATAGATCACTTCCCTACCGGCACTCCAAGCCTTGCGGGGAAGAATTTGATAAAGAAACACCGACCAGCCGGCATCCAGCACAGACTTGCTCAGCTTGCCTTGTGCCAGACCGTTCACATTCAAGTTTTCCGCACACATCAAATCGTGCTCTCTGACCAATCTTGCTGCGAGTTTGAAATAAAATCTCTGCGCTGTCTCGCTACTTTGCGGACAAAGGCTGGCGGAGAAACTCGTCAGGAACTTCAGCAGCAAAGGTGACGACCATCCGTCTGCTTTACGGCTGATGCGAACTTGCTTGATGACAGATTGTTCGGGCAAGGGACGGTGCCAGACAACTTTGATCCTGCCAACGCTTTGAATGTAGAGTCGCAAGCGTTGTTTATTGTCAGGTTTGACCTATGCTCCGTCTGTGTAGGTGCATTTCAATGTTCTGTTTGGCCTGAGACGGTACTGGTAAACCAACCCACTTTTCTTCAACCTCTTTGCACTTTTCAGTTCGGCGACCTTTGAATCTTGGTTGAGCCTCCGTGTGGGAACGTTGAGTTGAGGCGGGGTCTGTGAGATAATGAGTCAGTAGCGGTAAAATAGCAGTTAGCGAGGGGGTGAAGCATGAACCAGTATTTCCTGAAAGTAAATGAAGGAACGCACTTCGTGAGTGAACCACCCGAAAACGGGATGAAGTATCTGGGATTCGAAAGGATCGTTCTTCTCACCGGGAACTACCACGTTTCGAACAGCGGGGATTTCGAAATCTTCCTCGTCGTGCTCGGTGGAAAGTGCACAGTGAAGGTGAGAGACAAAATCTTCGAGAACATCGGCGAAAGAAGGAACGTTTTTGCTGGCAAACCCTATGCAATCTACATACCGCCAAGAATGGATTTCTCAATCGAAGCACTCGGTTTCGGCTGTGAAGTGGCACTCGCCAAAGCGTTGGTTGGTGAAACTGCAAAGATCGAACCTTATCTGATAACTCCTTCCCAGGTGAACAGCGGCAAATGGGGCATTTCAAACTATTCGAGGACGTTCCACCAGATAGCCGTCGATGAAAAGCACCCCGCGGTGAAGCTCATGGTTGGAGAGACGTTCACACCTTCCGGAAACTGGTCCACCTATCCACCTCACAGGCACGAACGGCACAATCCACCGGAAGAAGTCTTCCTCGAAGAGGTCTACTATTACAGGGTGGACCATCCGAAAGGCTGGGGACTGGCAAGACATTACAGCGACGATGGAACGATAGATTTTGCCGGTGTCATCAAGGACAACACGCTGCACCTCATTCCGAAAGGCTATCACACCGCCGTCGCTGCCCCAGGTTTCACGGTGTACTATCTGTGGTTCCTGGCGGGAGAAGAGAGAATGCAGCTTCCTTACGTCGATCCAGACATGAGGTTCATCGACCAAGCGACGAAGATGATAAAGAACATCGAGGATAACCTCTCCCCGTGAGGTGAAGAAGATGAACGTGCTTGAGAGCTTTTCACTGAAGGGTAAAGTCGCCATCGTGACGGGGTCTTCGAGGGGTCTGGGCCAGGCGATGGCGATCGCGCTGGCAGAAGCGGGTGCGGACATCGTCGGGGTGAGTAGATCGAAAGAGCAGCAAGAAGAAACGAAGAAGGCCGTTGAATCTCTGAACAGGAAATATTTGGCCATCGAGCTGGATCTGAACCAGACTGAAAGGGTCACAGAGATCGTCGATATGGCTGTCGCTGAGTTCGGCACGGTCGACATACTGGTCAACAACGCCGGGATAATAAGACGCGCCCCAATCCTCGAGTACAGCGAGAAAGACTGGGACGAAGTGATGAACGTGAATCTGAAATCTGTCTTTCTTCTGTCACAGAGGTTCGCAAGGTATCTGATCGAGCACGAAAAGAGAGGAAAGATCATCAACGTGGCGTCTTTGCTCTCGTTTCAGGGTGGTATCTACACCGCAGCGTACACAGCTTCAAAACACGGTGTGCTCGGATTGACGAGAGTTTTTGCGAACGAACTGGCAAGGTACGGTATCAACGTGAACGCGATCGCGCCAGGCTACATGGTCACCGACAACACCGAAGCACTCAGAAAAGACGAAAAGAGGTACAACGAGATACTCTCCAGAATCCCCATGGGCAGGTGGGGATTGCCGGAAGATCTCAAGGGCGCGGTGGTGTTCTTGGCAAGCTCCGCTTCTGATTACGTAACGGGGTCTGTAATCTTCGTGGATGGAGGGTGGATGAGCAGATGAACGTGTTCGCACATCTCGATCAGGTAACTCCGAAGAAGGTCAAGGAAGGCATCGAGATGAGGGTGCTCGTGTGGGCTGGGAAGATGATGATGACGCACGTCACCTTCAAAAAGGGTAGCGTTGGAGACCTTCACAGTCATCCTCACGAGCAGATCAGCTACGTTGTGGAGGGAGAACTCATCTACAGAGTCGGAGAAGAGAAGTACCACATGAAGGCAGGTTCGGCCATCTACGTTCCGAGCAACGTGAAACACCAAGTCGAGGCCCTTACGGACGCGGTCCTTCTGGACATCTTCACGCCCATAAGGGAGGATTATCTACCCCAATCTGTGTGAGGAGGTGTTTGTATGAAGAGGTTGCTCGTGGTCTTACTGGTTTCGGCGATGTTCGCTGTGGGTCTGGCCGCACCGATCGTGCTCAAATCGGCGGACGTGCACCCTGATGGTTATCCAACGGTAGAGGCTGTCAAGATGATGGGCAGAATCATCGAGATCATGACCAACGGAAAGTACAGGATCGAAGTCTACACCGGCGGACAGCTCGGAGATGAGAAAGAAACGATCGAGCAGACGATCATGAACGCGATCCAGATGACACGCGTCTCCGTTGCCCCATTGCAGACGTTCTACGATCCCATTGGAGTCTTCGCGATGCCTTATCTGTTCAGAGACGAGGAACACTACTGGAAGGTTCTCGAAGGACCGATCGGTGAGGAACTGTTGAAAGGCGTTGAAAAGATCGGTCTCGTAGGCCTGTGCTACTACGATGCCGGTGCGAGGAGCTTTTACACAAGAAAGCCCGTGCAGAAACCAGAGGATCTGAAGGGAATGAAGATCAGGGTCCAGATGAACGAAGTCATGGTCGCGTTGATGCAAGCACTCGGTGCGACGGGTGTGCCCATGGCGTACGCCGAAGTCTACACGGCGCTGCAGACGGGTGTCGTGGACGGAGCTGAGAACAACCCGCCATCTTACTACACCGCTCGACACTTTGAAGTCGCACCCTATTACTGTCTCGATGAGCACACAAGAATTCCCGAAATCCTGCTGATCTCTAAAGCCTTCTGGGACAAGCTTACTCCAGAAGAAAAACTCATCTTCAAGACGGCTGCGATAGCTTCGGTGCAGTACGAAAAGTATTTGTGGAAGAAGATGGAAGAAGAGGCACTCGAAGCTGTACAGAAAGGTGGAGCCAAGATCTTCAAACCGGACATCAGCGCCTTCCAGAAACTCGCTCAGGCCGTTTACGACAAATTCCCACAGTACAAAGACCTGATCAAGAGGATTCAGGAAGTCAAATGAGAAGACCGGGCGCAGCTGCGCCCGGTTTTTCGAGGTGGACAGGATGAAGAGAGCGCTGGAGAAAGTTCTGAACTGGATCGAGAACGCCGTGGTGGGCTTTTCCATCGTGGGACTCATGTTCATGGTAACAATCGTTTTCTACCAGGTCGTGGCGAGGTATTTCTTCAACAGACCTCCGAAGTGGACTGAAGAGATCGCGCTGGTCACGATGATCTGGATCGCCATGCTTGGCGCGGGGATCGGCTTGAAGAACGATATACACATGCGCGTTGAGGTGTTTCTATCTGTGTTTCCGATCAAACTCCAGAGGATCGTTGAAATTGCGATCATGCTGCTCATAGGTTATTTCGGAATTCAGATGACGCGCTACACCACAATCATGGTACAGCGCCTTCCGAACAAACTGGCCGCGACGGGCATATCGGTGGCGTGGATGTATTTGCCGATAGCCGTGTGCGGTGTTCTCGTGGTTGCGTGCGCCGCCCTGAAAGTCATAAACCAGCTCATGATGTTGAAAGGTGAGGGAAAGCGATGAAAAAGCTTCTCGCCTACATCTTCGGTGCGTTCATGATCTTTCTTCTGGGTGTACTCCTCGCGTTCATGCTCAGACTCCCCATCACGCAGAACTTCTCACGGGAAGAAGCAGGAAGGATCGTACTCTTCAGTTCCTTCGTACTGCTGATGATGCTCAGAGTTCCCATAGCGTTCTGTCTGAGCATTCCTGCTTTCCTGACTGCGATCTATTTGAAACTTCCTGTCATGGTGATCTTCCAGAGGATGGGTGCAGGGATAAACGCCTTCTCTTTGATAGCCATTCCTTTCTTCATACTGGCTGGACAGATCATGGCGGAAGGCGGGATCGCGCAGAAGATAGTTGAATTTTCGAACATCCTCATAGGTAGGGTTCGCGGTGGGCTCGCGATGGTGAACATACTCGCGAGTATGTTCTTCGGCGGTGTGAGTGGTTCCTCCGTGGCCGATACATCCTCCATCGGAGCTTTCCTGATACCCATGATGGTCCAGCAAGGTTACGACAGGGACTTCTCCATCGCGGTTACCATCACTTCCTCCACACTGGGTATCGTCATTCCGCCCAGCCACAACATGATCATCTACTCGCTCGCGGCGGGCGGTGTCTCGATCGGTGCACTGTTCATGGCGGGTTACATCCCGGGCATCATGGTGGGCGTGGCACAGATGATCGTTGCGTACATCATCTCCAGGAAGAGGAACTATCCGGTGGCGGGCAAGGTGGGATTGAGAGAGGCACTCATCATAACCAGAGATTCCATACTGGGACTGCTGGTCGGTGTCATCATCATCGCAGGAATCATATTCGGTGTGTTCACCGCTACCGAAGCTTCGGTTGTGGCGGCTGTGTACGCTCTGATCATCACGATCTTCGTGTACAGAACCATGGACTTCAAGAAACTGTTGAGGACCTTACAGAACACAGCGGTGGTCATCGCGATGGTTATGTTCATCATAGCGAGCTCTTCTGCCTTCGGATACCTCCTGGCCTATCTGAAGGTGCCGGCGATAGTCGCGAGCACCCTGACGAGTATCACAACGAACAAATACGTGTTGCTGTTGCTCATCAACCTGATGCTCCTGTTCCTCGGCATGATCATGGACATGGCACCACTCATACTCATAACCACTCCCATCCTTCTTCCACTGGTCCGTTCGCTTGGAATGTCACCGATCCAGTTCGGAATCGTCATGATGATAAACCTCGGTATAGGCCTGTGCACGCCACCCGTCGGAACAACGCTGTTCGTCGGATGTGCGATCGGAAAGAGCACCATGGAGAGAGTAGCAAAGGCTTCGATACCGTTCTACATAGCGATGATCGCGATCCTTTTGTTGGTCACCTACGTGCCCTGGTTCACGATGTTCCTGGGAGGAAGGTTCGTCCGTTGAACCGCTCTTGAACTTCGGAATGCTTTGAAGGCTTTTACCCTTTGTGATAAAATTTTTTGTGAAAAGGCCAAATTTCAGAATTTTGGAAAGGTAATTTTGCTTGAGGGGGGGTGTTCTCATGAGGAAACTTCTCGCTGTGGGGTTACTCGTGCTGGTGAGTCTGGCTTTCGGTTTGATCAAAGCGGATCTGTGCGACAGGCCGATCGGATTCGCCGCGGTCAGTGCGCTCGGCCAGGATGGAACAACTGGCGGTTGTGGTGGAGAGATCGTTCTGGTGAAGAGTGCGGAAGAACTCGAAATGTGGGCGAACAAGGAAGGCAAGTACATCATAGTGGTCGATGGAATCATCGTGTTCGAGCCGAAGAGAGAGATCAACGTGACCTCTGACAAAACCATCGTGGGTATCAACAACGCGAAGATCATCGGTGGCGGTTTCGTGATCAAGAATGCGAAGAACGTCATCGTGAGGAACATTCACTTCGAAGGGTTCTACATGGAGGACGACCCGCAGGGAAAGATGTACGACTACGACTACATAAGCATCGAATCTTCACACCATGTGTGGATCGATCACTGCACGTTCGTGAACGGCAACGATGGGGCCGTCGACATAACGAGATACTCCAGCTATGTCACAGTATCCTGGTGCGTGTTCGTCGACCACGACAAGGTCTCGCTCGTTGGAAGCAGCGACAAGGAAGATCCAGTCAAAGCGAAGGAAGCCTACAAAGTGACTTACCACCACAACTACTTCAAGAACTGCATACAGAGAATGCCGAGGGTCAGGTTCGGTATGGTGCACGTGTTCAACAACTTCTACAGTGCCGGTTTCAGGTGCGGTGTGTCTGGCAACGTTGTGCCACAGTACGGCGTCGCTTCCACCTGTGAAGCGAGGGTGCACGTTGAAGCGAACAACTTCATGGGTTTTGGTGCCACGTTGATGGAAGGTGCGAACATCGCGTTCGTGCCCACCACAGTCAAGGCGGGTACGTCCCCGGAAGGGTACATATCGCTCGGCAAGGACAACGCGAAGAACGTCTTCACTTACTGCCACCCTGCTGAGGAGAAGCTCATTGAAGAAGGTAAACCCGTCTTCAACCCGGCAGACTTCTACGAATACACGCTGGATCTCGCCGAAAAGGTTCCAACGATCGTGGTGGAAGGTGCCGGTGCGGGCAAGCTGATCTTCGACATACCGATGAGCTGTCCGGCTTCCTGAGAAAGAATGGAAGAATTGATCAGAGAGATTCTGGACAACATTGCCAAACCTGAGATACCAGACAGAGAGTTCAATATCCTCGATTTCGGTGCGGTCGCCGACGGAAAAGGCGACTGCACCGATGCTTTCAAGAGAGCGATAGAGACAGCCGCGAGCGCTGGAGGCGGAAGGATCCTCGTTCCAGAAGGTACCTATCTGACAGGTCCCATACACCTCGAAAGCAACATCGAACTTCACCTCGAACACGCCACGCTCAAGTTCCACATCGATCCGAAGAGGTACCTTCCCGTGGTCCTGACCAGGTTCGAAGGCATGGAGTTGTACAACTACTCGCCCCTGATCTACGCGCACGGTAAGAAGAACGTAGCGATCACGGGTCGTGGCGTTCTCGACGGGCAGGCGAACGAGACGAACTGGTGGATCTGGAAAGGTAAAGAGGAATTCGGTTGGAAGGCGGGAATGCCCCACCAGGGACCAGACGTGGCGAAACTGACACAGATGGTGAAAAACAACATGGCTGTGGAAGAGAGGATCTTCGGTGAGGGTCATTTCCTCAGACCCAGCTTCGTTCAGTTCTATCGGTGCAAAAACGTGCTACTTGAAGGCTTCGAGCTGATCAATTCTCCCATGTGGTGCATCCACCCCGTGCTGTGCGAGAACGTGATCGTGAGGAACGTGAAGATCTCCAGCAGAGGCCCGAACAACGACGGAATAGACCCCGAGTCGTGCAGGTACGTGCTCATAGAGAACTGCTTCTTCGACACGGGTGACGACTCGATCGTCATAAAGTCCGGAAGGAACGAGGATGGAAGGCGCATCAACGTGCCGTGCGAGTACGTCCTGGCGAGGAACAACACGGTGTTCGGAGAGAAAAGCCACGGAGGTTTCGTGATAGGGAGCGAGATGTCGGGTGGGGCGAGAAAGCTCGTCGCGGCGAACAACCTCTTCGTGAACCTCGAGAGAGTTTTGAGGATAAAGTCGAACCCGAGGAGGGGCGGTTTCGTCGAGGACGTTTACTTCGTTAACAACGTCGCTGTGAACGTGTCCGAAGAGTTCATCGTGATCCACACAGATTACGACAACGAAACTGGCGATCATCCACCGCTGGTGAGAAACATCTTCGTGAAAAACCTCAAGGGAATCCGTGGAAAATACGGAGTCAGGATCAAAGGTCTGGAGAATTCGAAAATAACCGATATTCATCTGGAAGACTGCGTACTGGAAGACGTGGAATTCGCCGTTCAGGTTGAACATTGCGAAGTGAAGATCAGAAACAGCAGGATCGGAAAATACATTTTCTCAGACGCCACTTTAGATGGAAGAATGGAGGCACGTTGAAGGATCATTCCCACCTTCCACGATCTTCTCCCTGTGCGTCGAACTGGCAAGCACCTGTGTAAAATAACTTTCGGGAGGTGAAAGTGTGAAGAAGCTGGCCATTGTTTTGCTCGCTCTTTTGTTCTGCGTGGTTGGGCTCTCCGAGCAGGTTACGCTCCGAATGATTCAGGTGTTCACCAGCCCGCTCAGAACCAAAGTGCTTGAAGACATCATTTCGAAATTCGAGGCCCAGAATCCGGGCGTGAAGATCGAGCTCATTTCCCCACCTTACGAAACGGCCTATCAGAAGATCTATCTCATGGTGAGCGCGGAAGAACCGCTCGACATAGTTGAGGTTGGAGACTGGTCTTTGAGTGCGCTCGCGAGCATGGGAAAGTTGCTTTCGCTGGAACCTTACCTCGCAAAGTCCGAGCTGACGAAGTACCTCGTTCCCGGCGTTCTGGAAGCCGCGAGGACATACAAAGGGACTGCGTACCTCTTACCGAACGCGATCTACGTGAAGACGCTCTTCTACAGACCCGACGTGATCTCGAAGTACGGTATCACGCCACCCGCCAGGACGATGGATGAACTGCTCGAACACTGCCGACAGCTCACAAAACCAGAGATCGGTCAGTTTGGATTTGACTTCAGAGGCAAAGGCTATCCCACAGCGTTCATCGACATCGTGATGACCTCGTTCTTCGACGACATAGATCCCAACTGCATGTACCTCAAGAAGGATGGCAAACTCATCTTTGAAGATCCCAGGGCGCTCGAAGGCTTGAAGTTCTACATCGAGCTGTTCAAGACCGCACCGAAAGATTCCATCAACTGGGGTTTCGATGAACAGGTGAACGCGTTCGCTTCCGGTGTCACGCCTTACCTGTTCCAGGATCCAGACACGGTCGGCCTGCTCAACGAGATCATGAAGGAAGGAACTTACAAGACCGCACCGCTACCGATCGGAAGGGGTGGAAAGGCCTACCCGACGATAGGTTTCGCGGGCTGGGGCATAACGAGCTATTCGAAACATAAGGACCTGGCGTGGAGGTTCTTAGAGTTCTTCAACTCACCTGAGATCAACGCCTACTGGTGCAAAGATTACGGTGCTCTGCCCGTGGACATGAGAGTCTACGAGATCGATCCTTACTTCAAGAGCGAGACCTTCTACGGCTGGACGGCGATGTTCGAAGACGAAGCGCACTATCAGTTCACGAAGTATCCGCTGGACAACGAAGCCTGGAGCGAGTGGAACGAACTGCACGAAACCACCATGCAGCAGGTGCTTTTGGGCAAGATGAAACCGGAAGAAGCCCTGAAGATCTGGGCTGACTTCTGGAAGAAGGCAGGGCTCGGAAAGAAGTGAGAAAAAGGCTCTGGGTTTTGATGCTGGTTCCGACCTTCGCCCTCATCTTCTTCGTGAACCTTTACCCCCTCGTCCGCGGGGGGGTAATTTCATTTCAGCGGCTCACGGTGTTCAATTTGAACAATCCGAGGTTCGTCGGCTGGAGCAATTACAGAGCGATCATCACCGATCCTGGTTTTCCACGTTTGCTCTGGAACACGTTCGTCTGGATCGCCTGTTCCGTGGCGTTTCAGTTCCTGTTCGGTCTGATCCTGGCACTGCTCTTAGCGAAACCCTTCCCCGGTAGGGGACTGTACATGGGGTTGGTGTTCTATCCGTGGGCGCTCTCGGGTTTCGCCATAGGTCTGCTCTGGTCGTGGCTCTTGAACGGTCAGTTCGGCATCGTGAACGACATCCTCATGAGGCTCGGTTTGATAAAAGTGCCGATAGGCTTTCTCTCTGACGAAAGGTTCGCGATGTTTTCGGTGATCCTGGTGAACGTCTGGTACGGGATACCTTTCTTCGCCATCATGCTCCTTGCGGCGATCCAGTCGATCCCGAGCGAACTCTACGAAGCGGCGCAGATCGACGGCGCAGGTGTGTTCAGAAAGCTCTTTTACGTCACTCTGCCGTACATTCGCCCCACGATCTACAGTACGATCCTGCTGAGGATCATCTGGGTGATGAACTTTCCAGACATCATCTACGGCATGACGCGCGGTGGTCCGGCGGGAGCGACCAACATCCTTTCTGTGCACATGATAAACATCGTTTATTACAGGAACAACTTCGGCTTGGCATCGGCGCTCGGCATGATCATGACTGCCATCCTGATGGTCTTCGCGATCATTTATCTGGTGCTCCTCGAGCGGGGTGAGTTCGAGCTGTGAAGGAGAGAAGGCTGCAGGTCGTCCTCAGGATCGTCGGTCTTTCCATATTCCTCATCGTGGCCATCTTTCCACTGGTCTGGATATTCCTCACGTCGATAAAACCGGCCACGGAAGTCTACACCTTTCCGGTGAAGTATCTGCCTTCTAAGCCGACGTTCGAAGCGTACAGATACCTCTTCAGCTTCGCCAGGTTCAACGTGTACTTCAAGAACTCGTTCATCGTCGCGACAACTTCCGCAGGACTATCGACGCTCTTTTCCCTCGTGGCGGGTTACATTCTCACGCGCGAGCAATTCAGATTGAGGACGTTCTTGATCCTCCTTCTCTTCTTCGTGCAGATGCTGCCGACCTATCTGATCATGATACCCCAGTTCACGATGTTTTCGAAGCTCAAACTCACCAACACGCTCACCTCGGTGATCATCATCTACACAGGCTTTGGATCCGCGTTCGGCACGATCATGGCGCGAGCGTTCTTGAAGAACCTTCCGAGAACGATCGAGGAAGCCGCGATGATAGATGGCTGCAACAGGCTGCAGGTGCTCTTCAAGATCGTGGTTCCACTGCTTTTGCCAGGCGTTGGATCGATATTCAGCTTCTGCTTCGTCAACAGCTGGAACGAGGTCTTCACCGCGGTGCTGTTTCTGCACACGGACAGAAAGATGACCGTACCCGTCGCGCTGTATTCGTTCGTTTCCAAAGCGGGCATTCAATGGAACGTGATGGCCGCAGGCATCGTCGTGGCGCTTTTACCGACGATCGTGGTGTTCATGCTGGCACAGAAGTACATCGTCGAAGGTCTAACCCAGGGTGCGATCAAGGCGTGAACGTGTTATCATAAAGTGAGTGAAGCGAACAATCGGGGGTGGACGGATGAAACTGCTGTTCAAGAACGCGACGGTTTTTCCCATCACCTCTAAACCCTTCGTGGGCGACGTGCTCGTGGAGGATGGAAAGATCAGCAAAGTTGGTCAGATCAAGCCGACGCGATCCGTCGAAGTGATCGATCTTGAAGGCAAATTCCTGCTTCCCGGTTTCATCGACGCACACGCACACATCGGACTGTACCCTGAAGGTCTGGGATCAACGGAGAGTGAAGGCAACGAAACGACCGACCCTGTTACGCCGCACCTGCAGGCGATCGATGCGTTCTACCCGGAGGACGAATCCATCAAAAAGGCGCTCGCAGGAGGCGTCACGACAGCCTTCGTCGTCATGGGCAGTGGAAATCCCGTGGGAGGTATGGGGTTCATCGCGAAGTTCAAAGGAAAGACGGTCATGGACATGTGCCTCGTCAATCCCGCGGGGGTGAAGATGGCGCTCGGGGAGAATCCGAAGAGGGTCTATTCTGAAAAGAAAATGATGCCGACGACGAGAATGGGAACGGCGGCCGTGATAAGAACTTTCCTTCTCAAATCCCAAGATTACATGAAGAAGAAAGAACAGGCACTGAAGGAAGGAAAAGAGTTTTTGGAGAGAGATCCGAAGTACGAGGTTGGGGAAAAGCTCCTTAAACGCGAGCTTCCCGCGAGGATCCACGCTCACCGCATGGACGACATCGTCACCGCGATCAGACTGGCGGAGGAGTTCAACCTGAGGATCGTCCTGGAACACTGCACCGAGGGTTACAAGGTGGCAGACCTGCTGGCGAACAAGAAGATCCCCGTGGTTGCCGGTCCACTCATGACCTTCGCCACGAAGCTCGAGCTCAGGCACATGACGATGGAAGCTTTGAAAATTCTCACCGAAAAGAAGGTTTTGGTGGCGCTCATGTGCGACCATCCCGTGATACCACTGGAATTCGCTTCGGTGCAGGCAGCGGCCGCGATGCGCTACGGCATGAAAGAAGAAGAGCTTTTGAAGATGCTCACGATCAACCCCGCAAAGATACTGGGATTGGAAGAGAGGATCGGCTCGATAGAGGTCGGTAAGGACGCAGACTTGGTGGTCTGGTCCGGCCACCCATTCGACATGAAATCGATCGTGGAAAGGGTGTACATCGACGGTCAGCTTGTGTACAGCAAATGAAGAGGCGGCTCAGCCGCCTCTTTTCAACGCCTTCATTATCACGTCCAGTACCTTCAAACTCACTTCGTGATCTGGCAACGAGACTATGAGCGTTCTGTTCCTGATGCCCACCGTCGGTGAGGTGAGCATGCACTCTGGACTGTTCTCGGCGATGTACTCACAGATGTACGTTTCGAGTGCGTAGATCCTTCCGTCGATGATCCTCTTCACCGCTATGCTGGAAAATGCCTTGTTTTCGACGTCGACTCCTCCAAGAACGAGCACGAGCTTTGTGTCGTTTCGAGCAAATTCGAAGAGCAACTCTGTCAATCTGTCCACGTTCGCATCGCTCTTGACGTACTGTGCCTGGATCGATCTTTCCGAAAACCATGCTTTGATCTTCTCTTCGAACTGTTCAGAAGTGTCCACGAAGATGCATACAATCATACTGCTCCCTCATTTCCAAGGATCGTATTCGCCAGAAAGGAACTTGTCGATCCACTCGGCCGATTTCTTTCCGGCACCCATGGCTTCGATGACAGTTGCCGCACCAGTGACGATGTCCCCTCCGGCGAAGACCTTCCTCAGACTTGTCGCACCGGTGTTCTCGTCGGCGATGATGTAGCCGTACTTGTTCAATTTGAGACCGTCGAACTGACTGAGTAAGAACCTGTTGGCCTCGGTACCGATGGCCTCTATGACGGTATCGGCTTCGAGGATGAATCTACTGTCCTCTATGGGGATCGGGCGGCGCCGACCGGACTCGTCCGGCTCACCGAGCATCATCGAGATGCACTCGACTCCCACGAGTTCTCCCTTCTCGTTTCCGACGTATCTGATGGGTTGCGTGAGCCAGTAAAATTTTATACCTTCCTCCACGGCGTGGATGTATTCTTCTCGACGGGCGGGCATCTCCTCCTCCGTTCTTCGATACACCACGGTCACGCTCTCGGCACCGAGCCTGAGTGCGCTCCTCGCCGCGTCCATCGCGACGTTGCCTCCACCCACGACGATGACCTTTTTACCCCTGCGCACAGGCGTGTCGTACTCCGGGAACAGATAAGCCTTCATGAGATTGACACGCGTCAAGAACTCGTTGGCCGAATAGACGCCGTTGAGGTTCGTGCCCTCGATGCCCATGAACTTGGGTGTTCCAGCCCCAACACCTATGAAGATGGCGTCGTATTCTGCGAGCAGATCCTTCACCGGTATCGCTCGGCCGACAGGCATGTTCAGAAAGATCTGAACTGAAAGGGATTTGACGTAATTCACTTCCCTCTCGACGATGGACTTTGGAAGCCTGAACTCGGGTATTCCGTAAACCAGAACCCCACCAGCTTTGTGCAGAGTTTCGAAGATGTGCACCTCGTAGCCCCTTCTGGCAAGATCGGCCGCGACCGTCAAACCCGCCGGGCCCGAGCCCACGACGGCCACCTTTTTGTGCTTGGCGGGTGCGATTTCGATCTTAGTTTGAACTGCATGTTCGGCTTCCCAGTCCGCCACGAACCTTTCAAGCCTGCCTATGGCCACAGGTTCTGAATTTGGGATCTTGCCAACCACACACTTGGCCTCGCACTGAGTCTCCTGCGGGCACACCCTTCCACATATCGCGGGCAGGTTGTTGTACTGCTTCAGGATCTTCGCCGCCTCTTCGAAGTTCCTCTCTCTGACCTTCCTTATGAACGCGGGAATGTCTATTTCGACGGGACAGCCACTCACGCACGGTTTTGCGGGACACTGGAGGCACCTGTTCGCTTCCGCGACCGCTTCCTCCTCGCTATAACCGTAAGGCACCTCGAAGAAATTCCTGATCCTTTCCTTCGGGTCCTGTTCTCTCATGGGGGTTTTCTTCGGCGATGGTTTCACAGCCACGACAGATCACCCACTTCTTGAATGAAGAGCTTCAGGCTCTCTTCCTCTTCCTTTCTGTACTGAGCTAACCTCTTCAAAAGCTCATCCCAATCGACTCGATCTCCCTCGAACTCCGGCCCATCCACGCAGGCGAATCTGATCTTTCCGTCCACGCTCACCCTGCACGCACCACACATCCCAGTTCCATCCACCATGATGGGGTTCAGAGACACCCAGATCTTCACACCGTGTTCCTTCGCCTTCATGCTGCAGAACTTCATCATGATCGTTGGACCCACGGCCCAGACGATGTCTATCTTCTCTCTTTCGAACAGAAGCTGCATGCCGTCCGTGACGACACCCTTGATGCCGAAAGAACCATCGTCCGTCGTGATTATCAACTCATCAGCGAGCTTCGAAAACTCTTCGAGCATGATCACGTACTCTTTGCTCCTCCCACCGAGCACAACGTAGAGCTTGTTACCCTTAGCCTTGAGCGCTTCGGCGATGGGCAGCAGCGTGGCGATACCTACCCCGCCACCGACGAGCATGACGTTCCCGTAGAAATCTATCTCACTGGGCCTTCCCAACGGACCTGCCACATCCATGATCGAACTTCCCTCTTCGGCAAGGCAGAGCTCGTAGGTGCTCTTGCCCACGGCCCTGACCACGGCGCGGAAGCAATCTTCTTCTTTCCCTGCGATGGTTATGGGGATGCGCTCGGCCTTCTCGTGCAGTCTGATCACGACGAACTGTCCAGGCTGTGCGTATTTAACTATATGTTTATTTTCGATCAGAAAGTCGTACACGCCGGGCGCCAGACGACGCTTCCTTCGGATCACGTTCACGTTTCATCCCTCCATTAAATTTTCCGTACAATTCGTTTCATCACCCTGTAACGAGTTTGGATTAATATGTTCCTTTGGATAGCCCCCCTATCCCCCCTTGGATGGAACCAAAAAGGACAGAGGGTCTGCGCCAGCAGGCCCTCTGTCTGTTTTTATGTCCGTGTGGTGCTCACCAGATGGTCCCGCCGAGCCGTTCACCGCTTTTTGAATATCCGCTCTTAACGAATCTTGCGTGCTTTTGACCATGCTCGCGTCCGTGGAAAAGTTTCGCAGATTCACTTTCAAAGTACCGTGGCAATCCTCGATGCACGTGCCACAACGTTCACGGATCTTTCCCAACCGCACGGTGTTCGTCGGCAAAAGCATCTTCACGCCTCACAGATTCTCTCCAAACGTAATTATACGACCTTTGATGAGTTTTATCACTCCCGCTCATCCTGCGCGGTTTTCAAGACCGTTTTGCAGGAAAGTGTACACACCAACTTGAGCCACACCCCGTAACGCTACGACCGACCGCCATCGTTATTCTTCTAAACCGTTTGGGAAGGAGGTGAATCATGAAGCCGTACTGGACCTTGACAGCCGAGGAGAGAGAAGTTCTGAAACAGTTGAGCCCGAGACTTTCGAGGGGAACTTACTTTGAAGATCCTGCAAAGTTTGAGATCGAATCTGCCAAGAGTGCGACGGTGACCGTGCACACGATCCACGTCGATATTGAGAAAAAATTCTGCGCTTTCAACGGCATGATGCAGTTCGAAGCAGAAGATGATAAATCCATCGTGGTAGCCATCAGGGGCATGTGTGCGAACGGAAAGATGATGTACGTGATACCGTCGATACTCATAGAATTTGACGAGCTCTTCGAGAAACTTGATCCTGAGATGACGATGATCATCTATCCGAACGAACTTGAAGGTGAAATCTTCGTATCGAAAGGGGTGGGCTTTGTGGGTGGGTTCTTCAAGTCGCTCAGCATGTACGAAGAATCTCTCGGCAATGCGGCCAGGATGTTCCAGGCGATGTTGAAAGAGCTCGAGAATGTATCGAACCAGCTTCCGGAAGAAGAGAAAACCAGGTTCGAAGAAGAAATCCTGAACGTCGCAAACAACGCCCAGAACGCGTTTCATCAGATTTCAAAAGTCACGCTCAAGATGGCCCAGCTCTACACAAAGATCGTGGACGCACAGTGAGGCGGGAGCTGAAGTTCCCGCCTTTTTTGCTTTCGAAACGAACCTCGATCGAACCCCCTGACCATCTTTCCCAAGAAACTGCAACTTTCACAGACATTTGGGTCCATCACAGTTCTCCACGGAAGGCTCTGTCCAAGATCGCCTGTTCCAGGTGTTTGAGATCGATCTCGGTGACAGCCTACGTTTTTTTCACCGTGCGGATGTGATCGTACACGGTTTGCAAATGTCCCGTGCTATTCTTTAAAGGAAAGGTCAAAACTCTTCAAGCTTGATGGGGCGAGAGGGCAACGGACGAAATGATAAGGAATTCGTTACACTTTTCGAACCTTCGGCCGGAGTCATTTCGGTATGTAGAGTGAAAAATCCCTCTCGAGATTGTCCACCCTGGTATCCTTCCATATGACGACCTTCGTGGGATGCCTCGTGGTTCCCACACCGTAGACGAGGAAGTAAACCATTCCAGGCTTCCCTATAACGATGGAACAGTCCCGCGGGATCTTGATGGAGTACTGGGTCTGAACGCTCGGCTCTTTGAAGTAGTAGAACTTGTACGGAGCGAGGCCGGGTTTCAATTCCTTCGAGAAGTAAGTCTCGTTGCCCTTCCTGAAGGTCACCCAGACGTTCTCCTGTCCTATGACGAACAATCTTATGTAGCCCGTGGTGGGATCGTCCACGAGCTCTTCTATGATCCGCTCCAAATCGGTAGAGAAATTGGCAAGATAGTTCGCCGAAGTTATCAGTTTTTCGATGCTGGTCGATTTCAACAGATCTTCGAGTTTGGAAACGCGCGTCGACAAAGTATCTATCTTTCGCTGCAGATCCGCGATGGTTCTTTCGCTCTGCTTCTTCTGATTCAGATAGTAGAAGAAAGACACGATGGAGAGTGCAAAGCCACAGATGAAAATGCTGATCAACAAGAAAACGAAGAAGTCTGTGAGAAACTCCCTCTTTCTCCTTCCTCCACTTCCCGTTGTGACAGGCATCATCCACGCCCCCTCAAGTTTGAAGCTCCGTTCCGCTCTTCGCGATCGCAATAGCCTTCATGACCAGACCAACGTGGATCGATAAAAACAGCGTCGCTGAACCACCGTAGCTCACGAACGGCAGCGGCAGGCCCGTTACCGGTGCCAGTCCCATGCACATGCCCATGTTTATGAACACCTGGAGCGAAAAGGTCGCGAGTACTCCGGAACACAGGATTCTCCAGAACTCGTCCTTCGCGAATTTGATCGCCTTCACTATCCTCCAGCACAGAAGAAAGTAGAGAATGATCAAGAGGGATGTTCCCAGAAAACCGAACTCCTCCCCCACCACCGAGAATATGAAATCGGTGTGGTTCTTCGGGACGAACTTGAGTCTGGTCGCGGGTCCTTTGAGGAAACCTCTTCCCAGAATTCCACCAGAACCAACCGTGTGGATCGACTGGAGCATGTTGTACGCGCTCCCCTGAGCGTACCTTCCAGGGTTGAAGAACGACACGATCCTGTCCCTCTGATAATCCTTCAAGCCGAAGAAGAAGAGCAAAAGCACCATCAAGGATGTCACAAGCACGATCCTCATCAAGCTCTTGGTCTTCACCTGACTGACGAGCGCCATGGAGAACCAGATCCCACCCATCAGGAGCGCCGTTCCGAGATCTGGCTCTATCGCCACAAGACCGACACAGATCGTGGTCAAAAGGAAAGAGGTGTACAAATTCTTCTTGTTCGGCTGGGAGAGCAACGACGCGTTGAGTATCAGGAGGGCGAGTCTTGCGAACTCTGAAGGTTGAAAGTAACCGAATTTCAGATCGAACCAGCGTCGCGCCCCACCAGAGATCGTACCATAGAAGAGGACCAGAACGAGCGAAAACATCGAAGCAACGTAGAGCACCGTACCGGCGATCTTCAAATAGCGTTCCCTCACCAGAAGCATTGCAAACATCGCAGCGATGCCAAGAATATCCCAAACGATCTGCTTGCGGACGAAGTACAGACCGCTATCCCTCGTCGCACTGTACAGAGCCAGGAGGCCAAAGATCATCAAACAAACCACTATGATGGGAATGAACAGTTCAAAGCGCCTGTTCTCCCAGGGCATTCTTCAACCTCTCTTTCATTCTACAAAAGCTGCAGACTTTCTCCGTTGTCGGATAGCCACACACCGCACACTCACGCAGTTCTACGGGCTCTTTCTCTTCTTTGAAGAACTTCTGTGAGCCGGTGTAGAACCTCAGCTTGGTGCCCGGTTGCACCAGCTCTATCTCGTTCAGGACTTTCTTATAAAGCAGCGAGCTTGCCCCCTTCGAGAACGGGCATTTTTCCTCGGAGAAAGGAAGGTTGTTCAAAAGTGCATAAGCATAAGTTTCTTTCTCTGTGAGTAAAACCAAGGGTTTGATCTTCTTGGCGAATTTTGCATGAGTTTTCGGCAGCGTTGGGGATTGTCTGGTCAAATAGCCCTCCTGCCAGTTCAGAATGTTTCCGAGCAAAAAGGAAACCTCGTCGTCCAGGTTGTGCCCCGTCGCCACCACGTCGTAGCCGTTCTCAACGGCGAACTTGTTCATCAAATACCTTCTGACGTTACCACAGACCGAACAGGTCGGTCTCTTCAAAAGCTTCGCGATCCTGGGTATGTCCAGACCCAGCAGGTCTTCGTGCGCATCGTAAACGATGAACCTGCTGTTGATGCTCTCTGCCAGCTGCTGGAGCTCTTCGAGCCTCGGCCTACCCATGCCTGTATCGAGAAACAGGGCGTCGCATCTGTAGTTCAGCTTCACCAGTGCGTGCCACAGAGCGACGCTGTCCTTCCCACCCGAGACGGCGACGAGCACCCGTTCGTTCTTCTCTATCATCGAATACGTCTTTATCGCCTTCTGGACCCTTCCTAAGAAATACTCGTTGAAGTGTCCTTCGCAGTAAGCGGTGTTGTGCTGGGGTAAGTGTATGACGGCCGTCTGCGAGCATTTTCTGCACTTCACTCGGATATCCCTCCTTCCCGCACAGAAAGATTTTACAATAAGTGCGTTGTGAAAACCTCTGCACACTTGCGAATTATTTCACATAGCTGTCGTCGAAACTTTTCCCTGAAGTCACCTTCGGTTGCAGGAAGTGGCTTAGAATTAATCGTGAAAAAAATAACGATAAAGATTTCACGATATGGAGTGGTGCGATGCGGGTGAGGGTGTGCATGGGAAGTTCTTGTCATCTAAAGGGTTCGTACCGGATCGTCGAGAAACTCCTTCAACTGAAGGAGCAGGGGCTCAACCTGGACATTTCTGGTTCGCTGTGTTTTGGAAAGTGCTCCGAAGGGGTTTGCGTTGAGATAGACGGTCAGATCCACACGAACGTCACGGTGGAGAAGCTCGAACAGATTCTGGGAGTGAAAACATGCCACTGATCGTTTCGAACGAGGCGGACTGTCTTTACTGCTACAAGTGTTTGAGAAACTGTCCCGTAAAGGCGATCTCGTTCTGTGCGGGTAAGACCAACGTGCAGGAAGAAGAGTGTATCCACTGTGCCACGTGCGTTTCAATCTGTCCCCAGAAAGCGAAGGGTTACACGAAGAACATCGAGGAATTCAGAAAGCTTTGCGGTAAACCTTTCCTCGCTTCGATCGCACCTTCTTTCTTCGCCCACTACGACGAGCCTTACAGAATCGTATCGGTGTTGAAGTCTCTGGGTGCAGAGATCGTTCAGGAAACCGCACTCGGTGCAGAGATCGTCTCGAAGGAATATTCGAGGATCTTCCAGGAACGTGGAACCGTCATCACCACGGCGTGTCCCGTGGTGGTCGAGCTCGCGGAGAAGCACTATCCTTCTGTGCTACCTCACCTTGCAAACGTGGATTCTCCGATGGTCGCGCACGCGAAGCTTCTGAAGAAACTTCACGGTGAATTGCCTGTGCTGTTCCTCGGTCCGTGCGTCGCGAAAAAGGCTGAAGGAACCGTTGACGTCGTCCTGACCTTCGAAGAGCTCGACGCCTTCATCGAGGAAGAGAGAATAGATCCATCCCGTTTCGACGAGCAGTTCCCGGAAGGTCCGTATCCATCCAGGGCCAGGATGTATCCGGTTTCGAGCGGTATCAGCTACACGGTTCAGACGCAGTTCGATGCGCACATCGTCGTTGAGGGTGTGGAGAATCTCATCGAACTCTTCAAGAACTTCACGCCTTCTGAACGGAAAATCTTCATCGAAGCTTCGGCGTGCCACGGGGGATGCATCAATGGGCCCGCGATCAGAAAAGATCTCAGCCTCGTAGAAAAACGGTCTCGCATCGTTGAACACGCGAGGAGGATGTCTCAGCTCCAGCAATCTTCCTTCCAGGTTCAGTTGAACCTCGAGAGGGCTTTTGCTGCGAAGAAGGAAGAACACGAAATCGATGAGGCGAGGATCGAAGAAGTTTTGATCGAGATGGGAAAAGCGGATGAAAACAAGAGGTTGAACTGTGGAGCGTGTGGATACAACAGTTGCAGAGAGAAAGCGATCGCGGTGATCCTGGGCAAAGCAGAAAAAGAGATGTGCATCACCTACCTCGTCGACAAACTGAAGGCTGCGACGCACAAGGTTGTTGAAGAATCACCCAACGCGATCATCATGGTGAAAGACGGCAGAATAATTTACCGCAACAAGACCGCCCTGAACCTTCTGAGGAGCAATCACGAAGATTTGATCCTGAGGCTGAGAGAATCCTTCTTCAAAGGCCAGCCCGTTCAGATAGATTCACGCGTTTACTACGTTAAGTTCTTCATCCTTCCGGAAGAAAAGGCGGATGTGTACCTCCTTGTGGACATCACGAAAGAAAGAGAGCAGGAAGAGACACTCAGGCGGATCAAGAAAGAAACGCTCAGGAAAATGGAAGAGATGTTGGTCAAGCAGATGAGGGTGGTTCAGGAAGTGGCAGGACTGCTCGGTGAAACGGTCGCAGAGATAAAGGTCAGTTTCACCGAACTGAGGAAGACCCTGGAGGAATGAGGCATGCTCACGTGCCAGATAGATCATGCGAAGAAGAACAAATCTGGTGAAGAAATCTGCGGAGATTCTATATGTGTGAAGAAGAGTTCCGAAAGGGTCGTCGCCGCCGTCTCGGACGGTCTTGGCAGTGGCATCAAAGCGAGCATACTCTCGACGCTCACGGCAAAGATGGCTGCCACGATGCTCTTCCACGGTGTTCCGCTCGACGAGGTGGTCACGTCGATACTGAAAACGTTGCCCATCTGCAAAGTCAGGGGTATAAGTTACGCGAACTTCTGCTGCATGGTGTACGATGCGAAGGCCAACAAATGCACCGTGGTGGAGTACGAATTCCCCGTGGTCCTCTATCTGAGAGATGGACAGCCGATCGAACTCGAAAAAGAGGAACGAACCATAGAGGGAAGAAGGATCCTGCTGAGCAGGATCACACCGAAAGAGAACGACCTGCTCTTCGTGATGACCGACGGAGTTTCTCAGGCAGGAATGGGCACCACCGAGTTCCCACTCGGTTTCGGCGTGAAGAACATCTTGAGAGAGATCCAGTCGCTTCTGAAATACAAACTTTTGCCCACCGATATCGTGAACCACCTCGTGAAACTCGCGCAACATCTGGACAGAGAAACGAGGGGCGACGATGCTCTCGCAATGGTCGCATACTTCAGGCCCTTGCACGTGCTCAACATCTTCGTGGGGCCTCCAGAGGACAAGAGCAAGGACGAATCGATGGTCAAACGCTTTCTGAGCATGCCTGGAAAGAAGGTCATCTGCGGTGGCACCACGGCACAGATCTTCGAGCGCGTTCTCGGCAAGAAGGTGCAGATCGAGCTCGACACGATCTCTTTCGATTCTCCGCCTGTGGGAAAGCTCGAAGGTTTTGAGCTCGTCACCGAAGGCATCGTCACGCTCACCCACATATTCAGATACCTCGAAGGCCAGCAGAACACGCTCAGCCTCGCTCCGCAGATGCTTTTGAATCTCTTGCTCGAAGCCGACGAGATCAACTTCGTCGTGGGTAGAGCCATCAACCCGGCGCATCAGAATCCCCTGTTCAGCCACGATGTTTCGCTCAAGTTCAGGCTCGTTCATGACATCGCACGCATTCTGAGAGAGCGCGGAAAGATCGTGAACGTGGAGTACTGCTGAGGAGGTGAAGGCTTTGGAAAGAACATACGAAGCGGTTGAACAGATCTTGAGGAAGTACAACTACAGAAGAGAGAACCTTGTCAAGATCCTACTGGAAGTTCAGAAGCTTCACCGTTACCTTTCGAAAGACGTGATCCATTACGTCGCCGTCGCGTTGCAACTACCACCAGCCAAAGTGTACGGTGTGGCCACCTTCTACGCCCAGTTCTCGCTGAAGCCCAAGGGAGAATACACGATCCTGATCTGCGATGGAACAGCCTGCCATATGGAAGGTTCTACGAGTCTGATCAAGGCGATCGAGGAAGAGATAGGCATCAAACCGGGTGAGGTCACGAAAGATCTCAAGTTCAGTCTGGACTGTGTTGGATGTCTCGGAGCGTGTGCGCTCGCACCCGCGATGGTGATAAACGATGAGGTCTACGGCAACCTCACGCCGGAAAAGGTGAAAGAAATCCTTCGAAGCCTAAGGGGTGATGGCGATGCTCAGAAATCTAACTGAAGCTTACGAGTTCATAGAGAAGCAGAGAGAGATAAGAAACGCAAAGCTTCGCAATCTTTCAGTCTACATCTGCGTTGGTACTGGCTGTAGCGCGAAAGGGGCACAGAAGGTCTACAGGAAATTTCAGGAAGTGCTCGAGCGCGAAAAGCTCAACGTGAACGTCTTCAAAGTGGACGATGAGCACGACGGAATTCTGAGAAAAACTGGATGTTGTGGCCGGTGTTCTTCAGGTCCCCTCGTGGTCGTTCAACCTTACGGCTATTTCTACGCACACGTCGGTGTTGACGACGTCGAAAAGATCGTGGAACGCACCCTGAAGAGGGGAGAAATCGTCGAAGAATTGCTTCTGATCGATTTCGAAACGAACCAGCGTGTCAAATCGCTCCAGGATACCAAGCTTTACAAAAGGCAGAACTTCTACATCATGGAAGACATAGGCAAGAGCGAGTGCGACAGCATAGAGGACTACATGGGCAGGGGAGGGTACTCTTCTTTACTGAAGGTCCTTTCGAGCATGAAACCAGAAGAAGTGATCGAGACGATCAAAGCGTCCGGGCTGAGAGGCAGAGGCGGTGGGGGCTTCCCAACGGGGCTCAAGTGGGAGGCAACGAGAAAGAGTAAATCTGACGTGAAGTTCGTCGTGTGCAACGGTGACGAGGGCGATCCGGGCGCTTTCATGAACAGAACACTGCTCGAAAGAGATCCACACCTGGTCTTGGAAGGCATGATCATCGCGGCCTACGCTGTGGGGGCACAGAAAGGGTACGCGTACGTGCGCGCGGAATACCCCATAGCCATTCAGATGTTCCAGAAGGCCATCGAAGATGCAAGAAAGCTCGGCCTGCTGGGCGAGAACATCCTCGGGACGGGCTTCTCTTTCGATCTCGAGATAAAGGAAGGTGCGGGGGCTTTCGTCTGCGGTGAAGAAACCGCCCTGCTCGCATCGATCGAAGGAAAGCGCGGTATGCCGAGACCAAGACCACCGTACCCCGCGCAGGCAGGTCTGTGGGGATATCCCACGCTGATCAACAACGTGGAGACTTACGCGAACGTTCCGAGAATCATCAGGGACGGCGTTGAAAAGTACAGAAGGCTTGGAACGCCAGGCTCTCCCGGTACGAAGATGTTCTCCGTCACAGGTCCCGTGAAGATGACCGGCATCGTTGAGGTGCAGTTCGGAACGACGCTGAGACAGATCATATTCGACATCTGTGGTGGCCTTTCGAACAACGAAAAGATCAAGGCGGTTCAGATAGGAGGTCCTTCCGGGGCATGTCTGTCCGTGGAACATCTGGACATGCCGCTCGACTACGACACGCTCAAGTCCGTCGACGCGATGGTCGGTTCCGGTGGCATCGTGGTGATAAGTGAGAAAACCTGCATGGTTGAAGTCGCGAGGTTCTTTTTGGACTTCACCAAGAGAGAATCCTGCGGCAAGTGTGTGCCGTGCCGTGAAGGCACCGCCCAGGCTTACAGAATCCTCGAAAAGTTCGTCAACGCGAAGGCGAGCGAGGAAGATCTGAAGAATCTGGAGTTCCTCGCAAAACTCATCAAGACAGCCTCACTGTGTGGATTGGGCAAAACCGCACCCAACCCCATACTGAGCACCCTCAGATGGTTCAGGTCCGAATACGAAGCACACCTGCGCGGGATCTGTCCGAGCGGCTCGTGCACCGCTTTCAAGAAATACGTGATCGATGAAAAACTGTGCAAAGGTTGCGGCCTGTGCGCGCGCTCCTGTCCGAACGGCGCCATAAGTGGCGAGAGGGGAAAACCTTACGCGATAGACCCTGAAAAGTGCGTGAAGTGCGGACTGTGCGTTGAGAAGTGCAGATTCAAAGCCATCAAGGTCGCGTGACGGAGGTGATCAGAATGACGGTTTACGTGGACAACAGGCCGGTTGAGATAGATTCGAACGCGGAAAACCTGCTCGAGGCGCTCAGGAACGTCGGAATCGAGATACCGAATCTGTGCTACCTGTCAGAAACTTCCAGCTACGGCGCGTGCAGGATGTGCCTTGTGGAGGTCGATGGTCAGCTCGTCACCTCCTGCACGACGAAGCCGAGAGAGGGCATGCATATCAAAACGAACACACCAGAGATCCAGCAGTTGAGAAAAGGTATTCTCGAGCTCATACTCGCCAGCCACAACAGAGATTGCACCGTGTGTGAACGAAACGGCAGCTGCAAGCTGCAAAAGTACGCGGAAGACTTCGGGATCAGAAAGGTGCGTTTTGAAGAACTGCGAAAATTCCAGCACGTTGACGCCTCCGGTCCCATCGTGAGGGACTCGAGCAGGTGCATTCTGTGTGGAGACTGCGTGAGGATGTGCGAGGAAGTGCAGTCCGTCGGTGCGATAGATTTCGCGTACCGCGGCATAGAATCGCGCGTCACAACGGCCTTCGAAGCGAACCTCTCTGACACCGAGTGCGTCTACTGCGGTCAGTGCGTTTCCGTCTGTCCCACGGGCGCACTGTACGTGAGGAACGATACGGAAAAACTTTACGAAGCGCTGTCGAGCGGAAAGACCGTCATCGGCATGATCGCGCCCGCCGTGAGGGTGGCCATAGCGGAAGAATTCAAAATCGATAAAGATCCGTTCATCGCGGAGCGTTTGGTGAGCTTTCTCAAGCTGGTGGGATTCACGAAGGTCTTCGATGTGGCCTTCGGTGCCGACCTCGTGGCCTTCGAAGAGGCACACGAGCTCCTGGAACGCATCGAACGGAACGAGAAACTCCCGCTCTTCACCTCGTGCTGTCCCGCGTGGGTCAAGTACGTGGAACAGTTCTACCCAACGCTCACGAACAACCTGTCCAGCGTGAAATCTCCACAGCAAGCTCTTGGAACCATCGTGAAGAAGATCTACGCAAAGAAGATGAACCTCGATCCAGACAGGATCTATCTGGTGTCGTTCATGCCGTGCACAGCGAAGAAGTTCGAAGCCGAGCGAGAAGAACACAAGGGCATCGTCGATCTGGTGTTGACGAGTAGAGAACTGGCACAGCTCATCAAAGCGAGCCGAATCGATCTGAGCAAGCTCGAACCGCAGCCGTTCGATCGTCCCTACGGTGTCTCCTCACAGGGTGGACTCGATTTTGGAAAGAGCGGAGGGGTCCTTTCGAGCGTGATCAGTGTCATCAACGACGAAACAGGTGTCGAAAGGCAGGAGATTCTCGAGCTCGAAAAGGGAATAAGGCTCGCCGAAGTGAAGACGAAGGATGGAAGGACCATCAAAGGCTTGATAGTCTTCGGCCTATCGAGGGCGAGGAGGATCGTCAACGACATTCTCGAAGGTAGGCTCGACGTGGACGCAGTCGAGGTCATGGCGTGCAACTTCGGCTGTGTCGGTGGGGGAGGTCAGCCCTATCCGAACGACACGCAGGCGAGACAGAGCAGGGCGAAACAGTTGAAAGAGCTCGTCTCAGTGAAGAGTCTGATCTCGCCGTCCGAGAACTACCACATGAGAAAACTGTACGAAGAGGTCGAATCACTGCACGAACTGATCCACACGAGTTACAGGCCCAGGAAGCGCATCGTACATGAAGATGTCGAGGTGCTCCCTGCCGAGAACGGCGAGAAAGTCACAGTCAAAGTCTGCCTCGGAACTTCCTGCTACCTCAAAGGCTCGTACAGGCTACTCTCACAACTGATCGAGCTCGCGAAACGCAAAGACTATTCCAGCGTCGAGATAATGGGTACGTTCTGCCTGGAACATTGCGATCGTTCACCCAACGTGCTCGTGAATGATAAACTCGTGAGTGAGGCAGACCTCGAAAAGGTGGAAAGAGAAATTGAAAGACAGCTCAAGGAAAGAATTCGTGATGCTTCCCAGACCAACGTTTGAAAGATTGAAGCTGTACCACAGACTGCTCCTCGACGTGAAGGAGGAGTACATCTCCTCTGAAACGATGGCCAGAATGCTGAAACTCCAGCCTGAGCAAGTCAGGAAGGATCTGAGCTATCTCAGGACGACGGGAAAACCGAAGCTCGGTTACAGAGTCGAGGAGCTGAAGAAAGAACTGGACGAACTGTTCGCGGTCAAAAGAGAGACCGCGGTTGTGATAGTGGGGGCGGGCCGGCTCGGCTCCGCCCTCGCCAACTATCGAGGCTTCGCGAGGTATGGCATCGAGATCGTTGCGATCTTCGACAACGATCCGCAGAAGGTAGGCCAGTTCGTGTCTGACCTGGTCGTTCTGCCACTGAAGGATCTGAAACGCGTCGTGAAGAGGTTCAACGTTGAGATCGGTGTGATCTGCGTTCCCGAAGAATCCGCACAGGAGGTCGCGAACCTGCTCGTCGCGTGCGGTATCAAAGGCATCTGGAACTTCGCCCCGGTCCAGCTCGAGGTACCCGAGGACGTGGTCGTGGTGAACGAAGACATCACCCAGAGCCTGCTCACGCTGAAACATCTGCTCAATCTGAGACGTAGCAAAAGTTGATTGCGCGTGTTAAAACTTAACTGGGTGGACGTGTGTGGAACTGAACGTTCTGGGTACGAGCAAGGTGGCACTCGCCATCTGTCGAAGGCTCATCGAAAGATCCCACAGAGTCCGCTTCGTCGTATCGCGCTTTAGAGAGAAAGCCCAGCGCTTCGTCGAAGAACTGGGCACGGGTATCCCGACCGTTTATGAAGAAGTCGAAAGGCTCCTCGATGTGGTCTTCTTCGCCGTGCCGGATTCGGCCATCCTTCAAGTTTACGAGACGATCAAGAAAAAGATCCAACCTGGAGCTTGTCTGATACACTTCAGTGGCTTTCATTCCTCAAAGATCTTCAAAGATGCCGAAATTCTTGACTTCCACAGGGCGTCGATGCATCCGAACCTTTCTTTCGCTGATCCATCGGTCGCTTACAGCAAACTTCCAGACTGCATCTTCGGCGTTGAGGGAGACGAAGAGGGATTGAAAAAGGCGATAAAATTGGTTGAGGATATACCAAGCAGGTACGTTCTTCTGTCTGAGGATGGAAAGGCCATGTACCATCTCGCGGCGGTTCTTTGTTCGAACTTCGCGGTGGGACTCGCGGCACTCGCCGAGAAGATGTACGCAAAGAGTGGTATCAAAGATTCACGCGAGCTGATCAGCGTTCTCATGAACAGTGTGGCAGAGAACATCAGAATGAAAGGTGTGGCCGGTTCTTTGACAGGACCCGTTGCGAGGAAAGATTGGGAAGTGGTTCAGGAAGAAGGAAGACTGTTCAAGGAGACGTTCCCAGAGTTCGCCCAGCTCTACGATCAGATGGTCGAGCTCCTCGTGAGGATAAGGGAGGGAAACCTGTGAGCATGAACGTTCAGAAATTCATGTCTTTGAAAGGCAAGCAACCCATAGTGGTGATCACCGCCTACGATGCCCCGTTCGCCCGCATCGCGCACGAAGCCGGTGTCGACGCAATACTGGTTGGAGATTCTCTCGCGAACAACGTTCTTGGTTTTTCCGATACACTGCCCGCCACCATGGACGACATGATCAGGCACACGCAGGCCGTCAGGAGGGGTGCCCCGGACGCGTTCATAATCGGTGATATGCCTTTTCTCTCTTATCAATGCTCTTCAGACGAGGCGATCAGGAACGCGGGAAGGTTTTTGAAAGAAGGCGGTGCGAACGCGGTGAAGCTCGAAGGAGGTGCTGTTTTCGCACCCCTCATAAAGAGGATGGTCGAAAGTGGTATCCCCGTGATGGGGCATCTGGGCCTCACACCGCAATCTGTGAACGTTTTTGGCGGTTACAGGGTGCAGGGTAAAGACGAAAAAACCGCGAAGAAATTGCTCGAAGATGCGAAGGCACTCGAGGCGGCCGGGGTGTTCGCCATCGTTCTCGAGATGGTCGTGGAGGAGGTGGCGAAACAGATCACCGAGAGCGTGAGCGTACCAACGATCGGTATCGGTTCGGGCAGATACTGCGATGGACAGGTGCTCGTGCTGCACGACGTGCTCGGGTTGAACCCGGCCTTCCAGCCGAGGTTCGCAAAACGCTACGCGAATCTGCATGAGATCTCGCTGAAAGCGATCTCTCAGTACGCCGAAGAAGTGAGAAATAGAACGTTCCCCGCGGAAGGGAACGTGTTCAAACTGGGGGGAAGCTGAATGAAGATCCTCCACACGTCAGACTGGCACCTTGGACTGCAATCCTGGATCGGTTCCAAAGCCATCGACAGGCTCGAAGAGACCGAACGGGCGATTCACTTTCTCGTCGACCTTGCGGAAAAAGAGAAGGTCGACCTCGTGATCGTCGCAGGGGATGCGCTGCACAACAGGGTCAATCTGAGGATCGAAGCTCTGAACGTTCTGAGCGAAACCGTAGCGAAGTTCGCCTCGATCGCGCCCACCTTCGTGGTCTTCGGCAACCACGACTGGCAGGGGCTGAACCACTGGAAGACTTTCAATTTGAAGAACTTGTACATCGTGGAAAGGCCGGACACGGTTGAGCTTCAAGAAGCCGTTCTGTTCTTTTTACCGTACGTGGACTATCAGAGGCTTCTGGGGACAACGAGAGATCCCATCGCCGCGATGAGGGATTTTCTGGATTCCTATCTTGCCGATTTCAAAAGGTACGTCAAACCAGACAAGGCCAACGTTCTCGTTGCGCACGCCATGCTGGAAGGTTGCTTCGAATCCGAGAGGGAGAACAACATTCAGTACCAGCTCAAATCGAACAGCTTTCCCACGGATTTCGATTACGTGGCGCTCGGGCACGTGCACAATCAGATGCAGATCTCGCAGCAACCTGTCGGATGGTACTGTGGTTCGCCCATCGCTCTCGATTTCGGTGAGGAGAAAGATATAAAAGGCGCGTTGCTCGTTGAAATATCTCAAAGAACCATCGTTAAAGCGGTGAGGACGCCGCACGCAACCCTGAAGACCTTCGAGTACGAAGACTACAGCCTTTCGAACCTGAACAGGATAGAGTCCGATCTGGAAAACTTCTCTGGCTATGCACGCATACTGTTCAAATGTTCCCCTTCGAACGAGGTCAGGAAGCATCTGCTGGAACGGTACGAATCCGTCGTGAAGGTCGAATTCGAAACGGTGTGGGGGCAACAGGAATCGATCAGCGCACCGTCTGAGAGAAAGACTTTGATAGAGATGTACAGGGACTACGTCAAACAGAAGTATCCAGATTTCGAAGATGAAATGGTGAAGATCGTGGAAGAAATATTGAAGGAGGTCGAGCAAGCTGAGGCCACTCAGGATTGAGATCGAGAACTTTCTTGGTATAGAAAGCTGTGAGCTCGACTTCAAAGATGGCGTGTTCCTGATCGTCGGACAGAACGGGGCGGGGAAGTCTTCCCTGCTCGAGGCGATCGTTTTCTCACTCTACGGAGTCGGTGTTCGTTACGGAAAGAGGAGCCCCTTCGATTACGTTCGATCCGGAGCCGATCAGTGTACGGTGAAGTTTTCTTTCCTGAGGAAAGGGAAAAAGTACGAGGTGATCAGACGCATCAGGATGAGAGACAGGGTGAGCGAAGCGCTCCTCACCGTCAACGACAAGATCGTGGCCTCACAGCGTAGCCTGGTGGACGAAAAACTCAAAGAAGCCATGGAAACGAGTTACGAGAGCTTCATAAGCACCTTCCTGTTACCGCAGGGTATGGTCGCGAGCCTGCTCACCGCCACGCGTTCGAGGATCAACGAGGTGGTCTTCGACGTTCTGTTCGAAAAGAAGAAACTCACAAAGATCGTCGAAAAAGTCAGCGACGCGTTCAAGGATGCCCAGCACGAAAGGGACGAACTCCTGCGGAGGATCAACGATCTGAACAACGAGATAGAAAAGATCGAGTCTCACATCAGAGAGACTCCCCTCGAGACGCTGGAGAGAGAGATCAAAGTTCTGGAGAAAGAGCTGACACTGAAGGAAGAAAGGCTGAGGGAGATAGAGCAGGAGCTTCAGATACACCGGCAGATGGAAAGCTTCGAAAGGATGCTTCAGGCCAAGCTCGAAGAAAGACAGAACCTGCTCAGATCGATCGAAGAGGAAAAGAAGATATCCACCGCCAGATCGCTGGAATTGCCCTATCGGGAACTGCTCCACGCCTGTGAATCTCTCAACAGAGTCGAGAATGCCCTTGAAAGGCTCAGGGCGAGCCGAACGAAGATCCAGCAGGAAACACAGAGGTTGGAACAGGAGATCGAAAAGACCAGACTCGAACTGTACGAATGTGAGGGTACGGTTCAGAAAGTTCAAACACACATCGAGAAACTTTCGAAGATAGACGAGCAGAGCGAACCACTGGTGCAGAGCGTGTCCAGCTTGAAAGATCGCAAAATGATGTTCGAACAGCAACTGTCGAGCAAGAAACAGGAACTCGAGAAGGTGAGGAAAAGAATCGAAGAGAAAAAGAAAGAACACACCGAGCTCGAACGAAAGCTGGATTCGCTGATCGAACAGTTCGAAAAGATGAAGCCTTCGGCGATCGTCTGGATGGCGGACCAGATAGCACAGCAGCTGAACGATGGAGACAGATGCCCCGTCTGTGGGGGCATCTACAGCAAGAGGAAGGTGGAGGAACTCGAATACGACCTTGAAGGCTACAAGAAGCTGAAAGATTCGATCGACGAGACCAAAGAAAAAAAGGCTCAGCTTTTCGCTGAGCTACAGAACCTCTCGGAGGTCGCAGAAAAACTCGAAGGAGAGGTCAAATCACTTGAAAAAGAACTCGAAGCGATCTCGACAGAAGAAGGACGGATCGTCCAGGAACTCTTGCAGATGGGTTACTCACCGCAACTCAAAAAGAAACTCAGAGAATTCTCCGCTGAACTTCAGAAATTGCTGGAGAGAAAGTCCGTCTTGGCCTCACAACTTTCGAAGCTCGACGGCACGAAGCAGCAACTCCACAGCAGGTTGAAGGAACTCGACGAGGAACTCGAGAACCAGATGAAAGAGAGAGACGTGGCACTGGAGAAAAAACAGAGAATCGAAAAAGCATTCTTCCGGGCGCTCGAAGACATCAACATGGACTTTGAGACCTTCAAAAAGTACGTCGCGAAGGAACTGCCAAAATTCAGCGCTCAGGAGAGATTTTCGAAGATCGAAGCCGAGATAGAACAGCTGAAGGTTCAGATAGAACAGTTCAAAAGATCTCTGAAGACGAGCAAGGAAGAGTGCCAGAAGATGGCAGAATCGCTGCGGCAGGAATTGCAAAGGTTGAAGGGTGAAAGGGACGAGAAGATCAAGAAGAAAGCCATCGTCGAACAGTCCATAGAAAGGAGGAAACTCCTGCAGGCTCAGCTGAAAGAGCTGGAAGAGAAGTTCGAGCAGGCCCGTAAACTGTCCACCGTGTTGTCCTTAGTGAAGGACACGCTCGCCGCACGGGAATTTCAATCCTACGTTGCGGACCTCGTGCTGAGAAACATCGTGGAACGCACGAACCAGTTGCTGGATTTTCTGACCGACGGAAGGTTCTCACTCTCGATCGATGAGGACGGTTTCGTGGTGAGGGACGAGGGAGTGAAGAGGGATGCGAGCGGGCTTTCGGGGGGAGAGAAAACTCTCGTTTCGATCGCACTCGCGATGAGCATCGCTGAAGAGGCAACGGGTGAGATGGAAGCGTTCTTCATAGATGAAGGTTTTTCGAGTCTTGACAGTGACAACAAGACCAAGGTTGCAGACGCCCTGAAGAGGCTCGAGAAACTCAACAAAGTGATAGGTTTCGTCACGCATGAACCGCAGTTCGCCGAGTACTTCGAGCGGAAACTCCTGGTCGAGAAGGGTGGTAAGCTGCGATGGATATGAACGACGATGTCGAAAAACTGGTTGAGAGGATAATGACGGAAAAGGGTGTCGAAGCCATTCCCAACCTGATAAACCTGCTCACGGACGAGGACGAGAAGGTTAGAGAGATCGTTCTGCAGATCATTTACAGATTCGGTGATTCGGCGCGACCGATTCTGTTGCAGAAGTACAGAGAACATTTGAAGGCAGGTCAGCAGAACGACGTGGTACTGCTCTATCTTGTGGACATTCTCTCAGACCTGGGTGAAGCGAGTATAAAGAAGGATTTGATGAACCTGTTGTGCAGGTACGACGATGAAACTGCTCAGCTCGTCATATACGAAGCGATGTGCAAACTCGGAGACGGTGAGAGGATACTCGACGTGCTCTCTTACTATCTGCTCGAAGACGAGTACAGAGAGGAACTCGCAACCCAGGTGATCATGGCGCTGTCTCACGTTCCAACGTTCCGAACGGTGGAAGTGCTCGCGAAGGCGTACGAAGATGAACGGTTCACGGAAGACATAAGGAAAGACATCGTCCAGGCCATCGCCATGGTGACCATGAAAGATCCCGGGCTCTGGGAACACTTCGAGAAAGTGGCGAGTGAGGATCTGGTTTCGCAGGTGAAGAACTTCACGCGGTGACACAACAATCCTTAAAAAATATTGATTGAGCCGAGCTCGCGAGGACCGACGGGGTAGACCTATGGCCCGTTACGGTCTCACCTTCCAGGTTCGAACCCTCAGGCCGGCCTTGAGAGCGCTCTCCACTATGTAGATACGGAGAGGTATTTTGCAACAGAGTAACGATCGTGCGACGATGATGTTCAACTCGCGGAGACGAAATCACTCAATCCATCCGATCAGGATCGTGTGAAATTCACAAGCTTTTCGACTGCGTGGGCGACCTGGACCAGCAAGTCCTCCCTCCACCACTTCGTGACGAACTGCACTCCAGCTGGTAAACCATCAACACGACCGAACGGCAAATTCAGCGCGGGCAGGCCGGAGATGTTGAACTCGGCGGTGAAACGTGTGAGCCTTCTGGCCATTTCGACCGCACCCTCTCCTTGAATCGGAGGAGCGACGATGGGCACCGTCGGAAGGATCAAAAGGTCGTATTCTTTGAACAATTCTCTGAAGCTGTGCTTCACGATCGTTTGAACTCTCCTCGCCAGCGCGTAATCCGTTCCACTCACGGAGGCCCCCTCCATCAATCTCTGTCTGACGTCTTCTCCGAACAGCTCTGGATGCTCCCTCAACCTTTCTCTGTGGAATGCCGCCGCCTCCGCCTGCGTGATCAAACCGTTGGCCGCCGCGGCATCTTTCAACCATTCGAGGGGTCTCTCTTCCACGACGGCTCCGAGCTTTTCCAGCACGCGGGCCGCCTCGTCGACGATTTTCAGAATTCTCTCATCGGCTTTGGAAATGAATTCACCCACAGGCTTCAGAACCTTTATTCCCTCAGGAAACCTTTCAAAATCTGGTTCTCTGATGGGTGCTCTCAGCGAGAAGGGATCTCTCTCATCGTACCTGCAGATCACCTTCAGCACGGTCCAGGCATCCTCGACGCAGCTGGCTAAAGGTCCCACGTGGTCCAGGTGCCACGACAGCGGCAGAACACCCCTCACGCTCACCCTTCCGTAGGTGGGTTTCAACCCAACAACTCCGCACAGCGCCGCGGGAATGCGTATCGAACCGCCGGTGTCCGTTCCGAGGGCCGCCACGACCATGTCCGTGGCGACGGCAACCGCAGATCCACCGGAAGAACCACCGGAGATCCTGCTCGGATCGTGCGGGTTTCTGCACGGACCGAAGTGCGGGTTGTTGTTCGTCACACCGAGCGCGATCTCGTGGAGGTTCGTCTTTCCAACGATTATGGCACCGGCCTTCTTGAGCTGCTGCACCACGAACGCGTCTTCTTTCGCAACGTTGTCTTTGAAGAACAAGCTTCCCGCCGTGGTCTTCAGACTGGCAACGTCGATCAGGTCCTTAACGGCGATGGGTACTCCGTAGAGTGGGGGAAGGTCTTCTCTGTTCTTGAACGAGTTTTCCAGAAATTTTGCCGTTTTCATGGCACCTTCGTAGTCGAGACTTATGAAAGCTCCCAGGTGTTTCTGCGCCTCTATCTTTTTGAAACACTCCTCGACGAACTCTTTCGGTCTGAACTTTCTCTGAGCGTAGAGTCCGACCAGATCCTTTATTTTCATCTCGATCACCCCCGACTCAACTTCATCTTTGGACCTTCCTGAACGAACTTTCCCCTGAACGAAGGTTCGTTGAGCAACAGGTGGCTGTCCAGATCGTGAAAGTCGAACGCACCCGTACCGAGCGCGAACTGGACGCTCTGGTTGATCCCGAGGCTCGATTCAGCCATGCAACCGATCATCAGCTTCAAATTGGAAGCTTTCGCGAGTTCCACTATAGCCATGGCATCGCTCAGTCCACTCTTCATGAGCTTTATGTTGATGTAATCCACCGCCTCTTCCTTCATCAGTCTCAGCACGTCGTACTTTCGTTTTGCAGATTCGTCCGCCGCCACCGGGAACGGAGAGTGGAACCTGACGAACCTGAGACCCTCAACGTCGTACCAGACCACGGGCTGCTCGTAGACGGCTATGTCCACACCGCTGCGGTACACGACGTTCGCGAACTCGATCGCCTGCTTCGGTGTGTAACCCATGTTCGCATCGACTATGAACTTCGCCCCCTTAGCCACCTTTGCGATCTCGAGCATCGCTTCGATGTCTTCTTTGAGGTTTTCACCCACCTTGATCTTGATCGTTCTGAAACCTTCTTTGAAAATCTTTTCGGCGTCTTTCACCCTGTTTTCCAGGGTGTCTATGCCCACAGTCTTGTCGGTCTCGATCTCCTCCTTCGCCCCTCCAAGAAACTCCGCCACGGATACGTTCAGTTCCTCGCAGAGGGCATCGAGCGCGGCGAACTGTACGGCGGCTTTCAGACTCGGAGTTGCCAGAAGTCTGTCGGTGATTTCGAAGATCTTCGCGTAGTTGCGCACATCGAGACCCACCAGACTCTCTTTCAAAAAGTTCTCCATCGCCAAAAGCATTTCGACCCTTTCACCGTTGACCCTGAAGGATGGGGACGCCTCACCCTTTCCCACAGCACCGCTGTCCAGAAACAGTTCAACTTCGACGTTGCTCGCCTCAGAAGATACGCTTCCTGTGATGTGGAAGGGTTTGTGATAAACGTACTTTTTCAACGTCAGCCGAACATCCTTTATCTTTCCCATCGTTCAGACCTCCCAGCCTTCGAACCGCACCACGCTGATGTGAGTTTCCAGACCGATCTTCTTGCTGTGCGTTTCGGCTTCGCCGAGCTGGTTGTCCGTGGGGTCTTCCCTGTAGAACTTCGGTTCCGGTGTGAACTGTTTCATGAAATCATCGTTCGCGACCATCCTGAAGCCGTCCAGATTTCCAAAATAGAAGCTGCGCAGCTTCTCATCGTACCTCCTCGCGCCACCGAAGGAAGGATCGGCCGGAAGCCAGCCGTAAGGTTTGACGTAGAACAGCGCCCAATCGTGCGGTGAGACGAAGTACGGCGTGACGTACCAGCCAGATTGCCACCTCGCAGGAACATTCACGATCCTGCACATCGTTATGAACAGCAGAGCTTGAAAACCGCAATCACCCTTGAGGTTTTCAGCCACGTACTGTGATATGTTCTCGTAAGTTGCGTAGGGTTTGACGTAGCAGTATCTCACCCTGCTCGTGATCCAGTCGTAAATGCGCTTGGCCTTCAAATAAGGGTTCTTTTCGCCACCGACGATCTTGAGAGCCAGGTATCTGATGTAAGGTGTGAAGACTATGTGGGGAGGTTCTTCCCCAAGAAAATCGTCCACGTCGCACTCCTGAACCGCTGAAGGATCGACCCTGTTGATCCATTCGCGGACAGTGTATTCGAACTCGACGATGTACTCTCTGCTCGTGCCTTCGAAGAAGATGGTCCTTTGAGGAACATCGTTGTCGGCCAGAAAGTAGTTCTCTTCGCTCATGTACAGGAGCTTCACATCTTCGATCTGAAAGCCTTCCTTTGGAAAGGGCAGCCAGACTCTGAAATAGTCCTCTGGCGAATCCAGCGTCGCCTTCAACTTTATTCGTACCCTGTAAGTCTTCGGGGCCGAACCGTGGGCGAGCGCCTTTATCCTCTCCTCGATCAACTGTCTGTTCTTTTCCTCTTCGGGATCGGTCAGCATCCTGGACTTGTACTCCGGCCGGGCGAAGGCGATGTTCTGAACGAACCTTTCGAAGAATCTCCTTTTCTTGTTGACGAGGATGAAATCGACGCAACCTTCGTCTATGAGCCTGTAAAACTCATCGTAATCGAAATCCCGAATCATTTCCCGCGCCTTTTCCAGTGCCTCCGCTTCATCGTACGGATGCGCCGCGAGCAACCTCCTGATCCTGAACCTTTCGTATTCGAGACGTTGCCTCTGCACCTCGCTGATGCGCGTGTCCCTCAGCCACCTGTCGATCAGACTTATGGCGTTTTCCCAATCACCCATCTGCTCTGCACGCCGAACGTTCTCAGGCAAACCGCACATGAGGAACTCAAGCATGTCGAACACCCCCAGCGGCCGACAGGTTTCTCAGCTTTTCCAGGCTCTCAGGAATATCCTTTTCGAACCGGTTCAGGTCGTTTATTTCGAGCACGACGATGCCATCGAATTTCTCGCGGACCAGCTCGAAGAGTTCTTCGAAAGGTATTCTTCCACAACCTATGGGCAGATGCAGGTCCCCCACTCCGTAGAGGTAAGCGAACGGTGATGAAGCGACCGAGGGTTCGTAGTCTTCCTCAGGTCTGCCGAAGTTGTCGTGCACGTGGAGCTCGAAGGCGTGAGGAAGTCCAAGGGAGATCTGTCTCAGAAATTCCTTCTCGTTCCCTCTCAGCTTCAAGAACAGATGTCCCACGTCGATCAAGAGTCTCACGTTCGGATGGTTCACGGCCTGAACGATCTCGAGTGTCTGCTCGATCGTTTGCTTCGTGTTCTCCACAACGAGAGACACACACACTTTCTCGAGCTTGTCACAGAGTTTTTTGAGATTTTCTATCTCTCTCTTCTTTCTCTCGCCATCTTCATCGAACCAGCCACAGTGGTAAACCACGCTTTCTGCACCGACGGAGGAAGCAAAATCTATTGTGGCCGACAGGATCGAAAAATCTTCTTCTCTGCCCGACGAGAGATTCACCGGATCGGGACCGTGGACTGTGAACTTCAGATCGAAGCTTTTGAGGATCTGCTGGATGGGGTTTAGTCGCTTTGAAATTATCTTGCCATCGAGGATCACATCGAGACCCGCAGGGGGTATCTCTGCGTAATCGAACCCAAAACGCTGAAATTTCTCAAGTTCCGCTCTGAGAACCTCGTAAGAACCGGATAAACGTCTTGTGTCGATGTTTATGCCAAAACCTTTGACCAAAGTTGCCACCCACAGTTTTTCGCAATTTTTCGAAACTCTTCGTAACACATTGACACCTTTTGTAACTTTTGCTATAGTTATTATAGCCCTTTTCTGGACACAGAGAGCACTCCGATGGTGCTGGTGGCTGAATCTTTGCTCAGATCAAGAAATTCTTAAGGTTCTCAAATCTGGTTTCATCTTTCATACCCATTCTACTCCTGAAGGGGGGTTGCGTGTGAGAAGGTGGCTTCTGGTCGCACTGTTCTGCGTGACGGTTTTACTCTTCGCAGGCATCGAGGACAGCATCGTTCAGGTGGGTCGTGCGCTCGAGAAGAACGGCATCAACGAGGTACGTTACGCGGTCTGGGGTTCTGGAGATCCGAACAGCGTGCTGAGGGTTCTGGGTATCGTCGAGGCTGCGAGGCGCATCAACGAAATCTGGGCCAAAAACGGTATCAACGTGAAGGTCATGATCAGAGAGACCCGCTACGAGTTGGACTTCACACAGATGTATCAGGAATTCCTGAGCAAGCAGCCGCTCGGAACCGCGGGAGACTTCCTGGTGAACTCGTACGTCTACATAGCTCCGCTCGCCGAGGAAGGGTACCTGCTCGATTTGACACCTTATCTTGAAAAACACACAGAAATTCTGAACAATTTCTTCGCATCGCACATCGAGGTGGCCAAGTACAAGGGAAAAATCTATGGTTTGCCGCAGGACACAGAAGCCAGGCCGTTCTACATCAGAAAGGACATCGCGGCGAAGGTTGGACTCGATCTGCAGGGTCTCGACGAGAAGGTCTTGAAAGGTGAGTTCACCTGGTTCGATGTCTACGAATGGGCGAAGAAAGCTGTTCAAACTGGAGCTTCCGAATGGGGTTTGATACACAGAAGGGGTACTGCGCATCCTGATCTGATGCAGTTCATCCTCGCCTTCGGTAGCAAACTCTACGATCCGGTCGACGGAAAACTCGTGTTCGACAAAGAAGCCATATACAAGTGGTTGACGATCGAATGGACCTTCGCACGCGAAAAATTGTTGCCTTCCGACATGATGGCCTGGGACTGGGCCAAACAGGTGCATCCCGCGATCGTCGATGGAAAGACGCTCTTCGACATCGGCGGCACCTGGTACTGGACCGAGTGGCAAACCAAGGACTATTACACCGATCCAAAGACTGGGCAGATGAGGGGCCTGAAACCTGAAGAAGTCGAACAGTGGTTCTACTACACGTTGTTCCCGGCTGGAGAACCTGGAAAGAAACCTGTGACGTTGAGCCAGCCCTTCATGTGGATGGTCAGTTCGAAGGCTGGAGCACAGAACCCGAAGTACAGCGCCCTGAAATCCGTCTACGATGAGCTCGCGTTCCTGATCGTTGCGAAGGCTTCGGATCCAGATATAAACGCCATACACAGTATCATAAGTGCACATCTGCCGGTTGGAAAGCCTTCGGCCGAGCTTCTCGCCAGCAAAGAATGGCTCGATAAACTCTACAACCTCGAGGTCGATCTGGATCCGGGCGTGAAGGAAAAAATCGCAGGCATCGTCAAGGCGACAGTCAATCCGATCAACGCCGCGTTCCTCTCGAAGGTTTCGTACATGCTCGAGCACACCAACTTCCCGCCCGTACACCCGATGTACGCGAAGCTCGCCGCGATCTTCGCCGAAGTGGTTGACTACGTGCTCAGAGGTCAGATGGATCCTGCTAAAGCGATCGATTACGCGATCGGAAAAATCAACGCCGATCTCGATCTCAAAGCCGGTGTGAAGATCATCAACGATATTCCAAAGGATTGGAGATTCGGCGGAAAATGAAGGGAAAGTTTTCGAGAAAGTGGGAGCTGTGGGCCTTCCTGGCCCCAGCTCTCATCGTTGTCCTGCTGTTCTACGTTGTCCCGCTGATCCTGACGGTCTACACCAGCTTCACACCGCTGAGAAACTGGAACATACAGCGTTACGCGACGAGATTAGTGGGTCTTTACAATTACCAGAAACTGTTCCACGCGATCACGAACGATCCTTCGGTGAGGGCCGTCTTCCTCACTACGGCGGTTTTCGTTCTCTGCACGCTGACTGTGAACGTGCTTGGAGGTCTGATACTCGCCTTGCTCACCTTCTTCGTGGATAAGAAAACGAATTTTGTAGCGAGTACCGTATGGCTTCTGCCGAGAATGTCACCCATCGCTGTGTACGGACTGGTTTGGTACTACTTCTTCCACGGCAGCCGTGTTGGAACGTTGAATTCGATCTTTCTGAAGCTCGGTCTGATCGATCGGCCCATCGCCTGGGGTCAGGAATTCGTTCCGTACGGTCCCTGGAGCGTGATCGTGTTCGTCAACGGTCTGGTGGGTGTGAGCTTCGGGATGATCGTGCTCTCGTCGGCGATCAAAAGCATCCCAGGTGAGTTCGTCATCGCCGCGAGGGTGGATGGGGCTACAGACTGGCAGATCTGCAGGAAAGTTCTGATACCTCAGATAAAATGGCACATCATGTACGTCACGACCTGGCAACTTTTGAGCCTGCTCACCTCCTACGCACACACCTACCTTCTGGTGAGCTGGAGGCTGGTGAACAAATCTTACGGAACACCCTGGGCACTCTACGTGTACGATCTCGCTTTCACGGGTGTGTTCGACCAGGGACTGGCAGCTGCGGCGGGTACTCTGCTCGTGCTGGTCGGGGGACTGCTCGGTTTGATGACGCTGAGGATCCTTGGGTTTGGAAAACTCATGGTGGAACCGCGTGGTGATATCTGATGAGTCTGACCGACGTGGAAGTCAGAAGCAAGGGCAGGCAGATCCTTTACTCGACCGTTCTGATAGCCCTGTCTGTACCCGTTCTGATGGCCTTCTTCATGCTCATCCTTTCGAGCTTTGCGAACCAAATGGTGACGAACTTCGATTTCTCGAAGGTCACTTTCACGATGAGGAACTGGAAATTACTCTTCCAGGGCAGGATCGCTATCACGGGCGGATTGAGGGAAAACGTGTTCCTTTATTTGCTGAACACGGCCATCGTGGCGCTCGGTGTGGCGTCCGTCACAACCACAGTAGGGACACTTTCTGGTTACGCCATCTCCAGAATGAAGTTCGCAGGTAGAAGATTCATTCTGCTGACCATGCTCATGTTGCACGCGCTGCCTGGTTCCATCCTCATCGTGGGTGTTTACTTTCTTTACAGGCTCTGGATGCCGACGAATCTCAACGCGTTGAGATACTTTTCCTTCTTCTACGTGATAGTGGCACGCGCCGCGCTCGAAGTTCCGTTGTCGGTATGGCTCATGAAGGGCTTCTTCGATCTGCTACCCTGGGAGATCGAATGGTCCGCCCTCGTCGATGGAGCATCGAGGTTCAAGACCTGGGCGAAGATCATGATGCCTCTCATAAAACCCGGCGTGGTGGCCATACTGATCTTCGGATTCCTCGCCGGCTGGCAGGACATCATCTACGTGAGAACCTTTCTCATAGACAAGACGCTCGCGACTTTCATCGAATCCAACCTGGAAGCCGAGATGGCGTACATGCCGCTGCTGGCCGCCGCGGCAACGCTCTACCTCTTACCGACGATCTTTTTCTACATAAGTTCTCAACGGCTGCTGTTCAAGGTCTACGCTGGCGGTATCAGGAGGTGAAGGGCTTTGGCACGCATCGTGCTCGAAAACATCACCAAGAAGTTCGGTAAGGTGACCGCGCTCGATGGGGTGAACCTTCAAATAGAGGAAGGAGAGTTCGTCGTGCTGCTCGGTCCTTCGGGCAGCGGTAAAACCACGTTGATGTATCTGATCGCGGGTATCTACAAGCCCACCTCGGGTCGCATTCTGTTCAACGATGAGGACGTCACAAACCTGCCACCGAAGGAAAGAAACGTGGGACTGGTGTTTCAAAACTGGGCGCTCTATCCACACATGAAGGTTTTTGAGAACATAGCCTTTCCTTTGACCCTGAAAAAGCTCGACAGAAAAACGATCCAGGAAAGGGTCCTTCAAGTCGCCAGCATGCTGAGGATCGATTCGCTGCTCGACAGATACCCCTGGCAACTGAGTGGGGGTCAGCAACAGCGTGTGGCGATAGCGAGGGCACTGGTGAAGCAACCTCGAATTTTGCTCTTCGACGAGCCTTTGAGTAACCTCGACGCTCTGTTGAGGATCAGTGTGAGAACGGAATTGAAAAGGCTACAAAAGGATCTGAACATCACGTCTGTTTACGTGACGCACGATCAGGCGGAAGCTCTGGCCATTGCAGACAGGATCGCGGTGATAAACAACGGCAAGCTCGTCCAGGTTGGCACCCCCGACGAGATCTATTACAGTCCGAAGCACACCTTCGTCGCAAGTTTCGTTGGAAATCCACCCGCGAACCTTTTGAAGGTTGGGCACGATGGCAAGACGTTCCTGATGGAAGGCAGACCGATCGAAGCGCCGGCAATTTTGCTGGAGAAATTTTCAGGCAAGAAACTCATCGTCGGTTTCAGACCGGAAAAGGCGCTTCTGCTCGAGCGTGCGATACCGAACACCCTCTGCGTTGAGGTTCAGATTTACGAAGTGGAATCCATGGGTAGGGAACAGATCGTGACGGTCTCGATCGGGCAGACGATGGTGAAGGTTCTCAGACCTTCCGAAGAAAAGTTCCACATCGGTCAAAAACTTCATCTGTGCGTCGAGTTGAAAGATTTGATGCTCTTCGATTTCGATACCCACGAAGCGCTCAATTTGAGTTAATATAGAACCGTGCGGCCGATCGTAGGTATCACCTGCTCTATGGATGAGGAATCGATCAGGTTGAATACGAGCTATTTTCGGGCGATCGAGGAAGCCGGTGGTTTGCCCATCCTCGTACCAACTCTGCAAACGCCCGAAAGCCTTTCTCAGCTGAGCGAACTGCTGGACGGCATTCTTTTCTCCGGTGGTGTCGATATCGATCCGAAACACTACAACGAGGAGCCTCTGCCGAGCCTCGGACAGATAACGCCAGACAGGGACGAGCTGGAGATATCTCTCTGCAGGATCTTCTACGAGAAGAACAAACCGATCTTCGGTATCTGCAGGGGCGTTCAGCTGATCAACGTCGCGCTCGGCGGCACGCTCTATCAGGACATAAAGACGCAGCTGGGCAACGTGCTGAAACACCAGCAGGATGCCCCAGCTCACGCCCCAACACACAGAGTCTTCATCGAGAAAGACAGCATTCTGTTCTCCATCGTGAGAACGGAAATTCTGCCGGTGAACAGCTTCCACCACCAGGCCGTGAAGGATGTCGCACCGGTGCTGAGGATCACCGCACGCGCCAGCGATGGCGTCATCGAGGCGGTGGAGTCGAACGACGACAGGTTCGTCCTCGGGGTTCAGTGGCACCCTGAAAGGATGTTCAACCGTTACAGGGAACATTTCGAACTGTTCAGGCGCTTCGTGGAAGAGTGCGCGAAAAGGGGGAAAAGAGGATGAAGATTTACATCTCTGCCGATATGGAAGGCATCTCAGGGGTCGTGGGGTTGGGACACGTGTCGCCTGAAAACAGAGAGTACGAGAGGTTCAGAAAGCTCATGACGCGCGAGATCAACGCGGTCGTGGAAGCCGCCATCCAGTGTGGTGCGAAAGAAGTGGTTGTGAACGATTCACACAACACGATGGACAACATCCTGATCGAGGAACTTCACCCGAAAGCGGTCCTGATCAGCGGTAGTCCGAAACCCATGAGCATGATGGAGGGCATAGACGCAAGTTTCGATGCCGTGTTTTTCATCGGTTACCATGCGAGGGCGGGTAGTGCGCCAGCGATCATGGATCACACGTACACCGGAAGGGTATTCTCGGTGGAGGTCAACGGAAAGAAGATGAGCGAAGCCGGTTTGAACGCCAGGATCGCGGGTTGCTTCAACGTTCCTGTGGTTCTGGTGAGTGGGGACCAGCTCACCGTAGAGTGCGCGAAGCAAGAGCTGAACGATTTCGTTGGTGTAGTTGTCAAAGAAGCTGTGGGAAGGTATGCAGCGAAGATCTATCCGTTCGAAGTTGTGAAAGAAAAGCTCAGAGCAGGTGTCGAAGAGGCACTGAGCAAACTGGACAGGTTCAAACCTACGGTTGAAAAGGAACCCGTTGAGATCAAGCTCACCTTCTACAATTCGGCCTTCGCAGAGGCCGCGTCTCTGCTTCCAAACGTGGAACGGCTCGACGCCAGGACGGTGCGTTTCACAGCGCAGAGCTACCTCGAAGCGTACAGATTGCTCAGGGTTTGTCTTTCACTGTCTTCGCTGGTCAAATAGTTCCGTATACCTTTTGAAAAACTCTTCCAGAAACTTTTTTTGAAACTCCAACCTTTCGGCCAGAAGCGAAAGCCATCGTTTTCCAGCTTCCGTGATCGTGTATCTTCTCCTGGCGGGACCCGCTTCGGAGAAGTCCCACTCGGATTGAACCAGCCCCTCGGCCTCGAGCCGCATCAGCAATCTGTAGAGGTTTCCCATGGGGCCAACACCATCGAACTCGATACCGAGCTCGCTCAATTTCTTGGCGATCTCGTAACCATGGGATGGTTGATCCGCGATGAACAACAGCACGAGGGCCTCCAGAAGATGGCCCCCGTGACCTCTCCCACAACCGCGTCTCATCTCGATTCTTCCTTGGACGTTTCGCTCTCTTTCAGCGCTTCATCTACATATTTTATCTCTTCCTCGAGCCACTTTCTGTACTCGCGCAAAGATTCTTTGCGATGTCTGTGCCACGGACAGAACATCCAGCCAAAGCCATGTCCATGCCAACGCCAGCCATGCCTGTGCCTCAATCCCAACCCGTATGGGCCGTACATTCTTGTCACCTCCCACGGATATTATATATCACAAGCATATATATGTCAACACTCAAGATCGAACCGTCCGGAGGGGGTGTGCTAAAATATTGACGTCAAATTGTTTGGCGTCTAAGGAAAGGGCGATCGGATGAACGAAAGCATTTTGAAAAAGTTCTTCATGATCCAGAGGCTCCAGTTCAAGATCCTCCACAAAGAATTGGAAAAGCACGGTATCCACCCGGGTCAACCTCCCATGCTCATGATCGTTGCGAAGCATGAAGGCGTAACGCAGAAAAGAATCGCCGAGGAACTGAACGTGAAACCTGCGACGGTCGCGATCATGCTGAGAAGAATGGAAAGGGCAGGTTTGATACGCAGAGAACAGGATGAAAATGACAAAAGGCTCCAGAGGGTTTATTTGACAGAGAAAGGCAAACTGTACTGCGATTTTCTGAAGGAACATCTAAAGAGCGTGGAAACTGTAATCGTGAAGGGGTTCACCGATGCAGAAAAAAACCAGCTGGAAAGTTTCCTCCGCAGGATCATCGCCAACCTTGAGAACCGTTTGAGAGGTGAAGCGAATGATTGAGATCATGAAATATTTGAAACCGTACCTCTGGCTGGTGATCGTCACAATCTCGCTGGTGATAGTCGATTCTTACGTGACGCTGTATCTGCCAGACCTCATGTCTCAGATCGTGGACAGAGGCATTGCCAGAGGCAACGTCGATTACATATGGAAGGTTGGAGCAAAAATGCTCCTCGTCTCTTTAGTTCAGGTCGTCGCTATCGTTTTGATGAGCTTCGCATCGTCCAAATCGGCCACGTGTGCCAGCCGGGACATTCGAAACGATCTTTTCAAAAAGATTCAGAGCTTCTCCCTCGCTGAAATCGACAAGTTCAGTCCCGCGTCCTTGATCACACGAACCACGAACGATATAACCCAGGTGCAGCAGGCACTCATCATGATCCAGAGGATGGTCATAAGGGCCCCGATCATCGCCGTCGGGAGCATCGTCATGGCCATTTCGAAGGACGCAAAGCTCACGATGATACTCTTGATCTCCGTTCCCATAGCCTCACTCGCAATGTACCTCATATTCGCAAAAGTCATGCCTCTGTTCAAGAGCATGCAGAAAAAGATAGACCGTCTGAATCTCGTTTTGAGGGAGAGGATCACGGGCATCAGGGTGATAAGGGCGTTCAACAAAGAAGAATACGAAAAAGAAAGGTTCGAACAAGCGAACGTGGACCTCACCGAAACGGCGTTGAAGGTCAACAGGATCGGTGCCATCGTTTTTCCGATCATGACGATCATCATGAACTTCACGATCGTCGCCCTTATATGGTTCGGTGCCAAGCAGATAGACATGGGACAGCTCCAAGTCGGCACGATGATGGCTGTCATGCAGTACGTCATGCAGGTGCTCTTTTCTTTCATCATGATTTCGCTCATCTTCGTGTTTCTACCCCGTGCTTCGGTGTCTGCACAGAGGATCTTGGAAGTGCTGCGCACCGAGCCGTCCATAAGAGAACCGGAACAGGTGGAGGAACCTTCTGGAAACGGTGTGGTCCAGTTCGAGAACGTGACCTTCTACTACCCCGGCGCGAAAGAACCGGCACTCTCGAACGTATCGTTCACCGCGAAGAACGGTCAGATAACTGCCATCATTGGGAACACGGGCTCTGGAAAGACGACCATCCTCAATCTGATCATGAGGTTCTACGATGTGACCGAAGGTTCCGTGAAGATCGATGGGGTCGATGTGAGAAAGATTCCATTGGAGAAGCTCAGAAGGTTGATAGGTTACGCCCCACAGAAACCGATCATCTTTTCAGGCACGATCGCCGAGAACATAAGGTTCGGCAGAAATGAGCTAACAGACGAAGACATTCTCAGGGCCGCCGAGATCGCCCAGGTGACTGAGTTCACCCAAAAGTTGCCCGAAGGCCTCAACGCCCCCGTGGCGCAGGGTGGAACCAACCTGTCCGGAGGACAGAAACAGAGGATCTCGATCGCCCGCGCCATCGCAGGAAAACACAGAATCTATCTATTCGACGACACCTTTTCGGCGCTCGATTTCAGAACGGATGCCAAGATTCGCTCGAGGTTGATGAGAGAGCTGAAAGACGCAACGGTGATCATCGTCGCGCAGAGAGTCGCGACGATCATGCATGCAGATCAGATCATCGTTCTGAAGGATGGCAGGGTGGAAGGTGTAGGTAGACACGAACAGCTCATGAGAACGTGTCCCGTGTACAGTGACATCGTGCTGTCGCAGATCTCCGAAGAAGAAGCCGTGGTTGGAGGTGAGCACAATGGCAAGTGAAAGAAACGTCCAGACACATAACCTGCCGGTGAGAGGTCCCAGACCTGGGGGACCACCTTTGGCTGGACCTGTGGAAAAGGCGAAGGATTTCAGGGGTACGCTGAAAAGACTGCTCGCCTATCTGAGGCCGTACCTACCTGCCATCATCATCGTTCTGGCTCTGACGATCACCGCCACGGTTCTCACCATAATGGCTCCAAAGATTCTGGGCAGGGCAACCACCGAAATCTTTCGTGGAATCATGGCGAAGATGCTCAGACTTCCAAACGCGAAGATAGATTTCTCTTACGTGGCGAAGATCCTGATCCAGGTGAGCGTTCTTTACTCTGTGAGCGGTCTGCTGAGCTATCTACAGCAGTTCATCATGGCGGGCGTCTCCCAGAAGATCGTGAGGAAGATGAGGAAAGACGTTTCTGAGAAACTCTCGAGACTTCCCTTGAAATTCTACGATTCCCGAACCCACGGCGAGATCCTGAGCCGTGTCACAAACGATGTCGATCTGATCAGCAACACGCTCCAGCAGAGCCTTGTCCAGTTCGTTTCAGGCATCGTCTCCATCGTGGGTGTCACGGTCATGATGCTCACGATAAGCCCCATACTCACCGGTGTCACGGTCCTCACCTTGCCGCTCAGCATAATCGTGACCGTCATCATCGCGAAGCACTCTCAGAGGTTCTTCTCAAAGCAGCAGAAAGAACTCGGAGAACTGAGCGGGCACGCTGAAGAGGTCTATTCGGGCCACATCGTGGTCAAGGCTTACAACAGGGAACGTGATGTGATAGAAAGATTTGAAAACATCAACGAGAGACTCTGTGATGCGAGCCACAAGGCGCAGTTTCTGTCTGGCATGATCATGCCATTGATGCGCTTCATCGGTAATCTGGGCTACGTGATCGTCTCGGTGGTGGGCGGTATCCTCGTCACGAAGAGGGCTATAACGATTGGAGACGTTCAGGCTTTCATACAGTATTCTCAGCAGTTCACACAACCCATTGTGCAGATCTCCAACATAGCGAATTTGATCCAATCGACGATCGCCGCGGCGGAGAGGGTCTTCGAGATACTCGATGAGGAAGAAGAGAAGCCTGAAAAACCGAACGCGTTGAAAATCGAAAAAGTGAAAGGCGATGTCAAGTTCGAAAACGTTTACTTCAGTTACGTACCGGAGAAACCGCTCATCGAGGATCTGAACGTGGATGTCAAGAGCGGTCAGAGGATCGCCATAGTCGGTCCAACGGGAGCCGGGAAAACTACGCTCGTGAATTTGTTGATGAGATTCTACGAGGTACAGAAAGGTAGCATCAAGATCGACGGCATAGACATAAGAGACATCCACAAGAACAATCTGAGAAGATGCTTCGGCATGGTGCTTCAGGACACGTGGCTCTTCAACGGTACCATAAGGGAAAACATCGCGTACGGTAAGGAAAATGCGACCGAGGAAGAAATCGTAAGGGCCGCCAAAATGGCGCAGGCGCACCATTTCATCATGGCACTACCGGATGGGTACGATACTGTGATCAACGAAGAGGCGACGAACATATCCTACGGTGAAAAGCAACTCATAACCATCGCGAGGGCGTTCTTAGCCAACCCGGACATCCTCATCCTCGACGAAGCCACGAGCAACGTGGACACGCTGACCGAAACCTACATTCAGAAGGCCATGGACGATTTGATGAAAGGAAGGACCTGCTTCATCATCGCGCACAGGCTCTCGACGATAAAGAACGCCGATCTGATACTCGTCATGAACGAAGGAAAGATCATAGAGAAAGGTACTCACAAAGAGTTGCTCGCCAAGGGAGGCTTCTACGCAGAACTTTACAGAAGTCAGTTCCTGGGTGCGCTGGTCGAGGTTCAGTGATGCACCATCTCAACGGTTGTATCGGAGCGCCTGGTCGTCACGGGCGCTCCTTCGAATGTGTTATCGTCTCCACCCAAATCGCTACAAACCTTTGGAAATAACTCAATTACACCCATTCCGTGACAGCACGTTCCATTTTCTAAATTTATCTTCAACATGCTTGCTTTTTCTCTTCTTTGGATCATGAATCATCGATTGATTTGTATGAACGTTAATGTTATCGTTGAAACAGAAACTGTAGCCTCAATCTTCTCAAAGGAGGGGTGTCGAGTGAGAAAATGGCTTTCTGTGATCCTGTTCCTGGCATCGATCGTCACGGCGTTCTCGCAGGTTCAGTTACCCAGGAACGAAACGCTCTACACGGTGGGTTCCTTCGCGGTGGCAACGGCGTGGAACCTCTATTCACCTCAGCCCACCTGGGGAACGAACCAGTTTCTGTACGTGCCTCTGTACCTTTACGAACCCGGTAGAGACATCTGGTTTCCGATCCTGGCCGAAGGTTACCAGTTTCTGAGTGACAGGATCGTGCGCATCAAGATCAGAGATCAGGCATTCTGGAGCGACGGTGTTCCCATCACGGCCTGGGACGTGGAGTACACGTTCAACCTCACGAAGAAACTGGGAATAGGACCCGGCGCGGGTTGGGAAGATTACGTAGAATACGTGAAGGCTGTGGATGCGAAAACTGTTGAGTTCAAAGCCAGAGAAGACAACTTGAACTACTTCCAGTTCCTCTCCTACGCGTTCATGATCAGACCGGTTCCGAAACATGTGTATTCGAAACTCGAGGAGAAAGGGATCAACATCAGGGACTGGGTGAACGACGATCCAAAGTCTCAGGTTGTCTCTGGGCCGTACAGGCTGTTCCACTACGATCCCAGCATCATCGTCTACGAAAGGATCGAGAACTGGTGGGGTAAGGATGTGTTCGGCCTACCGAGACCAAAATATCTGGCGAACCCGATCTTCAAAGACAATCCAGCGGCGAGTCTGGCACTGGAACAGGGCAACATCGACTGGGCAGGACTGTTCATACCGAGCGTCTGGGAACTGTGGGAAAAGAAGAAACTGCCCATCGGAACCTGGTTCAAACAGAAGCCCTACTTCCTGCCTGCCGCTCTGATCCTTTTGTACGTGAACCAGACGAAGTACCCCTTGAACGATCCGAACGTCAAGCTGGCTATGGCCTACGCCATTCCGTACCAGGAAATGTTGGAGAAAGCCTTCTTCGGTTACTCCATCCAGGCTCATCCGTCCATGGTCATAGATCTGATCGAATCCAACAAGCAGTACATCAACTACGATTTGTGGAAGAAGGCCTTTGGAACGGCAGATGGAAGAATACCGACAGACCTCGCGAAAGCTAACAAGATACTCGACGAGGCTGGATTCAAGAAAGGCCGCGATGGTATCAGGATCGCACCTGATGGAACCAGACTCGGCCCCTACACCATCTCTGTCCCTTACGGTTGGACAGACTGGATGATGATGTGCGAAATGATCGCAAAGAACCTCAGAGAAATTGGTATCGATGTTGCTACGGAATTTCCTGACTTCTCTGTGTGGTGGGACAGGATGATCAAGGGAACCTTCGATATGCTGATCTGCTGGAGCGCCTGGTCTGGTTTCGATCACCCGTTCAACGTCTACAGATGGGTCATGGATTACAGGCTCACCGGACCTGTCGGAGAACCGTACCCTGCTGGCAACTGGCAGAGATACAAGAACGAGGAAGTCATAAAACTGCTCGATAAAGCCGTCTCCACGCTGAACATCGAGAAGATGAAGGAAGTTTACTTCAAGATTCAGGAAATCATCCATAAAGACTTCCCGAGCATTCCAATGTTCTACGGAACGGTCTGGTACGAATACTCAGAGAAATACTGGACCAACTGGCCGTCGGAGAAAAATCCGTACTGGTACAGGTGCTCACCGGGCGACGGCGAAGGCCCCCTGCCCGTTCTGTTCGGTATCTGTCTGAAAGCCGATCCAAAACCCGTTCCATCCTGGTTCGAGACTGTCGACAAAGGAGGTTACATGGTACCGACTTCGAAGATCATGGAAACACTCCAAAAGGTCACCAAGTGACCTTCAACCCCCCGCAGAGTCCGGGGGGTTTTCTTGCAACCTAAGGCCTTCTATGACGAAGGCCTATCTACTCTCGTTTTGACATGTAACGTGGAGATATCACAAGAAAACGTGAGATTAAGTTTGATTCGAGCCAGTGTTGCACAGTTAATCGTTTTTGAAGAGTAATATTTCGCTCTTTTGACGCAAGGTATGTCTTGTTGCGTGCGTCAAATATGTGGTAATTTTTCATAGCAGGAAAGATTCTTGCGCAAACTCTGAATGCGTCTTCGTGAAAAGTTAACGCAAGGTTAGAAATGACTCTCAGAAGGGGGTGAAGGTTCTATGAAGAAGTATCTTGTCCTCATCCTGTTGAGCTTGGTCCTCGCAAGCGCTCTGGCTCAGATATCGTTACCGAGAGAGGAAACAGTCTACGTGGCTGGCGCGATCTGGGGACCGGCAACGACGTGGAACTTGTACGCGGCTCAGTCGACGTGGGGTACGGACCAGTTTTTGTTCATACCAGCGTTCATCTACGATCTTGGAAAAGATGCGTGGCTACCCATGATCGCGGAGAGTTACCAGTTCGTTAACGACAAGACGCTGCGCATCAAGATCAGAGAGGAAGCAAAATGGAGCGATGGTACTCCCATCACGGCAGACGACTACGTCTACACGTTTGAACTCACCAAGAAGCTCGGCATAGGTCCCGGGACTGGATGGAACGACTACATCGAATATGTGAAGGCGATCGACAAGAAAGTGGTCGAGTTCAAAGCGAGGGAAGACAATCTGAACTACTTCCAGTTCCTGAGTTACGCACTCGGTACAGACCCGATGCCGAAACATGTCTACGAAAACCTCGAAAAGAAGGGTATCAACATCAGAGACTGGGTGAACGACAATCCGAAAGAACAGGTGGTCTCTGGTCCGTACAAACTCTTCTACTACGATCCGAACATCCTGGTGTACGAACGGATCGACAACTGGTGGGGCAAGGACATATTCGGATTGCCCAGGCCCAAGTACATCGCACACGTGATCTTCAAGGATAACCCGGCGGCGAGCCTCGCAGTTGAACAGGGTGAAGTTGACTGGGCAGGACTGTTCATACCCAGCGTCTGGGAACTGTGGGAAAAGAAGAAACTGCCCGTCGGAACTTGGTTCAAAGAAAAGCCTTACTATTTGCCAGACGGTGTTGGATTCCTCTACATCAACAACACGAAACCTGGTCTGAAAGATCCTGCCGTCAGGAAAGCGATGGCGTACGCCATACCGTACAGTGAAATGTTGAGGAAGGCTTACTTCGGTTACGGTAGCCAGGCACACCCATCGATGGTGATAGACCTGTTCGAACCGAACAAGCAGTACATCAACTACGATCTGTGGAAGAAGGCCTTTGGAACGGCAGATGGAAGAATACCGACAGACCTCGCGAAAGCCAACAAGATACTCGACGAGGCTGGATTCAAGAAAGGCCGCGATGGTATCAGGGTCGCACCCGACGGAACCAGACTCGGCCCCTACACCATCTCTGTCCCTTACGGCTGGACAGACTGGATGATGATGTGCGAAATGATCGCAAAGAACCTCAGAGAAATCGGTATCGACGTCGTTACGGAATTTCCAGATTATTCGGTCTGGGCTGACAGAATGACGAAAGGAACGTTCGACCTCATCATTTCCTGGAGCGTTGGACCTGGGTTCGATCATCCGTTCAACATCTACAGGTTCGTTCTCGACAAGAGATTGTCTGCACCCGTCGGCGAAGTGACATGGGCGGGAGACTGGGAAAGGTACGAGAACGACGAGATAATAAAGCTGCTCGACTCTGCGGTCTCCACGCTCGATCCTGAAGTGAGAAAGAACGCCTATTACAGGATCCAGGAGATCATTCTCAGAGACATGCCGAGCGTTCCAGCGTTCTACACCGCTCACTGGTACGAATACTCGGAGAAGTACTGGATCAACTGGCCTTCCGAGAACAATCCGTACTGGTTCAGACCTTCGCCGTGGCATGCCAACACCCTGCCAACGCTGTTCGGAATCTCTGCAAAGAACAACCCACAGCCCATTCCGAAATGGTTCGAAACCACAGACAAGGGAGGCTTCCTGATTCCGACCGCGAAGATCTTCGGTGACCTTCAGGCTTCAGCGAAGTGAGCCATCCCCCGGCCCTCACACGGGGCCGGGGTTGTTTTTAAAATCCGAAACCTGAAGAAGGAGAAGAGAACGCATGGCTTCCAGATCGATAGTGAAATACCTTGCAAGACGCTTCCTTTTCCTCCTGGTCACCTACATCGTTGCCACGACGATCGTTTTCATACTTCCAAGGGCGATTCCGGGTAATCCTCTGGCACAGATACTGTCGAACCTTTCGCGCGTCGCGCAGGCGAAGCCCGAGCTCATAAGGGCCGCCGAAAGGGCTCTGATGGAAGAGTTCGGACTGGGAAAACCCTGGTACGTACAGTACTTTGAATTCGTGAGCAAGGCGTTTCGAGGAAACCTTGGAACGTCCATAACCTTCTATCCGAGGAAGGTCGTGGACCTGGTCATACCCGTCATTCCCTGGACGCTGATGCTGCTGCTACCTGCAACGATCGTCGCGTGGATCCTGGGCAACAGCCTCGGTGCGCTGGCCGCGTACAGGAGAAACACCTGGGTGGACAAGCTGGTGCTCAACGGTTCACTCGTGGTGTCTCAGATTCCTTATTACTGGCTTGGAATGCTGTTCATATTCTTCTTCGGTGTGAGGCTGGGAATACTTCCAACCCAGGGTGCGTATCCACAGGGAATGATCCCGAACTGGAGCTGGACGTTCGTTCTGAGCGTTCTGAAGCATTACGTACTGCCGTTCTCCTCGATCGTGGTTTCGGCACTCGGAGGATGGGCCATCGGAATGCGGTTGATGGTCATCTACGAACTCGGAAGCGATTACGCCATGTTTGCAGAATACATTGGCATGAAGGACAAGAGGGTGTTCAACTACGTCTTCAGAAATTCTCTTTTGCCACAGATAACAGGACTCGCCTTGCAGCTGGGAGGCATACTCGGTGGTTCTCTGATCACGGAGATCGTGTTCAACTACCCCGGTACGGGGTATCTGTTGTTCAGAGCACTGACCACGCTGGATTATCCACTCATACAAGGCATCTTCGTGATACTGATCGCGTCCATCTATCTTGCCAACTTCCTGGTCGATTTCGTGTACGCCGTGATAGATCCACGCGTGAGAATCGGACAGGAGGAGTAAACATGCTCGCGACGATGATCAAACCGCTTCTCAAAAATAAAAGGTTCATCGCAGGGGCTTGCATCTTTCTCTTTTTCCTCTTGTTAGGATTGCTTGGACCAGTGATCTACAGAGTCGATCCAATGGAGATGACCTGGGACTACGAAAAACCACCTTCGGCCGCGCATCCACTCGGTACGGACACCTACGGCAGAGATATCCTGGCACAACTTCTCAACGGGATACGCTCTTCGCTCTACATAGGTTTTCTGGCGGCACTCATCTCCTTGGTGATCGGAACGATAGTGGGATCCCTCTCGGCGGTCAAGAGGGGCGTGATGGACGATCTTCTGATGGCCATAACGAACATAGTCCTGACGACGCCATCGATCTTGGTGGCGATCTTGATAGCGAGCTACTTCAGGGTCAGAAGCGTTGAGATGATCGCCCTGATACTCGGATTCTTCCAGTGGCCGTGGTTCGCAAGGGCCATAAGGGCACAGCTCATGAGCGTGATGTCGAGAGAATACGTTCAGCTCTCGGTGCTTGCGGGTTACTCAGATCTGAGATTGATAGTCGAAGATCTCATCCCAACCATAGCGACTTACGCGTTCATGGCCTTCGTTCTGTTCATAAACGGTGGAATACTGGGTGAAGCAGCGCTGAGCCTGATCGGCCTTGGACCGACCAAGGGGATCTCTCTGGGGATCATGCTCCAGTGGGCGGTGCTGATGGAAGCGGTCAGAAGAAGCCTGTGGTGGTGGTTCGTACCGCCCGGGGTGGCGATCGTCGCGATCACAGCTTCTTTGCTGATCATCAGCACGGCGATGGACGAAGTTTTCAATCCGAGGCTCAGGGAGGAATGAGCGTGAACACGTTGCTGCAGGCGCAGGATGTCAGAGCCTACTACAAGCTTGGAAAGATATTCGTCAAGGCGGTGGACGGAGTCTCCTTCGAGATCTTCGAAGACGAAGTCGTCGGAGTTGTCGGTGAATCTGGTTGCGGCAAATCAACGCTTTCGAACGTTCTGTTCATGAACATCAATCGTCCACTCACGCTGATCGGTGGCAAGATCTTTTTCAAATCCAACGGCCAAACCTGGGAGATGTCGGCCTTATCGAGAGAAGAGGTGAAGAAGAAACTGTGGGGCAAGGAGATCTCGATCATTCCACAGTCCGCCATGAACGCGCTCATGCCGACGATAAGGATAGAAACTTACATACAGCACCTCGCAGAATCGCATGGAATCTCTGAAAAGGAGTTGCTTGCGAAGGCGAAAGAGAGGTTCCAGGAAGTCGGACTCGACCTGAAGTGGCTGAAGAGATACCCTTTCGAGCTCAGCGGTGGCATGAAGCAGAGGGCCGTCATAGCCATCGCAACGCTTTTGAACCCGAAGTTACTCATCGCGGATGAACCAACCTCCGCGCTCGATGTCGTGAACCAGAAGGTGTTTCTCAAGGTGCTCATGAAGATGAAGCGACAGGGAATCATAAGGAGTATCTTCTTCATCACGCACGATATAGCCACCGTGAGACAGATCGCAGACAGGATGATGATCATGTACGCTGGAAAGATCGTCGAGATCTCTCCCATGAACAAAATCCTCGAAAAGCCTTTACACCCTTACAGTCAGGGCCTACTGAACTCGGTCCTCACACCGGAACCGGAAGTGAAAAAGAGAGGCATCGTGGTGATCCCGGGGGCACCACCGAACCTGGTGGATCCACCAACTGGATGCAGGTTTCATCCCAGATGTCCCTACGCGATGGATATCTGCGTGAAACAGGAACCTGCGCTCGTTGAAATCGAGCCGAACGTCAGAGTGGCCTGTTTTTTGTACACGGGGGAGAAAGCATGAGCAGACTGATCGTGAAGAATCTGACCAAGGTGTTCAACGTTGGGTTTTTCTCCAGAAAGCGGATCGAGGCAGTGAAGAACGTTTCTTTCGAGATAAAAGAAGGCGAGATCGTTTCGCTCGTGGGAGAGAGCGGTTCGGGTAAAACGACCACAGCGAAGATGATCTTGAGACTCGTTCCTCCAACTTCCGGTGAGATCCTCTTCGAAGGCAAAGATATCTGGAAGGGTCTGAACGGTAGAGAAGAACTTTTGGACTTTCGTCGCAAGGTGCACGCGGTCTTTCAGGATCCCTTCTCCAGCTACAATCCTTTCTATCCGATCGAGCGAACACTGTGGCAGGCCATAGAACTGATCGAGAAGAAACCGAGCAAGAAGGAAGGAATGAAGATCATCGAAGAGTCGCTCTTCAAGGTCGGCATCGATCCGAAAGACGTTCTGGGAAAATACCCGCACCAGGTGTCCGGTGGGCAGAAACAGCGCGTCATGATCGCCAGATGCTGGATATTGAAGCCTCTACTCATAGTTGCGGATGAGCCGACTTCCATGATCGACGCATCGTGCAGGGGAGGAATCATAAAACTCTTGCTGGAACTCAGAGAGGAGTACGGAACCTCTATCATCTTCATAACGCACGATCTGGGCCTGGCCTATTACGTCTCGGACAGGATCTTCGTCATGAAAGACGGCCGCATCGTGGAACAGGGGCACACCGAAAAGGTCGTGCTCGAGCCAGAACACGAGTACACGAAGACGCTCGTCGCCAGCATTCCAAAGCTCTACAGGAAACTGGAGGACATCTGAATGTCTCTCCGCGCACTGTTGACCGTACTGTGCTGGGCACTCGTTCTGGAGTTGTTCGTACTGGCTTACTATCTCTGGCGCGGAATCAGACCGTTCGAGTTCTATCTGAACTTCGTTCTTCTGATCGTGACGGCTTCATTGCTGGTGCTCTTAGTATCGAAAGAGAGAAGAAGGAGGCGAAAGGATGGATCCGAATGAAATCCTCTCCCAGCTCACACTCGAAGAGAAGGTGAAACTCGTCGTTGGGGTTGGTCTGCCGGGTCTTTTCGGAAACCCACACTCCAAGGTGGTCGGGGTCGCCGGTGAGACACACACAATCTCCAGACTCAACATTCCTTCCATCCGTCTGGCCGATGGACCTGCGGGCCTGAGGATCAATCCGGTGAGAGAGAACGATCCGCACACCTACCACGCCACGGCTTTCCCCATCGCCTCCATGCTGGCTTCCACCTGGAACAGGGAGATCGTGGAAGAAGTGGGAAGGGCGATGGGTGAGGAAGTCAGAGAGTACGGCGTGGACATACTCCTGGCACCCGCGATGAACATACACAGGAATCCGCTGTGTGGAAGGAACTTCGAGTACTATTCTGAAGATCCCGTCCTCTCGGGCGAGATGGCGGCCGCGTTCGTCAGAGGGGTTCAGTCTCAGGGTGTTGGAGCGTGTCTGAAACATTTCGCAGCCAACAACCAGGAGACCAACAGATTCACCGTGGACACCATCGTTTCCGAAAGGGCGTTGAGGGAGATATATCTGAAGGGTTTCGAGATCGCGGTGAAGAAATCCAGACCCTGGACCGTGATGAGCGCCTACAACAAACTCAACGGAAAGTACTGTTCCCAGAACGAATGGCTGCTGAAAAAAGTTTTGAAAAAGGAGTGGAAGTTCGAAGGCTTCGTCATGACGGACTGGTACGCGGGTGACGATCCCGTGGCCCAGCTCAAATCCGGCAACGACATGATAATGCCGGGGAAGGTTTACCAAGTGAACCCGCAGAGGAAAGACGAGATGGAAGAGATCCTGCAGGGCATAAGGGAAGGAAAATTGAGCGAAGAAGAGCTGGACGAATGTGTCAGGAACATTCTGAACGTTCTCGTGAAGTGTCCTTCCTTCAAAAACTACAGCTACTCCAACAGGCCGAACCTGGAAGCGCACGCCAAGATCGCTTACGAAGCGGGCGCGGAGGGTCTGGTGCTGCTGAAGAACGTTCGAGCTTTACCGCTGAACGAAAACGATAGGATCGCGATCTTCGGAACGGGGCAGATCGAGACCGTGAAGGGTGGAACGGGAAGTGGAGACACGCATCCGAGGTACACCGTTTCGATCCTCGAAGGTTTCAGAGAGAGAACGCTTCGAATCGACGAAGAGCTCGCAAAGACGTACGAAGACTACGTCAACACGATGCGTCAAAAGGAGGAATACAAACCGAGATTGGATCAGTGGGGAACGCAGATCAAGCCGAAACTGCCCGAGGATTTTCTGTCCGAAGAGGAGATCGAGAAACTGGCCGAAAGGAACGATGTCGCGATCGTCGTGATCAGCAGAATCTCGGGTGAAGGCTACGACAGAAAGCCCGTCAAAGGTGATTACTATCTTTCCGATGACGAACTGCGGCTCGTACGGCTCGTCTCCAAGATTTTCCACCGGCGTGGAAAGCGAGTGATCGCACTTCTGAACGTGGGAGGACCCATAGAAGTGGCGAGTTGGCGAGACGAAGTGGACGCGATGATGCTCGTCTGGCAGGCAGGTCAGGAAACCGGTCGCATCGTGGCCGACGCGATCGCTGGAAGGATCAATCCTTCAGGAAAGCTTCCAACGACCTTCCCCATGGACTACAGCGATGTACCTTCGTGGAGCTTCCCGGGCGAACCGAGACAAGATCCGAAGAGGGTGATCTACGAAGAGGACATCTACGTCGGTTACAGATACTACGACACCTTCGGAGTGGAACCTGCCTACGAGTTCGGCTTCGGACTTTCCTACACGAGATTCGATTATTCCGATCTGAGCGTTTCGGTCGAGAACGACACGCTGAAGGTGTCCTTCACGGTGAAGAACATCGGCGATCGGGCCGGAAAGGAGATCGCACAGATCTACGTGAAGGCGCCAAAAGGAAAGATCGACAAACCCTTCCAGGAGCTCAAGGCGTTCCACAAGACGAAGAACCTCTCACCGAATGAAGAGGAGAGAATAGTGCTCGAAATACCCGTCAGGGACCTGGCAAGCTTCGATGGTGAGAGATGGATCGTCGAAAATGGAGAGTACGAACTGCGTGTGGGTGCCTCTTCGAGAGACATTCGCCTGAAGGGTCAACTGTTTCTGAAGGAGAGAATTTACGAACTGTGACCAAACGGTGCGATCGTGTCCAGGATTCCCCCCTTGTGGGGGATTTTTCTTTGAGCTGTTCCTGAAAGGACAGGTCAAATTCAGTTAACTGAACCGTGATGAAACCACGTGTCTTCGAACCTGTAAAGACGATAGAATACATTTGAAAGCCTTCACGAGACGGAGGTGTGACTCGTGAGATTTTCGCAACTTTACGCACCGACGGTCAAGGAAGCCCCTGCGGACGCAGAGGTGGTGAGCCATGCGCTCCTTCACCGTGCGGGGTTCATCAGGAAGGCGGCCGCAGGGGTCTACACGTACTTACCGCTGGCGAAGAGGACTCTTTCCAAGATAGAGAAGATCATCAGAGAAGAGATGGACAGAATAGGGGCTCAGGAGATCACGATGCCGATCATTCATCCTGCCGAACTGTGGCAGATGACCGGACGCTGGGACGATTACGGTGAAGAGATGATGAAGTTGAAGGACAGGCACGGTAGAAGTTTCGCGCTCGGTCCCACGCACGAGGAGATGGTGACGTTCCTCGTCAAGGACGAGGTGCGTTCTTACAAACAGCTCCCTCTGTTCCTCTACCAGATAGGTCCCAAATACCGCGACGAGATCAGACCGAGGTTTGGATTGCTGCGCGCGAGAGAATTCATCATGAAGGACGGTTACAGCTTTCACGACAGCGAAGAATCTCTCGACGAAGCGTACAGAGCCTGCAGCAACGCGTACGGCAGGATCGCGGAGAGGATCGGTCTGAAATACATGGTCATAGAGGCTGCGAGTGGTGCGATCGGGGGCAGCCAATCGCACGAGTTCGTCAGTTTCGCGCAGGTTGGGGAAACGAACCTGCTCAAATGCGATGGCTGTGGCTACGCCTCGAGCGACGAGCAGGCACCGTACAGGGGAGAGTACGAAAAGATGGAAGAGGAAGAGAAACCGTTGCAGCTGGTCCACACACCGAACGTGCGTACGGTCCAGCAGGTGGCGGACTTTCTGTCCGTCGAACCGAAGAGGATCGTCAAATCGTTGCTGTTCGTCGGCAGGAACGGCTTCGTGATGGCGCTCGTACAGGGAGACAGGGAACTGAACGTGGAGAAGCTGAAGGTCTTCATGAAAGACCAATCTCTGAGGCTCGCCACTCCGGACGAGGTTCTGGAGAAGTTCAAAGTACCCATAGGCTTCATCGGGCCCATCGGTGTCGATGTACCCATCGTTGCAGACCACGGGGTGAAGTATCTGAAGAACGTGGTCGTTGGAGGCATGAAGGAAGATCACCATTACGTGAACGCGAACGTTGGAAGGGATTTCGTCCCGAATTACTACACCGATCTGGTACTCACCACCGAGAACGATCCATGCCCAGTCTGCGGTAAGCCGCTTCGAGCGATGAAGGGCATCGAGCTCGGGCACGTGTTCAAGCTCGGCACGAAGTATTCACAGTCCATGCAGGCTTACTACATGGACAGAGAGGGCAATTTGAAACCTTTCATCATGGGATGCTACGGCTGGGGCGTCTCGAGGACCATGGCCGCCGTCGTGGAACAGTTGAACGACGAAGACGGCATCATCTGGCCCAGATCCATCGCACCGTACGAGGTCATCGTGACGGTGGTCTCCACGAACGATGAGAGCCAGAGAAGGTTCGCCGAACAACTCTACAGGGAGATGAACGGCAAGGGCATCGAAGTGTTGCTGGACGACCGCGAAATTTCACCGGGTATGAAGTTCAAAGATGCTGACCTGATAGGCTTCCCCCTGAGGATCACGGTTGGAAAATCGTTGCAGGAAGGCTTCGTGGAACTGAAGCTGAGGAACGAAAAGACCCAGAACAAGGTTGAAGCGGAGGTTTCTAAAATCGTGCAGGTCGCGATGAAAATGCTGGATTCGTACGATCCACAGAGAGGTAGATGAGCGTGGGTCTGTTCGAGAGGTTGAAACAGGGGCTCGAAAAAACGAAGAAGGCTTTCTTCGAGGGAATAAAACAGCTTCTCAGGAGCGGAAGAATAGACGAAGAAACACTGGAAGAACTCGAAGAGATACTCATCGCTGCCGACGTTGGCCACGAAACGACGAGCTGGATCATCGAAAAACTCAAAGAACAGAGAGTGGAAGATCCTGTAAGCGCTTTGAAGGAGATACTGATCGAACTGCTCGAAGGCGACACATCGCTGAACCTGACAGGTTCACCGAGCGTGATAAGCGTCGTGGGTGTGAACGGTTCTGGAAAGACCACGACGGTTGCGAAACTCGCCGCACAGTTTCAGTCGATGGGCAAGAGCGTGGTGATGGCCGCTGCAGACACGTTCAGGGCCGCCGCGATCGAGCAACTCAGAGTGTGGGGAGAAAGGATCAACTGCACGGTGATCGCGCACACAGAAGGTTCAGATCCCGCGGCTGTGGCGTACGATGCGGTGAACCACGCGAAGTCGAAGGGCAAAGACATCGTGATCATCGACACGGCAGGAAGGCTCCACACAAAGAAGAACCTCATGGAAGAGCTCAGAAAGATCCACAGGGTCGTTGGAAAGCTCGTAGAAGGTGCACCACACGAAGTTCTACTCGTGATAGACGCGACGACGGGACAGAACGGCCTGATGCAGGCGCGCGTCTTCAAAGAAATGGTGAACGTGACCGGTCTTGTCATCACCAAGCTCGACGGAACCGCCAAGGGTGGTATCGCCCTGGCGATAAAACACCAGCTTTCTTTACCGATCAAATTCATCGGTGTTGGAGAAAGCGCTGAAGATCTGAGACCTTTCGATGCGCGACAGTTCGTCGAGGCGTTGTTCTCTTGAAAGCCACGGAGTATAATCCTTGCGGGCGTGTGGAGGATGGATTTTGCGGACGTTCTGGCGTAAGCGTTACGTCTGTCCGGTGTGCAAAGGAGAATTTGAAAGCGTAAGATTGTTCAGCGAGGCGATCAGGATCAGGAGTCGTGAGTCAGATTTGAAACCCGTCTACGAAGGTGTCAACGCGCTGATGTTTCAGCTGGTGAGCTGTCCAAACTGTTTGTACACATCGTTCGAAGACGATTTCGAGAAGTTAACAGCTTCTGAAGTCGAAGCGGTTGAGAAAGTGTCTGAACGTGTGAAACAGATCAAAATCGATCTGACTGAGAATAAGAGCGTTCGAGATGCGGCACTGCAGTACAACATCGCTGCGGGTATGTACGTGGCAAGGAGAAAGCTGTTTCGCGCCGCCGAATGCTTTCTGAAACTGGCCTGGCTGTACAGGGACGCTGATGCTTCGGATGAGGAAAGAAAAGCACTGGAACATGCGAAAGAACTCTTTTTGAAGAGTTACAGTGAGGAAGATTTGACGGAGGAACGCCAGATCGCTGCGCTCTTCTACCTCGGTGAGACTAGCAAGCGCCTGGGAGAAAAGAAGGAAGCGGTGCGCTGGTTCTCCGAACTGTTCAAAAGGTTCGGCAAGAGCGACTCGATCTATCTGAAACAGGCCAGACAGGAATGGCAGGAGGTCTCATTTGCGGGATGAAAATTATCAGGCTTACCGCGATATTTCTGTTGGTGATTCTGCTCTTTGCCTGCACACAGTACGACAGAGACATCCTCGAACAGATCAACAGAAAGCTCGACGACTTCGAGTACAGGCTCGCAGCACTCGAAAGGAGCGTTTACACGAACCAGAAGGCCGTTGAAAATCTTCAAAGCGACGTGAAGAAGATCTCCGACGAGCTTTCGACCGCGAAAAAACTCATCAGCGAGCAGAGGAGTATTCCAGCCGTTTCTCAGGAAGACGTGAACCAGATCCTGGCGCGCATCAACTCGCTCGAGATGCGTTTCAATCAACTGTCTGTGGCCCTGAACGTTTCCGACATAAGACAGTTGATATACAAAATCTCTGACCTGGAAACGGCACAGAAACAACAACAGATCGCTTACGAGCGTTTTGTCAGGAACACCGAGGAACTGCTGTCCCAGGTGAACGCGGAAGAAACGGCAAAGAGACTGAGCAAGCTCGAAAACAGCGTCACGTCGATATCGAACCAGATAGGCGAACTGCTCGAACTCTCCTCGAGACTGAGAGCACTTGAAAACGCGTTCGATGCACTTTCAATGAGCCCGCAGGCTACCATCGTCGATGTGACGGGTTTGGAAAGAGAGATCTTCCAGGTGAAGTCGAAGATGCAGGAGCTCGAAGTCGGTTTGAGACGTGAGATGGAAAGAAAGTTCGAAGAAATCTCTTCAAGACAGGCCCTGACCAGTCCAGCAGACCTGCAGCAGTACGTCGCGAACACCACGGCGCTCGTTCAACAACTCAACTTAGAGCTCGAGATGCTGCGCGGTGTGGTGAGGGAGTACGACAGAGAAAGGTTTCTCAGACTCGATCAGGATTACATCACTTACGTGGTGAAACCCAACGACACACTTTCGAGCATAATGAAAGCCTACGGGCTTGGTCAGGACAAACTCAGACTCATCGTGGAGCTCAACAACATCCAGGACCCAAACAAACTCCTCGTGGGCCAGAGAATAAAGATCCCCATAGAGGACAGGAGCAGGTTGTTCGCCTATCCTCTGGAAAAACCTCTCAGTTTAGAGGACGTGGTATCGACCTTCGGACGGCCCACAGGCACAGGTGTGACAACGGGCATAACGATCAGCCTGGAAAGAGGTTCTCGCGTGTTTTCAATCCTGCCTGGCAGGATCGTGAGCATAATGCAAACTGAAAGTGGTTATTACGTGCGCATCGATCACGGGAACGGAATACTCGCGGTTTATGGAAACCTTTCGACAATCAACGTCACCGCCAACAGCTGGGTGAGCAGAGGGCAGACTCTGGGAACTGTGGACGGTTTGTTCCATTTCGAGATATGGATAGATGGAGAGCCGAGGGATCCTCTGCGCATCCTGCTGAAGTATGTGGGAAAATTCGAAGCCACTTTCTATTCTGAATGGGACGATGGAAAGCTACCCGAACATCCAACCTTCCGTGTCACGACGCTCGGAACGATCCCCAGGGAGTGGAGAACTCTCGCCGCGGATCCATCGGTGATCCCCCTGGGAAGCGTGGTGTACATACCACAGTTCGCCGATAAACCGAACTTTGGGCTTTTCGTCGTTGAGGACACTGGACTGCTCATAAAGAACAACATCATCGACATCTACGTCAACAGTCCGCAACTGGCCCTACAGAACATGCGCAGCGAGGTGGACGTGTACCTCGTTGCGCCGAACACGAGGTGATTCTTCTGGCATTCACCATCAAGAGTGAGTACGCGTTCAGAATAATTCTCTCAATCGCAGGGTGTGAAAAACTGACCTCGCTCACGAACGTTTGCAAGGGTACAAAGGTGCCGAAGGAGTTCGCAGAAAAGATCGTGCTCCAGTTGAGGAAGGCGGGTATTCTGAAAGCCAAGAGAGGTAGAAGTGGAGGATACGAGCTCGCGAAGGATCCCTCCCAGATCACGGCCTACGACATCGTGGCCGCGGTTGACGATCTGGAAAAGATCACAAAATGCAGCCGGGAGCTGTGCAACCGCGCGGGTACGGAAATCTGCACGATCAAAACCCTGGTGTGGGACAGGGTGATGGATTGCATCAGGGAAACTCTCACGAGAGTAACGCTTCAAGAATTGCTTGGAACCTGTGGGAGGGAAAAGGTGTGAGAAAGGTTGTTCAAAACGTAGCGGACGACTTCTTCGAAATGCTCCAGTACGACAAGAACCAGTGGCCGAACTACTGGAAGATCCTCAGAGCCAGACACGAGCCACTGATAGACGAGTACGAAAAGGCGTTGAACCTGTCACAAGAATGGACAGTCACTCTCTTGAAGAACATGGAGAGACGCAACCTCGACAGATTGATGCAGCACTGGCACTCGATCTCTCACGAACAGAAGTATCACTGTTCGAAACTGATCACGGCCAAGCACGAGCTTTTCGAACTCAACCGCGAAGAGTTCACGATCGTGCTCACCGGCTTGCTCGGCGTAAAGGACTGGGTCGCGGTCAGAGGTAAGCGCGAGTGGGTGATAATGATCGATCTTCTCAGTCTCTGGAACAAGAATCTGCTGAATGAGCTTCCGTACGTGGCGTACCAGGCAGCTTTGAGTTTCAAGAGGAACGAAAGATACGGTGATTATCTCTCGAAAAAGGAACTGTTCCAGAAGCTTTCGAACGACATCGAAGAAGCCTTCAAGAAGGAAAGGATCGAAGAGGTCATGGAAAGCGTCTGCCGGATCCTTTATGAAAACGTTCCACACTACAACTGGGTTGGATTCTATCTGACCGACACGTCGAAACCCGACGAGCTCGTCCTGGGACCGTTCGTTGGTGAACCGACCGAGCACGTGAGGATTCCCTTCGGAAGGGGCATATGCGGACAGGCCGCTCAGCGAAAGACGACCTTCATAGTTGAAGATGTGTCCAAGGAGACGAACTATCTCTCCTGCAGCCCGAAGGTCCAGTCGGAGATCGTGGTACCCATACTCGTGAACGGACAGGTCTTCGGAGAGCTGGACATCGACAGTCACGTACTCAACAGCTTCGATGAAACCGATAAAGATTTTCTTGAAGATATCTGTAAAAAGATCTCACAGAGGGTGATGGTGAAAGGATGACAGTGAACGAACTTGTCAGAAAGGCTGCGAAGAAGCTCGAAACTCCCTTTCTGCTCATCGACCTCGACATCGTTGAAGACAACTACAGAAAGCTGGCAAACGCCATTCCAGGCTGCAAAATTTTCTACGCAGTGAAAGCCAACAGCCATCCGAGGATCATCGAAAGGCTCAGAGATCTTGGAAGCAACTTCGACGTAGCCTCCGTGGGTGAGATCAACAAACTGCTGAGCCTTCAGATCACGCCAGACAGGATGATCTTCGCCAATCCCATAAAGAGGGAAAGGGACATCGCTTACGCGTACGACATAGGATTGAACCTGTTCGTCGCAGATTCACCCATGGAGCTGGAAAAGATCGCCGAAAACGCTCCGGGCTCTCAGGTGGTCATCAGGGTTGCGGTTGAGAACAGGCACAGCGACTGGCCACTCTCGAGGAAGTTCGGTACCGACCCGCTGAGCGCGGTGCAGCTCATAGAACAGGCTGCCAGGCTCAGACTCCATCCTGTGGGTGTGAGCTTCCACGTCGGGTCGCAGAATTACGATCCCAAAAGCTGGTGGAACGCCATCGAGAGTGTGGCAAGAGTCTTCTACTGGGCTGAAAAGCTGTACGGGATCAACCTGCACGTGCTCGACATCGGTGGAGGCATGCCTGTGAAACATGTCAAGCCGATCCCGGACGTCGATGATATCGGTCGTACCGTCATGCAGGCTGTCAACGAGTTCCTGTACGGAGTGAACGATCTTCAGATCTTCGCCGAACCCGGTCGTTCCATGGTCGGCGACTCGGCCATACTGGTCACCAGGGTCCTGCTTAGGTGTCGGCGCGGGAGTGAAGAATGGGTCTACATAGACGCCGGAGTCTTCCACGGTCTGATGGAAACCATCGAGAACTTCCGCTACGAGATCGTCGTTGAAGGAAAAGAGAACGAACAGAAGATGCCCTTCGTTCTGGCAGGTCCCACGTGCGACAGCGTCGACAAGATCTACGACGATGCGATGCTCCCGTACAACGTTACGCTCGATGACATTCTGTACTTCATAAACGCGGGGGCATACACGGTTGAGTACGCCACGAACTTCAACGGGATCCCTGGCCCGCGCGTGTACTTCGTTCAGGATTTAGCTTCAACGATCTGAACGAACACCTCTCTCGCCCTCGGACCGTCGAATTCACAGAAGAATATGCGTTGCCAGGTACCGAGGGCGAGCTTTGCGTTCTCGATGGGGACAGTCACAGAAGAACCTATCAAGCTCGCCTTTATGTGAGCGTCGGAATTACCTTCCAGATGATGGTAGTTCGCGTTGGCGGGCACGATGTGTGACAGCCTCTCCACGATGTCCATCCGAACGGACCTGTCGGCACCCTCGTTGATGGTGATCCCCGCCGTGGTGTGTGGTACGAAAACGAAACAGACACCGGATTTCACACCTGACTCCGCCACGATCTGCTGGACCTGGTCCGTGATATCAACCATTTCGACTCTCTGCTTCGTTCTGAGAGAAAAGCCCTTCATGACAGCTTCACTCGAACATGACGTTCGTTATGATGACTATATAACCGTTGTGCTCCTCGAACTCGACCTTGACCCTCTCAGGGGAAACCTTGAACGTGTCGCTCACCCAGGTGACGATCTTTTCCTTTATCTTTTCAGAGTTCTCTTCGAACTCGCTCTTGGGAACTATTTCGGTCACAGAAACTGGTCTTCTCCTTTCGAGAATCGCTTCGAGTCTCTTGTAAGCTGTGTCTCTGCTCTTCTCACGCTTTTTCTTCCTGCTGAAGAGGCCGAAGAACCACATCACCATCAGCTCCTCTTTCGGCCGAAGAGATTTCTGAAGAAGGCAAGCAAACCTTTTTCCTGCACCTGCATCAGATCCTGATCCAGCGGTATGGTTTCCCCTTTGAGGCGTCTCGCGATGTTCTCGAAGACGCGCGTTATGCTCAGATCTCCGTTGAGTACAACGGGAATCCCTTTGTTCGTGGCGATTATGACGTCCTCGCAGTCAGGGATGACCCCGATGATCTCGAGCGCGAGCGTTGAGGCAACGTCCTGCTCGGTGAGCATCTCACCGGCCTTGACCATCTTCGGTTTGAACCTGTTCAACACGACCTTCATCGTTTTTTCATCGAATCCAAGGTTCTCCAACAGACCAACGACCCTGTCGGCATCCGAGAGCGCTGGAAGTTCCGGGGTGGTGACTATCAGAGCCATCTCGGCCGGTGCGACCGCGTTCCTGAAACCTCTCTCTATACCCGCTGGAGAATCGATGAGTATGTAATCGAACAGGGGGTGGAGGGCCTTCACGACCGCCTTCATATCCTCTGGTGAGACCATCTCTTTGGTTGCAACCTGGGACGTCGCCAGGAGGTACAAGTTGCGCTGCTGCTTGTGTTTCACCAGAGCCTCCTGGGCACTCACCTTACCGTTGACCACGTCGAGCAAGGTGTGAACGACCCTGTTCTCCAGTCCGAGCACCACATCCAGATTCTTCAGGCCGATGTCCGCATCTATCACGCACACCTTTTCACCGAGTTTTGCCAGAGTGCAACCGAGGTTGGCAGTCACGGTTGTTTTGCCGACTCCACCTTTTCCAGACGTAACGACGATGACTTTGGCCACGAACGTTCACCACCCTGAGGAACTTTTTCGCATACATTTTACCACAACGACAGACGAACTGTTGATACCTACTACATGTTGTGTGGTAGATTACGCACCACAACATATGTAAAGGTGGTAGATTTCGTCGAAATTTGGCCCTACAAGCCATTTTTCTGGTGGTAGATTTCTCCAAACTGTCATGGATAAAGGAATATCTCGACTTCATTGAAAAGTGGATAAACACAGTCAGAAATCGATCCTTCAGTTCTACCAAGCATTCAAAGAATTTACCACGCAAAGAATCTTGAGCTGAAGCCTATCTCGGTACTAATTTACCATTTTCTCCGAGAAATCTACCACGCAATTTACCACGCAACTTACCACCCTGTCACGCTTCAAATTCTCTCTTCTGTAGCGCATTTTCGTTTACGCAACGAGTTGCGTTACGGAATTTACCACCCCCTATTATTTACTACTACTACTAACTTAGAATTAGGATGGTAGAATCTTCTTAGGATAGAAGCGGTAAGATTTTCCAAAATCTGGGGGCGATCGAATGTTCGTGAGGAACTGGTTGAACGATGATTTTCCCTCCATCGGCGTGAAGGCGACGGTGCAGGAAGCTCTCAACCAGATGAGGAAATACAAAACCGACTATTGTGTGACCGTCGACGAAGAAGGAAGGTTCACCGGCTTCGTTTACAAAAACAGTATCGCGAACGCTGACCTTGGATCGTCCGTGGAAGATTACGTCGTGTTTCCCGACTTCTTCACCCACGAAGACAGTTACATAGAAGAAGCCGCGCTCACTTTCAGAGAATCCCAGGAACGCTGTTTGGCGGTCGTCGACTCGGACATGAAGGTGAAGGGTGTGATCACGCTCACCGAAGTGCTCGAAGCTTTCGTCGCCATAACTGCAATGGACGAACCGGGTGTTCGTATACTGCTCACGCTGCAGGATAAGCCTGGAGAATTGAAGAAGGTCCTTGACGTGTTCGCGCTGAACAACATCAACGTACTCGCGGTGAACACGGTCAAACGTGACGGTTTTCGAAGCGTTTCCATAAAGGTGGATGCTTCGGAGCCTAAACAGATAGAAAGACTTCTCAAGGAACTTGGAATCGAATTTCTGAAAGTTGTGAAGGAGGAAGGCTTCTGAAAGAATTGCTCCTGGCGGCGGTGCAGGGTGCGACAGAATTTCTGCCCGTTTCGAGCTCGGGCCACGTTCTTCTGTTCTCAAGATTCTTCCAAGTCGATGCGAACCTGCGGACAGTTGTGCTCCTGCACGCAGGAAGTTTGCTCGCGGTGGTCCTGTTCGTTCGCGGAGATATTTTGAGAGTTTTAAAAACATGGAGGATCCTTGTGAACCTCGCTGTTTCCACCGTCCCGGCGGCAGTTGTGGGCTTTCTCTTCGAAGAACACGTTGAGAGGGTGTTTGAAAATTCGACGTTTCTACCGCTGTTTTTCTCCATCACCGCGATGTTCTTGCTTCTGGCGTCGTTGAAAGAGGGAGACAGAAGCTTGGAATCGATGAACATCAAGCACGCGTTCCTGATAGGGCTCTTCCAAGCTGTTGCCGTTTTGCCGGGAGTTTCGAGAAGCGGAATGGTCTTATCCGCCGTCACACTGCTCGGCTACAGGAAGGAAGAAGCCGTGAGCTACACGTTCCTGATGGCGATACCTGTGCTCCTCGGTGCGAGTTTGCTGAAATTGAGGCAAGCGGACGTGGTGATGAGTCCGATTTTCGTGGTTTCTTTCGTCAGCAGTTTGATCGCGCTCGCTGTGTTGAAAAAGATAGTCACGATACGAAAATTGCGACTGTTCGCCGACTATTGTCTGGCGATCGCATTTTTGAGTTTTCTTCTGGGGTGATCCTCGGTGAAGTTCGAGGTTCTCGTACCTGGTGGAAGCATCAGATTTCCACCTTACGTGATGGCACCGTACTGTACCGTGGCGTTGCTGAGCGATGGGAAGAGACTCGTGCTCGTTGAACCTGGGGGATTTCCCAGCTGGGAGGCTCTGGAACGCGCGTTGAAAGAAAGGGGCATCAAACCACAGGACGTGACGGACCTCGTCGTGTCGCACGTGCACATGGACCACATTTTCTGCTCGATCTTTTTCACGAACGCTACGGTCCACGTCCACGAAAGATACAAGGACAAGAACTACGCGGCGTTCGGACCGATGAGTGGGCCTTTCTACAGCATGGTTCTGGAAAGGTGGAAGGAAGTTCATACACTGAAGGATGGGGACGTGCTCTTCGATTGTGTGCGAGTGTTTCACACGCCGTACCATTCTTCAGAACACATCTCTTTGCTGATAGAGACCGAGAACATGGGAAAGATCCTGATGCCCGGGGACATATGTTACAGCAGGATCGAGTACTTCGAATACATGAAAGGTTACAAGAAGGACGCAGCGGGAGAATTCATCACGAAGATGTCTAAGGAGTGCGATTGGATCGTTTTCAGTCACGATGTTCCCATGAAGGTTGGAGGTGCGTGAATGATAGAGGAGTTCATCGATTACAGGGCGAGGTTGAACAAACTGATACAGGAGAAGGGAAATCTCCACACGAAGCGGTTCATGAACCTCGACTCGCAGGTGTACGAAAAAGGCGCTCTGGATACGAAGACGAAGGAAATGCTCGGGCTCGTGGCTTCGATGGTGCTCAGGTGCAACGATTGCATCGCGTACCACATGATAAGGTTGTTCCAGCTTGGAACGAGCGATGAGGAATTCTTCGAGATCTTCAACGTGGCGCTGGTCGTCGGAGGTTCGATCGTGATTCCGCACCTCAGGAAGGCGGTCGAAATCCTGGAAGAGCTGAGGGAGCTCGAGAGGAATGGCAAGACTGTTTCTCTTTGATGGCACCGGTTTGGCCTTCAGGGCTTACTACGCGATCGATCAGTCACTGAGTACGAGCAGTGGCGTTCCGACGAATGCCACTTACGGCTTGATGCGCATGATGATCAAGTTCCTGAGGGAACACGTCAGGGAAGGGGACTATACAGGTTTCGCGATGGACAAAAAGACTAAGACCTACCGTCACGAGTTGCTGGCGGAGTACAAAGCTCAGAGACCATCCGCACCTGACGCGATGGTGCAGCAGTTGCCTTACATAAAGCGCGGGGTTGAAGCGCTCGGCGTGAAGGTGCTCGAATACGAAGGCTGTGAAGCGGACGATGTGATCGCAACGCTCGCAAAGAAGGGAGAAAGTCGTTTCGAAGAGATCTACATCGTGAGTGGAGACAAAGACGTGTTGCAGTTAGTGAGTGAAAAGATAAAGGTTTTCAGACCGATCAAGGGTATCTCGGAGCTCGAACTCTACGACGAACGAAAGGTCGTGGAAAAGTTTCAGGTGCCACCGAGGCGTATCGTCGATCTGCTGGCACTCGCGGGGGATGCCGTCGACAACGTTCCGGGAGTGTACGGCATAGGTGCAAAAACAGCCGTGGAGCTGATAAACAAGTACGGTAGTCTGGAAGAGATATACGACAAGATCGACAAGAACAGCAAGATAGGAAAATTACTCCTGCAGTACAGAGACGATGCGTTCAAGAGCAAGAAGCTCGTCACGCTCATGGTAGATCTGGAACTCGGTCTGGACTGGGAAGAACTCAGATACAGAGGGTTCAAGCAGGACGTGCTCGTTGAGTTTCTGAAGGAGCTCGAGTTTTCAAGCTTGATGAAAGAGCTCGGTCTGTACAGTCAGCAACCGGAGCAAACGCCCTACAAAACTGTCACGACAGAACAGGAGTTCGAACAGCTCCTGCAACGCATGCACAGCAGCCAGTACATCGTGATAGATACCGAAACAGATTCTTTGGTCCCACTCGACGCACATCTGGTGGGTGTATCGATCGCCCTGCCCGACAAGACCAGTTACTACATCCCTGTGGGACACAGGCGGGGACCCAACCTTTCCCTGGAAAAGGTTTTGAACGGTCTCAAACCCATTCTGGAGAACAGAGCCACCAGGATCGTCGGGCAGAATTTGAAGTACGATTACTCCGTCTTCATGGTGCACGGCATCAGACCGAACGTACCGGCGTTCGATACGATGATCGCGGCGTACCTGCTCAATCCCGACGAGAAGAGGTTCGGACTGGATGAACTGGCTTTGAAATTTCTCAACTACAAGATGATGAGCTTCGAAGAACTGGTGAAGAGTTCTTCTCCTCTGTTCAGTGCGGTGACTTTCGCGGATGTCGACGTGAAGGATGCAACGAGGTATTCCGCAGAAGATGCGGATGTGACGCGCAGGCTGTACGAACTTCTGAACATGAGGTTGCACGAACAGGGCTTGATGGAGGTTTTTGAAAAGATCGAACTGCCCCTGATCCCCATCCTCGCGGAGATGGAGCTCACAGGAGTGTACATGGACGTTTCTTATCTGAAAGATCTGTCTATGAAATACAGCGCCAAGATGGACGAAATATCGAAACAGATATTCGAACTGGCTGGCGAAGTGTTCAATCTGAACTCTCCAAAGCAGACTGCGTACGTGCTGTTCGAAAAGCTCAAGATCAAACCTAAGGGCAAAACACCCGGTGGCGAGCTTTCCACGAGGGCGGACGTTCTTGAAGACCTCGTCGATGAACATCCCATCGTGCCGTTGATACTCTCCTACAGGAAATATCAAAAATTGAAATCCACCTATCTGGACGTGCTTCCCAAACTCGTTCATCCGAAGACAGGCAGGATCCACACCAGTTTCCACCAAACCGGTACGGCAACTGGAAGACTGAGCAGTAGCGATCCAAACCTGCAGAATCTTCCGAGCAAACAGGAAGAAGGCAAAGAAATACGCAAAGCCATCGTGCCACAGGAGAAAGGATGGAAGATCCTGAGCGCCGATTATTCACAGATCGAGCTCAGAGTGCTCGCGCACATGAGCAACGACGAGAACCTCATCGAGGCGTTCATCAAGGACAAAGACGTTCACACGTTCACGGCTGCCCGCATCTTCGGGATCAAAGAAGAGGACGTCGGTCCACGTGAAAGGTCCATAGGTAAAATGGTGAACTTCTCCATCATATACGGTGTGACCGCCTACGGTCTCTCACAGCGCACGGGGCTCTCCTACAAGCAGGCCGAAGCTTTCATAAAGGAATACTTCGAACTGTACCCACAAGTCAGGGAATACCTCACGAAGACGATCTCCTTCGCCAAGACCCAGGGACACGTCAGAACGCTCTTCGGAAGGAAGCGCGAGGTACCCCAGCTCAGATCCTCCGATCCTTCGGTCCGGCAGGAAGGTGAAAGGATCGCCGTGAACACGCCCATACAGGGTACGGCGGCCGATATAATGAAGCTCGCGATGATCGCGGTCCACGATTTCATAAAACGGAACGATCTCAAGACGAAGATGATATTGCAGGTGCACGACGAACTCGTTTTCGAGGTGCCGAGCGAAGAGGCGGAGTTCGTTGCAGAGAAGGTAAAAGAGATCATGGAGGGAGTGGTAAAATTATCAGTACCGCTCAAAGTCGATGTGAAGCTCTCTGATCACTGGGAATGAGGAGGTATTTTGAATGGACGCACGCATCGTGAACGCGTTGATAGCTGCGGTTGTTGGTACGTTGAAGACTCTGTTGAACATCACACCGTCTGTGGGAAAGCCTGGAGTGTTGAAGGAGATCAAACCGAAGTATGACATGGTGACGGTCATAGGTTTCAGTGGTGGCACGGAAGGCAACCTGATATACTCTTTCAGTCCAGACACGGCTTTGAAGATCGTTTCGAAGATGATGAACCTGCAGTACGATAACCTTGACGAACTGGCCATGAGTGCGATCGGGGAACTGGGAAACATGATCGCCGGTGCGCTCGCCATGAACCTCGAAAAAGTTGGTTGCAGGATCATCATAAGCCCTCCGACGGTCGTGACCGGAAAGAATCTCAAACTCGCCGTGGAAGGGATCGCGATAAATCTCACGGCGGGCATCTTTGACACCGACGATGCGGAGATCATACTCGCCACGAAGGGTTCCATCAAGTACCAGCAATGATGCTGATCATTGTTCTTTCGTGCATCTTGGTGATTTTGCTCATATTCGCTCTACGTTCCTTTGGAAAGGTGTCGGTTGAGTTGAAGAAGAACTCGCTCTGGCTGATAGTCCTGTGTCTGGTTTTGCTCGCCATCTCTATACTGTTTCAGTTCCTGGGGGGATGAGGCGTGAAACAGTTGAAAGAGCTTTTTGATTTCAGGTCGAAACCACAGGAGCATCTGATGGCATATTGTGCCGCATTCTTCGTCGTTGCAAATTTCCTTGCGCTCATAGCTTCAGTACTGGTTGTCGCGACGTGGTCTGCTTTGGTCAACAGGTTCTTTGGAGTCACACAGGGTTTGGTGTTTCTGAGTGGTTTTGGATTGCTCCTGAGTTTTCTCAAGTGGCGTGGTCTGATACGTGAACTTCAGAAGCAACTGTCCGAGAGATTTCCGAATTACGCTTCATTGATTCTCGGCGGCGAGGAACTCTGGACGGTGCTCGCGCTCGCCATTTCTGTTGCCGGTCTGTTCCTAACGCTCGTGGTTCCGTTTGGATTTTTGGTCTTGCTCGTTGGTCTGTGTCTGTTCGAGCACCAGACGTTCTCGATGTTGGTTTCGCTCGAGGAAAAGGAACAGAAATTCTTTTCCGAAAAACATCTGGAAGTCTCGAAGTGTTTTTCGGGAACTTACGATACCACGTATCTGATCTACTCTCTCGTCACTTTGTATGGTCACAGTTTCGTGAAGATGCAAGAAAACTTCGAAGCGCTCGAATGTTATATCGAAGCCAGGGAGAAACTGCTCGGGAGGTGATCGCATGAACTACAGGTTCACTACACGGGGCTTCGAGGCAACGGCCGCGATGCAACAGTACCTTGAAAAGAGGCTGGAAAAGGTCGACAGGGTGATCAAAGACGAGGAACTCGTATCGGCGGAGATCAAGGCCGAGAAAGACGCCGTGAACTACGTGGTGAAGGCGAACATCAACCTCAGGGGGAACGTGATCGTCGTGCAGGAGAAGGATCCAGATTTTTATGCGGCGATAGACGCCCTGTGCGATGCACTCGAAAAGAAGGTCAAGAAGCTCAAATCGACCATCAGAGACAAACACAGAGAACCCAAGCATCTGGAAATACCGGCCATCGTTGAGGAAACGGAGGAGGATGTGGCCGAAACGAAAAGATTGCCACTGAACGTGATGCCTCTGGAAGAAGCGATCCTTCAGTTCAAGACGATGGACAGACAATTCTTCCTGTTCCGGAACAGTGAAACCAATGAGATCAATCTCTTACTCCTCAGGAAGGACGGCAAAATCAGCCTTTACGAATTCTTTGAGTGAGGTTTCACAGCGTGCCGGGTGTTCTGATCATAAACGTTCAAGAAGATCTCATCAGCGGTGCCATGCTCGAAGATGGAGAACTTCAGGAGGTCTTCAGCGAGGAGAACGAGACCATAGCTGGCAACATCTACGTTGGCGTTGTACAGAAAATCGTGCCCGGCCTGAACGCAGCCTTCGTTGACATAGGCGAGAGCAGGAATGGATTTTTAAGAGTCTCGGACGTCGGCAAAGTCTACGTTCAACAGGTGCTGGCAGGAAAACAGCTTCAGGAAGGTTCAAAGATTCTCGTTCAGGTCAAACATGACGCGGTGGGACAGAAAGGCCCGCAGCTTACGTGCAAGCTTTCACTCGTGGGACGGTACGTGGTTTATTTTCCACTGTCACGTGCGAGGGGTGTCTCCAAGAAGATAGCCGACCAACGGGAGAGGGAAAGGCTGAAATCGCTGTTTTCGAAGGTTCAGAAGAACGAAGGGATCGTCATAAGAACGGCCGCGGAAGGGATGCCCGTGGAGACTATAGAAGAAGAGTTGCAATCGCTGAGGCAGGAATGGCAGCAGTTGCTACTCAGCTTCAAAAAATCGAGAAAGGTGAAACTGCTCAGATGTGAACCGACAGCGATAGACTACATCCTCAGAGAACGTCTGAACAAGAACGTGGACGAAATTTATGTGAACGAAGAGAAGGTGTACGAGCGGGTCAAGCAGGAAGTCAAAAAGATCAGCAAGTCCATAGCGGTGCACTTCGTTGATGGAGACCTCTTCGAGCGGTTCAACATATATCAGCAGCTGAACCTTTTGCAGAGGCGCACGATAGATCTTCCCAGTGGAGGATATCTGGCGCTCGATACGACGGAAGCGATGACCGTGTTCGATGTCAACTCGGCGAGCTTCACCTCTGGTAAGAACCAGGCAGAATTGGCGTTCAACACGAACGTGGAAGCGGCCAAGGAGATAGCCAGACAGCTCAAGTTACGCAACATCGGTGGAATCGTCGTGATAGATTTCATCGGCATGCCTGTCAAAGAGTATTACGACAGGTTGTTCAAAAAGATCCGGGAGGCGTTCGAAAAGGATCCGGCACACGTCGAACTTCTTGGATTCACACGCCTTGGCCTGTTCGAGCTGACACGCAAAAGAAGAACCCCTTCGAGCGAACAGTTGCTCTTTTCACCGTGCCCCGTCTGTAAAGGTTCCGGTAGGGTTCTGTCTCCCACAGTCGTGCTCAAGAGACTGTCGAACGAACTGAGGAAGATGGATCTTTCCCAGTACGATGTGGTGAAGGTGAACCTGCACCAGCGATTCTCAGGCTACGCGGAGAAGATCAGGTCCATGATAGTTACGCACAAAGAAAAGATCAAGCTGACCTTCAACAATCCCGATCCGAACGAGTTCGAGATAACGCTGTCGAAGAAATCTTAACGGCTGTTACTCCTCAAGCTCGAGAACTGTGCGAGCCATGCACCCTGTGCCTGCATCCTCGATACGACTTCTTCCATCGCTGAGAACTTGCTCCAGAGGTAGGCTTCCCGTTTCTGTAAGCGTTCGAGCATGTTTTCAAGTTGTTTCGCCAGATTCCTCATCTGTTTTGTGATGGTTCCGCTGATGCCCGCGATACTGTCTATTCTTCCTCCGAACTTCGTCAGTTCTCTCAAATAAGACTGCACCTGCTGTGCAAAGCCGTTCGTGTCACCGAAGAAGGCCCAGACCTTCTCAGGACTCTCCGTGAGGACCGTTCTCAATCTGTCTTCGTCGAGCTCGAGTTTCCCCATCTTCATGTTTTGATAGCCGAAACTGCTCGTCCTTATGCCGATTTGCCACAGATAAGAAATGTCACCCTCTATACGCGTCGTTATGAAGCCTCTCAGTTTGAAAAAGATCTCGTTCAAAAGTGGATCTCTTTGAAGCACTCCCTGAAGCTTTTCTTCTTCAGAAAGCTCCTCTTCGTTCTTGCCCGTCACGGGCTTCTCATTGTACTTGTTGTAGATGTACTCCATGAGCTGGTTCCATCTGTCGACGAACTCTTTTATCTTCGAAACCACAGAGTCCGTATCGTTTTCGACGCTGAAGCTCACAGGAGTTTGAATCAACTCCTTCACCTTTATGGACAGGCCCATGTAAGTGAGTTCGCTCGTGGAGGAATAAAGATCGATCCAGTTCACACCGTCGCTGCTCAACTGAACGTGTGTCGTGCCACCGATGTTGAACTGACCAATGTCCAGGCCGAGCAACTGAAGAAGGTTGGTTCCGTTGTCTTCCAGCAGTATCGTGTTCGGACCGGTTTTGTTCGAAGTGATGATCAACCTGTCCGAGTTCGCATCGTATTCGGCCCTCACACCAGCTTCACTCGTGTTGATCGCATCTATCAGCTGTTTCAAAGTCATGTTCACGTTGAAGCTTATTTCTGTTCCGTTGATCTTCAACGTACCGCTCTCGATAGAAACGCCCCTGTAAGTCGAGATCTGTGAGAGGGTTTTATAAATCGAGACGGCACCGACGGGCGCCGTACTGCGAAGAACGTATTTTCCGTTTTCCTGAACGACGGGTGCATCGTTGAGGTTGAAGACGAAACCGAACGTACCGCTCTCTGTCCTGATCGCGAAAGCCTGTGCACTTTCCAAAACCAATCTTCCATCCTCGAATCTGACGTTACCAGACCCAAAGATGTCGTCGAGCTTATCGATGATGTCTGAGATCGTGTCACCCGTGGAGATGTTGACGGTGTGGACCGTCGCTCCGAGCTGGATCTTCAAAACCGAATCGGTTGGGTTGTACCTGTACGTCAGATCGCCGAACCTGGTGGAAAGGTCCACGTCGGGTCCTATGGTTCTTCCACTCACCATGGAGCTTCTGCTCGCGACGGACAGAACCTTGATTTGATAACTTCCAACGACGGCAGTGGCGGAAGCGTTTATGGAAATCTCCTCCGACTCGATAGAAACCTTCTTGGCCAGAAGCGTCGCCTGAAGTTTGAAGTTCGACAGGAAGGTCTCGAAACTTTCGAGTTTTTCTTCCAGTTGCTGGTATGCTTTCTGCTTCAAACCCAGGCTCTCGTATTTCTGGTACAGTCTTTCAGCGGGCCTGGCTTCGATCTGCATCAACGCATCGACTATGTCGGCCGTGTTCAACCCCGATGCCAAACCCCCGAACTGTATGTTCGACGATCTGTAGCGAAAGTTTATGCTCGAAGCGATCTTCGATATTGCATCCATCGTTCACACCTTCTCGTCGAAGAGAATGCCCATCAATTCTTGAAGGTTCTTTGCAATCTTCACGGCCACCTCTGGTGGGATCTGCCTGACGATCTCGCCAGTTTCTCTGTCCTTTATCTTGATGATTATCATGTTGAGCTCACGTTCTATCGTGAACTGGGCCTCAGTTTTGAAGAATCTGCTCAATTTTTCGAACGTTTTCCTGAGAGATTCCATCGTTTTTGAGAGATCAACGTTATCTTCTTCCTGCTTCCTGGAAGATTCTTCTACAGTCCTCTGAACGTTCAGTTGCAATTGCTTTAGGCTCCCGCTCTGAACTCTCTCCAGATCCATGTTGCGCCGGGGATCCATCCTCACAGGGTCGATGTTCATTGTTCAACACCCCTTCTCTACCTATATTATTGATCGACCGAGGTGTAAACTCCTTTAGCGTGGTGTAGAATTTGAGCGGTGAACATGAGAAGGCCTCTGGTGATCCTCTTACTCACGTTTGTGGTGAGCTGTTTTGCATACGTTGGTCTGAAGATCGCTCTGGCCTCAGACGAACAGAGCAAGAAGGTTCTGGACGATGTGGCCAGATCGATCCTTTTACTCGTTCCTGAGAACGTGCGTGTCGTTCTCGAAGCAGACCAGGTTAAGTTGACTGCGAACGAGCACATCGCAGTTGAAGAGGAATTCACGCTCAGTTTTTCCGTTACTTACGATGCGACGAAGAACAGCTATTACGCGAGCTGGGTGGAGTCTGGCAACGTGGTTTACAGCTGCAGCTACTCGCCGAAGGAAGAGAGGCCTTACCGGGACTTCGTAAGAGAGTGTGTGCACTATCCCTTAGAGAAGGCCGCACTCAGATTGTTGGTGAAGAACGCCTTTGGAAAATACCTGCGCATCACTTACCATCCTTCTGTGGACGAGTACAGCAGTTTCAGTCCAGACGGTAAATATTTTGCCTTCATAACCGACAGACTCGGTGGTAACAGGAACATAGCCCTGCTGGACTTGCAACAGGGAAGTCTCAGGATTTTGCCCGTTTATGGCAGCAGCGAGTACTTTCCGAGGTTCTCCCCAGACGGTACCAGACTCGCCTTTCAGGGATCGCTCCACGGTTTCTGGAACATCTACGTCATGCCCATCGAGGACCACGCGAAAAACATCGTCCTCATTTCTGCGGGCAACGCGCCGGCCTATTCGCCAGCCTGGTTCGACGCGAACACCCTTCTGTACGTGCAGGACACTGAGACCGGTAACGCCATGTATCGCGCCACACTCGCTCGGCGTCGCACCAAACTGAACATAGAAGGCTTCGACATGGTGTTCTCTCCCACCGTGTACGGTCAGACGATCTACTTCGTGGGACTGAAAGAAGCGAACTTTGGAATCTACGCACTCACGCCCGAAGGAAGTGTCGTCTGCATAGAGGATGGTTTCTACAACGAACACGATCCTGCGATCTCACCAGACGGAAGGTACTTGGCTTATTCCTGCAACTGTCTCGGGTACTACGCGATATGGGTCAAGGATCTGCAGACGGGCGAAAAATGGTGCCTCACAGAAGGATTGAAGCAAGACACATTCTATCCATCCTTCTCACCAGATGGACGACTCGTTGGTTTCAGCGCCAGCGAAGGTTTCTTCGAACCAGACATCTGGTTCGTGAGATTCTTCAAACCTTCAGATGCTCAAGAGAAATCTTCTCTTCCTTAGAGAGTATCTCTTCCGCGTTGAGTATGATCAAAAGTTCTTCTCCCAGTTTGGCTATTCCCAGTATGAAGTTCGCGCGTGTGCCCCCAACACCGGTTGGAGGTTGCTCTATCTGTTTGTCGCTCAGTGTGAGCACCTCGTGCACCTGATCGACCAGCAGGCCGACCTTTTTGTCCTTCATGTTGACGACAATGATCTTCGCGGAGCTCGATCTGCCCGTGCCTGGCATGGAAAACTTTTTCTTCAGGTTGATGATCGGGATCACGTTACCGCGCAGGTTCATGATGCCTTCGACGTAGTCGGCAGATTCTGGCAGTTTTACGATTTTTCCTACCTCCACTATGCTGTCTATGTTCATGATGTCGAGCGCGAACTTCTCCTCGCCGAGGGCGAAGCTGACGACCTTGAGTTCCATATTTTCACCTCTCTTCAACCTATGATGAGCAAAGTTTGCTGGGTCTCGACGTTGTCTCCTTCCTTCACGAGAACCTTGAGCACAGTGCCTTCGTGCTCGCTGATGATGTCGTTCTCCATCTTCATAGCCTCGAGGACCAGAAGTTTCTGACCGCGCTTCACTTGCTGACCTTCGCTCACGTGCACCTTGACGATGAGCCCGGACATGGGCGCTTTGACTTCAACGCCACCAGTTTTCGGTGCAACTTGCTCCCTACGTTGTTCCACCTTGACAGGCTCTGGTTTCGCAGCTTGTACTGGTAACTGTTGTGGTTTTTCGACTTGTTGTGGTTTTTCAACCGTTTGTTGAACGGATTGAACGATCGGAGAACCTCCGATCTCCTCAACCTCGACGATGTATTCTTTGTTGTTTATCACCACCCTGAACTTGCGCGCCATCCTCTCGCTCCTTTCCATCCGCTCTTTCTCCAACTCATCGTTCTCTCCTCAAGGGTGAAGACTCTTCCTTTTGGCTGTACTGTTGCCTTCTGCTCCGAGCTCATGTAGGCCATCAGCGCCCCGATTATGGCCGCCTCGATGGGTTCACTGGACTCTGGCTCCACCTTCTCTTCGGCCTTCACACTCGTTTCTGTTGCGGTGGTCGTGGTGTCGGAAACTTTGCGCTGTCTCGCCGTGAAGATCTTTCCCATTATCACGAAGATGGTGTACAGAATGACGAAAGTGAGAAAAACAGACCCCATGCCAACGACAAGAATTGTGGTGTTAGACACCGTCCTCACCTCACAGGGGGATATTACCGTGCTTCTTCTTGGGCAGAGATTGGACCTTCGTTCGGCAGATCTCCAGAGCCCTCGCGATCCACTCCCTCGTCTTGGCTGGTTCTATGATCGCATCTATGTATCCACGAGATGCCGCCACGTAGGGGTTTGCAAACGTGTCTCGATAGAGTTTTACCAGTTCCTTCCTCTTTTCCTCGGGGTTCGGTGCGCTCTCTATTTCCTTTCTGAAGATGATGTTTGCGGCCCCATCAGGCCCCATAACCGCGATTTCAGCCGTTGGCCATGCGGCGACCAGGTCTGCTCCGAGGTGCTTGCTGCCCATCGCGATGTACGCGCCCCCGTAAGCTTTTCTCAGTATAACGGTGATCTTCGGCACAGTTGCTTCGCTGTAAGCGAACAGAAGTTTTGCGCCGTGCCTTATGATACCGCCGTGTTCCTGCTGTACACCGGGTAGATAACCTGGGGTATCCACGAACGTTACGATGGGTATGTTGAAGCAATCGAGGAAGCGTATGAACCTGGCAGCTTTGTCGGAAGAATCTATGTCGAGCGAGCCTGCGAGCACCGAAGGCTGGTTCGCAACGATTCCCACGCTCATACCCGCGATCCTCGCAAAGCCCACGACGATGTTTCGAGCGAAATGCTTGTGCACTTCGAAGAAGCTACCCTCGTCTACGACCATCTCGATGACTTTCCGAACGTCGTAACTCTTCGTGGGCTCCACGGGTACAACGTCGTTGATCTCTTCGCTCATGGAAAGCGAATAGTCCCCGGGGATGTACTCGGGTTCCTCCAGATTGTTCTGCGGAATGTAAGAAAGGAGCTTTTTGATGATCTCGATGGCTTCCTGTTCGTTGGCCGCCAAAAAGTGGGCGTTTCCACTCTTGGAGTTGTGGACGTACGCACCGCCGAGATCTTCCTGGCTAATCTCTTCACCGGTGACGGCCTTGATAACGTTGGGACCGGTTATGAACATCTTGGCGGTCTTGTCGATCATCACAACGAAGTCCGTTATCGCGGGTGAGTACACCGCTCCTCCCGCGCACGGTCCGGCGATGAGCGTGATCTGGGGTATCACACCGGACGCGAGCGTGTTCCTGTAGAAGATTCCCCCATAACCGAACAGTGAATCGACACCTTCCTGAATCCTCGCTCCTCCCGAATCGTTGATACCGATCAGGGGAATGCCCAGCTCCATCGCCAAATCCATGAGTTTCATGATCTTCTTCGCGTGCATTTCGCCCAGAGATCCGCCCATCACGGTGAAGTCCTGCGAGAAGACCGCGACCATCCTTCCATTGATCTTTCCGATCCCCGTCACAACGCCGTCACACGGAAGCTCTTCCTTGTCCAGGCCGAACGCCGTGGCCCTGTGCTTGACGAATTTGTCTATCTCCACGAAGGATCCTTCGTCCAGCAGGAGTGAGAGCCTCTCCCTGGCCGTCAGTTTACCCTGTGCGTGTTGCTTTTCTATTCTTTCAGTTCCTCCACCGAGCTCAACTTTGTGTTCGAGTTCTCTGAGATTTCTGATCAATTCTTCCATGCCTATTCCCCCTCAATGGTGGCCTTCCACCAGTTCGACGAGGACTCCGCCGACCGACTTTGGATGCAGAAACAGCACGCGCGTTCCGCCTGCACCGGGTCTTGGAGCATCAGAAAGGGGCTGAAAACCCAACTTCTTGGCGAGCTCAACCGCTTCGTCTATCCCCGTCACGTTGAAGGCGATGTGGTGGATGCCCTCTCCCCTGCTCTCCAGAAACTTGTTGATCTCCGATTGTTCGTTGATGGGCTCCAAAAGCTCGATCTTGCTTTCTCCCACCTTCATCATGTAGACGCGTAGACCCCTTTCGGGAAGCTCTTCCGTGTGGACGTCCTTTAAACCGAGGAAATCGGTGTAGAACTTCAATCTTTCCGAAGCGTTTCTCACCGCGATTCCCACATGGTCTATCCTTTTAACCTGCATACACTCCGCCTCCCTCAAAATTTTGATGGGGCGAATGCCCCATCACGCAGCTTCTTCGCTTTTCTCCTCTTTCTTGCTTTCGTTCTTTCTGTTGTCGGTGACGTAGAAGCCGCTACCTTTGAACACCACGGCAACCCTGCCTACGGATCTTTTCATCCGCGTGCCACAGTCGCAAACGACGGAAGGATTTTCGTTCATGCCGTGGAAGACTCGTCTTTCTGAACCGCATTTCTCACACACGTACCTGTAGAACGGCATCTGCACCACCTCCTGATCGATTCGTTCGTGTATCTCTCGTATATTATGCTACCCAAACAATTTTGCCGAATGGTTAATACGTCTTAAATGAGGATCAAACCACGCTCGGCGTAAGCCTTCGCCAGGCAGAGCATCTGTCCCCAGCCGTAAGCACAGCCAAGAGCGATCGGTAGTTCCCTCTCACCGTCGATGAGAACAGAGTCCTCGACCTTCAACCAGGTTCCTTCGTTTCCGTCCGGCGTGAACGTCATCTTCACTCTCGATCTGAATCCGTCTTCGTACTCGTACCACCAGAACTCGAAAACTTTCAGTGGTTGTATGAACACCACAACGCCCCTGTCTTCGACCACCTCGTCTGCCGTGATCCTCTTCCATCGAAAGCGGATCTGCCCGCCTTCGAAGAGCTCCATGCTCATACCGTCCGTGAACCACGGGTCCCAACCGTTTGGACAGACAAAGATGTTCCACAACCTCTCCACCGGCACTCTGAAATGCTCCACGAAGTGCATCTTCACAGTTTGAAGCATATGCAGCACCAGAACAATTCTACTACGACGTTCTGATAAAATAAAAGTGTGCGAGGGGGATGAGTGAGTGAATTCAGAATTTCTCAAGCCTCACGTGGTTCTCGAACTCTGGTACCTCGTCGTACCCATAAGTGTCTTCGTCGTCCTGGCCGCGAAATATTTGGAGAACATCCTCATGCCGATGCTCGGTTTCCTGCTCGGTGGATTCTTCCTCAGCCCGTTGCTCATCGAATGGATGGGTAAGGTGGAATTTCTTAAAGGTTTGCAGGAAAAATTGATCGAGAACTCCACGCTGAACCTCATCTTCGTGGTTGTCCTCGGTGTTCTGTGCGGAGCCGTGCTGTACGGTCTGTACAAAATCTTCGTCTTTCTGGTGGGATTTCTCGCGGGCGGTGCGCTCGGTTACTTCATAACTCTGATCGTTGTTCGGGGAAGAGAACTCGGCACCGTGGGTCAGTTCGACCTCAACGTGCTCGTCCCGGTAGGGGTGGGGATCGTACTGGGACTGATCTGCGGGCTGATAGCGGTTAGAAAAAGTGCTCAGGTGCTGGCTGTCATATCTCTACTCGTTGCGAGTTATCTGCTGGCCTTCTCTGCCGTCGGCTGGCTGTACGTGTGGATCACGAAGAGTCCCAAACAGGAAGTGTCGAAACTGTTCGAGAGTCAACCGATCGTCTTTGCGCTGATCTTCGTCTGGCTGATCCTTCTCGTTCTCGGACTGTTTCTGAATTTTCGAAAGAGGGCCAGACAGGCCCCCGCAGAAAAGGAAACCGGCAAGCTCAATCACTGATCAAGAGTACCCGGAAGACGCCGAGCTCAACGAGTCTGTTCGCGATGTCTTCTTTTCTCGTGATGTGAACTTTGAAGACATCGGGTTTGTCGATGGGCGAATCGACGAACACGGCGTTCGGATCGTTCTTCAGAACGAAGTCGGCTTCCTCTGACGTTACCTTCAAGAGCTTTTTCTCACCCATGAAATCGTCCTTCTTCTTCGCGTACTGCGAGAAATCTTCCTTGATCTCCTGATAAACGTACCTCAGTACCTGGGTGAACACGTTGGCCGGAGCGTAACCTGGTAGGTACACCAGTGGCGTGGCCTCGCTGGTCAAAAACCATGTGGTCGGAACGCCACTGACATTGAAATAGTCGAACAACTGCGCGTAACTCATCGGCTGGCCGAAGATGTTCGTGATTTTCCTGGTGTCGTACATGGCCTCGACGAAGATGAAGTTCGCCATGATCAGCTGTTTCACAGTTCTGTCGGTGAGCGTTTCATTCTTGAGCTTCGCGCAGTACGGACAGGTTTGGGTCGTGAAAACGATCGCCAGCTTTTTCTGTTCGATCTTCGCCAGCTTCGCCGCAACGTCCACGTCGTTCAGAAGAACGTTCTGTGCGAGATTGAAAACGGCGACGAGTGTGAAAAGAATCACCGAGAACCTTTTCATGCGATCACTCCTCTCATACGAACGCCTTTCCCGTGAGAATGAGCAACCCGAGGACTAAAAGCAGAGCGCTCGTTGCGTACTTCAATACCCTTTCCCACAGAGGGGTTTTGAAGCTCACCTTGCTCAGGAGCTTCGATACAACCCCTCCGATCGTCAAGAAAGGTACAGAGATTCCGAGCGAGTAGATGAAGAGTAACAGCGCCCCTCTCAGGGCCGTTCCCCTGGTGGCAGCGATGGCGAGGATGGATGCGAGCACCGGGCTCGCACAGGGAATCCACACCAGCCCCACACCGAGCCCCAGACCGATACCCGAGAAGATTCCACCCGCTTTGAACCTGTTGAGCTTGATGGCTTTCGGCCTGAAGAGCTGTATTTGAAGCAGGAACAGAACCGACATGATGATGACAAGCGTGCCTGCGGCGTAACGGAGCAGGTTCTTATCGAAGAAACCACCGAGCGTTCCCGATAGGGCGCCCAAGCTCGCGAACGTGGCGGAAAGGCCCAAGAAAAAGCCGATGATCCTCAAAAATGCGGCCTTCTTATCGTAGAACAGCAGCGCGAGAAAAGATGGAAGCAGTGGTAAAGCACACGGGCTCAGAAAGGATATGAAACCGTGAGCTAAAGCCGTCCAGACATCCACTTGAGTGAGCGTGATCGCCATCACTATCTACCCTCCATTTTTAGACTTGTTTTGTCGGAAATATTTTACCACAGTTCTTTGTCCGCGCGTTGTACAATCTAGTTTGGAAAGCCATGAACGTACGGTAAACGGGGGATGATCGATGAAAAGGGTTTTTGCACTGCTGTATCTTCTCTTTACCACGCTTTTTTTCTGCGAGCAAGTGAGGTTCGTCAGCGGTGATTTCTACCCTCCGTTCATTTACAAAAACGAGCGGCAGCAAGTGGTGGGTATTTCGGTGGAGATACTGAAAGCGATAGAGAAGGTTTCGGATCTGAGGTTCGACATCGAATTGATGCCTTTCTCTGAAGCTTTGAAACTCGTGGAGACGGGGCACGCAGACATGATCAATCTGATCTTCAAAACGCCAGAAAGAGAGAAGATGTTTTTGTTCTCGAAACCCATCCTGAGGGTTCAGAGCTTAGTGTGGGTCAGGAAAGAGCTGAAAGTGAATGATTTCAAAGAGCTGAGCGCCTTCGTTGTGGGCGTCGTCGAAGGCGATGCGAACGAAGCCCTTTTGAGGCAAAAGAATCCTTCGGTCTTGGTCAAACGCTTCGAAAGTTTCCAGCAGCTGATCGAAGCTGTTGAAAACAGGGAAATAGATGCTTTCCTCATGGAAGATCTTACAGCGAGTTACTATCTCATAAAGCACGATCTTTACCATCTGTTCGAAAGTCTGCCACCGCTCTCTGTTGAATGGACGTACTTTGCCTTCGCCCGAACGAAACCGCAGCTCGTGGAAAAGTTCAACGCGGCCCTGGACCGCTTGCCGAAGCGAGAGATAGAGAGGATCATCAACCTCTTCGTCAAACCCAGATTTTTCGTTCCGGCCTGGTTGTGGTGGTTCATACTGACTGGCTCGGTGGGCACTTTCTCAATTGTCATGATTCTACTCCTCATCAACAAGCGTTTGGAGCGTCTGGTCGCTTTGCGCACAGACGAATTGAGGAAGAAGAACGAAGAACTTCAAGCTTCTTACGAAGAGATCGAGGCGATGAATCAAGAACTGCAGGCGACCAACCAGGAACTCGACGCCATGAACCAGGAACTCAGGGCGACCAACGAGGAACTCGAAGCGATGAACCAGGAATTGATGAACCTCAACAAGCAATTGGAGGAAAAGACAAAGCAGGCGGAACGTTTCCAGAAAGGTTTCCAGGACGTTCTCGATCTGGCGAGCAAATTGACCTTCGAAACGATTCAGGAAAAAGAGTTCCTGCTGTCGGTTTTGAGAACGTTCAAGGATTATTTGCCAGCTTCCAGGGTTGCTGGGGTCGTGCTCAGATCTGTCAGTGAACCTGGCAAGACGCTGGTGTGCCTCACGAACGAAAAAGATCCAGTGATTCAGAGGATCGACGAAAGCTTCGATTTCGCATCGGAATCTGCGCGTGTCGAAATTCTGAAAACTGTCGCACGGTTTTGTGATGAAAAAGCCCCATCTGGTGTTGAACTCGTACCGATCGCCTCTCAAGATAGTGTACACGGTGTTTTGCTCTATTTTTCTGGGGGTGTCAGCGCCGTTGAGAAACAGTACGTTGAGAAGTTCGCACTATTCGTCGCCACGCTGCTCTCTCTGAGAAGCTACATGAGAGAGCAGGGAATCTTCCAGAGAAGGCTTCTGAGCGTCGTCGTCAAGGCGCTTGAGTACTACGATTACTACACGAGGGGGCATTCTGAAAACGTCGCACGCTATGCGAGTTCGTTCGCAGAAAACCTTGGGCTCGACAAGAGCGTCATAAGACGTCTGTTCTGGGCGGGAATGGTACACGATGTGGGCAAGATCTTCGTGCCACAACAGGTTCTGAACAAGAACGGTTTCCTCTCGCCTGAAGAGTATGAGCTTGTGAAGATACATCCAGTCAAGAGCTTTGAGCTACTGAACGAGGCGGGATTGCAAGAGATCGCGAAGATCGCGAAATACCACCACGAGCGTTACGATGGCAAGGGTTATCCGGATGGTCTTGTGGGTGACGCGATACCGTTCGAATCGAGAATTCTGGCTGTGGTCGATGCCTTCGACGCCATGACGACCAACAGACCTTACAAGGAAGCCATGACGATCGAAGAGGCGATCGTGGAGATCGAACGTTGTAGTGGTTCTCAGTTCGATCCCCACCTTGCTGAAGTGTTCGTAAAGCTGTTGAAAGAAAAGCCGGAACTCTTCCTCAAGAAAGGGTAGGTGAGTTTCGTGAAGGCGATGCTGAGGGTACGCATGAGCGAGCACGACGCACATTACGCGGGAGGGTTGGTCGACGGCGCGAGGATACTGCAGCTCATGGGAGACGTTGCGACGGAGCTTTTGATCAGGCACGACGGCGACGAGGGTCTGTTGAGAGCTTACGAGAGTGTGGAGTTTCTCAAGCCCGTGTTCGCGGGAGATTTTCTCGAAGTGTACGGTGAAATCGTCGAAGTCGGTAACACCTCGCGAAAGATGAAGTTTGAAGTTTACAAGGTGATCACCAACGCGCAGATTCCAGAACACCCCTCAGCCTGCGACGTGCTCGATCCACCCTTGCTCGTCGCGAAAGCCATTGCCGTGTGTGTGGTTCCAAAAGATAGACAGAGGAGGTCGAAGTGATGGATAAGCTGATCATAACGGTTGCCGTCTGTGGGGCTGAAGTCACGAGGAAGGACACTCCTTACATCCCCATCACGCCCGAAGAGATCGCCCAGCAAACGTACGAAGCCTACTTAGCGGGTGCTTCCATAGTCCATCTGCACGTGAGGGACGAGAACGGCAATCCAACCCAGGATCCCGAGATTTTCAAGAGGACCGTTCGGTTGATAAGAAAGAAGTGTCCCGACATCATAGTCCAGGTTTCCACCGGCGGTGCCGTCTGGATGACTCCTGAGGAGAGGTTGCAATCTCTCGAAGCCGATCCGGATATGGCCACACTCACCACGGGGACCGTGAACTTCGGAAACGACGTGTTCTACAACAGCATGCCAATGATAGAGAAGTTCGCCTCCGTCATGAAGGGGAAAGGTATCATGCCTGAGTTCGAGTGCTTCGATCTCGGGCACATAAACAACGCCATGGTGCTCGTCAAGAAGGGGCTGGTTCAGGGGCATCTCCACTTCGATTTCGTGATGGGAGTTCCGGGAGGGATCGCCGCAAACGCGAGGAACCTCGTGACGATGGTGGACAGTCTTCCACCGGGCGCCACCTGGTCTGTGGCCGGTATAGGCAGACACGAGTTTCCCATGGCGGCGATGGCGATAGTCATGGGTGGCCACGTGAGGGTCGGTCTGGAAGACAACATTTACATAGAGAAAGGAGTGCTCGCCAAATCCAACGCCGAGCTCGTGGAGAAGGTCGTGAGGCTGGCTAAGGAACTCGGAAGACCCATCGCGACGGCTAAGGAAGCCAGAGAAATTCTGCAGCTCGGGGAGAGAAAGAGATGAGAGTTCTCATACTGGACTACGGATCACAGTACACACAGCTGATCGCGCGTGTTGTCAGGGAACTCGGTTACTACAGCCAGGTGGTTCAGCTGGACGAGGATGTGGACCCGTCCGACGTGGGGGCCCTCGTTCTCTCTGGAGGACCGGCCAGCGTGTACGAACCCGATGCGCCGAAACTTCCAGCCTGGTTCGGTGAGTACCGCGGTAAGGTGCTCGGTATCTGTTATGGAATGCAGCTGCTCGCGCACGAGCTCGGTGGAAAGGTGGAACGCGGTGAACTTGCGGAGTACGGAAGAACGGAGATAAAAATAGTTGAGGAAGATCCGATCTTCGAATCCGTTCCGAGAGAAACCACGGTCTGGATGAGCCACTCGGACGTGGTGAAAGTTCTGCCCGATGGTTTCAGAGCGACGGCTTATTCGAAAAACGGCATGATCGTTGCAGCCAGCGATTTTGAAAGGTTCTGGCTGTTGCAGTTTCATCCCGAGGTGCGTCACACTCAGCTTGGAAGGCAGATGCTGCAGAACTTTCTCAGCAAGATATGTGGGCTGAAGCCGAACTGGAATCTGGAGGATTTCATCACCCGGAAGGTGGAAGAGCTGAGAAGAGAGTTGAAGGACAAGAGGGTGATCGCGGCGCTCTCGGGTGGTGTCGACTCCTCCGTGGCGTGTGTTCTGGTACACAGAGCGGTTGGATCTAACTTGCGGTGCGTGTTCGTGGACCACGGTCTGCTGAGAAAGAACGAAGCGGAGGAAGTGATGAGGGTCTTCAAGAACATGCTCGGGCTCAACGTTGTGAAGATAGACGCAAAAGAGAGATTTTTGAGCAAACTCAAGGGTGTGGACGATCCGGAAAAGAAGAGGAAGATCATAGGCGAAGAGTTCATAAGGGTCTTCGAGCAGGAAGCGAAAAGTTACGGTGCGACCCACCTGGTTCAGGGCACGATCTATTCCGACGTGATCGAGAGCGCCAGGTCCGGTAAGAAAACTGCGGCGATAAAGAGCCATCACAACGTTGGAGGACTACCGGAAAGGATGGATCTGAAGATCGTCGAGCCTCTGCGAAACCTCTTCAAAGACGAGGTCAGGATCGTCGGAGAGATGCTCGGTATCCCTCGCGACGTGATCCACAGACAACCTTTTCCAGGCCCAGGGCTCGCGGTGCGCGTTGTGGGGCCCATCGATGAGGAAAAGCTGGACATACTCAGGGAGGCCGACAGCATACTCATAGAGACATTGAAAGAAACGGGCTGGTACGAGAAGGTCTGGCAGGCCTTCGCGGTGTTGCTGCCAGTAAGATCGGTCGGTGTCAGGGGTGACAGGAGGGCGTACGACTACGTGCTCGCGATAAGGTGTGTTGACAGCGTTGAGGGTATGACCGCTGACTGGTCGAAAATTCCACACGACGTGTTAGACTTGATATCGCGCAGGATCTTGAACAGCGTCAAAGGAGTAGGGAGGGTAGTGTACGACATCAGCTCCAAGCCACCAGCGACGATCGAGTGGGAATAGACTGAGTCTTTACCTTGCCTCTTTGATAAGGAATTTCAGCATTCTGAACTACGACATGTTGCTCCAGCTCAGGATGAGGGAGTTATCCATAGACCTGTTCTCCATAAGCCTGCTGTCGAGCATCAACAGCGCCGTTGGAAGCCTTGCAACACCTTTCTGGGGAGCGCTCAGCGACGAATCCAGAAGCAGAAAGAAAGTTCTCTCAGTGGCGATACTGATCGCTTTGATCGTTCTACCGGGTTACACCCTCGCGAGACGGGCCGTGCATTTTTTCCTGGTGGCGACGATCTTCACCTTTTTCTCGAGTGCGTTCGATCCCATCTCGATGGCAATATTCGTTGAATCTTCAAAGCTCGACAGCAGTGTCATCGTCAGCCTGGTGAACGCGGTGAACTCCTTCGGACTGGGTTTTGGAAGGATCGTGGTCTCACCCTTGTTGAGGTTCTTTTCCGTCACCCAGGTGATGCTGATACTGTTCTTCATCGCGTTGACGATGCTGTACTTCATCGAGAAATCCGTGGTAGTTCCACACCAGCGATACGAAGTTCAGCGGACGAACCTTCAGAGAATCTTCTCCGCGATAAGTTCGAAACACATTTTGAAGAAGAACAATCTCTGGGCGATGTATCTGGGCTCCTTCCTGAGACAGCTCGGCATAGGTGGCACCTTCGCGTTGATCGCCGTTTATTTGGTCGAAGAGATGAACTTGAGCAAATCCGTAACGATCCTTCTTTCTTCTGCGAATCCTTTCATGCAAATACCTTCGCACTTCCTTGCAGCCCTCTTGATGCGCAGAATCGCGAGCAAGTACGTCGCGGCCTTGGGTATGTTCGCCTCTGGTATCGGGGCGCTGCTGTTCGTTCCAGCAGATTCCAAACTGACCGTCCTCGTGGCCTACGCAGTCTCTGGCCTCGGATTCGGCACGTTCATCAACGGTGCGACGAAATTCGTTATAGAGAACGTGCCCGTGAACAGGAGAGCGGAGTTTCTCGGCCTGCTGACATCGGTCAGATCCTTCGGGAGCCTCTTCGGTCCCTTACTCGCCGGCTGGCTCGCGACTTTTTCGTTCAGGCTCGTGTTCATCACCATGGGTGCAGCGATGATCGCTGGATCGATCATAACTTTGAATTGCAAATGACTCGCGTTGCGATGAAATTGGAAATCGCCGATCGTACCGCACGAAAACAGAGGAGTGGCTGAGCCTGGATCAGCGCTGCTCTGGTTTTTCCTGCAATCTGAACAGATCGGTCCTCTCGGTGTTGGAGAGGAGAGCCTTCCTTCTGTGCGCGGCGTTGAGAGCCATCCTCTTGAGGATCGCCGGAAGGTCGCTTTTGGTTAGAATTTCCTCACCGATGATCTGTTCCAATTCTTTCGACAGTTTGTAACCGTTCTCCGTCTCGGGCTCGAAGCGAACGTGGTCCCAGTGGTTCCTCGTGATCGATGGGTTCACTCTGTTCAAAAGCTTCAGCGCGAATTCAACGAAAACATCGCCCGTTTCTTCCGGTCTCTTCACGGCGGACAATCTCTCACGATAAGCACTCTCGAGCTCTTTCTCGAACTTCACGAAGGAAAGGACCTTTTCACCCTTCTTCATGATCATCCCTCCTCAAGAGGATCGTTGAGAAAATACATCAAACCCATCACGAGCAGGGCCGCGGTCTCAAATCGGAAGATGGTTTCTCCCAGATTGAACAGCCTGTACTTGGAGCGCAGCGATTCCAGTTCCGATTCGGTGAAATCACCTTCCGGGCCCACGACGATGTTTCTGTACTGGGCCGCCTGTGTCAACGTCAGAGGCTCGCCGGACTGGTGGAGCACGAACGTCTTCGATGGTTCTACGGGTAGATCCAGATTGTCCAGGACCTGAAGCTCTGGAAATCTACACCTTGCGCACTGTTTCGCGGCGTTTCTGATCACGAGTTTTATCTTCTCCACCTTGTCGCTGTAGGATCTACCCCTGCTCGGTTTGTAGACCACGATCCTCGCTATTCCAACCTCGACCGCTTTTTCAACGAGCCACCTGAGCCTTTCCCAGTGCTGCGATGCCACGCACAGGGTCACTGGCAGTATTTTTTCTCTTCTCTCTTTAGACTCCATTATTCGCGCGATGGATTCGTTCTTCCCTATCTTCAGAATCTGGCAACGGTACAGCTTACCCTCTCCATCTGTGATGAATACCTCTCGCTCCTCCCGGATCCTGACGACCTTCAAATGTTGTGTTTCGTGCGCGTCCAGGACGATGAATTCACCGTTCGGTTTTCCGTAGAAGAGGTGGGGCAATCAGGGGATCACCTCGCAACCTAAGTACGGCTGCAACGCCTTCGGAACGTCTATCCTTCCGTCGGGCCTCTGGTAGTTTTCCACGATCGCCACCAGCGCCCTCCCGATCGCCACGCCCGAACCGTTCAGTGTGTGGACGTAATCGAGCTTTCCGTCTTTTCTTCTGTATCGGATGTTTCCCCTGCGTGCCTGAAAGTCGGTATCGTTGCTGCACGAGGAGATCTCTTTGTACGCGTTGTACGAGGGCAACCAGACTTCTATATCGTAGGTCTTCGCCGCGCCGAAACCCATGTCGCCGGTGCACAGCAGTACCACCCTGTAGGGTAACTCGAGCCTCCTGAGCACTTCCTCCGCATGCCTGACGAGCGTCTCCAGATCTTCGAAGGAACGCTCAGGTGTCGTCAGCCAGACGAGCTCGACCTTGTCGAACTGGTGCTGTCTTATCATGCCTCGCACGTCCTTACCGTAACTGCCCGCTTCCCTCCTGTAACAGGGTGTGTACGCTGTGTACAGCAAAGGAAGCTGCTTCTCTTCTAAAATCTCATCGGCCCTGAGGGCGACCAGGGGTACCTCCGCCGTTGGTATCAGGAACAGGTCGTCCGAATCTATCCTGTACGCCTCTTCTTCGAACTTCGGTAGCTGGCCCGTGATCGTCATCGTGCTCCGCTTGACGAGGTGTGGCACCCAGACTTCGGTGTAGCCGTGTTCTTTGGTGTGGAGATCGAGCATGAAGTTTATGAGTGCGCGCTCGAGCCTTGCGAATGCGGAGTACATCACGGTGAACCTCGAACCGGAGAGTTTGGCAGCCCTGTCGAAGTCCATCAGGCCCAGCTGGGGTCCCAGGTCCCAGTGTGCTTTGGGTTCGAAGTCGAACTTCCTCGGTTCTCCCCACCTTCTGACCTCGATGTTGTGCGTCTCGTCCGGCCCGATCGGTACGGATTCGTGCGGGATGTTCGGCACGTAGAGCATCAGTCTGTTCAGCTTCTCTTTCACTTCGTCGAGTTCTTTCTCGATCGCGTCGATGCGTTCACCTATCTTTTTTCCTTCTTCCATAAGCTGGTTCGCTTCCTGCTCATCGCCGCGGGCTTTGGCCTGGGCGACGCGTTTTGAGATGCTGTTCCTCTGAGCCCTCAGCTGGTTCACCTCGTTCGTGAGCGACCTCACCCTCGTATCCAGCGAGACGATCTCATCAACGATGGAAGGATCGTAGTTTCTGTTCTTCAGGGCGGTCCTCACCTTTTCAGCGTTTTCCCTAAACATGCGTATGTCCAGCAAGTTTCATCACTCCTCCACAACGAGTTCAACCCTGGCGTTCGTCGCGCTCATCTCATCGCCAGCGGTTTTGATCTCGACAGCGTCGGCCCACATTTTCAGATTCTTCTCGTGGTCCACAAGGACCACCGAACCCGTCAGCCTGATCAATCCGGAGTTTCTATCGTAAAACAGGGCGTTCGCGGATGCTTCGATCTTCCCTTTCACGACGCGAACTGGTGTGTCCGTCTGAAAAACGTTTTTGTCCAGATCGATCGACAATCTCTCGGTGTTGAGAAGGACGACGTCGGAGCTTCCTTTGTCGATTATCTTCGCCTGAACGTTGCCCACCAGCATACCCGTTTTGGTCTTCAGATCGTACTTCAAGTTCGTCGCCGTTGCCTCGCCGTTCTCGAATTCCACGAACGTTGAGGTCGCGTCGATCAACCTCCATTCGTTCAGCAGCTTCGTCACGAGCATGGATTGACAAAGAAGCTTCAGCTTGTCTTCCTCGACCTCAACCCTCACGTTTCCTTCGTAATAGGCTCTCTCCTTTTCGGGTTTGACGTAATTAGAAACGATGTGTACGGTTTTGGCGAACGTCGGGACCAGAAGGGTTAGCAACAAAACGATCGAGAGCGTTTTTCTCACGAAGCTTCACCTTCCCATAGAGAATATGAGTGCTATCAGTCCGATCGCGACACCCGCCGCCCCAACGATGTAGGCCGTGTTCAGGTTGGACTGGAGGGTTTTGTTCTTCAGCTCGAGTTCGTCGATCCTGCTCTTCAGCCTCGAAAGGTCCAGAGACGCGAGGTTTTCTTCGAGGACTTTCAAATCCTGCTCGAGCTTCGAAGCCCTCTCGACCAGACCCTGGATCTGGTTTCTGAGTTCCTCCACCTGCTGTTTCGAGGCGAAGTTCTCCAGCGCGATCAGTCTGTTCTGGAGATCTTGGATCTGCTGTCTCAATCTGTTGACCTCCTCGGCTCTGTCCGTGAGCTCCTTTTTCTGCAGGGCGAGTTCGTTCTGCAGGCTCTTCAACGTTACGCTGAGCTTGCTCTCGGAGGCGGATATCTTCTGATCGACGAGGCTCGAAAAGGCGTTGAATTCGTTCCTCGTGGAATCTTTGAAACTCGTCAACTCTGCGAACGTCTGATCCAGCCTTTTCGAAAGCGCATCGACGGAGGACTTCAGCGTGGAAAGCTGCTGGGATAGGCTCGAAATCTGGTCATTGATCTTAGTTTGCTCGCTCGAAAGTTTTTCCAGATCGTTCTGCTGCGCCTGAACCTGTTTGAACAGGTCTGAACTGAGTTTCTCTACGGAGTTCACCCTTTCAACCAGTGCGTCTATCCTGGCGAGTTGAGCTTCCTGGGCTTTGATGTAATCCACGATTTGCTTCTGCACCTGTGCGAAGAGTTCCTGAGAGAGCCTGTCGAGCTGGCTTTGAATGTTCACCGTGGCCGTTTCGAGCTCTCTCAATCTCTGGTCGTAGGTCTTGTAGGCTGATTCGATACCCAGCATCTTCGCGGAGACCTCTTTCTGAGACTCTGCGAGCGCTGAAAGTCTTTTGGAAAGCTCGTCCAGCTGGAAGTTCTTGATCGTTCTGTATATGTACTGTGCGATGTCGAACCTGGTGGTCAACAGGCCTCCTCTGAAGTTTCCGTTCTCGTCCAGTTCCATGATTCTGTTTTCGATCACGAACGACACGGGAACGTAGATGTCCAGAACGGGAGAAACATCCTTGATGTTCAGCTGGGCGAACAGAGAGCAACCGATCAATGCGAACAGAACGACCATCTTCCTCACTTCAATCACCTCCCACCGTGACGTTGATCGTTTTCCCTGGCTCAACGATCACTTCCTTTTCCCAGCCGACGGTGCTCACTTTCACAACAGAAGGTTTCACTGGATAGAATAACACAGGTGAAAGACCTGCAAATTCTGAATTCACATAGCATTCGACGACGCTGTCGCTGAAGATGCAGAGATAACCGAGATCTTCCGGGGAGAACGTGTACAGTTTGCCGGCGGAGAATTCGACCGTTCTCTCTCTTGCTTCGACCTTCACCGTGTGGAAACCTTCAGGCAGGTAGATCAAAGATGGCGGTCTGTAAGTTATGCCCTCGACAGTGTAGACGGTGCTTCTGTCGCCCAGAAGGAGGACGGTCGCCACATCGAACCTCACTTCGATTCGTTCGTCCCTTGAAAGGTCTACCAGACCCATCCACCTTTTCTCACCGAGCCTCGCCTCGATCAGATGGATCGACTGCGGCAGTTTCACGCTGGTCGGTCCGCGTCCAGCGCTCTTTCCGTCCACGAAGATCAAAGCCTCTTCTGGCGCAACGACATCGAGCCGAAAGAGTTTCGGTTCGAGTGGTACGTAAAGGTAGTTCTGTCCCTGCTTGAGTTCGACCGTGATCGATCTCTCTTCGTAACCTACAGCCTTGACGAGGATCGTCCTCTCACCGAGCGGAAGATCGGTGAAAACCGTGTTCTGAGGCTGCACTCGATCGTCTATCTGAACGATCGCGTGCGAGACGCTGGATTGAACGAGCAATCTGGCGCTCGGTGTGAGAGTGAATTCGAACTGTTGAGTTTCGTCGTCGGAAACTCTGATGTTCTGCACCAGGGAAAAGTGGTCCGGCGCCTGTAGTTTTATCTGGTAATCTCCGGCGGGCAGTTTCAAACTCTTCGGAGTTTCACCGACGAACTGGTTCTGGATCCACAGCTTCGCGGCGGGCTTCGAAACGATCTGGACCGTTGGGGTGTTCGACAGTTCAACCCGCAATTTTTTCTTCTCGTGGGCTTGAAGCGATACGGACCTTTTCGTTCTGCAGAAACCTTCTTTCTGGAGCGTTATCTCGTAGTTTCCAGGTTCGAGTTCCATTTCGAGAGGCGTTCGACCCACCAGAACTTTGTTGATCCAGACGGACGCGCCGTCCGGCACACTCTCGATCAGCAAGTTCGCAGAAGCCTGCAGCTGGACGAAGTAAGTCTTTTCTGGATCGCTCAAAAAGATAGACTTGGTCAGATAACCTGGTTTCACGAGCGTCAGCGTCGCTGGCAGGCTCACCTCGAACTGCGCGACGCCGTTTCTGTCCGTCACGGCGAGCAGGACAGAGCCCAGCCTCACTTCGACGTTCGGGACGTTCGTCACCAGCGTGACGGCGATGCAGAGTTGAGAAACCAGCAACAGCACCATCAAGAGCTTCTGCATTTTTCCATCTCTTTCCTCAAGACTTCGAGCAATCTCAGGAGTTCTTTCGAGCGTTCTTCCCCGATCCTTTCCAGAACCCTACCTATGAATTCCACCCGTCTTTCTATCACGTTCTCGATGATCCTTCGTCCTTCGTCCGTGACGGACAGCATGTACACTCTTTTGTCCGCTCCACGCCTTCTTTCGACATATCCAGCGTTCTCGAGCCTTTTTACGATTCCACTCAGCGTGCTCTTGGCTATGCCAAGGGACTGGCTCAGATCGACCATCTTCACAGGTCCTCTGAAGTAAAGTCTCTGCAACAGGTCGAACTGGGCGCTCGTGATGGAATATTCCTTCAGCACGAGCCTTCCCTCGACCTTCACGATGAAACAGATCTCCCTGAGGAGCTTTTCGATTTCCTTCTTCAAGCTTCCTCCCTCCCCTTGAGGTTCAGAGCCACGGTGATCTCGCCTTTCACATCTTTAAAAATCTCCAGTGCCTCGCTGACCTTTCCCCTGTACAGTTGCTGAAACATCTTCGTCATCTCCCGGGCGATGAAGATCTCGCAGTCTCCAAAGATTTCCAGTATGTCCTTCAGCGTTGCCTGCATCCTGATCGCCGCCTCGAAGAAGATGAGAACGAGTTTTTTTCCCTTCAATTCTCTCAAGAGTTTTCTCCTCTTCTTGCCGCGCGGCAGGAAACCCACGAACATGACGCGTGAGGTGTCGAAACCGCACAGCGCCATCGCACTCGTCAGGGCGCTGGGACCCGGCATGACGTCGAGCTCGATACCCTTCCTCCAGCACGCATCGACCAGGTAACCTCCAGGATCGGCGACACCCGGCATCCCTGAATCGGTGACCAGGCACACTTTCTTCCCCTCGCTGAGGAGCTTCAGGATCATCGGTATGCTCTTGGTCTGGTTGTGAACGCCGTAGGAAAGAAGCTGTTTGTTCTCGATCCTGTAGAACTTGAGCAACTTCAACGTCCTTCTGGTGTCCTCGGCGAGGATGACGTCCGCTTCTCGCAGCGCCTTGATGGCCCTTATCGTCATGTCGAGCATGTTGCCGATGGGAGTACCGACGATCGTCAATTTACCGGGCAACCGAACTGAACCTCCTTCTCGTAAATTCGATTCAGGAGCTCGAAGCTGAGTGTGAAACTTTCGGCTGGTCCGAACGACTCACAGAACGAATCGATCAAGCTCTTCTCGAGCTCTTCCAAGGTAACATCTTTCACTTCCTGAAGGCCGACGAACTTCTCTTTCAAACTGTCCGGATCCAGGTTCAGGCATCGTGCGTATTCTTCGACGTGGCTTTTCAGCAGTATCGAGCCGTGTTCGAGCACGAAGTCTCTGGTCCTCATCTGCGCGCTGCCAACGAGCTTTTTCCCATCGAGTGTTATTTCGTACATGCCTGGCGAATCGAAGCATGCGGGACTCTTCGCCGTCGTTCTCTTTCGAACTTCCATCTTCACATCGAATCCGAGCCTTCTCACCGCCAGAAAGATCCTCTCGCTCACGGTTCGATGGAACTCCTCAAGGTTCTTCGTAGCGAGTTCGTGCGAGGCTGGCACGACGAACGCGTACGTGAGTTCATCCTGGTGCAGCACGGCCCTGCCGCCCGTGGGTCTGACGACGCATTCTATGCCTTTCTGTCTCATGTAATCCACGTTCAGTTCGATCCGTTTCTGGTGTCTCCCGAGAGACAACGTCGGTCTTGCCCAGGTGTAAAGCCTGAGCAAAGGTTCTTTGACCGTCTCTGCGAGAACCACGTCCATCGCCATGTTCGTCTTTCCGGGAAAGTTCCACGTTCTCAGCAACAGCATACCTTCACCCTCACAGGGGACGTTTCAAAATCTTCTTCGTGTCCCTCGGATAGATTGGCTCGGTCGGTGCGAGCTTTCTGAATTTCAGAAGCGTTCTCTTCTCACCGCTCAGAAGTTCGTAATCAACGTTTTGTTCCAGGTGGACTCTCAACAGTTCCATCGCCCTTTTCGCTTGCTCTACCTCTTCCAACCAGTTTGGACCCTTGTAAAAGAGCAACGATCCTTCCACTTTGCAGAACGGCACGCAGAGTTCGAGCAAAATCCGTAAGGTTGCCACCGCGCGTGCGGTAACGTAGTCGAAGCTCTCTCTGTATCGATCGGCGAGGTTTTCCACCCTCGCACAGACCACTTCCACGTTCCTCAAGCCGAGTGCTTCTACAGTCCTCGAGAGCCAGGCAGTCTTCTTCTTCGACGAGTCGACCAGGACGGTCCTCGTCGGAAAAACTACCGATAGGATCACACCCGGTACCCCTCCACCGGTTCCGACGTCGAGCAGATCGCCCTCAATGCCCTCGATGGGCAAAAGAACGTCGGCAACGTGTTTGTGCACAGCCTCTTCAAAATCGTCGATCCCAGATAGGTTCATCGGTGCTTCGATCAGCGCGAGCAAGTAGCGTGCGATCAGCTCGATCTTGCGTTCGTTCAGTTCCAACCCGTAGGCCCTCAGGATCGCTGCGACCTTCTCGCAGTACTGCGAGATTTCCCGTTGCATCACGCACCGAGTTCACCCGGCGATGAAAGGGGGTGAACTACCTCCTTAAGACTATTGTACAGATTTTTCAGAACAGGCTGATCTGTTCCTTCTCCGGCAGGCCTTCGAGTTCGACGTACTTTCTGAAGATATCGAGGTGTGCTTTGTTCAGCTTCGTCCTCTTCAAGATGTCTTCGAGGGAGCTGAAGGGTTTATCGTTCCTCGCTTTGACTATGGATTCGGCGACGTTGTCCCCAAGGTTAGGAAGTTTGTTGAATGGGATCCTGAGCTTCTTTCCTTCTATGAGGAAGAGTTTCGCGTGCGATTTGTTTATGTTCGGAGGCAGGAAAGAAAAGCCACGCGCGAACATTTCCAGCATGACTTCGAGAGTTGTTTCTGCCGCCTTGTCGCGCACGTCTTTTTCGCTCAAGGTGGAGAGTTCTGCCAGTTTCTTCCTGACCAGCTCTGGCCCATACAACGCCGCGTCTATGTCGAACTCTTCTCCCTTCAGAGTGAAGAAGGCTGCGTAGAAGGCGAGAGGATGGTGAACCTTGAAGTACGCGATTCTGAACGCCATGCTCACGTAGGCGGCGGCGTGCGCCTTCGGGAAGAGGTACTTTATGCGTTTGCACGATTCTATGTACCACTCGGGCACACCCAGCTCGCGCATGAGTCTTTCGTCTTCCTCGCTCAAACCCTTACCCTTTCTCACGTTCTCCATGATCTTGAAAGCTTTGGATGCGTTCATACCCATTTTGATGAGGTAGTTCATGATGTCGTCCCTGCAGGCGATGACCTCGGACAGCGTGGCTTTGCCCTGTTCTATCCAGTCGCGTGCGTTGTTGAGCCAGACGTCCGTACCGTGGGAGAGCCCGGAGATCCTGACGAGGTCGGCGAAGCTCTTCGGTCTCGTTTCTGTGAGCATACCCCTGACGAACTGCGTTCCGAATTCGGGAATTCCCAGAGTCCCAACGTCGGTCCTGTTGTCCAGATCCTGGGGTTTGATGCCCAGCGGTTCGAGGCTCGAGAAGATCCTGAGCGTTTTCTCATCGTCCATGGGTACGTTCATCGGGTCTATACCTGTCAAGTCCTTCAGGATCTTGATGAAGGTGGGATCATCGTGACCGAGCGCGTCTATCTTGACGAGATCGTCGTGGATGGATTCGTAATCGAAGTGCGTCGTGAACACCTTGGCTTCCTTCGTGTTCGCAGGATACTGCACCGGTGTGAAATCGTACACCTCGAACTCTTTGGGTATGATCATGAGACCTCCGGGATGTTGTCCCGTGGTCCTCTTCACACCCGTGATCGCCGTTGCGAGTCGTTCCATCTCGGCCTTTCTCACTTTCCTTCCGAGCTTCTCTTCGAAGGCTTTCACGAAACCGTAGGCCGTCCGCGACGCTATGGTGTTTATCGTACCCGCCCTGTAGACGTAGTTCTTCCCGAACAGTTCTTCAACGAACCTGTGGGCCTCATCCTGGTACTCCCCCGAGAAGTTCAGATCTATGTCCGGGACCTTGTCTCCTTCGAAACCCATGAAGGTTTCGAAGGGTATGTCCTGACCGTTGCGCTCGAGTGGCTTACCGCACTTCGGACAGTTCTTCCTCGGCAGGTCGAAACCGGAGCCGTAGCGTCCGGATTCATCGAACTCTATGTAGTGACACTCTTTGCAGTAATAATGCGGTGGCAGCGGGTTGACTTCCGTTATGCCGAGCAGGTGCGCAACGAGCGAGGAGCCGACCGAACCGCGGGAACCCACCACGTAACCGTCCGAGAGGGACTTGTCGACCATCTTCTTCGCGATCAGATAGAGCACCGCGTAACCGTGGTTTATGATCGCGTTGAGCTCCTTGTCGATCCGCTTCTGAACAGGTTCTGGCAGTGGATCACCGTAGATTTCGATGGCTCTGCGCATCGTCAGATCCTTGATCTGCTCCTCCGCCCCTTCGATCTTCGGTGTGTGAAGCTTCTTCTCGAGCGGTACGATGAATTCGATGCTGTCCGCGATCTGGTTTGGGTACCTGACGACCACATCGTACGCCTTCGCTTCGTCCTCCAGTATCTCCAGAGCGGCCTGCATCATTTCTTCGGTGGTCCTCAGGTACGCGTTCGGTTGTTCCTGGATCGTTTCACTCTGGGGAGCCATGAGGACTTTTCTGACCTTTTCATCCTCCGGGTCTAAGAAGTGCACATCACCCGTCATCACGATGGGTATCTTGAGTTTTTCTCCTATCTCGTAGAGTTTTCTGTAGACCTGCTTGAGTTTTTCGCGTGACAGGCCGAGATCGTTGATCGTCGGCAGCAGGTCCAGCGGCATGATCTCTATGAAATCGTAGAAAGACGCGACCTCTTCGATCTCTTCTTCGTTCGCCCCGGACAGGATCTCCTGCACCAGTTCACCCGCCACGCACGCGCTTCCGATCAGAAGGCCTGCTCTCATCGTCTGGAGCTCGCTCTTCGGAATACGGGGCACGCTGTGGAAGTACTTCACGTGCGCGTCGGAGACGAGTCTGTAGAGGTTCTTCAAACCTTCCCTGTTCTGGACAAGGATGGTGGCGTGGAAGGGTTTGGACTGGGTGACGAGCGCTTCCTTGTGAGAAGATTCGATCTTTCTGAAGCTCACCATGCCTTTTTCTCTCAGGATCTTCAAAAGCTCCAGAAACACCTTCGCGGTGACCTTCGCATCTTCGAGCGCCCTGTGATGCTTGAAGGTACCTATTTTGAAATGAGAGACGAGTTTTTCCAAATTGTAACTCGACAGTCGGACCAGCCTCTTCGCCAACGCGAGTGTATCCACGACCGGCAAGGTCCACTGAACGCCACAGACTTTCTCAACGTAGTGCCTGAGGAATCTGTAATCGAAGTTCGCGTTGTGGGCGACGAGCACGCTGTTTTCACAGAATTTCAAAAACTCCTTGAGTACCTCCTCGATCGGCGGTTGATCCTGAAGCATCTCGTCGGTGATACCGGTGAACTGAACGGTGAAACTGTCGAGTTTCTCCTTCGGTCTGATCAATCTGTGAAATTCCTGAACGATCTCTCCGTCTTCGATGGCGACGGCACCGATCTCTATGATCTCGTTGAACATGGGGTGGAGTCCCGTAGTTTCCAGATCCACGACCACGTATCGCCTCGACTGGACATCGACGTCCTCACCGTTCAGTATGATGGGTTCCGCGTCGTTCACGATGTACGCTTCGATGCCGAAGATGGGCTTTATTCCATAATTTTTGCACGTTTCGAAGAACTGCGGTATGCCCTGCACCACGCCGTGGTCCGTGAGCGCGATCGCTTTCCAGCCCCATCTGGCAGCGGTCTTCACGTAGGCTTCTATGTCGAGAACGCTATCCAGATCGCTGAACTTGCTGTGCGCATGCAGTTCAACCCGTTTCTGTGGAGCTTCGTCCGTCCTGTCATGATTTTCAAGCCTTTCGAATTCATCGACGTAGAGTGTGGGTTCTCCACTCTCATCGAACTTGAGCGTTCCATCGAAGAGCACGCGGTCCTGTTCCTGCACCGTGGCGAGAAACTTGTCTATGTTGCTGTTCGTCAACACGCACATGAGCGAATCGAGTTTGTCTGTTATGTACACAAAGAGGATGCGTTTCTTGCCCTCTCTCAGCTCCGTTTTGAAGACGGTTCCTTCGACCTTGACCTTGCCAGGTTCCGCCGGTAAGTTCGATGGGGTGTGAAATTTCGATGTCTTTCGCTTTTTCTTCGGCTTTTCTTCAACCACAACGACGGGTTGTTCGACGATCTCCATGGGAGGCTGCACCACTTCTATCTCGATGGGCCTTTTCACACCCGTGAGCGCTTCTATCTTCTTGCTGACATCGCCCAGTTTTCCGTTGATCCTCTCTCTACCGAAGTCTCCGGTCACCTTCAGTACCACTCTATCTTGGAAAACGACGACATCGTGAACGTACGGAAAGCTACCGTTCAGCTCTTTTCTGAGTTTTTCAAGCTCTATGGTGGTCTCCGCGAACTGAAAAACAACGTGGGCACCGAATTCCTGAGAGAGTCTCTCACAGAGTGCCTGGTGGCGGGAGAACTGCTTGTCTACCCTGATGAGCAGGGTGTTGGTGATCGCGTCGAAAGTGACGTCGTGAACCGTACACGATTCTTCCAAACTCACTCCCAGCGATTCGGCTATCTGTTTCAGATCAGTTTTCGGGCTTTCAACGAACACTCTTTTCATGGCGAGAACCTCCGCTCGAACTCTCTCAGATGCGCGTGGCATATCGCTATCGCGAGCGCGTCGGCTGCGTCGTCCGGCCTCGGTTTTTCTTCGAGTCCCAGCAACAGCATGACCCACTTCTGAACGTCGGCCTTCGTCGCCTTCCCACTGCCGGTGACGGCCTTTTTGACCATCTGCGGTGTGTATTCAAAGATCGGAACGTCACACTCGACCACCGCGAGAAGCGATACGCCCCGCGCTTCTCCGACGGCGATCGCTGTGGTCACGTTTCTGTAGAAAAACAGCTGTTCCACGGCCACCTCATCCGGTGAATACTGTTCGACGATCTTTTTGATCTGATGGTAAAGGTTTTTCAACCTCAACTGGATAGGTTCATCTTTCTCTGTGATGATGACCCCGTGAGCAACGTGCTGCAACCTGTTCTTCGAAGCCTCGATGACGCCGTATCCGAACGTGCCAAAACCGGGGTCGAGTCCAAGTATTTTCAAAGGCAACACCCCAATCGGTGGGCAGTCATGATTATATTCACCGGTGTGGGGCCGTGGTTTGCCCGAAGATTAAAAGTTGAGGTATGATTCCAACAGATTTCTCACTTTTCTTCCTCGCCTATTTTCAGTATCGCGAGGAACGCTTCCTGGGGGATGCTCACCTGACCGATCTCTCTGAGCTTCTTCTTTCCTTCTTTCTGTTTCTCTAAAAGCTTCATCTTCCTGGTCACATCGCCGCCGTAACACTTGGCGAGCACGTCCTTCCTGAGCGCTTTGATGTCCGCCCTCGCGATGATGCGTCCCCCCGCTTTGGCCTGGATCGGTATCTCGAACTGATGCCTCGGAATGAGTTCCGCGAGTTTCTCCACGAGTTTCTTCGCGACCGCGTAGGCCTTGCTCTTGTGGACCAGTGTCGAGAGGGCGTCGACGGGTTCTCTGTTCACCAGGACCGTGATCTTAACGATTTCGGATTCTTCAAAACCGAGCATCTCGTAGTCCATGGATGCGTAACCTCTGCTCATCGCCTTGAGTTTGTCGAAGAAGTCCGTGATGATCTCTGAAAGCGGTGCTTTGAAATACATGATGATCCTGTTCTTTCCCGCATTCTCGGTGTGCTGGAGCGTGGCCCTCCGCTCGTTCTGCAGGTGCGTCATTATGTTACCCATGTAATCGGTGGGCGTGATGATGGAGAGTCGAACGTAGGGTTCGTAGACCTTCTCTATGAGTTCTTCGTCGGGAAACTTCGCCGGATCGTTGACGATCAGCGTCTGACCGTTTCTGAGCAGAACCTTGTACTCCACGTTGGGAGCCGTCATGATCACGCTCATTTCGAACTCGCGCTCGAGTCTTTCTCTCACCACGTCCATGTGCAGCAGTCCGAGAAAGCCACACCTGAATCCAAAACCGAGTGCGGGCGATGTGGTCGGTTCGAAGGTCAAAGCCCAATCGTTCAGTTTGAGCTTTTCGAGTGATTTTTTCAGCTCCTCGTAGTACTCGGGCAGACCCGGGAAGACGCTCGCGTAGACCATGGGTTTCACGTCGCGATAGCCGGGTAACGGTTCGGCTGCGGGCATCAGCGCGTTCGTTATCGTGTCACCGACCCTGGCTTCGGAAACCTCTTTTATACCCGCAATGACGTAACCGACCTCGCCGGGTCCCAGGCTGTCTGTCGGAACCATCGTTGGGGTGAAGACACCCACTTCCTCGACTTCGTAACGCCGGTTCGTCGACATGATCAGTATCTGGTCTTTCTTTTTCAGAACCCCATCGAAGATCCTCACGTACACGATGACTCCCCTGTACTTGTCGTACTTCGCGTCGAAGATCAGCGCCTTCAAAGGTTTGCTTGGATCTCCCTCCGGTGGCCTGACCCTCTCGATGATCGCTCTGAGGACCTGCTCGACACCTTCACCGGTCTTCGCACTCATTTTGAGCACTTCTTCCCTGGAGACTCCGAGCAGGTCCACCACCTGCTGCAGGCTTTCTTCAACGTTCGCGTTCGGAAGGTCTATCTTGTTGAGCACCGGCACTATATCCAGATCGTTCTCGATGGCCAGATAGCTGTGTGCCACGGTCTGCGCCTCTATTCCCTGCGAGGCATCCACTATGAGTACGGCTCCTTCGCACGCGGCCATACTCCTGCTCACTTCGTAGGAGAAGTCGACGTGGCCCGGCGTGTCTATGATGTTGATCTCGTAATCTTGACCGTCGTAGTTGTAGATCACCTTGACGGGTTGAGCCTTTATCGTGATCCCACGTTCCCTCTCGATGTCCATCTGGTCGAGGAACTGATCGTGCATCTTCCTTGGATCGACAGTCTTGGTTATTTCCAGGATCCTGTCGACGAAAGTGGTCTTTCCGTGGTCTATGTGGGCGATCGTGCAGATGTTCCTTATGAACTTCGTGTCCTTCAACCGGATCTACCCCCATCCAGGAGCCATTCGATCGGCATCGCTTCCGCCCTGGCCAGAAAACCTTCGACGGTTTCCGCGCAGAACAGAGCGTCGCACACGGCCTCGTAGACGCTTTCCACCGCAGCCCTGAAGAGTTCGTCGAACAGCTCTCTATCATCACTCACGTACCCTTTCTGCGTCGAGAACGCTATGCACACGTCCCCGCTGCCGTGATGACCCGGAGAACCCAGCATACCGAGAGCCAGGAAAGAATGCCTCGCAACCCTTTTCAGCTGTCTCGAATCGAGTGGAACGTCCGTTGCCAGAACGATCACGATCGAACCTTCGTTCTTTCTCACCACGCCCATTTTGACGTGCTCACACGCTCTCTTGTTGAGGATCGTGAGATCTTCGAAGTTACCAAAGTTCGCAAGAACCAGTGCCCCAAGCACGTGTCCATCCTTCAGTTTCCTCGAGGCGCTGCCGATCCCACCCTTGAACCCGAAGCAAACCATGCCGGTACCGGCACCGACGGATCCGAGTTCGAAGGCTTCGTTAGCTTTTTCGTAAGCTTCCACAACGTGAGACGGTTTCACCGCGGGATAGAGTATGTCGTTCAGCAAACCATCGTTGCACTCGCCGATGATCGGATTGAGCGTTCTGAACCTCTTCTTTTTAGCGGCGAGTTCGACCACACCCTGAAACGCATAACCGACGCTGAGCGTGTTCGTGAGCACGATGGGGGTTTCTATCTGTCCGAGCTCTTCTATCTGCATCAAGCCTGCCGATTTTCCAAAGCCGTTCAGAACGGCGCACGCCGCAGTAACAGGTTTTTCGAAGATCTTCTCACTCGGCACGATCACGGTCACACCGGTGCGAACGATGGTCGGTTCGTCCATGACGATACTGACGTGCCCTACGCGCACACCAGCCACATCGCTCAGAAGGTTCTTCTCTCCAGGCTCCAGTCTCCCGAAAGAGAGTCCATACTCTCTGAAGCGTGGACGCAAGGCCCTTCCTCCTTTGTGATATTATAAATTGGATTTTGGGAGGAAACCTTCGTGGAGAGTTTCTGCTACGAATCTGTCTTCGGTCCCATCTGTGTGAAGCTGGAAGAAGGGCGCGTGTGCGGCATAGAGCTCGGTGAAAGATGCGAAGGGACTGTGAAACCGGACCAAGTCGTCGTGAAACAGCTCGACGAATATTTCAAAGGTGTCAGGACCCGGCTGGATTTTCCCGTGAAGGTTAGTGGAACGGAATTCCAGCTCAGAGTCTGGCAGGCTTTGAGGGATGTTCCCTACGGTTCCACGATCAGTTACGGCGAACTTGCGAAGAGGCTCAATACCTCTCCGAGGGCCGTCGGCCAGGCACTCAAACGCAATCCGTTACCTCTGTATTTTCCCTGTCACAGGGTGGTTGGTAAGAGCTCTCTCGGGGGTTTCAGCGGCGGACTCGAATGGAAGAAGAATCTGCTCGCACTCGAGCGTGGTGAAAGATGCGCTGGAGACTCATAGGTTTTCTGTGTGGGTTTTTCCTCACGATCGTGGTACTTTCCTACTTCTACGTTCAGTTCACGAAGGATCTGCCATCGCCGGAGTCGCGCATACCGACGGGTCTATTGCTCATGTATTCGGACGGCACACCGATGTCTTTACCGCGGTCTTTCTGGGTCAGACTCGAGGACGTTCCTCCGTACTTTTTGAACGCCCTGCTGGTTTCTGAAGACAAACGCTTCTATTTCCATGTGGGCATCGATCCTCTCGGCATCGCGAGGGCCGTGGTGAGGAACATCAGCAGCATGTCGATCAGCGAGGGAGGCAGTACCATCACGCAGCAACTCGCACGGACCCTGTACCTTTCACCGAAAGTGAGCTGGCAGAGGAAGATCAGAGAGATGTTCATCGCACTCTGGCTCGAAAGGCACAGGACGAAGGAAGAAATCCTGCAGATGTACATAAACTCTGTGTACATGGGCAACGGGCTTTATGGATTCGCCAGCGCGTCGAGGTACTACTTTGGAAAAGATCTGAGCGAGATCAACCTGAACGAGGCGGCACTCTTGGTGGGCGTGCTTCGCTCACCCGAGAACTTCAACCCGCTCAGGGACTGGCAGATCGCGAAGCGCAAGGCGAAAACGGTGCTGGACGCCCTGCTCGAGGAACGTTACATAAGCGAGAGTGTTCATCGTCAGTCGCTGGAAGAGCTCGAGAGCATGAATTATTCAGGCAAGCCTGTGTTCAACATGGATGAAGAAGTGTTCTGGAGGGTGGTCAGAGAGCTCAAAGACATCGGTTACGGCCTGGACGAGCTGAGGCAGGGTTACAGGATATACACGACTCTGGACAGAAAGCTTTCGCAGGCCGCGCTGGGTCTGGCTCCAAACATCGTCGTCGAGGCGATAGACCCGATGTCCGGTGCGGTGCTGGTTTACAAAGGTGTCGGTCTGACCTATCCTGAAGGCAGGAGACTGCTCGGATCGGCGATCAAACCTCTGTATTACTATCTCGCCGTTCTGGAAGGCTGGTCAGTGGACAGCGAGCTGATCGATCTGCCGCTGAAGATCGGTGACTGGACTCCTGAGAACTTCGACAAGCGTTACCGAGGCGTCGTCACGATGAGGCAGGCGCTCATCGATTCTCTGAACGTACCTTCGGTGAATCTGTTCATGCAGCTCGGAAGAGAAAAGGTGATCGATTTTCTCAAGAACGAGTTGAAGATCGAAGGTTATTATCCGAACGATATGACGATCGCCCTCGGCACGCTCGAAACCGCACCGGAGGAAGTTTTGAAAGCATACGCGGCCATCTTCAACGGCGGTGCCGTTCTGAAACCGTACATCGTGCAGCACATCGAGGATCCCAACGGAAGAACAGTTTACGAAGCTTCTGTGAGGGTTATCAACGTTGTCATGGCCAGGAAACTCAGTCCCATGGAATCTTCGGCCGTCTTGCTCGATGTGATGCGTGAGGTCGTCGAGAGGGGAACCGGCGTGCGCGCACGGCAGAAGGTTCCCGTTGCTGGCAAGACGGGCACTTCTTCCAAAACGGCCTGGTTCGTCGGGGGTGATCAAACCTTCATCATGGCGGTGGCCGTGGACGGTGAAAACCTCACGGGGGGTGCCAACGCTGCCCCGATCTGGTCCCAACTCGTGTCCAACTACAACTACCGTGGCAGAATGCCGAATTGGATCGTGCAGTCTCGTCTGACAGTGAAAACCACCCTGCCATCGCTGACGCTCGACGTGGACAGGATCATGCGGTGGCTCGAGGAAGGTTATTTGAGTCTTGAAACGCTCGCTGAACTCGTTTCCAAACTGGATAGTTCAGCCATGCTCGATTTTCTGAGCAGTGTGAACGAACGATCTCCACAGCTCGCCAAACAGCTCTGGGAACTGATCAGAACGAAACGCACCTGGTGAACATTTTTGTCGAGAGAGAAACGTCGATGAAAACTGTCATGAGTAGAATGAGATCCGTGTGGCTACGAAGGTACGCGTTCACAGTTTTGTTTTTGATCGTCTGTGTGGTTTCAGGTGTGATCATCTACTTCAAGGCGCGCATAAACGCCAGTTATTTTGTCTTTCTGCCAGGATACAGTTCCAGGGCCGGTATAGAGCAGATAGACAACGAAGAGCTGAAGGCCTTTTTCAAGATCGTAAAGAAATTCAACGATGGATCTCAATTCGTGGTGCTCGCACACCATCCTGAAGGTTTTTTAGCAGCCCAGGCGCTGCTCAGACTCAACGAACTTCAGAACCAACTTTCCAACCTTCCCTGCGTGAAAAACGTGCTCAGCGTCCTCAACTACAGCTTCAGGAAACCTTACTTCGATGGTTCGAAACTCGACGAAGAGATCCTCACCGATCCCGAAGCGAGCTCCTTCATCTCGAAGGATGCAAGGTACGTGCTCTTGCACTGCACGCTGAGTCCAGGCTACAACGAGGACAAGGCTTTGAGTGAGATAGAGAAGGTTTTGAACGATTTTCAAGATCTGAACGCCCTCGCCTTCGGCCAGCTTGTGATAAACAAACACCTTTTCCGCGAGATCATCCATCAGATCTCCATCTATCCGGCCATCACTTTTCTGGTGATACTGCTCATCTTCTATCTGCAGACGAGATCTTTGAAGGCGAGCCTGGTTTCACTTTTGATACCAGTCGAAGCGAATCTGATCGTGTACGCTGTGGTCAGTTCGGCCGGTATCGAGCTCAACACGATGAGCGTCATGTGTGTGAGCTTCCTGCTCATCATCGGTTCGGCTTACGGGCTACACTTTTACAACGGCGTGGTGAGGTTCAAAGATCGGGTGAGACAAGAGATGTTCAGACCGATCTTCTTTTCCATGTTGACCACCTGCGTCGGCTTTCTCTCTTTCCTGTTCGTTGAGATAACAGCTTTCAAGCATCTTGGACTCATGGTCTCTTCGGGTCTCGCACTCGTGTTTCTCATCCTGTTCACCTCTGGCTACGAACTTCTGCGCGAAGAGAGAGCCGTCCAGCACCGAACGGTCCTGCTCGGGTTCGGAAATGAAAGGCTTGGACGCGTCCTGCTGATGGTTTCGTTGATCCTGGTTGTGGTGACGTTTTTATCTCTGTCACGGATAGAAGTCGGCATGGACCAGGCTTCTTATTTCTCCAAGGGCAGCGATGTCGGAAGAGCTCTGGACATCCTCACGAAGCAGTTTTCTTACAGAGAGCCTGTGTACATCATGGTCGAGAAAGAGAGCCTCTTCACGGCGAAAGATTCTCAGCTCATCTCAGAACTTCTGAACGAGCTGCGCCAGATTGAAGGTGTATCGTCGGTTCAGTTCCCCGTGAGCTATCCCGTACCGAGTCTGGTGCTGCTGTCACGTTTTCAGCCTGCGATACGTTACTTCGTGGCCGACGGCAAGACGGTCAGGATCGTCGTGAACATGACGGAGCAAGCTTACAGGAAGGCCGGAGAACTGAAGAACAGGATCACACAGGTGTTGAAGAATTATCCAGATTACCACTTCACCGTTGCGAGTGCGGCGTTCATCGTGGATCAGATCAATGCGAGCATCGTCACCAGTCAGGCTCAGAGCCTGTCTGTCTCTTTGCTGCTGATCTTTGGCTCGGTCCTGTTCGCGTTCAGAAACGTCCTTCTCTCCTTGCTGATCGTCGTTCCCGTTCTGCTCACCGCGATTCTGAACTTCTTTTTCATCGCGCTGCTGGGGCTGAGACTCGACGTGGCCACATCCATCGTTGCCAGCATCCTCGTGGGATTGGTGGTCGATTACTCGATCCACCTCGCACACGATATGAGAAGGACGAGGGACGTTTCTGCCTCCGTGAAGAACATCTCCATGCCGGTACTCGCCAACGGGCTGGGATTGATCGGAGGTTTCTGCGTCCTCAGCTTTTCGAAGCTTGCCCTGTTCAGAAACGTTTCGCTTTTGCTCATCCTCGGCATCGGTTTTGGACTCTCTTTCACGCTCCTCTCTCAGCCGATTCTGATAGAATGGTTCTTCAAGCGTACCACGAAGACTGAAAGAACTTCATGTGGTCACTGAGTAGATCCTGTGGACGAAGGATCCTTCGTAATTGTAGCTTTCAACTTTCTCCACGCGCCAGTTTTTCGGAAGGATCAGATCCAAGTTCACCTGTCTGTCCTCCAGGTTGACCACGTGGATTTTCAGTGTTCCGTCGCGCTCGAAACTGCTGACGATGAGAAAACCGTCGGATTCGATCGACCATGCCTGGTACGGTTTCACCAGTTCGATCAGTTCTTCCGCTTCGAACGGATGCGAGAAGGTATAGCAGTAGTTCAAATAGTTGAAGAACAGAAAGTTGGCCTTCTCCATCCTCTTTCTCCAGTTCGGATCGTTGAAGTACGCAGAGAAGTTAAGCAGGGAAAGTATCTGCTCGAGCATGAGCTGCTCTTCTGTTTTGACGCTCTGAACGAGCCTATCGTAGGTTTCTTTCCAGACGATCTTCTCGTTCCCGAAAGGTGAATAACCCAAGAAGATCTTCTTCCCACCAAAGTTTTTGATCTTCTCGAGCTCGGTTTCTTCGAATATGGGTGGTACCAGTAAGATTTCCACACCGTCGAAGTTGTCCCACACGACCCTGTAATCTATTCCGTGCCTGATCAGTTCGTGCTGCGCCGCGAAGAAGGGCAAATACGTTCTCTCCCAGTGGAACGTGAGCGAATCGTAAGGATGGAAGATCGCGATCTTGCCGGTCTTCTTTCCATAGCAGTCTTTCCAGACACCGTTTTCGCCTTTGAACCAGCTGTGGTAATCTGCGATCTGCTTCCGAACGTTTTCGAACTCGTCGGCCGTGAGGAGCGTCCATCGACCGTTGTGGAAATATTCGGTGCCTTTCAAAACCATGATCGAATCGTTGGCGTAGGCTTCTGCCATTCCCTGCAGATAGTTTCTGATGGGATAGACTGCGTCTGCACCTATGCCGAGCATGTAGGGTACCGAAGTGACTGGTTTCCCACTGGAGTGCGCGTGTGCGATCCTGTAGGTCATCGTGTTGAAAATCTGCAAGTTTTGAAACTTTCTCGGAAGCTGGTGGTTCTCTATCATGACCAGATCCTGCACCCTGAAGGCATCCCTCAAGTCCACACCCGCCATGACTGCGAGTTTGCTCAGACACGCTTCGAACGAATTCGAAGAGATGATCACGTTCGGATTGATCGATCTCGCAAGCTTTGAAAGTTGGCTCAAGGTGTCCCAAAGCACTCTTCTTCGCCAGATCAGATAAGCCCTCGACTCAACGTTCTCAGATAGGTACTCAGGGATGCCTTTGACTTTGAAGCCCAAACCTTCCGCGAACTCTCTGAACTGTCTCTGGCATCTGTCGCAGTAGCACGGTCTGAAACCGAACCACGAACCGAACACGTTGTCGAAGAAGACTCCGTCGGCCCCGGCTTCGACTATGCCCTTCACGATCTCAGCCAGATGTTGCCTCCACTCTCCGTCCGTGGGACAGGTCAGATACCGTCCCGAGTAGTAGTTGATCTTGTTTCCGTACTGATCCATCGCGTACCATCTCTTCGTCACGTGAGAACCATCGAAGACGACGTTCGAAAATTGCACGTATCCGAAGACTTTCAATCCTTCTTCGTGGTACTCTGAGACCGTGCGTTTGAAGTACTCGTGGTCTTCCTTCTCGATCTCGGGTGGAAAGCCCCAGTTGTACGTGCAGTAGGCCCAGTTGTAGCCCATCTGGTTCAACCGCCTCGCCCCGATCTTCAGGCCTCCTTCGATGTGCACCTTTTCATCGATCGCCGTGCCAGGAAACTTCACCCTGTTTATCCTGATCGTTCCAGGGCCCGCCCACATGTAAACTGGAAAGTGGTTCCACTTCTCTACCATTTCGACACCTCCGTTTCTCCTCGTTCGATCTGTGAGATCACGGCCGCAGCGTAACCGCTCCAGGCCTGATGCAGCGACCCTCTATGAAAGCACGGTGAGTAGTACTCGACCAGGTTCACCCAGCCCCTTTCGAGCGAGTATCTCCACCAGCTGAGCAGAGGATAGGTGTAATCCAGACCGAATCGGGCCTTCGCCAGCGCGTACGCACAGCTCAGATACGGCCAGCAACCCCCGTTGTGGTACCTGTAAGGAAACGCGCTCTTTCCAAACAGATGCGATCTCTTTCTGTAGTGGGGCCAGACAGTCATCACACCCCAGTCTCCGTAAGGCTGCTGGTGGTTGTTCCTCGTTTCCAGAAACTGCTCCATCTTCAAAAGAGAAGAGATGGCTCTTCGCTCGTCGGCAACATCGAAGACGATCGAAACCACCGTGTCCAGGCTGATGTGATCTTCAACGTAACTACCGATGAAATCGACGAAGTAACCCTTTCCATCGTCGAAGAGGACCCCGTTGAACCGCCTTCTTGCCCTCAGATAGTCCTCCTCGAAACGCTTCGCGGTCTCGTGCATGCCAGAAAGCGAGAGCAGTTTCGAAGCTTCCCTGAGTGCCGCGACGTGGAGCGCGGCATCGTAACTGACGTATCCGTTCCTGAACACGTTGTCGGCCCAGTCTTTGCAATCGAAGGGTTTCATGAAAAGGTCATCTCGAACGAACTTTTCAGCGTGTCTTAGGACCTTGACCACTTTGTCCAAGAGGGTATCAGAATCGACACGCTCTTTAAGGATCGAAACATCTTCAGTGACGTTCACGTACTTTGACAGCAACAGCACGAAGAGAAAGCCAGAATCGTGATGGTCACTCCACCAGTCGTTGTTGTACCTGACGTTCTCCATTATCGTACGGTTTTCTCTCCTTAGTTCCCTCAGCAAGGTCTTCTCTTCTTCCGTCAGGAACATGACGCCGCTGGGACAACCATCGTCGTGGACGGCGCTGGCCAGTGTCAGAATCTGATTCCTCACCAGATCGGTCCTCACACCGAGAACGCTCAGACAGGTCCAGAAAGAGTCTCTGAAGTAGGTTCTCGGCGGGAAAGAGTAGTTCACACCCGCGACGAAGGCGAAATTTTCCCCGAGATCTTTCCAGTTGCTGAGCGCCGTGTGGAGTGCGAAGAGGGCGAGACTCCTCACCGGCTCGTTCACATTTTCAGGAACGTGCCTTTTCAAAAACTCGTTGTAAGCGAGGTTCTCTTTCTGCTCATCGTGGCTTGATTTCTCGGTGGTGAAGCGAATCTTCAAATTTTTACCTTCTTCAGCTGTCAGTTCGAATTTGAACGATCTGTCGTTTTTTCTTTGAAAATTTTCGATCCTGCAGTTGAGTGTTTCGATCGTCACGAGCCCTGAGATGTTCATTTCAGAGCCGTTCACCGCGACGCTGAGCGGACTTCTGAAGCTGTAGGTTGCACCGAACGGAACTTTGAACTCCTTCTCTAAGGGGGCTTTGAATTCGATCGACAGTTTCTTCGTCCCCGCGATCTCCCACAGGATCGATCGACTGAAGGCTGAAGTGAAGATCTTCCAGCTCGCCCTTCCACTCTCGAACTCACATCCGTTCGGCCAGAGGGAGCATTTGGCTGGTCGTTGAAGTTCGATGTTGAGGAATTCGATCAAAAGGCCACTCTTTGAGGAGAACAACCGATGTGGCATTCCATCTTTCAGAATCATGGTCAGTTCCAGGTTTGACAGAACGTACTCTTTTGGAATTTCGTGCTCATAAACGATGGAATTGTTCAGGAAAGTGTACTTCAATCTTCATCCCTCACTTGATCGCACCCGTCGTGATGCCCTTGACGAAATATTTCTGCAGGGCGATGAAGACGATCAGAACCGGTACCATGGACAGAACCGTCATGGCCAGCAAGGGACCCCACTGCACGATGTGCTCGCCCGCGTACGTACCGAGCGCGAGCTGTATCGTGTAGAGCTTCGGTGAACCCACGACGATCAGTGGCCACAGAAAATCGTTCCATCGCCAGGTGAAAGACAGCACGGCAAGCGCGGCGACGAGTGGTTGCGATAGGGGCAGAACGATCCTGAAGAAGATTTGAAACTCGTTGGCACCGTCTATCCTCGCACTCTCTATAACGGAATCAGGTATCGCGGAGATCATGTACTTCTGCGCGAGAAAGATCCCCGTCGGTGTTGCCGCTGGTGGTATGATGAGTCCCCACAGTGTGTTTATCATGCCGAGCTTGGACAGTACCAGATAGATCGGCACCATGATGACCTGAAGTGGAATCATGAGCGTGGAGAGGATGAACGTAGAAACGTAGTTTTTGAATCTGAACTGGTACTTAGCCAGTGCGTACCCTCCCATCACGCTTATCAACACAGTCACGAGGGTGGCCGACAGAGAAACCACGAAAGAATTTCTGAAGAACAGGCCGAACTGAGTCCTGTGCAGCACTTGAACGAAGTTGGTGAGTGTGGGTTGGCTGATCAGCTTCGGAGGCCATGAGAACAGATCTTTTTCCTCTTTGAAGCTCGAAAAGATCGTCCAGACGATGGGTGAGATGTACAAAAAAGCGAAGAGATAAACTGAAACGTTCAGAACGATCAGCAGCGCCTTTTTCATACTTCTTCCTCCAGGATCTTGAACTGAAGTAACGATAGTGTCACCAGGATCGCGAACAGGATCACAGACATGGCTGAAGCCATGCCAAGCTTGCGTTCGAGGAACGCCGTGTAATAAATCTTCTGCGCAAGCACGGTGGTGGCCGTTCCAGGACCTCCCGCGGTGAACACGTAGATGATCTCGAAGCTTCTCATCGACATGATCGTGCTCAGAACGAGTACCAGTACAGCTGTGGGTCTGAGCAACGGGAAGATGATCTTCCAGAACCTCACCCATCGGCCTGCACCGTCTAAGGCGGCCGCTTCGTAAACTTCCGTCGGAATGGCTGTCAATGCCGAATTGAACATGACCATGAAATAACCTGCGACGTTCCAGACCGTGACCAGCACGACGCTCAGAAAGGCGAGCCTTCGATCCAGAAGCCAGGGAATCGGTGAAAGATTGTTCTTCAGAAGGAGTATATTGATCAAACCGGCATCGTAGTCGAGAAACCATTTCCAGGAAACGCCTATTATCGATGGAGATAGCAACCAGGGCCAGTAGAACAGCGCCCTCAGAAAAGCCCTGCCTTTGATGAGGTCAGAACTCGTTATCACCGCAAGGAACAGAGAGGTGAAGAACGCGAGTGGAACCACCATGGCAGAGTAAATGAAGGTCCTCAACAAGATCTTTGGAAAACCGCTTTCGGCGCCGAACAGGTAACGGAAATTCGAAAGGCCCACGAATTTTCCCGAGAACCTGAGCATGTCGTAGTCCGTGAAGGAGAAGTAGAAGCTGCTCAGGGCCGGTGTAACGACGAAGATCGTGAATATGACAAGGTTCGGTAACAGGAAAAACCAGGCGTAGTACTGTCTCTTCAAGTCCCATCTACTCCTTTGAAAGCCCGGGCGTGCTGCCCGGGCCCTTCTGAATCACTTTCCAGCGGCTTTTCTCAGTATCGCGGCCAGTTCTTTGAAGGCCTGCTCCGGTGTCTTCTCTTTCGCTATCGCGGCTTTGATGTGGTCGTTTATCACCGTTCTGTTGGCCTGAACGATCGCCGCGGTGTCGGGATCGTACCAGTCGGGCACCATACTACCGCGTGTCGATTCGGCCAGATCCTTCATAACGACGGCGTACACTTCACTGATCAACGGATCTTCGATCTTGACTTTGTCGGCCAGATCCTTGCGATCCGGTATGAGGTAGAGCTTGCCCGCGAACTCGGCCAGATTCTCCTCGTTCGTCAGGAAGAACGCCAGAGCGGCACCCTTCTCGGTGAACGGCACGATGTACTTTCCTCCGGTCATCACGGCGCGCTCACGTTTGTACGGCCACATGATCACGCCCCAGTCGAACTTCAACTGTTCTCTGAACTGTGCGAGCATCCAGGTTCCAGACACGTACATCGCTGCGAGTCCGTTCTGGAAGTATTTTGCAGGGGCATCACCCGTCAACCAGACGGCTTTGGGTATCAGATCTTCGTCGTGCAGTTTCACGAAGAACTCGAGCGCCTCGATGGATTCCTTCGAATCGATTATGATGTTCTTTCCTTCCCTGTCCCATATGCCTCCACCGAACACGTACAGCAAGTTCGAGAACCTGTAAGGACTGAAGTCGTAAACCAGCGCGTACCTCGCCGCACCGCTCTGCTTGATCTTCTTCATGGCTGCGTACCACTCGTCGATGGTCCACGGCCTGTCCTTGGGCGGTTCGATGCCAGCCTTTCTGAAGATCTCTTTGTTGTAGAAGATTGCGTGCGCGTCAGACGTGTAGGGGATACCAACGACCTTGTTGTACTTCTCGTAGAGCTTCTTGAAACCTGCTTTGTAGAAGGACACGTTTTCGAGCCATTCTTCGAACTTCATCCCTGTGTATTTCTCCACCAGCGGTTTCAGATCGATCGCGTAATCCACCCACGGGAGCAGATCCGTTTCTCTCGCCACGTCCGGTGGAGAGCCAGCCTTCGCCATCGCGGCAAGTTTGGGCTTGTACTCCAGATAGTAGGGCAGGTTCAGTATCACCACCTTTTCACCCGTTTGCTTCGTGAACCTTTCAGTCTGAGCCGTGATGAGGTCGAAATCAGGCCCATCGGTGAACCACATGAGCACGGTGTCTGCAAAGATCGATATCGCAGCGACTGCCAGAAGAACGACCAGCAACCTCTTCATACAAACACCTCCTCCCTGAAGATTCGAATCACAGTCCCATGAACCTCTGCTGAACGGCAAAAACGGCTCCAAGCGCAACGTCGAAATCTTCGATCAAGCCTTTGTGCAGATTCAGATTCTCGTGGAACTGGGATGGAAGGATTTGCTTCAAAGTTGGTATCATTATTTCGACGATGCGTTCGTAATGTTTGTGCCCGATCCTGCCCTTGATGACGATTTGTTGTGGATCGAAAAGCAGTATCGCGTTCGCAAGGGCCGCGGCGACGTGCCTCAGACCACTGATCAACAGGCACTCGAATTTCCCGTCGATTTGCACATCGAAGATGTCTTCGACGTTCACCTTCGCATCTTTCAGTCTGATCGTGATCGCGTGTCCAGAAAAACGTCTTGCCAGATGCCCGAAATCTTCGATTTCACAAAGCTCAGGCTCTGAACGATCCAGGTCTGTGACCATCCAGCCGAACTCCCCCGCCTTGCCGTAAAAGCCCTCATATATCTTCCCGTTCAGTAGAACTGCGGAGCCAAGACCGCTGTCTATGAAAACGAAGAGAACGTTCTGAGCGCCTTTTGCAGCACCCACGCGGTGTTCGGCCAGTGCGGCAGCCTTCACCCTGTTCACAACGATCACGTTCAGGTTCAACCTCTCTGTCAGAACGGATGCAAGATCGAAGTTCGTCAGACCGAGCGCTGGTGCGGTCCTCACCACACGACTCGTCGGATCCACCATCCCTGCTATGCCTATGCCCACACCGAGGATCTTCTCCTTCGGCAAACTGTTTTTTTCGAGCGAGCGTTCCACTCTCTCCTGGCACAGATCAATGAGTTGATCTTTCTGCAAACTGTCGATCTTCTCCTGCTCCGAGTGGACGATGCGACCTGACAGGTCTGTGACGATCAGTTCGAAGTAACGTTCTTCCAGTTCGATACCGACGCAGTACCAGGCATCGGGCACGAACTTCAGCGACACCTTTGGCCTACCGGCCGGCATCTTCCTCGTTCCAGATTCGACCACCAGGCCCATTTTGATCAACCTTGCCACGACGTTCGTCACCAGTGGTTTGCTGATGGAAAGCTTCCTGGCTATGTCGAGCCTGGAAATGCCGGGATTGTCTCTTATCAGTCTCAGTATCGTCGCTTCCAGTTCTGTGAGCAAAACGGCCCCTCCATTAGTTATCCCCCATTAACCAATATGATGATAAAACCACAGTAACGTTTTTGTCAAACGACGAACCAGGTCATCATCCCGTGAGAACTTTAAATAGCAGACAAAACCCGAGCTGTATTGACCACAAGCATCTAAATAGCCGTACGATTTAAGTTATCCACTGAAATCGATCTTTTGCTGGTTCGATGTTCAAACTGTTTAATCTTCCCAGTAGGTGAAACTGGTGTTCAACGTTCAAAAGTTTCTTCAACTGATGCAGCCGAAACGGTGGGTGAACTGAGATCTTATGCAGGAGTAAAGAGACATTCCGGCAATCCCATACTGACGAGAAAGGATGTGCCGTACCCTTCAGCGCTGGTCTTCAACCCCGGCGTGTGCAAATACGGTGGAAGATATGTCATGGTGTTTCGCAACGACTATGGATCTTTTGAGGAACAGAGAATCGAAGGTACCAACTTGGGACTTGCGTTCAGTGAAGATGGAATCGAATGGGAAGTCTCGTCCGAACCTTTGCCCATGTTCGTTGATGAACCGGACGCGATCAGGATCTACGATCCCAGGCTGGTGGTCTTGGAAGGAAAACTTCTCATGACCTTCGCACTCGACACGTTTCACGGTATCAGGGCGGGCATCGCGAGCACGGAAGATTTCAAGAACTTCGAATTGATACATCTTTCTACACCGGACAGCAGAAACATCGTACTCTTTCCAAGGAAAGTAAACGGTTACCACGTGAGACTCGAAAAACCGTTCCCCATGTACGGAAGGCTGGGAATGGAGAGGTTCGACATCTGGATCAGCTTTTCGCCGGATCTTCGGTTCTGGGGAGAGAGCAAACTGCTTTTGGCTGTGGAAGATGTGTCTTTTGCTAACTGCAAGGTGGGGCCTGGGGCGCCACCTATCGAAACGGACAAAGGCTGGCTGGTGATATTCCACGCGGTCGATGTCGATCCGTCAAGGGGCAAGAACGGCTGGGAAGACAAATGGACCAAGCGCTACAGCGCAGGTGTCATGCTTCTGGATCTGGAAGATCCGACGAAGGTGCTGGGCGTACACGAACAGTCCATCCTGGCACCTGAAACAGAATACGAAATCAGTGGAGGTTTCAGGAACAACGTCGTTTTTCCAATAAGAGCCGTCCTGGAAAATGAAGAAGTGAAGATCTATCACGACGCGGTGGACACGGCGATCTGCCTCGCGACGGCGAATGTGAACGAGCTGGTCGGGCTTTGTCTCAAAAATTCCTGAAGAACGTCCCTGACCCGGTGGTTCTTCAATCGAGATCTTCGGTGCGTTGATCCCCGGGTCCAGCAGGATCGATCGTGAACCGAAACGAACGCCGTTGTACAACCTTATCGTTCCCCGAGCAGGAGCTTTTTCAGATGTTCTTCTTCCTTCGCCATCTCCTGTGGTAATTCCTCTCCTTTTCTCTTCATCTCCAGGATCGTCTTCAACTTCTCGTGCACGGATTTCGTCAAAGGATACTTGAGCGCTGCGAACAGACTCAGCAACAACAATCCCACCGGGAGCAACGCGAAGAAGAATCTCAAAGCCATAATGAACGATTCACTCTGCGGTTGCTGAACGAGTTTTTTCACTCCATCGACGATCTCTTCCTTCGGTGGTATGTAACCCGCCAGGGCGATGATGTTAGATATCAAGAACAGTCCCACCGCGGAGCTGAGTTTCCTCATGAAGGTGAACAATCCTGAGTAGATTCCTTCTCGGCGCTGACTACTCCTGAGCTCGTCCGTATCCGGTATGTCCGCGAACATCGAGTAGATCATGACCACCACGGAGCTGGTTCCAACACCCACCACCGCTGCAAACAGATAGATGACGAACGTTGGGCTCGTCGGTAGTATCGCGAAGCTGAAGAGCATCGCAACGATCCATACCGTCAGGCCGAGTATGAAGGCGGTCTTCTTTCCAAATTTTTTCCCCAGCGCCGACCAGAATGGAATGAAGAGAATCTCAGAGATGAGCAGTGTCCCGAGGGTGAGGTTCGTGATCTGCCCCCTGTTCAGATAGTAGGTCATGTAGTACACTAAGATGCTCATGATGACGTCCATACTCAAAAAAGAGAACAGATACATCAAAAGGACTTGGACAAAGCTGCGGTTTTTGAACGGTTCGATGAAGTTTTCCCTGAAACTGAACTTCGTTTCCTTCCAGAATTCTGGCCTTTCTCTCGTGGCGGTGAAGACCAGTATGAAAGGCAGTGCGAAAAAGACTCCAAAGAAGGTGCCCATCACCGTGAAGCCTGTTCTGGGGGATGGGAAGCGTTTGACGATCTCCAGCGGCAGTATGGCGCACAGGACTGAAGAAAGCATCGAAAAGAACATCCTGAAAGAATTCAAAGAGATTCTCTCGCTGTAATCCATGGTCAGCTCGGGTGCGAGCGCGTTGTATGGAATCATGACCATCGTGATGATCGTGGCGAAGAAGATGTAACTGAAAAGTGCGTAATAAAAGCGCGATAACTCGCTGTGAAAATTGGGAACGTACCACATCAGGAAGAAGGAGAGGAAGATGAGAGGGATGCCTATCAAGAAATAAGGTCTGCGCCTGCCGAATCTGGTTCTGGTCTTGTCAGAGATGATGCCCATGATGGGGTCCGTGATGGCGTCCCAGATCTTGCTCACCATGATCACGGTTCCAGCCAGTGCCGGATTGATGCGCATCACATCCGTGAGGAAGTAGAGATAGTAGGTACCGATGATTATGAAGGCTCCTCCTCCGTAGAGATCCCCAATACCGTAACCGATCTTGGTTTTCAGACTCAGCCTTTCTTTCTCCACAAAACACACCCCCCACGAAGGAACGATTGTATCCGCGCGGTTTCACCTCACGTTGTCTGGATCGTACACCAGCACCGCAGAGCGGTGGGTGACGTAGAGCCCTTCGAAATTGCCAAAGTTGTAAGGTTGACCCACCAGCTTTCCTTCGACGACCAGCCGAACCGCCTCGATCAGGTCTTTGAGGTGCTGAACATCGAAAATTTTCGACTCGGTGAGATGACCGTGGTATATCTTCTCGAAGCCATCGGTCTGCAAAAGCTTCTCGAGACTCTCAAGATAAACCGCGAGGGATAGACAACCTGGAAGATGCATCCACGTGTGCCCCGCGCCGATCGCATCCCCGCTGAACAAAAGCTTGTTCTGTCTGTCTATCAGCACTACGGAGCCGGGTGTGTGACCGGGCACTTCGAAGACCTCCAGGCACCTCCCACCGAGATCGAAGACGTGCCCTTCCCTCACGTCCATGAACCTTTGCACTGGCACGTTCAGTTTGAACAGTTCTATTATGGAAAGGTCTCTGTGGTTGAGGTAAACCTTCTCGAACTGGTCTGCCTGCATGATGTGGTCCCAGTGTGCGTGGGTGATCACCACGGACAAAGGTTTCTTCGTGATCGATCTGACGAGAGCCTTCAGGTCCCCTTCACCCATGCCGGTATCGATGAGGAGCGCTTCACGTTCCCCTTCGACCAGGTACATACTGTCTTTCCTGTAATCAATGATGTGCCAAACACCTGGTTCAACCTGTGTGAAGGAATATTCGTCTTTCTTCATACTCTACCCCCCGATGATTGAGAGTCAGATTCGAACATCAACCGATGCGCTTCACGCTGTTGCGCACGACCAGCTCGACATCAACGATCGTTTCTTCCCGGTCCAGCCTGCCGAGAACACCCTGGAACGCGGTTCTACCGAGCTGGAACCTGTCTATCCTCACGGTGGTCAGAGGGGGTGAAACTATCGATGAAAAGACCAGATCGTCCACCCCAACGACGCTCATATCTTCCGGAACTCGAAGCCCTTGATCGTTCAGACACTTTATGGCCGCGTAGGCGAAGATGTCGTTGTAGCAGAACACCGCCGTTTCTCCACTCCACAGGTTCTTCAGGAAATCTTCGAACGTTCGGTAGGCATTTTCGAAACCCTCCGCAGAATTTATCACGCGGACCTGTGCCTCATCACCCGCGCCGTTCAGGAAGCCTTTCAACCTCATCTGAGATGTGAACTTGTGCGGCAGGGAGTTCAGCATCACGATCTTTCTGTGACCCATCTGCACCAGATGTTTTGCAGCCAGATAGCCTGCCTTGATGTCGTCCGGCCTGACGGAGAGCAAGCCCTCATGGTGTGAACCAACCAGGACCACGTTTATTCCAGTGTTTCGAACCCAGAGCAGAAAGTCCCAGTTCTGCTGCGTCGAGGTGATTATCAGACCATCGACACGCCGTTCGATCAACCTTATGAGTGCAACCTTCTCCCTCTCTGGATCGCGGTAGCTGTTGACCAGGATCGTTTCGTAACCTTCCGCGTACGCGACTTCCTCTATACCCCTCAACACGTCTGCGTAGAACGGGTTCGAATTGTCGACTATCACGACGCCTATGATCCTGGTCTGACGGTTCCTCAAAGAGAGCGCCGTCTTGTCCTTGTAATAACCTATCTTCTCGGCGATCTGCAGGATCTTCTGCTTCGCCTCCGCACTCACGTAGCCTCTTCCTCGCAGCGCCCTCGACACGGTGTTTATGGAATATCCACTGAGCGATGCGATGTCCTTGATCGTGGGTCTCTTCGCTTTCCTCATTTTTTCACCCGCTCAACACACGCTGTTTTCCGAATATGGAACCGTCTCAAGTAATTCTACACCGAGCCACCGGAACATCTCCACCAGGTGCTTCGCCCAGTGGCCTCGCACGACCGCGAAGTGGTGTTCCAGCCTGTGACACATCAGCGTGTTCACGAGGTCCAGAACTTGAAGTTTCCTGCCCGTATGGTCCTTCAGGTTGGAGAACCAGCCCCTGCTGCCGTCGAAGGAAGGTTTCACATCGCCGAGGAATTCGCCTTCGAAGACGAACGCTTTTGTTCCGTTCTCAGTCAATCTCAGAACGGTCGCGGGCATCGGATCAACCACCATCTCCGAAACCGGCGCCACCTCCAGCCAGCCTTTCTCAGGATCGTAAGGACCCGGATTGAAATGTTTCTTCATGAACAGGCGGTTCGAATAAGACTTCATACCAACACCGCAGTGCCAGAACAGCAGGCTCTCGTCTTTCAGATCCAGGCTCACAACGTCGAAGAGCATCGCTGGATGATTGCTGATGAGTTTCAAAACGAGCATGCTCAGGGCTCCAAGCACATCCCCTTCGCACGCCACGACGAAGCCTTCATCGTTGAGGTAACCCATCGAAGCGCACGGCACCATGGAAAGTTCGCTCCTGAACCTGGGCCAGCACAACAGTGCGATCGCTCCACACTTTTCAGTTTCACAGATTTCTCTGAGCGTTCTTATCAGAGATGCGGCTGGACCGAGCGTTCTTTCGGAGAGCGAATCGATGCTTTCATGCCTCCGTTTCAGGTCCGCAACGACATCTTCAACGTCTTTCTGTTTTTGCATGAGATCTTTCAGCGTCTCGAACGGTACTTCTTTGATGTGCACACCGAAGATCTCTCTGATCCTTTCCGCATCGTACGCCAGACTGTCGAATCCTGGCGCGTGACCTCCGATCTGAACGATCCTTTTATCTTTCAGATTCTTCAGGGCGCTCAGGGCCCTGATGGTCATGGAAAATCTCTCACGAAAAAGTTTTTCCTCCGCGTAACCGTAGAACCATTTGAATTTTTTGTGCGGGGCCGCGAGCTTCATCAAACTCGCGTTGAGATTCATTGCGCAGAAAGAGTTCTGCGGCAAGGGGCCTGAATCCGATTGCTCTGGGACGGACCACAGGCCTATGAATGCATCCGTCTGAGCCAGAGTTTGTACCAGATAACCAGATGCGAACGAAACGTTCAGAATCAGAAGAAAGTCCACAGCCTGGCTTTCGATCTCTTCTTTAGCTTTCTTCGCCTCGTTCACATCGCTCAGCAGTTTCGAATAAGAAAACAGTTCGAAGCCGAGCTCTTCTGAAAGCTCTTTCAAACCTTCCACGCACCTTCTGTAGACACTTTCCTTGTCGCCTCGAAAGTTCGGTTGCATCAGGCCAACAAGTCCGACCTTTACTTTCACCACTTCATCTCACTCCCCGCCCTGATGAAGAACGGTGGTCGACCGATCGGCGCTTCGACTTCGTGCACGCCACCGCGCAGCAGTTTACCGCTCCAGTAATGTATCCATTCGTCCTGCGGGAGATAGACCTGCCATCTATCCACGTTCGGTTTGAGCACGGGCGCCACAAGGATGTCCCTGCCGAGCAAAAATTCGTACTGTTCCGTCCAGCACCTCTCTTCGTGTGGATAGTGGAGAAACAGGGGCCTGAAGAGTGGCAATCCTTTTTGCTGGTATTCCTTCAGGCACGCGAGGAAATAATTCTTCAATTTCACATGAAGATCCGTCATCTCGACGAAGTGCCTTATCGTTTCTTCGTCAGAATCGAACTGCCAGTTCTCGTCCGGCCAGTTACCTTCGTGCGTCCTCATGACTGGTTCGAACACGCTCAGCTCGGTCCACCTCATGAACAGCTCTTTCGTTCTGACCGTCCTGATCATTTCTGGAACGTTTTTCGCGAGCGTGGTGTAACCGCCTATGTCGGAATGTATCTGAGAAACTCCGCACATGGAAAGCGACAGCTTTGCAGGTATCACGGAAGCTATACCATCGTCCACGGACCAGTTGACCAGCTGGTCTCCGTGCCAGTAGAGCGGGGTGAACCTGGAACTGTTCAGATAACCCGAGCGCATGAAGAAGACCAGATCGGATCTTCCGCTCTCTTTCACAGCTTCATAATTCAACCTCGCCCATTCCACGGGGAACCTGTTGTGGAACGTCTCCGCCGGCTCACCGCTGGACAGGACGGCGTCGGTGGGGAGGTATTCTCCGTAGTCTGCCATCCAGCCGGACAGACCTATTCCGATCATGTTCGATTTGATGATGCCTTTGAGCCACTCGAACGCTTCAGGGTTCGTCACATCGACGATCGCCGCCGGGAAGGTCGTCACAACGATGTGGTATTCCTGTCCGTTCGATCTTTTCACCAGATAGTTCTTCGCTGAAGCTTCCCTGTAAAGTGATCCTTCGAGTGCAAGAAAGGGATTGATGTAGCCCAGCGCCCTGATTCTTTGTGAGTGCAGATCCTCTATGGTTTTCGGCAGATTCGGATACAACTCTTCAGAGTAAACCCAGTTCCACATCAACTGTTTTCCAAAGCTCGTCACGCGTTTTCCTTCCCAGTCCTGGATCCACACGCCCGCCATCTTCAAACCGTTCTTTGACATCTTCTCGATCTTTTCGAGCATCGTTTTCGTTCCGCCCTGAATGCCGAGGATCGCACCATCCAGGACCCATTCTGGAAGGACGGGCTGTGTTCCCAGAAGCTCGCTCAACTTTCCAAAGAGGTCCGACCAGTCATCGCTTCTGTAAAGGATGATCTCGATCGGCATCTGCCAGACGCATATTTCAAAAACGTCCGGTTTTCTGAAATCGAACTCCATGTACGAAGAACCGTTCACGATGCAGAAATAGCCTTTCGAACTGACGAACACTGGCTGTGGATAGTAGGTCGTGTACCAATCTCCCCCGGCATCGTAAGCCCAGTCCGCGAACAGTGTGATCAGGTCCTTCCTGTTGCGTCCCACTCCCTGTTCCGAAACCCAGATGGGTAGTTTCCTGCCCCTGAGGTTGAAGTGAGAGTACTGCTCCCCACAGCCGTAGACGAACTCGTTCTCCGACGCGGGCAATCTGAACCAGAGCCTGTTGAAACCATCCTGGAGTGGTTCGAATCTCACGTGTAATTTTCCGTCTTTCTCTGTGAGACTCATTTTTATCGTTTCATCAAACAAAACAACGTTTTCGTTCACACTGAAACGTTTTGCAGGGTACTTGCAGAACAGTTCGTCTTCCATTCTGAAGTTCCCGTGCGACATCTGGTAAGTCGCCGTCCCGCGTCCGTAATGGATCAGGGGCCTTTCGAGAGTGTGTTCGAGGATCAAGTCTTTGTGCTTCACGCGAAAGCCGGCGCTCGAAGTCTCGATGTTCATCGCGTCACCTCCCGGTTTCGAACACGACCGTCTTCAGTTCTGTGAGCTCTTCTATTGCGAACCTCATGCCTTCCCTTCCTATGCCGCTGTCTTTGTAACCACCATAGGGCATGAAGTCCGCCCTATACCTGGTGCCCTCGTTGATCAGCACGCCTCCGAACTGCAACTTTCTGATGGCCTCGAACGCTTCGAACAGATCGGAGGTGAATATCGAAGCCTGAAGACCGTAACGGGTCGAGTTCGCTTCGTCTATGGCCTCCTGCAACGTTTCGAAGCTGTTCACGGCGACACCAGGTCCGAAGAGTTCCTCTCTCATGATCTTTGTCTTCCCGGGAACTTCGAGCAGGACCGTTGGCTCAACGAGCGTGTAGTTTCTTCGACCACCCGTTGCGAGTTTCGCGCCGGCCTGGATCGCTTCGTCGAACCACTCCACGATCCTCTGTGCGTTCTGCTCGTCTATCACGGGACCCATGTCCGTCGTTTCGAGTTTCGGATCACCGACCTTCAATTCTTTCACAGCCTTCAACAGAAGCTCCACGAACTCTGAAAAGACTTCCCTCTGAACGTAAACCCTCTGGACGGATATACATACCTGACCTGCGATGGAGTAACCTCCGGAAACCACGGCCTTAACAGCCTTTTGAAGGTCTGCACTCTTCGTGATTATGACGGGAGAGTTAGAACCAAGTTCCATCAGAATCTTCTTCAGTCCAGCGTTCTTCGCTATTTCCTCTCCAACGCCGACGCTCCCCGTGAAGCTCACAACACGGACCCTTCTGTCTCTGACCAGTTTCATTCCCACTCCACCACCCGGTCCGGTGAGAACACTAAGCGCCTGCGGCGGTAGCCCAGCTTCGAGCAACGTCTCACCCAAAAGGAGTGTGCTCAAAGGGGTTTTGGAAGCCGGCTTGACGATCACGGCGTTGCCTGCAGCGATGGCCGGACCGATCTTGTGAGCACACAGTGCCAGCGGTACGTTGAACGGTGTTATCGCCACGACGACGCCGGCCGGTTCTCTCACGAAGTAACCAGTTTTGTGTTCTGAACCCTTTAGCGAGTCGAAGGGGATGGTTTCTCCGTGTATCCTCTTCGCCTCTTCACTGCACAGTTCGAACAGTTCGGCCGTCCTCACCACTTCGGCTCGTGCTTCCTTAACTGTCTTTCCAACCTCCATAACGATCGTGTCAGTGAACTTTGCCTCGTTCTGACGGATCAAATCCGCCGTGCGCTTCAGAATCGTGGATCTTTCATAGGCGGAGAGATTGCGCATCAACTGTGCACCTTCTACGGCACTTTCCAGGGCTCGCTCGACGTCTTCCTCTTCGGCCACGGGTACCGTATCGACCACACTACCGTCGTAGGGGAAAAGGACCTCTATCTTTCTGTCCCTGTCGATCCACTTTCCTGCTACAAGCATCTTCATGCGCTTCACCCCGCTACGCACTCGGATAGAGCTTGGTCGGCACGAACTCTCTGTGGTTCAGGATTTCAGCCTTCACGAATCTGCCACACGCAGTTTCAACGACCCTGCTGAACAATCTTTCCGTAGCTTCGTCCAAGGAGATCTTGAGCCGAAGCAGATCGGAGACGTCCACATCGATGTGCTCGGACATGGACTGCGCCGTCTTCGGATTGGCGGTGATCTTTATGACGGGCACGATCGGATTGCCTATGGGATTGCCCTGGCCGGTCGGGAACAGATGGATCGCGGCCCCTGCGGCTGCGAAGAGCGTCACCGCCTCGGCTGCAGCCGAAGAAGTGTTCATGAAGTAAAGGCCTTTTGCTGGTGGTCTTTCTGCCGGCTCGAGCACGCCGTCCACCATCGCGTTCCCTATCTTCTGCAAGTTACCGAGAGCTTTTTCTTCTATTGTGCTCAACCCTCCAGCTATGTTTCCCTGCGTCGGCTGTGAACCGAGCAGGTCCACGCCCTGAGATTTCACAAGCTGCTGGTACTCGTCGAACATCCGGATGAATTTCTGTCTCTCCTGTTCGGACTTTATCCTCTGGATCAAGATGTGCTCCGCACCGGTAAGTTCCGTCGTTTCACCGAACAGCACCGTGCCACCCATCTCCAGAAACCTTTCCGTGAACCTGCCCACAACCCTGTTGGCACCCAGACCGGACGTCGTGTCGGACTCTCCACACTTCAAACTCACGATCAACTCTGACAGATCCACCGTTTCCCTCTTCAGGTTCGTTGCATCTTCCACGAACTTCACTGCCGTGCGCGCGGCTCTTTCGATCGTTCTGAGCTGTCCGAAACCTTCCACCCAAAAGGCTTCAACCCATTTTCCACTCTTCGCGATTTCTTCCGCCACCTTGCAAGTCCATTTCGGTTCTACCCCTATAACGACCACGGCTGCCACGTTCGGATTCAGGCCCGTCCCGATCAGAGTTTTGAAGAACAGTTCCAGATCCTTTCCGAACTGCAATCTACCGTAAGGATGTGGGATCGCGAGAGTGCCGTTCACAACTTTTTCAACCGCCTCGGCCACCGCGTTTGATATGTCATCTATGGGAAGTATCAGAACGTAGTTTCTCACACCGACTGAACCATCGGGTCGTCTGTAGGCCAGTATTTCTCTCTTCATTCCGATCACCCCCATCTCAAACTTCGAATGTTGTGTACGTGAACGTGCGCGCCCTTAGCGATGTTGTCAGTCGCCACGCCGATGATCTCGCCGTACTCGATGATTTTCTCACCCTTCTGGATGTCCCTCAGCGCAATCTTGTGGCCCAGGGGGATGTCCTGAACCGCGTCGAGCTCGTAACTGAACTGCCCATCGACGGTCTTTCCGGAAACGTGTTCATTCTTCTTGATGTCTCTGACCGCCACGCCCACATGATCGCCGTCTCTGTGTACCAAGAAATCCACCATTCAGGACCCTCCCTTCCTGTAAAGCTCGTTCCAGGCGTTACAGAAGATGTCCAGACCCATCTGCGTGTATGGATTTTCGAAACATCTCTTGTAGACTTCCCAGGATGCCGTGACGATGTCCGCACCGGCGAGGGCGGCGTCAACGATGTGCTTCGCAGATCTGATCGCAGCGACCAGGACTTTGGACGAGAAGTTGTAGTTTTTGATTATCTTCACGATCTTCGACACCAGCTCAGCGTCGAAATCGCCCCTCTCCTCTTTCCAGCCCACAAAAACGCTTATGTAATGGGCTCCGAGTCTCGCCGCCTGAAGTGCCTGGAACGGAGTGAAGATCAGCGTCATGTTCACTTTCACACCCTGTTTCGCCAAACGCGCGAGCGCCTCGAAGCCGGCCTCGGTGGCCGGCACCTTGATGACGAAGTTTGGACTGAGATATGCCAGGCGTCTGGCTTCTTCGACTATCTCGTCGGCGGTTTTGAGGTGGGGGTTCACCTCAAGGCTGACGCTTATATCGGTACCCTCAACGATCCTCTTGATTTCCTCTGCAAACCGTTCCACGGTCATGTTCGCGGCGAACAGATGTCTCGGATTCGTGGTGATCCCATCGATGTGCCATTTTTCGATGGCGTACTTTATCTCTTCCAGCTTCGCACTGTCCAGGAACAGTTTCATCCGCTCACCTCCATCAACCTTTCAGCCCTCCGCTCGATAGACCCCTTATGATGTATTTCTGAAATCCCAGCGTGATGGCGAACACGGGAATGAGCATGATCGTCGCACCTACAGAAAGCTGTCCCCACAATGGCGCGTATTGGCCCAGAAAGGCGTTCACAACGATAGGAGCGGTTTTTGATCTTGGCCCGCTCAAAACCAGAGCGTAGAGGAACTCGTTCCAGGACATCAGGAACGCGAAAACTGCTGCCACCACGATGCCGGGTGCTGCGAGCGGGAAGAATATCCTCCAGTAGATCGAAAAAGGTTTGCAACCGTCCACCCTTGCGGCTTCTTCGTACTCTTTTGGTATGCTCGCGAAGAAGGGTAAGAGGAGCGCTATCACGTAGGGTAGATTGAAGCTTGTGTGTGCCACTGCAAGTCCCATCACCGTGTCTTTCAGCCCAAGGTTTCTGAAAAGGATGTAGAAAGGAAGGGCAAGGGTGATCTGAGGAATCATTCTCAGCATCAGGATAAGAAATATCAAGAACGTGTTTATTCTGAAACGGAACCTTACCAGTCCAAAGGAAGCCATCGAACCGAAGAACACCGACACGGCCATGGAACTGGTCGCGACGATCAGCGAGTTCTTCAGCGCGAGACGAAAGTCTGAATTCTCAAACACTGCTCTGTAACTTTTCAACGTCGGTTTGAAGTAAAAAGGCCCCCTGGCCCAGATGTCTATGTCCCTTTTGAAGCTGTTCGTTATCACGACTCCTATCGGCACCAATTCGATGGCCACCAGGATCAGGCACAAAATCAGCCTCAGGGACTTTGCTTTTTTCACGACACTTCACCCCTGAAACTCACTCTGACCAGGTAGAACGAGAGTGCGAGAGAAACTGCCAGGAGGAAGACCGAAGCAGCCGAGGCGTAGGCCACCTTTCCGAATTCGAAGGCCTGCTTGTGGATGTACAGAGGAAGCAGGAGCGTCGCGTTCGCAGGTCCCCCATAGGTCATCACATACACTTCGGAGAAGATCCTCAGAGCGTCGATCATCCTCAAGAGCACCGCCATCGTCATCACCGGTCTCAAGAGCGGAAAGATGATGTGAAAGACCCGTTGCCAGAATTTCGCGCCGTCGATCTGTGCTGCTTCCAGATACTCGCTCGGAAGTGAAGACAGGCCGGCGTAGATGATCATGAACATGAACGGCCACATGCGCCAGATATCCTGCAGCACGACAGTCACGAAGGCGTATTTCGTGTCTGCGAGCCAGGCTTTCGGACCGAGAGAAATGGAGTTGAAAAAGCTCGCCAGAAGACCGTATCCAGGCTGCAGCATCAACCTCCAGGTCAATCCAGACACGACAGGCAGAATGAAGACAGGAAGCATGAGCAACGATCTGAGCAACCTACACAGGGGAAAATCTTTCAAGAAGAGAAGGGCCACCAGAAAACCAACAAACAGTTCGAGAGGGATCGCGAACGCCATGAAGCTCAGCTGAAGCTTCAGAGAATGCCAGAAAAGCTTGTCCGATACGACGTTAGAGTAGTTCGAGAAACCGACGAATTTCGGTGCGCGCAGATAGAGGAGTGTCCTGTCTGTGAAAGAGAGATACAGCGAGAAGATGACAGGATAGATCGAGACGGCGAAGATGACGATTAGGGCCGGAAAAACAAACAAGAAGAGAGGGCCGAGCCCCCTCTTCTTAATAGCCGTACTTCTTGAGAAGCTCATTGATCTCTCTCGCCATCCTGTCCACAGCTTCCTCGGGAGTCATCCGGTTGGAGATGGCGTTCAGCCAGTGCGTCCTTATGATGCTCGAAACCTCAGGATAGTGTTCGAATCTGGGCCTTTCCACCGCGTACTGCAACGATCTGTAAATGCCGGCGAACCACGGTCTGTCTTTGAGAAATTCTGGATCCTTGAGCAAGGATTCGCGTGCGGGTGTGAGACCCTTCGGTATGAGCTTCTTTCCCGTCTCGATGGACATCCACCAGTAGGCGAACTCCGCAGCTGCCTGCTTCTCCTTTGCGGCCTTCGGTATTGCGACGATCCAGGCACCCCTGATCGCGGCCTTCCCCGCGGGACCGGCCGGTGGCTCTGTGTACTCTATCTTGCCGTACACCAGAGACTTTTCAGGGTTTTCGAGATCCGGTATGAGTGCAGGCCAGTTGAACATGGAAAAGACCTTTCCGCTGGAGAAGGCAGCCATCCTCTCCGCGTGTCCCATATCAAGGGCGCCTTCCGGGGCATACTTGAGCAACTCTTTGTAGAAGTTGATCGCCTGTATGGCCTTGTCTTTGTCGAGGGCGACTTTGTAACCGGTCTCGTCAACCTGCAGGACCTTGGTGCCGAAACTTTCGAACATCCAAATGGCTTCGCAGGTCGCACCCTCGGTCGGTTTTGTGAACGGTGCCCAGCCGTATATGCCTTTCTTCGCCAGGAACTTCGACATGTCCAGCAGTTCGTTCAGCGTCTGAGGAACACGCATCTCGTAACCGTACTCTGCTTTGAACTCATCTTTGTACTTTTCGATGATGTCTTTCCTCGTCAGCCAGACGTAGATGTTCGCGTTCACCGGTAAGCCGAGGAACACACCTTTCCACTGACCTGCAGCGAAAGCCAGAGGCATGATGTCGTTCATGTCTGGCCTGGGGTAGACCCTCGTCTCGGGCCATTGATCGAACGGCAACAGTAGCGGTCCGACCATCGGGATGTTGGGTTCATCCACGGCCACCAGATCGTAATCTGCGCTCTGTGCCGTGATGCTCATCAGGGTTTTTTGAAGCAACGTTCCGCTCGGAACCAGTTCGAGGTTCACTTTGATGCCAGTTTGCTTTTCAAAATCGGGAAGTCCAGCCTTCAGAGCTTGGGTCAGAGCATCGTCCCACAGAAGCACGTTGATCGTGGTCTTGTACACTGCTGAGAGTGAGAGAACACTTACTAGCGCGAGGCAGAATACCAGCAACCTCTTCATACAACTCCCCCATGATGTGGTAACGTTACCACACATATTAGAACGCAGTTTCCATTTTTTGTCAAGATGAAACACCAAAAACAAAGGGCCCCATCACGGGGCCCTTCATCCTGTGTGGAACACCTTATTTATTTTTTACTTCAGAACCTTCCCGCACCACGTTCGCCAGCTCGATACAACCGTTCTACGATCTTTAAAGATTGGTACAGTGCCAACGTTTGTTTTCTCTCTTCACCAACAAGATAAACGTTTCTTGAGCTCATCACGTGTCCATCGATTTCCATGACGATGGGACATTCTATGACTTTCAACTCTTGATCCACTCACACTTCAGCTGTGACAGCATCGTAGAGCGTTTCCAATGGTTCAAGCCAAGCAAAGTACGAGCCAAACCACCACTTACCTCTGTGGCTTTCTGGGAACGTTCCCCACTTGTTAGATACGAAGGATTTCTTTGAGAGCGTGTAACGGTACACTGAATCGACTGTGTCAATAAGCATCATGCTTTCTCCGAGCGGTGGATCACCAGCGCGCCCACCATGTCGCCCGTGACGTTCACACAGGTTCTTCCCATGTCCAGGATCCTGTCGATACCAGCGATCAAGGCGATACCTTCCATGGGAAGACCCACAGACGTGAGCACCATCGTGAGCATGATCAAACCTGCGCCTGGTACACCGGCTGTACCTATGGACGCCAAGGTGGCCGTGAGCACGATCAAAAGCTGTTGCGAAAAGTTCAGCGATATTCCAAAAATCTGCGCGACGAACAGGGCACATATACCTTGATACAGCGCCGTGCCATCCATGTTTATCGTTGCACCGAGGGGCAAGACGAAACTGCTTATCGATTTTGGAACGTTCAGTTCTTTCTCGGTCACTTCCATCGTCACCGGTAGCGTTGCGGAACTGCTGCAGGTTGTGAAGGCGACCAGCATCGCCGGTGCAACCTTTCTGAAGAATTCACCCGGGCTCATCTTACCCAAACCCTTCACCAACAGTGAATAGACCAAGCCGGCGTGGATCGCGAGTCCTATGTAGAGTGCGATTATGAGTTTCAGCATCGGAAGGAGCGCCTTTGCACCGTGCGTTGCCACGACCGGAACGATCAGCGCGAACACGCCGATCGGCGCGTACCACATGATGATGCGAACGATCTTGTAGCTCACTTCAGCCAAGCCATCGAAGAAGTTGAGCAAAACCTTCGCTCTTTCTCCCACCAACGTGATGCCGATACCCACGAAGATCGCGAACACGATTATCTGGAGCATGTTCGCATCGACCATCGCCTTGATGGGGTTGGTGGGCACCAGGTTCAAAAGAACATCCACCAGTGAGGGCGGTTTGGCAGCAGTCACTTTCGCGTCGGACGGAAGCGTCAGACCTGAGCCGGGTTGCATCAGATTTCCCATGATCAATCCTATGGTGACAGCCAACGCTGTGGTCAGAAGATAGTACGCGATGGTTTTAGCTCCCAATCTGCCAAGCTTTCTGACGTTCTCAACGCTCGCCGTACCGACCACAAGAGAGGCGAGCACCAAGGGCACAATGATCATTCTGATGAGGTTTAAAAACAGATCTCCAAACGGTTTGATGTAGCTCTGTGCGAATTTTGGAAAAGGTTGAAGGATCAAGCCAACAACCACTCCGACCAGTAAACCCACCAAGATCCTTGAGGTTATACCTAACTTCATGCCGTCTATCCCTCCTTAAGTGAATTATAAAAAAATGGAGGGGGTGATCCCCTCCATCAGAAGACCAGTTATGCAAGATTAGAATTCGAAGATTTCGATGAAATTGTTGTCTCCATTGTAAACTGTTATCTTTCTGTGTTTGGTTTTCTGCATGGACACAGGCATTTCCAAATAAGCTGCATCTCCAAAGGCCATATACACATCGTAGGTGCCAGGCTCGATCCCAACGAAGGGTAGGAAGCCGGCATCGTCTGATTTTCCGTAATACACAGGCACAGTTTCGTTTTCTGGGTACATCGTTACGTAGACCTGCGGAGCTCCGAGCAATTCTCCTTCGATGTTCACATAGAACTTGAAATAAACATTTGCGCCTTTGTCAGACGGTAAGGGCTGTGTCAACGCCTTAAGCGCATTCACCCTGCCCCATCCGCTGTCATGGTCAAAACCGGGCGCCATGATGTCGTCCGCCGTCGCAGCAACATGTTTCCTGATCTGATAGACTGTGTAATCCACTCCTTCTTCGTCCAGTTTCTCAAGCAGCAAAGCCACCAAGCCAGAAACATGCGGGGTTGCCATGCTCGTTCCACCGTAGAAGGCGTACGGATTTTCACCGTCGAAGAATTCGTCAGTGTCCCATAATGGCACAGTGGAAAGGATCGTGTAATCACCAGGTGCAGCAACCGTGACCCACCTACCGCGTGTGGAGAAATGGGTGATACCATCGACCGCGGTGCTCGCAGCAACGTTTATAACTCCAGGATGACATGATGGGTAATGAATTTCATCTACATGGCCGTTACCAGCAGAAGCAACGACAACACCTCCAGACCAGATGACGTACGCGATTGTATGGGCCAACGTTATTGAATAGCCTTTTCCGCCCCAGCTGTTTGAAAACACCCTTGCACCGTTTTCTAACGCCCACAAAAACCCTTCTGCAACATAATCGTCGCCTATGTATCCATCTTCATCAAATATCACTATCGGCATGATCTTGGCGTTTGGAGCCACACCGACAACACCAATTCCATCCTTCTTTGCAGCTATTGTTCCAGCAACGTGAGTTCCATGAGCGCCACCGAAAGAACTGTCTGAATCTGGTGGCAAAGTTTCACCTGTCGAAGGTCTGTAGCCCTCGACAAGCTGGCCCTGTAAATCCGGATGAGTACCATCCACACCCGTATCTATCACCGCAACTATGATTCCTTCACCTGTGTAACCGAGTTCCCACGCTTCGGGCGCTTTCACTTTTCTTATACCCCAGAGCCATTTCCAGAACTCTTCTTCCTCTTCGACAGTGATCGCTTTTGTCTTCAATGTAGATTCGAGCAGGTCCTTGGCATTGTCGTTCTTGACAGGTTCTATCAGGTATCTTTTGTAGCTCGGTTCGACGTAACTTATCTTTTCTCTCAGATCAGCGTTCTTTTTGAGCTCCTCCATGATCTCTGTTCTGATCTGTGAGTAAGGCAAAGACGTTTTGAAACTTATCGCGTTGATCTCTTCAAGATCTGCCCTAACCGTTGCCGTGGGGTCTATCTTGCTGACAAGGTCTATGGCATCCTGTTTATTGGCTTTGTATCCAACTATGACGATGCCTTCCATGATCTCTGCGTCTTCATCGATGGGAACCACGATGTTTTCAATGTTCGAATTCGGCGACGTGTTCTGATTGATCATACAGCTTGAGAGTGCAAGAAGAAGGACAGCTAACACAAACATCAATATCTTTTTCATCTTCTTCCCCCCTTTCACTCACCAGTAGTGAACCTGTTGAAATGATCGGCGTCATTTACCCACCGGTCGAATTCACGATAATAGTCTATGGTTGCCGAGAACCATATTCCATCGTCTGTTTCATAATAAGCAACTGCTATGTCCAAGCCCCATTCGTAGGTTTTGAACTTTTCAAGTGGATCGAGCTGATAATCGTAACTGTAGTCTGGGTAGATTCTGATCCATGAACCAGAGGTTGGATCGAACGGCAGGCTCACCAGTTGTGGTCCCTCGGTGTAAGTGAAAGCATCGTAGAAGATATGTTGATCACTCACGGCCGTATCGTAAATCCAAGGACCGTAATAGACGAAGGTTATTTCTTCATCCGGTATTTCGTTTCCACCAATATGCGGTGTTGATGTCCAGTCTCTCCAGTCGACCGGTTTCCAGACGAACGTTGGTGTGCGGGACACGTTGGTCTCGTTGTCTGCAGGCGAAATCAATTTGACCTTGAACAGATCAAGCGGTACAACTTCAACAACGTTGCTGTTTTCTGATTCAGTTCCATCTACATAAACTGTTCTTACAGTGTAATAATACTTTTTGCCCGGTTCAAGATCAAAGCCTTTGTCAAATCTGAAGTAAGATGTGGTAAACGCTACCTTTTCCCAATTTTCACCATCGGTTGATCTGTAAATGTTGTACCCGGCTCTGTTAGTGCTTGGTGCATGCTCCCAGGCAAGTTGAACAAAGATGTTTGTTTCAGGTATGTTGTGTTCTGGCTTATAACCCTTAAGTTCTTCGATCATTTCTTTTGGCAGTTTTTCTTCAAGTATTTGTTTTATTGGACTTGGCAGGCTGTAGTATTCCACATCGGCATCACTTGTCCAACCAGCATACCAAAGTCCTGTAGGAGCATACCTTGCAGTAACTTCTGGTGGTGTTCTGTCGATTGTAAGATAAACAATTTTGTCAACTCTTGTATCGTTCGGTGTGTAAACAACCACATGCATCGGCACCGTGACATTGTCGAACCTCGTAAGAGACAACGTGGTTGTGAACTCATACGTGTCTAAAGCAATAGCATCTCTTGCAACAGCACTTGGTACGTAATCCAAACCAATGTACATCACATACATCACTTCAGAGCTTGTCACCTTAACTTTTACAGAGTCAAATGTCAATGTTGTGGCCTCTGGATCAGGTATAGGAGCACCTTGTGGGGTGAACAGTTCTACTGTAACATGTGGAACAACATCATAATCTGTCATGGCCCTTCTGGAAAGCGTTTCAATGGTCCTTAGAATGCTTGGATCGTAGTTTTGAACAACACTCGTGGCCCTTCCCTCACCGGTGATCTTGACATCGTATCTACCATCTGGCAGGTAAAATTTTGCATGCCCATTTTCGTCTGTTGTGGTTGAAATAACTACATCTGAATTTTGGAGAATATCAACGGTTGCCCCAACGGTTGCTTTTCCAGTTGTGAAATCAAGTACTTTCACTATTGAGAGGTTTTCACCCACCGTGAAGCTCCAGACAGGACTTTCCACAGAGTTTGTTCCATCAGAAACGACGACCTTCCAGTAATAAGTCTGTCCAGGTGTCAGATCATTGACGGTGTACTCCGGCCGGTGGGTTTCTCCAACTTTGTTCAGATTCGTAGGACTCGTTCCAAGGTAAAGCGCAAAAGTCAGAGCTTGATCATCAAGATCCTCGGCACTGGCTTTGAAAGTGACAGCTTTGGTGGAAGCAAGAACGGCAACGTGAGAACCGTCTTCAGGCTGGATCAGGGAGACTTCCGGCGGACGGTCGATCCGAGCAACGCATCCATAGAGTACTATGAGCAGGAGAACTGCAAAACTGAGGAACTGCTGGACGCCCTTCCACCTCATGGATACACCCCCTTAATAAGGTTGAGTTCAGCTCTCATTATAACACAACAGAATATATAATTGCAAGAGTTCGATTCTGTCCAATTCACCTAGATCGTGAAGCGTTGCACCAAGCGAAGTATTCCTGTGCCAGCACGCCCATCACGATGACGTCGTGGTACTCGCCCTTCAAATACCTCGCCTTTCTCAAGACGCCTTCTTTCACAAAACCACACTTTTCGTAAACGTGGATCGCGCGGGGATTGTAATCGTACACCCTCAGCTGAACGCGGTTCAGGTTGAGATATTCAAAGGCGTATTTGAGTGTGAGGCGTGTCGCTTCCGTCCCGAGACCCTGGTTCCAGAAATTTTTGTCGGTTATCGCGATACCGAACTCGGCGCACCTGTTCACCCAGTCGATGCTGTGCAAACCCGTCGTTCCAACCAGCTGGTTCGTCTCCAGCGGTACGACGGCGAAGACGATGTCTCTCTGGTTCGAATAGAGATTCCTGATCCACTCCTCTTCCCTGATCCTGTTCAAAGGAAAAACGCTCAAAAGATACTGTCTCACTTCTTCATCGTTGATGTTCAAAAGTCTGTCGAGGTCAGAGAGCTCGACTGGTCTCAGCATGATTTTTTCACCTTTCAGTATCACCATTCGCACCTCCTCGGCGTAGTTTTATGTACATTTTACCTTGGTTCTTGAAAACTTTAAAGGTATCTGGTAATATTGTCTCGGCTGGAAGGGAAAGGGGTATGCGACATGGCGAAGAGGTGTGAGATCTGCGGAAAGGGCCCTGTGGCTGGCAAGAACGTGAGCCATTCGAACAGGCACACACCGAGGATGTTCAGGCCGAACATCCAGAGGGTGAAGGTGGTACTCGAGGACGGCACGATCAGGACGATGAGGGTGTGTGCCAAGTGCCTGAAGGCAGGAAAAGTCAAGAAAGCAGCAACAGTCTGATCGCGCGGAGGAACCGCGCGATCTTGTTTTTTGCTAAAATGTAGTTGTGAGACTTGTAAAAGGACGGTGGGCGCTGTGGATCTGAAGGATTTCATCAGGGATATTCCCGACTTTCCCACGAAAGGGATCATCTTCAGGGACGTCACCCCGCTGCTGAGAAACCCTGCGGCCTTTCAAAAAGCGATCGACGAGATGACCAGGACCATCCAGGATATGAACTTCGATCTCATCGTTTCGCCAGAAGCGCGTGGTTTCATCTTCGGTGCGGCTCTCGCTTACAGGCTTGCTAAAGGTTTCGTACCGGTGAGGAAGCCGGGAAAGCTTCCGTACCAGACTGTTTCTGTCGAGTACAGCCTGGAGTACGGAACAGCACAGCTTCACATGCATTCGGACGCCGTACAGAAGAACCAGCGCGTGGTCATCGTCGACGATGTTCTGGCGACCGGAGGTACGGCCGCGGCGATAGTGGATCTGGTGAAAAGCGTCGGCGGCGAAGTGGCGGGAATGTGTTTTCTCATAGAGCTGAGTTATCTCAGTCCGCGTGAAAGGCTCAAAGGTTATGATGTGCGTTCAGTCCTGGTCTACTGAGGAGTGGTGTTCGTGCTCAAATTCGATTTCAGTTTCATGTTCGAGCCCAACGTGAAGGGTGGTATAAGCGAGGAAGAATTCTCGAAGCTCGAGCCGACGATGAGTCAGCTCGTTGAAGAAGTTGCGAGAGAAAGACCCGCGTTCGTGAAGGTTCTCTTCGACAGGAACCTGCTGGACAGCGTAGAGGATCTCAGGGAGTGGATATTGAACTTCGACAACTTCGTCGTGATAGGCATAGGTGGTTCCAGTCTCGGTGCGGCCGCTCTGGCTAATGCTTTGAAACCTTTCGACTGGAACTATCTTTCGAAGTCCGAAAGGGGAGGTTATCTGAGGATCTTCTTCCTTGAGAACGTCGATCCGGACTACACGGCGAGCGTTCTCGATAGAATAGATCTGAAAGCGACAATCTTCAACGTCGTTTCCAAGTCCGGTTCGACCGCAGAATGTCTGGCACACTACCAGATCGTTCGTGGCCTGCTCGAGGTCCGTGGATTGAAAGTCTCGGAACACGTGGTGTTCACCACGGATCCGAAGAAGGGCTTGCTCAGAAGGATAGCCGAAAGGGAAAAGATCGTCGTGCTGGACATACCACCAGAGCTCGGAGGCAGGTTCAGCGTTCTCTCACCCGTGGGGCTTCTTCCCGCGATGGCCATAGGCGTGGACATAAAAGCTTTAGTGGACGGGGCGAAGGATGCGTACACCAAGTGTGTCGTGCTCGATGTGTGGAAGAATCCTGCGGCGATGATGGCGGCGTGCCACTATCTGCACAAGATCAAGGGCAGGCGCATCAGCGTCATGATGCCTTATTCGAACAGGCTCTACACGCTCGCGGACTGGTTCAGACAGCTGTGGGCGGAAAGCCTCGGCAAGAAGTACTCGTTGAGCGGTGAGGTCGTTCACGAGGGACTCACACCGATAAAGGCACTCGGTGTGGTGGATCAACACTCTCAGCTGCAGCTCTACAACGAAGGACCAGACGATAAGACCATAACGTTTTTGGAAGTTGAGAAGTTCGACAGGAACGTTCTGATACCTTCCATCCACGACGATGAGGAGATCTCTTACCTCGGTGGAAAGAGACTCTCCGATCTGCTGAGGAGCGAACTTTTCGGAACGGAAAGATCGCTCGCCTTCAACGGCAGGCCGAGCATGCGCGTGATCTTTCCAGCGATCGATGCGTACAATCTCGGCCAGTTCTTCATGTACTACGAGTTCACAACGACGTTGATGGGAAAGCTTTTGAAGATCAACCCGTTCGATCAGCCTGGAGTCGAGCTCGGTAAGCAGATCACTTACTCTCTGATGGGCAGAAAAGGTTTCGAGAAGATGGAATTTCCAGAACCGGTGAGGAAGGTTGTGATCGAATGACGCAGAAGATCGTTGAAATATTCAAGCCAAAGAGTCTGTACCACGTGGACGAAGGTCCCCTGGGTGAGAACGTCTACGTTGTGGTCGTGAGCGACGGGATCGATCTGGAAAAGAAGTTCGTCGAGTTCTACGAACAGGTCGGAACGGAGCCTGCGCTGATCGTCGTGACCGAAGAAGAGTTCGAGCAGATCAGCTCGCTCCTCGGTAAGGGGGAGAAGATCCTCTGAGACTGGTCGTTGGTCTGACTGGAAAGATGGGCTGTGGAAAGAGCACCGTGGCGGGCATGTTCGAAGAGCTCGGAGCCAGGGTGATAGACGTTGACAGAATCGGTCACGAAGTTTTGAAAGACCGCTCAGTCAAAGAAGAATTGAAAAAGCTGTTCGGTGAGATCATCTTCAACGAAGATGAGATCGACAGGAAAAAACTCGCGAAGATCGTTTTTGAAGATGCCGAAAAGCTGAGTGCGTTAGAGAGGATAGTTCATCCCATCATCAGAGAGAAGGTTCGAAGGTTGGTCGAGGATTCAACCGGCGTGGTGGTTCTGGACGCGGCACTCTTGAGAAGAATAGGGCTGGACAAATTGTGCGATGTGATCGTAACGGTGAAATGCGACGAAGAAAAGATCGTTGAGAGGTTGAAGAAGAAAGGTTTCACAGAGGAAGAGATCAAAAGAAGGCTCGCCGCGCAGAGAGACGTCGTCGAAGAAGGTGTAGTGATCGAAAACAACTGTGATCTTGTCTCTCTGAGAAGAAAGGTGAGGGATATCTACAACCGTTTGCTTGGAGGAGGTGTTGGTGGATGAGGAAGTTTCTCGTGTTGCTGGCGGTGCTGCTGGCCGTCCTCACGATGGCAAAGGTCAAGGTCACGTTCTGGCACGCGATGGGTGGAGGACACGGTCAAACTTTGCAGGAGATAGTGAACTTCTTCAATCAACAGCATCCAGACATCGAAGTGGAAGCGATTTACATCGGAAACTACTCCGCACTGCAGCAGAAACTGCTCGCCGCGGCACAGGCTGGACAACTGCCCACGATATCGCAGGCTTACTCCAACTGGACCGCGAAGCTCATCTATTCTGGTATCGTGGAACCTCTGAACGCCTACATCAACGATCCAAAGATAGGCCTTTCCAAAGCGGAGTGGGAAGACGTCTGGGAACCGATGAGACTGAACTGCATGTGGGGCGACAAGATCTACGCCGTGCCGTTCAACAAAAGTATCTACGTCCTGTACGTGAACACCGACGCACTCGCACTGGCCGGATTGAAGATACCGGAAACGATCGGTGAACTGAAGAAAGCTGCGATACTTTTGACCGAAGATTTCAACAACGATGGTACCATCGATCAGTACGGTTTTGGTTTCAGATCCACCGTCGACCATTTCCAGGTGTTCTTGGCGCTCAACGGTGGTTCGATACTCAAGAAGGGCCCGGACGGCAAATGGATGGTGACCATCAACAGTCCAGAAGCGAAGGAAGTGCTGGAATTTCTGCTCAGCCTCAAGGACAAGTACGCGCTCGTGCAGGGTGGTTATCTGGACGGACCGTTCGGTGAGGGCAAAATAGCGATGTTCATCGAGACTGTGGCGAGCAAACCTTACGTGGATTCTGCTTCGAAGGGTAAACATGGCTGGACCTGGGCACCGGTACCGGTATGGAAGACGAGAAACGTTCAGTTCGCTGGAACGGACGTGATCATGTTCAGCACCGCGAAACCTGAAGAGAAGAGAGCTGCGTGGGAGTTCATGAAGTTCCTGATCTCTCCAGAGATCACCGCGTACTGGGCGGTGAAGACCGGATATCTGCCCGTGAGAAAGAGCGCGACCGAGACGGCGATCTGGAAGAAGTTCGTCGCGGAAGATCCTGCCGCAGGAGTGCCATTGGTCCAGCTCCCGCACGGTGTTTTCGATCCTCAGATCGGTGTCTGGGCTGAGATAAGAAACATCGTTGGGACGATGGTGAGCGACGTTCTCTACGGTAAGAAGACCGTGGAAGAAGGTCTGGCCTGGGCTGAGGCGGAGATCAAGAGGCAACTCGAAAAAGAGGGCATGTGAGAAGAAAGTTCAGGCGGGGGGCTTCAACCCCCGCTTTTGTCTCGGAGGGATGAGCGTGAGAGGAGATCCGTTCGGCAGACACAGGGTGATCGAACCGGCGGGGAAACTTCCACAACCTGCCTGGAGATTGGACAACGACACGGGCAAGCTTTACGACAACGAGATGCTGATCGACGTGATCAAGCTCAACGTGGATGCGGCGTCTTTCGCGCAAATAAAGAGCGAAGTGGGAGCGGACGAGCAGAAAGTCGCCGAAAAGATCATGCAGATCGTTCAGCAACGTGGCAAACTGCACAACCCGGTTACCGGTTCTGGAGGTATGCTCGTCGGCAGGGTGAAAGCGATCGGTAAAGATCTGAACGTTGATGTGAAGGTTGGAGACAAGATCGCCACCCTCGTTTCGTTGAGCCTCACACCTCTGAATTTGAAAAAGATAAAGAAGGTGCATTTGGATAAAGACCAGGTGGACGTCGAGGCCGAAGCCATACTGTTTGAAACCGGTGTTTTTGCACGCTTGCCGGAAGATATGCCCGAGTCTGTGGCGCTCGCGGTGCTCGACGTTGCCGGTGCTCCAATTCAAACTGCGAGGCTCGTCTCGCCTTCCGACCTCGTGCTCATCGTAGGTGCTGGTGGTAAATCTGGGGTGCTGTGCAGCTATGTGGCGAAGAAATACGCAGGTCCCACGGGTAGAGTCGTCGCACTGGTTCATTCTGAAAGGTCTGTCGAACAACTCAAGAAGCTCGGTTTCGTTGACGACGTCTTCGTATCGGACGCGCAGGATGCGGTTGCATCCTACGAAAAGTTCATCCAGATCACGAACGGAAGGCTCGCGGACGTCGTCATCAACGTGGTGAACGTGCCGGACACCGAGATGACCTCGATACTCTGCGCAAGAGAAAGGGGAAAGATCTACTTCTTCTCGATGGCGACGAGCTTCACCAAAGCCGCCCTCGGTGCCGAAGGTATTGGGAAGGATGTGGACATGATCATAGGCAACGGCTATGCGAAGCACCACGCCGAGTTCGCCCTTCAGATTTTGAGGGAGAACGAGAGGCTGTATCAGCACTTCCTTGAAAGGTACGGTGAAAAATGACACTGTTGGACAACTTCACGGTGCGTTACGTGAACAAGCGTGTCGAGAACGAAACGGTGAAACAGTTGATGTCCCTTCAGGGACCTTCTTTCAACTCTCCACACCTAGGCACCTTCAACGTGTGTCTCTACACCTATCAAGGTTCATCGCCGAGGATCTTGGTTTCTCTGGTGATGTTCGGCGAGGAGAGTTTGGAGAGTTTCACGAACGAAGGGATAGAATTTGGAAAGATCAAGCGAATGACCCAGTTCAGACTTTTCGATGGAAACAGCGAAGCTGCAGTGATCGATGCAACCTTAGTCGATGATGAATTCGTGATCCTTCAGATCGGGCCGCGCGATCTGATCTGTCTTGCGCCGTACGAGAAAATAAAATCTTTCAGCAGGGAGCAGCTGGCGAAGTTGCTGGTCGAAGAATACTTCAGAAGGTTCTACGATTACGAGGCGGAGTACAGCGTGCAGATTCAAGACAACTCAATCCTTGAACCGTAGTGTAAGCTCGTATATAATTTGTCTTGAGTCGCGGGGTGACCCATATGGAAAACTTCGTTTTTCACAACGAAACGAAGCTGATCTTCGGTAAGGGTACGATAGGCAAGATTGGTGAGGAGATCAAATCCGCGGGGTTCAAAAAGGTACTGATGCTCTGCGGTGGTGGATCTATAAAGAAGAACGGTGTGTACGACCAGGTCGTCGCTTCGCTGAAAAAGAACGGTGTCGAATGGGTCGAGGTTTGGGGCGTGAAACCGAACCCGGTGCTTTCAAAAGTTCACGAGGCCATCGAGGTCGCAAGGAAAGAGAAGGTCGAGGCGATCTTAGGTGTCGGCGGTGGGAGCGTCATAGATTCTTCCAAGGCTGTCGCGGCTGGTGTCCTGTACGAAGGTGACATCTGGGACGCTTTCATCGGCAAATACAAAGTTCAAAAGGCGCTTTCTGTCTTCGCCGTGCTGACGATATCGGCCACCGGCACGGAGATGAACGGAAACGCGGTGGTGACGAACGAGAAGACCTTAGAGAAATTCGCGGTCAGTTCCAAGGCCCTCTATCCCAAGGTTTCGATAATCGATCCTTCGGTCCAGGCGAGCCTCCCGATGGAACAGACAGTGTACGGAGCAGTGGACGCGATCGCGCACATCCTCGAATACTATTTCGACGGGTCCGATTCTCTCGCACAAAACGAACTGAGTGAAGGGCTCATCAGAACGATCATGACCTGCACGGAAGGGTTGTTGGAAGATCCGAACGATTATGAATCGCGTGCGAACTTCGCCTGGAGCGCCACGCTCGCGCTCAACGGTCTGACGGCCGCGGGAAGGCGCGGCGGAGACTGGGCGTGTCACAGGATCGAACATTCTCTCAGTGCCATCTACGACATAGCCCACGGTGCCGGACTCGCGATCGTTTTCCCAGCCTGGATGAGATACGTCTGGAGGGAAAAGCCCGAACAGTTCGTCAGGTTTTCGAAAAAGATCTTCTCGATCGAAGGTGATGGTGAGCAAGCCGTTTTGAAAGGTATCGAAGCGTTCAAGGGTTGGCTCAAAAAGGTCGGCGCTCCCGTATCGCTGAAGGATGTGAACATTCCGGCGCAAGATCTGGACAAAATAGTGGACAACGTTTTCAGAAGGGACATACCGTTCGGGACTCTGAAAAAACTTGGCAGGTCTGATGTGAGAAAAATCCTTGAAATTGCGTTAGAATGAAATGCGGAGGCGTGTCCGAACTGGCTAAGGAGCCGGTCTCGAAAACCGGTGGGCCGCGAGGCCCTTGTGGGTTCGAGTCCCACCGCCTCCGCCAGAAGAAGGTGGTTCTGTGATCGTTGTCGAGACGGTTTCCAGAATGAAGCAGATCTCCGAGTCGGAACGAGCCGCGGGCAAGAAGATCGGTTTCGTTCCAACGATGGGCTATCTCCACGAAGGCCACCTTTCGCTGGTTCGACGTTGCCGCCAGGAGAACGATGTGGTCGTCGTGAGTATATTCGTGAACCCGACGCAGTTCGGCCCGAACGAAGATTACGCGAGCTACCCGAGAGATCTCAATAGAGATCTTTCCATGCTCCAGGCCGAAAACGTCCATTACGTGTTCGTGCCGAGCGTGGAGGAGATGTACCCGCCAAACTATTCAACCTACGTGGTGGAGGAGAGTTTGTCGAAGTATCTGTGTGGTAAGTCCCGCCCGACACATTTCAGGGGCGTTTGTACCGTTGTGACGAAACTGTTCAACATCGTCAAGCCACACCGGGCTTACTTCGGTCAGAAGGATGCGCAGCAGTTCAGAATCATACGCAGAATGGTCAGAGATCTGAACATGGACGTGGAAGTCATAGAGTGCCCCATCGTCAGGGAACCAGATGGACTTGCGATGAGTTCAAGAAACGTCTATCTTGTTGGTGAAGAGAGAAAACAAGCGTTGGCCTTGTACCAATCTTTAAAGATCGCAGAACAGTTGTATCGAGCTGGCGAACGCAGTGCGGAAAGGATCAAAGAGAAGATGCTGGAACACTTCGCGAAGTTCAACCTCGTCAGAGTGGATTACGTCGAGATCGTGGACGAAGAGACGCTGCAACCTGTGGAACGTCTGGAAGGAAAAGTGCTCGTCGCCGTGGCGGCCTGGGTCGGAAAGGCCAGGCTGATTGACAACACGATACTCGGATGATCCTGGACGTTTTTGCCGTCTCGTTGGTTCTTTCTTTGATCTTCAAAAGGAGGATCTTCCATCTGCACCAGACGGACATCAGATTCGTCTATCTTTTCCCGCTACCTTTCGTTCTGCAGTTCCTGCCCATCGAAAATAGAGTTTTGATGATGGTCATCTCTTATTCTCTGTTACTGTTTCTCCTCGCATTCAACTGGAACATCCCCGGTTTCAAGTTCATCGTGATAGGCTCGATCCTGAACTTCGTCGCCATCTTGCTGAATGGAGGGAGGATGCCCGTCTACGGACCACTCGCAGCCGCGATGGGACTGAGAGCCAGCATCAAGCACGCGTTGCTGGAAAATTTCGAACCGATCCTGTTGATCGGCGACATCATACCTGCCTACACACCCTGGGGCAGGAAGTTCTTGATCAGCGTCGGTGACGTGCTGGTCTACATCGGCCTCATGGTCTTCATGCTCACCAGACCGAAAGGTTCATCTCTCGAACGTGCCCTCTGACCTGAGTTCCATTTTGAACCTGTATTTGTCCCCGCGATAGATCGAGCGGACGAACTCCACACATTTCCCGTTCGATGTGTACGTGTAGCGTTTTCTCAGAAGCGCACACGCGCCGGGCTGCAAACCGAGATGTTTCGCGTCCGAAGATGAAACGTGTGTCAGTTCCAGTTCTTCAAGCGCTCTGATAAGGGGTATCTTCAACTCGCTTCTGAGAAACTCGTACAGCGATTCTTTCGACATGTCCTTTTTCAAGATGCTCAGAATCCTGACGTCCACAGCGGGATTGAGGTATGCGGCTTCGATGGCTACAGGCTCGTCGTTGAGGAAGCGCACGCGCCTGAGCAACACGACCATCGCACCCTGTTCAAGGCCGAAGACCTGGCAGAGTTCGGGAGGTATTTCGACGAGCCTGTTTTCAAGAACGTGCGATCTGACGTTCAGGCCTTCTTCCTTCGCTTTGTCTGTGAAACCTTTGAGCACGTTCATGGATTCCTCTTCTTTCTTGCCGACGATGAACGTTCCTTTACCTTTGTGACGCGAGATGAGCCCTTCGGATTTCAACTCTTCCAGCGCGCGCCTTATGGTGAGCCTGCTCACCCCAAACGCCTTCACCAGCTCGATCTCCGGTGGGATCCTGTCGCCCGGCTTGTATTCACCCTCAGAAATCCTGCGCTTCAATTCCCTATAGACGCGATAATAGAGAGGAACAGGATATTCTTCCACGTTCATCCCCCCAGCATCGTGAGTGCCTTTCTCAAACTCGGCTCCACACTCAGTATTCTCTGGCACTCCTTCAGATCTTTCTTCGAAACTAAGTGCAACACCGCGAGCTTCACGTTGTAGTTGGTCTTCTCAAGGACGATTTTAGCAGTTTCTTCATCCACACCGGTCAGTTCTGTCACGATGTTTATGGCCCTCTTTCTGAGTTTCTCGTTGAGTACCAGGACATCGACCATGAGATTGTCGTACACTTTGCCGAGTTTTATCATCACTGCCGTGCTGAGCATGTTCAAAACCATCTTTTGTGCCGTACCGGCTTTCATACGTGTGCTGCCCGCGATCACTTCTGGCCCTGTGATGACACTCACAACGATGTCTACGAACTGTGCAAGTGGAGGGTTGTCCACGTTACAGATCAGCGCTGTTTTACAGCCTAGTTGTTTTGCATACACCAGTGCCCCCCTCACGTACGGTGTGCTGCCACTTGCGGTTATGCCTATGACGAGATCTTTCGCCTGCAACTTGTGGCTCATGAGATCTTTTTGCGCTTCGTCCACGAGATCTTCAACACCTTCGATGGATCTGCGCAGCGCCTCAAAACCACCCGCGATGATGGGCACGAAGATGCCTTCTTCAAGACCGTAAGTCGGTACGAGCTCCACGGCGTCCATGAACGCTATGCGACCGCTGGTGCCCGCGCCAACGTAAAAAATCCTTCCGCCAGAGTTCAGCGTCTCAACGCACACCTCAACGAGCTTCTCTATCTGTGGCAGCGCTTCGCGGACCGCCAGGGCGACTAAGGCATCTTCCTCGTTTATGATCCTCAAAATCTCAGCCACGCTCTTTTCGTCTATTCTCTGAGATTTTGGGTTCCTCATCTCCGTGATCGTTCTGTTCTCGTTCATCTGAACACCTCCACGGGCAGTTTGCCCACGGGCTTCAACTCACCGAGCATGACCTTCAGTAACGCTTCCTGTGAAACCATTTCGTAGCCGTAGGTGCACAGGCTCGAAGACTCTATCAAGCTGCAATCGTACGGATTTCTGAGCGCGACGAGCAGAACTCTTTTGAAGTTTTTGCGCACCTGGATCAAGAACTCCTTCTGCCAATTGGAAAGATGCGCGTTTTCGGTGAACACGACGCACTTCTCAGCCTTCGGAATTTCTAGCCCTTCTTCGAGAATGAAAAGTTTGCAAGCGAACCTCTTCGAGATCTCTTTCGCCACCCAGGGAACACCGATATCGGTTTCCTGAACCTGCACCGATCTGCTCAGTCTCACGGTGAAGACGTAATCGTCCTTATCCAGTTTGAGCGGTAACATGCCATCGCTGTCGCGTACGAGCGTGATCGAGCGCTCTGCGATCTGTCGCATGGTCTGTTCATGCTCTAGATCGAAACGGATCACTTCGGGCGGTTGCTTCACCGCGAACCTTTCCTTGAACTGTTTGATTCTTCTGAGCGATTCTTCAAGCCTCCTCTGCAAGAATGAATCCTGTTCGATCTTTTTGACAAGCACCTTCTTCGCCGCCATCTGCGCGTCGGGTTCGTGACAGACGGTCAGAACATCCATGCCCGCCATGAAGGATCTCACGACGGCTTCTTCCACCATCATGTTCTTGACGATGCCCCCCATCAAAAGATCGTCCGCGACCAGAACACCGTCGTAACCGAGCTTTTTTCTCAAAATCTCGCTCAATACTTCGTACGAAACGGTGGCAGGTTCTCTTCTGGTTTGAACCTTTGGAAGGTACACATGTGAAGGCATGATGCTGTCTATACCTTTTTTGATCAACGTCTTGAAGGGTACAAATTCCCAATTTTCGAGTTCTTCGAGACTTTTTTCAAGCGTCGGCATTTCGAGATGTGCGTCCAACGACACACTCCCTTTTCCAGGAAAATGCTTCGCACACGCCGCAACGCCTTCTTCTTTCAAACCCTCGTAGAAGCGCGTTGTGAACTTCGAGACGACTTCAGCTTTGTCGGAAAAGCTCCGCACACCTATGCCAGGATTGTTGGGATTGTCGTTGATGTCCACAACCGGTGCGAGGTTCCAGGTCACACCGACTGCTTTCATCTCTCGCGCCAACACCTTCGCGGCACGGTAGGCGTTCTCTGGATCGTTAGTGGCCGCTATCGCCATCGCGCCGGGTGACACAGCGAAACCATCTCTGAAGCGTGTCACGATGCCACCTTCCTGATCCACCGCGAAGATCACGTCCTCACCAACGATCGATCTGATCTGATTGACAAGGTCAAGCACCTGCGCTGGTCTCTCCACGTTCCGCGCGAAGAGGATCACGAAACCCGGTTTGACAAACCTCAGCGTGTTGAGCGTTTCCTGGTCGATCTCCTTGCCCCTGATACCTATCAAAAACAATTGGCCGACCAAACGATCAAGGTTCATTGGTTCCACCTCACTTTTTCATTATACACCCGGCGAACCTTTTGTTCTTACATTGACCTTTTAAATGGTATAAAATAAAGACAAGAAAGGGGGAGCCATGCGTGAACTTCCTCGTGCTCGTCAAGCAAGTCCCCGACACGGAAAAGGTGAAGATAGATCCAAATACAGGCACACTGGTTCGCGAAGGACTGGACATCACGATGAACCCCCTCGACGCACACGCGTTGGAACTCGCCGTCTCGCTGAAAGAAAAGTTCGGCGGGAGTGTGACGGTCCTGAGCATGGGACCAATGAACACCGTGGACGTTTTGAGGAACGCGATCGCTTTGGGTGCGGACCGCGCGATTCTGCTGAGCGATGTGGCTTTGGCTGGTTCGGACACGTGGGCCACGAGTCTTGCACTCGCCAGAACGATACAGAAACTGTCCATCCAATACGATCTACTGATCTGCGGTGAAAAATCGATTGACGGGGAAACGGGACAGGTGGGTATAGAACTCGCCACGCTTTTGAACCTGCCCGCGATCAGCTACGTGTCTGAACTGATCGAAATTGGGAGAGATTTCGTCCTCGTGCGACGTTCGGTCGAAGATGCCCACGAGATCTGGAAGGCACCGCTTCCTGTATGTCTGTGTGTGCTCAAGAGTGTCGCCGAACCGAGACTGCCCACGTTGAGCGGAAAGAAAAAGGCGATGGATGCGAAGATAGAAATCTACAACGTGAAAGACATCAAAATAGATCCTGAAGAGGTCGGCTTGAAAGGTTCTCCCACGCGCGTTGTGAAGGTGTTCAACACGAAAGTTTCTCGAAACTGCACCATCTATGAAGATAAAGATGTTCCTGAAGGGATCAACAGGCTCGCTGAACTGATCAGGCGCACTTTGGCAGGTGAGCCGGTATGATAGTCGTTCTGAACAACAGAGTAGATCGAAACAGCTTCGAGTTGCTTTCGAAGGCGAGAAAACTCGCGGATAAAGCTTTCATGAAGCTCGTGTTCCTGCTGATATCGAACTCGAAGAAGAACATCGAAGAACTCGTTCGTTTCGGGCCCGATGTGGTCATTCTGGCACTGCATGAAAGGTTCGAAAGGTTCTCGCTCGATCCCTTCCTCTCAACTTCGAAGAAGATCCTTGAAAAGTATTCTCCGTCCATAGTTTTGGCACCCGCCACGACCTTTGGAAGGACCCTGATGCCCGCCCTCGCGGCGAGTTTTCGCACGGGACTCACGGCGGACTGCACCGAACTGGACGTGGACGAAAAGGGAAACCTTCTTCAAACCAGACCCGCCATCGGGGGGAACGTGATGGCCACCATCGTCACTCCCTTCCATCGACCCCAGATGGCGACGGTCAGACCGGGCGTGTTCGAGATCGAAGAGCAGAAAAAGAGGAACACGATCTTCGTCGAAGAGCCGGTTGAAAATCCTGAGGATAGATGCCAGCTCGTCCGTGTCGAACCGAAGCAGGCCGGTGCGAAACTTGAGGAAGCGAAGATCATCGTTTCCGTGGGTAAGGGACTGCGTAAGAAGGAGAACGTGGAGCTGGCGTTCAGACTGGCAAGTTTAGTGAAAGGTGCCGTTGGTGCTTCGCGCGCCGTTGTGGATGCCAGGTGGCTCTCGCACGATCATCAGGTGGGTTTGAGCGGAAAGACGGTGAAACCGAAGATCTACATAGCGGCGGGCATATCCGGTGCTGTTCAGCACCTGGCAGGCATGCAGACTTCAGAGATCGTAGTCGCCATAAACAAAGACAGGCACGCCCCCATATTCAGAGTTGCCGACATCGGAATAGTTGCCGACGCGAGCTGGGCGCTGAGTGAGCTCATAAGAAGGCTGGAGCGTGATGATGATGGATCTCGTCGATGAACTAATGCGGCTTTTTGGAAGCGAGAACGTGAAGTTCGATCACGAAGAGATCGAAAAATACTCCCGCGACGAGACGAGTGGTGTTGAAGGCGAAATTCCCCTGGCGGTGGTGTTCCCCACCAGCACCGAGCAGGTGTCACAGCTGATGAGATGGGCAAACGAAAGAAGAGTGGCCGTCGTACCGCGCGGGGCAGGAACGGGCCTTTCCGGCGGTGCGATACCGACGAAGAATTCCGTAGTGGTTTCCTTAGAAAGGATGAACAGGATCATCGAGCTCGACGAAAGGAACATGACGATCGTTGTCGAACCGGGAGTCATCACGGGGGAAATCCAGAAGATCGCCGAGGAGCATGGCCTGTACTACGCAGGCGATCCTGCGAGCAGTGAGAGCTCTTCCATAGGTGGAAACGTCGCCGAAAACGCCGGAGGGGTGAAGGTCATAAAGTACGGCCCGACAGCTTTCCACGTGCTGGGCCTTGAGGTCGTTCTTCCTACGGGTGAAGTCGTTCACTTCGGTGGAAAGACGCTCAAGAACGTTACGGGCTACGACATGGTCAGACTGTTCGTTGGCAGTGAAGGCACGCTCGGTATCGTGACGAAGATCGTTCTCAGACTCGTACCCAGGCCGAAGTATGCCGCGGTTCTTTTGGTCCCGTTCGGCGGCATCGAGGATGCTCTACTGTGTGTTCCGAAGCTGCTTTCTCAGTCCGGTTTGCTCCCGGCCTCGATCGAGTTCATGGATAGGTATTCCAGCGAGATGGCTTCAAGGTTCCTGAATGAAAGCATACCCAATCCTGAAGCCGAATGCCACCTCATCTTCGAACTCGAATCGAGCGACAAACAGAATCTGGTGAAGGAATACATCGAGCTTGGAGAAACACTGATGCAGATGAACGCCACAGAAGTCTACATCGCAGATGACAGGACACAGAGAATGAAGATCTGGCGTTTCAGGAAAGCCATAGCTGAGGGTATCATCGCCTTCAGACCTGTACACTGCATGGAAGACGTTGTGGTTCCCACCGCGAACATGCCGAAGCTCATCGTATCAACTTACCAGATAGCGCAAAAACGTGGTCTTGAAGTTCTCAACTTCGGACACGTTGGAGATGGGAACGTCCACGTGACGTTCCTGAAACCGGAAAGAATGCAGAACGCCGTGTGGGAGCAAGCCCTGGAGGAAGCGCTCGAAGAGCTTTACAGGACCACCGTGCAGCTCGAAGGAAGCCTCACGGGCGAACACGGGGTGGGGTTGAAGCGGAAGAAGTATTTGAGGATGTTCCTCGGTGAGAAAGAGATAGAACTGATGAAACGTCTCAAGAGCCTCTTCGATCCGAACAACATCCTCAACCCTGGGAAGATTTTCCCGGATTGAAAAAAGAAAAAACGCAGAGTCTGCGTGAGAAAGATGAAGAATAAAAAACTTCAGCGCAGATTCCGACCAGATTTCACTGAAAACGCTGGCCAGATGGGTTTGACCAGCTCCGGGCTTTGCTGGTAGTCTCATTCTTGGTACTGAATCTGGTATTAGAAAGGTATACCAAAAGAAGGGGATACCGTGCGGAGAGATCTGGGTGATCTGAAAGAAAAGATCTATCTCGATCTCCGCGAGAAGATCCTCAGCGAAGAGATCAAACCTGGCGAATGGATCGTCGAGAGAAAGCTCACCGAGGTCTACGGTGTGAGCAGGACTCCCATAAGGGAAGTTCTGCGCATGCTCATGGAAGACGGCCTGATAGAGCTGAACGGCAAGAAGGGCTACACCGTTCGAAAGCTCACACTCGAAGACTTCGTGGAGATATACACGGCGAGGGAGGCGATCGAGGGCGCCGCGGCACGGCTGGCCTGCAGAAACCGGAACGAAGAACTGATCCAGAAGCTCCAGAAGCTCAAACAGGAGCTCGAGCTCGTCGATATCGACAGCGATCCAGCTAAGGGTGTTGCGCTCGGAAGACAGCTTCACGATCTGCTCATAGAGTACAGCGGGAACAGGATCTTGAAGAAGTTTTACGAAAAACTCAGATTGCTCACCAACATGACGCGGAACATCACCAAAAGGTCTGTAGACATAGAGAAGAAATCCAGAGACGAACACATCCAGATCATCGAAGCTGTTCTCAAAGGCGACGAGACTGAGGCAGAAGATTTGTTGAGAAAACATCTGCGTCGCACACTCTCGTCCGTGATCGAGACGTACTATTCCTCGATCATGAAACACGCTCGCGCATGAGGGGGTCAAAACATGGAAGTTCTGGTTCAAACCGTGACGGTGGGTTTTTCACAGATCTTTCAGCCGATCAATCTGCTCTTGTTGTTCGTCGGTGTTCTGTGGGGCATGATCTTCGGTGCGATCCCCGGGCTCACCGCAACCATGGGTGTGGCGCTGGCGATTCCGTTCACGTTCAGCATGAAACCCATCTCTGGTCTGGTCCTGCTCACCGGCATTTACATAGGTGGAGTGTCTGGGGGTTTCATTTCTGCCACGCTTTTGAACATGCCTGGTACGCCGTCCTCGATCACGACCTGTTTCGATGCTTATCCGATGAGCAAGCAAGGAAAATCGGGTCTAGCCCTCGCACTCGGACTGTTTTCTTCCTTTTTTGGTGGCATGCTCGGCGTGTTTTTTCTCGTATCTCTGGCTTCTATGATCGCTCGGGCGGCTCTGAAATTTGGTCCATTCGAGTACTTTTCACTCGCCGTAATGGCTTTCGTTGCGGTGAGCAGCATGCTCGGTGGAAACATTCTGAAGAATCTCATAGGCATCGCTTTGGGTTTGATTCTGAGCTGTATTGGTGCCGATCCGATCACGAGCATTCCAAGACTGACCTTCAGATTCACAGAACTTCAAAGTGGCATAGCCCTGCTACCGCTCCTGGTTGGATTGTTCTGCATTCCAGAGATCATCGCCGATATCGAATCTGAAGCAGAGCGTATCGTTCCGGAAGAATCACGGGGCATGAAATTGTTTGAAGTCTTTGAAGCGGCGAAGATACTCTTCAAACAGATCGGAAACGCGTTGAGATCTTTCGCGATAGGTTTCATCATCGGTGTTTTTCCAGGCATCGGTGGTGCTACGGCGAACATCATCTCCTACGGTGTCGCGAGATCGAGTTCTAAATATCCAGAAAAGTTCGGCACCGGTATACCGGATGGAATCATCGCGAGTGAGGTTTCGAACAACGCCTCGGTCGGTGGAGCGATGGTGCCACTGCTCGCACTGGGCATACCTGGAGATGCGGTCACGGCTATCCTGCTTGGAGGCTTCATGATTCACGGAATAAACCCAGGGCCACTGATGTTCAAATACAACCCCGATCTGGTCTTCGGTGTCTATGCGGCCCAATTCTGGGGTAACGTAGTGATGCTCTTGCTTGGAGTTTTACTCATGAAGTTCTATATCTACTCGTTGAGTTTCCCAAAGCATTACCTACTGCCGTTGATCACGGTGTGCGCGGCTGTGGGAGCCTTCGGACTGAACAACAGGATTTTCGACATCTGGGTGATGCTGATCTTCGGCGTGGTGGGTTATGTGCTCAAAAAGCTCGATTTTCCGGTACTTCCAATCATAATTGCCTTCGTACTCGGTCCCATAGCCGAATCCAACCTGAGACAGGGCTTAACGGCGAGTGCCGGATCCTTCGCACCCATTTTCACAAGGCCCTTGTCGCTCACACTCTTAATCCTCGCAGCCTTCCTGTTCGTTTTGGGGAGGGTACTTGTCAAGAAGGGTGAATCTTCAAAATGTTGAGGAGGTGTTTGCATGGGTAAGAGGTTCTTCGTGATGCTGTTAACACTCTTTGTGATCGTCAGTTTCGCGGCTTATCCGACTGGTCCCATCAAAGTGGTTGTTCCCTACGCCGCGGGCGGAGCGAGCGACGTGCAGGTGAGGATCATCGCAAAGTACGTCAAGCAGTTGTTCGGTTGGGACTTCGCCGTGGTGAACATCACCGGTGGTGGAGGTAGTACAGGTGCGAGAGAAGTTCTCAAAGCCAAACCAGATGGCTACACGGTTTTGTGGTACCATCAATCCATCTTCTCTAACTTCCACGTTGGAACGGCCGAGTTCAACTACTACGACTTCACGCCGGTATGCATCGCCACCAGGGGGAACCGTGTGGTGGTCACAAGACCCGATACACCCTGGAAGGATTTGAAAGATGCGATCGAGGATGCCAAGAAGAATCCAGGCAAGATCAGACTCGGGGCTGAAATCGGTGCGACCAGCCACTTCCAGGTGATACCGATGCAGATGGCCGCAAACAATGGGTTCATTCTGGCTGCGAGTTCCGGTGGTGACATGGACAGGATCACGAAGATCCTGGGTGGCCACATGGATCTCAGTCCAATCGCACTCTCTGCGGCCGTACCGTTCCTCAAATCCGGTGAACTGAAAGCGCTCGCAGTTCTCTCACCCGAGAGAGATCCGTTCTTGCCGGATGTACCGACCGCGAAGGAGCTCGGCTTGGAAGAACTCGTCTTCACCCAGGACCAGATGTTCTTCATGCCAAAAGGAACACCAGAGGAGATAGTGAAAACTTTTGCCAACGCGATCAAGCAAGTTATCCAGCTCAAAGAGTGCGTGGATGAACTGGCGGAGAAGGCCTTCGCTATTCCGATGTACATGGACGGCGAGGAGATGTTGAACTTCTTGAAGTGGGAAGATGAAAGGTTCGATCGGTTTGCGAAGGCTGCTGGCCTGAAGAAATGAGATCGTCTGCTGGGGGCTCGGCCCCCAGCTTTGTGGGGGTAATCGAGATGCGCTTTGGCAAGGATTTCTACTCTGGTCTGGTCTTTGCCGTGATCGCTGGGTGGATGATCTCGGAGAGTCAAAAGATAAGAAGGCTGAGGTTCGATGTTCTGGACAACGCTTTCTTCCCAACGATGGCTGCGGTCCTGTTATTGATCTTTTCAGCTGGGCTGATCGTGCAGGCGTTGCTCAGCAAAGAGAAATCTTCTCCTTTCAGAGTCAAGAAACCGGTCAGGATCGTTCTGTTCCTTGCCAGCTGCATAGCTTACGTCCTTTTGATGGAACCTGCAGGTTTTTTGCTATCGAGTATTCTGTTCGCCTTGGCCACTTGTTTGATCATATCCTGGCCGTTCAAAGCTAAAACGATCGTTTATTCTGCGATCTTTTCTGTTGCGACGAGCTACGTGATCTGGTACGTTTTCGAGAAACTGCTTCGATTGGTGCTTCCCTGAGGTGAGAAAATGACGATAAAGCTCGCTTACGACAAGGATAAACACCTCGAGATCGAAATACCAAATCGAAACCTTTTGTCCATCGCTCAGGCACGTTTCCCCCGTGCGGCTGTCGATCCTACAGCCGAGTTGAAGAGATCTCTTCTTAATCCGATCGGTTCGGCAAGGCTGAGCGAGATCGTCGATAGTCGAAGCAGGGTCGCCATCGTTGTGACGGACATGACGCGGTACGCCATGGATGAAATCGTGAGCGAACTTTTACTGGAAGAGCTCCACAGATCCGGTGTGAAAAAAGAGAACGTTTTCTTTTTGATCGCCCTCGGTACGCACAGACCTATGAGTCGTGAAGAGATCGAAGAAAAGCTCGGGAAAAGGATCGTCAGTGAGTACGCCGTGTACAACCACGATTGTCGAAACGATCTGGTCTATCTTGGAGAAAGTTCTGCAGGCTTTCCGATGAAAATCAACAAAAGGTTGATGGAAGCGGATGTGAAGATCACCGTTGGTGTGATCGAACCACATTTGTTCGCCGGCTACAGTGGTGGTGTGAAGACCATCTGCGTTGGTCTAGCCGGGATGGAGACCATAGGTGCCACGCACAGTTTGAGGGTGCTTTCAGATGCGAGGACCAGGCTCGGTGTCATAGAAAACAACATCTTCAGAGAGTTTTTGAACGAGATGGCTGAGAAGGTGAGGATCGATTTCACGGTCAACCTTGTGTTGAACGAGGAAAAACAGCTCGTTGCAGCGTTCTCGGGCCATCCCATAAAATCCTTCGAGACCGCTGTGAAATTCACAAGATCGTGCGTGGAGGTAAAGGTACCGGCGGTTGCGGACGTCGTGATCTCCTGCCCAGGTTATCCGAAGAGTGTGAATCTTTATCAGGCCACGCGCGCCGCGAACTCCGTGGTCCTTGGTCCCAAGCCAGTTGTGAAAAAGGGTGGGATCATTCTCATACCCGCACGGTGTGAAGACGGTCTTGGGGACGACAGTTACTACAGGTTCATGTCCAGTTTCGACAGCTTCGCCAGTTTCAGAGAGCACGTATTCACACACGGCTTTGGCGTCGGGGAGCACAAATCTTACGTTCTCGCGAGGATTTTGTCTCACGCTTCGATCGTTATGAGCGATTGTGAGATAGAAGACGATGTTTTGAGAAGGATCTTCCTTTCGAAGGTTTCCACGCTTCAACGAGCTGTGGATCGGATTTTGAGTGAGAATCCCAACGCGGAGTTCCTCGTGATACCGAACGGTGTGCACACGATACCCATACTGGAGGGATAAGAGATGAAGGTGATGATCGTTCAGCCAATCCATGAGAACGGTGTGAAAATGCTTCTGAACGCGGGTTTTGAGGTGATTCACGCGTCCAGTCCCGAACCGTCCGTCGTGGCGAGGGAGATCGTCGATTGTGACGGGGTCATCGTTAGAACAGCCCCTTTCACGGCCGAGATCATAAGAAGCGCTCCGAAACTCAAAGTCATCGCGAGGCACGGCGTGGGAGTGGACAACATCGACGTTGAAGAAGCTTCGAAACACGGAATTTACGTCGTCAACACCCCGAACGCGAACGCACTCTCCGTGGCCGAGGCAACGGTCGCTTTCATACTCGCTCTGGCGAAGAAGCTCAAGGAGATGGACGTGGCCACTCGAAAAGGAGAATTCAAAATAAGGGACCTGTTCTCGACTATGGACATCGACGGCAAGGTCCTCGGAATAATCGGGCTCGGCAGGATAGGTTCGCTCGTTGCGAAGAAATGCCAGGCGGCTTTCTCCATGAAGGTTCTCGCTTTCGATCCTTACATCGACCCAGCCAGGGCGTTTGAGCTCGGCGTCGAGCTCGTTTCACTCGAACGATTGCTGAAGGAATCTGATTTCGTCACGATTCATGTTCCCCTGACTCCAGAAACGAAAGGTATGATAGGTGAGGCACAGCTGCGTTTGATGAAACCGACGGCCTACATCATCAACATGTCGCGGGGCCCGATATGGGACGAGCTCGCCGTGTTGAAGGCCGTTGAGGAAGGATGGATCGCTGGGGCGGCCACGGACGTGTTCGTCGAAGAGCCTCCAAAGCCCGATCATCCTTTCTTCAAATGCGAGAAGATCCTGCTCACTCCGCACAACGCCGCACTGACGAAAGAGTGTGTCGTCCGCATGGCCGAAGGTGCCGCCCAGGGTGTGATAGAGGTTCTGACGGGTAAAAGGCCGAGCTTTCCGGTGAATATGGACCTGCTCAAGAAGTACGGAAAGATATGAGGGAGGGACATGAAGATGTCGTTCGTTCCGAAGGGAGTCATTCCGGCAGTCGTCACTCCGATGAACAAAGATGAGAGCATCAACGAATCGGCGTTCAGAAAGCTCTTAAACTACCTCGTTGACAACGGCGTTCACGGGGTTTTCATCATAGGAAGCCAAGGAGAATTCTATGCACTGACGAGAGAAGAAAAGATTAGGCTCATGGAAATAGCCGTGGAAGAAGTGAACGGTCGAGTCCCCGTCTATGCGGGTACAGGTGGCATAACCACGCGTGAGGTCATCGAACTCAACGATGCTGCAGAGAAGATCGGAGTCGATGCGGTTTCGATCATCACACCATACTACATCAGCCCCTCTCAGGAAGAACTGTACGAACATTACGTGAAGATCGCTAAGGCCACGAAGCTTCCTGTGCTGCTTTACAACAATCCCGGAAGGACAGGCGGTGTGAAGCTCGAACCAAGGACAGTGGAAAGGCTCGCGGAGATAGACAACATCGTCGGTATAAAGGACAGCAGCGGCGATTTGACCAACACCAGCGATTACATAAGGAGGACCAAAGGTAAGAACTTCCACGTGCTCGCGGGCAGAGACACGCTCATACTCGCGACGCTTCTGTACGGCGGAACCGGTTCGATCGCAGCCACGGCGAACGTCGCGCCGAAACTGGTTGCGAGCATATACGACTACTTCGTGAAGGGTGATCTCGAGAACGCAAAACGTGCCCAGGAAGAACTCACACCGCTGAGGCTCGCCTTCGAACTTGGAACGTTCCCGGTGGTCATCAAGGAAGCGTTGAACATGATCGGTATCGAGGCGGGTCCAGCGCGTGGACCAATAAGATCACTGAGCGAGGAGAAGAAGGCGGAACTGAGGAAAGTTCTTCAGAACATGAAACTTCTGTGAGGTGAAAAGGATGCTTCGGGAGAACAGAACGAAAAAGCTTTTGAAGGAAGGAAAACACGCGATAGGCATCATGGTGAGTGAGATAAGGACTCCCGGCATAGCCCAGATGCTGGCGACGGCGGGATTCGATTTCTTCGTGATCGACATGGAACATTCCCCATTCAGTCTCGAAACCGTTCAGGACATGGTGTGGGCCGCGAGGGCTGGGGGCATAACTCCCATCGTGAGGGTGCCCACCAGGTACGGCCATCACAACCTCTCGAGGCCTCTCGACAGTGGTGCGGAGGGTTTGCTCGTACCGCAGGTTCAGACGCGCGAAGAAGTCGAAGAGATAATCAGGGCGACCAAGTATTATCCTCTCGGCGAAAGGGGCATGGCGCTCAGGAGGACCCCCACAGGATTCGCCTCCTACAAGGGTGAGGAAGTGACTCGGTGGGCCAACGAGAACACGCTGATCATACTGCAGATAGAAAGCAAAAAAGCCATAGATCATCTTGAAGAGCTCATCATGCCCGGTGTCGACGCGTGCCTCATAGGACCCAACGATCTCTCTCAGAGTCTTGGCGTGCCTGGCGATACGAAACATCCTCTCGTACAGGAGTACGTAGAAAAGTTCGTGGAAAAGTGCTTGAAACTGAACGTTCCTTGTGGTATACATCTTCCTAGCCCGGAAGCTCTGCAGCCCTGGATCGAAAAGGGCATGAAGCTTCTGATGTGTTCGAGTGATATCAACTTGATCGTCGATAACGGCAAAAAGATCGTCGACACGTTGAAACAGATGACCCAAGGGAGGTGAACGAATGTATCCCTGGCACGACACGTTCCACATGGGACTGATACACTTCATGGCTTACCCCGGCGCGAAGAGCGAAGAAGAGATACTTTCAACGGTGAAAAGAGTGCTCGCCGATGAGTTCTTTCAGGCCATAGAGGTGAGTGCCCTCGTTGAGGAAGACACTTTGAAAAAGATCGGAAAGATGTGTGAGGTCGCCAGAGTCGAACTGCTCGTCGCGGCACAACCGCTGGTCCTCTCTAAGAAATTGAATCTGAACTCTCTCAACGAAGAAGAAAGAAAAGCCGCCGTACAGGAAATCAAAAAGGCGATCGACAAAGCCTACACGGCGAACGCGAAAGCGATAGCCTTTCTGAGTGGTAGGATGCCTGAAAGGGACAGGCTCGAGACGGCCAAAGAAAGGTTGATCGATTCTCTTTGTGAAATATGTTTCTACGCGAAAGAAAGATCGGCGCAGTACGGTTACACGCTGGCTGTGAACCTTGAGGTGTTCGATTACTCGATCGAGAAGAACGCGCTCGTAGGTCCCGCACCGATCGCCTTCGAGGTAGCATCGAGGGTCAGAGCTTTCCACGACAACTTCGGTTTAACGATCGATCTTTCGCACCAGCCACTCGTGTTCGAAGATTCGTTCTACACGCTCGGCTTGCTTTCACCCTTCGTGACGCACATCCACGTGGGCAACGCCGTGCTCGAACCGGGCCATCCAGCCTACGGAGACCAGCATCCAAGGTTTGGAATAAAGGGTGGAAAGAACGATGTGGATGAACTCGCCTATTTCTTGAAGGCGCTCTACAAGATCGGTTACTTCGATAAAAAAGTTGCCACAGAGAAACCAATCGTATCCTTCGAGGTCAAACCCTTGGCAGATGAAGATCCCGATCTTGTGGTTGCGAACGCGAAGAGAACTTTCTTGGCGGCCTATGCAAAATTTCTGAAGGAGGTTTGAGGAATGAAGAGGTTCAAAGTTTTCGTGACTCGCCAGATCCTTCCAGAGGGTTTGAACATGCTCAAAGAAAAGTTCGACGTCGAGGTCAGCGACTACGACGGGGTCATTCCGAGGGACGTGCTGTTGAAGAAGGTTAGAGGTGTCGATGCGTTGCTCTGTTTGCTCACCGACAACATAGACGCAGAGGTCATGGACGCAGCCGGGCCGAATCTGAAGATCATAGCGAATTACGCCGTCGGTTACAACAACATCGATGTTGAAGCGGCGACCAAGAGAGGCATCATGGTGACGAACACACCGGGAGTTTTGACCGAAACCACGGCGGATTTCGCCTGGGCACTCTTGATGGCCATAGCGCGCAGGGTCGTCGAGGCGGACAAGTTCGTGAGGGCTGGAAAGTTCCGCGGCTGGGAACCCATGCTCCTTCTCGGTAACGATGTCTACGGTGCGACGCTCGGTGTCGTTGGTTTCGGGCGTATAGGTCAGGCCGTGGCGCGCAGGGCACTCGGCTTCAACATGAGGGTGCTCTACTACGACAGCAAGAGGGTGCCGGAAGAGATCGAGAAAGAATTGAAAGCAACCTTCGTCGATCTTCCAACGCTCCTGAAAGAATCAGATTTCGTCACACTCCACGTTCCACTCACCAAGGAAACCTATCATTTGATAGGCGAAAAAGAACTCAAGATGATGAAAAAGGAAGCCTATCTCATCAACACCGCGAGAGGACCCGTCGTGGACGAAAAGGCGCTCGTGAAGGCTCTGAAGGAAGGCTGGATCAAAGGAGCTGCCTTGGACGTCTTCGAGAACGAACCTGAAATCGAGCCCGAACTGCTCACCTTGGACAACGTTGTGCTCGCACCACACATCGCGTCTGGTTCTTACGCGACCAGATCGAAGATGTCGATCATGGTTGCCGAAAACATCATCAAAGCCTTGAACGGAGAAGTACCACCCAACCTGGTCAATCCGGAAGTGCTTCAGAAGAGAAAGTGAGGGCTTTCGCCCTCACTTTTTTTACGAAGTGAGCTTTTTCATGGAGTTCACATGGAGCATTCTTGCCAGAACTATGAGGACAGCTATTCCGATGGGCAGCAGAACGAACGGGCTGATCTTGAAGATACCATACAGCAGATACATCACCAGCGCCACCACCGCGCAGACTATGGCGTATGGAAGCTGTGTGTTCACGTGGTCCATGTGGTCACAACCTGCGAAGATCGAAGACAGAACAGTCGTGTCGGAGATCGGAGAGCAGTGGTCACCGAAGATGGCACCTGCGAACACCGCTCCCGCCATCACCGTCGTTGATAGCCAGGGATCTTTTGTGATGTTGTACGCCACAGGTATCGCGATGGGTGTGAGGATCGCCATCGTGCCCCAGGAAGTTCCCGTCGAGAAAGAGATTAACATGCCTATCGAGAAGACGATCGCGGGCACCAGAGCGAACGAAACGTTCTCACCAACCAGAGAGACGACGTAGTCTGCAAGCTTCATATCCTTCGTCACAGTCCCGATCGACCATGCCATCACCAGTATTGCACACGCCAGGAGCATGAGTTTGAAGCCTTCGAGAAGCGTTCTCATCGCTTCCGCAACGTTCATCAACCTGAATCCGAGTGCTATCACGATTCCGACCAGAGACATCGCGAAAGCGCCCCAGAGCAACGCAGTCGCCGCATCGGCATTCCCAAGTTTTTCGATGAGCGTTTCACCGCCCGCCGATGCGCCCGTGTAGTAGAAACCGAATATGGTAACCCCCACGAGCGCCACTATGGGAAGAACGAAGGTCATTATCATGGGTTTCTTCTCGATGGGTTTTCCGAGCTCGAAGTCTATGTTCAACATGGGCATGGCACCGTCTCTGGAAGTTTTCCCCTCTCTTTCTGCCCTGATTTCCGCCTTCAGCATGGGACCGAAGTCCCAGCCGCTCAGAGCGATTATCCCGACGAAGAGGACGGTGAAGATGCAGTAGAAGTTGAACGGAATGCTCGCTATGAAAGCGGCCATGGGAGCGACGGTCGTTATTCCCGCCGCTGTCAGACCGTTCTGGATCATCGCGAGCTGGTACGCTATCCAGTCGGAGATGAAGAACGTGGCGACCGGCGCGGATGTGGAGTCGAGGATGTAAGAAAGCTTCTCCTTGGAGATCTTGCGCTGTTCGAAGATGTCCCTCATCACGTTTCCAACGATCGCCGAGTTGATGTAGTCGTTGAAGAACACGATCACACCCAGGAGCCACGCCCACACGTTGGCCGACCTTCTGGACTTTATCTTCACGCGCGCCCAGTCCGCCAGCGCCTTGCTACCACCCAGTCGCCAGATGAAGGCGATACCCGAACCCATGAGCAGGTTGAACAACAGAAGCTTCGCGTTCCATTCGTCCGCCATGGAGCCGATGATCTTCTCGAGTGAGTAAACCACGCCTGCGATGGGGTTGAAATTGTTCAAAAGTAATCCACCAGTGAAGATACCGAGAAACAGAGAGAGTACGACGTTCTTTGTTATGAAGCACAGGACGATGGCCACGAGCGGAGGAAGGATGGACCACGCAGTACCTTCCACGTTCATACCCCCCAACAAAGTTTGTGGTTGCTATTATTATAGCGTTGTGCTTCCGGACTCGTGAGTTGCAATATTCGAAAAGGAAAAGAACAATTTTTTGACCCTCCCGACCAGAGGGTATGAAATTTCTGCGTGGTACGCACAGTTGCTTCAAAAGCAAGTGCGTTCCTGCTTCGCGCACGAGACATCGCTGTGATGACTTTCTGTACTTGTGGACTGAGCTTGAAGGAAAATGAAAACGTTCAGCTCTTTCCGTACAGATGGCACGCCACGGTGTGACCGGGCGCCACTTCCATCAACACCGGTTCCACTTCGCTGCAGACAGGCATCGCGTAGGGACATCTGGTGACGAACCTGCATCCCTGTGGGGGATTCAGCGGACTCGGCACGTCTCCCTTGAGGATTATCTTCTTTCGTTTGAGCTTCGGATCAGGAACAGGAACGGCAGAGATGAGGGCTTTCGTGTAAGGATGGAGGGGATTCAGATAGAGTTCTTCACTGTCGGCAACTTCCACGAGCTTTCCAAGGTACATCACACCGATCCTGTGCGAGATGTATTTGACGACGTTCAAAGCGTGAGAGATGAAGAGGTAAGCCACGCCGAGTTTGGCCTGGAGGTTCTCCAGGAGTTTGAGTATCTGACTCTGTATGGAAACGTCCAGCGCAGAAACGGCTTCATCACAAACGATCAAATCGGGCTGCGTTGCGAGCGCTCGGGCGATGCAGATCCTCTGCCTCTGACCGCCGGAAAACTCGTGTGGATATCTGTTCATGTGTTCCGCGGAGAGTCCCACCATCTCGAGGAGTTCTTTCAATCTCAGTTCCACTTCTTTTCCCTTCGCGAGTTTGTGGTAAGCGATGGCTTCACCCACGATCTCTTTCACAGGAAGCCTGGGATTGAGAGAACTGAACGGGTCCTGAAAGACTATCTGCATCTTCGGTCGGAGCGATCTGAGCTGTTTCTGAGTCAGTTTCGTTATGTCCACACCATTGAACAGGATCTCACCGCTCGTCGGTGTTTCGAGCATGAGGACACATCTTCCGGTGGTCGTTTTTCCACAACCGCTCTCGCCGACCAGACCGAAGGTTTCTCCGCGCTTTATGTGAAAGCTTACCCCATCGACTGCCTTCACCACGGCAACCGTTCTTTGAAGTATGCCTGCTCTGACTGGAAAGTGCTTCACCAAGTTCCTCACTTCCAGCAGTACTTCGTTCATGCTTTCACTTCCTCCGGTTCGGACCCTCTCAGAAAGCACCTGACTCTCCTGTGTTCGTTCACATTTATCAACGCTGGAACCTTCTCTCTGCACAGGTCGAACGCGTAAGCGCAGCGTGGATGGAACCTGCAACCGGCCGGTAGGTCCATGGAGTTGGGAACGTTCCCTTCTATGGTGTAGAGTGGCTTTTTGCCGGGTTCGAGTTTGGGTATGGACCTCAAGAGTCCTTCGGTGTACGGATGGAGCGGTGATTCAAACAGATCGACGCAGGGAGCTTCTTCCACTATCTGGCCCGCGTACATCACGATGACCCTATCGCACATCTCGGCGATGACACCAAGATCGTGCGTTATCAACAACACGCTCATGCCGAAAGTTTTCTTCAGCTGAGCGATGAGATCGAGTATCTGAGCTTGAACCGTCACATCCAGCGCCGTGGTCGGTTCATCCGCGATCAAAAGTCTTGGATTGCACGCAAGCGCCATGGCTATCATGGCGCGCTGTCTCATACCGCCGGACATTTGGTGTGGATAATCGTTGTAGCGTTTCTCGGGATTGGGAATGCCCACGAGCCTGAGCAGCTCGATCGCTTTCTTTTTAGCCTCCTCTGAGCTCACGTTCTGGTGTGCTGTGATGGCTTCCGCGATCTGTTTTCCCACGGTGATGACGGGATTGAGCGATGTCATGGGTTCTTGAAAGATCATCGAGATCGCGTTCCCCCTGATCCTTCTCATTTCAGCCTCGGGAAGCTCGAGCAGGTTTTTCCCGTCGAAGAACACTTTGCCAGAAACGATTCTGGCCGGAGGAACCGGCAGGAGCCTCATTATCGCCAAGGAAGTCACAGACTTCCCACAGCCCGATTCCCCCACCATCCCCAGCACCTCTTCCGTTCCGACGGAAAAACTCACCCCATCCACGGCATGAACGATCCCGTCACTGGTGAAGAACTTGACGGTGAGATCTTCCACACGGAGCAGTTCTGCCATAGACATCACCTTTGAGGTATTATCCTTCTGGCTCCTATGTACTTTCTATCCAGATCCGCCGAATAGTCCGGATCGCTGGGATCGAAGCTGTTTATCGCAACACCCTTGCTACCCGAGTGTATGTACTTCATGTTTCCCATGTAGATACCGACGTGCGACGGCCCAGCCTTGTAGGTTTGGAAGAACACAAGATCGCCTGGTTTCAGTTCCTTCCTATCCTGCACGGGTTCACCCTGCTGGAACTGCATGTCCGCATCGCGTCTCAGGAAATAACCCGCCATTTTGAAGCAAAACTGTGTGAAGCCAGAGCAATCGAACCCGTAAGACGTGGTGCCCGCCCAGAGGTAGGGCAAGCCAAGATGTTGCTTCGCCAGTTCGATGATGTACTGGGCATCCTTCTTCGTGGCGAACACCTTGTCACGGCTTTCGAACAGTTCCGCATCCTTCGAAGCCACGAAGAATTCTCTACCATCGGGCAACTTCAAGATCAACCATTCGTCCTCCGCTTTGATGCACGGTAGAGTCGTTCCCTGCACGAGGTTCTCCCGCGTTCTTGCCTGTGGTTCCGGCGCCGTGTAAAGCTGTGCGAACCTGGCAACGATAAGTGCGAAAGGACCCGAAAGGTAATTTTTGAGTTCCTCATCGTTCATCGTCACGATCTTCGACCCATCGATCCATCCCAAGTACGAATCTTCCATCTGCACAAGGTACCAGTCTCCATCCTTCTTCAGAAGTTTCAGTATCTCTCCCATCCGCGCCTGTGTCACGGCGTTCTTCTGAAGGGTTCTTCCTGGTGCGTCCATCAGGTTCGCAACGACCACGTTCACCACCGCGTGTTTCTTCTCTCCAACAGACTCGTCCGGAAGGAGCTTTATTTTGTCCTCGAACGTGACGTTGAGCTCTTTCAGTCTTTCGACCAGAAGGGTTTTCAACTCTGCGTTCGAGACTTCTCCGAACAGGCTCAGCCTTCCACCTTCTGCCGCAACTTTGACATCGAACACCGTCTCCCTCGGCTCGACGTTGAATTCTCTTTTAAACAACTCGATCTGTTGCTTCACCGTCTCCAGCCCTTCCACGCTAACACCACTCCCAAAGAGCGATATGACGATCAGGATAGAGCAGATCAAAATCATCCTCTTCACCTTCATCGCTTCCCTTCATTGTTTCAGTCTCGGATCGAAGGCATCCCTGAGTCCGTCTCCGAGAAGGTTGAAGGCAAAAGTGGCCAGCATGAGCACCACACCGGGCCAGACCGCGTACCAGGGTTGGATTCGCAAATACGCGCTCGCAGACCTTATCATGTTGCCCCAGCTCGGTGTTGGTGGAAGGATGCCCAGTCCGAGGAACGAAAGACCGGCCTCCGCAAGGATCGCACCGGGTATGCCGAGCGACACCGAGACGATGATCGGACCCATGCAGTTCGGAAGAATGTGCTTAACGATGATGCGAAAGTCTGAAAGTCCCTGCGCTCTCGCGGCTTCGACGAATTCGGTTTCCTTCAGATATATGACCTGGCTCCTGACCAGTCGTGCCTTGCCCGCCCATCCGATCACCGAGAGCGCTATGAACATGTTCGTCAAACCCGGACCGAGTGCGAACATCATGCCTATGTAAAAGAGGAGCTCCGGAAACGCGAAGAGCATGTCCGCAACTCTCATCGTCACCATGTCGATAACCCCGCCGTAGTACCCTGCCAGAGAGCCGACGATGATCCCTATGGCCGTGGTGATGAGCTGGGTCATGACACCAACAGTCAACGAAATCCTCGCACCGTAGATCAACCTTGAAAGGATGTCCCTGCCGTACTCGTCGGAGCCGAGCAGGTACACACCGTTCTTGCAGATCCGCGAAGGTGAGCCCATGGGTTTCAAACGGTTTTGAAGATCGATCTTGTTCGGATCTGCGGGGGCAAGCAAAGGTGCGAATATGGCAACGAACGTGACGAAGATGACGAAGATCAGTCCGAACATCGCAGCCTTGTTCTTTCTCAACCTTCTGAAGGCGTCTGAGTACAATGAAGCGGCCTTCCTCTCAGCCACGAAAGATTACCTCCTACTTCAACCTGACCCTCGGGTTCAAAAAGGCGTAGGATATGTCCACGATCAAGTTTCCCAGAATGTAAACGATCGCCGTGAAAACCACCGTTCCCTGCACGAGTGGGAAATCGCGTTGAGACAGCGCCCAGACAGACAACCTTCCGAGTCCCGGTATTGCGAAAACAGTTTCGGTCAGGATCGAACCTGTCAGGAGCCCGCTCAGCTGCATTCCGAGGATCGTGACGACTGGTATCATCGCGTTCTTGAGTGCGTGTACGAAGATCACCCTCCTCTCCGCCAGACCTTTGGCCCGGGCGGTTCTTATGTAATCCTGTCTTATCACGTCCAGCAGGGCGCTTCTGGTGTAACGCGCGATCGAAGCGGCGAACCTCGTACCCAGAACGATCGCCGGCAAGATCATGTGTTTGAAACTGTAGTAACCAGATATCGGAAACCAGCCGAGCTTCAAACCGAAGATCAGTTGGGCCACGACTGCAACCCAGAACACCGGTGCGCTTATTCCGGCGAGCGCCAGGATCATCATGAACCGATCCAGGAAAGAGTACTGCTTCACGGCGGAGATGATGCCGGTAGTCACCCCGAGCGCTATCGCCACCAGGTACGAACTGAGGGCCAGCTTGAGCGTGGTCGGGAACGTGTCGGCGATCATCTTCGAAACGGGCAGATTGGTTTTGAACGATCTGCCAAGATCTCCCCTCAGGAGGTTGAACAGGAATCTGAGATACTGCACCACGAGAGGATCGTTCAACCCGAGCTGTTCTCTGATCTGCTGGATCGTTTCTGGATCCGCATACTTTCCAACCATTTCCAGAACCGGGTCCCCGGGCACAACGTTGAGCAGGATGAAGGTTATCAATGTTACACCCACAATGACCGGTATGGAATAGAGCAATCGGCGGACGATGTATTGAACCACTATCGTTTTCCCCCTGAAAGGGCGGGCGAGGGCCCGCCCGAAGGTTCACTCTTTGTAGGCGTAGAGGTATACCGTTATTCCCGTTGGGTGCGCGATTATACCGTGCACGTTCTTCTGAGTTGCGAGCAGGTATTTCAGGTGGAACAGCGGTATGACTGCCACGTCTTCTCTGATGATTTTGTATTCTATCTCTCTGTACATCTGCGCTCTCTTCTCAGGATCTACTTCAACCCTTGCCTTCTTGATCATTTCCTGAACCTCTTTGTTGTTGTAGCCTGAGGACATCTGGTTGTTCTCACCGAAGAACACGCCGATGTAGTTGTCTGGATCTGGAATGTCGGCCCACCAGTTACCGTAGTTCGCAGGTATTTTGCCCTCGCGCCTTGCCTGCCGGAACGCCGCACTTTCAACGGGTATGATCTCCAGGTCTATACCGACTTCCTTCGCCATCGCCTGGATTATGATGTTCGGTTGCGACAATGTATCTCCACCCCATTGCCAGGCCGTGACCTTTCCGATGTTTCCAAGCTGTGCAACCAGCTTTTTCGCTTCCTCGGGGTTGTAATCGTACGCGGGTCCCTGACCGAGCGGGTAGGAACCTGGAATACCGGGTGTGACGAAACTGGTGGCGACCGTCGCCCTGGGACCGAAGACTGCCTCTGCGAGTTCTTTCTTGTTGATCGCCATCGCCATGGCCTTTCTCAGGATCGGGTTGGACCATTTCGGATCGCTCATGTTCATGAGGAAGTAGTAGGTGTTCAGCGCTTCTTTTTCAATGATGTTGTACTTGCCGGAGGCTTTCAACCTCTCGTACTCGAGCACGGGTATCGTCACCAGATCGAGCGTTCCCGCTTCGAACTCCATCAACGCCGTGGTGGAGTCTGGGACTATTCTGAAGACTATCCCGTCTAAGTACGGAAGGCCCTGCTCGAAATAGTAGGGGTTCCTTTCGAAAACGATCTCGGTGTTGGGAACGTGTCTCTTCAGCCTGAACGGACCCGTACCAACCGGGTTGAGCCTCCAGTTGTCACCTGCGGCCTTGACGAGTTTTTCCGAATAGATGGACGCACCGGGCACCGCCAGGTGGTACAGGAACGGCGCGTAGGGTTCTTTCAGGATGATCTGGAATCTGTAGTCGTCGATCTTCTTGAAGCCTTCCAGGCTCGTCGATTGACCTTTCATGAATGCTTCCGCGCCGAGTATCGGCTCGAACAGCCACTTGCTCGCCCCGCGACCCTTGGGATTGAGCATCCTCTCGATCGTGAATTTCACATCGTCGCTGGTGAGTTCCGTCTTTCCATCGTGGAACTTGATACCCTTCTTCAGCTCGAACGTGTACACTCTGCCGTCTTCGGATATCTCCGGCATTTTCGCGAGCAATTCTGGTTCGAGTTCGAGCGTCTCACCCTTGTACCTCACCAAGGTGCTGAACAAAAGCCTCGCCATCGCGTAGGTCTGCAGCGTGGTGTCTTCCTGCGGGTCGAACGTCATTCTGTCGGTCGTGAAGTAATCGTGCAGCACGCCGCCTCTCTTCGGAGCCTGTGCGAAGAACGTTGCCACTGCGAAGATCAGCACCGCTACCAGAAGGACCTTTCTCATACGAACACCCCCTAAACTGAGTTGTGGGAAAACATCACAGCAGTTTGCAAATCAAATCCTCTTTCTCTCCGAACAGCAGATCGATCAAGGGTATCTCGAGCAACGTATAGCAACCAGGCTTCTGTTTGACACTCGCCCTGGCTGCGGCCACCATGACCTGTGCCGTCGCAGCCGGGTTGTTCACAGACATGTGGTACTCCATCTTCTGGTTACAGGCACCTGCGGATGTCCCCTTCCTTTCAATTTTCACACAGTGGCCCATGTCGATCAAGTCCTTCACGCTGTTCACCTGGTTTATGTAGACCTCATCGTGACAGAAGTAGGGATCTTCGGCGATCTTCTTCGCCACGTCTGCGAAATCGTAGCCTTCCTCCAGCTCGACGTAAACGAGCCTCGCGTGCACACCCATACCCTTCGGGCAGGTGATCGAAACGGCGTCCCTCACCCCTTCGATCCTCTTCACCGCTACCGTGTGACCCATGCTCATACCGGGTCCAAAGTTCGTCCAGGTGATTCCCCTTGGTGCGATGATCTGCATGATCGCCCTCACGAGCGAATCGGTCCCGGGGTCCCACCCCGCAGACACGATCGCCACGCAGTTGTTTTCTTTGGCTATCTCATCTAACTGTTTCTTCAACCTCAGGGCGCCTTCAGAACCGTGTATGTCGTACGCATCCACCGTGTTGATGCCTTTGAAAAGGAATTTCGACGCAACGTTCGGCACCGCCCGACTGTCGATCGCCAGAATCGCGACGTCTGGTTTCTCAAGCTGGTCGATGTCGCTCGTCACAGGCAGCTCGCTGAACTGACCAGCGATCTGAGCCACCCGTTCTGGCAACTCCACGATCCCCACAGGCTGCATATCTTCTGACTCTCTCACCGCTTGAAGAACGTACCTTCCGACGTTCCCCATGCCGACGATGGCCACCTTGATCTTTTGCATTTTCCCCCTCGCTTTCTACGAAACACATCGATGAACTCTACGAAACACAGGTTACCACATTTTAATACATAAAGTCAAGAAACAGACTTAACATACAAATCTTATAAGCTTTGAAGTAACCCTTTGCGTTTCTTTTCCAGATGGAGAGAATTCTTAACACGATCGTTACCTGCAAAAGCAAAGCATAACTTTGAGTGATGTTATAAAACAAGTAGAAACATATTTGAGCCCTTTGCACAGTCGCTCTGAGCGTAATTTTGCCAAATTTTTGTAACTGAGTTTCATACCAGGTAACTAGGAACGGTGGAGATTGCGGCTAAAGCGGCTAAAGATGAAACGTAGAGCCAAGAATCTGATATCTGATAAAGAGGAGGCGGAAACATGGCGGTTTGGATGGTTGTTTTGTTGTTCCTGGCGATTGTTTTTATCATTTATTCCACCGTTCGCTGGAAACTACATCCATTTCTCGCGTTGATTTTTGCTGCATTTTTATATGGGTTACTGTCTGGGATGAAGTTGGGCGACATAGTAAAATCCATCACGGATGGTTTTGGTGCAACTGTGAGTTCCATAGGTATAGTGATTACTGCGGGAACGATCATTGGTTTTTTTCTTGAAAGATCCGGTGGAGCATTTACAATGGCAGAGTCTGTGTTAAAACTGACAGGTAAGAGAAATGTACCGTTAGCTATGAGTATTATAGGATACATAGTTTCTATTCCTGTTTTCTGCGATTCTGGTTTCGTTATTCTAACCCCCCTCAACAAAGCTTTGACAAAACGTGCGAACCTTTCACTTGCAACAACTGGAATAGCACTGAGCCTGGGGCTTTACGCAACGCACACTATGGTTCCACCAACCCCGGGCCCAGTTGCCGCTGCAGGTGCCTTGGGTGCGGATTTGGGTCTCACAATATTGATGGGTTTGATAGTATCTGTTCCAGCGATAATCGTAGGGTGGTTGTTCTCAATAAAACTCGCTTCAAAAATATACATAGACCCCGAGCCGGAATTGACGGAGGAAGAGATCCATAAGAAGATGAAGGAAGCACCATCGGCGGCGAGTGCGTTTCTTCCAATTGTTCTTCCGATAATTCTTATTGTTTTAAAATCTATTTCCGACTTTCCGACGAAACCGTTTGGTCAGAGTCTGTTCCGCGATTTTGTTGGCTTCCTTGGTCATCCAGTAACGGCACTGATGATAGGGGTACTCGTTGCGTTTTTGCTGCCGAGGAAGCTCGACAGTGAGATATTCTCGATGACAGGCTGGGTTGGTCAAGCTGTACAACAGGCTGGCTTTATAATTCTTATTACTGCGGCTGGTGGCTCATTTGGCAGAGTTCTACAGAATTCTGGTATAGCGAACGTCATAGGTCAGTATCTTTCGACTGCGAACCTTGGAATGTGGCTACCTTTCATAATAGCTGCGGCAATCAAAACGGCTCAGGGTTCATCCACAGTGGCTATAATAACCACTTCATCCCTGTTGGCTCCTCTTATGGATTCTTTAGGGTTCACCTCTGCGATGGCAAAAGCTCTCGTCGTCGTAGCGATAGGAGCAGGCTCTATGGTCGTATCACACGCTAATGATAGCTATTTTTGGGTAGTCTCACAGCTTTCAAAGATGGATGTTAAAACAGGTTACAGGCTCCAAACTTTCGGCACACTAATCGAAGGTATTACAGCTGCGGTTGTAGTCTGGGTTTTGAGTCTTCTCCTGATATGATCAATCATATCATTTGGTAAACAGACCCCGAGGCGCTGACCTCGGGGTCTTTGCAAAATTTAAGGATATTGTTTTCCAGCGCAGGAGCGGCTCTACAGAGTGTATTCGGCTCGCAAGGAAAAAAGCCATGGGCGAATTACCTTGGTACCATACCATCTGTGGGCGAACAGAGAGGCAGGGCCCATGGTGGTCTGGCTGAACGTTGTTTGTTGAACCGTGCTCACAGGCGAAGATGTCACTCAGTGATAGTGGTCGGGCAAGAGAAATTAAAACTAATTGGCACTCGTTGACAAAAATTCGACTGTACAAGAACTATCCTTTGTGCAAGTTTAGGCGGGGTCTGTGCCCTCGCCTTCTCTCTCAGCAGAAAGCTCTGCTTCTTGGCTGTCTGCATACGGATGAGTGCTCTGTGAAACCATTTTGAGTAATTCATCGTAGACTGGTTTTGTTTCGAGAAATCCCGATGCTATGTAAGCGACGATTGATACAAGCAGTAGAGTCATGAAATGCCCGAATGACCCTACAAGCTCGGCGGTGAGCACAACACTGGTCAATGGAGCCCTCACAACGGCGGTGAGAAAACCTGCTATGCCTAAGATTGCGAAATTCGGCAGATAGAAAACATCAACAATCCCCACAGAAGTAATCGCCTGGTGATACAGCGAACCTATCATGGCACCGATCGCAACCATCGGTAAAAAGATCCCACCGGGTGCCCTTGAGCCGTAACTGATCAACGTAAAGAAAAACTTGCAGATGAGTAGAATCAAAATAGTCCTCAGAGAAAATAAACCGGCCGAAACACCATCTACCAGTTCGTGACCACCACCCAATACCTGTGGCAGACTCAACATGAAAAACCACGCCAGGGCTGTTGGAATCAAGATATGGAACCTCTTGATTTTCTTAAAGATGTCAACAAACCACAAAAGTGATCTCTCAAAAAGCCATCCTGATACCCCGAGAAGAGTTCCCAATAGCACAACCAATCCATAATACTTAACAGGCAAAACGCCTTCCAAATGAATGGAAAATACTGGACCTGTACCAAAAAACAATTTGGAAACGAGATCAGCACTGACCACCGCAACCGCACAATTCAAAGCATTTTGTAGAGAAAAACTTCTTTGAAGTTCTTCCACTGAAAAGGCAATCGCTGCCAAGGGTGCGTTGAAAGCTGCGGCAAGCCCGGCACAAGCACTAACTGTTATGAATTGCTCTCTTTGAGAATCGAGACCACCAAACTTGTTGTAGAACCAGTGTCCAACCGTCGAGCCGATATGTATGGACGGTCCCTCTCTCCCAAGCGAAAGACCATTGAAGATTGCCAGTATACCCCCGACGAATTTGCCAGTCAATACCTTCAGTGGATCGTAATCCATCTTCTTTGCGATCAAAGCCCTGACCTGTGGTATACCACTACCACTGATGAAAGGAAGCCTTCGAACAACAACCTCTAAGATGAGAGCAATGAATATTGACAGTATTACCCACAGGAGGAAGCTGTGATTCAGCGCCAGTAGCGTTCTAACGTTATCTACCTTGACTATGCAAAGTCTGTACAAAGCGACAATGACACCGGCGACAGATCCCATCAGAGCGCTTCGCAATAAGGCGTACAAAAAATTCGAACGCTGATCCACCTTTTCTCCCACCTGCAAATTCGTCTGGTTTCAATCAGCAGAGTAACATCCATTTTTTTCAGTGAATTGACAGTTTGGTAGAGCCAAAACAAAATCACTTGTCACAAAGGAGTACCTTGGAAGGTGCCACTTGGTTTTAAAAGAGAACTCGAGAGAGACTGGGCAGCAACGCAAATGGGTGAATCCGCCATGCAGTACTTTTTGAAGATCATACTTCCACTTTCAAGACCCATAATTGCCGGTGCTGCGATCATAAACTTCACCTACGCGTGGAACATGTACCTCTGGCCCATGATCGTGGCCATGGATGATAGGATGAAGACCGTGCAGGTGGCCATCAACATGATCATAAACGCGGAATCTTCGAACAACTGGGGAATCATAATGGCAGGAACAATGATCGCGCTCGCACCGACACTGCTCTTGTTCTTCTTCCTGCAGGATCTCTTCGTCAAATCGCTCACGAGCAGTGGAATAAAAGGTTGAAGCTTTCGAAGGTTGTCACCCGGCTGGTAAGATCCTGAGCGATCTATTCTTAAAACGAACGTTCCACGTTTCGATCGTTTTCATTCTTTCCAATTTGGACAAAAAGGCGTTCAAATGATAGAATAACCAGAAAGAAAGGATGAGTCAGGGGGCGATTTCTTGCAAAAGTCTGCCTTCTCAATCAATAGAAATGTTTTCATTTCTTCTTTCTTAATACTGTTCGTTCTGCTCATCGTTGCTGGTTTTCTGACACGCGTGCTTCCGACAGGAACCTTCGAGAGGCATACCATAGATGGGAAAACATTTGTCGACTTCAATTCCTATAGACCTCTTGAGACAAAGAGGTTGCCCATCTACAGGTGGTTCACGGCACCGATCGAGGTCCTGCTGAGCCCGGATGGACCGAGGATCGTGGCCCTCCTGTTGCTCTTACTCGTGGTCGGCGGTTCTTTCTCCATCCTTCACGAAACGTCCGTTCTGAACTACGCCGTTTTCTCTCTGATCGTTCGCTTCAAAAACAGGAAGAATCTTCTCATCGCGATGGTCACCTTGGTTTTCATGTTGTTCGGTTCCATGCTGGGTCTATTCGAGGAAGTTGTTCCATTCGTACCCATCGTGGTTCAGCTTTCTTTGCAGATGGGCTGGGGCGAATTTCTGGGCCTTGGAATGAGCATTCTGGCGGCAGGCTTTGGATTTTCTGCTGCCACGTTCAATCCCTTCACGGTATTGCTGGCGCAGAGCCTCGCAGGACTTCCCGCATTTTCGGGTTTGCTGTTCAGAATCTTGATTTTCGTAGCGATCTATTCGCTCTTGATTTTCTTCCTTCTGAGATATTCGAAGAAGTTCGGTAGGAACGCGAGTGTGAACGAACAGAACATCGAAACTGTCGACAGTACTACCAGGAGGGCTTTCAGAACGTTCGTGTTTTTCGTGATTTTGATGGTCGCAGTCATCCTTATAGCATTTTTCTTCACAGCGTTGCAGACTTATCTGGTCCCTGTGATCGCTCTGATCTATCTCTTGATGGGTTTCTTCTGTGGGCTTTCTGCGAAGGCTGGTTTTTTGAACGTTCTCAAAATCTTCTCCAGAGGCCTTTTGACCATCTTACCATCGACGCTGTTGATACTGCTCGCGGCGAGCATCAAGCATGTCGTTGAGCGAGGTATGGTCATGGACACGATCCTCCATCGAGCTGTCGGTCTGCTTGGAAGTGGACATATAAGAGTTGCACTGATGGTCTATCTCATCGTGCTGGTTTTGAATTTCTTCATCCCTTCCGCTTCGGCGAAGGCGTTTTTGTTGATGCCCCTGCTGGTTCCTATCGCCCAGCTCACGGGACTTTCCAGGCAAGTTCTGGTGCTGTCCTTCATCTTCGGAGATGGTTTCTCCAATATGATCTTTCCAACGAATCCCGTGCTCTTGATATCTCTATCGCTGGCGAGTTTCAGCTACTTTAAGTGGTTCAAAAAGACGATATCGCTGCAGATTCTCGTTTTTCTTGTGACTGTTATCTTTCTCATCGTGGCAGTTCTGATCGAGTACGGTCCTTTCTGAGGTGATGGGCATGGACAAAATTGAAAGGCTTTCGGAATCGATACGTTTTCGAACCGTTGCGGGGAAATGGGAGGAATTTCTGAAGTTCCACGAATTTCTTGAAAGGTCGTTCCCGCTGATCCATTCGAAACTGAAGGTTCACAGGATCAACCAGTACGCGCTACTCTACGAGTGGGACGTGGGTGCCGAGGAGTCACTGCTGTTTTTGGCTCACATGGATGTGGTACCTGCGGAGGAAGAAGGCTGGATCCATCCTCCTTTTTCTGGGAAAATTTCAGACGGTTATGTCTGGGGTCGTGGTGCTCTGGACGACAAGTCCAGTTTGATGGCACTCATGGAAGCTGTGGAGGGCTTGCTGGAAAGGAATTTCACGCCGAAGCACAATCTTCTGCTCGCGTTCGGCTTCGACGAAGAAACGAAAGGCTATATGGGTGCGCAGAAATTGGCGGAACATCTTGAAAACAGAAAGATCAGAATCAAGGCCATCCTCGACGAAGGTTCCGCCATCGTTGAGAGCGTTTTTCCCGGCGTGGACAAACCCCTGGCGCTGATTGGCATCGCGGAGAAAGGGTTTGCGAGTTTCGATTTAGTGGCGAAAGGCCCTGGTGGTCATTCTTCCGCTCCCTACAGAAACGCTCCCATTGAACGGATGGCTAAAGCGATAACGCGTATCTCGAAATACAGATCGAAACCGATCCTGATCGGTGCCGTGGAGGATTTTCTGAAAACGCTGGGCCATTTCACAACCTTTCCGTTGAGCGTTGTTCTGAAACATCCGCGATTTTTCCTACCTCTGATCGACCTTTTCTTTTCGAAGTTGCCGACAGCCAGCGCGATGCTCAGAACAACCATGTGTGTGACGATGCTGAACGCGGGTGTCGCCGACAACGTCATACCCGAACAGGTCACGGCAACGGTGAACTGCAGGATCGTTCCGGGTGAAACTGCGAAGGAAGTTTTCGAAAGGATAAGAAAGATCGTTGAGGATCTCGATGTAGAGGTTGTGAGAAGCGAAAAGTGGGAAGTTTCAGATCCTGTGGAACAATCAAACACCGAAACGGACTTTTACCAGAAACTCGTCGAAACGATGGAGAACGTCTTTCCCGATGCCGTGATTTCAACTTTTCTGACCATAGGTGGAACCGATTCGAGACATTACAAACATCTGTGCAAAGACATATACAGATTTTCTCCAATAAGGATGACGAAGCGGGACCTCGAGACCGTACACGGAAGGAACGAGAGGATATCCATTCAGGCTTACCAACACATGTGTGACTTCTACTCGGAGTTGATGCGAAAACTTTGATTCAGGCGGACTCCCTCACGATCAGTTCGACGTCCATGATCGTACGCTTCGGCTTTTTTCGTCTTCCGGTCATTCTCTGAAAAAGCATTTTGAACGCTTCAAAGCCAAGGCCGAACTTGTTTATCCTGATCGTCGTGAGAGAAGGTCTGTAGTACGAAGAGAGGGTCACATCGTCGTAACCCACCACGGCAACGTCCTGTGGCACTCTTTTGCCGAGTTCTTCGAGCGCCCTGATGGCTCCGAACGCGAACATGTCGTTATAGCAGAAGATGCCATCGAAAGGAAGTTTCTTCTCCACAGCTTTGAAAACGGCACGATAACCTGCTTCCATGTTGGGATCGGCAGTCACGATGATGTAATCTTCCGGAAGGAAAACCTTGGCCTCACGCAATGCTTTTCGGTATCCTTCCTCTCGCATCCTCGCGGCGGAATTTTCCGGTACGGAGTTTATAAACAGTATGTTCTTTCTGCCCTTTGAAAGCAGATGTTTCGTTGCCAAATATCCTCCCTTCACCTCATCGCTGTGTATCTCATCGAGCTGCAAGCCTTCAAAATGCCTTCCAACGATGACGACGGGCACGTTGATCGAGGCCAGTTTTTCCAGATCGCTCAAACCGTTTTCTGAGGGGGTTATCACGATGCCTTCGACCCTTCTTTCCAGAAGCGTCTGTATGGCCTCTCTCTGCTTTTTCGGATCGGTCCCAGTGTTCATGAGCAGCAACTGATAGTTTTGCTTCCTCGCCGCTGCTTCTATACCTTTCATCACTTCGGCGAAGAACAGATTCGTGATGTCTTCGAGTATGACACCGACGATCCTCGTCTGGCGGCTGCGCAATGCCGAAGCGGTCACGTTCTTTATGTAACCCAGTTCCTTTGCGATCTTCAATATCTTTTCGCGTGTCTCCTTGCTGATGTCCGGTTTGTTGTTCAGCACCCTCGAGACCGTGTTCACAGAAACGCCGGCTCTCTCGGCGATGTCTCTCATGGTGACGTATTTTCTCACGTGCATCACCTAAGCAATAATATAGCAAAATTGGATCATCGTGCCGATCGAGGAGTTTTCCGTATTCATGGTGGATGGACATCTTTCGAAACCAACAATTCGTCCGTCGTTAACTCTCCAAGTCTCACAGCAACGTTGCGAGAAGAGCGCGCCGTCGAGCGTCTCGCTTACAAACATGACAACGAATCTGAACGCGAACGTGTTACAGAAGCCCTACTCCCGCTGAAGAGTCTCAAACTGGAAAAAGATCATCGTCTGTGTGATTCATGAGCAACAGTTTGGAAAGAAAAGAGTAATATTCGAGTACTATTATGAAACGCTTAGAAACACTCAGTAAGTGGGGAGGTGTGTTTATGAATCTCAGAAGGGGGATTTTGCTTCTCGTCATCTTGGGAATTTTCTCAACACTCTTCGCAGAGGAGGGCATGTCCGTGCGTAGCGTAACTCTTGTTACAAAGGTTTTTCCAGACGTCGAGAGGGTCTTCGCCGTTGTCATCGAATATCCTGTCGAAATCGACGGTCAAAAGCTTTCACCGAATCAGTTCGTCGTGAGAGCGAAAAGTGGTGATACCTATTCTCCAAGAACGATCACAAAAGTCTACGCGAACAACACCGGTGAAGTTTCTTTCAGCGTCTTCAGAAACCGCGGAAAGTACGTGATCTTGGAACTCGACCCTTGGGATCCAAACGCAGGTACCTTTATTTATGGATCGCCTAATGTGCGTGCAAAACTGGACTACATCGTCTCGCAGCTCGTTCCGATCTTGGATGTGGACGGGAAAGAGGTTGAACCTTTTGTGTCGAAACAGACGGGTGAAAGGCATCTCATCATCGATGATTTTCTTGCCTTCACTTTCAAAGATGCAGAAAAGAATATTGAAATAGCTTACAGACTCTTCGTACCAAAAGATGTGGATGCTAACAAGAAATATCCACTGGTTGTCTTCCTGCACGGAGGAGGAGAGAGGGGAACGGACAACTACATACAGCTTGCATCGAACCGTGGGGCAGTTGTCTGGGCGGAGCCAAGACACCAGCAGGTTCATCCGTGCTTCGTCCTTGCACCGCAGTGCCCTCCGAACAGCTTCTGGTCCCTGGATACGATTCGTGTGGTGGTGAATCTCATAAAGAAACTCAAGAAGGAATACAACATAGACGAAAAGCGAATTTACGTCACCGGACTGTTCATGGGAGGAGCCGGAACCTGGACTGCCATCATGGAATTTCCTGAACTCTTCGCGGCGGCGATACCGATATGTGGAGGAGGAGACGTCAACAAAGTTGAAAGGATAAAGGACATACCTATCTGGGTCTTCCACGCGGAAGATGATCCCGTTGTTCCGGTGGCAAGCTCTCGAATTCTTGTCAAGAAGCTCGCAGAGATCGGTGGAAAGGTCAGATACACCGAATACGAGAAAGGATTCGTGCTGAGATACTTGAAACAACTTGGGTGGAGAACTGACAACCCTGGACTCGAAGACTGGGTACCTCATTCGTCTTGGCAACCCACCTACGATAATCAAGAAGTGATAGAATGGCTGTTCTCACAGAGTAAATAACTGTGAAAGTCATACTTTCAAGAGAGCCCCTCGCGGGCTCTCTTTTCGATTCTCAGAGGGTGAGAAGGATGTAACAAACAAACTCATGGGCTTTAAAAGCCGCAAAAAGTTTGGTGGAGAGCCGCGAACTGACGCAGACCACAGCGATCGTGGCGGATCGTTCGAGAGTTCAGATGAGATGACGATTGTTACTCGAGCAATGAGCGTGAATCAGAGTATTTCTCGGATCAAGCTCTCTGAAAGTTCGCAACGTTTCAACGTCGTGAGGATCTGTTTTTTGTGGTCATTTTCCCGAACGTACAGGAGCGATGCACAGGCGTAACCCCAGCCGATTATCTTACTGATCAAGGAGTTTTCCGTATTCATGGTGGATGGATCCTTCGAAAACAGCAATTTGTCTGTCGCCAGCTCTCCAAGTCCCCAGAGCAACGCAGCGAGGTTGACGTGCCTTTTTGTGTTGAATATCGTTATGGCGCTCAGCCAGTCTCCAGAAAAGTCGAGCACCCCGTAGATCTTATCGTTTTCGTTGATGCAGAAAAGTTCATCATCGTTGAAGTTTTCTGCATCCACCCAGACTATGTCTATGTCGTTTCCCTTCTTTTTTCCAAGCACCATCACCGGATAGAAGTTTCGACTCAGAAGTTCTTCACCTTCGAAGAGCTCCAGAAAAACGTACTGCGCATTCGGCTCGATCTGAGCCTGTACGTTTGCAACTTTCTGTGCCGACCAAGGTTCCAGTTTCACACAAACCTTCTTCAGAATGTTCCTTTCTGTTCGAACCAAGAGTTCGGCTTCCAGTTGCTTTAAGGTGTTGTTCACAGCGTAAATCTGAGCCCGGTACTCCTCAGCTTCGAGCAGTATCGATCTGTGATCGGGCACAACGCACACCACAGGTTGATTGATCGTCTTCATCAGATGGTGGAAGAACTTCGGAGATCTGTTGTAATCCAGCAGGCCGTTCGCCTCCCAGGCGATGTCGGAGAACTCGGTGATCACGTAACCACTTATCGTGGATTGTAAGCGTATCGCTTCAGCCTGATATTTCAATCCGAAGAACTGATGTAGCTGTGCTTGGTAGATCAGATCGTCCAGGTTGTGAAACTGTGCCATCTTCTCCATCGCCTTGGCAGGTTCAGAACCTTCAAAGCTTTTACCCATCACGGTGATGGGAAATTTCGACCAATCTTTTGTCCAGCCCTTCGGGTCCGAAAGTCCCCAGACGCCGAATTCCGAAACGAGCTTTGGAAGCTTGCGGGTGGGCCTTTCAAGGAAAGTTTCGTAGCTACCAATGGCGAAATCTTCGATTCTCTTTTTCCACTGCTCGTTGTGGTACGGAAAGGCGTTGTAGAAGTGGTAGTCATCGATGTCGGACACAACGTGGTAGTTCCATGGACAGGCGGAGTTGTCCACGTAGAGACGCGTTGGGTCTATGGATTTCGCTCTTTCGTAGAGACTCCTTATCCAGTTCTTCGTTTCTTCGGAGGCGTTCTTCGAAAGGTCTATCCCCCAGCTTTCGTTGATCAGGCTCAGAATCACGAAAGATGGATGGTTCACGTGGCGTTTCAGCACGTTTTCCAGAAGGTTCTCCAGATACTTTCTGCCATCTTCATCCAGTTCTCTCGCGTACGGAAGATCGATCCATACTAAGATCCCAAGCTCATCCGCGACTTCAAGGTAGTCCTGGTCGGGTACCTTCACGTGATACCTGAGCAGGTTGAGCCCCATCTCTTTGGCTTTGAGCATCTCGTGGAGGAGCTTTTCCCGCTCTGGAAGAATATAGTGCGTGTCGGGGTAGAAGTTCTGATCGAGCGCTCCGAAGATGTAGACAGGTTCCCCGTTGAGGAGTATTTTCCCATCTTCTGCTTCGACGTATCTGAGGCCGAACCTCACCTCCAGCTTTTCATTTGCAAATTCCACGATCAGTCTGTAGAGTCTCGGATTGGACAGATCCCAGAGCATGGGATTTTCGACTTCGAACGTGAATCTGTCGTGGTTGTAATTCCTTTGCCAGACTTCGCGTCCCAGAGGATCTATGAGAACGGCTTTGAATTCGTGTGGCTTTCCGTCTGAAAAATGAACTTCGCAGTCGACGGTCCTCAGATCTTTCCTCGGAAGCACCCTGATCGAATCTACATACGTTTCTTCAACGATCCAGAGCTCAACTTTCTGGACCATTCCACACGCGTTACCGTACCAGTCCTGCTTGCCCGCAACGATGTTGGATTGCTCTGAAAGATCGACGTCCGAAACGAATATCTTCAGACTGTCTTTCCCGTTGAACCTCAATTGGTCGGTGATGTCCACCTTGAACGCATCGTAGCCGCCCACGTGGTGTAACAGCTCAGAATCGTTCACGAAGATCACAGAATCGTAGTCGATCCCATGGAAATAGAGGAGTATTCTCTTCTTTTCGAATCCTCTCAGATCGAGCGTTTTTTTGTAGATGACATGATTGCATCGATCTTTCACCTTCTCCCAGGGCACCTCGTGTGGCAGGTTCACTTCACTGTAATGAATTCCATCCAGAGAGAAGCTCCAGCCCTCGTTCAGGTTCAACCTCAACTTCACCACCCCTCACCTGAGACTCAGCACCACTCCACGTGTCAAATACCTTTGCATGAAGACGTAAACCACGATCACAGGTAAGGAAGCTATGACGTTTGCCGCCATTATAGGTCCATAGCGTATGTTCACATCCGAGCCAGCGAGTGCCACCAAACCTACCGGTAACGTGTACATCTTGTCAGAAGTCATCACTATGAGTGGCCAGAAGAAGTCGTTCCAGATCCATGTGAAGTGTAGGACCGCCACGGTCACCACCGCGGGAAGCGACATGGGCAGGATCACCTTCAGCATGATGTCGAGTTCGCTCGCTCCATCCAGACGTGCGGCTTCTTCGTAATCCAAGGGTATCGCCTTCATGAATTGCGAGAGTATGAACACGGCCATCGAAGAAGGCAGGGCGGGGATGATTATGCCGAGCAGGTTGTTCACCAAACCGAACTTTCTGACCACCAGATACAGCGGTATCACGATCGCTGGGGTAGGTATCATGAAACCTGTCAGCGAGAGCAGATACAAAATCCTTCTTCCGGGGAATTCCATTCGACTCACCGCATAAGCCGCAGGAATGCAGATCACAAGGATGCCCACCGTTGCCCCCACGGACGAGATCAAGCTGTTCGTGAACCAGGCCCTCATTTTGGCTCTCTGAAGAACTATCTTGTAATTCTCCACGAACCATTGGCTCGGTATCCACTTGCCGGCGAGTATGTCCTTCTCGGTTTGAAAGTAAGCCAAGCTCATCCATATGAGTGGTACAAGATACAGCAAAGCGAGTGCGACCGCAAAGATCGTGAGTAGATACTTTTTGAGTCTCATTCATATCAGCTCCTCTTTGGCAGAGGTCATCATGAGACGGAGCTGTAAGTATGCGAACACGAGCATGACCAGGAAAAGCACGAAAGCCATGGCCTGCGCGTAGCCCATACGGAAGTATCGAAAGCCTTGTTCATACACGTACTGCATCAAGGTTCTGGTCCTACCGGCAGGCCCTCCACCGGTCATTATGTACACCTGACCGAAGATCTGTAACGATGCGATGATCTGTGTAACGAGTACCAGCACATGAACTCGCTTGAGGAGGGGAATCGTTATGTAGAACATTCTTTGGAAACCGTTCGCCCCATCCAACTCGGCTGCTTCGTAGTAAGAAGCAGGAATCTGCTGGAGACCCGCAAGGTAAAGTACAATACAAAAACCAATTGTCCACCAAACTGTGGTGATGACGATCGCCGGCATCGCCCACACTGGGTCTGCTAACCAGTTGATGGGTTGAAGCCCAACGGCTTTCATCATCCTTCCGATCAATCCAAAGTACGGGTTGTACAGCATTTGCCAGGTCAGACAAACCACGGATATGGTGAGTGTGTAAGGCAGATAAAAAGCGCTCCTGAGAAAACCTTTGAAACTGATCCTTGAATTTATCAACAAGGCTATGAGGAAGGAGAGTACCACGATTGGTGGCACCGTCAATATGACGAAATAGACTGTGTGCCACAGGCTCGACCAGAAAACTTTATCAGACATCATTCTTGTGAAATTTCCGAGGCCAATGTATTTCGGAGTTCCCAGAATGTCCCATTTGTAGAAGATCATCCTTATGGAGTTCACGAAAGGGATCAATCTGAAAACGAAGAGTAAGACACAGAAAGGTGCAAAAAGCAGGTATGCGAGCAGTGCATGTCTCCTTTTTCGATAAACCGCCATACTGTTTCACCTCACCCCAGGTCAGTAGAGAAAAGTAGAGAAAAAGGAGGGAGGAGATCCTCCCTCCCGTGAGCAGAAATGAGGCTTCAATCTTCCACGACCTGCTTGACGAAATCGATCAATTCCTTCGTTGCTGCCTCGGGTGTCATGTTCCCTAGAATCACTGCTTCTCCAATCTCCCACATCTTTTGTCTGACTTCAACCCATCCCTTCATGCTCGGTGCTGGAACCACCAAATTAGCGACATGTGCGTAGTCTTTTCTCATCGGTAATCCAAGGAACGCTTCCGAGTTCAGAACGTTCTTCAAAACTGGCAAATGACCGGCTTTCGCCCACTCTGCGGCATTTCTTGCGAACCACTCGATGAATTTCACCGCGGCTGCAATCTTCGCGGGATCGTCCTTCGGTTTCTTCGGAATCACCCAGGTGTGGCTGTCTGCCCAAGTGTAGGACTTGCTGCCAGGCAGAGCAGGTATGCTGGTCACACCGAACTCGAAATCTTTCAGAGTAGGATATACCGCCATCACCCAGACGCCGTTGAGATGGAACGGTGATTGGTTGTTCTGGAAGAGGGATTCGGCCGTATCATAGCTCATCGTTTTCATTATTCCGCTGGTGTAAAGGTTGCTGATGAATTCATAAGTCTTTTTCACCTTGTCGAACTCAAGCTTCAGGGTCTTCGTTTTTTCATCGTAAATCTGCCCACCGAGCTGTGTGTAATAAGCTATGAAGAGCCTCTCTCCCATCATGGCACCGATTTCGCTGCTGATTCCAACCTCAAGACCAAGTTTTTCTTTCGCCTGCTTCGCGTAACTCAGGAGTTCATCCCATGTCTTTGGCACCAGCACCTCGCCCTTTTCGCCCACCAAACCAGCTTGCCTCAGGAGCTTTTTATTGTAGTAAAGAACCAGTGGATGAGTATCGAAGGGTACTGCGTACAGTTTCCCTTCGTAGTGAGCCTTCGCTGCGATTTCGGGTACGTAATCTTGGAGTATCTCCTTCGACACGTACTTGTCGAGCGCGGTGAGCGCGCCTCTCGACGCAAAATCTGGTAGAACCGCGAGGTGCATGACAGACACATCCGGTGGATCTCCAGCCGAAATCGCTGTGATCAACTTGTTGTAGAGTTGACCCCATTCGACGATTTGCTCGACCACTTCGATGTCCGGATTTTCAGCGTTGAATTTCTTGATGAGTTCAGTGACCAGAAACCCTTCTCCGCCGCCAAAGAACGTCCATACCGTGATCGTAGTTTTTGCCGAGGCAAGGAGTACAAAGCTCAGCAAGAGAACGGCTACCAACAACCTTTTCATGCAATCACCCCCACTGATTGACTCATTGCTGTAATAACGATACCATGAACGTTCACATAAGTCAAAAGGCAAAAATCAATGAAAAAAGTAGCTATAACAAGCATACCGAAGATTCAAGTAAAAAAGTAACGCTAATGTGTCACGGTACTGAATTTTCTCCAGCAGGGCCCGTTCCTTAGATTTTTTGATCATTCAACCGTGAAGCCCTCCAGCCACACTTTCAATAGGCGCCCGATCAGCGTGTGACAAAGAACTCATTGTGGGAAAATTCGATATGTGCCACTCTTTAAGGATTCGGAGTGAGAAATCTTTCAACCTCGATTCTCTGATTGCAGACACCATGGCTCTGAAGGCTTCTATCGTCGTGATGCAAGGTATTCTGTTCTTGTGCACAGCGTTTCTGATTTTGTATCCGACGCTTCTTCGACTCTCAAACTTCAACGGTGCTTTGGCTTCCAGATCGAGCTGGGTATCTTCCTTACGTTCAGGCGATTGAGTGATGACCACCAGATCAACTTTATGTTGTTCTATCAAATCCACGACGTTTGGTCTCACCAAACTTTGGTACAACCGTGGCGGGAACGCCCACAGCGTTCAGGATTCTTGCTGTACCGTTGGTGGCGTAGATTTCGAATCCCAAATCGTAGAGACAAGAAACGAGTGGAACGATCTCTCGTTTGTCCTTGTCCCTGACGGTGCGAGGATTGCTTTTTTTGGAAACGAACTGCTGGCAGCTATCTGAGCCTTAGCAAACGCCTCGGCGAAAGTCCGACCGATTCCCATCACTTCGCCGGTAGATTTCATCTCCGGTCCGAGCAGAGCGTCCACGTTTGAAAACTTGTGGAACGGTATGACAACCTCTTTCACGGAATGGTACGCAGGCCACGGTGTTGGCAGCAGTTTGCCGGGAAAATCTTCCAGTTTCTCCAAACTTTCTTCCTCGTTCTGTATGGAAAGTAAGGTTTTAGGAGCTCGACGAGTTTCTTTCCCACGAGCACCTTCGCGGCGATCTTGGCCACCAATATTCCGATCGCCTTGCTCACGAATGGAAACGTTCTCGAGACTCTGGGATTCAGTTCGATCACGTGGATCTCTTCATTCTTGATGGCGAGCTGAAGTTTCTGTGTGTGAGGTGCATCTGGAATTCTTTCATCGTAGCGTTTCTGACAACCGTTGGAACTGTTTTTCTATGCTCGCTCACTGGTTTCGGCCTCGCCAAATACAGCTTCAAGGGCAGAACGCTCATTCTCCTCACGATACTGGCCACGATGATGATACCGTTCGAAGCCATAATGATTCCGCTGTATTTGATCGTCACAAGCTTGAAGATGCAGGACACCTATGCGGGATTGATCGTTCCGCTGTTGATGAACGCCTTCGGTGTGTTCATGATGAGGCAGTTCCTCGTCACGTTCCTCGATGAGCTCATAGACGCAGCGAGGATCGATGGCGTGAGTGAGCTTGGAATCTACTTCAGGATAATTCTTCCGAACAGCACACCAGCGCTCGCCACGCTCGGTGTTTTGACGTTCAGATCCCAGTGGGACAACCTCATATGGCCTCTCTTGATCGTCCAGAGTCCTGAAAAGTGTGCCATCCCTCTGTACATAATCCAGTTCGCCATGGAAAAGTACACCAACGAAGGAGCGATGATGGCAGCTGCCGTGATCGCCAGCATTCCCATGTTCGTTCTATTCCTCACCCTCACAAAGTACTTCGTCCCCGGCGCCGAGCTGTTCACAGCGAAGAAGGATTGAGCCGTCCCTTGGCGAATGGAGGGATCTCGAGTAGATCCGCATTTGTAGTGTGATAGGCTTTTTGTTCAACTTTTCAGCCAAATTTTTCTTTTTCATCGAGCAAAAATGCTATAATTTGCCCAACACGAACCTTTCAGGTTCGTGAAACCACTTCATGATCGCTTTCTCAGAGGAGGGTTGCGGATGACTGAGGTGAAAGGGCACAGCGTTTGGAGGTCGTACAGATTCCCCGTGGTCCTGTTGCTCTCCATCGTTATCGGTAGCGTTCTCGGCTTGATCCTGGGTAAAAGGGCCACCGTTCTACAACCACTCGGCGATGTTTTTCTGAACTTGATGTTCACCATCGTCGTACCCTTGGTCCTGGTCACCGTCACGAGCGCCGTTGCCAGCATGGCGAACTTGAGAAGGTTGGGTAAGATCCTCGGTACGATGCTCGCGGTGTTCATCATCACAGGATTGATAGCTGCTGTCATCACAACGATCGTCGTTGTGATCTATCCACCAGCCAAGGGGGTAAAGCTGGAACTTTCACAGGCTGAAGAGATTCAACTGTTGAAGACGGCTGACCAGATCGTGAGAGCGTTCACAGTGAACGATTTTCAGTCGCTACTTTCCAGAAGGAACATGATGCCCCTGATCGTCTTCTCGATCCTCCTCGGCTTGAGCATAAGCCTTTTGAAGGAGAAGGCTGAGCCGCTGGTTAAACTCTTGAATATCCTCTCAGAGGCGATGATCAAGATGATCTCCATCATCATGTACTACGCGCCGATCGGGTTGGGTGCGTACTTTGCCGCACTCGTTGGAGATTTCGGCCCACAGCTTCTGGGTGCTTACGGTAGGGCGATGCTGGTTTATTATCCACTTTCCATCGTATACTTTTTCATAGCGTTCGCTGCTTATTCCTACTTCGCCGCTGGTAAAGAGGGAACGAAGAAGTTCTTCAAGGCGATCTTCGAACCAGCCATCACTGCCCTCGCCACGCAGAGCAGTCTGGCCACGTTACCGGTGAACTTGAAAGCGGCGAAAAGACTCGGTGTACCGAAAGACATAAGGGAAATCGTTCTTCCCGTCGGTGCCACGATGCACATGGATGGTTCCTGCATCAGTGCCATACTCAAGATTTCTTTTCTCTTTGGCATATTCGGAATGCCTTTCAGTGGTATAGGAACGTTCGTGACGGCCTTCTTCGTTGCGGTGCTCAGTGGTGTTGTGATGTCAGGTGTTCCTGGTGGTGGACTCATTGGAGAGATGTTGATCGTTAGTCTGTACGGTTTTCCACCCGAAGCCTTCCCGATCATCGCGATGATAGGTTACTTGGTCGATCCTCCGGCAACCATGGTGAACGCCACGGGGGACACAGTTGCCGCGATGATGGTCACAAGGTTGCTCGAAGGAAAGGACTGGATGAAGAAGAAACTCACCGAAGCAGAAGCAGAGTGAACTGATCTGGGCGGACGACTGGCTGCATTTTTCATTCCTTGAGTTGTATAATCTTACCAACCAAGGGGGGATTAATATGAGGACCTCGGTCCTTTGCCTCATGTGCCTGGCTGGTCTGGTTTTTGCTCGGCAAATTTTTCTGTGCGAACATGAAATCTGGTGGCCGAGCGGACTCTGGAACGCGTTGTGGTGTTCCGTGACTGTGAAGGACGATGCAGGAGATTTCGTGAATGGATTGAAGGCTGAAGATTTTCAGATCGTTGAGAGAGCTTACGATGAAGCTGGAAGGTTCATCGCACAGAAGACGATCTCTCCACCTTTTGAAAGTTCTTCCTACACGTTCGGAGGCCCCGGCTTTTGGGAAAAATCGATCAACTCGGACAGACTCGACATAGCCTTCTTCATCGATGGCACCGGCTCTATGGAACCACACATCGAAAACATCAAAGAGCAGTTGCACGCCTTCCTCGATAGGCTGATCGAAGCGAACACGGACTTTCGAATGTTCGTGAGTTTGTACGAAACGGAGGGCGAACCGGAATGGCCCATTCCAAACTACCGGACGCGTTTCTTCGGGCCCATGATGGTCGATGAAATAAGAAGGGCCATCGACGAGATCGGCACCTGGGGTGAGTGGTGGAACCTCACCTGGGGTTATGACACGTTGCTCTGGTGTTTGAATCTAAATTGGAGAGACGATGCACGCAAGATCGTCGTGATCATAACCGACGTGTACACCGATTCGGTATACGGGCCAAACTGGTATTTCCGTTCGGGATGTGTGAGCAGTATGAGCGCTGCGGACATCGCGCTGAGGGAAAAGAACATTCAACTCTATTACTGTCAACCACTGGAAGATCGGATGGCGAAGGTTGAACTTGCAGAGTGCTACTCACCGAAGGTGAACGCCAAGGTGAAGGAAAACAACTTCGACGCGCTCGAAAGGATCAATCCCAGCGTGAAAAGGCTCGATTGGCCGTTCGATCAAAACCAGATAGAGTTGAAAGCCTTGCCTCTGGTGGATTCGAAATACTACCTCGCTTGGGTCAGCGACTGGACCGCTTATAGGTCCGTCAGCAAGATCGAGGTCGATGTTCTTTTGAAGGGTTCAAACGTCTCAACGCGCTTCGCATTCCAGCCTCAAGATGAAAACCTGCAGGCGTGGGTGAGAAACGTCAAGTTCTTCGTCCACGATGAAGCGGGCTGTCCTCTCGAAAAGGAAAACAACGTTTCGATGAAGCTCTACAAGACGATGGGTGAACTGGACCGCATCAGTGAAAGAATGCATGGCATGAACGACAGAAGCGGTGTGATAGATTTTGGAAGCGTCAGGGCTGGAAGGTATTACTACGTCATCGAAACGAACGCAGGGCTGGAATATCAGTACTACCAGCTACTCCAGAGGAGTTCTGGATTCGTCGAAATCACCAAGCACGGTGCAACCCCAACCCAGCTCGTTGCTGAGACGTACGCCCGAGACACGGAACTGTACAGAGCCAGAGGGCTCCTGGTGGAATTGAAAAAGCTGAAGATCAGTAATGAAAACATGTCGGAATTCTCGCTTCGAGCTGAAGCGTGGATCCAGCACGTCCAAGAAAAAGGTATCACGCTCCAAGAAATGGAAGCCTTGAAGAGGTTCAACGTTACATTGGGAGCGATGATAAACTGCGCAGGCTATGCGGACGCAGTTCAAGAGAACGCGACAGAGGATGTCGGCTTTGTCCTTCAGAAGGCCACGGCGATGGTGAGAAAGGCAGGAGAAATCATCGAGCTTCTGCAGTCAGGGAAGCACATCTTCGCGATTGCCTTCAACACTCTGATAGACATCATAACAATGAACTGGAGCGGCATCGCGGTGCGTGTGACAATAGAAGGATTGATAGATCGACTCGCAGATTATGTGAAAAATGAGCTCGTCAACGACATCATGAACCATGTCAAAGCCAAACTGCTCGAAGTCTTGAACGATCCGAGCATGATCGTGGATTATTTCGAAGAGCACGTTAGAAACTGGGTGAGACAGCGACTCGATCCGTCCCAGGTGTTCGACGTTGCTCACGATTTCATCAAGAATTCGGTCGTCACAAAAAGGTTCACCGTTTTTCTCGAGAAGCAACTGGAAGATCTTCTGTCGAATGCGATTAACTTTGTCGACACGCATGCCGGTGAATACTGGAACTATTACGAACGATCCATGAAGATGGAGGAAGATTTCGAGGAGATGAGAAAAGAACTGATGAGCGACCTCTACGACGTCTCTCACGACGCGCTGATCGATCAGTCGAACCTGGACGATTGGGAGAGTGTGCTGATCGTTTTTGGTGAAACGATACCTTTGATCGTCGAGTTCATAGATATTGTCGAACTGCGTTATCCAGAGCTCGCGGAAGTGAAAAAGGCTCTCAAAGGCCTCTACGACGTGTTTAATGCCATAGGAACGCTCACCAAGACCTACGAGATGGCCTTGAAAGTGAACCATCTGGACGAGCTGAAGGATCGGGTCGAAAGGATGCTGAGCTACACGTTCTGAGCTTTTCAATTCTCAAAGGTTCTCACGCTCGTTCAAACGAGTCGAAAAGAATTTCTTCCAATCCTTCCAGTGCTTGAAGGTCAAAACGATGAAATTACCAACGTAAAAGATGAGGATGTGACTCTCCTGGTTCAGTGCTCTGTACACCGCGTAAGGTAACAGTGCAACCAGGCCGAGAAACACTCTGAAGGCGTCTTCCTCGACCGTGGTTTTTCGCTTCAGAAGGCTGAAAAAAGTGAACACGGCACCCAGAATGGTCGGTGCTTCCCACTTGGTCAGCACGGACCAAGCACCGAACGTCGTTGCCACGGCCTTACCGCCTCTGAATCTGAGCATGGGTGAGAACGCGTGCCCCACCACACCCGCTAAGGCTGCCAGCGAGATCACGTACCTGTTGGTCAACGAGCCTGTGGCGATGAACAGAAAGAGTGGGAAAGTGCCCTTGAAGTAATCCAGTCCGAGGGCGATGGCTCCCCACTTCCATCCCTTGGCGCGCCAGAGGTTTGAAGAACCTGGATTTCCGTCTCTAACCTTTCTCAAATCCACGTTGTTCATCTTCGCAAGGATGTGAGAGTACATGACAGAACCAGAGAGGAACTGAAGCACTATGACGAGCGCTTCAAACACGGATCTTCCTTCCTTTCCACTCCACTTTCTTCACGAAGATCACCTTGTACAGCGACACAAAAAAGACGATCAGGAAGAACAAAAAATGTACAGGATAGAAGAGCGCGTCCCAGAAGGTGTAATCACCCGTTTTTCGGGATACGAGATAGATCTGCACCACGAACAGAGGATAATAAAAGATGTAATTCAGTGAGAAAACGTTGCCCATCGCCGAATAGAGTCCCACCATCCAGAGAAAGACCAGTAAAAACATAGGTCCAAGCGAACCAGCACCGAGCGCCATGTTCTTGGTGAAGCCTTCGAAGAGCTGTTTCAAACCTTCCGGATACATTCGGAACTTGATCGTCTGTCCTCCGAGGTAATTCTCGACAGCGTAGCCGTTCTGCAGGAACAGTTTACCAAGCTTTATGTCTTCCAGCACACCGTCTTTGAAAGCGGCGTGTCCGTTGACCGATTCGTACTTCTTTCTCTCAACCGCGATGACGGGTCCATATGCGCCCATGGGTTTGATCTTGAAGATGGAAAAGCTACCCATAGAGCCTATCACGATCATGTTGAAGGCCAGCGTGAGGTGTTCGTAGAACTTTTCAAACCTCTGATAAGGCCAGACGGAGACCAACCCATCGTGTTCGAGCACTGTAGCAACCAAGCTCTCGACGGTTTCCGGGGCTGGCTCCACGTCGGCATCCATGAAGATCAGAATCTCGCCGGAGCTGTTCAGATAACCATTCCAGCACGCCCAGCTTTTGCCCACCCAGCCTTCCGGCGGTTCGTTCGAAAGATCGACAAGCTTGACTTTCTCGAACTTCTGAACGATCTCTCTCGTGTTGTCCGTCGAATTGTCGTTCACGACGATGATCTCCAAATTCTCGTAAGTCTGCTTCTTCAAAGCCTTCACGATCTTTCCTATGTTCTCTTCTTCGTTTCTGGCAGGAACGATCAATGAAACAAGAGGGCTTCTTGCGGGAACCTTTCTTCGCAGAAACCTCATCTTTGAAAACAACATCCACCCAACGGTCCAGGATAGAATCAAAAATGCGTGCCTCAAAAAATTCGTAAGCAAGATTTTGAAACCCTCCCAAAGTGAAATGATGATCAAAAAGATTTTACCATAACAACGAGCTATAAACTTTCTTCGGTCAAGTTAATGAAAAATGGCTGAGATTGACGTGTGATGAATTGAGTTTTAAAATAAAAAGACAAGAGAGCGTGTTCTATGAAAAGAGCGTATTTGTTCGCAACCTTGATTTTTCTGTTTGTTCTCGCCACTCTGCTCGGGTTCAGACACTTCGAGGCAGAACGCAGAATCAAACTCGCAAAGCATTTGTACACCCGGGCGGTGGAAAATCTTGCCAGAAGTATCAGTTTGTCACATTTTCAGCGTGACAGATTGTTTCGTGCAGTGCTTGAGGAAGATTTCGAAACTGTGCAGGCTGAACTTGAAAGTCTGAAAAGAAATTATCCCATCGTCGAAGATGTGAAGATCGTGGATTCAGAGCCGGCAGATTTTGAGTTCTTCGATGTGTCTGCCTCGGGTACGAAGCTGTTGCTTCGCTTCAAAATCCACAACGACCAAGCCACAGATCACGTTCCAGGCAAGGTTGTCCTCGCGACTGTCGATGGCCCAGGGCTTGCCGAATCCTTGGCCATCGAATGCGTCGAGATAGTTCCCTCCGGTAAGGATTTCGTGTACGGATTGAAGTACAGATTCAGCAAATTTGTGCTGTTTTTTGAATTGCTCCCTGTCGCTTTCGCACTACCTGCTGTGGGAATGTTTGTAGCACTGTTCGCGTTCATGAGGAAACAGTTCGATGTGCAAAAGCGTCTCCTGGAAAGAGAGAGGACTTACAGGAATGTTCTGAGTGCGATCGTCGAGCTGAGCAAGATGATCCTGAGTGAAGAGAATCTCGAAGGCATGTATCAGACCATACTCGAGAAGGCGCTCGAAGTCATACCCAACGCGCAGGCAGGCAGTATCTTGGTGAAAAGGCAGAACAGCTACGTGTACGTTGCGGCGGTTGGCTACGATCTGAAAGAGCTTTCCAAAGTTGTTTTTCCTGCCGAGGCCGTTTTTCGCTGGGTGAAGGGTGCTTCTTCGATAAAGAGAAAGAGCGATGTGGTCTCTTATGAAAGGCGCATCGACGATGAAATGTTCAAAATTCTTCAGAAAGCTGGCAGGTTGGAAGAGATCATGTGCAGTCTGAACTTCGCCATAGAGGTGGAAGGTGAGATACTGGCACAGTTGAACCTGGACAACTTCGAAAGGGAAGATGCGTTCAACGAAGAGACGGTAGAGTTAGCCAACCTCTTTGCGAACCATCTCGGACTGCTGATTTCGAGGCTCAGATCCCAGGAAAAGATACTGCAACAGGAGCGAATGATGGAGTATCTTTCGAACCACGACGCTTTGACCGGACTCGCCAACAGAAGGCTGTTCCAGGATTACGGTGAAAAGATGATATCTCTCGCCAGGAGAGAACAAAAACCGGTCGCGGTGCTCTTCATAGACCTCAGCAAGTTCAAGATTGTGAACGATTCGTACGGTCACACTGTCGGTGATGAGGTTTTGAAGATCGTGGGTTCAAGGCTTGAAAGAGTCCTTCGCGAGAGTGATATAGTGGCGAGATTTGGAGGAGACGAGTTCGTCGCCCTGGTGTACGATTGTACTCCGTCCGACTTGAAGAAAATTGCGGAGAGGATCATCAGAGGCATCGAGGAACCGATCGAAATCGATGGAAAGACCTTCAAGATCTCGGCGGAGATCGGGGTGTCCGTCTATCCCACAGATGGCGAGAGTTTGGACGAACTGATCCGCCTCGCCGACGTTTCCATGTATGAAGCGAAGAGGAGAGGTGTCAAGGTCGTGTTCTACGAGGAACTGAAGAGGGAGACCAGCTGATGCGAGAATACAGATTGCATTTTTCGCGAGCCGAACCTCACGAAGCACAGGAATTCGCCGAACTGACGCTCATGAGCGGGGAAAGCTTCCTCGAAGCACTGTTTGGCCCGAAGGTGAAAGACGTCCTCAAAACGCTGTACGTGGAAACTTCGAATCTCTTCAGCCATGAGTGCTGTGTTTTTGCCAGATTGGAACGAAAGGTCGTCGGAATGATGCTCGGTTACGATCGTTCGTACGCGGTGAAGAACAGATTGAGAACTGGCAGATTGCTCCTCGAACAGCTCGGATTGTTGAAGTTGTTTCGCCTCATCAAGCTTGACAGGGCGCTTGGAAGACACGAAGAGGGAGAATTCTACCTCAGCAACTTCGCAGTCTACCCGCAGTACAGAGGCAAAGGTTTCGGGAAAGAGATGCTCGAGTATTGTTTCGATTGGGCCAAAAAATTGGGCTGTTCGACTGTGCGTCTTGACGTTGAAAAGAACAACGAGATCGCGATGAGACTGTATTCGAAGATGGGTTTCGAAGTCGAAAGAGAGTCGAAGATCAGGCTCGCGAATCGAACGTTCGAATTCGTCAGGATGTGCAGAACGATTTGAAAAGGTGGATGCTCTGAACCGTTAACCTGGTGAGCCACGATCTGTATTTTCACGTGAAACGAACCCGACACACCATCGTCTTCATGCCGTGCAGAATGAACGAGTAAGATCAAACGGTTTTTCAACGCGTGAAATGGAAGTGTATTTCGATGCCGTCATATCGACGAATCAGTGATGTTCAAACCTTTTCCCACGGTTCGATGGGACCTTCGACGATGTAAAAAACAGGATTCACGCGTATCTCGTCTGGAATCTCTGCACACACGTTTTTGTATCGCTCAGGGTCTCTGAGACTCAATTTCCTACACAGATGGTGAAATTCGTATTCAACCTGGCCGGTGGTGACGGGAATCATCCTCGTCAGGACGATGCTCGCATCGATCCTGGAAGTATCGAAGCTGTAGCCTCTCTTTCTGGCCTCTTCGAACACGAAATAGAGAAAGGAATTTATCGCTATTAGCGGTTCGCTGCAGTTTTTGAACCTGACAAGCTGTGGATGGTTCCTGTAACCCTTCGTTTTTCCCTCAAGCACCTTCTTCGCGAGCAATCCTTCCCGCCACACTGCGAGCAAACCTTTCACATCCAGATATTCAGGAGATATCGACCACAGCCTCACGAAAACCACCATCGATATTATAGAGTGAAGCGTTTAGATCTTAAACGTGACTAAGTTCTGGGACGCGCTCTGAAACTGGAAAAATTTCACTCTAAAATCAGGAAACCCTTTCTGATCTCACTTTTCGAAATTTTCCCCTCCCCCTCGGTCCGTATCTTACTTATGGGAGACGTCTTCCGAAGTTTTCACAGAGAGAAAGGTCCGTCGTAAGCGGGATAGGTCTAATCCTTCAGGATCCTGCCACGCTCTTCTGGTTCACTTTCAACGCTTCTGTGAATCACAGGTTCATCTATTAAGGAAGAATAATTCAGTTCGAACCTCTGAGCGATTGAGAAACTCTGCTGAAAAATAATCTGTTGCCCGTTCGAAGCTGGCCAACACAAGAATCCTTTCTCGAAGAATTTCATTAGGTCCATGCAACGTTTCGAAGTTCACAAGATCGATGAGACGGTACGAGCGAACAGTGAAAATCGAATCTGTGAAATGAATAGAATGAACATGGCAGAGAACATAGCAGAAGAACGGAGCCACAGAGCGGTTCGAACGAAGTGAACACAAAAAATCGAGAACGAATAAAGGAAAAAGCACGGAGATCAAAAAGAAAAAATCTGCCCGCACACGCGGGCTTTTTGTTTTTGTTCTTCACGCAGCACAGTAATCGTTCTTTAAAGGTTGGTTACTGACACTTGACTGAGATAGTCTCCAAGTTATATAATCAAAATGGAGAATATCTCCGGGAGGCATCGTCTTGAGACAGCTAAAGAGAGGAATAATCATAAGCTGTCAGCTGGAACCAGGTGATCCTATAGAAGATGTCTCATTCATTGTCAACATGGCCAAAGCGGCAGAATGGGCTGGGGCTGTTGCCATACGCACCAATGGGCCAGAGCACGTTAAAGCCGTGAAGGATTCCGTTTCTCTTCCGGTTATAGGTCTCGTCAAGGATAGAAACTACGTGACCTTCATTACTCCAACTTTTGAGCACGCAAAAAGTGTGATTGATGCTGGTGCCGATTTTGTAGCCATAGATTGCACAAGAAGGGAAAGGCCTGTGAGTCTGGCGAAATTTTTTGACCTCATGCGAAATCAATTTCCAGATGTTGCTATCATTGCGGATATAGCGGACGAGAAAGACGCGGAGCAGGTGTTTCCACTCAAACCAGATTATTTCGCTACGACACTCTGTGGCTACACAGACTACACATCCGATGTACTTCTACCGAACATCGCACTGGTTGGAAGGTTGGCGGCAAGGTTCGATATTCCAGTGATAGCTGAGGGAGGTTATTCCACACTCGAGCAGATAGATCTGGCGTTCCAGCTCGGTGCGCACGCTGTGGTCATAGGAACAGCCATCACCAGGCCTTGGCTTGTAATCAAGATGTTTGTGGATAAGGCGAAAACCATCATAAAGGGGAGGGATGAGGAATGAAGAGGTTTCTGGTGGCACTGGCATTGTTCTCAGCGCTCTTAGTTTTCGCAGCTACGAAAGTTTCCATGGTTTACTGGCCTGGTCCTGAAAGCGAAGCGATGCAGAAGGTTGTAGATTACTGGAACTCAACCACTGGAAAAAAACTAGGGATCGAGGTTGAGATTATCAATTTCAGTAGGGAGGGTTTCTGGGAGAAACAAGAAACCCTTCTGAATGCCCGATCATCTGCTGTAGACATCGTTTTCGTGGCGACCTACATAATCGGAAGACTCGCGCCCCATCTGGTCCCATTGGAAGGATTCAGCTTGGACCCGCAAGTTTTCATAGCTTCAGCCCTTGAAAGTATGTCTTTCGAAGGATTTCTGTACGGTCTACCTTTGGATGTCAGTAATCATTTCCTGTACTATCGAAAAGATCTTCTCGACAAACTCCTGACGGATACCTCCTGGAAGGCGAAGTACGAAGAGCTGAGTGAAAAATATCTTGGTGTAAGAATGTCGCCGAAGAAACCGGAAGAATGGAATTGGGATGATTACAAAGCAATGGCAATATTCTTCACAAAGAAATACAACCCGGAGTCACCTACAGAGTACGGGAATGTATTGCAGATGAAGAATCTCGTCTACAACATAATGATCTGGAACGATACGCTTTGGTCTATGGGTGGAACATGGTTCGATGAAAATGGAAACTTCAAAATCAACACTGAGCCGGCTAAGAAAGCGGCGGCACTTTACAAGGAATTGTTAGATCTTGGTACAGTTCCTCCAGGCGTCATGACATATGAATTTGGAGAAGCCAACGAAGCTTTTAAAACGGGGAAGGCTTTCATGATGATCCAATGGTCGGCGGCATACCATATCCTCACAGATAAGAAGGAATCACCTCTGGTGTTCGACAAAGTTGCGATTGGACCTATACCGGGCCCAAAACCTTCAACACATGTGCATTGCCTCGGTGTTGCACTCAGCAAATACAGTAAGAAAAAGGACGCAGCCTTAAAATTCCTATCGTTCTTGGCAAGTGAGGAAGCAATGAAGATGTACGCTGAGAATGGTGGAATACCTCCTGTTGAGCCTGTGCTACGGTCCCTCGGTGACAAGAGACCTGAATTTCCAGCAATCGCTGAGCACGTGAAAAAATACGGGTATGTGGAGAGTACTTCTGGTGAAACCATGGCGATTCTCGAAATCTTGTCCAACAAGTTAACTGCTTATTGGGCTGGACAACTCGAGCTTGAAAAGGCTCTTGAGGAGGCACAACGTGAGTGTGAAACTCTTTTGAGGAAGTGACGCCAGCTTTTCGGGCGAAACCCCGCGTGCGCCGCGGGGTTTCTTTGTATAAAACCGGGTGAGGTGGTGACGTATAGTTACGATGACTCGAAGGTTAGTGGGCTATTTATTCTTGCTCCCCCTCCTGGTGAGTGTCGTTGGCTTGACAGTTTATCTGGTTGTCTCCGCGATAAACATAAGTTTGAAGGAGGTCTACTTCGGTTTTTTAGAGAGCTCACCTTTCGTGGGATTCAAAAACTATGTTCAGGTGTTTCGATCTCCAGCTTTCTGGAATGCAATGCGATTCAGCTTGTTTTTTGGTTCGATCACAACTGTTCTTGAGCTATTTTTAGGCTTTTTGCTAGCCTATTTCTATTACAGCAAATTTCGTGGACTAAGATTGCCATTCACTCTCTTAATAACACCGATCCTTATGGCGCCTTCACTATTTGGTTTGATGAACAGGATACTATTGAACAATTTCATAGGGCTTATTCCTGGCTATATAAAGTTTTTCTTTGGTTTAGACCTAGACTTATTCGCTCCCAAGAATGTGTTCTGGACTCTTGTATTCGTTGATGCCCTTCAGTGGACTCCTTTCACTTTTCTCGTCATATACGCAGCCCTGATATCAATACCACCTCAATTAATCGAAGCAGCTAATATAGATGGTGCGAAACGTTTACACATAATCAACTACATTGTTATTCCATACGTAACTCCCGCACTCATTGTAAGTGGATTTCTGAGGTTCCTTGAGTCTTTCAGAGTATTCGACACAGTTTATGTTCTAACTGGCGGTGGTCCAGGTTCCTTGACAACCAGCATAAGTATCTACATCTACAGAGTTGGTTTCACGATGGGAAATCAGGGTCTTGCTAGCGCCGTTGGAATGACTTTGTTCGCATTCATGATGATACCAGCTTTCATTTTCAGCAAGCTAATGAAAAGAAGGTGGTAAAAATGACACACAGAAGAGTCGTGGACTGGGTAATTCTGATTATCATCCTGCTAATCTTCAATCTTCCTTTTGTAAATGTCGTTATGACATCACTCAAATCTAACGCGGTGATTTCTAAATCGCCACCTCCTATCCTTTTTAAGCCCACTATCGTTCATTACCGAGACATATTCACGAGTCCGACATTCTTGTTCTCAAAGTTCCTACTGAACAGTTTGATCATTGCTTTAGTTTCTGCAACATTAACAATCCTCATATGTCTGCCAGCAGCGTACTCGATCGTAAAAATCGGCATAGGTTCGAAAGTTCTGTTTTCATTCGTGACCAACCTTCGAGCCATCCCCTTGATAGTATTCGCATCCTCTGTCTACGTTCTTTTTAAACGGTTGAACCTTGTAGACACTAGAACGGGGATCATTATAATCCACATGCTGGTCAACGTTCCAATAGCACTAAGCCTTCTCAGCAGTTTCATGCAGGATGTACCAAAGGAAATAGAGGAATCAGCACGCTTAGATGGGGCGAGTGAACTACAGGTATTGTTTAGAATAGTCACACCTATGATATCTTCATCTGTTGCGGCCGTTTTTATACTGAGCTTCATATATTCTTGGAACGAATTTCTCTTCGCGTTGATCCTGAGTATAAAGAAGGCTACTACCCTCACCGTGGGAGCGAGTTTGTTCGTAACAGCTTGGGGTGTGCAGTGGGGAAGGATAGCTGCAGCAACAACATTGGCAGTAATACCACCCTTCGTTTTTGCTTTTTATGTCCAAAAATACTTGGTGGAAGCGTTCAGTGGGGGTCTGAAAGAATGATCATTGCGGCTGTGGATATGGGTGGGACATCAATCAAGGGTGCTCTGATTCGGGATGATAGAATGGGCGAAATGATCGTTAAACTAGTCTGCAGAAAAAATCCTTTAAAGTCCCTGATCGAATTCATCGATGAGTTAGTTTTTCAGGTCCATGATAATAGTTGTATTATTGACGCTATAGCTATAGCCAGCGCAGGAAGGATAGATTCAGAACGTGGAGTTGTACTGTACGCTTCGCCAAACATTCCAAACTGGACAGGCACTCCCTTAGCTAAGATTTTATCGGAGCGCTACAAGACGCCATGTTTTGTGCTCAACGACGCGAGAGCAGCTGCGCTCGGTGAGGCCAGGATCCGGAACGTCGACAACTTAGTGATGCTGACCATTGGTACAGGGTTAGGTGGAGGGATTATAGTAAACGGGAAATTGATTCATGGCGTGCACTATGAGGCTGGTGAAATAGGACACACGATTCTTAAACCGAACGGCAGAAGCTGTAACTGTGGCAAGAGAGGTTGTGCGGAACAGTATATATCCATGAGAGTACTACACAGGTACAGTGGTATAAAGGATAGAAGGCAGCTGCTGGAGATGTTCCAGAAGCAGGAAGAGAGAGTCATCAGGGCCGTCGAACGTATGTGTGAAGATCTGGCTGTGCTGGTTGATAAGCTCTTCTTGACGCTTGATCCAAGCCTCGTAGTCATTGGAGGGGGATTCTCTGAGCTTGGGCCGTATGCACTTGAGATACTCAGAAAAAAGGCGGAACCGTACGCGAGTAGATCCCTGTACAACACGTCACAAATAGAACTTTCAATGCTCAAGAACGAAGCGGGTATGATCGGTGCGGCAATTTATGCACAGGAGAAACTCTCCGGGGTGGTGAATTGTGATTGAAAATGTTGAAGCGCTCATAAGAGCCAATCATCACCGCTTCACCAAGAAAGAAACGGCACTTGCCAGGTACATTTTAGAGAACCCCGAAAAGGTTGTCTACATGACGATCACCGAGCTGACAGATGAGTTGAAATTGGGTCAGGGTACAATCATTAGGTTCTGCCAGAAGATAGGTTTTCCCGGTTTTCATGCGTTCAAGATTGCTTTGGCCAAGACCTTGGGCCAACAGGCTCATGAAGAAGTGAAGATGGAGAGCCTGATTCTCGAAGTAAAGCAGAGTCACATTCAAGCGATAGAGGAAACCTCGAAGCTCTTGGCTGCGAATGAAAACGTCGTGCGTTCCTGCGCGGAGAAAATAGCCACGTGCAGGAGATTGTATCTGCTCGGTGTTGGAGCATCGGGTGTGACGGCTCTGGACGCACTCTACAAGTTCATGCGAATTGGTGTTGATGTGAGATATACAAACGATCCTCACATGCTGGCAATGCTCTTGGCTGATTGCAACGAAAAAGACTGTGTACTCGCTTTCTCTCAAAGTGGTTCAACTGCCCTGGTTGTGGACCTGGCGGCTCTGGCGAAAAAAAACGGCGCCTGCGTTGTAGCGGTGACTGGTTACAGTAAGTCACCCTTGACGAAGTTTTCTGATTTCGTTTTACTGACCTCCATAAGAGAAAGTCCCTTCCAGAGTGGAGCGATACGGTCCAAAATAGCTCAGCTACACGTGCTTGAGGTGCTCTTTGAATACACGAAATCACTGCTCGGTTTAAAGGCGAACGAGGCAATAAAGAAAACCGCAAGCGCGGTGGAGAAATGGATATATTGATCCCCATTCATCAACAAGTTGGAACGTGAGAACCTAAAAACATCGAGTCCACTCAGATCAATCCTTCCTGCGCCCTCTTTAGAAGTACAGTCATGACATTCTTGATGTGTTCTTCCACGGCTTTTTCCGCCTTGGGGATGTCTCTCGCCTTTATGGCTTCGAAGATGGTTCTGTGTTCGGTACGTGACTGCCCCATCCTGCCCGGGTACGAAAGCGAAAGAATTCTCACTCTGTGAAGCTTCGCACTCAAAGATTCCATGATCTTGAGGAGTTCCTGGTTCCCTGAACCCTGCAGGATTTTTCTGTGAAACTGCGAATTGAGCGCTGTCAAACTTTCCAGATCGGAAGCTTCCACGGATCTGTCCATCCGCTCGATGATCGCTGCAAGATCGTTTATATCCCGCTCTGAGGCCTTTTCGATGAACAGCTTCACGGCCAGTTTTTCAAGGTACATCCTCAGATACAGTAGATCTTCTATTTCCTTAGCTTCCCATTTCTTCACCGTGAACCCTTTCCTCGGCTCGATTGAGACCAATCCTTCGGCTGCGAGGTGGTGCAGTGCTTCCCTGACTGGTGTGACACTGACACCGAGTTCTTTCGCCAGTGCATCGATCACGATCCTTTGACCGGGTGCGAATCGTCCCTTCATTATGAATTCTTTGATTTTACTGAGAACTTCTTCCTTCAAAGAAGCACGTTTTATGGCTTCCACCAAGAATCCCCCGCTCTGTCGTCAATTATATCGCGTGGCGTTTCTTCCTCATCGCTGCCGAGATGACAGGATAAACGAGCGACAAAACTGCCAGAATCAGCAGAGTCACCGATATGCCGGATTTGAAGAAGATGGAAAAATCTCCTCCAGAGATCATCAAAGATTGTCTGAAGGATTGCTCAAACTTTCTGCCCACGACACTGGCGAGTATCATGGGAGCAGTTGGAATTTCAAGCTTTCTCATTGCATAACCGAGAACACCGAACAGAATCAGCAGATAGAAATCCACGACGCTCAGGTTGATGGCGTAAACTCCTATGAAACACAGAGCCGTTATCAGAGGATAGAGTATCTTCGGCGGAACTGCCAGGATTCTCACAAGCAAACCAGCGAGTGGAAGGTTCATAATGGCGGCCACGAAGTTACCAACGAACAAACTCGCGACCACACCCCAACCGATCTCTGGATGGAACTCGAACAGGAGCGGCCCAGGTTGAAGACCGTAGATCATCAAAGCTCCAAGCATGATCGCAGCGGTTCCAGAACCTGGAATACCCAGCGTGAGTGTGGGAAGTATCGCACCGATGGAACAAGCGTTGTTCGCTGCTTCCGGTGCGGCCAGACCTTCTATTGCTCCTTTACCGAACCTTTCAGGTTCTTTCGAAAGCCTTTTTTCAACGTTGTACGACATGAGGGCCGCTATGGTACCACCAGCACCTGGCAGGATACCTATCAAGAAACCTATGGGTGTTGCCCTGAGCATCGGTACCAAGCTGCGTTTCCACTGCTCTTTGGTGATCCAGATTTTGCCGAACTTTTTCTTTATCGGCTGCAACATCTCTCCGCGGCCAATTTTTTCCAGATTTTTGAAAACTTCACCCAGACCGTAGATACCTATGATCACCACGACAAAATCTATCCCACCCTGCAGTTCAAGGTTGCCAAAGGTGAACCTGGAAACCCCAGATTGGGGGTCGAGTCCAACCATCGAGATCATCAAGCCGAGGGCCATGGAAAGAAGGCCTTTCAGAACCTTTCCTTCGGACATGGAAGCCGTTGCCGTGAGAGCGAGGACCATCAAGGCGAAGTACTCCGGTGGTCCGAACATGAGTGCGATCTTTGCGAGTGGCAGAGCCAATAAGACGAAAGCGATTGAAGATATCAAACCGCCTATGAAAGACGCTATCGCTGATATCGCCAGTGCTGCTTCTGCCTCTCCCTTCAGAGTCATCGGGTAACCATCGAAGCACGACGCCACAGCCGAACCATCACCTGGGATGTTCAGCAAAATCGAACTCCTTGAGCCCCCGAACATCGCACCATAGAAGATCGCACACATTGTTATCAAAGCAGTCTCTGGTTTCATGACGAATGTTAACGGCAAAAGTAAGGCTATGCCCGTGGCCGGTCCGAGACCCGGGAGCATACCGATGATGGTGCCCAAGAAGCATCCAAGTGTCAGCCAGAAAAAGTTGGATGGCAGGAAAACAACTTTGAATCCGTACATCAAATACTCCAACGTAGCCATGTGCAATCACCCCTACGGGAGGTTTATCAGGAAGACTTTCTCGAACAGATACCAGACCCCAACGGTGTAGATTATGGAAATGCTAAGGCTCATCAACCATTTTCTGGGTCCGTTCAGTAGAATCAAAAGGGCACTCAAGAAAATAAAAGAGGAAAGTAAAAATCCAAGCCTGTTGAACATCAACGCATAGGCCACACAAAGCGCGAGGGTCGCTAAAATTTGGTATGCACTTTTTCCGAGTTTTAAGGGTGCGTGTTCTTCATGACGCACTTTCAGACTCTGTAAAAGCATCAAGAAACCTATTATCGTCACGAGTAATCCAAGTCCGAGTGGAAAATAAACAGGTCCGAGAGGATTTCCAACAGGAGCTCTGGGCAAATTCCAGGCGGCGATCGTGTAAATAACTCCAAAAGCAAGCACCACGGCAGACAGGTATTTATCTTTCATGGAAAATCCCTCCAGAAACCCGCGGGGCAGTTACCCCGCGGGAATACTCATTCACCCTTGTACAGAGCGAGCTCTTTTAGCACCGCTTTGTATTCTTCGTTGACCTTCTCCAGATAGTTCAGGAACTCTTTGCCGGGCATGAACGCCTTGGTCCAGTTGTACTTTGCCACGTACCTTTCCCATTCCATCGTTTGTACCATCTTTGACAGTGTGTTTATCCAGTACTCCACTGCGTAGTCTGGCATCTCCGGTGGCCCGAACAAACCGCGCCAGTTCACAAATTCTGCGTCGATGCCTTCTTCCTTCAAGGTCGGTACGTTCGCGAGGATTCCAGAAACTCTTTGAGGGGCCGTGATGGCGAGAACCTTTATGGTACCCGTCTGGAATGCCGTTGTAACCTCGGCGAGACCGGTTGAAAGCACGTCGATGTGTCCTCCGAGCAGGGCGGCAAGGTGCTCACCCTCCTGGAACGACACGTAGGTTATGTCCTTGAGGTTCTGAACCCCGGCAGCCTTTGCGGCGATCAGGAACTGAATGTGATCCATAGAACCGAAGGCAGATATGCCACCCACCTTGACACTCTTTGGGTCCTTCTTCAGAGCTTCCATCACTTCGGTGATGCTGTTGAACTTGGACTTCTTCGAGACCGCGAAGGCACCGTAGTCGTGTATGAGCATCACCAGTGGAGTTAGATCTCTGAAAGAGTACTGCGTCTGGCCGGTCAAGTTGATCAGCAACAACGGAGGCGAGAAGACAATAATTGTGTAAGGATCACCTTTCTTGGTCTGCATGTGCGCCAGGCCCACTCCTCCGCCACCACCGGGCATGTTTGTGACAACGATCGGTTGAGTGACAAGACCTGTTTCCTTCAGAACCTGTGCTACGACCCTTATCGTCGTGTCCCATCCGCCTCCAGGTCCACCGGGCGCTATGAAGTTGAGAGGTCTGTCTGGATAAGCTGCGAAGAGTGACACGGCCAGGGCAGATAGAACGACCATCGTGAGAAGTTTCGCCTTCATTGGCCCACCTCCTTGAAGGTTTCTATCAGGTATGATATCATATAGGATGTCATATATTACATCATGTATTATACAGATTAAAGAACGCGGAGGTCAAGTTACAAGATTCATCTCGATTTTAAGGAGGGGAAGTCGAATGGCCGAGTGGAGAGCACGGGAAAGAGCACGTAAGTTGCGAGAATATCTCAACCGTGAGGGAAAGCTGACTCTGAGGGTTTGCGCTTACGACGCACTTTCAGCGCGTTTGATAGAGCTTTCGGGTTTCGAAGTGGTTGGAACGACAGGCTATGGTATATCCGCTTCGCTGATTGGCCAACCAGACATAGGGCTGGTGGGATACGCTGAAATGCTTGAAAGGGTCAGAACGATCGTCAACGCGACAGATCTTCCAGTCGATGCCGACATAGACACTGGCTACGGTAACGCGCTCAACGTTTACTGGACTGTGAAAAATTTCGCCAGGATAGGCGTTGCGGGTGTCAGGCTCGAGGATCAGGTCTGGCCGAAAAGATGTGGGCATATGGAAGGTAAAAGCATAGTATCTCTGGAGGAAATGGTCAGCAAAATAAAAGCGGCTGTGGATGCAAGAAACGAAGAAAATCCAGACCTCGTCATAGGAGCGAGAACCGACGCGAGGTCTGTCGCAGGTTTTGAAGAAGTTCTGCGTCGTGCGAAAGCTTATGCAGAGGCAGGTGCAGATTACATCTACGTGGAAGCACCACAATCCATCGAAGAAGTCAGAACACTGGTTCGCGAAGTTCCTAAACCCATATCTTTCAACATCATACCCGGTGGTAAGACCCCCCTATTTGACTTCGGCGAACTCGTCAAGGTCGGTGTGAGATACCTGTCCATACCGATGGTGTGTCTGTATCCAGCCACCAAAGCCATGATTGAAGCTCTGAAAGCGTTGAAAGAGGGAAACTTTCAGAAAGTCGTTGATCTGGGTGTCAGCTGGTCGGAATTCAACGAGATCGTTGGGTACAAAAGATGGAGAGAGCTGGAATCGAAGTACTCACATTGAAAAAGTCCGAACCATGCAGGGAGCTACGCTCCCTGTTTTTTACTTGTAGCCGACGTGGTGCCGATTTCCTGGACCATGTCAGATCGATTCGTACCCGTTTCACCGAGTAGGTGAGGATCAAAGAACGTTTGCACGTTCAAAATCCACTGAATGGTGAATCTGGCAAGGATACAGTACAAATTTGGCGGATGAATGGTTTCTCTCGACCACATAAAGAAGCCATTTCTTGAGACATGTGAAAGATCTCGGAACGAGCTTCCAGTATGGGGAAATGAAAACCTGGTGGAGAAGAATTCCGGCGCGATTTCGAGATACAGACAAAGACAACGAACATCATTTACACTCGGCATCTTCCACCTGTATCTTTCTGTGACTGTCTTTAGAGTCTTCCGTTGCGTGTCTGATCCCTTCCGGCGTAGTAAAAAAAGCTTCCTGGCAGTGGTTCACAGCGAAATCAATGAGTTTAACAAGTTACAACAACCGTGCGTGCATTCGTCTCCGATCGCCGTTTTTATAAACAAGGCCTGCGGGGCTCTTCTATCAGGAAACGGAATGTACTAAAACCTTCATTGCTCTCAAACCGATGAAGGGGTAAGAGTCACGAAAAGATTTGACTTGTTGACACTTTCAGGCCTGCTCATCTATAATCTTCACAAATACAGCCATGGGGGTGATGTGATGCGGAAGTTCCTGGTTGCCGTCCTGATTCTGGCCCTCGCAACGCTGTTCCTCGCTCAGATCAGTCTTCAGGAAGCAGCACCCGTGATCCAGAAGCTCGGCATTCTCAAAATTATCGACGATGCCCCGCTCACGTGGGACGAGTTCCACGACGCAGTGGCGAAGGCTTTCCCGGGTAAGGAAAACCTGGTCAAGTCAGGGTCTGAGCCTGTGCTCAGAAAAGATTTCATCGTGACGCTGGTCAAGGTGCTGGGCCTCGAAGGGGAAGCGGCGAAGTTCAAGGAAATCTGTACGCTCGCCAACGATGAGGACAAAGTTCCACCCGAAGCCGTCGGTGCATTCACGCTTGCCTTCAGGAGCGACAGGCAACTTTTGGATTATCGTTATGGGCATCTCCTTGAACCTTTCTCACCCATCACCAGGGCTGAGGCGGCAAGATCGTTCTATCAGGCGCTGTATCCTCCAAAACGTGGTGGAACGATCGTTACGGCAACCATTGCGAATCCGAAAGGGTTCAACACTCTGTTCACTTCCTCAGGATTGACGTGGACGCTCTGCAACATCATGGGAGATGGGTACACAGGAACAGACGACAACGGTTTCTACCATCCGAGGATGATAAAGAGATTGCCCAGCCTGGAAAACGGTTTGATCAAGATCCTGCCGGATGGATCGGTGGCGATCACCTTCGAGTTGAGGAAGGGCATGAAGTGGCACGACGGTCATCCCGTGACGGCGAGAGATGCGAAGTTCCAGTGGGAAGTGATGATCTCCGACGCGCCCGTCACTACGAACTATTTCGAGAAGCTGGTTCAGAAGGTGGAAATCATAGACGACTACACCTTCACCATCTATCTGCCCCACCCGGTGCCCGGTATGGAACTTGGTTCTTCGGTCTACGCTTACTACTACGGATGGTTCCAGTTGCCGGAACATCTGTTCAGGGAAGATTTTGAAAAGGCCAAGGCGACCGGGAACTGGGACGCGTTCGTGCAGAAGGTCATGTTCAACCCGGTCATGACTGGACCATACAAGTTCAAAGAATACGTCGAAGGTCAGTACATAGCACTCGAAGCGTTCGATGATTACTACATGGGCAGACCGAACATCGACCAGATCATCTTCAAGATCATCCCGGACAGCGACGTCATATTCGCTTCCACTCTCAAAGGCGAGATAGACTTTGGAAGGTACACGCTGGACCTGAAGCAGAGCTTGCAGTTACAGAAAGAAAGGGGCGACATCTTCAACGTTTACTTCACTCCGAACGTCGCGCTGTGGACTTTGGATCTGAACTTCAGAGATCCGAACGACGTCAGCAAACCGCACCCACTCTTCTCCGATATCAGAGTCAGGCAGGCCATTCTGTACGCGATAGATCGCCAGCAGTTGAACCAGGTGGTCTTCTTCGGTCTTGGCCAGATAATGGACACCTGGATCACGGAGATCCACATCATGAGGGACGCTTTGAAGGGAGACCACATAAAGAAATATCCATACGATCCGAAGAAGGCGGAACAGTTGCTGGCCGAAGCTGGATGGAAGAAGAACAAACAGGGCTGGCTCGAAAAGGACGGCAAGATCTTCGAGTTCACCCTCATATACGGTGCTGGAAGCAGCCAGGCGGAACTCATGGCACAGCTGATTCAGGGCATGCTCAAGAAAGTGGGTATCAACGTGAAGCTGGAAGCCAAACCGGCTCTGGTGATCTGGGAAGAGGCGCCCATGGGCAAGTTCGACGCCTGGTTGACAGGCTGGGGCTACGGCGTGAGCGACGAAGCTCTGAACTACTGGGGTTCGGACATGATACCGTCCGAGGAGAACAACTGGGGCGGAACCAACTACACGGGCTGGTCGAATCCCGAGAACGACGAGATACTCGCGCAGATGGCGAAGGAAGTATCTTACGAAAAGAGAGTGGAGCTTTACAAGAAACACTTCGCACTGTGGACGAACGATCTGCCGGTTCTGCCACTCATCTCCGATCCAACACCGCACTTCGCAAAGAAGTACATAAAGAGCTTCAACTCAACGTACGACAGCGGACTCGGCTGGATCATCTACAACTGGTACATAGACACCGAGGTCAGATGAAAGGTGGGGGGATCTTCCCCCCCGCCTTTTTAGAGGAGGATCGAAGATGGACTTTCAGAGCGTGGTTAAAGAAATTCCTGACTATAAAAGATTCTTCTACGTGGACGAATTAGACCAGAGAACGGACCAACTTGCAAAGAAATTCCCAGACGTCGTGGAAGTCACGGTGGCCGGATACTCACGGAAGAATCATCCCATAAAGTTGATAAAGATCAAGGGTGGATCGCGGAACGCGTTGCTCTTTGGTTGTCCACATCCCAACGAACCCATAGGTGCGATGATGCTGGACTTTCTCGCTGAGAAGCTCGCGAGCGATGAAAAATTCAGATCTCAGTTTGACTACACCTGGTACATCATAAAGGTGATCGATCCAGACGGGACGAAGTTGAACGAAGGGTGGTTTTCAAATCCAGAATCCATAAGGAGCTACGCACAGCATTTCTACAGACCTCCTGGATACCTGCAGGTCGAATGGACGTTCCCGGTGGATTACAAGACTTTGCACTTCCACAACCCGCTTCCGGAGACGCAGGTGTTGATGAAGATCATCGACGAAACCAGACCTTCCTTCATGTACTCTCTGCACAACGCGGGTTTCGGAGGCGTGTACTACTACATAAGCAAAGAGGCAGAACCACTGTACGAGATCTATCAGAAAATACCGTCCATGTTCGGCGTGCCACTCTCGCTCGGAGAACCGGAAGTTCCGTACGCGAAGACTCTTTCCAAGGCTGTTTACAAGCTGTTTCCCATCAGTGAGGAGTACGACTATCTCGAAAAGCATGCAAGTGTGGATCCTGCACAGATCATCAGAGCTGGTGCCAGTTCGGACGAGTACGCGAGCAGGGTCGCAAACACTTTTTCACTGGTGTGCGAGGTACCCTACTATTACGATCCCAGGATCGAAGACACATCGGAAGCAAACATGAGCAGGAGACAGGCCAAATTGATCGCGTGGGAGAGGTCCAAAGAGCATTACGAAAAGATCAAAGAGCCGTTCGAGTACTGTGCGAGCTTTGAGGAGGCCAAAAATTTCGCGTTCTACGAGACGCTGAAGAACTACGTGGAAACCATGCCGGCGCATTTAGAAGCGGAAAGACACTGGATCGAGACGGATCCGGAACTCGAGAGGAAGGCCACGGTCGCAGAGGTGTTTGACAATCTGTACGTGACTCAATTCTACCAGAGTCTGAGCTTAGGCATGCTCAAAAGGTTGATAGACGGTGTTCTGAGCCTGAGAGAGGATGAAAAGCTGAAAGAGTTGAAGCAAAAAGTGGAGGAAGCTTTCGAGGAGAAGATCGATTATCTGTACAAGAATTTGAATTACAGGGCAATCCCGATAAAGAATCTGGTCGCCATCCAGTTGCTTGCGGGCCTGCACACGGCCTGGTATCTCCAGGGAGGTTCCGAGTCTTGAAGAGGTATCTTCTGATAAGGTTTCTCGAGTTGATACCCATCTTCTTTCTGATCTCTCTCATCATCTTTCTCATCCTGAACGCCATGCCCGGTGATCCATTGCTGGCCATGAGGATGGAAAACCCGAGGGCCATGGCGCGTGATCCCGCCAGGATCGCCGAGTTGAGAAAATACTATCATCTGGACGATCCTCTCATAGTTCGCTACGCGGTGTGGCTCTGGAGTTTCCTCAGGGCCGATCTGGGGTACTCTTCGATGTACAAACAACCCGTGCTCGGGATAATACTGAAACGTCTTCCAAACACGCTGCTTTTGACGATAACGGCCTGGCTGATAGGCCTGTTTGTCGCTTTCCCCATAGGTATCTACTCGGCGGTGAAGAAATATTCTTTCTTCGATTATTTCTTCACCGTTCTGGCGTTCATCGGCATATCCATGCCGACCTTCTGGTTCGCGCTGATGGCCATAATCGTTTTCTCCGTGTGGCTGGGATGGTTCCCCGTGACGGGCGTTCAGACGTACGGTGTGAGCGGTTTCTGGAACGTTTTCTTCGACAGGCTTAAACATCTGGCCCTACCCGCGCTCGTGCTCGGATTGGTGCAGGTGGCCTACTGGGTCAGGTACATCAGGACTGCCCTGCTGGAAGTTCTGGACCAGGACTACATCAGGACTGCCTATTCGAAGGGAGCGGATGAAAGAAGGGTGATACTGAAACACGCCCTGAGGAACGCGCTTATCCCGATAATAACCATCATCGCACTGGACATACCCTATTTCTTCGGAGGTGCGTTGATCATCGAGACGATCTTCTCCTGGCCAGGTATGGGTAGGCTCATCTACGAGGCGGTGCTGGCGAGCGATTACAACCTGGCGATAAACTGTCTGATGTTTCTCGCCGTGATCACGCTGCTCTCGAACCTGCTCGCGGACATACTCTACGTGATCGTGGATCCGAGGATCAGACTGGGTGAAAAGGCGGTGTGAGACATGGTCCTGCCCATGAAAAAAGCTGTCGAACGACTCGAAGAAGAGAGTGTGCCGTTTCCCATAGGTACCTACTGGCAACTGGTGAGGAGAAAATTCCTGCAGCACAAACTGGCACTCTTCGGCCTCATCTCGCTCAGCTGTGTGGTCTTCCTGAGCGTGTTCGGCCCTCTCTTCACGTCGAGGGCGTACGATGAGATGGACCTTTTGAACAGGTTCAAGCCGCCTTTGACAGCAGGTTATTTGTTCGGTACGGACGAGCTCGGTAGAGACGTCTTGGTGCGCATCATGTACGGTGGAAGAGTCTCGTTGCTGGTGGGCTTCACTTCTTCCTTACTTTCCACCGCGATAGGACTCATTGTCGGATTAGTTTCGGGTTATCTCGGTGGCATCGTGGACAGGCTCTTGATGAGGTTTGTGGACGTGATGCTTTCAATACCGATGTTCCCGGTGCTTTTGATCCTGACGATGGTTTTCGGTTCCGGTATGAAGAACACCATCTTGGTCCTGACCGTGTTCGGCTGGATGGGAGTTTCTCGGCTCGTCAGGGGTGTGGTTCTGTCACTCAGAGAGAACGAGTACATAACGGCGGCCAGGGTGCTCGGAACGAGCAGGTTGAAAATACTCTTCAGGCACATCCTGCCGAACGTGATGCCCATCACCATCGTCTCGTTGACGCTGAACCTTTCTTACGCGATCCTTGCCGAATCTTCTCTCAGTTATCTGGGCCTCGGCATACAGCCCCCAACACCATCCTGGGGCAACATGTTGCAGCGCGCCATGAACTACATCTTGGCGACTGGCCTTGAAAAGGTTGTCCCCTGGTGGCTCGTGTTCTTTCCCGGCTTCATGATCTTCATAACCGTGCTGAGTGTGAACTTTCTGGGCGACGGGCTCAGAGATGCGCTGGATCCGAGGTTCGTGAGCGAATCATGAGGTGATCGAATGTTGCTGAAGGTCGAGAATCTCAAGATCGGTTTCAAAACGAACATGGGGAAGATCGTTCCGGTCGACGATGTCTCGTTCGAACTTTCGGAAGGAGAAACGCTCGGCATCGTTGGAGAATCTGGCTGTGGCAAAACGGTCACGGCGTACGCGATAACGAGACTTCTTCCGAGGAACGCTTTCGTTGGGGAAGAATCCCACATCTGGTTCAACGGTGTGGACCTTTTGAAACTTCCAAAGCAGGAACTGTACAGGATCAGAGGCAAAGAGATTTCGATGATCTTTCAAGAACCCATGACTTCGCTCAATCCTGTGTACACGATCGGCTGGCAGCTTTCAGAAGTTTACGAGCTCCACGAGAGGCTCCAGAAGGAAGAAATAACTGGCAGGGTCATCAAGATGCTGAAAGATGTGAAGATTCCAGAACCGGAGAGCAGGATCAAGCATTATCCTTACCAGCTTTCCGGAGGCATGCGACAGCGCGTGATGATCGCCATGGCTTTAGCGTGCAACCCGAAGCTGTTGATCGCAGACGAACCGACCACGGCGCTCGACGTGACCATACAGGCACAGATACTGAAACTCATGCTCGAGTTGAAGGAGAAGTATCGCACGGCCGTCATGCTCATAACGCACAATCTGGCGGTCGTCGCGGAGGTGTGCGACAGAGTGGTCGTTATGTATGCCGGCCAGGTGATAGAGACTGCGGACGTGTTCGAACTGTTCGAAAATCCTCTGCATCCGTACACGAAGGCTTTGCTGAGCTCGGTGCCCAGGATCGACTGGCAGGAGAGACGAAGGCTCGCTTCCATAGAAGGTACCGTGCCGCACCCGGCGAGGTATCCAAAAGGTTGCAGGTTCCATCCGAGGTGCAGCTTGAAGATGGATATCTGCAGCGAAAAAGAACCCGATCGGGTGGAAGTGAAGGCGAACCATCTGGTGAAATGCTGGCTGTACGCGGGCGGTGATCGAGAATGGAAGAACTCGTGAAACTCGCGAACGTGAGCAAATGGTTCGGGATCAAGAGAGGTTTCGGAAGGAAATCCTACTTGAAAGCGGTTGACAACGTTTCTTTCGAGGTGTTCAAAGGGGAAACCTTCGGTCTCGTGGGTGAGTCCGGCTGTGGAAAAACCACGCTCGGAAGGTTGATGGTCAGAGTCTACGAACCCACCAGTGGAAAGTTCTTCTACAACGATGCGGGAAAATGGGTGGATCTGTTCGCCCTGAAACCTGCAGAGTTTCAGCCCTTCAGAAAGAAGATCCAGATGATCTTTCAAGATCCGTACAGCTCCCTGAACCCCAGAATGACGGTGCTGCAGATAGTCACCGAGGGCCTGAACGATCCGAAACTGAGCCAGGCGGAAAAGAGGGATATGGCGATCGAGATGATGAAGAGCGTGGGTCTGAGACCGGAATATCTGTCCAGATACCCGCACGAGTTTTCCGGAGGTCAGAGGCAGCGCATAGGCATCGCGAGGGCGCTCATTCTCAAACCCGAGCTTTTGATATGTGACGAACCCGTGTCTGCGCTCGACGTGTCCGTGCAGGCGCAGGTGATAAACCTGCTCGTGTCTTTGAAACAGCAGTACGGATTGACCTACATCTTCATCGCGCACGATCTGGCGGTTGTGAAATACATTTCGGACCGCATCGCGGTGATGTACCTTGGTAGGATCGTCGAGCTGGCGAGGTCAGAAGAGTTGTTTTCGAACCCGCTGCATCCTTACACCAGGGCGTTGATCGCCTCTGTTCCCATCCCGAACCCGAGGCTCAGAAAACTCAGACAGGTTCAGCCCATCCAGGGAGAGATTTCCTCACCCATAGACCCACCGCAGGCGTGCCTCTTCGCCCCAAGATGCCCCTACGCTATGAAAATCTGTGCAGAAGGAACGCCACAGCTCAAAACCGTGGACGGTTCGCACCAGGTTGCGTGTTTTCTCTACTGAGTCATGGTTTTTGCAATCGGCCCATGAACAGGATCACACCGCTTTTCTTTTCGTAGATGAAGAACAGGAAGGGTTTATCGGCTCTGAATATCACAGGCATGCTCGGTCCCATCTTTATTCCGATGATCACCCCGGTGGCGGCCGCCGCTTCCGTACCCTCCTCGTTCACCTCCACGAACGCCTGGTGGATCACGTTCTGAATCTTCAGCATCTTGGTGCCGTCCATCTTGGAAAAATCGGCCGCGTTCGTGAACGCATCGACCATGCCCATCTCAGATAAAGTCTTCTTCAAGGAGAACCTCTGCATGACTTTGAACCTCGGCAGCATGACTTCGACGCGCCTGTTTCGAAGATTTCTGAGCCATCCTTGAAACTTTTCCAGGCTCAGATCTTTTTCAACTTCGCTCAGACGCACGCCCCTTTTTGGTAACACCACGATCATGGAAAGGTTGCCACCTGCGTAAGGAAGTTCGAGGATCTGCACCTTCTCATCTTCGAAGTAGTTGAAATCCGCGGTCAGTTTCATCATGTCCACTTCGACGGTTTTGTCTTCGCTCACGTAAAAGACATCTTTCTTCGTGGCCTGAGGATCGAACGGAACGACCCAGTTGCCTTTGAAATAGATCGCGTTCGTTATGATGAGCCTGGTGAGACTGTCCACATCGTTTTCGTTGATCATGTCTTTGATCTTTCCTTCTGTCTTCTGTTCGATCCAGTCGTTGATCCTTCGGACCGAGTTCTTCGGATCGTTCACAAAATCAACGCTGTTCACAGGTGCCCTGTAGTACTTTTCGGCGGCTGCAAGGAAGGATTCGAGCAGAGGATAACCTTCCTGCAGCCACAGCGCGTTGGCAATGGCCAGCTTGTAATCTTCCACGGGCTTGTTGAGTGAATCGATCAGGTTCGAGAAAGATTCGTGCAGACCTTCGTCTTCGAAGTGCAGCACTTTTCTCATCTGCAGGGCCGTGTTGCCGTCCGCTCCGAGGTAAGTCATCGCGAGCGCCGTGCTCAAACTGAACGGCGAAAAGAAGATGTTTTCGGAACTGCCTGCGAGGAATCTGTAAAGGTCTATTCCGAAGGCGTTGATGGACTCTGGCGCACTTTGAGCGATGCACAGACTGAAGGACAGGAATAACACCAGCAGGTACGCTCTTCTCACAACGACCCCTCCTTTGAGTTGCATTCTAAAACTCAGCGATTAGAAATCGATGAGAAAACGAATCCTTTGATGGTTTCACTCAGAATTTGTGGCTGATCGAACATGATCAGATGCCCCGCGTTCGGTATCATGACGAGTCTGGCGTTGATTTCAAACAGACACTTCGCCCCTTCGAGCGGTGTGATGTTGTCCTGTTCACCCCAGACGATGAGCGTTGGAACAGAGAGGTTTTTCAAATTTTCTCTGAGCTGTGCGGTGTCTTGGTTTTCAGCCAGATTGAAGACGATGTCTAAGGGTGTCTGGTAGACCAGATAGTAGTTCTTCAGGAAGTACTCCTCGCTGAAGCTTTCCTTGTTGACCAGCATGTCTTTGAAAGTTCTTTTTTGAAAATCGTAGTTCATGAAGATGAGCCTCAGAGCGATCTTCGTGAAGATGCTGCCGGGCACGCTGTTTCTTTCTGGAAGGCATATCGAACTGTCCAGAAGGATCAAACTTTTTACCTTCTCAGCTTCGTTCAGGGCCAGCCAGGTTGCGACCTCCGTTCCCATGGAATGTCCCAGCACGTGGTAGTGTTCCAGGCCCAGCCTTTCGGCGAGCCTCGCGACGATCCACGCCATGTACCTTCTCGACAAATTCTTTTCGATCTTCTTTTCGCTCAGGCCGAAACCAGGAAGATCGACCGCGATGAGCGTGAAATCGTCTTCGAGCAGATCGAAGAGCGGTTCGAAGTTCGTCGAGTTGCCCATGAAACCGTGGATGAGGATCAAAGTTTCTGGACCTTCGCCGAGTTTTTGATAAGCGATCTTCACACCATCGATCGTTTCGAAAAAGTAGCGCGAGCGGTCCAGAAACTTCGCACCCTCGTTCGCCCTCGCTGGATCGAGCGAAAGGAGAAAGAAGGAACCAAGAAAAACTAAGCTGAGCACCAACCCGGCTTTCATATAGTCATCTCCTTCGTCATGTAGACTGGGCCACTTTGAGATCCGTTCGAACAGTATCTCGGTCAATGCAAGTCTAAACTTTGGCCCAGAGTCGTGGTAATATAGTGTAAGAAAAGAAAGGATCGGAGGTGAGGTGGATGAAGAAAGCGCTCGTTTTGGTCATGGCGCTGGTTGCAACCTTGATCCTGGCACAAGCATTTTCGGATGTGCCCGTGAACCACTGGGCGTACGAAGCTGTGACGGAATTGGCGAAGCTTGGGATCATCTCGGGTATGCCGGATGGAACCTTCCAAGGTAACAACCCCATGACACGCTACCAGGTGGCCGTCGCACTGAAAAGGATGCTCGATTATCTCACAAAGCAGCTTGCTGCAGGGCCAGCAGATTTGCAGGCCGCGTTGAAGAGGATCTCGGCACTGGAAGATCTCGTCAGCACCGCGCTGAACAGAACACAGAAACAAGGGGAACAGATCGCGGCAACGGATCAGACGCTTCAGACCGTTCTGGCTGAGATTTCGAACCTGAAGTCCACGATCGTTGAAATATCCCAGGTGAGAAGGGACCTACCCACGATGATCGCCGCTTCCGAAAACAAGATGATGACGATGTACAACCAGCTCTCTTCGAAAGTGGCCGCGATCGAGAAGAGCGTTTCTGACTTGCAGGCGCAGATCTCCGCGCAGATCATGTCACAGTTGAAAGGCTCCATCGATTCGATCAACGCGAAGCTGAACGAATTCGATGGAAAGTTCAACAATCTCTCCTCGAGGGTCGATGGTCTGTCAAGATCCATCGACAGTACGAAGGCTGATCTGACAGCTCTGTCCAAGAGAGTTGACAGTCTGGAATCGAACCTGCAGGCACTTTCAACTTTGAAGAAGAGCTTCAGCGATCTCGAGGCCAGAGTCGCCGCCCTCGAAGCGAAGGTCGCCTCCGACGTGGATGGGCTCAGGAAGGCTCTCGATACTACGGCTCGCCAGCTCGATGCGAGACTGTCCCTGCTCGAAGGCCAGGTTGCATCTCTTGTGACGGACGTCGAGAAGTTGAAGAAAGATGTTGCAGACGCTGCGAGTGCCGCGAAGAAAGTGAGCGTGCTCGAAGGCAACGTTGGCACTCTCGCGGGTCAGATGACGAGCCTGAGTCAGAGAGTGGCGCAGAACGAGCAGAGCATAGCCAATCTGTCCAAGAAGATCGACTCCAAACCTTGGATGAGCGACATCGAGGCAGCGACGGTCGAGCAGGCGAAAAAGATCAACGACGCCTACAACATGGGCTTGATAGGTGTCATCGTCGGTGCGGCCGGTATAGTCGTTGGACTGCTCGGTATGTTCATGGGTGGAGGCAGCCAGTAATTTGAAGGCAGCTGTTCGACATGAAGGACCCCTCTTCGGGGTCCTTTTTCGTATCGTGAAGTCGAGCTCTCAGGTCGATGGTGTAGACTCTGAAAAGAGGGTTGAAAGAAGACTTTTGGGGTCTCGAGAGCGAGGAAAGGGGGTCTAAAGCATGTTCGTCAAGGATGTGATGACGACGAACGTGATCACGATCTCTCCGGAAACGACGTTTCAGGAAGCGATGGAGATCATCAGGAGCAGAGGTATCAGAAGGTTGCCGGTTGTCAAGAACGATAGGGTCGTTGGAATCGTTGCAGAGAAGGATCTGCTGAAGGCTTCACCTTCGCAGGCCACCACGCTGGATGTTTGGGAACTGACCACTCTGCTCGGTAAACTCACCGTCAAGCAGATCATGAAGAAGGACGTTGTCCACGTTCATCCGAACACGCCCATAGAAGAAGCGGCGAAGATCATGGCGGACAAAAAGATCGGTTCTCTCCTGGTGATGGAAGAAGAAAAGCTGGTCGGAATAATAACCGAAACCGACATATTCAAAGTGTTCATCAACATGCTCGGTGCGCGGGAGAAAGGTTACAGGTACGTCTTCAAGGTGAGAAACGTTCCTGGAATCCTCGCGAAGATTTTGAATTTGATGTCCCAGTGCGGTGGAGACATCATCGCCGTGAGCACTTACGAAAAATCGGAGGAAGAGTACAACGTGGTGATAAAGGTGAAACCATCTCTGAACAGGGAAAACTTCGAGCGAAAACTCCTGGAAGGTATTCCGAACGTTTCGATCATCGATGTGAGACAAGATTGAAGGGGGCTTCCGCCCCCCTCAATCACTGGATGGGCCTCAGAGTCACGCTCACGCTCACACTTCTTCTGTCCACGACCAGCGTGAGCACTTCCGCGTAGTAACCGCCCTTGAGCACCACGAGCTGGTAGGTTCCGTAGTCGAGATCGATCCTCAACGGCGTGATACCCTTCAGATAACCGTTTATGTACACCAGCGCGTTGGACGGCGTACTGTTGATGCTGACTGTGCCCGTTCTCTGGACAGGTTCGAGTGTGAGCCTCACGATCTTCGTCTCGTTCGGCATCACCTGAACTTCAGTTGAGGCGTCTTCGTAGTCTGGCAAGCTCGCAACGATTCTGTGAACCACGTTCGCGTCCACTTCGACCCTCAAGCCGAGAGAACCCGCTGTACCCACGAACCTTCCATCCACATAGACCGAAGCGTTCACCGGTGTGGTGTAGATCATCAGAACGCCTGTTCTGGGGATCGGTGGCAGTGTTATGTCCACTCTCTTGGTCTCACCGGAAGCGACGCTGACGGTCACAGTCGTGTCTTCGTAGCCATTCATCGTGGCGACGATCGTGTGTGTGCCGGGATCGACCTGCACGGAAAGACCCGTGCTGCGCGTCGTACCAACGTAGTTTCCATCAACGTAGATCGAAGCACCCACGGGGTTGGTGAAGATGTTGAGAGTGGCTTTCCTCGGAGGCAGAGTCAGCGTGATGCTCCTGCTCTCACCCGGATTGAGCGTCACAGTCATGGAAGTGTCTTCGTAGCCTGTCAATCTCGCCATGACGGTGTACGTACCTGGACTGAGCGACAGGGTCAATCCTGAAGACGGTGCGACACCTCTGTACTGGCCGTTGACGTAGATCGAGGCGCCCGCCGGGCTCGAGAAGATCCTCAGCGTTGCCTGCTCTGGATTGAGCACCAGGTTGACAGTCTTCGTCTCACCCGCCGAAACGGACACGCTCGTTTGAGCCGGTGCGTAGCCTGGCATCGTCGCGAGGATCGTGTGGGCGCCGGGCTGTACCTCAACCTGGATCGGGCTCACACCCACGAAGTTGCCGTCGACGAAGACCTGCGCACCAGCCGGTGTTGTTCTGATGTCCAGCATCGTTTTTCTCAAGAAGTTCGCGCTCACCACGACGGTCCTTCCGGCGGTGATGAAGAACGTTTCTGTGATCACCTGGTCCCGCCAGTAGAAGGTAGCGAAATGCTGACCTTCGTCCAGCTCGACGCGTGCCGGGGTCGTGCCGATGTATCTTCCGTCCACGTACACGTACGCACCGGTTGGGTTGGACTCAAGCTGCGCGACGCCTTTGCTCGGTGCGCGACCCACGTAGAAGTAGGTTATATCGCTCGCCCACTGGCCCGTGAGGTGTGGAAGGATCTGTTCCTGTACGTAGCGTTCCGGATCGGTCGTCAGCTGCGGGAAGGTTCCGGACGTTCCGAGATCTCTGAGCTGTTGAAAGAGCGGGATGTAGCTGGTGCTCGCGATGATCTGGATGAACTCTTTTCCCTCAGGTGGTGCGACTTTGAAGGAATATGCTGACGAGATGGGAAGCTTGTAGGTCACGTTCGGAGCGATGTAGTTGTTCGTATCGTACCTGTTCGGAAACAGGAGCACGATCTTTCCATCAGAACGGATGTCGTAAATGACCACGTAGCAGCTCTTGTTCGCCTTGAAGTAGATGTTCAGCGATTCACCGATCTGATAAACAGAACCTTCGGGTTTGTTGAGCCACACCTTAACTTCAAGATCGCTCGGTTTAGGTACTATGATGATGTTTTTCAGCTGCATATCTGCAAAGCTCAGGGCCGCAACGAGCAACGCCAGAAACACGATCCACGCCTTTTTCATTCACATCCCCCCTTTATATTCACGGAAGAATGACGCGTGAAGCTGTGATTACTCCATCTTCGATTTTGAAGAACGCGTAACCTTTCAACTGGCTGGCAGGTATGTTCTTGGGTACGTTCAGATTTTTCCAGTCTGTCTCAAGCTGAACGTTCGTCACCGTGTAAACACCGTTCTGATTTACAAACTGTACCAGGACATAACCTGAATCTGGTGTTATTACTGACTTTTCTTCACTTCCCACACCGATGACGAGGTCCCAGGTTGTACCGAGAAGGTCGTTGGGTACAAGTTTAAGTGTTAGATTTCCTTCCAGATTTGAAACGGGTTTGAGCCAGTTCAAAATCTGATTCTTTGTGTTGCTAAGTTCGGTATCGTTCGAGTAGCCACCAGCTATTTCGTTGTTCAGAAAGACAAGCATATCTGTTGAGCTCATTCCCACGATGCCTCGATTCGAGAACAGAGTCGTGCTGGGATAGTAGAGCATCACCAGATCGGTGCGATTAGCACTCCAGGATGCGAGGTTTTCTAAACGAGCATCCCTAACTACGCCAGCTTCTACAATGTTGAGTGGTATGCCGTACTTTGGAAGAACTACTATCGATCCACATGACGCAACGATCAGAATCAAAACTGCCGCGGCGAGGAAGAATAGAATCTTCGCCTTTCTCATCGAACCACCCCCAGGTTTTTAAAGGCGCCCGTGGGGCGCCTTTTTCAGTAAGTGAAACTGTAAACCAGTCTTGCACCTTTTCTGATGGCGAAGATCGCTACGAAGTCACCCTTCTTGATCCTTCCCACCACTTCGTTCCAGTCGCTGACGGATCTGATCGCGTATCTTTGGCCGTTGACGGCGATCTGGTCGATCACATCGCCAGTCTGAAGGGCGAGCGAACCTCTGTTCTGACGAACGATCACGCCTTCAACGCGTACCGGTATGGAGTATGTTTCCCTGTCCGAAGGTGTTATGTCGCCCACCACGATGCCGAGGAACTCTTTCGCCGCGACGGCTGACTGGACTTCCTCATCGCTCGAAGAGCCGAGCGTGACGATGAACTTGATCTCTTTACCGTTCCTGTTCACGACGATCTCCACCACGTCGCCCGGCACGTGACTGTGTATCAGCGAGACGAGTTCCGCGTCACTGCTCACATCCACACCGTCGAACTTGACGACCACGTCGTTGTCCTTCAAACCTGCCCTGTCGGCGGGAGAATTCTCCAGAACCTGCACGATCAGGGCACCTTTGTTCACCTTCAAACCGAGCGCCTTCGCGAGCTCGTCCGTCACCGTGGTCAGTCTGACTCCGAGGTACGCCTTCTGAGCCTTACCGGTCTGCACAAGCTGGTTTATGAACCTCTTCACGGTGTTTATGGGAATTGCAAAACCAAGGTTCACGGCTTCCTGAGGATTTATGATCGCCGTGTTGATGCCGATCACCTGACCGTGTATGTTCAGAAGTGGCCCACCGCTGTTTCCCGGGTTGATCGCCGCGTCTGTCTGGATCAGGTTAGTGTAGTAGCCGGAACCATCCGGTTTGGGAATCCTTCTACCCGTGGCGCTCACGACACCTATCGTCACGGTGTGCTGAAATCCGAGCGGATTTCCAATCGCTATGGCCCATTCGCCTATCTTCACCTTGTCCGAATCACCCAGTTCGAGGGTCGGAAACTCTTTCTCGGCCTTGATCTTCAGAACTGCTATGTCCAGTTCCGCATCGCCACCAACGTATTCAGCCTTGTAAGAAGAACCGTCCAGGAGAGTAACGGTGATCTCGGAAGCTCCGCTCACAACGTGTTCGTTGGTCAGGATGTAACCGGCCTTGTCGAAGATGAAGCCTGAGCCGATGCTCGTGGCCCTCTGTGTGCCGCCGAACGGGGAATAGCCGAACCAGCGTCTGAAGAAATCTTCGATGAAAGGATCGAAGTAAGGAGATCTCACGGTCTTCACAGCTTCGACCTTCACGACGGCCGGCGCACAGGCTTCCACGACGGCAACGATCGGACTCTGATAGTCCGGATTCACCAGTGCGAACATAGAAACTACTGCCACGAGCGCACCCAGCATCACGAAAACCTTTCTCATAACGACACCTCCTTGAGTCATGCTCTGGCTCCATCTTCTTTGACAACTTTATTTTCCCCCACGTTCATTAGAAAACGATTAAAGAACTCTTCGATAGCATTCTGGATCGCTTCGAAACCTTCGAGTTTCATGAACCTTTCTCTGAATTCCCTCGCGCCAGAAAAGCCGTGCGTGTAACCTGCCACGAACTGTCTCAGACTGTAGAACGATCTTTCTCCTTCCAGCTCTCTCAAAAGTTTTGCGTGGAGCAGGAACATGTCCCTGATCTCTTCAACACCCGGCGCTTTTCCATGAAAAAATTCGTGGAAGATCCAGGGTTTTCTGAGCGCACCCCTTGCGAGTATGGCGGCGCTGGCTTTGGAGATGTTCATCGCGTTTTGAACGTCTTCGACCGTGTACAGATCGCCAGAAATGGCCGCTGGAATGTTCCATCTGTCCAGCTTCAGGTCCCACTGGGCTTTGCCTGAATACATCTGAACCGCTGTTCTTCCGTGCACTTCGACCCCATCGGCACCGGCGAGGACGAGCGTTTCCATGATCTTTTCAAGCTCGTTCCTTTCAAAACCGATCCTGATCTTCACGGTGATCGGCTTGTCACAAACGTCCTTCATCGCCATGACGATGTCTCTGAGCCTTTCAAGATCTTTCAACAACGCGGCACCGCTGTTCTTCTTGACGACTTTCTTCACGGGACACGCTGCGTTCAGATCGATCCAGCTCGCCCTGTGCTGAACTTTCCTTGCGGCGAGGGCGAGTTTCTTGGGGTCTGAACCGTACAGCTGTACCGCGGTGTTCTCTTCCTCGAAAGGAAGCATCCTTTCGACAACTTCGAGATCTAAGAGCACGCTCTCGGCGCTGATCATTTCGGTGAAGAAGAACTGAGCACCCCACAGCCTGCAGACGGTTCTGAAGGCCCTGTCCGTCACACCGGCCATGGGTGCGAGGCCGAGTATACCCGGATAGCTAAACCTTCCCATAGTGGTTCACGACCGACTCTTCGATCTGTGCTACGACCATTCCTTTTATGCTCTTTCCCTGTCTGATCCTTTCCCTTATCTCGCTGGACGATATTTCGATCAGTGGGGCGTTGAGGAAGACGATCCTGTCGAAGAGTTCCCCGAGGACCTCCTTAGCCCTCTCCTGGTAGGGTTTGCCGCAGTAGCGTGGATAAACGACGAAGTGACATGAGCTCAAAAGATCTCTGTATCTGTGCCAGGTTTCTATGTACCTGAGCGCATCTTCTCCGACGATGAAGTACGGGACGCATCCGTGCTTCCCGGCGAAATGCTGGACCGTGTAGAGTGAATAGGAAACATCTCCACGCTGTTTTTCATAATCGCTCACCATGGTGTTTTTCAGTTCGAAGGTTTTGACGCACCATTCGAAGCGCAGCTCGAACGGGGCCACGTCGCCGGATCTGTGCGGGGGTCTGTACGCCGGTACGACGTAGAGCAGTTCGAGCTGTAACAGTTCGAGCGCGTACTGGGCCACAATCAGATGTCCCACGTGTGGGGGATTGAACGTTCCACCGAAGATGCCGATCCTACTCGTGGTATTCGAAGTCGTAATCTCCAATCCAGACGGTGTCCCCATCCTTCGCACCTGCCTGTTTCAATTTCTCGCTCAGACCGTTCCTCTCGAGCACGTCGAGGAACCTGATCAACGCGTCCCTGTGCTCGAGTGAATACCGCTTGAGCCAGGCTTCGATCTGTTCTCCTTTCACCACGAAACCTTCTTTCGTCTTGACGATCTCGAAATCGAACTTGAGTTCCAGTCTGGTCTTCACGGGTTTTGGTTTTTCGAAAGGAGGTGCGGGGAGCATCTTCAGCTTCAACTTGCTCTCACCGACGAACTGGGCGATCTTTTCTTTGAGCGTTTCGATGTTCTGCCTCGTCAGTGCGGACACCGCGATCGGATCTTTACCGGTGTGTTGTTTTAATCTCTCCAACCTTTTGTTCAGCTCCTCTTCGTCGAGCAGGTCTATCTTGTTCGCGACCAGGATCTGAGGTTTTTTCAAAAGTTCTGGACTGTACTTGTGCAGCTCTTCCATGATCGTGTCGTAGTCTTTCAAAAAGTCCCTGCCCTCGACGCAGGCTATGTCCACCACGTGCACGAGGACGCTGCATCTTTCTATGTGTCTCAAGAAGAGATTTCCAAGCCCACTTCCCCTGTGTGCACCTTCGATCAAACCTGGAATGTCTGCCAGGACGTATTCGATGTCCCTGCCGACTCTCACCACACCGAGGTTCGGGATCAGTGTGGTGAAAGGATAATCCGCGATCTTGGGCCTCGCGTTGCTCATGGCGGCTATCAAAGACGATTTTCCGACGTTGGGAAAGCCCACAAGGCCTGCATCGGCGAGCAGTTTGAGCTCGAGTTCGAGCCACCTCTCTTCGCCCTTCTCGCCCGACTCTGCGATCCTGGGAGCCCTGAGTGTGCTCGTGGCGAAGTGGACGTTACCCCTGCCACCCTTACCGCCACGCGCAACGCAGACCATCATACCGTGTCTGTCGAGGTCGGCGATGATCTCGCCCGTCTCCGCGTCCTTCACAATGGTACCCACGGGAACGTCTATGATCAGATCCTCACCGTTCTTGCCCGCCTGCTTCTTACCACGACCGTGCTGGCCATTCTCGGCAACGAACTTTTTCTGGTATTTGAACTTGAGCAACGTGGAGAGGCCCGCATCGGCGCGGAGGATGACGAAACCACCATCGCCCCCATCTCCGCCGTCCGGGCCACCTTTGGGCACGTACTTTTCCCTGCGGAAACTCACCGCACCGTTTCCACCATCTCCAGCCTTCACGAATATCTTCACTCTGTCAACAAAATCTTCCCTTTCCAAGCTCTCACCCACAGAATTAGACTAACACAGGTTCAAAAGCACCAGGCTTTCAAAGTCGAAGTGTCACCCTGCCAGTTTACCTTAGTGTGGTTCTGTTACGCGATGAAGAAAAATGGCGAAATTCTGAGAAAAGAAAAGCCTGGCTGCGGATTCGATATCCCATTGGGAATAAAGAATGAAAATTCAAGAAGGTCACCCTGTGTAGCCAACGACGGTGTTTGTCAACGATGTGGAAAACTGGTAGACTAAGTGTGAACGATTTGGGAAAACGATTGACCATCTTTGAAGAGGAGGATTTAGCGCTTGCCAACCCTTAGAGATGTGGCAAATTTGGCCAACGTTTCTGTCTCGACCGTCTCGAAGGTTCTCAACGGTAAAGGGCGCGTGAGTGAGGCGAAGAAAAAAGAAATTCTCAAAATCGCGAGAGAGCTCGGCTACACGCCCAACTATCATGCGCGCAACATGGCACGAAAGAGCAAGATACTCACCGTGGGGCTCATCGTGCCGGACATCATAAACCCGTTCTTTGCGAGGCTCACGCGCGGAGTTCAGAAGGCCTGTGGTGAGGACACGCTCGTCATACTGATGGATTCTTTCAGAAACTTGGAGAGAGAGGAAAAACTCATCAGGAATGCGAGGTTTTTCGGAATCGATGGGATCATCATTGGAAACTCGCGTGTCAGCGACGATCTGGTGGAAGAGATTTCCGATTACATCCCGGTGGTGGTTTTCGACAAGTTCTACGAGCTCGACAACGTTGTCTCGATCGTGCTGGACAACCGCTACGGTGCGTACATGGCGACGAAACACCTGATCGAAAACGGTTGCAGGAACATAGTCCATCTCGGTGGAACGCACGAACTGTACGTTTCTCTGGAGAGGGCGAAGGGCTACGAAGCGGCCATGAACGAGGCGGGTTTAAAAGCGTTCGTTGAACCGGTTGGGTACAACGAATCTGCTGGTTACGAAGGGATGAAGAGATTGCTCGAAGAGGGTGTTCAGATCGATGGTGTGTTCTGCATGAACGATCTCGTCGCGATAGGTGCTATGAGGGCGCTGAAGGAAAGAAATCTTAAGATTCCGAGCGACGTGGCGATCGTTGGATTCGACAACGATGAAGAGCTGTGTGAGATCATCGATCCACCTCTGAGTTCGGTTCATCAGCCTGTGGAGGAGATGGGTGAGGTCGCGGCGAAACTGCTCTTCGAACTGATCAAGGGAAATTCGAAGATAAAACGTTACGTGTTTTCCCCAAGGCTCGTGGTCAGACGCTCGAGCTTGAAGAAGGTGGATCTATGAAAAGGATACTGGTTGTCGCGGCGCACAGCGACGATCCCATCATAGGTGCTGGCGGAACGATGAGGGAACTTTCGCTGCGGCAGAACCGTGTCTGCGCACTGAGCGTTTGTGGAGATAGGATAGATGGTTACCTCGAAGCCATGAAATTGCTCGGAGCAGAGGCAGAAAAGTTCGGTTTTTCGTACGGTCAGATAGACGAGGTGGTTCTCTCGAAAGCGCTCAGAAAGTTCATGGAGAGTTTCGACCCAGACATAGTTTTCACACACTTCTACAGTGAGATCCTGTACGACCATGAGGTTGTTTCAAAGATCACCATCGATATTGCGAGAAGGTTCGAAAAGGAGATCTATCTGTTCGAGATTCCAGCTTCGAGTCTGGACTTTCAGTTCGACGTGGCGATCGATATATCAGGTTCCTACGAATTCAAAAAGAGGGCCATAGAGCTCATGAAGAACGCTTTCGATGAGGACGTCTACGAGAAGGAGATCATGCCATCGATCATCTTCCCGGCGGGCTTCAGGGGCATTCAAACCGGTTGCGCCTACGCAGAGGTGTTCAAACATTTAGGAAGCAGGTTCCCACTGTCTCCGCACAGAAAGAAGCTGATCGATCTGGAAAAACTCTGAGGGGGTGAGTGCGTGAAGAAGGTAAGAATCGGTATCGTGGGCGCGGGAAAGATATCTGAAGTGTTGCACATCCCAAACACGATCCTTTCCGAGTACGCACAGCTCGTGGCGATAGCAGACCCGAACGCGCAGAGGCTGGAACAATTCAAACGAAAGCTTGAAAATGTGAGGTTTTACGAGGATTATCGACAGATGCTCGAGAAGGAAGACATAGATGCTGTCATCGTGGCCACTCCGAACGCACTGCACGCGGAAGTTTCCATCGCCGCACTCGAGAAAGGGAAAAACGTGCTGGTGGAAAAACCCATGGCCACGAACTCGGGAGACGCTCTGAAGATGATCGAGGCTGCCAAGGAGAACAGGAAGGTTCTGATGGTCAACCACTCGCAGAGGTTCTTCCCGCACCATATCAAAGCAAAAGAGATCGTTCAATCCGGCGTGCTGGGGGAGATAAGACTCGTCAAGACCATGTTTGGACACGCCGGTCCGGAGAACTGGTCTCCGAGCGCAGCGTGGTTCTTCGACAAGAACGTTGCCATGTTTGGAGCCCTTGGCGATCTCGGCGTTCACAAGGTGGACCTGATCAGATACATCACCGGCCTGGACATCGTGGAGTGCACAGGATTCATCGCAACGCTCGAAAAACGGGCATCGGTGGAGGACGTAGCGAGTGCGGTTCTGAGACTTTCCAACTCAAGCCTGGCGACACTCGATTCGAACTGGATCACGAAAGGACTCGAGGAAAACTACTTCGTCGTTTACGGAGAGAAGGGCACGATGAAGGTGGGACAGACCGACCCGACGAAGATCGACATATATCTCGAAAAACCTTTCAGGATGCACGGTGAGATCGTTTTGAGACCGCTGTTCACCAACGAAGATCCTTACTGGAAGATGCCGGTCGTGGACCACTTCGCGAAGGTGTGCCTCGGTTTGGAAGAGCCCATCGTGAAGCCTGAAGATGGATACATCGCGGTCAAAGTGGTCGAGAGGATATTCGAATCTGCAAAGAGAGGGCAGGCAGTGAAGGTAGAATGAGCGCGATTCTTTCTGCGAGGAACATCTGCATGGACTTTTCGAACGTGAGAGTCCTGCACAACGTCGATGTCGACTTCGAGCCGGCTAGGATCTACGGTGTGGTCGGTGAGAACGGAGCCGGAAAATCGACACTCATGAGGATCCTTTCGGGTTTTTTGCAGCCGACCGAAGGAGAGATCTTCTTCGAAGGGAAAAAGGTCGAGCTGAATCCGCTCAAAGCCAAATCCCTCGGCATCGTGCTGATACCGCAGGAATTGAACCTGGTCGAAAGTCTGAGGGTGTACGAGAACATCTTCCTCAAAGACGAGTTGACGAGAAGTTTTCTGCTCGCAAAGAAACAGATGATAGAAGAAACCAAGCAGCTCATGCAGCAGCTCGGGCTCTCCATAGATCCCACAGTTTACGTGTCACAGCTTTCACCGGCACAGAAGCAGATGGTCGAGATCATCAAAGCCATATCCAAGAAGGTGAAGGTGCTGATCATGGACGAGCCAACCTCTTCGCTCACGGACGAGGAGGTGCTCAAGCTCTTCGAGATCGTGAAGAGCATGAAGCAGAAGGGAATAACGGTGATATTCATCTCGCACAGGCTCAAAGAGGTACGACAGATAGCTGAAGAACTGATCGTGTTGCGCGATGGAAGAAAGGTCTATCAGGGAGAGGTACAGGGCCTGAGTGAAAAACAGATAGCCGAACTCATGGTCGGTCGAAAGCTCGAAGAAATCTTTCCTGAAAAACCAGTTCCAGGTTCTGAGATCGTTCTGCAGGTGAAGGACCTCTCAACTCTGGATGGAAGAGTCAGGCAGGCGAGTTTCGAGCTCCGCAAGGGTGAGATACTCGGTTTCTACGGTCTCGTCGGTTCCGGCAGGACCGAGCTCATGGAAGCGCTCGTGGGAATCAGGAAGGTGAAGTCCGGTGAGGTGTATCTGTTTGGAAAAAAGGTGAAGATCGAAGATCCCCTGGAAGCGAAAAAGCTGGGGCTCGTTTACCTTCCTGAGGACAGAAAGAACGGCGGGATCATAGCCAGTCTGGAAGCGTTCAAGAACACAACGATGATGGCCTTGGAGAAATTCTCGAGGCTCTTCGTGCGTGTTCGAAGTGAACTCGATACTTTCAAAGGCTACGAAAAGAAGTTCGAGATCAAGGTGCGAAGTCCATGGCAGACCGTTGGGACGCTGAGTGGGGGCAACCAGCAGAAAGTCGTCATATCCAAACTCGTGGAAACGGGAGCAAAGATCTTTCTGTTCGATGAACCGACGCGCGGCGTGGATGTGAACGCGAGGCACCAGATTTACAAGATCATGCACCAGATGATAGAGGAACTTGGTTGCAGTTTCGTCGTGGTTTCTTCCGATCTACCAGAGATCATAGGGCTCTGTAACAGGGTCATGGTCATGCGCAACGGCCAGGTTGTGGCCGAGGTGGAAGGAGAAGACCTCAACGAGAAAGAACTCATCTATCACGCGACGGGTGTGAAGGAGGTCGGTGTGTATCAAACTTAAAGCCTTTCTCACCAAGTACATGATCGTGCTCGTGCTGATCGGGTTGATGATCTTCTCCGGCATCGTGACACCGGCGTTTCTCAAGCCGAGAAACATTCTGAACATCTTCTGGCAGACGTCCTACGTGGGAATCATAGCGATAGGCATCACCTTCGTGATGATCGCCGGCGGGATCGATCTTTCGGTTGGCTCGATGCTCGCGCTCCTCGGTGCCTTCGCCATAACGACGAGCAACAAGATAGGCGACAGCGTTGGAGCGACGGTGCTTTCGATCCTGCTCACCTACGGTCTTGGTGCTCTGCTCGGTCTTGGCATGGGCCTGTTGACGACGAAGGGAAAGATTCCCGCGTTCATCACCACGCTCGGCGGCATGGCGATATACAGATCCTTGGTGCTCAACTTCGCAAACGGTGGAGTGTACATGAGTTTTTCCCGCACCTTCTCCAGTTTCGGCATGAAGTTCATCGCGGGTCTACCTTTACCCATGATCGTGTTCATAGCCTACGCCGTTCTGGCGTACATCGTTCTGGACAAAACGAAATTTGGGAGGTACGTGTACGCAGTCGGTGCGAACGAAACCGCTGCGGTCTATTCGGCGATAAAGGTCGATGTGGTCAGAACGATCACGTACGTCATCAGTGGAGTTTCTGTCGCGACTTCGGCCATACTGCTCTCTTCGATGATGGCTTCCGTGAGCTCTTCGTCGACGGGATCTGGCTTCGAGCTGGACGCGATCGCGGCGGCCGTGATCGGTGGAACGAGTTTGAGCGGTGGAAAGGGTACGATCTTTGGAACGTTCTTCGGGGCGCTGATACTCGGTGTTGTCAACAACATGCTCGTGATGCTGAATGTGGCAGTGTACCTGCAAGGTATGGTCAAGGGTTTGATCATCATCGCTGCAGTGTTGCTGCAAAGTTTGAGAAGGTGATAGCCCCGTCGGGGGCGAGAAAGGGGAGGTGTTTGTATGAGGAAGTTCCTGCTCGTGTTGATGGTAGCCGTAGCTCTGGTGAGCTTCGCGGCGAAGTACAGGATCGGAGTCGCGATTCCAGCAGCGGATCACGGTTGGACTGGTGGCATGGTCTGGTGGGCACAGTACGCGATCAAGCAGTACCAGAACGATCCGAACGTGGAGTTCTACCTGGTCACTGCGAAAGAACCGAGCGAACAGATCGCTCAGGTTCAAGCGTTGCTCGCGCGCGGAATCGACGCACTGGTCATCAACCCGTACGAGTCCGCTCCACTCACACCCATCTGCGTCCAGGCGTTCAGACAGGGCGTTTATACCGTCATCGTTGACAGAGGCATCGTGTCTGAAGAGTACAACGTTTACATCGCTGGCGACAACTACATGTACGGTTACCTTGCAGGAAAGTACATCGCAGAGAAGCTCAAGGGCAAAGGTAACATCGTCGTCATAAGGGGCATCCCGTCAACGATCGATGATGAGAGGGTGAAAGCGTTCAAGGACGCAATCGCACCGTATCCAGATCTGAAGATCATCGCAGAACAGCCCGGTTACTGGTCCAGAGAGAAGGCGTTCGAAGTCATGCAAACGTTGCTCACCAAGTTCCCACAGATCGACGCGGTCTGGACGGGTGACGACGATATGCTCCACGGTGTCCTGATCGCACTCAGGCAGGCTGGCAGGGACAAGAACATCATCCTGGTCGGTGGTGCGTGCGAGAAGAACATAGTCAAGATGATCATGGATGGCCATCCGCTCATCGAGGTTGACTTCACCTACCCACCCAACATGATTGCCACAGCGATCAACCTTGCGGTCATGGCGCTCAAAGGCGAATCTTTGAACGGTTTCTACCAGAAGGGAATCCCGAGAAAGATCATACTCTCAACCGAGACTGTCACCAGGCAGAACGCGAAGGATTACTACTTCCCAGATTCGGTGTTCTGAAAAGTTGAGGCGGGCTCTCGCCCGCCTCTTCGTTGGAGGTGACTCGATGAAGATCGGTTTCCTGACGGTCGCGCTGGGCAACACGAAATTCGATGAAATCGTTGAGTGGGCCGCGAGCGCTGGTTTTGAGGCTTTAGAAGTTGCCGCCTGGCCTTTGGTGAACGAGAGGGACTTTTCTTCCACCACGATCGATGTTGATAAGTTCGACAGGAAAGAAGCAGAAAGGATCAAAGCGCTTCTGGAGAAACGTGGCCTGATCATCTCTTCTCTGGCTTATTACGACAACAACCTCGATGCGAATCCTGAGAAGAGGAGGGCTATAAACGAGCATCTCAAAAAAGTCATCGATGCGGCCAATCTGCTGGGCGTTGAGCTCGTCGGAACGTTCATAGGAAGAGACATAACCAAGAGTGTGGAAGAGAACCTGAAGGAGTTCGAAAAGGTTTTCAAACCGTTGATAGCCTACGCCGAGAGCAAGAACGTTAAGCTCATGATAGAGAACTGCCCCATGGTGGGCTGGCAGGCAGAAGAGAAGATAGGGAACATCTTCTATTCACCGGAGCTCTGGAGAGAAATATTCAGGATCACCCCAGATTCTTTTGGACTGAACCTCGATCCGTCACACCTGTACTGGCTCGGTGTGGATTATCTGAAGGTGGTGGAAGAGTTCGCCGACAGAATTTTCCACGTGCACGCGAAAGATGTTGAGATCAAGAGGAACATGCTCCATGAACAGAGCATCTTTGGACACTTTGGAACCAACGCGCACGGTAAGAGCTGGTGGATCTACCGCATGCCCGGCCTCGGCGAGATCGACTGGCCAAGCTTCCTGCTGAATTTGAAAAAGGTTGGGTACGATTTCGTCATCAGCATAGAGCACGAAGATCCCATCTGGGCGGGCAGTCTGGAGAAGGCGAAGAAAGGTTTGCTCATGGGATTGCAGTTCCTCAGAAAGCTCGTTTGAAAGTACCGTCAGGGATCGAGCCCTCCAGGCTGGAGGGCTTTTCTTATTGTAAAATGTTTGATGATGAACATGTTCTTCGCCGACAGGATGCTCGGAAAGCTTGCGAAGAAACTCAGGTTGCTTGGTTTCGATACGGCCTATGCCTCGCAGATGAGCGAGGAGGAAATACTTCAGCTGTGCAAAGAATCCGGTCGCATTCTGATCACGAGGGATCGAGATTTGCTGAAGAAGGCCGTCGAAAACGGTGTGCGGTGTTATTACGTCAGTTCGGATGACTGGCGAGAACAACTGGTGGAACTTTCGAAGAAGATCGATCTGAAGAACTCGAAGCGCATGAGCAGGTGCAGCCTGTGCAACGTTGAGCTGGTCGAAGCGAGCGAGGAACAGATAAAGGAAAAGGTCCCACTCTACGTTCAGCAAACGCAGAGAGAGTTTTACTCGTGTCCCGTGTGTGGCCGGGTGTACTGGGCCGGTTCACACGTGGAGCACGCTGAAGAACTTTTCAGGAGGCTGGGACTCTGAGGTTTTTCGAACTGGTGATGGAATTCTTCGAGCGCGGTTATGAAAGTCATGCGATGGACAAACTCGCATCCATATTCTGTGAAGAGACGCAGGCAGAAGCCTGTGATGTGTATCTTTTTGAAGATCACAGATCCAGGTTCAGATTGGTCGGTTCGACGCACAAACGAGAGAGCGTCGGTCAGGAGAAGTTGGGTAAGGATGAGATCGAAGGTTTGAAGGATAGTTTCTTGCTGGAATACAATGCGAAGACCATCGGTGCTGTGGTGTTGAAACAACCAAAAAAACTCGAAAATTTGCAGGGCTGGCTGGACGAACTTTCGAGGACACTCTGGGCTGCAGAGAAGATCGTATCTTTGCAGGAAGCGGTGAAAAAACATGAAATGCTCAGCGAACTGACCGATGTTTTCTACAGTTCCAGCGACACAGTCTCGCTGCTTAAAGGCACACTCGCGGTTATGAAGAAAGCCCTGAGCGCCGAAGCGGTTCTTTACTTTTCCAAGGCGGAGGAAGGTTACCTCTTCAAAGGCGCGGACGGTGTGGACAAGGATCAGCTGATATACGAAAAATTGCCGGCAAACCACAGTTTCGTGTCGAAAGTGGAAAAGTCCGATCAGGGTGTGGTGATGACGAAGATCCAGCTCGATTTTCTTGGTATCAAGGTCAAATCGGTTGTCGCCAGTCCTGCAAAGCTTGGAGGAAATGTTTTGGGTATCTTCATCGCCGTGAACAAGGTCGCTCCGGGTGGCTATCGTAGCAGGTACAGTTTCGAAGAAATGGACCTGTTGAGCTTGAGCGATATGGTGAAAAGGTACTGCCTTGCTTACACGCGCATGGAGTACCAGCTGGATCTCAAAGAACAGATAGAGCGTCTGACACTCAGCACGAAAGAGTACGAGAAATTGATCCAGCAACAGCAGGAGTACCTGAGGAAGATGGACCTGACACACAGTCTGAGCAACGCGATGAGGGCGAGCTACGACCTGGTGAACGTGTACAAGATCTTGCTTTTGGGGTTGACTTCGGGTAGAGGTTTCGCATTCAACAGGGCACTGTTGCTGATCAGAGACAGAAAGACCGAGACGCTCGTGGGAAAGATGTGGCTCGGCCCTGAAGAAGGAGAAGACATCGAGAAGATCTGGAAAGAGGCCGAGCGCCGTGCGATGATTTATGGAGATTTTGCCCAGTATCTGCGCGAGGAAGCTCTGATGCTGGATGCGAAGAACAGTTTGACCACGCGCATAGAGGGAAGAATGTTCTATTACAAGGACCATCCGATCCTTGAAAGGGTGGTGCTCCGTAAGAGGATAATCCATGTGACACCGTCGTTGATAGAAAGTTTTGGTCCATCAGTGCATGATCTTGTGAGCCTTCTCGGTGTTGATGAGTTCCTCGTGTTGCCGCTGGTCGGTCGCTGGGACACGATAGGTGTGGTGATACTCGACAACAAATTCACCAGGAAACCGATCAGCGAGATGGACGTGGAAGTGCTCAGGATAGTCACAGACAGTGCCGGACTCGCCATAGAGAACGTGATGAACTACGAAGAGCTGAGGAAGAAGACCGAAAGCCTCGAGAAACAGAAGAACGTGATAGATTACCTTCACAGGTTCACCGAAAACATTCTGCAGAACCTTTCGACGGGTGTCGCCGTGCTCGACAAAAACGGTCGCATCCTGCAATGCAACAGGAAGTTCTCTCACATCGTGGGATTACCCCAGGAACGGATCGTGGGAGAGCACTACACGGAGCTTGGACCCACCTTTCAGGATCTCTTCGAGGTCGCCATGACCATTCTGGAAAGGCGCGAGAACATCGAGCTGAACGAATACCGCATCGAAAGCACCCAGGGTGAAATCTTCCTCGACGTCAGGTACTCACCGCTTTGGGATCCAGCGAACGAATCCATCACGGGCGTCATCGTCACTCTGGAAGACGTCACGCAGAGGGTCAGGATGGAGCAGGAAAACAAAGAGAGAGAAAAGCTCGCCCTGCTCGGTGAGGTCGCGGCGCGGGTGGCGCACGAGTTGAGAAATCCCATCACGGTGATCGGGGGATTCATAAACAGGGCAAAGAAGAATCTGTCCAACCCCGGGACTGTCGAAAAGTATCTGGACGTCATATCGAAAGAGGTCGAGAACCTTGAAAGGATTGTGACGGAGATCTTGGAATTCAGCAAACCGAAATCGATCCTGGAGTTCACCGAATTCGACATCAACGAACTGATTCAAGAAGTTGTCTATCTCATGCAAGAAAAAGCGAGCAGAGCGAATGTTATAATAGAAACAAGACTTTCGAGCGCGGCAAAAGTCGTCGCAGACAGGACCAAATTGAAGAGGGTTCTCATCAACCTCGTTCAGAATGCCGTGGAGGCCTCGCCTCCCAACGGTAAGATAGTCATCAAGTCTTTCAAGGAAGCTGAGAAAGTCGTTGTGTCGGTCTTCAACACGGGTCAGCCTCTTTCGGAGAACGAACTGAAGAAGATCTTCACACCGTTCTACACGACCAAGACGCAAGGAACAGGCCTGGGATTACCGATTTGCAAGAAGATCATCGAAGATGAACACGGTGGCAGGATCTGGGCCGAACCGAAGAATGACGGCATGGAGTTTTTGTTCGAAATCCCTGTGAAGGGAGGAAACAAGAATGGCAAAAGCCAAGATCCTCGTTGTGGATGACGAGGAAAACATAAGGTTTCTGCTGAGCGAAGAACTCGCGGACGAAGGTTACGATGTGCAGACCGCCAAGGATGCGGAAGAGTGTCTGAAAAAGTTCGAGAAAGAATCCTTCGACCTGGTGATCTTGGACATCGAGATGCCGGGTAAGAATGGTATAGAAGTGGCGGGCGAGTTGAGGAAAAGGTTCCCCGGGCTGAAGATCGTCCTTCTGACGGCGTATTCACACTACAAGTACGACCTCTCTTCCTGGGCAGCCGACGCCTACGTGGTCAAGTCGGCGGATCTGACTGAACTGAAGCGAACGATCGAAGAGCTCTTGAAGATGTGAGGAGGTGTCGCTTTGGACTACAGAGAGACTCTGAATTTACCGAACACATCGTTCCCGATGCGGGCGAATTTGGTCGAAAAAGAACCGCAGATTCTCGAACGCTGGAAGAAACTCGACGTTTACAGATACATCCTGAAAACGAGGGAACATCGTCCCTTGTTCGTCCTGCACGACGGACCTCCCTACGCGAACGGAGCGATACACATAGGTACGGCGATGAACAAAATTCTGAAAGATATGGTGATCAGGTATAAAACCCTGAGGGGATTCCGTACACCGTACGTACCCGGTTGGGACACGCACGGTTTGCCGATCGAGCACCGCGTCACAACGATGCTGAAAGAAAAGGCAGAAAAGATGACGCCACAGGAGATCAGAAGAGAGTGCGAAAAATTCGCCAGAGAACAGATAGAGATCCAGAAGCGTCAGTTCCAGAGGCTCGGCGTGATAGGAGACTGGGACAACTACTACGCCACGCTCGAACCCGAGTACGAGTACAGGGTGTACACGGTGTTCAAAAAGTTCGTTGAGGACGGTTACGTCTACAGGGAGAAGAAACCGGTTCTGTGGTGCATCACGTGCAAAACTGCGCTGGCGCAGGCTGAGATAGAGTACCACGATCACGTCTCTCCTTCCATCTACGTCAAGCTCAAAATGAAGGATGCTGACGAATACATCGTCATCTGGACGACTACGCCGTGGACACTGCCAGCCAACACGGGAGTAGCCGTGCATCCGGAAGAAACCTACGTGAGGTTGAGGGTGAACGGTGAAGTCTGGATCGTGGCAGAAAGATTGCTGGAGCAGTTCGTGAAAGAGATCGGCCTGAAGGATTATTCCGTTTTAGAGAGATTCAGCGGTCGTTCGCTCGAGGGTAGAACCGCGATCAGTCCGCTGTCAAAGAGAGATTCGCGGATCATACTGGCCGACTTCGTCGATATGGAAACCGGAACGGGCTGTGTCCACGTGGCGCCAGGCCACGGTGAAGAGGACTACGAGTACGGTTACAAGTTGTACGGGCTGGACGTACTCTCGCCGGTGGACGAGAAAGGTCGTTTCACGAAGGAAGCTGGAAAGTACGAAGGTCTGAACGTGTTCGATGCCAACAAGATCATCATGGAAGATTTGAAAAACATGGGCGTGCTGGTTCACGCTTCGACGATAACGCATTCTTATCCGCACTGCTGGAGGTGCAAGAATCCCGTAATCTTTCGGGCGACCGAGCAGTGGTTCATCTCCATAGACAAGAACGATCTGAGAAAGAAGCTTTTGGAACAGATAGAAACGGTCGAATGGATCCCGGACTGGGGCAAGAACAGGATCAAGGCGATGATCGAGGAACGTCCAGACTGGTGCATCTCGAGACAGAGAGTGTGGGGCATTCCGATCCCAGCGTTCAGGTGCAGATCGTGCGGTCACGTGAACCTGGATGGAAAGATCATCGAACATTTTGCAAGCATCGTCAGACAGAGAGGCACCAACGCGTGGTTCGAATTAAGCGAAAGAGAGCTCTTGCCTCCTGGTTATAGCTGCAGAAACTGTGGCTCGGGCGAACTCGAAAAGACGTACGACACGCTGGACGTCTGGATAGATTCCGGTGCGTCTTTCGAGGCAGTGCTGAACTCGAGGCCTGAACTCACCTTCCCGGCGCACATGTACTTGGAAGGGAGTGACCAGCACAGGGGCTGGTTCAACTCTTCGCTGGTTCTCTCGGTCGTCAAGCACGGTCGGCCACCTTACAGAACCGTTCTCACGCACGGGTTCATCAAAGACGAAGAAGGGAAGAAGATGAGCAAGTCGCTCGGGAACGTGGTCGATCCGCTCGAGGTCTGCTCGAAGTACGGCGCCGACGTGTTGAGGCTCTGGCTCGCGAGCAGTGACTATTTCAACGACATACGCATAAGCTACAACATACTCATGCAGCAGGTGGAGGTGTACAAGAAGATAAGGAACACGATCAGGTACTTGCTCGGTAACCTGTACGACTTCACACCGAAAGACGCGGTGCCTTACGAAAAGCTTCTGCCGATCGACAGATGGGCGCTTGGAAGGCTTCAGCAGATCATCGCGACCGTCACGGAGGGCTACGAGAGCTACGAAATTTCGAAGGTCTACAACACCCTCGTCAAATACTGCTCGGTCGAACTGAGCGCGGTGTATCTGGACATCATCAAGGACCGACTCTACGTCGAAGGGAAAAACTCGCTCAAACGAAGGTCCGCCCAGACGGTGCTCAGAGAGATCCTCAAATCCCTTCTGATCATGCTCTCGCCGATTCTCACCTTCACCTGCGAAGAAGCCTATTCGCATCTGTGTCAGGAAGACAGAAAGTTTGAAACCATCCACGCCGAAAGCTGGCCCGAATACAGAAAAGAGTGGATCGATGAACGGCTCATGGATGATTTCGAGAAACTGTTCGAAGTCAGAGACGTCGCGTTGAAGTCGCTCGAGGAAGCCAGACAGGCCGATCTGATAGGTCATTCCTTAGATGCGAAACTCACCGTGAAAGTTGGCGACGATGGCTTGTTCCGCCTGCTCGAAAGCTACAGGGACATTCTCGAAGAGTTCTTCATAGTGTCTCAGGTTGAACTGGAGAGAGGCGATGAAAGAATACAGGTGTTCGTGAGCAAGGCAGAAGGACAGAAGTGTGAAAGATGCTGGAAGTATCATCCTCTGACCAATTCGGACGCTCGTTTCCCGAACGTTTGTCCAAGGTGTGTGGCGGTGCTCGAGGGTGAGCAAAAATGATTGACATCTACGCTTTAGTGTCTGAGGCCTTCGCGAAGGGGGCCTCGGACGTTCATCTGTCCGCAGGTGTTCCTCCGGTGTACAGGATCGACGGAACGCTCGTGATGCAGAAACAGTACCCACCCGTGGGAGCCAAGGATCTGCTCGACGCGGTTCATAAGCTGTTCGAACAGCTGAACGTCAAAAGCGATGGTAAGAGAGAGGTCGACTTCGCATTCACCGTTGAGAACAAAGCGAGGGTTAGAGGGAACTTCTACTACGAGAGACGAAACCCTGCGCTCGCGCTGAGGCTGATCACGAGCAGGATCAGGACCTTCAGCGAGTTGGGGTTGCCCGAAATACTGAAGGACTTCGTCAGCAGAGATTCGGGCTTGATACTCATAGCGGGTCCCACGGGAAGCGGCAAATCGACGACGCTGGCGGCGATGATAGATTACATCAACGAGAATTTTCCGTACCACATCATCACGATTGAGGATCCCATCGAATACGTTTTCACGAACAAAAAATCCATCATACACCAGAGAGAGCTCGGTCAGGACACGAACAGCTTCTACGATGGGCTGAAATACGCTCTGAGGCAGGACCCGGACGTCATACTGGTCGGTGAAATGAGGGACCTCGAGACCATGGCGCTCGCGCTCACCGCTGCAGAAACGGGCCATCTGGTTCTGAGCACGATACACACCAACAGCGCGGCGAGTGCGCCGGAAAGGATCATAGATGTGTTCCCCGCGCACCAGCAGAAACAGATAGCGATCCAGCTGGCGAACACGCTCGTTGCGGTCATATACCAGAGGTTGCTGAGACACGCTTCCGGTAAGGGTGTCGTGCCGGTGCTGGAGATACTCGTTGGAACGACGGCGGTCAAGAACCTCATAAGGGAGAACAAGCTCCACCAGATAGAGTCGATAATGCAGGCGAGCGCGAAGCAGGGTATGATCCTGTTCGACGAAGCGCTCCTCAGGGCTTACTTCGCAGGATTGATAGACAAAGCCCAGCTCTACGAGTACTGTCGCAACCCTGAAGAGATGAGGAGAAAAGTGGGATGAAGGAACTGGTGAAATCGCTCGTCGAGAAAGCGAGAGAAAGGCTTCAAAAACTCCAGATCGAGCTCGCGAGGACAAACATCGACGTCGAAGAGATGAAGAAGCTGTCCATAGAATACTCGAAATTGGAAGAGATCGTTCAGCTCTACGAAGAGCTGGAGGAACTGGAGAGCGACATCGAGTTCTGGCAACAGGCCGTTCAAGAAGATCCCTTGGCAGAAAGAGAGCTCACATCGAGCAGACTGGAGTACGAGAGGAAGCTCTCGCAGCTGATCTCACTTTTGCTTCCAAGCAAAGACTACGACAGCATCATCATGGAGATCAGGGCGGGTACCGGCGGGGAAGAAGCCGCGCTGTTCGCCGCGGATCTGTACAGGATGTACACGCGGTACGCGGAACGCAAGGGCTGGCAGGTTGAACTCGCGGACTTCCACGACACGGAGCTCGGAGGTTTCAAAGAGGTAGTACTCTTCGTGAGGGGAAAATCGGTCTACAAACATCTGAAGTGGGAGAGCGGTGTGCACAGAGTTCAGAGAGTTCCGATCACCGAATCTTCGGGCAGGATCCATACTTCCACCGCCACGGTGGCGATCCTGCCGGAAGTGAGCACCGTGGAGGTTCAGATAGATCCCAAAGATATCGAGATAGACACCTTCAAGGCGTCGGGACACGGTGGCCAGTACGTGAACAAGACCGAATCGGCGGTGAGGGTGATCCATATCCCGACGGGAATAGTCGTGAGCTGTCAGAGTGAAAGATCGCAGCACCAGAACAAAGAAAGAGCGCTCGCTATACTCAGGGCGAAGCTGTTCCAGTTGAAACAGGAAGAGCTGATGGAAGAACTCTCGAGGCAGAGGAAGAGTCAGATCAAGACCGCGGAGCGGAGCGAGAAGATAAGAACCTACAACTTTCCTCAAAACCGCGTGACCGACCACAGGATCGACTACACCAGCTACAGACTCAAGGAGATCATGGATGGCGATCTTGACGAGCTCGTATCCAAGTTGCTGGAGTTCGAACTCGCCGAGACGGCGAAACGCATTCTGAGCTGATCGTGGTTCAATCCACGGACAATCTGGAGAGTTTTGCCCCTTGAACAACGACTCGTGTTGGTCTATAATTTCAATTGCCTGGGGCCGTAGCTCAGCTGGGAGAGCGCTACCTTCGCAAGGTAGAAGTCGTGGGTTCGAATCCCATCGGCTCCACCAAACGGGGCAAGACGGCCCCGTTTTTTGTATCATCTCAGTGAGGTGATCCTCCATGCCGCTGGTACCCCCACACAACCTTGAGGCCGAAGAAGCTGTGATCGGAAGCATACTCATAGATCCCAGCGTAGTGAACGACGTGATGGAAGTTCTCAGAAGCAGCGATTTCTACTCGAAGAAGCACCAGGTCATATTCGCAGCCATGGAGAAGCTGTACGAGCGCGGCGATCCCATAGACGTGTTGTCGGTTTGCGAAGAGCTGAAAAGGTCAGGCCAGATGAAGTTCGTGGGTAGTGAACTGGATGTGGCGAGACTTGCGGAAGCCGTTCCGACGTCGGCGCACGTGATGCATTACGCAAAGATAGTGCTCGACAAGTCCATACTCAGGAGTCTGATAGAAGCTGGAAGGAACATCGTCGAGTCTGCGTACGAAGAACGGGAAGTCGACGAGATCCTGGACGAGGCTGAGAGGATCGTTTTCGATATAGCCGAATCCAGGGCCACGAAGACTTACGATCACATCGGCTCGATCATGCACGCGGTGTTCGAGAACCTTGAAGAACTCAGGCTGAAAAGCAGTGCAGCACCTGAGCCCGGGGCGGTAGTGAGCGGTCTGCCGACAGGCTTTCGTGTTCTGGACAGACAGACTTCCGGTTTTCACAAGTCCGATCTGATCATAATCGCCGCGAGGCCCTCGGTCGGTAAGACGGCGTTCGCTCTCACGATAGCGCGCAACATGGCGGTCAAGTTCAACCTGTCCGTGGGCATATTCAGCCTGGAAATGTCCAAGGAGCAGCTGGCGCAGAGGCTTTTGTGCAGCGAGTCGAGAGTCGATCTGCACAAGATCAGAACGGGTTATCTGAGCGATCAGGAATGGGAAAGATTGACCATAGGAGCTTCGAGACTTTACAAGGCGAACATCATCGTGGACGATGAACCTTCTCTCGATCCGAGAACCCTTCGTGCGAAGGCCCGGAGGATGAAGAGAGAATACAACATCGACGCCATATTCGTGGATTACCTGCAGCTGATGCACACGCGGGGTGGGAGTCACGAGAGCAGGCAGCAGGAGATATCGGAGATCTCGAGGTCTTTGAAATTGCTCGCCAGAGAACTCGACATAGCCGTGGTGGCGCTCTCACAGCTGTCGCGTGCCGTCGAGACACGCGAGGACAAAAGGCCGAGGTTGAGCGATCTGAGGGAATCCGGTGCGATAGAACAGGATGCGGACACGGTGCTGTTCATCTACCGTGAGGAATACTACAAAAAGAGCGAAAAGCTCCACGAACCGCACGAGGCGGAGATAATAATCGGAAAGCAGAGGAACGGACCCATCGGAACCGTGAAACTCATGTTCGAACCGCAGACGGCATCTTTCTACGAACTGGAAAGGATCGAGGTGGAATGAACGTCAGGGTGGGTGTAGGAACAGACAGACACGCCTTCAAGAAACCTGGAAAGACGGTTCTCGGCGGAGTCGTTGTGAGTGAAGAGTTTGGACTCGAGGGCCATTCGGACGCCGATGTGGTCTGCCACGCACTGATCGATGCGTTGCTCGGCGCGGCAGGGCTCGGGGACATCGGAGAATACTTCGATCAGAGTGAGCGATGGCGCAACGCTTCAAGTTTGATGATGTTGCGCCAGATACGTGATCTTGTCTCGAAGAAAGGCTGGAGCATAGTCAACGTCGATGTGACCGTCACCTGCGGTGTGTTGAAGCTGTCGCCTTTCAGAGAAAAGATGGTGGAAACGCTCTCCGACGCTCTGCAAATATCAAGAGAGAACACGAACGTGAAGTTCAAAACGGCCAACGGCTTGGGTTTCGAAGCGAGTGAAGGTGTTTCTGCGATCGCGGTCTGTTTGCTTTCAAGGGATCCTGCCAGTTGAGGGTCTTTCTCCTCTCAGTACCTGTTGTGCCAGATTGAGAATCCATTCCTCGTCGGAGAAGACGAGCACACCTGCCCTTTCGAAAGGATTGTTCACGGCGATCCTGTTTATGGAACGGTTCAGAAGAACGATCGCGCCTTCGAGTGCCTTCCTTCTGATCCTTTCTACCTCCTGAAGGTTCGTCGGTGGTTTCACGTTCAGACGGGGTAGTCTTCCAAAGACCTGACCGTCGAGCGTCACGAACACGACGTTGAACCCAAGTTCTCGCAGCTGGTTCGCCTTTTGCTCGTTCTCCACCAGGGCTGGGCTGCTCATTTTTCTGTTCAGCAGAGATCTGACCACATCCGCGTTCACGTTCCCCGTCGCGTTGATTATGGGAACGATTCCGGCGGAGATGAAACCTTCTATCATGTAGGAGAGCACCTGCGCGGTTATGAAGGGTGAGCGCGAGATCTTGTGCAGAGGGTCTGGATCGTTTTCAACGAGCACGCCCAAGGTTCCGAAAACGACGTACTCGAAACCGTAAGAGCGTGCGACCATTCCCGCGGCGTAGGCAACATCCCTCGCGATCTCGATGTTCTGGTTGCAGCCGAGCGCCAGCAAGGAAACGTCTTTCAGAATGCTCTGCAGAGGAACGTTGAGAACACAGTCTTTCTCGCACGTCGCGAGCTGGTTGCGGAGCTCAATCGATGAGGCCTCGAGCGAGCAGATCGAGAATAAAATTGCCAGGACCGCCCAGAAAGTTCTCCTCGACAACGACATCTGCCACCTCCTTCAAACCCTTCGTACCGTTCCGCACGGCCACTCCCAGTCCCACGCTCTGCAGCAGCGCCACATCGTTGTCGTTGTCACCGAAAGCGACGGCGTCGGAAAGATCGAAGCCGAGTTTTTCGGCGAGCACTCTCAGGGCACGACCCTTGTCCGTTTGCGATGGAACAAAATCGAGGTAGTTGCTGAACGATTTGAATATGAGCACATCGTTGAATCTCTCCCTGAGCTTTGGAACGATCGCATCGAGTCGTTCAGGCTCCGCTATGGCGAGCAGTTTCGTCGCGCCGTGTTCCGCTACCAGCTTTGCGAGGTCGTCCACGAACGTCAACTCGATCTGCGAATGTTCACTGTAAGATCTCGCGTACTCGTTGTCCTCTTCCACCACGAGCTTGTCGTCCACGTAGGCCTGTCTGTGGATCTTGAGATCTCTGAGCGTTTCAACGATCTCGGCGGCGCGCTTCGGTTCTATCCTCAGCTCCATGATCTTGCCGTGCTCCGGTGTCCACACGACGGAACCGTTGTAGGCGATGATGGGAAACTCCATGGAGAAGTAGCGCTTCAATAACTTTCTGACGGACGGTAACATCCTTCCACTCGCGAAGATGATCCTCTTGTTCTTTTCGATCAGCATGTTTATGGCCCTCAGATTCGAGGGGTGTATGTTGTGGGAATCGATGAGTATCGTCCCATCGAGGTCAAAAACGAACACCTTCAAGGCTCAGCTCCCTCCCGCCAGAGTGTTTCGAAGAGCTCTTCGTACTCACACACCAGTTCCCTGCGCCGGATGACCATCATCAGCTCCGCGTTCTTTTCGTAGGCGCTCTTCGTGACGTTCGCAGAGCCGCTGATGACCGTTCGCCCGTCGATTATAAACAATTTCGTGTGGAGTGTGAAGGGCTCAAAGACTCTCACCTGAACGCCAGATTCTGGAAGTTCTTTCAATTTGGAGTTGCTCAGAAACCATCGATCGACGAGCAGTCTGATCCTCACGTTCCTGCTGGACAAAATTTTCAACATGGACCAGACCTTCGGATGTGTCAGCGCGAACATGGCGACATCGAGGGTGCGTTTTGTCTTCGAAAGCTCTTTGAGAAGCAGATCTTCCAGATCGTAATTTTTCAGGATGAAACCATCGCGCTGCAGTTGAAAACGTTTCAGCTCCCCGTTCCAGAGAGATTCGAAAAAATCTGCCAGCACTGTTGCGATCTCGCGATCTTCGAAGTAAAGAACGTCGTTGATGGACTTCTTCAAGCTGTTTTCGGTGAAGTTCGCAGAACCAAGGATAACCTTCGCTTCATCGATGACGATGAATTTCAAATGCAGCAGGGAACTTTCCGCGTCCATCCTGGCCCTTGCCCCATCCGGAACGGTCCCCGTTTCGAAGAGTATCTTCACGTCAACGCCTCGTTTCGTCAGATCGTTCAGAGTCTGCAGGAACTTTCTCTCATCCAGAGAGTAGGTGCACACGTACAGCGTATGTGACGCCTGAGCCACGAGCTCGCAGAGCCAGTCCGTGGACGGCAAAGGAGTGAAGAAGAGTTCAACAGCGAACGATAAGCTCGCGAGAAAACATAGAAGGAGCGTTCTCATGCTCTATATTATAGCTGAGGTGAGAAACGTGCAGATTTTCCAGGTCAATGACACAATTCAGTGCGTCGTCACCGGCCCGATAGGAACGAACAGCTACATCATCTGGACGCATCCTGTGCTCGTGATCGATCCGGGATACGGAACAGGTTCGATCGTTCGGGAACCATGCGTCGTGTTGCTCACCCACGGCCATTTCGACCACGTGTGCGGACTGAAGGAGCTCGAATGCGAGAGGGTGTACGTTTCAGAGCCGGATTCGAAATGGCTTAAAGATCCTCACCTCAACCTTTCCGTGTACTTCGATGAGGATTTCGTGTTCGACTCGCAGGTGGAGCTTTTGAAGGAAGGATCCTTCGAGATCGCGGGACTGAAATTTCAAATCCATCTCACCCCGGGTCACACTCCAGGCTCCATGATGCTGAGAACAGATGGGGTCATCTTCAGCGGTGATACAATCTTTCTGGACAGCGTTGGCAGAACCGATCTTCCCGGTGGCGACGAGAAAACGATGCGAAGAACATTGAGACAGATCAGGGAACTCTTGAAGAATCTTGAACCGAACACGCTGTTGCTACCGGGCCACGGTGAGTTCGGGACTGTGGAAGAAGTCCTGAAACAGAACATCTTTCTCAGGGAGGAAGGGTCGTGAGGAAAATCTCTGTGGCGTTTTTGATCTTGGTCCTTCTCGGTGGATGCACCGTAAGGATCGCAGAAGTTCCACCACAGGTTTACTCGCTCGAGTCCGCGATGCAGGTGCTTCGAGGTAAATACAGGCTGATCCAGCTCGAAACCGTTTCCGGTTACGAAGACATCGAGCTGAAAGGCATGGTTGCAGTTTATGTTGATGCGGAAGGAACGATGTATTTGCTGTACGGCTTCAAAAATTTTGAAATTTCTTTGAGGAGCGTGTGGAAATCCATAGTGAAGAAGTACGGTGTCTGGAATCTGGGAGTTTACATCGATCTTCCCACGGTTGGTTATTACAGCACCAGCAAGAAAGGTAAGTACATCGTCACGTGGTGGAAAGATTCGTGGCTGTTCGTGGTCGAATCGAACCGCAATCCCAAACGTTTCGTTAATGACATCATGGATGCCTTTGCGAGGCTGGGAGGTATGCTGAGATGATCGTGCTCGGTCACAGGGGCTATTCGGCGCAGTATCCTGAGAACACCCTGATAGCCTTCAGAAAGGCGCTCGAACTCGGTGCGGACGGCGTCGAGCTCGATCTGAGGGGAACGAAGGATGGTAAGGTGGTCGTGATTCACGATGAAGATCTGAAGAGGCTCTGCGGTGCGGACGTCAAAGTTTCCGAGGTCAGTTTCGAGGAACTGAGGAATTACAGGGTGCAATCTGAAAGCATACCGAGCTTCGAAGAGGTGCTTTCCATACTGGGTCCGGACCATGTTTTGAACGCGGAGATAAAAGAAGCCCGCGTTGCCGAGAAGGCGCTCCAGCTCATCGACGAATTTGGACTGACCAGGAACACCGTCGTTTCATCCTTCGACCACCAGCTCATAGCATCCCTGATGAAGAAGAGGCCGGACGTGAAATTCGGTTTTCTCGTTGGCGAGGAGTTGAAGAACGATCCGATCGGCCTCATCGAAAGATTGCTGCAACACAAACCCTACTCGATGCACCTGCCACACCAGCTGTTCGACTATCCCATCGTTGCTGAAAAGATAGTGAAGCTCGTGAGGAACGCCGGATCGAAGATTTACGTTTGGACTTTGGACGATCCCGACAAATACGAACGCATCAAGCAACATCTCGACTGCGTCATAACGAACCAGGTTGAACTGTTCGTGAGGTTGAAGAAGGGCGCATGAACGAGAGAAAAAACATGTGTCGTCAATTGATCGACGAGCCACTGAAGCTGCACACGAGTTTCAAGATAGGCGGTCCGGCGAAGCTGTTCCTCGTTCCAGAAACAGTCGAGCAACTCGTGTGCGCTGTGAGATCGTTTCCAAGCGCAAAGCTTCTGGGCAAGGGCACCAACGTGCTCGCACCGGACGAAGGTGTCGACGTGGTGATAAGCACGCTGGGTCTGGACGGTTTCTACTTCGATGGGAATTTCCTGATCAGCGAAGCCGGTGCCTTGCTCAACAGACTGTGCGTTGAAGCGGCGCAGCGCGGACTTTCTGGACTCGAATTCGCTTACGGGATACCTGGCACGGTGGGCGGAGCGGTTTTCATGAACGCGGGCGCGTACGGAGGTCAGATGGCAGACGTGGTGGAATGGGTGGAGTACTTCGATGGAGAATCCGTGAAGATCTCGAACAGGGACGAACTCGAGTTTTCCTACAGAGACAGCGTTTTCAAGAGAAAAAACTGGGTGATACTGCGCGTCTGTTTGAGACTGGTCGAATCGGAGAGTGAAAAGGTCCGCTCGAAGATGGAAGAGATGATGAGAAGAAGGATGGAAACACAGCCTCTCGATGTGCCGAGTGCGGGCAGTTTCTTCAAACGGCCGCGGCCCGATTTCTACGTGGGAAAAGCCATAGAACAGCTCGGACTGAAAGGTTTCAGGGTGGGGGACGCCCAGGTTTCGGTCAAACACGCAGGTTTCATAGTCAACGTTGGTTCCGCCACAGCGAAGGACGTGCTCACGCTTGCGCAGATTGTGAAGAACATGGTTGAGAAGCACTTCAACGTGGTTCTCGAACCCGAAGTCGACATATGGTAGGTGCTGGGTGTGAAGATGCGTCTTGAGAAATTCTTTCTGGTTTTGCTCACCGTCTTTGCCCTCCTCTTTCTGTTGAGTTTTCAGGCGTTCGTATCGATGAGGACTCAGTTGAAGAGGAATGAAAGGATCATTGAAGCGTACAAACTGTACGTGAACGAAGATTACGACAGGTTCGAACAGTACGTCAAAGTACACGGTTTGAAAGAACTGGAAAGCTTGAACAGCACGTTGAAAGAGAAAGTCTTCGAGAAATATTACAGTCTGGGTGTTGTGAAACTGAACCTCGGAGATTTTTCAACCGCGTACGAGTATTTCAAGAAGGCTTTCGAACAGCTCCCGGAGGGCGATGAAAGGAGAGCCGAGCTCGTCTACCTCATGGGACAGAGTCTGGCGAAGGCTGGTCGCAGCTTGGAAGCCAAGCTTCAGCTGAACATGGTTTTGCAAATGCCAGATTCGCTGTACAGATCTCAGGCGATCAGGCTTCTGATAGATCTCTACAGACAAACGGGCGAGAAAGAGAAAGCGGACGAACTCGAAAAAACTTACAGGGAGGTCCTGAGGCGATGAAACAGCTCTTCGGAACCGATGGACTGAGAGGTATTTACGGGGACGATCTGACGGACGAGCTTGCCTACAAACTCGGCCTGGCGCTCGGAGAACTCTACGGTTCGTCCCTCTTCGTGATCGGACACGACACGAGGGAGTCCGCCGGGGCACTTCAACAGGCCCTGGTGAAAGGATTGTCGCGGAAGGGTGCGAAGGTGAAGCTCGCCGGCGTTCTACCAACCCCTGCGGTGGCGATGATCAGCAAACTCTTGGACTGTTTTGGAATCGTGATCTCTGCTTCTCACAATCCGTACCAGTACAACGGGATAAAGGTGCTCAGGTCTGGCTTCAAGCTCCCGGACGAGGAAGAGAGGAGGATCGAATCGCTCATGCAGAACGTCTCGGCAGGTGTGGAAGAAGGATCCGTTGAGACAGATCCGAGCCTTCGAGAGATCTATCTGAAAACGATCCTCGAATCCTTCAAGAAGCTCGATCTTTCCGGTCTCAGGGTGGCCGTGGATCTGGCGAACGGGGCAGCGATCACCACGACACCAGAGGTTCTGAAGGCCCTCGGTGCCAGCGTGACGTGCTTCTCGTACGAACCGGATGGAAAGAACATAAACGAAAACTGCGGTTCTCAGCATCCGCAGTTCCTCGCGGGGCAGATGGAAGGTTTCGACATCGGTGTGCTGCACGATGGCGATGCGGACAGATGCATTCTGCTCAGTCGAAAGGGTGAAGAGATCCACGGAGACAAGATCATGGGGGTTCTCGCGGTCCAGCTGAAGAGCGAAGGAAGACTCCGCAACGACACCGTCGTGGCGACAATAATGAGTAACAAAGCTTTAGAGGATTATTTACTCAACAGGGGTATAAAACTTGCGAGGGTGAAGGTGGGGGACAAGTACGTGCTCGAAGGCATGCTGCAGCTTGACGCAACGCTCGGTGGGGAAAGGTCGGGTCACATAATATTTCTGGACAGATCGACGACGGGAGACGGCCTCATAACGGCACTGGAGTTTTTGAGGTTGATGGTTCTGACCGGCAGAACGGCGGACGATCTTTCCAAAGAGGTGCAGGATTATCCTCAGGTCCTGATCAACGTACCCGTCACGAACAGATCCGTGGCTGAGCATCCTTTGTTGAAGAAAGAGCTGGAAAAATACGACGAGCGTTTCAGAATCGTTGTCAGGGCTTCCGGTACGGAGAGGCTGGTGCGCGTGATGGTCGAGGGGAAGGATGAAGCTGATGTCAGGAGGATCGCCGAGGAGCTGAGCGAACTGGTGCGCGAGCTGGATCGGGGGTGACAGAACAGATGCGGCTGGCGATCTGCGTGGGTTCTTCGAGTGTGTCCACCTTCACAGAACAGGGACCCGCGTGGATTCCACACAACGGTGACCCCATAGGTACCGTTGAGAGAATCCTTCAAGATTCACCCGAAGAACTCGAACTCGTCTTCACCGGAAGGAAACTGAGAAGGATCTTCAAAGCTCCGAACATCCCGGAGTCTCTCGCCGTGCAGTACGCGTACAGAAAGCTGAAAGAGAAGTACGGCCCGTGTGACGGCATCGTGAGCGCCGGTGGGGAAAACTTCGTGCTGTACCAGCTCGACTCTAACGGCGAGGTCAGCGCGATACACGTCGGCAGCAAGTGTGCCTCCGGTACCGGAGAGTTCTTTCTGCAACAGCTCAAGAGGATGGGACTGGATCTTTCGTCCATAGATTCGGTGAACGTGGATGGCTTTTACAGACTCTCTTCGCGGTGCACGGTTTTCTGCAAGAGTGACTGCACGCACGCGCTGAACAAAGGCATTCCCAAAGACCTCGTTCTCAGTGGACTCGGAAAGGTCATGGCGGACAAGATCTTGCAGCTTTCGAGCAACGCGAACGTGAAGAGGGTGCTTTTGATAGGTGGCACCACGAGGAACAAACTCATGCTGAGACATCTCGACGGTCGCATAGAGTTCGTCGTGCCCGAAGAGGCAACTTACTTCGAGGCTCTCGGTGCCTATCTGTGGTTGCTGGAAAATCCTTCTGGGAAGGTCAAGAAATACCACGTGATACCCAGAGAGATACCTTCCGCCTTTCTCAGACTGCCTCCCCTCTCGAACTATCTGTCCATGGTGGAGTTCAAGCACATGGAGAGGGGAAAGGCTGAGCCGAACGACGCGTGCGTACTCGGTGTGGATGTGGGTTCGACCACGACCAAGGCCGTGCTGGTGAGGATCAAGGACAAGAAGATACTCGCCAGCAGTTATCTCAGAACGCTCGGTGATCCCATAGGTGCCGCGAAGAAGTGTTACAGCGAAATTCTCTCACAGCTCGACGTGCCTGTGAAGATCGTCGCGGTGGGCGTGACGGGTTCCGGAAGGAAGATCGTGGGACTGCACGCACAGACCAAATCGATCCACAACGAGATCATGGCGCACGCGAAGGCTGCGGCGTATTTCGATCCCGAGGTCGACACGATCTTCGAGATCGGCGGTCAGGACGCCAAATACACCTATCTGAACGAAGGTGTACCCTACGACTACGCCATGAACGAGGCGTGTTCCGCAGGGACGGGGTCTTTCCTGGAAGAAGCGGCGCGAGAGTCTTTGAACATAGATTACAGACAGATCGCAGATTACGCCCTCAAGGCGAAAAACCCACCGAACTTCAGCGACCAGTGTGCGGCGTTCATAAACAGCGACATAAAGACCGCGATACAGGAAGGCATATCCGCCGAGGACATATGCGCTGGGTTGGTCTACTCTGTCTGCATGAACTATCTGAACAGGGTGAAGGGTAACAGGCCCGTCGGGAACAAGGTTTTCGCGCAGGGAGGTACCTGTTACAACAGGGCCGTACCGCTCGCGATGGCGGCACTCACGGGTAAGAAGATCGTCGTGCCACCGGAACCGGGTCTCATGGGCGCCTACGGGATCGCGCTCATGGCACTCGAAGACATGGAAAAGGGTGTGATAGAAAAAGGTTCTTACGATCTTCAGGAACTCGCGAACCGCGAGGTGAAGTATCTGAAACCTTTCGTCTGCACGGGTGGAAGGACCGGTTGCGACAGGAAGTGTACCATCAGCGTGATAGAGGTCAACGGCAAAAGGATACCCTACGGAGGGGCGTGCAACCGTTACGAAGCGTTCAGGGAACACAGTTTCGATGCCTCAGAGTACGATTTCGTCGCGAGAAGAGAGAAGATGGTTTTCGAACTGAAGCAAAACGGTGGCGGAAAGAAGGTCGGAGTGAGCAAATCCTTCGCGATGAACGTCTTCTTCCCATTCTTCTCGACACTTTTCATAAAGCTCGGCTTCGAGGTCGTCCTTCCGGACGAACCTGATGAAAGTGGGAAAGATCGCATGGGATCAGAGTTCTGTTTTCCCGTCGAGCTTTCCCACGGTTTCGTGCTGAACCTTTTGAAGAAAAACGTTGATTATGTCTTCATTCCGAGGATTCGAGGGGCCAGACCGGCCGGTTCAGAAAAGAACGGCGTCTACTGTCCTTTCGTTCAGAGCGAGGCAGACTGGCTGAGGGCCGATATCTCTGAACTCGAGAAGGTTCAGCTCCTTTCCTGCAGCATCGATTTCAACGATCCTGAAGAACTCGTCTTCGAAAACATCTTCCGGATGTTCAAACCCCTCGGCTTCGACAGAGAAAGGGTCAGAGCAGCTTTCGAAGAAGCGAAGAAAGCGCAGAGGACCTTCGAAGAGGGCGTGAAGAGGCTCGGTGAAGAATTTCTGAAGAAAGTAGAAGAAGCCGGTATGGGTATCGTCATCTTCGGGAGGGCGTACAACGCTTTCCAGTCCCACGCGAACCTCGGAGTTCCGAGGAAGATCGCCAGTTACGGCTATCCCGTGGCGAGTTTCGACGTTCTTCCGTTCGAACCGCTGCCCGGTTACGAGAGGATGTACTGGACCTGGGGAGAGATGATGCTGAAGGCCGCGAGGTACGTGAAAGACCATCCCAAGCTGTATCCTGTTTTCATAACGAATTTCAGCTGCGGCCCTGACTCGTTCATCCTCTCTTACTTCAAAGCGGTCATGGGTGAAAAACCGGCGCTCGTTCTGGAACTGGACAGCCACACCGCTGACGCCGGTCTGGAAACCCGTATAGAAGCGTTCTTGGACATCATCAAATGCAGGAGAGAAAAGAAAAAGCAACCCTCGCCTTCCAAACCTCTCGAAGTTCAGATCGACAAATCCGGCGTCTTCGTCCTCAAAGACGGCGAGAAGATTCCCTGGACCGACCCGAGAGTGAGACTCGTCTTCCCGACGATGGGCGCGTTCGGAGCCAGGTGCCTGGCGGCGGCGATCTCTCGCTTCGGGGTTCGAACGCACGTGTGCCCCGCTCCCGGGGAGATCGAGTTCAGACTGGGCAGGGGCAACTCTCTCTCCAAGGAATGCCTGCCTTTGCACCTGACGCTCGGCTCGCTCATAAGATACCTTCAGGAAAGGCCCGAAGGTGAGATCACCCTGTACTTCATGCCGACCACGTCGGGCCCGTGCAGGTTCGGCCAGTACAGCATTTACATGAAGTTGTGGCTCGAACAGAACGCGGTGAAGGATGTCGGCCTGGTCTCGCTGAACTCTGAGAACGCGTACGGAGGCCTGGGAGTAAGCTTCACCCTGCGTGCGTGGCTGGCCGTGCTGGTTTCGGATCTGTACTCCAACGTGGAGAAATCTCTCAGAGCCCTCATGAAAGACCAGACGCTTGTAGAATCCTTGATCGAGAAGCATCAGGAAATGATCCTGGAAAGTTTGAGGAAGGATTCTCTGTCTGGTTTCTTCACAACGGTGAAAAAGGTGTGTCAGGAGCTCGAATCTCTGAAACTGCACGAAGCGTACATGAAATCACCCAAGGTGATGATGACGGGAGAAATATACGTGCGCTGGGACGAATTCAGCAGGAAGAAGATGGAAGATCTGTTCGCGAGGGAAGGCATCGTGCTGCACATCTCACCGATACACGAATGGCTCTACTACACCTATTACATCTTCATCGAAAGATTGGTGAGCAAGGATTCGACGCGTTTCCAGAGGATGAAAAAGTGGCTGGAAATGCAGGTGCTCCGGTACTTCGAGTGGAGGATCAAGCGTTTGTTCGCGCGGACTGGCCTGTGCGACGCGCGCATGCTCGACGTCTCACACGTGGTGGAAACGGCAAAGCCTTATCTTTCACCGAACCTGACTGGGGAAGCCATTCTGACGATCGGAAGCACGCTCGCCGAGATAGGCGAATTCTACGACGGAGTGATAGCGGTCGGGCCGTTCGCGTGCATGCCGAGCCGCATAGCGGAATCCATACTCAAGAAGGCCATCGAAGATAAAAAGAGAAAACTTGGAAAGTCGTTGCCGTTCATCTCGATCGAGCTGGATGGTAATCCGTTCACGCCATCGATAGAGGCCAGGTTGGACGCGTTCATCGCCCAGATCAAACAGCTCAGGAAGGGAAGTGAAGCTCTTGCCGGTGATCTTTCTCGCCGGTGATGCGAGAGTTTTGAAGGACGAATACGTGGAAAATTTCTGTCAAAAAAGACGGCTCAAAAGGATCAAGGTGAACGCAGAGGAAAAGGATGGGGCGTTCAATCTGCTCTCGCAGGCAGGTCTTTTCTTCGACGAGGTGCTCCTGGACGTGGTCGATTTCGACGAATGGAAAAAGGACGATCAGAAAAAACTTTTGGAGATGGCCGAACCTTCAAGGATCAGCGTGATCGTCAGAACCGAAGAGGGTGTGAAGGCTAAGGAAGTCGTGCAGCTGTCGCTACCAAAACCGTGGGAACAGGAAAAGTGGATCGATTACGTTTCAGAAAGGCTCAGAAAGCACAAAATATCTGCTTCGCAGAAGATAGCTGAATTGATCTTCGAAAGGGTCGGACCGAACGACGAACTTTTAGAAAGAGAGATCGAAAAACTCGCCTGCGTGACGGATCGACCGACCGAAGAGACCATCCAGCAGGTGATTTCTCAATACGTCAGAAGCGACATAGACGAATTCTGTTTCAGAGTTTCGATGGGCGATTTCGAAAAGGCACACGTGCTGCTGGGATCGATCCTGAAAACCACCGAGCCCATCGTCGTGGTCGCGTCCCTCGCCAGACACTTCCTCGATCTCTACAAGATCGTGCTCTTCGTCGAGAAGAGAGAAAATTACCCCTGGCCCGTGATAAAAGAAGTCTCTGAAAAACTCGGTGTGGGACTCGGAAAGACGGCCAGGTTTCTGGGTTTCTCTTTCAAGGGTGCCGGCAAGTCCGTGAACCACGTGAGCCTGTACGACGCCGAAAAGCTGGAAAAGATCCTTGAAAGACTGTACTGGCTCGATCTCGCAGTGAAGAGCTCTCCCACTCCCAATTTAGCGATCCACAGTTTCCTCGATCAGGTTCGAAAGATCATGGGTGAAAAACCGTGAGGTTGATCTTCAGACAGACGAAGTTCAACCGTTACAGCGTCGTGGCGTTGCTGAGCGCGGTGGTGAGCAGACTCGACTCCGTCGAAATCGTCATCGCCAGAAGACTTGAGGACATCTTATCTTACCCCACCGACAGCTTCGTGGCGTACTCCTTCATGAGCTTCGACCTCGGACAGGTTCAGGAAGAAGTGAAGTTGCTCAAGTCGAAAGGTTACACTCTGCTGGCCGGTGGGCCCCACCCGACGGCGCGGCCTGAGGAATGCCTCGCGATGGGGTTCGATCACGTTTTCATCGGTGATGGGGAGGAGAACCTGATCGAGTTTTTGAAGGGCGAAAGGCGATCCATCTTCGATGGGGTGAGCAGGAGAGTCGATCTCAACGACTATCCTCCCTTCTGCGTGGAACTTTCACAGTTCATGCCGATCGAGATCACGAGGGGCTGCCCGTTCGGCTGTGCGTACTGTCAGACATCGTCGATCGCTGGAAAGATCGTTCGACACAGGAGCGTTGAACAGATCGTTCATTACTGCCAGCTCGGTCTGAAAAAGCACAAGTACGTCGCGAGATTCATAGCGCCGAACGCCTTCGGTTACGGCTCGAAGGATGGTGTTACACCGAACGTGGACGCCATAGAATCGTTGCTTTTCAATCTCCGGAAAATAGGCATGAGAGAGATCTACTTCGGAACCTTCCCCTCGGACGTGAGACCAGAATCTGTGAACGACGAGGTCCTGAGCGTGGTCAAAAAGTACGTGAACAACAGAAGCATTATCGTGGGCGCTCAGAGTGGCAGTGAAAGGGTCCTCAAAATTTTGAGAAGGAATCACAGCACAGAGGACGTTCTGAAGGCCGTGGACACGATAAAGCGTCACGGGTTCGTACCGCACGTGGACTTCATTTTCGGTTTTCCTTTCGAAACCCAAGAGGACCAGCACGAGACCCTGCAGTTCGTTGAGAAACTGGTTGAAATGGGTTGCAAGATACACGCACACAGCTTCTTGCCACTGCCCGGAACGAGTTTGGAAAGAGCGGGAAGCGCACGCTTGCCGCACTGGCTCAAAAAGAGGCTGTCTCAACTTTCCGCGCAGGGAAAGCTCGACGGGTACTGGCAGAAGCAGGAACACATGTCCTGGGAACTCCACTCGCAGACACGCTGATACGCTCATTTGTGTTATAGCTTTCGTGAAATTGTGTTAAAGTAACGAGGCGGAGACTGTGCTAAAATGTTCGCACGGAGGGAACTACGTTGCCTGAGAAGTTCTGTTCTTTCTGCGGAAGGCCCGCGAGTCAGGTTGGAAAGTTAATAGCTGGTCCGAGCGCATACATATGCGACGAGTGTGTCGAGCTCTTCCACGATCTTTTGACGACGGACAAGCGAGTGAAGAGAGAGCGCAGGAAGCCTCTCCCAAAACCGGCTGAGATAAAGGCCGAGCTCGACAAGTACGTGATCGGACAAGAGAGGGCCAAGAGGATCATCTCCGTGGCGGTCTACAACCACTACAAGAGGGTCTTCTACGGCGGCAGTTTCGACGACGTCGAGATGGAAAAGTCCAACATCATGATGATCGGGCCGACGGGAAGCGGGAAGACGTTGATCGCGCGCGTGCTGGCCAAGATACTGGACGTGCCGTTCGCCATAGCGGACGCCACACCGCTCACGGAAGCGGGTTACGTGGGAGAGGATGTGGAGAACGTCGTGCTCCGCTTGCTGGAAGTTGCCAACTTCGATATAGAGAGAGCCCAGTACGGGATCATCTACATAGATGAGATAGACAAGATCGCCAGGAAGTCTCCGAACCCGTCGATAACGAGAGACGTTTCGGGTGAAGGTGTGCAGCAAGGTTTGCTGAAGATCGTCGAGGGTACGATCGCGAACGTACCGCCTCAGGGTGGGAGGAAACATCCCTACCAGGAATTCATCAAGGTTGACACGACGAACATACTGTTCATCGTCGGTGGTGCCTTCGACGGGCTGGAGGAGATCATCAAGAGAAGGATCCAGAGTTCATCGATGGGCTTTGGGGCAGACGTGAAGAGCAAGAAACAGATGAGACTGGGTGAGATCCTCGCGCAGGTCACACCGGACGATTTAGTCCAGTACGGCATGATCCCCGAGTTCGTTGGTCGATTCCCCGTGATCGCGACGCTGGACGATCTCACGGAGGAGGATCTGGTCAGGATACTCAACGAACCGAAGAACGCCTTGATAAAGCAGTACAAAAAACTGTTCGAGCTCGACAACGTACAGCTCGAGATAGAACCGGACGCTCTGGTCGCGATCGCCAGAAAGGCGTTGAAGCGCGGAACGGGTGCTCGTGCCTTGAGAAGCGTCTTCGAAGAGGTCATGATGGATGCGATGTTCGAGTTACCTTCCTCGCACAACGTTGAGAAAGTGATCATCACCGCTGCGGCAGTTGAAGGCAAAGAGAAACCGAGGCTCGTGATGCGAGAGATCGCGTGATGAAAGTCCTTGGAATAGAAACTTCCTGCGACGAAACCTCGGTCGCGATAGTCGACGAAGAGAGAATACTCTCCAACGTCGTTTCGTCACAGGTGAAGGTCCACGAACCTTTCGGTGGTGTCGTTCCGGAGGTCGCAGCGAGGCACCATTTGAAGAACCTCCCGCAGATCTTCCGAAAAGCCGTCGAGGACGCGAGAATAGACTTGAGAGACGTAGACGTTGTTGCCGTCACGCACGGGCCAGGTCTCATCGGTGCGCTGATGGTCGGAGTCTCGTTCGCGAAAGGCTTGAGCCTCGCGCTCAAAAAACCGCTCGTCGGTGTGAACCACCTTCTGGGCCACGTCTACGCGGTCAAGTTGAACTTTCCACAGCTTGAACCACCTTACCTCGCCCTGCTCGTGAGTGGTGGACACACAGAACTACTTCTGTTCAAAGAGGATCCGACCCAGGCAGAAGTCGTTGGAAGAACCGTCGACGATGCGGCCGGTGAAGCCTTCGACAAGGTCGCACGCCTGCTCGGGCTCGGTTATCCCGGCGGACCTGCGATAGAGAGAGCGGCCAGGTCTGGAGATCCCCACAGGTATCACTTTCCAAGGGCGATGCTCGAAAGGGGCAATCTGAACTTCAGCTTTTCCGGTCTGAAGACGGCGGTTCTTTATCTGGTCAGAAGTGAACCGGATGCGAACAGATCGGACGTGGCGGCTTCTTTTCAGGAAGCCGTGGTGGACGTACTGGTCTGGAAGACGATGCACGCCGCAGAATTGATGGGAATGAAAAAAGTGCTTCTGGTCGGCGGCGTCGCGGCAAATTCACGGTTGAGAGAGAAGCTCGCAGAGGAATGCTCAAAGAGGAACCTGGAACTTTACGTTCCACCCGTGGAGCTGTGCATGGACAACGCAGCCATGATCGCGCGGGCAGGTTTGGACCTCGCGCGCAGGGGAAAGTTCTCTGACCTCAGCTTGAACGCTGTCCCGTACCTCTCTTTTTGAGCAGTTTCTGCCTCACCTTTGTCGCCTTCTCCGCAAGGATCAGCACGTGACCACTGTCGATGTAAATCGCGCTTCTTGCTTGTGCACCGTAGGTGAGGTTCACCATTTTGTTTGAAAAACTTGCAGTGTCCCTGAGCTGTTTCGCCATCGTGTTGTTCACCGGGACTACGGCTTTGATCCTGTCCGCGTTGACGAACACACCTTTCACGATCTGTACAAGCATGGTGCTCACATCCTCAGAACCAGTCTCTCATGGAGAAGATCATGGGTTCTCCCTGAGGGTTCAGAAGCTTGTGGTTCACGACCAGACCATTGTAGATCACGTGATCGCCGCTTTCGAGCTTACCGACCAGCTCGCATTCGAAGTAGGCTATCACACCTTCAACGATGGGCAGTTTGAGCTTCTCGCTCTCGAACCAGCGAACCTTGGAAAACTTGTCCACGTTCCTGCTCGAATAATAACCGAACAGTTCACCTATCTCTTTCTGTTTTTTGTCCAGGACCTGAACAGCGAACTTCTTGCTCTTCTCTATGACCTCCGCCGTTTTTCGTGTCGGTCCGAGCGCGACGGCCAGCATGGCGGGCTTGAAGGAAGATTGCATCAACCATGCTGCCGCGAGGCCAGCCTTCTCATCTTCAATGCAGCTCGAAACTATGTAAACCCCCTGAACCAAACAGTCGAACGCGCTCTTGAACATCGTCCCTCACCCCGTCATGCAAGCCTTCGAGAAAATTATACCCTCTTTTCACGAGAGAAACGATAATGTTCCCTCAGCTCTTCGTTGAACGGCAGGTTCAGTATCGCGTCGATGACCGCGACGACTTGCTCGTAAGATTTCGTCCTGGGATCTCTGAGGAGGATCTCTTCGAGCACTCTGACATCTCTTGAAAAGAACGCCTCCAGGTTCCACTCCATCCTCAGTATCCTGGGCCAGAGGTAGAACTTCTTGATCCTGTCGGTCAAATCGGGCTCGATCTTCTCCCTGTGTACACCGCTTTTGTCCACCCACACGGGCAGTTCCATGACGAGATCGTCCGGAAAGTCCTTCAGAGCCCCCTGGTTCTCGACGTTCAAGAAGAGTCTCACCCGTTTATCGTTCGCGATGGCGTTGATGAACGGAACGTGCTGTTCTCCGCTCATCCGACCCTTTCTGAAGATCTCGGGAAACTCTTCCGTCAGCTTCACGTTCTCGTGGAGCTGGACGCGTTGAGCGAGCTCTATCAGTCTCTTTCTCGCCATTCTGAGCATCTCATGAAGTTTCGGCCTCTCCACCTCGTTGTCTATTCCTCCAAATTCACCGAACCACTTTTTCTTCGTTTCAAGATCGTAGTGATACTTCCACGTTCCGTTGCGCACAGTATCGCCTATCGGAAGCATGCCGTAGAATCTGTACATGTCCATCGCGGCGGGAGACATCTGGATGTCCCACGGACTTCTCGATTTCCAGTTTGCAAGCTCTTTCTCTATCCATTCGTCCAGGAGTGGGTAAGCGTCCTTTCCTTTGTATCTGAACCTGTTCAACCAGATGCCGTGGTTCACCCCCGCCACCTGCCAGTCCACATCCTTCGGATCGAGCTTCAACCGCTCAAAGACTTCATAAACTCCAGCAACTCCGTGACAGAAACCGATGATCTTGGCCTTGCTGACCCTCTTGACCGCCTGAGTGATCTCGAAAACGGGATTCGCTGTTTGAAGCAGATAAGCGTCTGGAGCCAGTCTTTCCATTCTCCTTGCGATCTCGAGCGCCAGTTTCACATCGGGATACGATGCCAGAACGTAGCTGTACGTCGAGACCATGCTCAATTCCTGGCTGTCTATGCCCCTGTAATAACCGTACTTCTCTGCGAGCTCCGTGACGCTGTCCCACCTCTGAAATCCATCTTCGTGATACCTTTGATCGTAAGGGTACGCCGTGTTTATGATGAAATCGGCTCCTTCGATGGCTTCGTCGAGCTGTGAGGTTTTCACAATCTTCACCGGCGAGCCGAGTTCCTGAACGTACTTCTGGGCGAGCACGTGGGAAGCGTTCAATCTTTCTTCGTTGATGTCCATCAGGTAGATGAAGGTGTCTGATTTTGAGAGCTCTTCCGTCTGCGCCACGTCACCGATGATCTGCTGGGCGAACCTCACGCTTCCCGCACCTATCATCGCGATCTTCACGGTGATCACTCCTTTTGAAATCAGAAACGTTTCAGCTCGAAAGTTCTGTTCGTCAGATCGACATCGAGCCTGACGTTACCCATCTTCGTGTTGAAAGATTCGATACTGTAGGCCGGTTCTTCGTCGAAGATGTTGGACACTTTCACTTTTCCACCGAGCAGCTGGAGAGTGGTTTGCAGAATCTCGTTCGAAGAATCTTCGTAGAGTGAAAGATCGTCGCTCAAAATTATCATGTTGTCCAGAACGCCACAGGTGTACGCGTAGAGCTTTCTTTCGTTCTCACTCAGCTCGGTTTTCTGCGTTCTCAAGAGTAAACAATCTGGATCGTTCTGCCAGAGTCTTCTGTTCATGAAAGATCTCGTGATGGCGTTTCTGAGCGCCCATTTCGCCGCCGGAATGCCCCGATCCGCCAATCGCTCTCCCCAGTAAGGCGCGGTGTCCGGTCCTATCCTCATGCCATCGACGAGTCCGACCGCCGGAATGAGTGGAGAACCGCAACCCAGAACGAAGCCATCCTTCACAGCTTCGCGTACGATCTTCAAACCTTCCCTCAGGGCCTGGATCGGGCTGATGGATCTCTGTCTTTCTCCAGGAAGGGCTCCCGCGAAGAGAAAATCGATCTTGAAATAGGAGAAACCCATTCGGCGGAGCGAGCTGAACAGTTCGTACAGCCACTGTTTCACATCTTCCCTGCTCAGATCCAGCGCGTAGATGTTCTTCTTCCAGTTCCTGTAAGCGAGCTTCGGTTTTCCGTTTTCTTTCACCACCCAGTCTGGATGCCGCGCGAACAGCTTCGAAGTTTCAGAGACGCTGAACGGCGCGGTCCATATGCCTGGTTCAAAACCACTTTGAAGGATCGTTCTGGCCATCTCATCCAGGTTTGGAAAGCCATCCTTGCTGTCCAGCCAGTCGCCGATGTCCGCTTCGTAGCCATCGTCGATCTGGAAGATCTTTATGGGATATCTTTTCGCAAGGTCTAAATTCTTCAACACGTCCGGCCAGGTCAGATCCAGAAAATAGTGATACCAGCTGCACCATCCGACGAAGCGGTCTTTCTTGAACTGCGCGTTGTTTTCCTGCGCGACGAGTTCTGCGTACTCTGTTAACAGATCGTAGTCGTCAGAATTTTCTATGAAGACGAAGCTTTCGAGCGGGACGTAGTCTTCGAAATCTGTGTCGAAATATTCCAGGTACGCCACAAGCTCATTCTTCTCGAACGTGAAGAAAGGATGTGCGAACTTCGAAGTGAGGAAACCGTACAGTCTCCCGTGTCCCGCGACGAAGTAATCGCTTACGAGCCTGCTCGCGAGCAACTCGGGAACAGGAGACGCTGAGTACTGCCAGTCCCTGTCCGGGCTGATGGGCTGAAACTCTTCCGTATCGATCGGTTTGCACGGCCCCCAGGATTGCCAGTTGTTCACGAAGGCTTTCTTGAAAGATTCTGTTCTGAAGATCTCTATCCTTCCAACCTTTCCTTTGATCTTTCCTTTCAGCATCCAGCCGAAGCTGGTCTTCACAAGCTCTGCCTTCACACAGTACTCGTTCGTTTCTACCGTGAACTCCCCTTCTTTCAAACTCCTTCCCATCACCTGCATGGTTCTTCCCTCCTCAGTCCGAATCCGAATTCTCTTTCACGAACTCAACTATCTCCTGTACGTAACCGAAGGCGACGGCCACGTAAGTGTCTGCCGCCCCGTAATAGATGGCGATCCTGCCGGTCTTTCCGTCACACAGCGCGGCACACGGAAAGACCACGTTCGGTACGAAACCGCACACCTCGTACTCTTCCTCGGGCGTGAGCAGGTAGTACTTGCTCCTGTGCAGCACTTTCGACGGATCCTCGAGATCCAGCAGGGCGGCACCGAAGCTGTAGACGTACCCGTTGCACGTCAGTGTCACGCCGTGGTATATCAAAAGCCATCCTTCGCTCGTTTCTATGGGTGCTGGTCCGGCGCCGATCTTCAGATTCTCCCACCAGTTCTTGCTGCTCCTTCCCATCACCCATCTGTGGTTGCCCCAGTGGATCATGTCGAAGCTCTCGCTCAGGAAGATGTCTCCGAAGGGCGTATGGCCCATGTCACTGGGCCTGTTGAGCATGACGTACTTACCGTTGATCTTCCTCGGGAACAGCACACCGTTCCTGTTGCACGGAACGAAGGCGTTCGGCAGCCTGATGAAGTGTTTGAAATCCTTCGTCACGCCGACACCTATGGTTGGACCATGATCGTCGGTGCAGAAGGTTATGTAGTAACTGTCCTCTATCCTGACCACCCTCGGATCGTAGGCGTAGCCAACTGGAAACGGATTGCCGTATTGATCGAACCACTGGATGGGTTCTTCCTCTATCTGCCAGTTTATTCCGTCTTTGCTGTGTCCAACGTGCAGGAAGGGTCTGGTGTTTTTGTGGTCCACTCTGAACACGCCGACAAAACCGTTTGAAAACGGTACGACTGCAGAGTTGAAAACGCGCGCACCTTTCTTGATGGGATTCCGTTTCGTGATGGGATTCTTGCTGTAACGCCACAGCACCCCATCGTGGCCCTTCGGTCTGTCCTCCCACGGCATGTTGGAAAGTTCTTCACAGTAGATTTTCAAAACGGTCCCCCCTATCAATATCTGACTTTCAAAAGCTCGGCGGGCTGACCACCCAGATACCTATCGCCGTGACGTTCCCAACGTTTCTCCACCTGTGTGGCACAGTGGAAGGATAGGTTATGCTGTCACCTTCGTTCAGGACGACTTTCCTGTCCCCAAGAGTTATTTCGACACTGCCCTGAACGATGATACCGGATTCGATCCCTTCGTGCGCGTAAAAGGAGTCGCCACTGTCACAACCCGGTTCAAGATAAGATATGAACATTGAGTAAGCCTTGTTCTTCGTCGAGATGAGTTCGTACGTCAAACCAGGGCACACGATCACCTTGCGCCGTTCGTTTTTCCTCACCACACCTTTGAGCGCCTGCTCGCCTATCTCTTGTTCGACGAGCGAGATGATCGTCTCACCGAGGGCGGACAGGATTCTCTTGAGCGTGCTCAAAGATGGCGATACTTTTCCATGTTCTATCTGGCTGATCAGGCCGGGAGTGACACCCGCAAGCTTCGCGAGTTCCCTCACCGTCATGTGTTTGGCCTGCCTGAGGGTTCTTATCTTCTGACCTATGTTGTCGAGTTCACCATCCATTTCGTTCATCCCCCAGTCACGAGGTGAGTGAAGTCACCGTACAGTCTCACCAGTTTTTCGAACTCGGCTTCATCGTAAAACCTGATCTGCCTGCGGCCGAAGTATTTGGCAACCTCCACACAGAACCTCGCCGCAAGTTCAATATCGACCTCGTGCGATGCCCCGGTCGCACAGCCAGCCACAGGAACTTCAGTCGTTATGGCCACTCCAACGACCGGGACGTTAGGAACAACGGTGCAGGGCTGCATGATGCTGTTTATGTGATACACCCCGTTGTCGTAGGGCGTTATGTCCTGCATCGTTATCGGTAGCACGAAGGGCACAGTGCCACACACGTTTTCATAGATGTTCAACAGATCTTCCGACACCTTGAGTATATATCCCTTGACGACCGTTGGCGAAATCGCAAAGCCTCTCTTTTTCACAATTCTGTTGCCCTTCGTGGTATCGATGGAAAGAACCGCATCAACGTGTCTGTTGAGCATCAGCTGCAACACTTCTCTCACACCGATCGGTGAATCCATGAACGGTACTGGTTTGTGCTCTTTGGTTGGAGCGTTTGGGCAAACGTGCGTCGCCACGAACACCGTACCTGCAAGCTCTTCTCCTTTCTGCCTCATCTGTGCCAGTTTCAGCGCACACGCGAGCGCGGCAACAGCACCATCCGCATCGCTCACCAGTCCGATCATTTCTGGCCTGGCTCCCACTCCTCCCAGCTGGCCAACTATGCCCAGAACGGGCGCCGAGCCATCGTCACCGTGGATCGTTATTCTGACGACGTCTGTCTTGCCGCGGGGTGTTGTCACAGTTTCGAACTCGGCGTGCACGCCTTCAAAACCGTTGAAAAGCTCACAGACTCTTTGACCGTTCGCATTAGGATCATCCAGAACCTCGATCGCAGTCATTACCTGCGATAGCATGCTCACACCTCCGTGTAAAGATGGCATCTCACTTTTCGACCTCTGAAATCTATCAGCGGTGGTTTCTCACTGCATTTGCTGAAGGCAAAATCACACCTCGTTCTGAAGGGACACCCTTCAGGTGGGTTCAGTGGGCTGGGTATCTCACCTTTGAGAGAAAAATCCTTCAGCTTGTTTGCTTCGAGGGTCGGAATAGCGGCAACGAGGGCCTTGGTGTACGGATGCAATGGTTCCTCCAAGATTTTCTGCGTCTCTCCCATCTCCATGATTTGGCCAAGGTACATCACCATGGTTTGATCCGATATATGGTACGCAATTTTCAAATCGTGCGTGATGAGGATGTAAGTTAGCGAATACGACTGTTTGAGATCTATCAAAAGATTCAGTATTTGCGCCTGAACTGAAACGTCCAGTGCCGACGTGGGTTCGTCCAGGATGAGCAATTTCGGCTTCAAGACGAGACATCTTGCTATCGCCACTCTCTGCTTTTGTCCACCGCTCAGCTGGTGAGGATACTTCCATAGCACATCTTCAGTCAATCCCACAGCTCTGAGTGTTTCGTAAACGAGTTTCTTTCTCTCTTCTCTGTTGGCTACCCTGTGTATCCTCAGTCCTTCTTCTATACTGAACAAAATGGTTTTGCGCGGATCGAGAGAACTCTCTGGATCCTGGAAAACCATCTGTATCTGACCGGATCTTTTCAAAGGTGATCCCATGAAGTGTATCGAACCGGTTGTAGGTTTGTATATACCGCAGAGTATGCGAGCAATAGTAGATTTGCCGGACCCACTCTCACCAACGATGCTGAACACACTCTTTTCTTTCACAGTGAACGACACGTCCTGAACAGCTCTAAGAAACTTAACAGGCCTACCAAGAATATCAAATTCGATAGCGAACTCTTTTGAGAGATTTTCAACTCTCAGAATCATTCAGACCCCCGCTTTCTCGTACAGCCAGCATTTTACGAACCGTTCCTGCGTCCAAATTTCAGGGGGATCTTGTCGAGTGCAAATTTCAAGTCTTTTGTCACAGCGAGGATGAAACCGACACCCTGACGGTGGACTCAATGGGCTTGGGACATTGCCTTCAATGGAGTGTAGTTTCGATTCTCTCTTCTTCAAATCTGGAATGGAACTGATCAATCCCTGAGTGTAAGGATGAAGGGGAGCCGTGAAAAGCTTTCTCGTTGGTGATATCTCGCAAATTTTTCCAGCGTACATCACGATGACTTTGTCTGCTATCTGAGCTACCAGGCTTAAATCGTGGCTTATGAAAAGTATCGAAGTTTTCGAGCTGCATTTCAACTGCCTGAACAGTTGCATGATCTGTGCCTGTATCGTGACGTCCAACGCGGTGGTTGGCTCGTCAGCGATGAGCAGCTTTGGTTCACATAACATGGCCATCGCGATCATTGCCCTTTGCCTCATGCCACCACTGTATTCGAACGGATATCTCTCGAGCATTTCCTCTGCTTCGAAAATGCCCAGCTTTGTCATTGTTTCTATGACTTTCTTTCTTGCTTCTTCTTTGCTCATTTTGAAGTTTTCAATCAGCACTTCGCACAGTTGCTGGCCTATTTTCATGTTGGGGTTCAGGGAATTGAGAGGATTCTGAAACACCATGCTCATCTTTCTTCCTCGTGGATGATCTTCAGTGCTGGTTATATCGATTCCATCGAAAACGATTCTCCCGGTGGTAATTCTTGCATTTTTAGGTAGAAGCCCCATAATTGCCAAAGCTGTGACGCTCTTTCCAGAACCGCTCTCTCCAACAAGACCGACGCACTCACCTTCAAACACAGTGAAAGAAACGCCGTCGGGAACACGAAATCTTGCAAATCTGCTTTTGAATTCAATTGCGAGGTTCTCAACGAGAAGGAGGGACTTCAAAACTCCCTCCTCCTTTCTTGAAAGTACTGCTTCACTTCCTGGAGAAATCTTTCGTCCGTCATGAGATCATACACGGTGAAAGCGAGAGCCTTAGTGGCTCGTATCATGGCTCTGTAACCATACTGCGAGTTTGCTGCCTTCGCGAATTCTCTTGTGTGGGTGGGTATGGTCTTCTCACCCGTGATGTTTATGTATGCATGGATCGTTGGTACTACATGACTCACAGCACCTGTGTCTGTTGAGCCGACCCCTTGTTCGTACGTTCTTGGACTCACTCTTTCTCCAACCAATCTATAGTTCTCTTCGAGTTTTCTGGCTAATGGTACGTTCACGTACACTTCCGGCATTTCTTCAGCAAGGCTTATCCGTCCATCGCAACCAGTCATCCTTGCCGCGCTTAAAACAATCTCGCGGAACCTTTCTTCGAGCTCTTCAACCTGTTCCATCCTCAAGGCCCTGATCGCAAGTTCTGCACTGGTATACTCAGGGATCGTGTTGAAAGATTGACCACCATTTGTTATAATTCCGTGTATCCTGACCTTCTCTGGAAGCTGTTGCCTCCAGAGTCCTATCGCGTTGAACATAAGAATGAGAGCATCTAAAGCGTTCCTCCCACTCGCTGGATCTGCTGCTGCGTGTGCGGATTTTCCAAAAAACTCCACCACGTACCGGCGGATCGCGTAGGCTATATCAAAGCCAGTACTCATCGACGCGGGATGTATCATCATCGCAACGTCTACATCGTCGAAAATCCCGGCATTGATCAGTTGCTTTTTTCCCGCCCCTCTCTCCTCTGCCGGACAACCCACAACTACCACGCTACAAGGCAACTCACCCAGTGCCTTCTTGACAGCAACAGCAGCTCCACAACTCATAACGCCTATCATATTGTGCCCACATGCATGGCCTATCTCCGGGAGAGCGTCATATTCTGCGAGCAAGGCGATCCTTGGCCTTCCTCCTCCTGTTTCTGCCAGGAAAGCGGTCTTCAAACCCGCAATGTTCTTTTTGACCATGAAACCGTTTTGCTTCAGAAAATCGACGAGCAGCTTTGAAGATTCTTTCTCCTCATAAGAGAGCTCTGCAATTTTGAATATCTTTTTCGCCAGATCGATTAATTCTTCTTTCATTGAGTCCACAACCTGTGCGATCTTTTCCTTCATTTTTTCTCCCCCTCAGCTCTTCAGTCTTGGATCCAGAAGATCTCTCAAACCGTCACCAAGTACATTGAACCCAAGGCAGGTTAGTAAGATTGCGAATCCGGGAAATATTGCCATGTGTGGCGCTGTCTGCAAGTAGTTTCTGGCCTCCGCGAGCATGCTTCCCCACGAGGGCGTAGGAGGTTGAATACCTAAACCTAAAAAACTCAGTGTCGCTTCGCTTATTACCGCCCCGGAGAAGTTGAGGGAACTGTACACGATCAAAACTGGTACGATGTTGGGTATGACGTGGTGGAAAATGATCCACAAATGTGATGCTCCGAGTGCCCGTGCAGCCAGCACAAATTCTTCGCTTTTGATGTTTAAAACGGCGCTTCTGACAATTCTTGAAAAGCTCGGTACCATGACTATTCCTATCGCCAGCATCGCATTGAACAAACCCGCCCCAAGAACAGCCATCATAGCAATGGCCAACAGCACATAAGGGAAAGATAAGAGGGCATCCATGAACCTCATGAGAACGGCATCGAAAAGACCCCCGAAGTAACCTGCGATGATCCCCAGAACTGTTCCAACCAAAGCACCTATGCCTACCGCGATGACACCGACAATCAGTGAGATGCGACTACCGTATATGAGTCTCGAGAATATGTCCCTACCGTAGTCGTCGGTGCCCAGAATGTGTCCCCCTTCTCCAGGTTTCGCGAAAATGTACAAAAAATCCATCTCGTCGACTTCATGAGTCGCTATGAGTGGAGCAAAAACGGCGAGAAGAACATTCAGAACAACTATTGAAAGGCCGAACACGATCTGTTTGTTCATCCTCAAAGACCACCCCTGTAACTCTGCCTGATCTTGGGATTTATGAACGCATAAGCTATGTCTACAGCTAAATTCACAAAGATGTACATGATTGCCGTGAAGAGAACCTCACCTTGTACGAGCATATAGTCACGCCTGAAGATCCCATCAACCATGAGTTTTCCAAGTCCAGGGAGTGCAAACACTGTTTCTGTCAGAACAGCCCCCGCGAGCAGATTTCCCAGCTGCAAACCTATGACTGTTATGACGGGAACAAGAGCATTTCTCAGAGCATGTCTGTAGAGGATAAGACTCTTTCGGAGTCCTTTTGCGTAAGCGGTCCTTATGTAGTCCTGATTCAGTACCTCGAGCATGCTTGAGCGTGTGAAGCGAGCGATCGTTCCAGTGGAGAGAATTCCAAGTGCGAGTGATGGGAGAACGAAGTGACTCACGACATCCCAGAGCCCTTTGTTTGGATCACCGAGCCCAACAGCGGGAAGCCATCCGAGTTTGAGGGAGAAGATTATGATGAGGATCATCCCGAACCAGAAGATTGGTATAGAAAGCCCCATCAGAGCCAGAATAGTCACGAGTAGATCGACTAAGGAGTTGTGCTTTATCGCTGCCAAGACCCCAGCAGGTATACCTATGCTCACGGCGATTGTCAGGGCGCACAGACTCAGCATGATCGTGACGGGTAGTCTTTCCAGGATCAATGAGAGTACGCTCTGCCTGTAGATGAGTGATACCCCAAGATCACCCGTAATCACTCTCTTCACATAAACCAAGAACTGAATCAACAGAGGCTTGTCCAGGCCAAGCTCCCGTCTGAATCTGGCTATATCTTCAGCACGCGCCTGCGGACCCAGTAAGACCATCGCCGGATCGCCCGGGATAAGTTTCATCAAAAGAAAGGCCGTCAGAATGACGAAGAAGAGCGTGGGTATGATCTGAATGATTCTTTTGGAAATGTATTTCCCCATTCAACCACTCCAAAGAGAAAGGAGGCGCTTGCGCGCCTCCCATCACTTTTCGACCCACACGTTTGTGCCCGGTGCGTACAGTCTGATCATCATGTCAGGCGAGGGTTTGTAACCTCTTACCTTCTTGTTAACACCGTTCACCACCAGCTTGTGCCACAGGGGGAAGTAGTACAAATCTTTCATGATGAGTTCTTCTGCTTTTCTGTAGTATTCTACTCTCTTTTCCTGTTCCACACTGGATTCACCCAATTCTATCAATCTGTCAACCTCGGGATTGTTGTATCCACCACCGTTACCGTAGGTTCCTTTCCTCGAAGAATGGAACATGTAGAAAATGAAGAATTCAGGATCTGGATACCATGTCCACCCTATCGTGTAAGCATCTGCCTCGCCCTTCGACGTGACAGCAGTGAAAGTGCCCCATTCCAGTGACTGAACTTCGATTTCAAAACCCACTTTCTTCAACATCGACTGAATGATGACGGCAGCCTTTCTTCGGTTCGGATCCTCAGGCGTATAAATGGTCATCTTCACTGGTTTGCCGTCGTAGCCTGCCTCCTTAAGCAACTGTTTAGCCTTCTCTGGATCGTATCCTGTATAGAAAGATTTCACATCCGGATTGTACGCCCAGGATCCCGGTGGTATGGGGCCATAAGCCGCAACGCCTGTCCCATTGGGGAATATGACCTTGACAAGCTGTTCGATATCAATACCCCTGAAAAACGCTTCTCTGACTCTCTTATCCGTGGTAGGACCCTTCATAGAGTTCATGTAGACTGCGTAGACGTTGCAACCGCCAACCATCATTGCCTCGACGTTCGGATTAGACTTCAATTTTGGAATATCCTGATCGAGGACATCGCTGGTTATATCCACTTCTCCGCTGAGTAACGCCATCGTCAGGACAGACTTATCTGGTATGAACTTGTACACGATCTGCTTCAGATAGGGCTTTTCACCCCAGTAATCCTCGTTCCTTTCGAAGACCATGTGACTGTCTTTGACCCATTCCACCATTCTGAAAGGCCCAGTTCCCACAGGATGTAGTGTGAATTGGTCCTTCCAACCCTCGCACTCTTCTTTTGGTACAATGGCGGCTCCGATGTCGGTGAGTACTGTCAGAAATGGCGCGTACGGGTACTTGAGTACGATCTTCACAGTGTAGCGATCGATGACTTCCACGTGATCCACCATGTACAGCCTCACCATAGGTGAGATGGCTATTTCTCTATCGAAACTGTACTTCACGTCTTCTGCTGTGACCTCTCTACCGTCTTGGAACTTGCCTTTCTGGAAATGGACCCCTTTCCTTAGCTTGAAAGTCCATTCCTTGAGATCTGGACTGACTTCCCAAGACTCCGCAAGCAATGGATGAATTTGTTTGACTTCTGCGTCATAAGCCACGAGCGTTTCAAAGACATTTCTCATGACCTGTGCCGAGGCGAGATCCTGATACATTGCTGGATCCATCGTCGTCGGGTTCTGATCTGAACCTACGCGGATCACTGAGTCGTAGTTCGGTGCAGAAATCACGGTAGCGAAAAATGCCACTACGGCGACCAACACTGCCAGCCTTTTCACCGCATACACCCCCTTTTTAAGTTAGAAGGTTCCTCAAATAGTTTGCGAGTATTCTTCGCGCACTCACCACGAAACCGTTGGTTTTGCGCTTAAAAAACTCCTCGTGTTTCAGTGCGAAACCTATGCAATCGAGGTAAACCAGTTGTTCCTGTGACAGATCAACGCTTAATGTCGATTCTCGATATGGCGAAAAACTGGTACAATTCACTCTCTTGGCGATTTTCGCCCATCGTTTCAGAGCATTGGAGCACTGTTCTTTTTCTGGCACGATGACTGTGGCGCGATTCAGCTTTGGCATGGCAGAGAAGAAGGAGTCTACCACCTTATAGGGTAAAATGAAACGATCGCTATCGAATTCACCAGTGCAAAGAAAGACACATAGTCCCTCGCATTCTAGCTGAGAAAGTTTCTGAACGATCCAGCGATGGGAAATTCGAACGATGGATCCGTCGCGTTTTCTGCTCACAAGCACGTCGTTCTCATCACGGGGTTTATAGATTTCTTCTTCCACGTTTTCTATGAGACCTATTTCGTTGTAAGCCAGGTTTGTATTACCAACGATGTTCAGAAGTTCCGGTATCACGTCATCTCTCGGAGTCTCACCAATGGTTATGAAAGTTATAGGACCAATCAGGCAGGAACCCTCCTTTTTTGTTTAATTATAATAAACGCCGTATAGAAATGTCAATAGGGCTTCACGACAGATGGAGACTTAACACCCTACTGGAAGGACATGGGGTATCGGTCAGATTTCGAACACTCTGTGAGAGAAATCCTTCAGCAGGCACAGAGAATCGAGCAGATCGAGGATGGTGTATCTTTCTCTTATGGTGTTGGAGATCAGGATCAATTTCTCAATGAACTCAGGTTCATAACGTGCAAGCAGTTCATCGACCCGTACGGTCTTAAGGGCGTTTTCGACCTTCTCGGAAAATTGCTCGTGGGTGTGCTTTAAAGCTTCCCTCACCCGGCTCAATTGCACACGACCGGGCAGTTTTTTTCTTTCGTGAACACGCATGAATTTTCCAGCCTTTTCTTCGCCGAAAAATTCGGACAGAATGGAGAATCTTTCTTCGTTCGTGAGGCACTTCTCCTTCAATTTCAGTTCCTCGAAGATCACCCTGTACGCCTTCAGCGTGATGTACGTTCCCATCGCCACCGAAAGGCCGTGAAACATGGGAATTTCGTTTCTGTTTTCGTGGTACATCTCCAGAGAATGGGAGATCATGTGTTCCGCACCCGAAGCGGGTCTGGAATTGCCAACGATCGTGATGTTCAGACCGGAGACCAGAAGGGCCTTCATCAAGGAAAGGATCACGCTTCTGTCCCTGTTCAGTACTTTTTCTGAGTTCTCAAGAACATCGTTCAGCAGGTCTCTCAATTCTTCCCATGCGAACTCGCAGATGGGTTCTTCGGTTAGAAGGTTGCTCAGCATCCAGTCCAGTCTGGCGGTCACCTTCGCCGCGATGTCACCGACACCGGCCCTCAGCAAATCGAACGGAGCTTCGCTCACAACGTTCATGTCCACAACGACCTTCTGTGGAACAACAGCCTGCACAGTTGTTTTCTCATTCTTTATGAGTATCGCCGCTACGGAGGAGGTGTAGCCATCCACGGAAGGGGCCGTGGGAAAGCAGGAAAAATTTTTATTGGTCAGACGGGCCGCGTACTTCGCGATGTCTGTGAGACTGCCCGAGCCGATGGAGACGATATGATCTGTCAAAACTTGCGAAGCCACTTTCTCGATGTTTTCCATCGTGGCAAGAACTCTTCCTTCAGCTTCGAGCCTGATCGTTCTGCGTTCCGGTGTTTCGACCAGCTTAGCTGTGTTTTCGTCCACAACGTACGTGGCGTTTTCAAAAAACGCTTCGATGTTCCTGGTAGCGTTCTCTTCGAAAACGATTTCAATAGGCGGCACAGTGTGGGTTTTGCCACAGGTGCACTGGAATTGACCCTTCGCTTTCAGCATGCGATCACCACTCGAGTATATGCCATCTTTCGAACTGGAGGCAAGCACTTCTCTTCAACGAGACCGTCGCGCTGTTGAGAAAAATTCGCGTAACGGCGTATTCTGTGATAAAATGAATCGAGGAGGAAACGCTTTGAAACGCAAAGGCTTGACCCTGATCGAGCTCCTCATAACCCTCGCGGTCCTCTCAATTTTCACAGCCCTGGTCCTTCTGCTCATGAGCAATTACTTCGAAAAGACCGAGAAGAATATAAAACTTCTCGATGCCCTCAGAAGACTCAACGACGCCGGCGATAAAATGGTCGAGCTCCTCAACAGGGCTGCAGGTCCTGCCAACAGTGTGGAACTCGTCTCAGCCACAGAGGTGAGGTTCGACATCATCCTGGCCGGTCAGAAAATAAACGCGAGGGTGAAGGTTCTCAGCGAAACCGAGGTACAGTATTTCGAGGATGATAGAAGCGTGCTGATACCGATCGAAAACGTGCAGATCACGTTCCAATCTGGTAGTCAGAATCCCGAAACGGTGCTGCCGTTGAAGTTGATAGTCAAAACGCCGAATCCTTTCAATCCCTCGTCGCTCTTGAGTCTGGAGTACTCCATCTATCCACCAGGGGTGAGGTGAGATCACGAGATTGAGAAAGGCTTACGTGATGGTTCTGAGCATATTTTTGATCCTCATCTGTTCCCTTCTGGCGACCGCGATACTGATCCAGGTCGATACCACGAACAAAAAAGTTGGTATGTCCATCAGCAGGACGGTCGAACGTGCCGATGCTTTGAAGATCATCGCGACGGCCGCCGCCTACCTTCGCAGCAAGTACGGCGTGGTGTCGGGATTCTACCTGGCCGAGCACATGGACAGTCAGTCCGAATTCGAAAAGATAAAATCTGTGATCGTCAATTCCTCTGGACCAGTTGAGAAGGATATCTGGCAGGACCTGCTCGGTGAAGGGACGCTGGCTGGGATCCGCTTCACTTCTGTGAAGGACCTCTTGCGTCTCACGTCTGGCTTAGATTCTCCTTTAAAAAAGGCTCTGGTCGATAGCAACGCGAAAGGGTTGATAGAAAACAATCCGTCCAGGGTCAGAGTGTACGCCCTTTCTGAGGATGCCGACCGATCCTGGGTAATCCTGCTGTGCGTCAACGTTGGTTCTTCATGGACCTGGGCTCTGATAGAACCACAGGGGTTCTTCAACTACGCAATTTTCCTGCCAAACGGACTCCCCGTGGGAACCTATTACGGTGACGGTGAGGTCATAGACGGTCCTGCCTGGTTCGGTGATAGACAGGGTCAGGGCGGATTGGGTATAGGAGGCAATCAGGGGCCGAGGTTTTACGGAAGAACTTTCTACAGGATCTTGCACAACTACCTCAGAGGACAGGTGCAGGAAAGCGACGTTTTCGTTGGCGGAAGGAGTATTCTGACCCCAGAAGAAGTTGAGACGATGAGGAATGCGTATCAGGGGAAAGTTTACTGGGAAACACAGCTTTCAACGCTCAACAAGGTTGATATCATCGACGTCGTTACCGGTGCGGCTTCCATAACCAGCGATCCGGTTGGCTTGATCTTGACTTATTCGAAGCTCCCGGGTGTTGCGACAGAGGATCTGATCATCACGTCAGAGATCAGAAATCTGAACGGTCAGGACGTTCAAATCGTGAAGTTTTTCGGCCCAGATGGTTTCTTCAAAAGGGACAACAAACGCTACCAGGTGGAAATGGTGGTTCCTCATCCGGGTCCACCGAACGTTCCTGTCACGATATCTGTCAAAGAAGTTCTCCCAAACGGAACCGAGAACACTTACACGCAGCAGGTTCCACTCTTCAACGGTTTTCTTGGTCTGTTCTGTGATACGACCAACTCTTCGATCGCCATGGGCGTGAAAGATCAGTGGACTACGAACGTGTTCATGGGTGACTGGGCGATACTGGTGATGGGAAACAGGGGAAGGCAGGAAGAGCAGACCCCATGGGACTCTGTAAAGATCTACGGTGATGTCGAATATTACAGCGCGAGGAAGAGTTCAACGATGACGATCAACTACGCAGGAACCTCGTACGAGGTCTACATGGATCCGTTCTTCGCGGATGGAACCCCCATTCCGAACAACAGGAATGTGAAGGGATTCTTGAGGCTCACCAACGGTGCGACGACACCTGTCGAAATCGATGGAAAAACGTTCTGGGACACATGGTACAAAAAGATGGCTCAATCTTCAACGAAAGACCACATCAGCTTGATAACCACGGGAGACATCGAGATCCCATGGCACGAAGGTTACAAACTCGGTCAGGGAAAGATAAGGAACCTGCGTTTAGACATGAGTATCTTCACGATGTACTGGGACAGAAACAGGGCACCCGGCCAGGGTAACAGAGTGCTCGTGCCCACGCTGAAAGTGGATTATGGAAACTTTAAGGGCTTGAGTTACAGAATCATCTTCGGTTCTTTAGCTTCGGAAGCCGTGACGGCCACGTGGGATGGGACGAAGGGTCTGAAGGAATTCAACATTTTCGATAACAGGCTCTATTCTGCGAAGCGTGGGTTTTCACCGATGACGGGTGGGATCATCCTGGAAGGGCTGAGATTGAGATGAGGGGCTTTTCCGTGGTTGAACTGATCATAGGGATCGCGATGGTCTCCATAGCGATCGTCATACTGATTCTTTCGGTCAACCAAGCGATCCTCAGTTTTGCAAAATCCAGTGAGGCCCTGCAGGACTGGAGTGCATTTTTCTGCCAGGTCTCGCTGAACTTCTCCGGGAAAGAAACTGGCACTTTCGTCAACACACTCGACAAGGTCCTTGGTTACAGTGCGACGGGTCATTACGCTTTTTTCAAGTTCATCGACGTACGTTCCGTGGAAGGCGGATACGTGTACACACTCAAGGATCAAAGCTTTTGAATGACTTAACTCGCTTCTCGTTTTCATGAAGAAGCCAACTGGGTCGATCCTTCGCACGGCACACGAAAATTTCGAAGCACAGCTGATGTACTTTCATCGTCTTTTTTGTTGGTTATATAGTTTAATATCTTGACAGTTTAAAGATTTAACTATATCATATCCCTGGTGAGGCGTATGGAAGCGAGGAAGATCATTGAGTCGATAGTCGAACTGAGCCTGAGTTTTTCACGAACGATAAAGTTCCACCCTGAACTTGAAAGACTGCGGGCCGTGGAACTGTACACTTTGTTCTATCTGATCAGGCACGGGCCGTGCAAGATGAAGGACCTCGCGGAGGCACTCTCGATGACCAAGGCGAACGTGACGCACCTGATCGATTCTCTGGAAGAGAAAGGCTTCGTGAAGAGGACGAAGGACGAATCGGACAGGCGTGCCACGTTGCTCCGCGTCACCGAACACGGTGAGAAGGTCTACAACGAACTGCTGGACGAGTTATCCAAGCTGGTGGAAGAGGTCACGGCGAGGCTGAGTCAGGAAGATCTGAGCTTGATATCCAGAGGCTTCGAAAGGTTCGTCGCCTTGTTCGCGAACTCCAGGGGGTGAAATCATGATAGTGGTTACTGGGGCTACGGGGCATCTTGGAAACGTGCTCGTCAGAAGGTTGCTCCAGATGAACGAGAAGGTGCGTGTGCTGGTCGCTCCTTCCGAGGACGTCAAGCCCATAGAGGGATTGAACGTTGAGATCTTCAGGGCCGACGTGAGAGATTCAAAAGCCGTTGAAAGACTGTGTGAAGGTGCACAGACGGTTTTTCACCTCGCGGCGGTCATTTCCATCTTCGGAAAGAAGAGGCTGGTCTACGACGTGAACGTGAACGGAACGAAGAACATCGTTGAAGCTTGCTTGAAGAACAGCACGAGGCTCGTTTATGTGAGCTCGGTCCACGCCTTCGCCGAGCTTTCTAAGGGTTCGCTCATCGATGAATCTGTTCCGATAGATCCTTCAAGGGTCACAGGGTGCTACGCCAAATCCAAGGCCATCGCCACGAACCTGGTCCTCGATGCAGCAAAACGCGGTCTCGATGCGGTGGTGGTCTGTCCGACAGGCATAATAGGTCCGTACGATTGGCGCGTTTCAGAGATGGGAAACCTTTTCTTGTTGCACCTGAAAGGAAGGCTCAAGGTCGCCGTTGAAGGTGGCTTCGATTTTGTGGATGTCAGGGACGTGGTGGAGGCACTCGTGCTTGCCTGGAAGAAAGCGAAGAGCGGGGAAATCTTCATCGTTGGTGGCACGCACGTAACCGTGAAGGCGCTGATTCAGATGCTTCAGAAGATAGAACCAAAGCGATCGGTGAAGATTTTCCTTCCGATCTGGCTCGCCTACGTTGTTTCTGCCTTCACATCGCTTGGACACCTGTTCGGCAGGAAAGTCATCTTCACCCCTTACGCCGTTTACACTCTTAGCAGAAACTACGTTTACTCACACACGAAGGCTTCAAAAGAACTCGGTTACACCCCAAGACCCATCGAGGATTCTCTGAAAGACACCATAGAGTGGCTCAAATCGTCCTCGAGTACACAGAGTAAGACCATACCCCCATGGAAAGAGACGACCTTTCTATTTCTGCTTCAAACTCTTTCAAGGTGAAGATGTTGTTCCGACTTACCAGTACAAAAGAAAGAGCAGGAACAACTCTTCGTTTTTCTTTATTGAATCGATTGAATCGATAATGAAGCTCGCTCGTAGTCTTCCCAAAGCAAGAATTTTTTGAACATTGACTTGACTCTTTTCTTTCCCTTATCATACAATATTATCGCGGTTTTCAGCCTTCACTCAAATCGCTTTCGGTGACTTCAGATACCTGCAAAGCGTTACACGCAAGCAGAAAAATCACTTCGTAACGATCAGGACGTTTCCCACCGTTGTGGTACCAGGTTCGGTGAGCTGGAAGGAGTTCAAAAGTCCTATCGATGTTTCAAGTTTGAAGGAAGGATTGCTGTGCACCAGGTACACCTTCACGTACTTCTTTGGGAGGGGTGGGGAAGAGGAAGTCACCACGACCCTGAACAGAGGTGCGCTGAGGGAAAGGCTCACCTCGGCGAGCTTGGATTCGACCTTGGAAGTTTTTACGTAGAACGCTCCATCTTTGTAGTAGAAAACGATCTGGCTGGCTGAAGGTGTTATCTGCTCGAAGGATGTGTTCGTTGCCTCGGCGTTTCTTGCCAGCGCCAGTTCTTTTCTGAGTATCTCGAGCATCTTCCTCGCTTCCTCGAATGCCCTGAACTGTTCCTGAGTGAAATGTGCGTTTCTCATCGGAAGGTAGAACAGCGATGCCAGAATGGCGAAGATCACGCCCAAGACGATCAAAACGATCAAGAGTTCTACCAGTGTGAAGCCATCTTTCCGTTTGGAAAAAAGCTTCAGCATTCTACTGCCTCCAAGTGAAACGTTCACTGGGTTGAAGGTTCAAAAATGAACAGTGGCATGTTTCCAAACCGATTCTGGTCAGGTTTTACGATCCTGATCTGTACAGATGTTGCGAGGGGAGTTATGAGCAGAGTGGACGATTGTGTGGCAACACTCGCACTCGTATCACCGCAGAAATATCTCTCCAGTTGCTCGTTCGCTTCGAAGGTTTTTTTAGATTCGTACGCAACTTTGTTCATGCCTGCCAGAACGTTGCCCAACACTTCGAAAAGTGCGAGTGCAGCGATCGCTATGATGACCAGAGCTTCCACAACTTCGATGAGTGTGTAGGCAGACTTCATTGACCCCAGCTCCCGTAGCGAACGTACAAACCGTAATAGGGAGTGTTAGTGGTCGTGGTATCGAATTCAATGGATTCTATAGGCAACGGCTTTGGCACGACAAATTTAATATTGTTGTTAAAGTTCACGTTTCTCGCGACTATGGCACCTATTACGTTCGAAGTGTTTTTGATGCTCACATCTTTTTTGGGTGTGTATATGTACAATCCGCCTTCAGATACAGTGAGACCGTTCTTGAAGGAAATATCTTCTTCCCCATCGTTTATCTTCTCGTCAGTGTTCGAATAAATGAGCAAACGAGTATCTTTGTTCATCTTTATCGTTAAGTGATTCTTGACGTCGACTTCATCTCTCACGTAGATCATGACGACACCTGTGCCCTCGATTTTTATGGTAGTGTTGTTGCCAAGATCCAGTTTGGTCACGGCTATCGAGAGCAATCCAGTACTTGGGATCTTCAGGGTGAGGGTGGTGTTCGAGACAGACAGACCATCTTCCACAGAGCGACCGTTATAGTAAGTTTTCCCACCTTCTGAGATCGAGATCACGTTTCCTTGAAGTTGAACAGCAGGTTCTGGAAAGAAAGTGGGTGTCGCAGGCAGGGGAGGTTCAGTTGTGTTCACGCGTCTGCTGATTTCAGCGCGAACCGCCTCTACTGAAGTCGCAGTCACAGTACCCTTCACGGTGATGTTTTTGTCAAGACTACCTGCCAGGATCACGTCGCCCTCTATGGTAACCCGGTTCTTAGGCGATTCAACATTGCCAACGGCTAAAACGTCCCCTTCAATTACACCCCCCTGTTCCAGGATGAGATTTCCGCCCGTTGGATCGCCCATCAGGTACACGCTGCCCTTTATTGTCCCATGCTGACCGATGCGCAGGTCTCCCTTTCTCACTAATACATCACCGTCGATTGTAAGGTTGTTTTTTCCAAGAACCTTGCCATTGGCATCGATGGCGTATGGAAGAGTCAAATCACTTGCGAGTTGGATCAGGATCAGTGTCAGGGTGTAACTGTCCTCCACCCCGTCGAGGCTCGCTTTGCACTTTATCGTGTATTCCTCGGCAGATCGATCGATTTCACACTCCACAGTACCGCGAAACTCAGGCAAAGAGAGCTGGAAGGTCCCAGAATTGGCCAAATTGTCCACAAGATCACGCTTACCGTTCCTGAACCAGTCCTCACAGAGTTTGGCCAAACTGTAGGCGCCACTTCTGGCCACGTTCGAGACGAGAAACTTTTTCTGTTGCAACACGTAGTTGCTGGTCATCTGACCGTAAATGGCCAGCATGAGCAACACTGTCAGGGCCAGAAAAACCACCACTACGAGGCTCACAACAAGAACCGAACCACTCTTCATGTCTACATCAGTAATTAGTATAACACACTTTGCACAAAGTTAAAACGTGTACCGACGCAGAAATTTGTACAACACCAATTCAGTGACCTTCTCGTGTTTCACATCTTGCGTTCGAATTTCAAAGCTTTCAATCGGTTTTTGTCGTTTCTCTGACCACCTTCATGATGCGCTCGTGCAACTGGGACGCGTAATCTGGCTGGATCTTTTCGTATTCCTGTTCGAACAGAGGGGAAGAGATCAAAAAGTCTGCACTCGAGCGATTGATCGCCACTGGTATGTTGTAGACCGTGGCGAGCCTTATGAGGGCTTTTATGTCCACATCGTGTGCCATCGGCTCGAGCGGATCCCAGAAAAAGATCAGAATGTCTATCTCGCCCTCGGCGATCTTCGCACCTATCTGTTGATCTCCTCCGAGCGGACCACTCTTGAATTTGTGAACCTTCAGGCCCGTCTTTTCCTCGATCAACGTGCCTGTGGTACCCGTCGCATAGAGCTCGTGTCTGGACAGAGTACCCTTGTTGAACTCGACCCATTCGATGAGATCTTTCTTCATTCGATCGTGAGCGATCAGAGCGATTCTTTTTCTCTTCGAAAGCTTCACTCGTTCCAAATTCATCACCTCCTCACGTTTATTTTACGGAAGGAGCGTTAAAATCGGCTTGAGGTGAAAAGATTGAGCAGAACCAGAGCCGTGTTCTACTTGGTTGTGACCTCGGTGCTGTGGAGCCTTGGGGGGTTGCTGATCAAGCTCGTCGACTGGAACCCCATGGCAATCGCCGCAGGCCGTAGTGCCATATCCGCGTTGCTCATCCTCGCCTACGTGAGAAGGCCCAAGTTCAACTGGGGCACGGATCAGCTACTCGCAGCGTTTTTCTATTTTGGAACGGTCACGCTGTTCGTGACGGCGAACAAGCTGACCACCGCCGCCAACGCGATCTTACTTCAATACGGTGCGCCCGTGTACGTGGCCATCTTCGCACCGATAGTCCTGAAAGAAAAAACGAAGACGGCGGATTGGTTCGCCATAGGGTTTGCACTCTTCGGCATGGTGCTGTTCTTCTTCGATGAGCTCAGGATAGAGAACATGGTCGGTATCCTTGTGGCCATTGCGAGTGGGGTCTCCTTCGCGCTCTACATCATCTTCATGAGGAAACAGAAAGACGCTTCTCCGATAGAATCGACCCTTTTAGGAAACATCCTGACGGCGCTCGTGGGACTGCCTTTCATCTTCAGTCAGAGCTTCGAATTTCGAAACGTTGCGGGTGTACTGTTGCTCGGAACAGTGCAGCTCGGTTTTTCCTACATACTCTATTCCATCGCGATCAAGTACGTTGATGCGCTCGAAGCGATACTGATCCCGATCATAGAACCCATACTCAATCCCATCTGGGTCTATTTGGCCTACGGCGAAAGACCAGGAAAATGGGCGCTTCTCGGTGGAAGCATAGTGTTGCTGTCCGTGACGCTCAGATACTCGATACCTCTTCTGCTGAAAAACTTCAAATCGACAGGTGACCGCGGTGTGCGAAAAATTTTAAGAAAATAACCATGGTAGTTTAACTTCAGGATGTTAAGGTACTGGCAACGATTCGAGGGGGGAGCAGTTTGAGGTTGTTAGAAGTTCAGGGGTTGAAGAAATATTATGGAAACGTGAAGGCTGTGGACGGCATCTCTTTCTCACTCGAAGAGGGTCAGATTCTTGCGTTGCTGGGCCCCAACGGGGCGGGTAAGACCACCACCGTTGAGATCCTCGAAGGTCTGAGAAGGAAAGATGAAGGTCGGATCTTCTACTTTGGACGAGAAATAGAGGTGGTCGATGAGACCATCAAAAAGCAGATGGGAGTGCAGTTGCAGAAAGGAGCCTTCTTTGAAAACCTGACGGTGAGAGAAACGATAGAGCTCTTCGCCGGTCTCTACGGTGTGAAACTGAACAGATCTCGCACGAGAGAGATCGTGGAGATGGTCATGCTCGAAGAAAAGATGAACAGTCGTGTCAAAACACTCTCGGGTGGGCAGATGCAAAGACTGAGTTTCGCGGTAGCGATCGTGAACGATCCGAAGATCGTTTTCCTCGACGAACCTACGACGGGACTCGATCCTCAAGCGAGGAGGCACATCTGGGAACTGATCGCAGATTTGAAGCGTAAAGGCAAGGGCGTGTTGCTGACCACGCACTACATGGAAGAAGCCGAGCGACTCGCCGATCGCATCCTCATCATGGATCACGGAAAGATCATAGCCGAAGGGACTCTGGATCGGTTGGTGAACAGTCTCGATATGGAGGACTACGTAGAGTTCACGGTGGACAACGCCGATCTGTTCTTACAGCACATGGCGGAAGTGAAACGCGCGAATCACAACAGGCTCGTCTTGGCGACGAAGAATGTGGAAGAGAGCGTTCAAAAGATCTTCGCCGTGGCGAAGCGTCTGGATCTCAAGATAGACGATCTAATCGTTAGACGTCCGAACCTGGAAGACGTTTTCATCCACCTCACGGGCCGAAGCTTGAGAGACTGAGGTGAAAACATGTTGAAGCTGACGAAGGGCATCCTCCTCGACACACTCAGAGATTTCGAGGCCGTCTTCTGGCCACTCGTGTTCCCGATCATACTCTTCTTCATATTAGTTTCGGTCTTCGGAGGTATGGGGACTTCGAATCCGATTTGGTTCAAGCTTGGGATCTTCCAAAGGACACAGCTCGCTGGATTTGGAAAGATCCTCGAGAACGTGATCGAGCAGATCCAGCCGGACCCGTTTCACGTGGTGAAGTACGAGGATCTGTCACGGGCTCTGAAGGATCTTCAATCGGACAAGATACAGCTTCTGCTCGAAATTCCAGACAGTTTCAACGTGGACCTGACGAGGGCGATCCTCACATCGGGTCGGTCCAACGTTTCACTCAAGGTTCATTTTCTGTCTGGAAAGATGGAGTCCGAAACGGCAGCCACGATCTTGCAAACCATCCTGAGCACTTTGAACGTCGAGATCTTCAAAAGGGTCCGGCCCGGAAACTTCACAGAGGTCAACTTCCAGCTCAGCATTGTCAGTAAGCCGAACGCGCGCAGTTTTCACTACGCCACCTATTTGTTCCCCGGGATCTTGCTGATGGCCATCATGTCTTTTGGCTTTTTCCATTTGCCCCTGTGGCTCGTGTTCAACAGAACCTCTGGCTTGAACAAACGATTGTACGCATCTTCTGTCACACCCTTCGAGGGCCTGTTCTCACTCGTGCTTGCGCAGCTGATCGTCATGTCGATTTCGTGCCTTCTCATCTACACTTTTGGATATTTTGTTTACAACGTGAGCAGATCCATCTTCAGCTGGAACTTCATCTTCACGCTGTTGCTCTCGATGCTCGTTTCTCTGTCCATGGGTCTGTTGCTCGTGTGTTTCTTCCCGAAGCCCGCTTCGGCGGTGGTGAGCGGTCAAGTTCTCTATCAGATCATGATGTTCGTGGGTGGTCTGTATTTTCCGGTTCTCAGATACAACGTTCCATCTTTCTTGAAGTACTTCGCCTTGGCTCTGCCATCGACGCACCTTGCGGAGCTTCTTCGCGGCGCGCTCGGCCACTCGGTCTACAACTTGCCGATCTGGCAGATGTGGTCGATACCAATCCTCTGGTTGATCGCTTCCGTTGCGCTGTTCCTGATCAGGTTCAAGTGGGTGATGGGCTATGAATGAGATCGTTGGTATGACGAAACTGATCTTTCTCGATTCGATTCGAAATCGCGTAGAATTCTTCTTCACTGTGATGTTTCCGATCGTTTTTCTGATCATATTCGGTTTCGTCTTCGCTGGTTCATCTGAATCTGGTAAGTACACCGTGGGACTCGTTTCTGATCTCGAACAGATCGAGCGGGTGATAGAAAGTTCAGGTCCGTGGAAAGTTCAACGTTACGCATCGGTAGAACAGCTCGAGCAGGACATCAGGGATGGAAAGATCTCTGTAGGTGTGGTCCTCAAGGACACGCAATCGATCCTGTACGCCGAAGGTGACATCGAGCTGAGCCAGAGGGCGAAGATGCTCGCAGTTTCTTTGAAACCTGCGATCGAGTCTGTGATCAACGACGTGCCAGCGTACTTGGAGGTTGAGAGGATCGCTCAAAGCCCACTCCAAAAAGAGGTTGCTTCCTTGGAGCACATCCTGACCGGTGTGATGGCGATCTCGATCCTTTCGAATGGGATGTTTTCCATGGTGACCATCTTCAGCAGGTACAGAAAACAGGGCGCGTTGAAAAGACTCATCGCCACGGGCGTCAAGCTGAGAAGTTTTCTCATCGCGGTTTCCATCGTGAGACTGTCGCTCAGTTTCCTATCTCTGGCTTTCATCATCCTCCTGAGCAGGGTGATGTTCAACGCTCAGCTGGCCTTCAACTGGTTCATGCTGGTTCCGACCCTCATTTTTTCCACCTTCGGTATGATGGCTGTGGGCTTGCTGATCGCACTCGTTTTCAAACAGCCCAACGCCGCTTCGAACGTCGCCTCGCTTTTGAACACCTTCATGATGTTTTTCTCTGGAGTTTACTTCCCGCTGTCCTGGATGCCATCCTACTTCAGATGGATCGGCTACGTCCTTCCGGTGAAGTACGTGGCAGATCTGGTCCGTGCGAGTGCGAAGCTTCAGCTGATGAGTCCGTCACTCTTCTGGTCGGTCAACTTCGTCATGCTGTTGGCAGGACTGTGCTTGCTGTGGCTCTCTGGTAAACTCTTTTTGAGAGCCGAGTAGGAGGTGTTCACTTTGGACTGCGTCAACAGAGAGAAGAACCTCAAAAGGTGCAACTGTTCCTATCCGGGTTGTCCGCGCAAGGGTATCTGCTGCGAGTGTCTGGCGTACCACAGGAGCCACGGGGAACTTCCCGCGTGTTATTTCTCCAACGAAGCGGAAAGAACCTGGGATAGATCCATAGAGAATTTCTTGAGAACCAGAAAAGGTTGAACCCGAACCGCCGGTCGAGGAAAATCAACGAAGAAATGCGCAAGTTTGTGCACGCGTTGAAGCGTGCCTTTTGATGTTGTTGGTTTTGAACTTGGACCCGGTTTGTACGACCTGGCGGTATACAGCTGCAGACGCACGTGGTAAAATCACATCGAGGTGAAACTATGGTTGAAAAGTTGAACGATTTCTGGAAAGCCTGCTGCTACATCGCAGCCGGCATGATCTACCTCAAGGACAATCCACTGCTGAGAGTTCCCCTCAAACCCGAACACGTGAAAAACAGACTGCTCGGGCATTGGGGTGCTTCACCGGCCCTGAGCTTCGCGTACGTTCACGCCAACAGGGTTATAAAGAAATACAATCTGAACGCCATCTTCATCGCCGGACCGGGACACGGTGCACCCGGCGTGATAGCACCTGTGTATCTGGAAGGAACGTTGAGCGAGTATTATCCAGAGTTCACCCAGGACGAAGAGGGTATGAGAAAACTCTTCAAGTACTTTTCTTTCCCGGGTGGATTTGGCAGTCATTGCACGCCCGAATTACCAGGTTCGATACAGGAAGGTGGCGAACTCGGTTATTCACTCTCTCACGCTTACGGTGCGGTATTCGATAATCCAAAACTTGTAGCCATAACGGTTATCGGTGACGGCGAAGCGGAGACTGGACCTCTTGCGGCATCGTGGCATTCCAATAAATTTCTCAATCCAGCAAGAGATGGTGCGGTTCTGCCGATCTTATCTTTGAACGGCTACAAGATAAACAACCCGACGATCCTTGCTCGAATAGAAGAAAGCGAGCTGCTGAGTCTGTTCAAAGGCTACGGATACGATCCCATCATCGTGGACGGAACCGACGATCATCTCGAATCACATCAGAGAATGATGGAAGCGATGGATAAGTGTGTTGAAAGGATCATCGACATCTGGTCCCGCGCGAAGGAAAAGATCGAAAGGCCGATCCTGCCAATGATAATCCTGAGAACTCCGAAAGGATGGACCGCACCGAAGATCGTCAGAGACCATTACATCGAAGGGTACTGGAGGTCGCACCAGGTCCCACTCGCCGATGCCAAAGAGAACGCCGAGAGCTTGAAGATTCTGGAGCAGTGGCTGTTGAGTTACGAACCGGACAGACTCTTCGATCGGTCTGGAAGGTTGAGGGAAGATCTGCTCGAAGTCGTTCCACCGGACGAACTCAAGATGAGCAAGAACCCGAACGCGAACGGTGGACTCGTCAGGGTTCCGCTGAAACTGCCTCCTTTGAAGGAATTCTCTATCGATCCAGAACGACAGAGGTACCACGAAAACACCCGTCCACTGGGAGACTATCTCAGGAGAATCATGGATCTCAATTCGAACAATTTCAGAGTTTTCGGGCCGGACGAAACGAGATCGAACAGGCTCGATGCGACCTTCGCACACGGCAAAGCCTGGAACGCGAAGATCCTGCCTGTAGACAGTGATGAGGGCTATCTTTCGGCCTTCGGAAGGGTCATGGAGATCCTGTCTGAGCACACGGTAGAAGGCTGGCTCGAAGGTTATTTGCTCACCGGCAGACACGGCCTTCTGAACACTTACGAAGGCTTCGCACCCATCATCTCTTCGATGGTCAACCAGTTTGGAAAATGGATCGATATATCTTCAGATATTCCCTGGAGGATGCCGATCTCATCTTTGAACCTGCTGCTGACTTCCGTCGTGTGGCGACAGGACCACAACGGCTTCACGCACCAAGATCCCGGTTTCATCACTTCGATAGTCGACAAATGGCCCAACGTGGTGAGGGTCTACTTCCCACCCGACGCGAACACGCTCTTAGCGACGGTGTGGCACTGTTTACAGACGACGAACAGGATAAACATCATCGTCGCGGACAAACAGAAACATCCACAGTATCTGAGCATCGACGAGGCGATCAAGAACGTGATAAAGGGGATCGCGATCTGGGATTTTGCATCGAACCATCCTCAGGAAGAACCCGACGTTGTCGTCGCGAGCTGTGGGGACATCCCGACGAAAGAGGCCGTCGCGGCAGTGAAGATCCTGAAGGAGTTCTTCCCGGAACTCAGGATAAGGTTTGTGAACGTGATAAACCTCTTCACCCTCACGCCGAACACGGAACATCCCGACGGATTGACCGACAGAGAGTTCGATTCTTATTTCACCACGGACAAGCCGGTCATATTCAACTTCCACGGTTATCCCTGGCTCATACACAGACTCACCTACAGAAGGACGAACCACAGCAACATACACGTGCGAGGCTATCGGGAGAACAGAAAGTATGGAATAGATTCCACAGCGCTCTCACCGTTCTTGAAAGGAAGAGGTGGCATAACCACACCGATGCAGCTGGCGATCCTGAACCAGATCGACAGGTTCAGCATAGCGATAGACGTGATAGACAGGGTCGAACACATACGCCAGAAAGCCGGTTACGCGAGAGATCTGATAAGAAACGCCCAGATCGAAGCGCTCCAGTACGCTTACGAACACGGTGTGGACAAGCCGGAGCTTTGAGCCTTCCAGGTTGAGGGTGGGGGTTTCGTTTCGACTTGCTCGAGCGATACTGGCTGAAGTGTGGTTCGAAAGCGGTAAGATCGATTTGAATGGGCCAGGCAAGCGCGAAGTTTGCACTGGGTGGGGATCAATTGCCCAAATCGATTTCGTGAGGTTAATGCACTCCTCATGAAATCGAATCTATTTCTTTTGAGACTTGTTTTTGTACATCTCTAAATCTGCTTCTTTCAGAGCTTCTTCGATGCTTATCCCAAAGCCCTGTGACCACTGTGAAAAACCGTGGCTCACCGAGATTCTCAAACCGGGAAAATCTTCGAATTCGACGCTTGCAAGTTTGTTCTCAATTCTTTGGATGACCTGCTGAGCTTCTTGAATCTGCAAATCCACAAAGAACACCACGAACTCGTCCCCTCCGATCCTGAACGCGAGATCAGTCTTTCTTATCTCGGTGCGCAACACTTCAGCCAACGCCTTCAGCACCATATCGCCCACGTAGTGACCATAAGTATCGTTGATCATCTTGAAAGAATCTATGTCCAGAAAACATATCACGATGTTCGAAGTGCTTTTCTGTAGGTCTTCGAGGCACTGCATCAGAAATCTTCTGTTGAAGAGTTTGGTCAGCGGATCTATGAATACGTCGAGTTTGTATCTTTCGATATCCTCTCTTAAATTCCGATTGACAAGGTAGAGGGATGTCAACTGATCTCTGATCTGTTTTTTCATATCCTGAATGGATTCCTGCAACTTGGAGATTTCTTTGATGGATGCTTCGACAGCATGGTCACTACTCTCGGCAAACGGCGATCTCTGGAATTGTTCGATCTCTTGCAGAGTATCTTTGATCGGTTTTGAAATCCTTCTGAAAACACCGAGGCTGAGCCAGAAACTCAGGATCATACCCGCGGTGACGGCTGAGCTGAGAAGAACGATCAATGTCTTCTTCATGGATTCTGCTTCGGAAAAATCCAGGACCGTCAAAACCCTTAAGGTGAAAAAGGCGCTCTTACCGCTCCAGTCGATGCCCGTCTGGGTCGTTGGGATCCAGTTCTTGTAAATTTTGTATCGGGAACCTCCCAGATTTTGGATCACGAAATCGTTCTCTGCTTCCTGTTTGCTGAAGTATCGTTTCTCTTCATCGTCGAGGGGTGGGTAATTCCCAAACGGTGCAAAGGAAGCACCGTAAAGGGAGATTCGTTTTACGTATCTGCTGTTGTGAGTTAATTCTTCCACACTTTCCCACAGATCGGTCACGATCACCGGATCGAGCGCCAGACCGATTTCCAGTATCCACCCGCTGGACAATCTTCTGTATCCATAGATCCTCGGGAGGTTGGTCCTGTATTCGAAGCTCAGGCCTTCAATGAGAAACTGTCCTGGCTTCAGTGGCTCGAGCCTCGCCGTCCAATACCTTGGAACAGCGCTCGCAATATTTAAACCGAGGTCTGTAGCGTAATTCGTTCTTTCTATAACACCGCTGGGACTTATCAGGTACCAGTTCACACGTTCGATGTACTGCATCGACAGTGTTTCAAGCCTTTTTGCCAGTATTTCTGTTATCTGCTCGTCAGAAAGTTCTCCATAAGTTTCCAGTTCGCTTGCCAGGACGTTCAGAAGGTCCCTCACGATGGGATTGTAAGAAGCATCGAAAGCCTTGACCGTTCTCTGCCACTGGTCTATGTAAGAAGAAACGAAGGTGACGGTATCTTTGAAAAGCGGTTGAAAAACGTATTTGCGATAGAAATGATCAACCAGCAGGATCACAACCAAAATTGTGCCGACTACGATGAGTGTGGTCGTGAAAAACAGTCTTTCGAAAATGACTTTCAAAAAGGAAGGCTTATAATCTTTATTCCGGATTCTTATTCACCCGCCCTTATTATGTTATCATACCTTGTGTGAATTGACTCACTTTTCTCACGCGCTCGCAGAATTGCCAAAGAACACGGTTGCCGCTGATCGGGACTGCGTGTCAGCAAAAACACTAAAGCCTTCAACCACCCACTTGCAATCTTCCAAGAGTCTGTGGTATACTAAATATCGCTGGAAAGTCGGGGACGTGGTGCAGCCTGGTTTAGCATGCCGGTCTGTCACACCGGTGGTCGCGGGTTCAAATCCCGTCGTCCCCGCCAAAGGGAGGGCCTTGGAGCCCTCCTTTTGTGTTATAATTCTTTCGAGGTGGACGAGTGAAGCTGTTCCTTGGGAGACAGATCGTTCTGAGTGAATTCTTCAATGTGGATCTTGCAGTCTCCTGGGTGGAGCAACCGGTCAGCGGGGCAAACTTCTACCTTCTGGGAAGCGATAAAGGTTACATTCTACTTTCGAACTTCTCTGAGGAGACCAGCTACGGTTTGGGTTTCCACGTCCTTGAGCTTCCGCACGGACTTTTCGCCGTCGTGACCGGTTCCATGAACTGGAGATACGCAAAGAGGGCCGCGGAGCTCGGAGCAAATGCACTGTTCGTTTTTCAGGATTTGTCCAAGCCCGAAGAATTGTTGCTCGTCAAAACCATCTGCTGGGGTTCGAGCAGGGAGTTCAACATTCCGGTGGTGCTGCTGGCGAAACACGCAGGAGCAACTCACCTCTTCTTCTGCGTTCCAGGCCAGGGAATGGATCGATCGGGCATCCTCTTCGATGCGACTTCTTCGTGCATCGTGGAACTCGATGTGTCCCGAACCGATTCGGGCAAGTTCTTCATCGTTAAAAGCCTCGCAGGTTGATACGTCATGGATTTTCTCTTTACGAACCTCTGGAGACTTTTCAGAGACTTACCGCCTTCACGAAAACATCTCGGCCCTGATCACGTTGTACGCACCGCAGTTCTGCAGCTCGAGTACGACTCCAGTTTCAAAAACAGAAAGATCTTCACAGATTTTTTCATGTCCCTGCTTTCCAAGATCGCCAGCTTTTCTCCCGACGTGGTCGTGTTTCCCGCACTGACAGATTTGTTCTTTTTACGCGGCGTATGGTCTTTCCCCTTGCCTGGCAGATTCATAAAGAACAAGCTGAAGGTGCCGGAGACGGTCAGCAAACAGTGCGAACGGTTCATGCTGGAACTCTCACGGCGATTGAACTGCACCGTGGCTTTCGGTACGACACGCGGTTTAAAACTCTGCAGTGAGGGACGTTCACTCGGTGAGAAACGCACAAAAGTGAAAGATTATGTTCTGGCGCTCGTGCCGAAACGTTTACTTGTGAGCAGCGAGGCCTTGGCGAAACTGGTCGAGGAGGGCGTCAGGATCGTTGTGACGCCTACCAGCGGGACGAACATCTACAGCGAGTGGGACGATAAATACTACTTCTGGTCGCACGCGCAGATGGTTGGTTACTACTGTCTGAAGGCAACGCTCGTTGGAAAACTTCTTCAAAATCGCCTCAAAGATCGAGCCTGCGTTTCCGGACCCATTCCTATCACACAGAATCACGACGGTTACATCGTGAGGAACGAATCGCTGGAAGGAAACGCGGTCCTTCTGGCCGAACTGGACATGGAAAGGCTTGAAAAATTCCTTCTGGAGCAGAAGAGTAAGTTCAGTACAACGATTTTTTGAACGAGCAGATGTCTCAATTTATTTCAATTTATTTCACTCACCACCCATTTTCCGCTGACCAGTTTGACGCCGAGATAGACGAAAGGTGTGTCTATGAGCGCGATGATGAACTTGACGATGTACTGGGAGAATATCATGCGCAGCAGAACATCACCGGGTACGGTGTTGACAAACGCCACCACGATGAACAAGCACGTATCGATGAACTGAGAAACGATGGTGGAGAAATTGTTCCTCACCCACAAATGCTTTCCCTTCGTGAGCCTTTTCCACACGTGAAACGCCCAAACATCGTGAGTTTGGGAGGCTACGTAGGCGATCATGCTCGCAACAACGATCCTCGGTGTGGAGGAGAAAACCTTTATGAAGGCTTCGTTGTCTTTGAAAAAGCTCGCCGGTGGATAAACGACCACGATCCTGCTGTAGAGCATCAACAGAAGGGAAACGAAAAACCCGCTCCAGACGATCCTCTGAGCAATTTTCCTGCCGTAGACTTCGCTCACGATGTCGGTGATGGCGAAGGTCACAGGATAGCATATCACGGCCACAGGAACGATGAACGGTCCCAGATTGACCAGTTTCGATGCGGTCACGTTCGAAGCAACTATGGCAAATATGAAGATGCTCGTGAGCGTGATGAGTTTCTCATTCAACCTTTCTGTCATGACCCTCCAGGCCTCCCATCTGTGTCGTCACTTTGATACCACCGCGGATGTTGTAAATAACGGTCACCCTGAGCCTGTTGGTGTTGAGAAGTTTCTTGAGATCTTCGTAAATTCTTTTCGTGGCCTCTTCCTGGTAGATTCCGACGTTTCTGAAGCTGACAAAGTAGTACTTCAACGATTTCAGCTCGACGATCTTTCCACCGTCCGGATAGTACTCGATGATCACCTTTCCGATGTCGGGCAGCCCGGAGAACGGGCAGACGGCGGAGAATTCTTCCGTCTCGATCCTGATGTATTCATCCTTACCATCGAAATCGATGGTTTCAAGAAAATCCGTTCTTATAGCTTCGTGCCCTTCGAAGTGAAAAATCCTTCCTTCTGCCTTCGGCATGGGTCCACCTCCGATCAAGAATTCTATCCCACCATATCATACAGTCAAGTCACGAAGAAACGCAGTTCGACGAACTACCCGGGGCCATCTTAACACGTTCGTACCCAGAGTTGTGATATCATACTGGGGGAATCCGAATATTGTGATAACATTTTTGCAAGGGGGTGTCGGTATGAAGAGGTTGTTTTTCGTGATCCTCGCGGTCCTGGCATGCGTTGTGTTCGCGACCGAGTACGCCGTGGAAGACGAACTTTTGACACCGGATCCTTCACCCAAGATCGGGGGCACTTTGAGACTCGCTCTGGCCTCGACTCCGGAATCTTACCTGCTTTATGGAACACTCGATTCTTCGAGCTACAGCGTCATCATGGGCCCGATGTTCTCAACGATGGTGGAAATGCACCCGGTGACGAACGAGATCAGACCGGCTCTGGCGAAATCCTGGACCGTCTCGACGGATGGAAAAGAAGTCACCTTCAAGCTGCGTGAGGCGTACTGGTCGGACGGAACACCCATCACAGCAGACGATGTGGTCTTCACGTTCCAGTACTTCGTCATGAACAAGTACGCACGTGGCAACTCGATCGACAGGTTCACGATACCGGACGAACAAGGTGTCAACAGGATGATCGAGTGGGTCAAGCTGGACGACAAGACCGTCAAAGCGATCCTCCCATCACCGTACGGAGCGTTCTTCACGGTGCTCTCACACGTCTACATCTATCCGAAGCACAAGCTCGAACCTCTCATCGATAAGAACGATCTTGGCTCGGTCAACAGAGTCTGGCTGTCGAACACGGATCCGAAAGAAATCGTCGTGAACGGTCCGTTCAAGCCGGTTCAGCTCATCACGGATCAGAAACTCGTGCTCGAAAGAAACCCGTACTTCTGGAAAGTGGACAGATTCGGAAACAAGCTACCTTACTTCGACAGGGTGGAGTATCTGATCATCAGGGATGCCGAGATGCGTACTGCAAAGTTCATGGCAGGAGAGATAGACTTCATGGCGATCGCTTCGAGGGACTATCCCATGCTCAAAGAACAGGAACTCACGGGTAAAACGCCTTACGTCGTCTATGCCACTCAGCCGAACCAGCCAACACCAAGTCCGATACACATCTCCTTCAACTTCGATGTGGACGATCCTGATCTGAGAAGTCTGTTCATCAAGCTCGAGTTCAGAGAGGCCATGGAGTACGCGCTGAACAGACAGAGAATAATCGATGAAGTGTTCGCGGGCCTGGCGATACCGGATGCAGGTTTGATACTCCCATCCAACAAAGCCTTCTACAATCCCAAGGTAGAGCAGCTCCTCAGACCGTACGATCTGAAGAAAGCGAACGAGTTACTCGACAAGCTCGGCTTGACGAAGAGGGACAAAGAAGGCTACAGACTCTTCCCGAACGGCAAGCGTGTTGAGTTCAACTTGCTGGTTCAGAACTCACCGAAGGAGTATCAGGACGTCGCGCTCATATTCGCAGAAGATCTCAAGAAACTGGGAATAAAGGTTAACCTGCAGATCCTCGATTCTTCCTTAGTCGGTCAGATGTTCGGTGCCGGCAACTTCCAGGCTGGGATAAGGGCGTTCGGGAACCAGCCAGACTTGCAGCTGAGAAAGGCCATATGGCAACCCGGTACACAGCTTTACTACTGGCATTATTCGACGATGGACAAGACGAAGACACCACCACAACCAGTCCTTGAGAACATGCTCGATTGGGAAAAGAGAATATGGGAGCTGTTCGAAAAAGCACAGATAGAAATGGATCCGGCAAAGAGAAAGGCATACTACGACGAGGTTCAGGAACTGTACCACATCTATCTGCCGGTCATCTTCGTGTGCAAAGGTATGAACATCTGGGGCTTCAACAAGACGCTGGGTAACGCCGGTTTAACTGACGACAGTATGCTGCGCTTCACAGTCTGGACCAGCTACAGGAAATGAACCCTGGGCTCCCCACTCAGGGGAGCCCTTCATCAAAGGTGATTTGGAATGTGGAGTTTCATCGTTCGAAGGATTCTCATCATGATACCGATGATGTTTTTCGTTTCCATCATTTGTTTTGTGGTGACAGAACTTCAACCTGGAGATTTTCTTTCGCAATATCTGGAAAATCCCCGCATCTCACCTGAACAGATCGAATCGCTCAGAAGAGAGCTCGCTCTGGACAAACCCGCCTACCAGAGGTACTTCATGTGGATAAAGAACATCGTCACGAAAGGCGACTTCGGTTACTCTTTCTCTTACCAAAGACCCGTTGTCGAGCTGATATGGGAACGGCTCGGCTGGACGGTGGCCATCTCCATCCTGACGATAGGTTTTCAGTGGCTCTTTGCGACTCTGATGGGAATCTATTCTGCGTTGCATCCATACACACCGATCGATTACACGCTCACGGTCTTAGGCTTCGTGGGTCTTTCGATTCCAGAATTCTTTCTCGCCTTAGTGCTCGTCTATCTGGTGTTGAGAGTCGGGGGCACGGCGGTGGGTGGACTGTTTTCACCCCAGTTCATAGGAGCCCCCATGAGCTGGGCGAAATTTGTCGATCTGCTGAAACATCTGTGGCTTCCCATAGTGGTTGTGGGTGTGAGCGGTCTTGCAGGATTGATGAGGATCATGCGGAGCAACATGCTGGACGTGCTCGGTTCTCCGTTCGTGACGGCCCTGAGGGCCCGAGGGCTGGATGAGAAAACAGTCAGAAAGCACGTGATAAAGAACGCGCTGAACCCACTGGTGAGCATAGCGGGCATGGAGCTGCCCAACGTGTTCAGCGGAACGATCATCGCGTCCATAGTGCTGAACCTGCCAACGATAGGACCGTTCTTTTACAACGCCCTTTTGAACCACGATCAGTACCTGGTGATGGCCTTCCTGCTGTTCATAGCCTTGATAACACAGATCGGAAACCTGCTCGCAGACATCGCGCTGGCCCTGCTCGATCCGAGGATAAGGATCAGCTGAGGTGAGAAGATGAACACGTGGCAGAGAGTTTTCTACCAGTTCAGGAGGCACAGGCTTGGTCTGATAGGTTTCTGGATCCTCGTGGTGCTGTACACGCTCATCATTTTTGCAGACTTCATCTCGCCTTACAGCTTCACCGAGACGCACAGTCGATTCACCTACGCACCGCCAACGAAGATCAGGTTCTTCCACGAAGGAAAGTTCAGAGGTCCCTTCGTGTACGGTTTGAAAAGAACGAGAGATCCTGTGACGTTCAGGATGAAGTACGAGGAGGATAGATCGAAAATATATCCAATCAAGATGCTTGTAAAAGGAGAAGAGTACAAATTCTGGGGAATGTTCAAAACGAACGTTCATCTCTTCGGCATAGAAGCTGATGCGAACGAGATGATGTTGCTTTTATTCGGAGCCGACAGGTTCGGTAGGGACCTCTTCTCGAGAGTCCTTCACGGTGGTAGAGTGTCTCTCACCGTCGGACTGGTGGGCACGCTCATCAGCGTGATCATAGGCTCTGTGATCGGATCGATTTCAGGTTACTACGGAGGATGGGTGGATGTCCTCATCCAGAGGTTCATAGAGCTGCTCCGGTCTTTCCCGAGGATTCCCCTGTGGCTCGCGCTCTCCGTCATACTGCCTCCAAGCTGGCCGAGCACGTGGGTGTACTTCGGTATCGTGGTCGTGCTGTCACTCATCGGGTGGATGGGCGTGGCACGGGTTGTCAGAGGGATGGTACTGAGTCTGAGGGAAAAAGAGTTCATCCTCGCCGCAAAGGTGGCGGGCGTGTCGGATTTCAAGATAATCACGAGGCACTTGATACCTAACATCATGAGCTATCTCATGGTTGTCTCCACACTCTCGATACCCGGCATGATCCTCGGAGAGAGCGCGATAAGCTTTTTGGGACTGGGAATAAAGGAACCCATGACGAGCTGGGGATTGCTCTTGAACCAGGCTCAATCGCTCTCCGCGCTGTCCACGAGCCCCTGGCTCCTGATTCCTGGATTCTTCATAATGATCTCGGTGCTCGCCTTCAACTTCGTCGGTGATGCGTTGAGGGATGCCCTTGATCCTTACAGGACGGTTGAGAAAGTATGAGCCTGCTGAGAGTAGAGGACCTGAAAGTTTCCTTCAACACGCTGGACGGTCTCGTGAGAGCGGTCGATGGGGTTTCTTTCACGCTCGAAGAACAGGAAACACTCGCGATCGTTGGAGAATCTGGCTGTGGTAAAACCGTCACAGCGCTCACCATACTCAGACTTGTGAAGAGGGCGATCGTGAGCGGGAGTATCTGGTATCGTGATATCGAGCTGACGAAGTTGTCAGAAAGAGAGCTTGAGGAGATACGCGGTAAGAAGATATCCATGATCTTTCAAGAACCCATGTCTTCGTTCGACCCACTCTACACGATTGGAAAACAGATGATGGAGGTTGCCATGAAGCATCTGAAGGTGGACGAGCGGCGGGCGAAAAGTCTGTGCGTAGACATGTTGAAGAAAGTCCAGATACCTTCCGCAGAACAACGTTTCAACGAGTATCCCCACCAGATGAGCGGTGGGATGTTGCAGAGGATCATGATCGCGATGGCCTTACTCACCAACCCGGACATCGTTATAGCGGACGAGCCAACCACGGCGCTGGACGTCACGATACAGGCACAGGTGCTGAACCTGTTCAAAGAACTTCAGAGGCAGTACAGAACATCGGTGATCTTCATCACCCACGATCTCGGTGTCGTGGCTGAAGTTGCGGACAGGGTCCACGTTATGTACGCAGGAAAGATCGTTGAGAGGGCGAACGTTTTGAAACTCTTCGAACAACCTCTTCATCCGTACACCAAGGGTTTGCTCGAATCGAGGATCAGAAGAGAGTACAGAAATAAGAAACTTCCCTTCATCGAGGGCAACGTTCCTGCGGCGACGAACTGGCCGGCTGGTTGCAGGTTCCATCCGAGATGTCCGAAAGCTATGAAGATCTGCCGTGAACAGGAACCAACGGAAGTGCACGTGGACGGTTCGAGTGTCGCCTGCTGGCTGTACCGTGAAGGTGATGCACGGTGATAGTCTCGCTGAGAAAGGTCAAAAAATACTTTCCCGTGAGGGCCGGAGTCTTTTTGCAGATCGTCGGCTGGGTGAGGGCACTCGAGGAGCTGGACCTGGACATCGCGGAGAACGAGGTCGTCGGTGTGGTCGGAGAATCCGGTTGTGGCAAGACCACGCTTGGAAGGATCGTTGCCAGGATCCTTCAACCCACTTCCGGAACGATTGAATTTCAAGGAATCGATGTGACCAAGAAGGTTCCGAAAGACGTTGAAAGACTCTTTCGAAGGACAGTCCAGATGGTCTTTCAGGATCCTTTCAATTCGCTCGATCCGAGGATGACGATCCTGGACGTGGTGAAAGAACCCCTCGAGGCACACAGAATTTTCGAATCGAAGAGAGAGATGGAAGAGTACGTGACCGAGCTCCTAATCAGAGTGGGACTTCACAGAGAACATTTATCACGTTATCCGCACGAATTTTCTGGCGGACAGAGACAGAGGATAGCCATAGCCAGAGCCGTAGCGCTCAAACCGAAACTCATCGTCTGTGACGAGCCAACGTCTGCGCTGGACGTTTCCGTGCAGAGTCAGATCGTGAACTTGCTTCAGGAGTTGAGAGAGGAATACGGAATGTCTTATCTTTTCATATCGCACAATCTGGATCTCGTCTACCACATGAGCGATAGGTTGATCGTGATGTACCTCGGCAACGTCGTGGAAGAAGGAGACGCAGTCGAGGTGTTCGAAAACCCGCTGCATCCTTACACGAAAGCCCTCATGTCTGCCGTCCCGGATTGGGATCCAAGACAGAGAAAGCTCTCTCAGCTGAAACTTTACGGAGAACCCCCAAGCCCGGTGAATCCGCCAGAGGGGTGCGTTTTTTCAACGAGGTGCCATTACAGGTTCGAAAGGTGTGAAAGAGAAAGGCCGCAGCTCAAAGGTGATGAGAAGCATAGAGTCGCCTGTTTTTTGTACGAGAGGTGAGAAAATTGAGAGAAAAACTGTTCAGATCGATCGATCGGATCGTCGAGGAAGGCTTGAACAGGATCTATCCTGGAGCCACACTGTTGATCGCCTGGCCCGACGAGATCGTCTACGAGAAAGCTTACGGAACGCTGGATTTTGAAAGAAAAACGAACCTCGAAACGGTGTACGATCTCGCCAGCCTAACGAAGGTTGTCGCCACAACTACCGCCGTGATGAAGCTGTTCGCCGAAGGTTATCTCCACCTGCACGACAGGGTGGGAAGGTTCATAAACGTTGAAAAACCCAAAGGAGATATCACCATCCTGCAACTTCTGTCGCACACGTCCGGTATGCAACCGTACTCGGAACTGTGGAAGTACCTGAGGGGGAAAGAACTGCTCGAAGAGATTTTGAAGATACAACCCATCGAAGAGGCGGGGAAGAAGATCGTCTATTCGTGCCTGAACTTCATCACGCTCATGGCTGTAGTCGAGAGAATAACCGATCAACGCTTCGACGAGTTCGTTTATTCCATCTTCGAGCCGTTGCAGATGAAACACACGAGATTCTCACCTGGTCACGGCGAGAACATCGCCCCGACGTCGGAGAGGGAAGGTAAAAGGTTGGTGGGTCTTCCGGACGACGAACTCGCCTATTACCTCGGTGGTGTGAGCGGGAATGCGGGCCTGTTTTCGAACGTGAAAGACCTTTACAGATTCATGAGCGCGTTGCTGAAAGGCGAGATCGTTCCAAAGCCCGTGGTGAAACTGTTCACGCAGACCGTGATCGAAGCGAGCAATGGAAAGAGGCACCTCGGGTGGATGTGCCCGGCGAGCGGAACGAGCAGCGGTGATATGCTCACAGACAAGGCTTTCGGTCACAGTGGTTTCACCGGTACGACGATTTGGTGCCGCCAGGACGGTCTGTTCGTGATCTTCTTGACGAACAAAGGTTTCATAAAGAGGTTCGAAGAGGAGATCATGAGGATCAGGGCGTTGCTCCACAACGTCGTGTTTTCCAGCATCGAGGAGAAAAGATCTATTTTCGAGTGATGAAAAAAGCCCAAACGGGTGACGGAAAACCAAAACGTCAGGTGATGTCCTGCTGCTTTGTCTCAACTGCGAACAGGCTCACGATCACAGCTGCGAACATTGAAAGCAGAGCCAGCCAGAAGAAGATTTCCAGAAAAGAAGCGTTCCTCTGCAGCATGAAGCCGCCGTATTGAGGAGCCAGGATGCCCGCGATCCGTGCCACAACGCCCGCCATCCCGTTACCGGTCGCGCGCATCGTTGTGGGATAGATCTCCGGCGTGTACGCGTACACCAGACCCCACACGCCGAGCGTGAAGAAAGAGAGCAACAGCGCCACAGAAACCAGCTGAAACGTGCTGGAAACGAAAGCCCAGAGTATGGAGCTGACGGCCATACCGGCCAGATAGACCTGCAACGATCTCTTTCTACCTATCTTCTCGATGAAGTACGCTGCGGACAGATATCCCGGCAGTTGGGCGACCATCATGAAGAAAGTGAACCAGAGCGATCTGGTGACCGTGAGGCCGTGCTGCGCGAAGATCTTCGGAGCCCAGGAGAAGAGCACGTAATAGACGAAGCTGACGGTGAACCACACCGTCCAGATCATCAAAGTTTTCCGCGCCTGAGGTCCCTTCAGAATCTCAACAACTGTGACTTTCGCTTCGCGGAGCGGTTGGATCTCTTCTTCAATTTTTGTCTTCAGGATTTTCTCCAGAGAAGGTTTTCCACCCTTCTTGAACGCGAACCTGGGTGATTCTGGAAGTTTCAGCAACACCAGTACGAGCAGTGCGCCGCTCAGAAAGACCAGATACGATATTCTCCAAGAATAGGAAATCGTCAGCACCGAGACCAGTCCTATGGCGATGCTTCCTACCGCCCAGCTCGCCTCGAGCAGCACGAGGAAGGCACCTCTCAGAGACTTTCCCATGAACTCTGCGAGGTACGCGTTCACCGAAGGCATCAAGCCGCCGTAGCCGATCCCGGAAATCAACCTCAGAAGGAAGAAAGATCCAAAACCACGGGTCAAACCGAGCATAGCCGTTGGAAAGAATGTGAGGAAGAAGTACAGAAGGTTTGACAATCTTCTACCGAAAGCGTCGGACAAACTCCCCACACTCAGTGCGCCGAGGAGCATGCCAATGAACGTTGCGCTCAGCAGGTTCGCCGACTGAGCGATCGAAAGTTTCCATACCTGACTGATCGACGGAAGCGTGAACGAGAGTACCAGAACGCCCGCCGCATCGTACATCCACAGGATGGACGTCAGAAGAAGCATTTTCCTTTTGTATTCCATCGGAACGTACGTTTCGATGACATCGTCCAGACTCCGCATCGCACATCACCTGCGCTCATGTTCTTTGTTGTGTGCTGATCCATTTAATATTGTATCCATTAGTATTGCCACAGGCTAAAGAACATGTGTCCGGAAAAGGTTCTTAAAAGACCCAATCTTTTTGAAATCTCGCGCGAAGAACTTTTAAAGCTGCGTCGATCGCGGTGACAACTCTGCAAGCGTTGGTGGTTCGCGGGGCTGGAAGTTGAAACTCACCTCGAAACAGCTCGTAGTAAAGCCTGATGAAATCCATGAACCCGGAGAGTGGTAAGGTAAAATACTACCAGGGGCCCGAATAGTTTGGTCAACAAGCATCAAAGGAGGAGTGAATATGAAAAAAGCTGTTTGGATTATCGCGTTGGCCCTGTTGTTATTCGCCTGCGCAGAACCACAGGTACAAAAGCCGACGATCGAAAAACTTGCGAGTGATCTTGCGGTTGCTTTGGAAAATCTTATTACAAACCCAAGAGCGATCGACAACTACGTAAAGACTCTTGCCCCAGGTACTGATGTTGCTCAGTTAAAGGAAGAGTTCATTTCCAATCTGCGCAACACGATAAGCACGCTCGGCAAGAAAGTCCAATATCTCGGCATTTACGAGACTAAAGCCGCAACGGTCATTTATTCTTTCGACCTCGGCATGAAACCAGACGATGTGGAAAAGGTCTATCTTCTTCACCTTCTGCTGATAAACCCGGAAAGTCAGCAAAGAAGCAACTATACTGTACCGTTCTTAACGTTGAAGAACGAGCCTGACAAAATCTACATCGCGGTCGTCTTCAAGAGAGATAATACGGCTATCATCTATCCAAAACCCATTGTTTCTCAATGAGAGTGAGATTGTGGTTTGACTCTTCATGGTTGGGGCTTGAGTTTTTTCAGTGTTTTACTTCCAAAAAAGGACACCAGCCGAAGAAAATTTCCCAAGTTACAGCGAACTTGCGATGGCCTGAGCGTTGAGAACGGTCTTCATTTGACCCGTTGACCCGTGAAGACGAGGAGCGAATTCTTTGGAAAGCTTCCTTGACACGATGTTGTATACGGCACCAGAAAGCACTGCGAGGATCATCAGGAGCCTTCCAAGAAGACTCCCCACGACAAATTGGATCTGACAGGGCTACTTCCACAAAGCCGCAGGTGATAGGAAGATAGTGTGCGAAATCCGCCTTTTCTTTCAAAGAGAACACCTTTTCGGGTCGATCGACTCCTTGTGACAACCGAGAAGATCGAAGGTTACGAGATCACCGAGACGTTGGACCTTGTGATGGGCAACACCGTTCACTCAAAACACCTGAATAAAGACATTGCGGCTGCCTTCAAAACTCATACAGGCGGCGAAATAAAGTCATACACTGAACTCTTGATTGAAGCGAGGAACATAGCAATGCAAAGAATGATCGCAGAAGCCGAGAAACTCGCAGCCGATGCCACTCTCGGCGTTAGATTTGGTACCTCTTCGATCATGCAGTCTGTGGTTGAAGTTCTTGCCTATGGCACGGCAGAGAAACTCAAGAGGATCTAAACAGTTTCTTGCCGTCCCAAATGACTTCTTTGGGTCTTGCTACCAAGTTGTGGGCATATGTCATGGCCATATCCTTGACAAATCCGTCGAAAAACGTGTAAACTTGTTGTGGAAAATCTCAACTTCTGCCGGTATGGTGGAGAATGGGAGATGGCCATACCTCTTGATGGGGTATGGCCAATTTCTTTGAGTGGGGGTGTGTTCTGTGAAAAGGGGTATCTTCTGGGTCCTCCTGTCGCTGGTGCTGGTCTTCGTGGGTTCCCTCATCGCCTACCTGGTCCAGACGGATTTTGGAAGGGTTCAAGTCAAAGACGTGCGTTTCGTCAGCAGTGACGGTAAGATTTTGAGTGCGTTACTGTTCATTCCCAAGGGCGTTTCACCGGAAAAGCCCGCGCCGGCAGTCCTGACCATGCACGGTTACATCAACTCACGCGAGACTCAGAGCGGTTTCAACATCGAATTCGCGAGGCGCGGTTACGTGGTCTTCGCTATGGACATGGCCGGGCACGGCTATTCTGAACAGATCAAAGGTGGACTCGCCAATCCTGCGCGCGGTGCGGCCGATGGATTGCTGTACCTTGCGGGTCTGCCGTTCGTTGACAAGAACAACATCGCGGTCGAAGGTCATTCCATGGGTGGATGGTCCGTGCTCAGCGCGGCTGGGAAATATCCACAGCTCGTTCGAACCGTGATCCTCGTGGGGTCTTCCTCGGAAACCTACGGTGCCCCAAAGGTGACTGCGGAAACACCATTCAATTTCGCCGTTATATTCAGCAAGTACGACGAGTTCAGTCGATTGATGTGGGGTGTCGAAAAGGCTTCGGACATCGTTAAGACTCAAAAGCTGAAGGTCGCTTTCGGTACCGATGAAGATGTGATCCCGGGAAAACTTTACGGTTCGTTCGAGAACAAATCCGCGAGGAAATTGTACATACCGAACTGCACGCATCCGGGTGATCATCTCTCAACTGAAGCGATCGGATACGCCATCGAATTCTTGCAGGACTCTATAAGGCCACCGAAGTACATCGATCCGAAGAACCAGATATGGCCATGGAAAGAGTTCGGAACGCTGCTCGGTTTGATAGGTGGTATCATGTTCCTGCTCAGCTACGGTTACTGCATGTTGCAGACCGCTTATTTCTCGTCTCTGAGAAACCAGCCTGTCGATTTCCAGGTGAAGAACAAACTGGTGAACACGATCGCGTGGCTCGTGGGTTTCTTCCTGGTTACGGCGATCCCGGCGTTCACGTTCTTCAAATTCCAGCAACCTGGTGGGAAAACTCCGACTCCGAACGCGTTCTGGCCGCAGAGTTTGACGATCGGTTTCGCACGCTGGGCAACGTTCAACGCGCTGATCGCCATCGGTCTGTTCGTCGTCTGGCACTTCGTTTATCATCGCAGGATCGGTGGCAACCTGCTGACCTACGGTCTGGCAACGAATCCCGAAAAGCCGAGGTTCCGCTTGAAACAGTTGTGGAAAGCCTTCGCTCTGAGTGTCTGCACGGTCTTCGCAACGCACATAGTCCTGTCCATAGTCCAGTGGGCGTTCAAAGTGGATTTCCGCTGGTGGGTGATAGCGCTCAAGCCTATGAGTTTTGAAAGGTTCTGGATATTCATCAAATTCTTGCCGCCGTTTGCGCTGTTCGCGTTCGTGAACTCGCTGGTGCTGAACGGTCAGCTGAAGGCGAGAGCCTTCAAGAATGAGGTGACATCGACGGCCGTGTGGATGGTGTCTTCAGCGCTCGCGAACTGTCTCGGAATACTGATCCTCGTGCTGCTTCAGGTGGGTAAATTGTTTGCCACACAGACATTGTTCTTCCCAACACAGCCGTTGCTTGGAATCGTTGCATACCAGTTCGTCTTTCTAACCGCGGTTGCCGGGGCTGTGTCGGCGTTCTTCTACAGAAGAACTGGGAGCATCTACACCGGTGCGTTCGTGAACGCCCTGTTCGTCACCTGGTACATCGTGGCAGGACAGGCCATACAGTTTGCAGGATGATAAAAGGTGAATTAAAATTGGAATAGAAAGGGGGGATGCATATTGTTAAGGAGAGTTTTCCTGGCGCTGGCGCTGACGTGCTTTCTTATGAGTTTCGGACTTGGACAGCCCCAACAAACACTTGATGGCAACATTCTCCGCAACGGGGATTTCTCACAGAACATTCTGTACATAAGCGAATCGTATCCTGAGATTCCCACGGGGGACTTCGACACCAAAAGAACGTGGTTGTTCAGGACTGGAGATGGGGCACAGGCTGTTGGGGTCGTGGAGAACGGAGTTTTGAAAGTTTCCATCACCTACGGTGGACCGAATTCGTGGTCGGTGCAGGTGCTACAATCTCCAATCACGGTGGAGTATCTGGGAATCTACAGGGTGGAGTTCGAAGCCTGGGCGAGCAAGAGCAGAAGAATCGGAGTGAAGATCGGTGCGACCGCCTCAAGAGGATGGATACCCTACAACCCACCGCCGAGCGGACGGCCGGTGGATCAATCTGGAGGGTACGCCATCGATATCACCACCGAAAGGAGGACTTACAGTTTCGAGTTCACTATGAGGAACGAGACCGACATGAGGGCAAGGTTTGAATTTCAGCTTGGTCAGGATGACGGAACCGTGTACATAGACAACGTGAAGTTGATCAAAGTGGGACAGGCGGAACCACCCGCGCCACCACCGGCCCTCGGAGAGAAGTACTGGTACGAACTGGTGTGGGAGGAGAACTTCGACGGAGACACCATAAACGAGAGTGTGTGGAGTTTCGAAATCGGTAACGGTCACGCCCAGGGGATTCCGGGCTGGGGCAACGCCGAGCTGGAATATTACAAGAAGGAGAACGCTTACATAGAGAACGGAGTTCTGGTCATCGAAGCGAAGAAAGAGACCGCGCAGGATCAGTACGGAACGTACAACTACACTTCCGCGAGGATGAAAACGCAGGGAAAGTTCAGCGTGAAGTACGGAAGAATAGAGTTCAGAGCCAAACTTCCATGGGGTAAAGGCGTATGGCCGGCCCTCTGGATGCTCGGAGAGAACATAACAGAAGTGGGATGGCCCGCGTGCGGAGAAATCGATGTGATGGAATACCTTGGTCATGAAACGAACAAAGTCTACGGTACGATACATGGACCAGGTTATTCGGGAGCCGGTGGAAAAGGTGGAAGTTACACCCTTCCGACTGGTAATTTCACCGAAGACTTCCACATCTTCGCGGTCGAATGGGACCCTCTTGGGATCAAATGGTACGTGGACGGTGTGAAGTTCTTCCAGATAACCAGAACGGAGGTCCCCGGAGATTGGGTGTTCGATCATCCGTTCTTCATCATAATGAACGTCGCGGTTGGTGGTTACTGGCCCGGATATCCGGATGAGACCACGACCTTCCCGCAGAAGATGTACGTGGATTACATCAGAGTGTACAAAGGCGTGGGTATGGAGACCATCGACAACGGTAGCTTCGACTATCCGCTGACCAACGATCAGCAGAACTGGCCCGACGATTGGTTCCTGTGGTACGGTTCGCCGTACGGTATGGGAGGAAGAGCTTCGGTGAGCATCGAAACGGAAGGAAAGAACAGATTCGCCGTCGTAGAAGTGATGGACACAGGTTGGGAAAGCTGGCACGTGCAGTTCAACCAGTGGGTGGGTCTTTCCAAGGGAAAAACGTACAGGTTCACCTTCAAGGCCAGAGCGGAAAACCCGAGAGATATAAACGTGAAATTCCTGCACCCGACAAACTACACACTCTACGCGGTTCAGAACTACAATCTGACCACGGATTGGCAGAGCTTCGAACTCGTGTTCACGTTCAACGCGGACTATCCCGTGGCCAACCTCTCGATCGAGCTTGGAAAGACGAACAGTCCAAGGACTGGAAAGGTGTATTTTGACGATTTCGCTTTAGAAGAAGTCAGATGAGCTTTGAGGTCGCTGAAGATGAGGCCGGCGCCGTGGCGCCGGCTTTTTTATTTCAGGCCACGAATTTTCTCTTCAAGGATCCTGCACAGCCTTTCTTCTTCTTTCATCACGTCCAGACACGGTACGTTCAACTCCTGTTCTATGGTCCTTGAGAGTTCTGTCAGATCCATGTGATCGAGGACGAAACCTTCCATGCGTCTCGCTGGATAGTACGGATTGATCGTCACACAGATCAATTCCGGCCTTCTCAGCACGGCGATGTCGAGCTCGTCCAGCGAACGTTCAAGGTCTGCAAGATCTTCAGCGAGCAAAAGGTGCATGGGAGACTCTACCGAGATGCGTTCGTTTCGAAGAGACTTCATTTTGTCCTGACTGACCAGGCCTTCGATCACATTTCTGTCGTCTTCACTTAAGGGTAGTCTCAGGGCTTTCACGATGACTCTCGCTTCGGTGAGTAGAACATCGATGCTGGTGGATCTGGAAGCACCGAGTGCGAGGATGACGAACTCCACGTGCTGGAACGGTACGACACGGTTTATCGCCCCATCTACCAGGAAAATTTCTGTCTGTTCACTCTTCAAAACATCCTTGAGCATGAGGAGATCTTCGCTGTTGTTTGGACCGACGAGCACCACGGTGCCGGACTGTCTAACTTTGTAAAGGCAGATCGGTCCAAAGGCCGTTGTGATGTTGAGCTTTCTCAGCAGCTGCAGCTTCGCCGTTGAATGTTTCGCAGCTTGCTCGCTCGTGGCCACCACGGTCCCTTCTTCCACCACGACTTTGGGTTTTGGAAGGCCCGTGATGTGGTCGAGATCTTCGCCATCGAAACCGATGCTCGTGATGGCCAGAGACTTTCCAGCGAGACATTTCAGCAACGCGTTCACCGTGGTGGTTTTTCCCGTGTTCTTCGCGGTGCCCAGAACGCCGATGCTCAGCACTTTCTCACCGTACCTCTTCCTGCCCTACCTGGGTTCGCGCCTTCTTCGCGTGTTCCGAAAAGGCCTTCGTACATGGACGCCACGAAATCTTCCCTTTCCGCAACCTTCTTCAGCGTTTCGTATACACCTTCAACGATCCTTTCTGCGAACTCTTCTGCCTGTTTCGTCGGTTCTATCTTCGCCTGTCCGAAGAATCTGAAAGCTTCCGCGATCGCCCTGAGGGTGTCGATGCGCGCGCTCACCGTGATCGCACCACGCGCATAAGCCTCGTCGGTGGAAGCGATGGTTATGGCATCGAGCCCGAGGGAACTTGCGAGCGCGGCGTGCAGGGCCGTCGTCATGGCGGACTGAACCCTGTCCTCGGTGTGCGTCATGAAACCGATGGGCTCGCCTGGCCAGATCGGTGCGTCGATGATGCGTCTCAGTGCGATCACCTTTGCCGCGTTGTAATCGATGTAGTTGTCCTTCATGTAATCGTTGATCATCACGTCCGGTGAGTAACAGAACAAGGGCTTCAGAATGGGTTTCGCGTTCAATTTCACCCCGAGGTACGCCACCACGAGCATGCCAGCGAACGCCTTGTGTGCGGGTACGCCACCGAGCTCTTCGTTGGTCGGTATGTCGTAGGGAAGGTTGTATCTGGCCGCCAGCTTTATGGCGTACACTCCATCGACGGTGAGTCTCTCCGGATCGGTACCACCGTTCAGAGAACCGTAGACCATGTTTATTTTGGTCAGATCGGCCTTTGCATACGCTGCGAGCAGCACGGTTTCCGGTGTGTTCAGGCCCCTGTGCGCCCTGACACACCAGAGTGTGGAGTCGTTCAGCGCTGACTTTATGAGCTTCAGGTTCTCGAAGGTTATGATCGATCCATCTTCCTCGTGCGCCAGCAGACCTTCGAGTAAACCTTCGCACCTTGCACCCCAGGAAGGATCGAAGTGAAGAACCCCATCGGCACCCCACGCTTCGCTGACTTTTATGTGCATCGCATCCATGAAGGGACAGCCCGTTCCGTACTGAACGAAAACGAGAGGTCTATCGAGACTGTGGCGCAGAATTTTTTCATCGAATCTGGTTTCACGAACAAGCCGATCGAACTTTTTCTTCTCTTCCTCTGTTATGAGCCTCACTTTCCTTGGAAGCGTGTTCTTCTTGAAATAGGAGACAACCGTATCATCGCACAGTTTTAAATAGTCCTCCAGAAGATCTTCGCCCTGCAACATCTTCTCCCTCATCTTTGCCCGCTCGATGCCAGGGCTGGTCCTGTCTCTGGCCCAATCGATTATCTGATCCGTTATCTTCTCGAGCAGGTCTTTGAACGCGCTGTCGTGGACTCTGTACGAATAACCATGTGTTATGTCGCGTTTGGTTTTGACAATCCTGCTTTTCGATTCCTGTACTTCTCTCCCTTCGACGAAGGCGATGACTTCTTCCCAGTTCGTTCTGTCGCCGAAGCCTGCATCGTAACCCAGTTCTGCGGCGAGCTCTTTCGTGATCGCCTTACCACCAACCACGACCTTGCATTTCTTTCTCAAACCCGCCGCGTCCAGCATGTCTATGAACCTGGCCAGCAATTCGGCGGCACCGTAACCGACAGTCCTGCTCACCATGATAAAATCTGGATTTTCCTTCTGGCACAGCTCGACGACTTCTTCCATCTTCGTATCGGGTGGTAGCAGTATGGTTTGATGTCCTCTCTTCAAAAGTTCTCTGTTCAACATCTTCAACGCCACATCGTGAACAGGATCGAGTGGGAAGAGCACGAATTTCATTCTGTATCGCCTCCAGCGAGCCAGGCATACTTGTCACCAGGTCTGAACACATAAACGCGCAGGCGGATCCTGGCAGCGAAATTGTTGTGCTCGACGAACACCACATCGACGTCGTTGAACCCGAGGGATTTGAAGTACTGAACGGCGATGTTCTTCGCTTCTTCTTCGCTTTTGGCCAGCAACGTGGTTTCTACATCGAACGCGTCGATGATCCTGTCTATCATTAAACCCACCTCACTTTCGAGCGGGTTCATTCTTTCCACGCGTCTGGGAGGATGTAACCTTCAGCGACAACGCGCGCATCTCCCTGAAGATAAACGTTTCTGAACTCGTTGCCGTGCCGTTCAAAACCGACCTTCAGTTCCCCGCCCTTGACCTTCACGCTCACGGCTGGTTCGACCCTGCTCGTGAGGAAGGAAACGATGCTCGAGGCGATCGAACCTGTCCCGCAGGCGAGCGTTTCGTTCTCAACGCCACGTTCGTAGGTTCTGACGATTATTCTGGATTTTCCCACGATCTGGACGAAGTTCACGTTCGTTCCCTTCGGGAACACGTCCAAGGAATACCTTATCTTTCTTCCCCATCTCAAAAGGATTTCGTCCTCCATCGATTCGACGGCGTCTTTGAAGATCACCGTGTGTGGCACCCCGACCGTTCCGAAATGATACTCAACGGTTCCAAAGCTGAAATCTCGTTTCTGAAATAGTTCGAAGTCGTGCAGGCTGAGGTTTGGAAACTTGATGCGCACCTCTTCGCCCAGGATTTCCGCTTCGTGTATCCCGGAGATGGTTTCAAAACGCATGCGCTCACCAGCAACACCGATCAGATTCGCAAACCTCGCGATGCACCGGGCTCCGTTGCCACACATCTCCCCTTCAGAGCCATCGCTGTTGAAGTATCTCATTTTGAAGTCCACGGTTTCTGAAGGTTCGAGCAACATGAGCCCGTCCGCACCGATGGATTTACCCCGGCGGCACACCATGCGAACAAAATGGTTTATATCGAAATTTGCGAGCACGTTCTCTCTGTTGTCTATGACGATGAAATCGTTCCCCGCTCCGTTCATCTTGAAGAACCTTATCTTCACAGTCCAACCCCCAAGAAGGGGGCGCAAAAGCGCCCCCTCATGTTTCACATGAGGATCATCGCTACTATCGTGGCGGCCACGTAACCGAGGATCACTGGAACGAAGTTCTTCCTTGCGATCTCTTCAGGCTTCGTCTTGCAAACGGCCGCAACGGCGATCAAAGCCCAAGGAACGATCGTTCCTCCACCGCAGTTGACCGCCGTGAGTTGACCGAGCGCAGCCAGTACTGAGGTCTTCACCTTCGCCACGGGTGCCAGACCACCGGCGAGCGTTCCTACGAGAGGAAGACCTGAAAAGCCAGAACCATCAAGGCCCGTGATCGCTCCAATTATTGCCTGCATCGGAGCGACGGCATACTTGTTCAGAGGCACTTTCTGTGCGAGCGCGTTGGCCAGATCGAAGAGCAGAGGTCTTCCCGCATCACCGAAGATCTGTTTCGCAGCACCACTGCCCATGTAGAACATGGCAGCGATGATGAAAACAGGTGCGAAGATCTTGACACCGAACATGAAACCGTCCCTGAGGAAATCGACTCCGATCTCGAGGCCTTCTCCTTTGTACTGCAGGAGCGTGAACACGAACAGCAACATCGCCGCGGTACCACCGAGCAGAGCCGTCGCATCTCCTCCACGCAGTTTCAGCGCGAGCATCAGGACGATGTCGATCAAGAAGGCGAGGGCAACCACCGCTGCTTCCACCTTCGCGAACGTGCTGAACTCTTCACTTTTGGCTTTCATGACGCTTTCTCCAAAAAGCTCGATGTCCTTGCGCGGATCGTAGTTCTTGTTCGCCTTCATGGTCCAGAAGTATGCCAGCGGGATCGACACCACCGCGTAGACGATGATCAGAGGTACCATCGCGACCATGACTTCTCCAACGCCTATCCCCGCAGCCTTTGCAGTCAGTGTTGGTGCGCCCTGAATGACGAAGTCTGTAGTGAGGGACACACCGTAAGCGAACATCGCGATCGCCACACCGGCACCGACTGGAGAGAGACCAGCGCTGACGGCCACGGGAACGAGCAAGCTACCGATCAGTGCCACAGAAGGCGTGGGCCAGATGAACAGTGCCAGGATCGCCGTGATGATACCCACGAACCAGAACGCAGACCTCGGGCCCTTGATCGGTTTGCCGAGCGTTCTGATCAGCACAGCTGCCGCTCCACTCTTCTCCATCTGCTTCGAGAGCGCCACCATGAGCGAGATAACGACCACGATACCGAGCAGTTCCACACCTGCGACGACGATCGCGTTGAACACGGACTGGATGGCTCCGATGAACGATTTTGTGACCGCCCAGCCGATGAGCAGTGCTCCGAGCAGACAGATCAGTGGTGTGTCTTTTCGCAGAAACATGGTCACGAGTACCAGTACCATGAAGACGAGGTACAGCCAGTGAGCCAGCGTCAATTCCACCACGCGAACGCCACCCCCTCACACCAGTTTGGTGTTGAAGATGTTGCTCATATTGGCTTCACGCACCCTTTTCTTGATCTGTTCAATGTCGGTCGTGTAGAGACCTTTCTGGACCATGCGTTTGAAATAGATCGAACCTGAAAAGGTGTACTTGTACTGGCGGCCTTCCTCTTTTTTCATCTCTTCGATCACGTGGTTGACGAAGTCTCCGACCGCAAGTTCATCAGGATATCTGAGCAATTTCTCACCGACGGCTTTCCTCACCGCGTTGTGACCCGCCAGCGTACCGGTGACGATCGCCTCGGTGTGTCCCACCATCGCCCCGGCCTTTTCACCGGCACAGAACAGATTGTCAACCGGACCTATCGCCTGCAGTTCGGGCGTACAGTTGGCAAAACCGAAGTACCTCATAGAATTACCTTTCCCACCGGCGATGGGATCTTCGTAGCGGGCCTTTTCCATTCCGGGGATCTTTCGAAGCTGTTCGAGTGGGAAGAAAGGAGTCATCAGCTTCACGGGACCCGTATCGAGCAGAACCAAATTTTCTACGAATTCTGGCAGTGCGTACTGCTGACACGCCTTCATGCTCAAAAGCTTTTCTTCTTCTCTCACTTCCGGAGGCACTGGTACGAGCGCGCATCCTTTCTCTTCGAGCTCCTTCACGATACCCGGATCAATGGAGTCTTTGACGAGTTTACAAGACCCACTCATGGCACCAACGCTGCCGTTGGGCTGTTTACCAACCCACTCTTCCACTCCAACCTTCGTCGTGATGCTGACTCTCGGGCCGAAACTGTGGCACCTGAGAATGCACATGGCACAGCCGTTACCGTACTTCGTGCAGTTGGCCGGTACGGCAGAAGTGCCCGTTGCGTCGACGAACGTATCTCCATGGATCGGTTCATGCTTCTCGACCACAACACAAACGATCCTGTTGCCTTCCTTCGCCGCGTCTATGACGCGTGCGTTCGTGAGGATCTGAACACCGAGGTTTATGAGGTACTCTCGAACCGCTGGTTCGATCTTGTAGACGTTGTACAGACTCGCGTGCTTGTGGCCGGGAAATTCAACGTTCTTGTGGATGGCGCACCTGTCCATCACGCTGAAGATGTCCGCACCCATCTCCAGCATCTCTTCGGCAGCCGTGAATCTGCCGTTGTTTCTGAAAATGCCTCCAACCAAGCCTGTGCCGAGCAACATGTCCGTCCTTTCGATGAGGATGACCTCTGCTCCAGCTTTACGTGCGGCCGCGGCGGCCGCACAACCACCCCACCCTCCTCCGACCACGACTACCCTCGGTGCCCTCGCCATGGGACCACCCCATCACAGAACATTGGAATATTTAGCGACGATCTCTATGAGCTTGACGAGACCTCTGACCGCGAGTCTTGTTTTGTCTTCAATGATATCACCATTTTCATCCGTCGTGCCGAGTCCGAGTGAGATGAATATGTTTCCATCGTACGCGATCGTTTGAATGATGCCCATCGCATCGGTGCCGATCTGGAGTATGTTCGTGCCCGCGTACATGTCCTCGATCGGGAAGATCGGGAACGGTACACCCTTTTCCCAGCAATCGTCGTAGTTGATTTCCACGGCGCCCGAGTTGTAACTCTTGGAGATCTTGAAGATGTGTCTGATGCGGGCATCGAGGTTGGAGAACTCTTCCACGGTGATTTCGTAGAGTCTGTCGACGTTCCTTTTGAACTTGTCAGCCTTGTTCCTCAGGGCTTTCAGGGCGGCGATGGCCCCTGCGAGCGCTTCCTTGCCCGGGTCGAACGTCACGTACGCGGCCTTACCGTAGCTCGACGGCGTACCGTATCTGTCGCCGTGTGTACCCATCGCCCTCCTTATCTGCACCATGACTTCCTCTCTTCCGATGATCAAGCCACAGGTCGGAGCTCCCGCAGCTTTGTCCATGCTGTAGGTTATGACCCACGCGCCGATCTTTCTCGGATCAGTTCCGATGAAAGGCACACCCCAGGCGTTGTCCACGATGTACGGCACGTTGAACTCTTCTGCGAGCTCTCCGAGTCTTTTTTGCAGTATGGGTACGCCCTCTTCGTCTTTTTCTCCGTAGCCGTAACCGATTGTGTCGTATCCGAGCGATGAGAAACCGGCAAGCATTTCTATGTGCTGTTCCGCAACTTTTCTTATTCGCTTCGCCGTTTCCTCTGCCTTGACACCGCTCAGAAGGATCGCTGGATGGTACTTTATTCCGTGCACCGTGTAGCGTGCGCCAGCCATGGGAACTATGATGACGTCGACATTCTCAAGTCTCTTCCCGTAGAAACCCAGCTCGCCCGCAGTGCAGCCCCTGTCTGCAAATATGTCCTTGTACCGTGGCGGGAAGGGTCTGCCGTAGCCTCCATGGTGGTGAAGGTGTCTTTCGTAAGGTACGATGTAGCGGGTTCTGTAATTGTCACCCCTGCCTGTGAACGGTGGGGACACCAGCACGTCGAAGCTGAGCCACAGCGCCGCCTCACAGGTGCTGACCAAAAGTGCATCGTAATCGTCGCCGTAATAATCCTTGACGATGTCTCTGATCTCGTCGGCGAAGACTTTGTTCGGAATCACCTCGCGTGCCACGGCGCTGATCGCCTCGTCCACCTCTCTGGTCACGAGACCGTGGCAACCGGATATCGCGCCGGTGAGTCCGAACTTCCCTCTCCAGTCTTTGGGAATTCCTATCTCGTCCGCGGCCTTCTTAGCTTCTTCCAGAATCTTCGGCAGAGACTGTTTCAAATGCCTGTACAGATGATATCTGTACTTGAACATGCTCATCCCTCCTTGTAGAAAACGACACTCTCACCGATTTGAAGTCCCAGTTCTTCTCCACTCATCAACTGATCCGAGTAGATCACGATGTTCTCGTGGTTGGGCATGTGTGTCTCATCGAAACCGACGAGCGTTCCAAGGCGCCTGCCGTCGCTCAGCTCGACCTGATCCTTCGATACTACGACGCCTCCCTGGACGATCTCAATGAAAGCAACGTACGCGATGCGGTTCACCACTTTTCCGGGAGCCGCTTCTCTCTCGTCTGTCATGATCAGCTCGTGAATTTCTCCCACTTTCAACGCCCTCGAACGGGGCTCAATAATGTTGAGGTTCCTGTTTTCCAGCCTTCCTCTGAGAACGGCCACGATCCTGCCAACGACGGGTTGTTTCTTCGCGTACGGATCGAAATTCAACATTCCTGCAGAGTATGGTTCTTTCATGCTTTGGCCCCCTTGGCCGCTATGACCTCGATCTCGACGTGCGCGTTTCTGGGGAGCGCCGAGACTTCCACGAAAGATCTTGCAGGTTTGTGCGTGCTGAAGTATTCGCTGTAAACTTCGTTGATGGCGGAGAAATTCGAGATGTCGTCGGTGAACACCGTGACTTTGACAACGTTGCTCAGGTCACAGCCAGCCGCGGCCAGGATCGCCTTGATGTTTTCAAAAACTCTCCTGGTTTGATTCTTTATATCCCCATCGACGAGCTGTCCCGTTTCTGGATCGAGCGGTATCTGACCCGAGACGAACACGAAGCCGTTCGCTTTCACTGCCTGAGAGTAAGGTCCTATGGCCTTGGGGGCGGCATCGGTCTGGATGATTTTCACCGTCAGCACCTCCTTCAGATCATTATTGAGTCACCTTTTCTTCTCGCTTCTCTCAGATACGCGTACACCGTGAACTTGGAGTTTCCAAGTTCCTGAGCGAGCATTTCCACAGCACCTTTCAGCAGGAAGAATCCTTTCTCGTCGAGTTTCTTTATCACGGCGAGCTTCTCTTCCTTGCTGGCGAACCTGAGAGGCTTTCCTGTGAGACTCTTTACCTCCTGCATAGCTTCGGCGAGGAGTTCTTCAACCTTACTGGCGAACCTTTCTTCCTTAGCTCCGGTGATCTCTTCGAGGTTCTGAAACTTCAAATGCTGCTCCGCAAATTCCTTCACGATGAGCGCCTTGGTCGTGTCGTAGTTGATGCAGAGAAAACCAACGATTTCGCCGGCTTCGTCCCTTATGAACACGGTGGTCGAACGGAGTTTTTTCCCTTCCCTCGTCCGCGTCATGTAGTTCGCGACGTAATCCACGTTCCTGAACCTGGGCGATCTCAAGAGGTACAGTCCGAAGTCCGTGAGGGGAGAACCGACGCTTCTGCCCGTCACATGGCCGTTCTCTATGGCCACGACGGAATGCTCCGGATCGGAAACGTCGTGCAGTACCACTTCGTAATCCGGCCCCAGCGTTTCGGCGAGCGCTTTCACCATCGGAACGAACGCCTTGAGGATCGGGTGCAGCCTCTTCATCGCAACCCCTCCCGAGTATACAATGAATTGGTATATAGTACAACTTTTTGTTGGACGAGATACAACAAATTATTTGAAGCTCCAGCGAGATCTTTCACTATATTCAAACACGGTTCACCCAATTCTGTGAAAAATAACCCACAATCATCAAAAACCGTGTGAGATAATCTTGATTGGGAGGTGCCATGGTGCGCGCAGAACTTTACAGGTTCAAGTACGAATCACTCTGCAAAGCTATAAAACCAGTTCTGGAGAAAAAGGGTTTTGAGGTGTACATCGCGGAGGACGAAAAGCAGGTGCTGGAACACGTTGAAAGGCTCATACCTGCTGGATCAACCGTGAGTTCGGGTGGTTCCGTCACGCTCGTGGAAACAGGTGTTCTCGATCTGCTCAGGTCCGGCAAATACAACTTCCTCGACAGGTACAGCGCACCGGACAGGAGAGCCATCGAACTCGAAGCCTTCAAAGCGGATTACTATTTATGCAGTGCGAACGCCATCACCATGGATGGAGAACTCGTGTTCATGGATGGTGGGGGAAACAGGGTCGCGGCTGTAACGTACGGTCCGAAGAACGTCATCCTGATCGTCAGTGCCAACAAGATCGTGGAAGACCTGGACGCGGCGAGAGAGAGGATCAGATACATCGCTCCTATGAACGCAAAGAGATTGTCTCTCTCCACCCCGTGCGCGGTGACAGGCATCTGCCAGGATTGTGATTCTCCGCAGAGGATATGCAGACATTATCACATCGTTCACGATTCGAAAAATCAACCTGGAAGGATAAAGATCATTTTGACGATAAAGGAATTGGGTCTGTGAGTGATCAGGATGGATAAGAAATGGCTGGAGCTGCTCGAAAGGCTGGTCAACACCGATACAGGGTTCGACCTGGACAACTCTGCGAAGCTCGAAAGAACCCAGTTCGTGGCTGATATTTTGAAAGATTATGGTTTCCACGTTCATCGTGAGAGTGCCGCACACGTGGCTTTGAAAGGTAAACCACCTTATCTAACGCTCATAGGTCATCTCGATACGGTCTTCAAGGAAGGTGAGGCGAGTCGAAGACCGTTCACGTTGCAGGACAACGTTGCAAGAGGACCGGGCGTTGCGGACATGAAAGGTGGTGCCGTGTTGCTCGTCGCAGTGGTTGAAGAGGCGATGAGAAAGAATCTGGATGGTTTGTGCGTCGTTCTGAACGTCGACGAAGAGCTGGGTTCGAAGGAGAGCAGAGAGACGTTCGAAAAATACGCCAGGGAGAGTGTTTGCTGTCTTTCCTTCGAACCTGGAGGGATTCACAAAGAACTGGTCGCTTCGAGAAAGGGTATCGCGTCGCTCAACATCGAAGTGAAGGGTGTCAAAGGACACGCTTCGAGACTGGAAGAAGGAGCCAACGCGATCGTCGAAGCGTCTTACAAGGTCTGTGAACTCTATTCGCTCAACGGTCACATCGGTGGCCTGACCGTCAATCCAACGATCATGAACGGTGGTGAGAAATCGAACATAACACCCGATCTGTGCAGGATCTACTGCGATGTGAGATTCTCAAACATTGAGGAACTCAGAGAATTCGAAAAGAGGCTGGTCGAGATAGTTAGCGAGAATCGTATAGAACGGACCTCTTGTACTTACAGTCTCATCGAGAGAAGGCCTCCCATGCTGTTCATGGATGAGATGAAGTGCGCACTCGAAAAGGTTTTTCAAAACCTTGGCAAGCGTTTCGAGCTGGAACATTCCAGTGGAGGAGCAGATGGGGCCTTCTTCACCGCGTTCGGAGTGCCGACGCTGGATGGGCTTGGACTGTGCGGTGGAAGGTTCCATTCCGAAGAAGAATTCGCACTCATCGACAGTTTCGAAGACCGTGTGAGTTTGGCGGTTGAACTGCTCGAATACTTCGATCAGAGAAGGAGGTGAGAGAATGAAGTTTGTCGATACCACGCTCAGGGATGGTCATCAATCGCTCATCGCCACGCGCATGTCTACGAGCGACATGCTCCCCGCGCTCGAGGCGATGGACCAAGTGGGTTTCTATTCGCTCGAGATGTGGGGAGGCGCGACCTTCGATGTGGCGGTGAGGTTCCTCAACGAAGATCCCTGGGAGCGTTTGCGAAAGATCAGGGAGAAAATCAAAAACGCGAAGCTTCAGATGCTCCTCAGGGGTCAGAACCTGGTGGGTTACAGGCACTACGCGGACGACACGGTGAGACTCTTCGTGAGAAAGATGGCTGAAAACGGAATGGACATCGTCAGAGTCTTCGATGCGCTCAACGACGAACGCAACCTGATGGTGGCCATAGACGAAGCGAAGAAGTGCGGTATGCACGTACAAGGAGCCATTTCTTACACGGTGAGTCCCGTGCACACGCTCGAGTACTATCTGGACTACGCTGAAAAGCTCGTCGAACTCGGAGTGGATTCCATCTGTATAAAGGATATGGCGGGCTTGCTCAGCCCCAGGGACGCGTACAGGCTGGTGAAGGCACTCAAAGAAAGGTTCGCCCTGCCCGTGGACGTTCATTCGCACTGCACCTGCGGTCTCGCACCACTCAATTACCAGGCTGCCATCGATGCTGGTGCGGACATCATAGACACGGCACTTTCTCCTTTCGCACTCGGTACTTCCCAGCCACCGTTCGAACCCATCTACTATTCTTTGAGCAAAGAGGGCCTGCTCCCGCCACCGAAATGGGACCTGCTGGCCTTTTTGAACGAGCACTTCACGAAGGTGAGACAGAAATACGCACAGTACGATGTGAACATGACGAGTATAGATTTCCGTGTTCTTCAGGCCCAGGTGCCTGGAGGCATGTATTCGAACATGATAAAGCAGTTGCAGGAACAGAAGATGCTCCACAAACTCTCTCAGGTGCTCGAGGAAATACCGAGGGTGCAGAAAGATCTGGGTTATCCTCCGTTGGTCACACCAACCAGCCAGATCGTCGGTGTTCAGGCCGTGCTCAACGTGCTCACCGGGGAGAGGTACGCGAAGGTGACGCGCGAAGTGAGGGATTACGTGAAGGGTTTGTACGGAAGGCCTCCGGCACCGATCGATCCGGAGCTTGTTAAAAAGATCCTGGGTGACGAGAAGCCCATAGACGTGAGACCGGGAGAGATCATAGAACCTGAGGTCGAGAAGGCCAGACAGCAGATAGGATTGCTCGCGAGGAACGATGAAGACCTTCTGATCTACATCATCCTCGGTGAAGTCGGCAAGAAGTTCTTGCAGAAACGGTACTTCGATCAATTGAGGATCGACCTCGAGCTGGTTAAGGAGTTGGAAGCTCCCGTGCATCCAGTATGATCGTAGGTATCGGTGTCGACGTCGTCGATATTGAAAGGATCGATGAAAAGCTTTCGACGAGGATCCTTGGCGAATTCGAGCTGAGAGAGTTTGAATCCACCACCAACAAGAAACAGTTCTTAGCGTCGCGTTTCGCCGCGAAGGAAGCGTTTTTCAAGGCGCTCGGCACAGGCGTCAGGGATTTTTCCTTCAAGGACGTGGAAGTGGTACACGACAAGTTTGGAAAACCCGTGCTGCTTTTCCACAGAGATGTGCACTTCAATTTCGTGCATGTGAGTCTGTCTCACGATAGGGTCGCAATGGCGATGGTCGCGCTCGAGGAGAACGAAGGTCACATCTACATAGCGCTCGGTTCGAACCTGGGTGATAGGCTGAAGAACATCGAACGTGCCTGCCATCTGATGGAATCTTCGAACATAAAAATATTGAAAGCTTCACCCATTTATCTGACGAAACCGTACGGTTTTGTCGATCAGCCAGATTTTTTCAACTGCGTCGTGGAGGTTCAAACACGACTCAGCCCCTTCCAGTTGCTTGATACGCTTCTCGAGATAGAGAGAGCCATGGGCAGAGTCAGAGAAAGGAAATGGGGGCCGAGGACGATAGATCTGGACATCATCCTGTATGGAAATCTCGTTCTGAAAACAGAAAAGCTCACGATACCCCACTACGATTTGGTCAACAGACAGTTCGTGCTCAGACCACTTTTGGACATCGCCGATGTGGATCACCCACTCGAAGGAAAACTGAGCAGCTTCCTGAGAGAAGGTGAAGGATGTCAACTGATGACGAGATTCTGGCTCAGTTGATGGAAATCGAAGCCGAACTCGACAGAGCGCTGGAACAGGAAGATTTCGAACGCATGAACATGCTTTTAGAACAGCGCGAGATGCTGCTCAGGATGCTTTCGAAGATTCCAGAAGAACTCGCAAACAGGATAATCGAAGCTGACAACAGGAGGATGGAAAAACTGAAAGCCTTCATGGAAGCTATGAAGAATCAGGCGCTTCAAACTCGAATCTCGCAGAACGCTCTGAAAAGTTACTCTCCTCGGCAGAACGATCCGAGCTTCGACGAAAGAAAATGAAAGCGGGGCTTTCGCCCCGCTTTCTTCATGGATATATGCCTCTCAGTTTCACGGCCTTCGCCACTCTGTCGATCGCCACGATGTAGGCTGCCGTTCTGAAATCTGTGTTGTACTTTTCTTTCGTCTTCGCCACCTCGGCGAACGCGGCCCTCATCATCTTGGCGAGCTTGTTTCTCACGTCGTCCAGATCCCAGAAGAACGACTGCAGATCCTGCACCCACTCGAAGTAGGAAACGGTCACTCCACCCGCGTTGGCCAAAATGTCTGGGATGATCGTGACACCTTTCGAGCGCAGGATCCTGTCCGCTTCGGGTGTGACTGGTCCGTTCGCACCTTCCACGATGAGTTTGGCCTTGATTTTGTCTGCGTTCTGTTCGGTGATGGCGTTCTCCAGAGCGGCCGGGATGAGTATGTCCACGTCGAGTTCGAACAGTTCCTCATGCTTGATCCTCTGGGCTTTCGGGTAACCTTCGATGAGTCCCTTGTTGCTGTCTCTGTAAGCGATCAGATCGTTGATGTCCAGTCCTTTTGGATCGTAGTAAGCAGCCGAAACGTCGCTGACGGCGACGATCTTCGCACCGAAGTCTTCCTGGAGTACCTTCGCGGAGAACGAACCCACGTTACCGAAACCCTGCACCGCCACCGTGGCCTTAGAGATGTCCTTACCCAGCAGTTTGCAGGCCTCCGCTGTCACCACCGCAACGCCTCTACCCGTCGCTTCGTTTCTTCCGACTGAACCTCCCAGCTCCACGGGCTTACCCGTCACGACACCGAGTGCGGTGTAACCCACGTGCATACTGTAGGTGTCAAGGTACCACGCCATGACCTGCGGGTTCGTGTTCACATCCGGTGCTGGTATGTCCTTGTGTGGACCGACGAACTGTGATATCTCGAAGAAGAATCTTCGAGACAATCTTTCGAGTTCGCCCTTCGACAGTTTGGACGGGTCAACCTTCACACCGCCCTTGCCGCCACCGTACGGCAGGTTGAGCAACGAGCATTTCCACGTCATCCAGAAAGCGAGCGTTTGAACTTCGTCGAGCGTCACGTTCGGATGGTACCTTATACCACCCTTGGCTGGACCGAGCGCCGTGTTGTGCTGACATCTGTAACCGACGAACATTTCGACTCTGCCATCGTCCATGAGAACTGGAAATTCCACGATTATGGTGCGCTGAGGTCTTTCGAGGAATTTCTGAATGTTGGGATCCAGTTGCATGACACGGGCAGCGTTCCTGAAGACCTCAAGCGCCTGTTCATAAAGAGACCTTTCCATCGAAGGACCTCCCTTCACGTAGGGTGGATGGAGCTCATCGGGTCATTCGTGAATTAGTTCACAATTGAATTTTACCACCAACTCCAGGATAATGAAAGTCTCGCAAAACCAGACTTTTGCCTTTATTCGGTTTCTAAACGTAACGAAACGTGTCTTATCTTTCTAATCTCTTTGAAGCTCGAGTATGCACACGTATGCTCTATTTGTTACCGGATCATTCAACTCTTGACCAGAAGGCTTCAATGATGATAATCTAATATTACGGAGGTGGTACTGTGAGGAAGTTTCTGATCGTGGTGCTGGTTCTCACGGCGTTCTTGGTCTTCGCACAGGCGAAACTGACCATATGGTGCTCGGAAAAGCAGGTCGACATACTCCAGAGACTCGGCGAAGAATTCAAAGCGAAATACGGGGTCACGGTGGAAGTGCAGTACGTCAACTTTTCGGACATCAAGCCGAAGTTCTTGACGGCCGCGCCTGAAGGTCAGGGTGCGGACATCATCGTCGGTGCACACGACTGGGTTGGGGAACTCGTTGCCAACGGCTTGCTCGAACCGATTCCGAATTTCCAAGAGCTGTCGCAGTTCTTCTCGAGTGGTTTGAGCGCTTTCTCTTACGGTGGTAGGCTCTACGGTCTTCCGTACGCGCTCGAAGCCATCGCGCTGATCTACAACAAAGATTACGTGCCTGAGCCACCGAAGACCGTCGAGGAAATGATCAAGCTCGCGAAGCAGATCGATCAGGAATTCGCCGGTGAAGTGAGAGGGCTCATCTTTCCACCGACGACGTTCTATTACGTGGTACCGTTCATATTCGGTTACGGTGGATACGTCTTCAAAGACACGCCGACCGGGCTCGATGTCAAGGACATAGGGCTGGCGAACGAAGGGGCCATAAAAGCTGCCAGACTCCTCAAGCGTTTGGTGGACGAGAAGATCATAGATCCCGCGGACAACTACCAGATCATGGATTCGATGTTCAAAGAGGGCAAGGCTGCGATGATAATCAACGGACCGTGGGCGATCAAGGACTACAGGGATGCCGGCATCGATTACGGAGTCGCTCTGATACCTGAACCTGAACCGGGCGTTGTGGCCAGGCCGTTCGTCGGAGTGCAGGGCTTCATGGTCAACTCCAAGTCGCCGAACAAACTGCTGGCGATAGAGTTCCTGACCAACTTCATCGCCAAGAAAGACACCATGTACAGACTGTACCTCGCAGACCCAAGGCTTCCCGCGAGGAAGGACGTGCTGGAGCTCGTCAAGGATAATCCCGACGTGGTCGCGTTCACTCTGAGCGCGGGCAACGGCATACCCATGCCGAACGTGCCGCAGATGGGATTCGTCTGGGGTGCGATGGACGACGCCCTGAACCTTATAGTCAACGGTAAAGCCACTCCAGAGGAAGCCATGAAGAACGCCGTCGAAAGGATTAAAGCACAGATTCAATGAGATCTTGCCCGGGGCTCACGCCCCGGGTTTTTGGAGGCGGGCGTGTGATCGGACTGAAGAGGTTCTTGAGTCTTTGCTTCATCGGGCTTTTGAACGTCTTCTTTTTTTGGATCGCCTTTTTCCTCCTCAGCAACGCCTATTACGTGCTGGGTGCATTCTTTCTGGGGCTCGTTTTTTTGATCGATTTCTTCATCTTCAATCCGAAGGGTTATCCTTACAGGTACGTTGCCCCGGCGCTGGTTTTACTCACCATACTGGTCATCTATCCCATCTACTTCACCGTGAAGACCGCTTTCACCAACTACGGAACGGGACACTACATGTCCAAGGAAGAGGCGATCGAAAGATTGCTGTACGATCCGGTGTACACGTATCAGATCGAGGACGAAGCCGTCGAATACAAAGTCTTCCTCGCCTACGACGGTCTGACACCGATCTACGATGACTTCTTACTGCTGTTCAAGATAAATGGAGAAATCTTCATAGCGGAAAAACCCGTACCGGTGAAGAAAAAGGGAAGAGAAGTCCTTTTGAGTGAAGCTCAACTCTCAGCTGTTGAGGGTACAGATTATCAACTTGTTCCGAGGTCTGAGGAACTCTCAGAAATCAGGATGATCACTTCTGGAGAAAAAACCTACAGGGCCTTCTACTCGCCGCGCGAAGAATTTCTCAGACTGAACGCACCCGTGTTCAAAAGCCGCATCGCGCAGTTTTATCTTCAAAAAGCTGACTTCGTTCATCCAAGTGGGAACAAATACGCTCTGAGAATAGATCGAACGGGAGAGTGGAGTTTTCTCAGGATAGAAAGACTTTACAGGCTCGATCTGATTCAAATCATGGAAAACGACAGGCCGAAGACCAAGTTGGTCGTCGTGAACAACAGAACGAACAGGCCCTTGATCGAAAGAGAAGGATCTTTCTACGATGTGAACGAGAAAGGTGAAGAAATCTACCTGATCGGTTATATAGACTTCGTCGGCTGGAAGAACTTCGTGAGGGTCTTGCGAGATCCGAGGATCGCGGGGCCGTTCCTTAAGATCTTCGCCTGGACCTTCCTCTGGGCTCTGTTGAGTGTCGTGTTGTCTCTGGCTGTCGGTCTGCCTTTCGCTCTGGTCCTGAACGATCCGAAGTTGAAGGGGAGAAACATCTACAGAACTCTGCTCATCGTCCCGTGGGCGATACCTGTTTTCATATCGGCGCTCGTGTGGAGAAACGGACTCCTCAACGAAAGCTATGGAGTGATAAACAAGTTCCTCCTCCCAGCGCTCGGGCTTCCTGCGATAAAGTGGATGAACGATCCTTTCTGGGCGAGAGTAGGAGTTTTACTCGTCAACATCTGGCTCACCTATCCTTACATGATGACGATCTCACTCGGTGCGCTGCAGGGCATTCCTTACGAGCTGTACGAAGCCGCGATGATCGACGGGGCAGGAAAGATCAAACGCTTCTGGAACATAACCTTCCCGTTGCTCATGACGGTCATCGCACCACTTTTGGTGAGTAGTTTCGCTTTCAGCTTCAACAACTTCACGATCATCTATCTGATCACGGGTGGAGGTCCACCGATACCTGGTTCAACCACGCCCACGGGTTACACCGACATACTCATTTCGTACGTCTACAAACTCGCATTCCAGGCAGGAACGGGTCAGGACTTCGGCCTGGCAGCGGCCATATCGATCCTCATCTTCTTCCTCGTGGGTGGTATCAGCTACGTCAACTTCAGGTTCTCTGGCGTCTTCGAAGAGGTGGGAAGATGAAACTCCACGTGCACGTGATACTGATCATTCTCATCGTCGTCATCCTTTTTCCGACTGTGTGGGTAGTGACGACGTCCCTGAGAAGGGACGAAGCCGCCTTCTCAACGGAGCTGTTTTCGAGCAGACTCACGCTGCAGAATTACATCGATCTTCTCTTTCCCGAACAGAACGTGCCGGTCCTCGTAAGAGAACTTCAGAAGCTCGTTTCTCGGGTCGAACCGTACGACAAACTGAGCTTGCCACAGGCCCGGTGGAAAGCGGATGAACTGCTCAAGAAGTTGAGAAGGTACCTCGATGAATCCAACAGGAGGAACGAGCTCGCGAAGAATGCCTACAAAGATATTGTGAAGATCTTCGAGGAAGGTGCCGACCGTGTGAAACAGACAACGCTGAGCGATTTGAAGCGGGTCGAAGAAACCGTTGCTGAAAGACAGGATGAGTTGAAGATCGATGAGGATGAACTCGCGTTCGTCCTGTACGAAGTGCTGAGCAAAGAGAGATTCAATTCTCAGCTTGAAAAGACCCTGCGTTCCACAGTTGAAGAGCTGACGAGCGTCAGGATCGAAGATGAAGAGTCCTACTCGCTCGCTTTGGAAGCTTTGAAAAAAGCTTACGAGGAGCTTGGAGGATCGGCCCTGAAGGAGCTCGAAACGCTGACCGCTCAGCTGTCCTCACTCACAGCCGAGATAGATTCGATGAGAAGGTCCTTAGAACCTCTGCAAAGGTCTTTCGTCGAGGTTCAGATCCTTCTGAAGGGGGACGTTTTGACCGAGCTTCAATCGCTCAGCATTGCGATAGATGCCCTGACGAGGATGAAAGATTCGCTCGTGCGAACGACTGCAAAGAGCGTTTTTCCAGTGGACGACTCTGCTTTCCTGAAAAGCGTGAAAGATGTCAGCAGTCGTTTCGAGCTTCTCTCGACTGGGCTGGAAGGTTTCGAAGATCTCTCAGAAGTTGAGAAGGTTGCCCAAGCCCTCTCCAAGAAACTGCTCGCGCTCATTGAGGTGGAACCAGAACAGAAAAGTTTGAAGGTGTACGGGGACATGGTGAAGGCCTACGATGAGATCAGGCCAAGGTTGGAGAGACTGTGTGACGATATGGAGAATGTGCTCGATCGTTACACAGACTACGTTTTGAAGATCAGAGAAACGAACGAATTGTTGGCGCTGAAAGAATCTCAGTTGCAGCAGTTGAGACAAAGGATGGCTGATCTCCAGCAAAGAAAAGAATCGATCGGAGCTAAGCTCGCCGAGGAAAGGGCCTGGTTACAGCTTGAGATTTTCAAAGCTGAGCTTGCTGTGAGGACCTCCACGGTTGAAACGATCAAATCTTTATCCAGAACTGACCTTCTGCGCTATTCAGCTTTGATCACCTGGCTGAGGAACTTTTCAAACTCCTACGAACAGAGCGACAAAGTTAAGGAAAGTGTGAGGAAGGTTATCAACGACCTGAAGTGGATCGAAGACTACAGAACGTTCATTAGCAGGTTCGAGAACTATTCGAAGAACTACGATCAGACCATCGAAGAATTCGAGCATGTGCTGAGCGACTTTGAAAAGATCTACACCGATCTGCTGTCACTCTCCCACAGTGGTGTTTTCGTGAGTTCGGAGCACCTGTCGAGGTTGCTCGATTTGGTCAAACTCGACTTCGTGAACAAGGTCCGTGCGGATCTCGCCGTCGTCTCGCGCAAGAGTGGCGACTTGATGAAGCTTTCGCTCTTTCCGAACGCACAGAAACTCTACCGCGAGGTGGACAAACAGCTCTTCAGGATAGACCAGATCTGGAAAGAGAAAATGAAGCATTACTTTTCTCGCTGGGTGCTCAATTCCATCATCGTTTCAACCATCGTCGCCTTGATCACAACCTTCGTCTGTGCCACTGCGGCCTATCCTTTCAGCAGGATGCGCTTCGTGGGCAGAAGGTATGGTATTCTGAGTTTTCTCCTGATCCAGATGTTTCCCGGTGTGATATTCATGATCGCGATCTACAACCTGCTGAACTTCCTTGGAAAGTTCGTGCCGATGCTCGGTATCGATACGATAGGTGGTCTCGCTCTGGCCTATCTGACGAACATAGCCTACAACGCTTATTTGATCAAGGGCTTCTACGATCTGATACCCGCTTCCTTGGAGGAGGCTGCGATAGTTGACGGTGCGACCAAGTTCCAGAGCTTCTACATGATCGTGCTTCCGCTCGCAAGGCCCATACTCATCGTGGTCTTCCTGTTGACGTTCATCGGTACGTTCAACGAGTACGTGGTCGCGAGGATCGTGCTCCAGAACGTTCGAAACTACACCTACGCGCTGGGTTTGCAGTCTTTCGCCGTGGGTCCGTACGAGACAGAGTGGGGATTGTTCACCGCTGCAGCCCTGCTCGGAATGCTGCCCATGGTGATACTGTTTTTGGCCATGCAGAGGTATCTGGTTAGCGGGCTGACGAGAGGGGCGGTGAAGGAATGAAGGGCATCTGGAAGGTGGGTGTGATCGCTTTGATGCTTTCAAGTCTGATCTTTGCGTCTGAAAAACCTTTCATCCTTGGCGTGGACGTTTCTATGCTTTACGAGATCGAAAGGCTGGACGGACGCTTCTACGAAAACGGTGTCGAAAGAGATTGCCTCGAGATACTGAAAGATCACAACGTGAACTGGATCAGACTCAGGATCTGGAACGATCCGACCGACGAATCAGGAAATCCCCTGGGCGGTGGTAATTGCAACCACGAGAACATGGCCGAGCTGGCGATCCGGGCGAAGAGGCTCGGCATGAAGGTCCTGATCGATTTTCATTACAGCGACTGGTGGGCCGACCCGGGCAAACAGAACAAACCGAAGGCGTGGCGAGACCTTCACGGTGAAGAACTGAAAAATGCTCTGTACGACTACACGAAATTCGTGCTCGAGTACATGAAACAGAGAGGCATTCTCGTGGACATGGTGCAGGTGGGAAACGAACTGAACAACGGCTTCCTCTGGCCGGATGGTCAGATATCCGGTCCTGGGGGTTTCGACAGCTTTGCCGAGCTGCTTAAAAGCGCCATAAAGGCGGTTCGAGATTTCGATGCAAACATTCCCATCGTTGTACACCTGGCTGAGGGTGGGAACAATTCACTGTTCAGATGGTTCTTCGACGCACTCGTCGAGCGGAACGTCGATTTCGACATCATCGGGGTTTCGTACTATCCTTACTGGCACGGTACACTCGAGGAGCTGAGCCACAATCTGAACGATATCGCACGCCGCTACAACAAGGATGTGCTGATCGTCGAAACGGCGTACGCCTGGACGCTGCAGGATGCGGACGGTCATCCGAACATTTTCGGCGATGAGAATTTGCAGTGGACCGCAGGTTACGTGGCCAGCGTTCGGGGTCAGACGAGCTTTCTCAGGGACCTGATAAAGGTTTTAAAGCAAGTTCCTGACGGCAGGGGTTTGGGCTTGTTCTACTGGGAAGGCGCGTGGATTCCCGTGAAAGGTGCGGGCTGGAAAACGAACGAGGGCAATCCGTGGGAGAACCAGGCGCTGTTCGATTTTCAGGGAAGCGCGCTTGAAACTTTGAGTGTTTTCCGCAACTACGACGTTCTGCTCGAAGAACAGGCAGAACCTGTTCGAGCATACCCACTCGCTTTGAACGTGGTCGCAACCCAAGAGATCCAGCTTCCTGAAAGAGTTAAAGTACTGTTCTCGGACGATTCCATCAGATCGTTACCTGTGATCTGGCAGGTGAAACTTGAAGAATTGAAACAGGCTGGTGAACATCGCATCATGGGAAAGATCGTCGGTTTCGATACACCCGTTGAAGCCACAGTGATCGTTAAAGAGCCGACGAACCATCTTCTGAACTGGAGTTTCGAGACCGGCACTTTCGAACCGTGGCAGGTGGAAGGTGACAGACAGGCCGTCAAGGTTGTGCGTGCCAGCCCGCCACAGAACGCACACCATGGCGTCTATGCGGTGAACTACTGGCTGGATAAACCCTTCGAGTTCGAGATGTACCAGATCGTGCGCGATCTTGCCGAAGGAACGTACAGGCTGTCTGTGTGGATTCAGGGTAGTGGTGGAGACGATGTCGAGCTGTCGATCAGTGAACACGGAGGCGAAAAGGTTTCTGTCAGAATAGAGAACAGGGGATGGCTCCAGTGGAACCATCCCGTTGTACAGGTCCGAATCACGACGGGTACGGCCAGGATCAGTCTCCACGTGAGAGGTAAAGCCGGGAACTGGGGCTGGGTCGACGAATTCGAGTTGATCAGGGTGAAGTGATCTGGCGTTTCAAACTTTTCTTGAACGTACTGACCCCGGTGATGAGCCTGTCACTGTTGAAGATCTTCACGTTGATGGCGAGCAGTGCATCGGCTAAAATGAAATTGTACAGATTGCCGTAGATCACGATGGAGTAGTTATCGAAGATCACGTTTCTCATTGCGATCGTCGCGTGGGTGAAAGGAATGGCAAAAGTGACGATCCTCAGGGCCATTGGCATGGTGGAGAAGTCCTTGAACATGGTCAGCATCATGCTGAAGAGCGCGAGCGCCACCAGCGGGAAGGTCAAGACCTGAGCACTCTTGAAGTCTTTCGAGATCAGGCCCAGGAGCATGGCCATGCTTATACCGCACATCAAAGCGGAGAACACGGACAAACCAACGAGGACGTAATCTGTTATGTTCATGGTCGCATCGAGCGGGAAAGATGAGGGCATCTCGAAGGATTTCATGTAGAAACTGAAGCCGATCATGTAGATCGTCGCCATGATGAGCCCGGAGATCGTTGCCGCGAGTGTCTTCGCCATGAGTATGTAACTTCTGGGCACTGGCATCGTCAGGAGCGTCTCGAGCGTCTTGTTTTCTTTCTCGAGTCCCATCGATGAGATCACGGTCGTCCCTGACATGATGATCAGCATCATGATGACGACAGACACGATGATCCATCTGTTCGTGACGTAGCTCAAAAGTTGTGAAGTTGAAACTCCTTCCATGAGCTTGCCGAGATACATCGTGGCTTCTTCCTTGCTCACCGGATCGAGAACAAATGCGGGATTTTCCACACCGTACTGGGCGAGCAGTGTCGTGGTCAACTGTTTTTCTAAGGCGTTCAAAAAGGCGTTGAAGCTTTCGGATGGAACCGAATCCATTATGCCCAGCCCCATCAGGAGTGAGATCACCTTGATCTTCGCCTGCTGTTTCGATCTGAGCCTTTCAGTGAAATCCTTCTCCAGAACGAGTAGCGCGGCGCCCCTTTTTCTCTTCAACTCTTCGATCGCTTCTTCCATACTTTGACCTCTGTAAACCACGTTCGCATAAGCTTCGATGGCCCCTTCAACAGCTTTCGAGAATTCTCCTTCGTCTAGGTTCACGACGGCGACGATCGGTTTCTTTTTGATCTCTTCTGTGATGTTGCCGACGCTTTTACCTATCGAAGCGTAGATGACGGATATCGCAACGATCGAGATCAGGCTCGATACAGTTAGAATCTCCCTCAATTCCTTCTTCAGAAGGTTCAAGAACATCGCTGGACCACCTCCACGAACACTTCCTCGATGTTCGAAGCGGAGTATTTCTGCTTCAATTCCTCCGGCTTTCCCACTTCGACGATCTGCCCGCTGTTTATCAGCGCGATCCTGTCACAGAGCAACTCCACTTCGAGCATGTTGTGGGAAGACAAAAGGACAGTCCCTCCTTCTTTGGCAAAATCCCTTACGATGTTTCTCATCTCTCTTGCGTTCAGCACGTCGAGGCCAGAGGTGGGCTCATCGAGGATGGCGAGCTTCGGGTTCACCATCAGCGCACGAGCGATCAGAAGTCTTCGGGTCATGCCCTTGCTGTAAGTCGACACCTTCGAACGCAGCCTGTCGTCGAGACCCGCTATCTGAACGCCCCTATCCACCATCCTTCGGAACTCTTCTTCATTCTTGGCAAAGAAACGAGCAACGAATTTCAGATACTCCAGCCCCGTCAGTTCCCTGTACGCACCTGCGTCTTCCGGCAGGTAACTGATCAACTTCCGAACTTCGTGCGGTTCTTTCTGAACGTCGTGACCGAAGACCTTCACCGTACCTTCGTCGGGCTTCAGAAGAGTGGACACGATCCTGAGCGTGGTCGTTTTACCAGCCCCGTTCGGTCCAATGAGTCCGAAAATTTCCCCCTGCTCGATCTGGAAACTTATCCCCTTGAGTGCCTCTATGGGGCCGAACCTTTTCTTGAGTCCAGCGACTTCGAGAACCATTTCCACACCCCCTTGTGATTCATTATAGAATTTCTGCATGTTTCAAAGCAGAACAAAGTGTGAAAAGCTATGGACATTTTGGAGGGACGTAAAAAGACTCAAACATGATTGATGCGATTATAATTTGTAATGATACCAAAGGGGGCGATGACTTTGAGGAGCATCAGAGGCAAACTTTTGTTGTGGGCTTTACCAGTTTTAGTCGCATCTTTAACGTTTCTGATAGTCTTTTCGGCTTTCATCGTCCGCGACACCATCTATGCTGAGAGGAAACTGAAGCAGAAGCATGTCGTGGAAACGGCTTACTCTGTTGTTAACTACTATTACAACCTCGTGAGTGCCGGCATCATGAGTGAGCCCGAGGCAAAGGAAGCCGCGAAAAAAGCGGTGAGAGCTTTGAGATACGAAACTGTCGAATACTTCTGGATAAACGATGACACGCTTCCTTACCCCACGATGATCATGCATGCGACCAATCCGTCACTGGATGGCAAAGTCCTCAACGATCAGAAATACAACTGCGCCACTTTGATGGAAACTGTGAGTGGGAAGGTCACAAAAACCGATGGGAAGAAAAACTTGTTCCAGGCCATGGTTGAGGTTACCAACGCGGACAAGAATGGGGGTTTCGTTCAGTACCTCTGGCCGAAACCGAAACCTGATGGTACCCTTACAGAAGAGGCGTATCCAAAGCTGTCCTTCGTTAAAAAATTCCAGCCGTGGGGCTGGATCATAGGCAGCGGAGTGTACATAGATGACATCCAGAGTGCGTTCATGGCAAGATTGATGAGTCTTTCCATTGTTGGAATCATAAGTGTCGGCGCCGTCGTTGTCGTTATGTTTTTCTTCAGCAGGTCTATTTCCAAGCCCATCAAAGTTCTTGCAGGAAGGGCTCTCGAGTTTGGCAAAGGAGACCTCACGGTCAGGTTCGAAGCGAAAGGCAGAGACGAAGTTGCACAGATGGCCCAGGCACTCAACTAGATGGCAGACACTCTTAGAGAGTCCATGAAGATCATAAACGAATCTTCCACGCAGGTCAACGACTCTGCACAGAATCTTGCAAGCACTGCACAGGAACTGAGCGCCTCATCAGAAGAGCTTGCATCGCAGATGGAAGAAGTCAACAGATCTGCCCAGAACGCATCCGCTTCGATAGAAGAAGTCACAAGCGGCATAGAAGAAGTTGCAGCCAGTGCACAGAACGTATCCAAAGCTGCCCAGATGCTTTCTGAAAGATCCAGCCAGGTGAACGCTGCTGCGAAGGAAGGAGAGAAGGCCATAAAGAACATAGTGGAGATGATAAAACAAGCGAAAGACAAAGTGGAACAGACGGCCGTAGTGGTGAGCGAGCTGAGCCAGCAGGCCAAGAACATAGGTCAGATACTTCAGACGATCAACTCCATAGCAGAGCAGACGAACCTGTTGGCTTTGAACGCGGCGATAGAGGCAGCGAGGGCGGGAGAAGCAGGCAGAGGTTTTGCGGTGGTTGCGGACGAGATAAGGAAGCTTGCAGAAGAGAGCAAGAGAGCGACGGACCGGATAGGGCAGATACTGAGTCAGATAAGTCAGGGTGCGATGAAGGCGGATGGGGCGACGAAGGAAGTTGTGGGAGTGGTTGAAGGGATAAGCAAAGATGCAGAAGGGGTGGAGGGTCAGTTCAGGAAGATAGCGGAGCAGATAGACGGTATGGTGAGTCAGATAGAGAGCCTGGCGGCGAGTGCGGAAGAACAGAGTGCGGCGGCTGAAGAGATGAGCAGTGCGATGGACGCAGCGACGAAGTCGATCAGCACGATAGCACACCAGATAGAAGAGATGGCGAAGGCGGTGAAAGAGCAGGCGAACGCGAGTCAGAGTGTGAGCAGTCTGTCTGAAGAGCTGTCTTCGATCGCGGAGAGTTTGGTAGAACAGGTGAGAAAGTTTAAAATCTGAGTGGCGTTGAAAAAAACGAAAGGGGCGCAGATGCGCCCCTTCTTTTCATTGTTTGTACATCACCATCGCACACAGTGGAGGAACAATGAGCGAACCACTCACCTTGTAGAGCGTTTCACAACCTGCTCTTTCTCTGTCAACGACAACGTTCCATTCACCTTCAGGCAGTGTGATCTGCTTTTCAACGACATCACCGTTGTAGATCACGAGTATGTCCTTCCAATCATCTCCGTTCGCGTGGTCTTCGATCATGAACATCACGGTCTTCCTCGGAGATTCGAGGAATTTCAAATGCTTTCTTATCTCTTCGGCGGTCCTCATCCTGAAGGCGGGGTGTTCTTTTCTGAGCCTTATCAAACCCTTGTGGTACTCGAACACGTCGATGAATTCAGCTTTCCTTTGGTAATCGAGTGCGTTTATGGACAGAGGCGCGTTGTAAGAATTGTCGTTGAAGTTCTTCGTTCTGCAAAAGTCCTGACCCGCGTGCAGGAACGGGACTCCCTGGGACGTGAGCAGGATCGCTGCGGCCAGTTTCTGCGCCGATTTCAATTCTTCCTCGGTCCATTCGCGCCTGTCGGCCTTCGCCGCCAGGAAGTTCTTGTCCCAGAGCGTGTGGTTGTCGTGACATGCCACGTAGTTTATGGTCTGTTCAGGACTTTCTGCGAAGTCTACGATGATTCTGTTGTCGTAGTTGATGCTACCCACGACGCCACGTTTCACCAGGTTTTCTTTACCCAGTGCGCCCATGAGGAAGCCTTTCGCGGTCGCGTTGAACACCGAGCCCCTCAGCGCGTCCCTGAAGCTGTCGTTGAACGCCGCTATTCTGAGGTCCATGATCTGAGATTTGCCGAACCTGATCTTCGCACCCCATCCTCCCCACGGCTCGCCGTAGAGGATGACATTTGGATTCAGCTGTCTCAGCGTCTTTTCCACCAGCACCATGGTCTCTCTGTCTATGAGCCCCATCTGGTCGAAGCGGAATCCGTCGACGTGGTATTCTTTGACCCAGTGTGTGAGCACGTCGATGATGTAGCGTCTCATCATCAACCTCTCGGAGTTGGTAGTGTTGCCACAGCCCGTTTCGTCCAGGTAATCCCCACTCTTGGTTATTCTGTAATAGTAGTACGGCACCGCGGTGTCGAGAACCGAGCCTTCCCCAACAGCGTAGGTGTGAGGAAAGACCACATCTAAGATCACACCGATGTTGTTCCTGTGGAAGGCTTGAACCATCCTCTTGACTTCGTAGATCCTCGCATAGGGATCTTTTGGATTCAGGCTGTAACAGCCCTCTGGGACCATGTAGTGGTACGGATCGTAACCCCAGTTGTAGCGTCTTTCGAAGTCTCTGTTCTCTTCATCGCCGGTGTGGAAGTCGAGTATCGGAAGAATATGGACGTGCGTGACTCCGAGTTCCTTTATGTGATCGAGTCCCGTGGTGACACCGTTTGGACCTCTCGTACCTTCCTCGGTCAAACCGAGGTAAGAACATTTGTCTTTGACATTGCTCGTGACGGAGCCTGTCATATCGGCGACGTGGATCTCGTAGATGATCGCATCCACGTACGAATCGAGCTTGACAAAGCTGTCTTCTTCCCAGCCTTCCGGATTCGTTTTCGAAAGATCCACGATCGCTCCGAATTTTCCTTTCAGAGACAGCCCCTTCGCGTAGGGATCGACGCTTTCACGAACCTTCCCGTAGCTGTGGTACCGGTACCTGTAGAACCAGCCTTCCAGGTCCTGCTCCACCCTCGCGTACCAGACACCCTTTTCTCTGCGCTGCATCTCAACGATTTTCGATGGTTCTGTTTGTGTGTAGTCTTCATAGAGGAGCAGTTCCACACGTTTGCTCACGGGCGACCAGACGTAGAATTCGGTGTGTTCGGGTGTGTAGAAAGGTCCCAGCGGCCCATCGTAGTACAGCTGATCGAGCACTTCTATGGCAAAAACGCGACTCTCCTTGAATCCATCCACGCTGATGAACAGGTCTTTGCAGAGATCTTCTTCTTTCAAAGGTTCGGCGAGCCTGACTCTGAAGTGGTTTGTTCTCTTCAGATCCGTCGGGTCCGCTTTCTCGATGCCCTCGATCTCTTTCGCTTCACCGTCGACAGAGAAACTCACCTTCGTCGCATCCTTTTCCACGTCGATGGGATGCGTCGCGTAAGCCTCAACGGTGGAAAAGTCGATCAACCTTGCGAACAGGATCCTCGGGCTCGTGTCCGGTTTCGTTCTGAATATCTCCTCCACCCCCTGCATCAGCCACACTTCGGCGTAACCGTTTTCGATCTCTATGAACCTGTCCTTCGCCACATCCTTCATTTCCCATTCTCTCAGCCTGACGATTATACCAACCTTGGTTAAATCCATCGGCAAAACGATCGTTGCTTTCACGCCAAAATCGTCGCTGTCGTCGAATCTGTACGCCGAACCTTCCTGGGAGATGGGTTCAACGGGCCAGATCCACAGGTTCCAGCCTTCGTAGTTTCCATCGTAGCGGTGGTAGTGCACCACGATCGTCGTTTCTGCGAAGCAGAGCAGCGACACAAGCAACAACATCAACACGAGTGGAAGAATCCTTTTCACAGTACCACCCCCTATGTAATGCAATGGTTGAAGCTTTGTCGTGGTTTAAACCCTCAATTTTAGCAATTTTGTCAGCTTCTCCACGCTCTGGTTCAGCCCACCTGGCCTGTTCACCTCGAGCCACAGTTTTTTGTATTCTTCGACCACTTCAGCGAACTCGGCTTCGAACTTTTTCCATCTCGGTTCGTTGATCAGATCGATCCGACCGTATTTTTTCGCGATCAAAATCCACTCCATCGCGAGTTTGAGCATTTCGGCGTTGTTCAGGATCTGATCGATGACGAGCCTGTTCGATTGGTTCCGAAGGCTGAGAAGCTGATGGAAAATATTCTCGGTCTGCTCGAGATCCTTTTCGATGGTCCTGACATCTTCCTCGCTCAGTGCGTCGAGATTTTCCAGAAATCTCTCCGGGTGCATTAGCGCCACGAAATAGACGCTCGCGTTCGGTAGCCTGACGCTGAGATTTCTGTAGAAGCTACCCAGCGTGTAGAGTTTTTCTGACAATGGCTCACCTTCGAACACGTGAACGTCGGTTTCTCTCAGCAGTTCCGCCACACTCGGTTCCTTCGAACAGTTCCAGCCGAGTGCGGCGGCGTACACGATCGGAAGGATCGAAACTGGAAGATGCTGAGGATGACCGTTGTCACCCCAGTCGGTGAGCAGAACGCCCGACGCGCCGAACCTTTTGCCGTTGAGGATAGCGTTCTTTATGTTTCCCAGCGCGTTGTCGATCCTTCCAACGAACGAGTTCCAGCTCGATGTGCCTGGACAGACGTAGAAGCTGACGCCTTTGCTCGCGAACAGTTCACACTCGCTCTCGTACGGATGGTCTTCTTCATAACCCCACAGCAACGCGATCACATCGCGCGGCAGTTCCTCGATGAGTTCTGGATAGTTCTTTATGATGTCGCCCCAGAACATCATCGTTCTGCCGTGTCTCTTAACGATCCCGTACAGATCGAGGAGAAAACCGAGATAAACCTTTCCCTTGCCCAGCCTCTCGCACAACTCCTTAGAACGGCCCAAACCCAGATCGAAGGTCTCATCGGCTCCGACGTTCACTTTGGAACTCGAAAAGTGTGGCAGAAGTTCGTCCAAAAGCGATTCGATGAACTTCAGTGCCTCTGGCACCGCAGGTGATAGGGAGAAGGGACCCGACGGCGTGCCCCACGGAAAGACGAAGCCCTCGGGGCACTCGGCAAGGTGTCTGTACTCATCGTGTGATAGCCATTTCTCCAGATGGCCAAAACAGTTCTGGTTCGGCACCAGCTCGATGAAGTGCTCTTTACAGTACTCGTCGAGCTCCAGGACTTCTTCGTGCGTGAGAGGAGAATAATCCTTCCAGACCGCCTCGTGACCTTCGTAAGCGAAGGTGTGTTCCATATACAGCTGGAGCTGGTTGTACTTAAGCTCGGACAAAAGATCGACGAGTTTCTTCAGCGTTTCCATCTTGGGGACTCTGTCCCTACTGATGTCCAGCATGAACGCTCTGTTTTCGAAATCCGGTTCGTCCTCTATGACGACACACTCGAGGGGGTTTCGTTCTTTCAAAAGCTGTCTGAACGTCTGGAACGCGTAGAACAGTCCCTGGTTCGTCGCAGCAACGAAGCTGATTCTGGAAGGAGAAACGATCAACCTGTAGCCCTGAGGATGGTTGATCAGGTTGCTGTCGATCAGTAGTTCGAACGTCGAATCGCTCGGCGAATGTGAGACGATGCGATAATCCATCGATCTGTGAGACAGTTCATGCTTCAAAAGTCTTGCCGTTTGTAGTGATTCGATCCTGGAGAAGATCTTTCCTCTTTCAGGGAGCTCGAAAGTTCCTCCGAGTTCGATCGATCGCTTCACGCTCGGTATCACGGTCTCACTCCTTCACTCTCAGAATCGAGAAGTTTGAGCTGTTCCTTGACGCTTTTCAGATAGCTTCCATCCAGAGGATAGAATTTCAAAACCAGCAATCCGACGAGCGTCGCAACGATCGGAATGAGACTGCACAGCATCCTGAAACCTGTGAGTGCGCTCTGGGGTTGTGCTTCGATCGGGAGGTTCGCGTTGTAGCCACTCTTCGAGAGAACGAGTCCGACGATCACGGAGTTGACCGATATGCCAAGTCTGATGATCAGCGCGTTCATTCCGAAGAACATGCCTTCCCTTCTCCGCTTCGTCCTCAATTGATCCTCGTCGGCGATGTCGGCGATCATTATGTCGAGCACGATGAGTGCGGGTGCCAGCGCGAAGGCGAGTAAACATGCAAGAACGATGCCCTCGAAAAAGCTTTTGATGAACCAGAAACCACTCAAGAAGCTCGCCCAGAGTAGCATCGCTAAAGTGAGCGTTTTCTTCGCGCCTATCTTCGCGACGATCCTCTGCCACAGTGGGATCAGGAAAAACGCGACCACGAAGATCGTCGCCAGCATGATCGTTGTGCTCGCTTCGCTGAGTTTCAGAACGTACTTGGTGTAGAAAGGCAGTGACGTTAGAAGCATCGTGTAGGTGAGCTGAAGCAGGAAGGATGCCGTGACGTACGTGAGGAACGATCTGTTCAGCAGTGTGAACCTGATCGCCTCTGAGAGTTTCAAACTCTCTGTCTGGGAGTACTTCGGATTCTCCCTGATTCCCAGAAGGGAAAGGAACATACACACACCGCCGATCAGGGCGAAGAGTATTCCCATACCGCCCCACCCCATCTTCGATGCCAGAAACGGTGGAACCGCTATGCCGAGCAACAATCCAGGTATGGCGAGGACCTGCCTCAGCGCCGACACCCTCGCCCTCTCTTCGAGCGTTCGGTACATCTCTGGAAAGAGCGCCGTCCAGTTCAGTATGACGATCGTGAAGAACGTGTCGAACAGGAAGATGAGAACGGCGTAGTAGAGCACCAGGGCGAGAGGCCTCGAAGAACTGAAAGGTGGATTCCAGAAAAGTGCGAAGCTGAGGGCGAACGGAGCAGAGAAGAACATGATGTACGGTCTTCTTCTGCCCCACCTGGTTCTCGTTCTGTCCGATACGTATCCGAAAAGAGGATCGTTCAACGCGTTCCAGATTCCGTAAAGTACCATCACGATGCTGATCCATGCAGGATTGGCCTTGAGCACGTCCACATAATAAAAAATCGCGAACGTGGAGACCGCGTTGGACAGCAGGGCAGAACTGAACGATCCAAGGCTGTAGAGAAAGTCCTTCATCCTGAGCATCCCTCCGTCTAAGATTCTACAATCGTGCGCACTGAAAAGGTCGGCTTCGTTCGTGCTATCATGTTTTTGGTGATGTGATGCCAAAGTCGAAAATGTTTATCCTGCTCGCCCTCTTTACTACGTTCATTCTGATTCTGACCAGCTGTGGGGTGCCGGTGCCACCGAACTTCTCTGCGACCGTTTACGGGAAAGTCTCCGCGTACGTCGGGGACGTCACTCGACTGAAAAGCTTCCCGGCGTCTTTCTTCATCAGAAGATCGAATGCACCGAAGTTCATCGAAAAACAATTCGTGGTCGGATGCAGAACAGAGGTGAGTACAACGGTTCGCCATTCGATCGAAAAATTCGGCACCGTTCTTGACGAGCTTTCCGTGGGAGACGAAACTTACTTCCTGGTTCGAACAGATTCTGAAGTACCACAGATCCGCGAAGAACTGTCGAAAATTCCGGGCTTTCTGAGCGTGGAACCGAACCGGGTTGTAACTGTTTCTGCCATATTCCCAAACGATTCGTACTTCGTTCAACAGTGGAACCTGTCTCTGATCAACCTCCCTTACGCGTGGACCATAACGACCGGTAGCGACATCGTCACGATCGCCGTCATCGACTCGGGCGTCGATCTTTCACACGAAGACCTCGCGGGGATCTTCGTTCCTGGTTACGACTTTGTTCGCAACGATTCGTTTCCAGACGACGAGAACGGTCATGGGACACACGTCACGGGCATCATCGCGGCCTTGACGAACAACTCGAAGGGTGTTGCGGGTGTCGCCTGGGGTCAGAGAGTCAAGATCATGCCGCTGAAAGTCATGGATGAAACAGGAACGGGCACCGTCTTCAATTTTGCGAAAGCACTCGTTTATGCGGTGGATCACGGTGCGAAGATCATCAACGTCTCTCTCGGTGCGAGCCAGCCTTCTTCTGTTGAATACAGCGCTGTGAAGTACGCTTATGAGAACGATGTGATCATGGTTTGCGCTGCGGGGAACGATGGAAGCTACGGCGTAGACTATCCTGCGGCCTATCCCGAAACGATCGCGGTTGGAGCGGTGACCATCGACGCTGTGAGAGCGAGTTATTCCGATTACGGTCCAGAACTCGACGTCGTCGCTCCCGGTGGGGATGAACAAAGTGAAGTTTTGAGCACTTTCCTGGGGAACACTTATGCTTATTCGGCCGGGACCTCCATGGCCACACCCCACGTCACGGGCCTTGTGGCGCTGATGGTCTCTCAGGGCATCGTCGGGGTTGAGAACGTGAGAAACGTGCTGAGACGAACTGCTGTGGATCTTGGTCCTGCGGGGTACGACATAGTATACGGTGAGGGTCTGGTGGATGCCTACGCGGCGCTGACATGGCAGGATGGATGGGAACCTCTCGTTGTGTTCGGTGTGGATGAGAACGGCAATGTGGACAGCTACACCGTGGCAGACGGACTTGGACGATTTCAGCTCACGGTCCGAAAGCCGAGGGTGAAAATCTACGCGTGGATGGACTTCGACGGTGACGATGCGATGGGCGTTGGAGATCTTTACGGCTATTACGGCTACGTGGGAGGAGATCCGAGGACTGGCTCACCGATCGTTCTGAGCCTTGAAATGAACGAAATGCGTGAAATCAATTTCAACATCGCTCCGATCGTGGATACGACTCACAGACCTGTTCTGAGTGCGAAAGATGCCCAGACCCTGAGCGATTACAAAAAGGACGTCATAGAGCAACATTATCGCTCGTTGAGAAAATGAAGGAGGTAGAATGTGAAGGAATACCTTCTTCTGACAGGCGAAGAAGTATCCAGGCTGGACAGAGAGAAGACGGTTTTCGTCTCCGTGATATCTCCCATAGAAACTCACGGAAGCCACCTTCCTCTGGGGACGGACGTGTTCATCGCCCGGAGGGTGATGGAAGAAACCTGCCGGTCGCTCGAAAGAGACCACGAAGTTGTGAAGCTGTTCGAACTTCCTTTAGGCAGCGACGCACAGCCCGTCTTTGGCTCAATCAGTTTGAGCTATGGAACGTTCAAGAGGATCATCTACGAGACCGGAACCCAGCTCGCGAAGATGAACTTCAAATACTGGATCGTTTTTGACAACCACGGTGGTCCGAGGCACCAGCTCGCACTCGCAGAAGCTTCAACGAAGCTCAAAAGAAAATACGGTTTCAACCTCGTCGTACCGTTCCTGCACATCTTTCAGGACATGCTGAACGATTCAGCAGATATTGGTATCGCCCCTGGCATGAACGGTGATGCGAGCGATCTGCACGCCGGTACCAACGAAACTTCGCTGATGCTCTGTGTCGATCCCCAACAGGTGAGAACGACGGATTTACCGAGGTACTTTCCCAGAAAGAAGAGTACCCTCGGAAAACTTTTAAGGTTTCTCCGTGCAGAGAGTCTGGCGGTCACAATCGATTGGATCAGCGATCCAGAGAATCCTCACTATCTTGGTGATCCTTCGCTGGCGGATCCTGAAAGAGGAAGGAAGATGATCGAATACCACGTGAGAAGATCTCTGGAGCTGTTCGAAAAGGCCAAACGTGGTTCTTACCGACCACCAGAGTTGTTCAATCCAGTCGTGAGAACGTTGCTCAGACTGGTCAAATGAAAAAGCGAAAGGCCCCGTTTCGGGGCCTCACTTCTACCTTCTCACCTTTTACTATTTTATTCTCCGTCTCACGGCTCGGCGGTTTTGCTCGAGCTCGTTGTTCGACTGAAAATTCGATACCGTCAAAGTTCACATTTTCTCAGGGAGCGCTTTTTTCAAATTTCAAAAAGGATCCGACGATTTGGACTTCACCCAACGTTCTGGGCCACCGTGCACACGACGGTTTCTTTCAAGGAGCGCTCCCCATACATTAGATACGGAGGAAAACTTTGACTTTCGGTAACGGGATGGAATCAGGACGAGGATACGCATTTTATCTGGTTCAGTTCAGGTTTTTTCGGCTGCCACTCTTTGTAACTCGTGCGCCGTTGCGATGCCGCCGACGATGATGTTCAGATAGTACGTGAAGAAGCGCCACACCAAGAGCGCGGCGACCGTCTTAGGGCCGAACAGATACTTGAAAAAGAGCGTGTAGACTCCTTCGGATGCACCCGTTGCACCTGGAGTTGGAACGAAAGAGGCAATCAAGAAGACGACAAGTTGCGTCACGATGACATCGAGGTACGGGACGTGGACATCCAGAGATCTTCCCACGAAGTACGTTATGGAGATCTTTGCCCAGACTTCGAGGAAAGCTATGAAAAATGCCACAACCATGACCAGAGGACTCTTCGCGGACTGTTTCATGCAATCGTGGAACAATCTGGTTTGTTCGAGCAATCTTTGCTGAAAGAGTTCTTTCCTCTTCACGATCTTCATCGAGACGAGGAATCTTGATATCTTTGAAACCGTTTTCTCGGCCAGCGTTCTGTTCAGACCGAAGAGCAGGATCAAAAAGAGTACGAAACCGTTCAGCGCAAAACCGAAGAATGCGAGCAGGGCGAGGTTGGAAATCCTCTTCGCAAACAGAGAATACGCTCTGGCAAGTCCGAGCACGCTCGCACAGGTCACGACGATCTGATAGAAGAGAAACCTCGACATGAGCATCGCCGTGGCTTGTCCATACTCGACTCCGCGCTTTCCGAGAAAGGCTATCTGCATGGGTTGACCGCCGGTCGAGAACGGCGTTATCGCGGAGAAAAACCTGCCCACGAGCGTGTTTTTGAAAAGATAGATGAGCGAGACATTCGTTTTATACGAGCGCGCGAACATCCACACAGTGAGAGTTTCTGCGGACCAGTCAAAGAACGCGATCAAAAGCGTGACAAGGATCCATTTGAGAGTGATTTTCTTCAGCGCGTTCATCGTGGCTTTGATGTCCGTAATACCCGCGATCAACAGGACTAAAACCAGGCTGATCAGAACGATCAGGAGTGCCTTCGCTAAATTACTTGCCTTTGCCACGGTTCTTCAACACTTCCTCGTAAACGAGTTTGAGATTCTGTCCAATGATGGTCAGATCCCTTTCGAGAGCGACCTTTCTGGCGTTTTGGCCGAGTCTTTTTGCTAAATCTCTATCTTCAACGAGTTCCTTTATAAATTTCTCGAAATCTTCGTTGCTTTTTCCCTTCAAACAGCTCACACCATCCTGAAGCCAGTCTCTGTAAACAGGTATGTCCCTCAGAACGATAGCACATTCGCACGATAAAGCTTCAAGCACCGCTATGCCTTCGTTCTCTTCGTAAGACGGGAAGAAAAAGACATCGGCTGCAGAATAGGCGCCGACCAGTTCATCCTGTGACATGAATCCAGGAAAGACCACGTTTGGTGGGGGATTTTTCAGAATCTGTCTCACATCCCTCGGAAGCAAAGATGCTATGTTCTTGGAGCCTATCCATATGAAGTGATAATCCTTCAACTTTTTTGCGACTTCGACGAAATCGTGAATCCCTTTCCTTTTGAACGGCAGTGCCACGCACAGAACAACTGGTCCGGTCAGATTGAACTTGTCTCTGAAATTCTTCGCCTTCTCTTCGTCCCTTTTGAAGAAATTGGTGTCAACACCGTTCGAAATCACTCTCCCCGGCACGGTCACCCCGTAACTCCTCACGACGCTCTCCGTGTACGGTGTTGGGAAGAGCAAAAAGTCAGCTTTCGAGTAGAGTCGACGCAGGCTGTAGCGTGCGTACTTGGAGTACACGTTGCTGAAGATGAAGCTCTGTCTTATATCTTCGGCCGTGGTGTGAACGTGCCAGACGATCGGAATGTCTCTCGATCGACAGCTGCTCGCCACGAACCTCGCACCCGGTCCGATCGTGTTGATGTGCGCCAGGTCGTACTCGTCGTCTACGCTGAGTGTGAAATCCACCTGCACCCTTTTCAGCGCCTCCATTTGATGCTTCAGAGCGACACCGATCCCGGATCTGGATAGTACCCTCTTTGCCTCAGCGTAGAGCAGAACCTTCATGCTTACCTCCCCTTGAAATACTTCAGGACAAATGGTACAATTCTTGTTGCGAGGTTGGGTGCGTAGCTCAGAGGGAGAGCGCTTCCCTCACGAGGAAGAGGCCGCAGGTTCGATTCCTGCCGCACCCACCATTTTATCCTACCTTCACCAGTTTCAACCTCTCACCGTACATTCTCTCCATCTTCTGGATCAGCTCTCTGAACCTGTCCATATTCTTTACCACAAGCTCGGCATCTTCTCTCGCTCTGAGGAGTAACTGTCTATCTCTCGCCAGATCGGCCACCTTCAGATCTGGCAGGCCATGCTGTCTCAGACCGAGTATTTCTCCAGGTCCCCTGATCTGCATGTCGTACTCAGCAACTTCGAAGCCGTTCTTCGTGTTTGCAAAATATCTGAGTCTTTCTAAGGCCTCCTCATCGACGTTGCCGACCACCAGAAAGCAGTAGCCCTGTCTGCTGCCCCTGCCGATCCTCCCGCGCAGCTGGTGCAGCTGCGCCAGGCCGAACCTCTCTGGATTTTCTATGACCATCACGGTCGCGTTCGGAATGTCTATACCCACTTCTATGACGGTTGTGGAAACTAATATGTCGAAGTCACCGCGGGCGAACTGTTCCATCACGGCATCCTTTTCCTGCTGACTCATCCTTCCGTGCAACAGACCAACTCTCAAATCTTTGAAAACTTCCCGGGACAGTTTCTCGTACATCTGTGTCGCTGCCTTCACCTGCAGCTTGTCCGATTCCTCGATGAGTGGGTACACTATGAACGCCTGACCGCCTTCAGCAACCTCTTTCCTGACGAATTCGAAAACTTGGTCGATCTTCGTCACGCTCACCAGGATCGTTTTCACATCTTTTCTTCCAGGTGGCATCTCGTCAATGATCGTCAAATCGAGGTCACCATAAACGGCCAGTGCGAGCGTTCTCGGTATGGGTGTTGCGGTCATGACGAGCGTGTCCACCGCCGCACCCTTGCTGATCAGTGCCTCTCTCTGTCTGACACCGAACCGGTGTTGCTCATCTATGATCACGAGTCCCAAATTGTTGAATTCAACGTCTTCCTGGATGAGCGCGTGCGTACCTATGACAACCGCGATCTGTCCGGATTTGAGAAATCTCTTGATCTTGTCCTTTTCAGACCTGCTCGTGTCACCCAGCAGTAGGGCCGTCTTGATTCCGAGGTTTTCGAAGGCTGGAGCCATCCTCCTGTAATGCTGCGTTGCGAGTATAGAGGTTGGTGCCATCACGGCTGCCTGAAAGCCCGCTTCGAAGTTATCCACTATGGCGAGCTGCGCCACGACCGTTTTTCCGCAGCCCACATCGCCCTGGAGCAACCTGCTCATGGGACGTGGCGAACGCATGTCTTCCCTTATTTCTTCATGGGCCCTCTTCTGAGCGTTGGTCAATTCGAAAGGAAGGCTTTTCAGAAACTCCTGTGCCAGCTTCCCTTCGATCTTTTTTGCTATGCCCCCTATGGATTCGAGCGTGTGTCTGGAGAGCAACATGGCCAGCTGCAGATACAACAGTTCTTCGTAGGCGAGTCTTTCTCTGGATTTTTCGAGCTGGTGCATCGTCTTTGGAAAATGCATCCCGTACAGTGCCGTGGCGAGGTCTATCAACTTTCTTTTCTGAATGAATTCGGCGGGCAGTTCATCCTGAACTCCCACAACGCAATGTATGTTCTGCCTCACAAGTTTTCGAAACTCTTTCTGGCTTATACCTTCGGTCAGGGGATAGATCGGGAGTATCTCGAGGACGTTGGAGTTTTCAACCGGTTCCACTTCGGGATTGACGATCTCCAGGCCGCCAAAGGTGCCTTTCTTCACCGTGCCGGTGACGAAGACCTCTCTGCCCTTCAACGTTTGGAGTTGCTTATAAATGAATTCCTGGTTGAACCATTTGAGGAGTAGATGGTGTATGCCGTCCGCGAGCACCGCGGCCACGATCTTCATGGTTGGAAGTTCTTTGATCTCCACGTTCGTTATCTTTCCCTTCGTGGTGACCTTCTCACCGATCAGAACGTCTTTGATCGGAAGCACTCTGCGTCGATCTTCATAGTCACGCGGGAAGTACGTCACGAGGTCCTTCAACGTGTTTATCCCGAGCTTTTGCAAGATCTTTTCCCTTTTCGGCCCCACACCGCGCGCGTACTTTATCTCGAGCGACAGCTGCTTGGCCTGCGATGGATCGGGCCTGGAAAAGAAATGCCACGATCTGTACCTTTCGATCATGCCCAACGCGTGGTTCAAGCGTTTGAGAGCACGTTCCTTCGGAAGTTCCACGATCGGTTCAAGGTAGTTCATCAGCTGTTCCAATCTTTCACGTGCGTCCGGATCCTCGAGAAGAGGATCTTGGAGGAACTCCTTGCTTCGATGGATCCAGTCAGAGATCTGCTGGAAGGAGGCCTGGCTGTCGAGAACTTTGAGAACGAGTTCTTCGAGTTGGTCGAAGAACTCCTCAACGAGAATGGGTCTCGCCGATGAAAATTCTTGTCTGGCCTTCATAGACCACACCAATTCTCGCCCTGATCAGCTGGTCGAGGCAGATGAGGAGGATCGAAACGATCAGAGCCACCATTATGCTGGCAACGATCATGAATCCCTTTCTCATGTGTCGTTCTTCAGATACCCTATGAAGGGAAGATTCCTGTACTTTTCGTCGTAGTCTAAACCATAACCGATCAAAAAGACGTCCTGCACCTTGAATCCGACGAAGTCTATCGGGATGCCGTGCTGGTACTTCTCTTTTTCGATCAGTGTGGCCACTTTGAGGTCCGCCGGCTTGTACTTCCTCAGATAGTTCAGGATGTACCTGAGCGTGTTGCCTGTGTCGACGATGTCTTCGACAACGAGCACGTACTTTCCCTGAAGTGGCTCGTCCACCCAGGATTTGACCCTTATCCTTCCAGTGGACTCGGTTCCCGCGTAGCTCGATACGTGCACGAAAGAGTAATTGACGTTCATGTTCAAATTCAGCACGAGCTCGCTGAAAAAGTGGATCGAGCCCTTCAACACGCAAATAGCGTGCAGGGTATCCGTCTTGTCTTTGTAGTAGTTTTCGATCTCTCTGGCAAGCTGTTTGATGCGCTCTTTGATGGTCTTCTCCTCGAGCAGGACTTCTACAGTCACGTGCTGCCTCCTTTCAGATGGTAGGAACATACACTGCTGCTCGCTGAGATTTTACATCTTCCGTCAGTTCGAACGAACTTTCGGACAGTCTTTTAACGTTCGTGAAGAACTTGAGAAAATCCTCCACAGGACTGAGATCGAACTTGATGTACTTCGTCCTGTAATGCATGGGAACGACGACGTTCGGTTGAAGCTGTTCCACGATCTTTTTCGCTTCTTCTGGGCCCACCGTGAACGTACCGCCGACAGGGATCAAAAGGACGTTCGGTTGACCGATCTGTTGAACCTGCTGCTGATCGAGTACATGACCGAGGTCTCCAAGGTGCACTATTTTCCAGTCTGGAAATTCGAACACGAACACGATGTTCGTACCTCTTCTGGTACCCCCGGCCTCGTCGTGGAAGGTTTTCACACCCCTGATCTTGAGATTCTTGAAGCTGTACTCACCTGGTTCTTTGATCAGCTGGAATTCTCCTCTGAGCAGCCGATGCGCGTTGTGATCGAAATGCTGATGGCTTTCGGTGACGATGTCGGGAGAAACGTTTGGAACCCTGTAGCCAACGGAACTGTCGAAAGGATCCGTCAGGATGCTGATGCCACCGTGCTGGATGAGAAAACACGCATGCCCATACCACGTGAGTTTCATATCCAATCCCCCTGTGAGAAATTATAGCAAGCTGTCGAGGATCCTTTGCGGTGAGACCCAACCGCGAGGTTATTTGTCAGTCACAGGTAACGAGTGCTATACAGTTTGCAAACATAGAAATTATCGTATATATAATGCCTATGAAAAGGCACATTTGAAAACATACAAAATCATCGACTCCCCCTTGACAAGCCGTTGACACCTCAATATAATGAAGGTGGAAATGTTCCGGGAGGTGAAAGAAATGAGCGACAGGGAATTCGTTGTGGGTATCGACCTGGGTACCACGAACTCTGTGATAGCCTGGATGAAACCAGACGGTTCCATAGAAGTCATACCAAACGCTGAAGGTAGCAGGTTGACACCCTCCATAGTCGCGTTCACAAAAACGGGTGAAATACTCGTCGGAGAACCTGCAAAGAGGCAGATGATCCTCAACGCCGAGAGGACCATCAAATCCATCAAGCGCAAGATGGGTTCGGACTACAAAGTCAGAATAGACGACAAAGAATACACACCTCAACAGATCAGCGCGTTCATCCTGATGAAGATGAAGAAGGACGCAGAACAGTACCTCGGTGGCAGGATCAGGAAAGCGGTCATCACCTGTCCTGCGTACTTCAACGATGCCCAGAGACAGGCAACCAAAGAAGCTGGCCAGATAGCTGGCTTCGAGGTGTTGAGGATCATCAACGAGCCCACTGCTGCCGCACTCGCGTACGGACTCGACAAGAAAAAGGAGCAGAAAGTGCTGGTGTACGACCTCGGTGGTGGAACGTTCGACGTTTCGATCCTCGAGATCAGCGAAGGCGTTATACAGGTCATAGCCACGAGTGGTAACAACCACCTCGGTGGAGACGATTTCGACCAGAGGATCATCGACTGGCTCGCTGAAGAATTCAAGAAACAGCACGGCATAGACCTGAGAGAGGACAAGCAAGCGCTGCAGAGGCTCAGGGATGCAGCGGAAAAAGCGAAGATCGAGCTATCGACGAAGCTCGAGACCGACATCAGTCTGCCGTACATCGCGGCAACGAGTTCCGGACCGTTGCATCTGGAAGCCAAACTGACCAGATCGCTGTACGAATCTTTGGTGAAGGATCTCGTCGAGATGACGAGGGGTCCAATCGAAAGGGCCCTGAGCGATGCGAAACTCTCACCGAGAGACATAGACGAGATCATACTCGTCGGTGGAATGACCAGGACCCCGATGGTTCAGAGGTTCATCTACGAAATCTTTGGAAAAGAACCGAACAAGAGCGTCAACCCGGACGAAGCGGTTGCGATCGGTGCCGCGATACAGGCAGCCATACTCGCAGGCAGCGCCAAGGATAAGGACATCGTACTGGTGGACGTCACACCGCTCACGCTCGGAATAGAAGTGAAAGGCGGACTCATGGAACCGATCATACCGCGCAACACGACCATACCCGTGAGAAAGAGCAAGATCTTCACGACAGCTGAAGATTACCAGACGGAGGTCGAGATCAGAGTCTATCAAGGCGAACGTGCGATGGCGAGAGACAACATATTCCTTGGTAGCTTCAGGCTCGTGGACATACCACCGGCACCGAGGGGAGTGCCGCAGATAGAAGTGACGTTCGACATAGACAGCGACGGAATCGTTCACGTCTCGGCGAAGGACCTGGCAACCAACAAGGAACAGTCCATGGTCGTGACCGGCAGACACAAACTCAGAGAAGACGAGATCAGAAAGATGATCGAAGAAGCTCAGAAGTACGAAGAGCAGGACAAAAGAAAACGTGAAGAAGTCGAACTCAAGAACAGAGCAGACGATCTCGCTTACCACGTGAACAAGATGCTGAAAGAACACGGCGACAAGCTTCCGCAGGATCTGAAGGTCAGACTGGAAAACCTCGTCAGAGACCTTAGGGATGCCATCAACCGTGACGACATAGCCAGAGTCAAGTTGCTCTTCGACAATCTCCAGCGCGAGAGCATGAAGATAGGCCAGTACCTGTACGAGAGTGTACGCAAACAAGAACCTGGTGCACAATGAAAAATCGAATAAAAAACCCGACCCGTGAAAGGAGGGATGTGTATGTTGCTCGAAAGACGCGAAGACTTCTTCAGACCATTCAGAGAACTGCAGAGGGAGATCGACAGACTCTTCGAAGACTTCTTCACTCCGAGCATCAGAAGGAGGTCTGAAGCCTTCAGCTTCACACCGGACATCGACGTGTACGAGACCGACAAGGAACTAGTCATCGAGGCTGAAGTTCCAGGAATGGACAAGAAAGACATCACCGTGAAGATCGAGGACAACGTGCTCAGGATCTCCGGTGAGAAGAAGCTCGAGCGCGAGCACAAGGACAGGAACTACAGAGTCTACGAAAGGTCTTACGGCAAATTCGAAAGGTGCCTTGCCTTGCCCGACTACGTAGACACAGAAAAGATCAAAGCAAAATACGAAAACGGAGTTCTCACCATCACGATCCCGAAACGTGAGGAAGTGAAGGCGAAGGTTGTCGACGTGAAGATCGAGTGAAACACAGAGGGGCGGGCAACCGCCCCTCAATTTTCGAAGGAGGTGAAACACGATGATCGATTTCAAAGACTACACAGAGAGCGCACAGAGAGTGCTCGGAGCGGTCCAGGATATACTGAACCGCTACGGTCAGAACCAGATGTCCTCTGAACACATACTTCTGGCCATACTCGAGGACGGCGATAACGCCGCTGTCGATATCTTGAGAAAGATAGGTGTTAACATAGATGTTCTCAGGGATGAGACGTCTTCCTTCGTGAGTAAGTACGGCATGAGATCGTACAATCCTCACAGCCAAGTTGGGCAGATCTACCTTACACCCGATGCGAGGCATGTGCTCGAAGAGGCGAAACGCGAAGCCAGAAGGATGGGAGACGAGAAGGTCGGAACCGATCATTTGTTGCTCGGAATGATCCTTTCTCCCGGTTCGATGACTTACAGGTTGCTGACCCGCTACGGTGTCACTCCGGACAAGGTGTACGAAGCGATAAGGGATCTGAGAACGAGCGGTAAGACCGCAGAGGATGAAAATGTGGATATTCTCTTCAAGTTCACCGAAGATCTGACACGCATGGCAAAGGATGGGAAGCTTCTGCCGGTGATAGGCAGAGAGAAAGAAATACAGCGTGTCATTCAGATACTCGGCAGAAAGTTCAAGAACAATCCCGTCCTCATAGGCGATCCAGGCGTCGGTAAGACTGCCATAGTCGAGGGCCTGGCGCAGAAGATCGTGAAGGGTGAAGTGCCAGACTTTCTGAAAAACAAGAAAATCCTCAAGCTGGACATGGGAAGGATCATCGCGGGAACGAAGTTCCGCGGCGAGTTCGAAGAGAGGATGAAGAAACTGATAGACGCTCTCAAGAGAAACGCTTACCAGTACATCCTCTTCATCGACGAGCTTCACACCGTCGTTGGAGCTGGAGCGGCCGAGGGTGCGGTGGATGCCGCGAACCTGCTCAAACCTGAACTGGCACGCGGAGAGATGCAGGTCATCGGGGCAACCACGATCAACGAATACAGAAAGTACATCGAAAAAGACAAAGCCCTCGCGCGAAGGTTCCAACCCGTGATGGTGCCTGAACCCAGCGTTGAGGAGACCATAGAGATCCTCAAGGGAGTCAGAAAAGAGTTCGAGAAGCACCACGGGGTGACCATAACAGATGAGGCACTCGTGGCTGCGGCGAAGTTGAGCGCCCGGTACATCACCGACAGATTCCTGCCGGACAAAGCGATCGACCTCATAGACGAAGCCGCCGCCACGAAGAGGCTCTCAGGCGAGAAAATCGTCGATGAGAACGACATAGCGAAGATCGTTGAGCAGTGGACGAACATACCGGTTTCGAAGATGCTGGAATCCGAACGTGAGAAGCTCATGCGCCTCGAAGAACTGCTCCATCAAAGGGTGGTCGATCAGGAGGATGCGGTCTCGACGATCGCCAGGACGATAAGAAAGGCTCGCGCTGGTTTGAAGGATCCGAGAAGACCCGCCGGAGTGTTCCTGTTCTTGGGTCCGACGGGTGTTGGTAAGACCGAGCTCGCCAAAGCGCTCGCCTGGGTACTGTTCGGAACCGAAGACGCACTGATCAGGATAGACATGAGCGAGTACACGGAGAAACATTCGGTTAGCAGGTTGATCGGTGCGCCTCCAGGATACGTCGGTTACGAAGAAGGCGGTCAGCTGACTGAAGCGGTGCGCAGGAGGCCTTACAGCGTCATCCTGCTCGATGAGATAGAAAAGGCGCATCCAGAAGTTTTCAACGTGCTACTGCAGGTCTTCGACGACGGGAGGCTCACCGACGGTAAGGGTAACACCGTGGATTTCAGGAACACGATCATAATCATGACGAGCAACATCGCAAGCCAGCAGATACTCGATGCACTCGAAGAGGGCATAACCGACTTGACGCCGCTGGTGGAAGAAGAGATGAGGAGATACTTCAAACCGGAGTTCATAAACAGGATAGATGCGGCCATAATATTCAAACCGCTCACGTTCGAGCACATGAAGAAGATAGTCGAACTGCAGTTGAAGAGACTGGAAGAAAGACTCAAAGAACAGAAGAGAAATGTCATTTTCACCGAGGCAGCGAAGGAATACCTAGCGAACAGGGGTTATCTACCCGCCATGGGTGCGAGGCCGTTGAGGAGGGTCATAGAGAGCGAGGTGGAAACAGTCCTGGCAGACAAGATCATCTCGGGAGAGTTCAAAGAGGGAGAAACGATCACGGTCGATGCGGACGAGTTCGGCTTGATCTTCAAAAAGTGAGGGGCTCAGTGCCCCTCATTTTTTATCCTATCTGCTTCACCGAAGCTCTCTCGATGAAGTGAGCCTTCAGGACCGTCCTGCTGGGTTTCGAACCGTTCTGGAGAATGTCCATCATCATCGTTGCCGCGATCAAACCCATCTGTTCTGGTTCCTGCGCAACGCACGTGATGGGAGGATCGAATATCTCGTTCCAGTACGAATCGTCGAACGAGACGATGGAAATGTCTTCCGGCACCTTCACGTTCAGTTCTTTGATGGCCTTCATCACACCGAGCATCATGAGATTGTTGGATACGAGCAAGGCTGTCGGGCGATCTCTGAGCTGGAAAAACTTCTTGGCTGCCTGGTACGCACCCTCCTGGGTGGAACGGCCGTCCAGGATCCATTCTTCTTTCACAAGAATCCCCAATTCGTCGCAGGTTTTGAGCACACCTGAAAGCCTCATTTTGCCCGTGTAAGACCGCGATCTGAGGGTGATGATCCCGAGGCTCCTGTGTCCTTTCCCGTACAGATAGCGTACAAGCTCTGCGACTCCTCCCTCGTTGTCCGTTATCACGTAGCTGGCCTCCAGGCCGGGAATGATCCTGTCGAAAAAGACTAAGGGAATCTGCATGTCCAGAATCTTTTTGTAAGTTGATCTGTTACCTCCAGAGTCGGTGGGTGCCGAAAGGATGCCGGCAACTCTCTGGCTCAAGAGTGTTCTCAGATTGTCCTCTTCTTTTTCTACGTTTTCATCCGTTGAGCACAGGAGTACGTGGTATCCAAGAGGATAGAAGATTCTCTCCATGCCGTGCAGAATTTGCGCGAAGAATGGGTTGGAAATGTCTGGTATCAGGACACCGATGATCTTGGTCTTGCCCTTCCTGAGACCCACCGCGGCGAGGTCCGGTGAGTAACCTTTCATTTTCGCAAACTCCAGAATTTTTTTGCGCAGTTCCTCGCTGACACCAGGCTTTCCGTTGATCGCTCTCGATACCGTGGAAACGTTGACCCCAAGTTCCCTCGCGATATCCTTCAGAGTGATCTTCAAGCTCCTTCACCCCATACGTTTGCGTTCAGAATAATTCTACATCAAGTTACGTGAAAGCCCCAACCTTCCTCAGGCAAAAGCAATGCAAACGCCGGCTGATTGAGTCAAGGTTCGACCCGAAACAGGTGGTTGGATTCTCAGTTTGAAAAGAGTGGAGCGATTATTGTTCTCTGTGAGCGGAAAGCATGAGATTTGCTATCGTTATCAACAACTCTTTCCAGGAATGTACTGGATATCTGCGTCCGCCAAAGGTGTATGCAACGATCGATTTGCCAGTGTAGGTTTCTGAAGATGCGCGAGAAATTTGTTTCGATGGTGGTTGCTTCTGCGGTGATGCTCCAACGGTGGAAAATGCTCTCTCTTTCTGATAAACCTGCATCAGAAATTGCTTTGTCGTTTCGATGTCTGGTTTGTAACCGCACATCTTTTCCACAGTGTCAGCCAGTAGATCAACCAAGAGTTCATCTGGTTCCGTGATCATCTTTTCCCACGCCCTGGGTAGTGTCCTTTCAATCAGCTGTTGCCTTTCTTTGCTCTTGTATATTCTCTCGGCGTATTCTACCGCCTTACCAGATATCACACTATCCTTTGATGGAAATGTCTCGAACTTCTCCGCGATGTCCTTGCTCTCTTGATCGGATATCTCAATGGTGTAAAATTTCCTTTGTTCCCAGCTTCCTTCACGAAGAGGCAGATAGAACCACCAGCTGATACCGTTCGTTAAGACCGCCAATTTGACGACTTCTTGAAACGAGTAATTCAGGAGTTGTTCCTGATGTTTCTCCAAATCCTCACCGATCTTTTTCACCTCGAGAAACACTTTGATTTTACCGTTGTGCTTAAGGGCAAAATCTACTTTCTTGCTTCCAACGGAATACTCTGGGTGAACCTCATCTACGTTGAACGGATCCCAGCCCAGCACTTTTAAAACCCTGAGAACCACAGCTTGCTTGGTGACCGCTTCGTCAAAAGTGTGAAGCTGCTTATTCCTCTTAAGGTCATCCACCAACCTGAGCAACTCTTCATTCACTCGCCGATGTGCAAATAATAGACGAATCGTTCGATGAACTCGCTCAAACATCGACTTCAAACGTGGTCACATGCAGAGTGAAAGTTGTGCGATTTGCACACATGTGAACAATGTGATCGCAGTTGATGGAAAAACTTCAGTGTTCGACTCTCAAGGAAACGTTGTTAATGAATGTGCATCACACATTGTTTTGGATACCGTTGCGAGAGATACGTGCGGCAGTTTCTTGAATTGAGAAGGCATTAAACAATCTCTTCCTTGTTCGTAAGACACCGAGAAGTTCGCACGGTCGTCTTCGCCACTTTTGGAATACGAGCTGTGATCGTCCTGCCATTGGAGTCAACTTTCCTTCGAAAAGCATCTTCACTTTCAACCGGCAAACCTGAACTTTCAAACGCTGAACGCACTTCAGATTCCTCGTTTTGTCGTAGTGTGACCAGCTTTGCTGTTTCTTTCAATCCAAAGGTCTGCAACGGAGAAGAACCACAGCGAAAAAGCGTGTGAGTGCCGCTGCTTGTTTCAATTTTTACCATACGTTAATTAGAGATTTTATTAGAGAAACTGCGAAAACGCGAGCCAGAATAAGATTTTAACAGTTAGACCCGGTCCATCAACGTGTTCCAAGCTAATTGACGCTCCAAGCGGTTTCTTCGGAGATGAATTTAATTGTTAAGTTCACTATAATAAAATTGCTTGAAGGAACGAATACTGTATTTTCACCGAGTGACAGGGGGGGATGTTTGTGAGAAGGTTGTTTGTCGTCCTGCTCGTTCTGGTAGCAGTGGTGACGAGTCTCGCCTGGACCGCCTATGCAACGCCGCAAGACTACGAAAGGGTTACGGGCAAGAAGATCACTTCCTACAAAGAATCGCCGATGCTCGCTGAGCTCGTCAAGCAGGGAAAGTTGCCACCCGTTGAGCAAAGGCTTCCTGAAGAACCACTCGTGATCGTACCCGAAGAGGAAATCGGCCAGTTCGGTGGGACCTGGCGAAGGGCATGGAAGGGCCTGGCAGACAGGTGGGGTTTGTACAGGTTGATCGCAGCCCACTTCGTCTTCTGGGACAAAGAAGGTGGAGAGTTCCTGCCAGGCATAGCCAAGAAATGGGACATACTTGAGAACGGCAGGATCTACATTTTCTACCTGAGAAAAGGCATGAAATGGTCTGACGGCCATCCTTTCACGGCAGACGATGTCGTCTTTTTCGTGGAGAAAATCGTTGGTAACAACGATCTCACTCCTTCCAAGCCGGCGTGGTACAGAATCGGTGGACAAACTGTGAAGGTCTCCAAGATCGACGATTACACGGTGAAATTCGAGTTCGCTCAGCCGTATCCGTTGTTCATGATGGAACTGGCCAGAGGTACTTTCTGCGCTCCGAAACATTACCTGTCGAAGTTCCATCCGGATTTCACACCCATGGAAGAGATACAGAAGATGATGGTTCCAGGCACACACAACACGTGGGTTGATCTCTTCAACGATAAGAACGACTTTCTCAAGAATCCCGAGCTTCCAACCATCTTGACGTGGAAACCTGTGAACGATCCTTCCGGACAGTTCTTCGTACTGGAGAGAAATCCTTACTTCTGGGCAGTGGATGTGGAAGGAAATCAGCTTCCTTACATCGATTACATCAGGAACGAGTACATAACCGACAACGAGGTGATCCTGCTCAAAGCGATTGCCGGAGAATTGGATTTCCAGTGGAGACACATAGGCTTGCTCGGAGCAGGTTTGGCGAACTATCCGTTGTTGAAGGAAAACGAAAAGAAAGGCGATTACAGGGTCCTGCTCTGGTCGAACGCGAACGGATCGGTGAGTCAGCTCATGTTGAACGTTTCGGATCCACAGGATCCTGAACTCGGTAAAATCTTCAACGATGTCAGATTCAGAAGGGCTCTTTCGCTTGGTATCAACAGGGAAGAGATCAACGAGATTTTCTACAACGGCCTTGCTGAGCCAAGGCAAGCGTCGTTCGTCAGCGGTTCGGCTTACTTCGATCCGGAATGGGAAAGAGCGTACGCAGAGTACGATCCAGACAGAGCAAACAAGTTGCTCGATGAGATGGGATTGAAATGGGATTCCAAGCACGAGTACCGGTTGCTACCAGATGGCAGGCCGCTCAGGTTCACGATACAGGTCGTTGGACAACCACACGTCGACATCTGGACGATGGTGAAGGAGCAATGGAAAAAGATAGGCGTTTGGGTTGAAATCGAAAACCTCGAACGCTCCCTGTACGAAAGCAGACTGAGTGCGCACTACTTCGATGCACAGGTCTGGTTGCTCGACAGAGCAGCTCAACCACTCGCCGATCCGATGATGATCATCCCGGGTGGGTCTCAGTATGCCACGTCCTGGTACGTGGGCTGGATGGATTGGATCAACGCCTACTTGAAAGGTGAAACGCCTCCGGAAAACGCCAAGGAACCACCTGCCGAGGTGAAGAGGTTGATCGAGGTTTGGGAACAGATCAAGACCTGCACGGATCCACAGAGGATCAAAGAGCTCATGAAAGAGGTCACGAGGATACACAGAGAGAATCTTTGGATGATAGGAACTGTTGGAGAAGATCCATCTCCACTCGTCGTGAAGAACAATTTCAGGAACGTCCCAGAAAAGCTCGTTGCAGAAACTCCTTTCTTCACACCGCTCAACGCCATGCCGATGCAGTTCTTCATCAAGCAGAAGTGAACTGAGAAAGATCGAACCCCGCCTTCGGGCGGGGTTTTTTATGACGATCCGCAACGTTTTGGGTTAAACCCAATCAGAACGCGTTTTCGTCCCGTTTTGCCGGCAAGGATTCGATATTTCCACGTTTCTCTTTGTAGCTTTTGATTTTTCATTTTTCCCATGCTTGACTTCAAAGTTCGGAAACGACTATACTATGTTTTGGTCACGCAAACGAATGCGTTGCGTTGCATCTAAGGAGGCGTTAACATGAAGAGAAAAGTGGGACTCTTGACCTTTTCAGATGGGCGAGACTATGTGAGCAAAGAACTCGTGGAGATAAACAAAAAATTTGAACAAGCCGTTGTGGAGGCTCTACAGTCAACCAACGAAATCGAAGTCATCAGGGCGGACAGGATCGTCGACAGACCTTCAGTGGCGAAGCAGGAAGCTTTGAAGCTGAGAGACAGAGGGGCTCAGATGACCATCTTTCACTACGCAGTTTGGGCATTTCCACACTTCAGTGTCATCGCGAGCAAGTTTGCCCCGGGGCCGTTTCTGCTCTTCGGTAACGTCAATCCAAAGTATCCCGGCATGGTCGGTATGCTGGCCGCGGCTGGCGCGCTGGAGCAGGATGGCACGCCCACGTACAGAGTCTGGGGCGATCCAAAGGATCCAAAAGTGTTGAAAAGACTCATCAGCTTCATAAGGGCTGCGACGGCGAAGAACATGCTGAAGGGTCAGCGCTACGGATTGTTCGGTGGCCGTTCTATGGGTATGTACACGGCCGTGCCGAACGTTGACCTGTGGAACAAGCTTTTCGGCATCGACGTCGAGCACATCGACCAGCTCGAGATAATCGAAAAGAGCAAGAAGGTCCCAGATCCAGACGCGAAACGCGCCAGAGAATGGCTCGAAAAACACGCCAAGAAGATCCACTACGATGGGAAACAGCTCACACCGGAAAAATTGGAGTTGCAGATCAAGAGTTACTACGCACTCAAAAGGATGGCTGAAGATTTCGAACTGGACTTCATCGGTGTCAAGGCTCAACCTGAACTCACCGAGCACTTTGTGACCATGGACGTGGCCGAAGCCTTCCTGAACGATCCGTACGACTGGGACGGTCCAAAGGAACCTTTGGTCTGCGCGACGGAAGCAGACTCTGATGGGGCGTTGACGATGCAGATCTTCAAGCTCGTCTCGAACCAGCCGGTGCTGTTCGCGGACGTCAGGCACTACGATGCTGAAGATGATTTCTTCGATCTGTGCAATTCCGGCCAGCACGCAACGTTCTTCGCCGCCAGATCGTACGATCCGCTGGTCAACCTTGCCAAGGTTGAGTTCTATCCGGAAAGCTTTTATTTCCCGGCGGGAGGAGCTTCGGTGCGCCACATCGCAGCGCCCGGTGAAGTCACCCTCGCTCGATTGACGAGGAGAGACGGCCGCTACGTGATGAGGATCATCAAGGGAGAATTTCTGGATTTTGGCGAGGAGAAGAACGAGGAAAAAGCTCGCGCCACGCAGATCGAATGGCCACACGCCTTCGCGAGATTGAAGGTTTCAGTCGGGGAATTCTTGTCGAACTACAGTTCGAACCACATACACGGTGTGTACGGGGACTATGTGGAGGAACTCGTGCATTTCTGCAAGCTCGCCGGTATAGATTTCGTCGTTTACGCGTGAGACACTTTTCTCAAGGGGAGGGGTTTTCATGAGAAAACAGCTCTTGTTGTCGATGCTGCTTGTCGCTCTCGTGGCCTTCTCGGCGCCGAAATACGTGCTCAGGTTCAACACGGTCGCCGCTCCGACGCAACCACAGGTTCTGGCGATGCAGAAGTTTGCCGAGATAGTCGAAGAACTCAGCGGTGGAAACATCAAGGTCGAAGTATACCATTCCGGCCAGCTCGGCGATCAGAAGACATCTCTGCTCGCAGTGATGCGTGGAGATTTGGAAATGGCTGGGGATGGTGCGCCATCATGGTTCGCCGATCTCGGTGCGATGCCTGAGTTTGGAGTCTTCGAAGCAGCGTACGTGTTCAAGGATCTGGACCACATGTACAGGGTCATGACGAGCAAGATGGTTCAGGAGATGTTCGACAAGCTCGCCCAGAAGACGGGGCTCCGGGTGCTCGACGTGTGGTACCTCGGCACGAGACAGCTCAATCTGGTCGAGAAGGTCGGACCGGTGAGAAGGCCGGAGGACCTGAAGGGTGTGAAGCTGAGAATGCCGAACAACAAGACGTTCCTCGACATGGGACGTGCCCTCGGTGCCACACCCACACCCATGGCCTTCGGAGAGGTCTACATGGCTCTGAAAACTGGCACGATCGATGGACAGGACAACCCGTTGCCCACGGATCTCTCCGCCAAGTTCGTTGAGGTCACCAAGTACATAGTTCTTACGGATCACCAGATCGGTATGATCTGTCCTGTGATCAATGAAAAGTTGTGGCAGAGCATGCCCGAAGAGTACAGAGTTTACATCAAGAAAGCGATGGAAGTTGCCAGGAATTTCATGAACTACACGGTGCTCGAGCAGGAAGCCAAACTGCTCAAACTCTTTGTCGATCAGTACAAGATGGAGATCATAGTACCGGACAAGGCGGCGTTCATGGAGAACGCCAAGAAGTTCTACAGCCAGCCCGAATTCGACAAACTCTGGGGCCCTGGCATGTACGAGAAGATCCAGAACATGTGATTCTGGCCGCTGGGCATTCGCCCAGCGGTTCTTTGAGGTGACATCATGAAGGTGCTCAGAAAGATCAAAGACATCGTTCAGATACATCTACCTTCGGTGTGTGTTTTCGTTCTGTTTCTGAGCATGTTCGCACAGGTTCTTCTGCGCTACGTTTTCCGACATCCTTCACCGGAAGCGTTTGAGATCTCATCTTATTCCTTCGTCTGGAGTGTTCTGTTAGGGGCTGCCCTGGCGAACAGGTACAGAAACCACATAAAATTCGACGTACTGTACAACAGGTTTCCAAGAAAAGTTCAACTCGTCATAGACATATTCTTCGATGCATTCTTCAGTCTTTTGCTGATCATCTCGTTGAAGCCCATCGTTTCGCAGGTGCTGTGGTACAGGATCATAAGTTCCGAAGTGCTCGGTATTCCTTGGGCGTATTTGACACTCTGTCTTCCCATAGCGATGGTGCTCATCGTCATCGATAACTGTCGTTTCATTTATCTCAATCTGAGAGAACTTCTCTTCAAAAAACCTTACAAACTGGAGGAGAGGCCGTGGCGCTGACACTTTTTCTCGTCATTTTTGCTGGTACTTTCGCGCTGGGCTATCCGATCGCCTTCGATATGCTGGCCGGGGGCATCGTTTATCTGCTGGTCAAAGGTCTGAGCCTTGCGAACGTGCTGGACATGATGACGATTGGATTTGCCAACCAGACGACGCTCATAGCCGTTCCTCTGTTCATTCTGGCTGCCAACATCATGAACGACACGGACATAACTCAAAGGCTTTTCGACTTCGTAAGGAAAGCTTTCGGCAGGTTCAGAGGCTCCTTAGGTTACGCAAACATAGCTGCGAGTGTGATATTCGCCGGCATGACGGGCTCACAGCTCGCCGACGTTGCTGGTCTTGGAAAAATAGAGATCAAAGCCATGATGGATGCCGGTTACGATGGTCCATTCACCTGCGCGGTCACGGCAGCTTCTGCGACCATAGGCCCCATCATTCCACCGAGCATTCCCATGGTGCTTTATTCTATGATTTCGGGTGCTTCGCTTGGTTATCTCTTCCTGGGTGGTATCATTCCAGGGCTCTTACTCGCAGCGCTGGAGATGGTTTTGGTCTACATCCTTTCACGTGCCAGGAACTATCCTGTGGAAGGTAAAGTGCCGGCAATAGAACTTGCAAAGTCCTTTCTGATGGCGTTACCAGCGATGTTCGCTCCCGTAGTGCTGCTGCTGGGCATGTACACAGGTGTGTTCACCGCGACGGAAGCTGCCGCCATCGTGGTTGCGTACTCTATAATTGTCAGCGTTCTGATCTATCGTACGCTGGGCTGGAAAAAGCTCTACAGGATACTGATCAAGAGCGCAGAAGATATAGGTTATGTGAGCATCATGGTCGCGGCAGCTCAGCTGGTGAGCTATGTGGTCACGAGAGAAAGGCTGGCGATCAAGCTCACAGAAACTCTTGTGAACGCAGGTTTAGCATCAAGACCGCTGTTGCTTCTTGCTGTCATAAACGTTCTCTATTACATTCTTGGCATGTTCGTAGACGCTTCGGTTACGATCCTCGTGGTCATTCCGCTGCTACTTCCCGTCGTGCAAGCGGCTGGAATAGATCTGGTCCATTTCGGTGTGATGAGCGTGTTCAACATCATGATCGGTCTCGATACACCACCTTACGCGCAGACTGCGTTCATCACGAGCGCGATCAGTGGAACACCTGTCAAGGATGTTTTCAAAGAGATGCTGAAGTACTGGATACCCGTCGAAGTTCTCGCTCTGATAATAATAACCTACTTTCCAGACACCGTTCTGTTCTTGCCAAGATTACTCGGCTATGGGAAGTGATTTGGAGTGAGGGACTTCAAAAGATTTGGTCGAATACTCGTTCCCATGATTACACCTTTCAGCAGGAACGATCAGTCAGTCGACTATGGAACCGCCAGAAAGGTCGCGAGGTATCTGAAGGAGCACAATTTGTGTGATTCCATAATTGTTGCGGGTACCACGGGTGAATTCCATTCGCTGACGAAGGAAGAACGTATCAGGCTGTTCGAAGAGATAAAAGATGAAATGGGCAACGAATTACCCTTGATCGCGGGAGTGGGCGCCGTCTCCACGAAAGAAGTTCTCGAGTATGTGAGAGAAGCAGAAAAGCTCGGCTACGACGCCGTGATGGTGGTGGCACCTTACTACTGCAGGCCCGAACAGGATGGTATCTTTGAGCATTATGCAACGATCGCTGAGAACACGCATCTTCCCGTCATGGTGTACAACATACCACTGTTCACGGGTGTGAATATCGCGCCGGAAACGCTCGCCAGACTCGCCGCTTTTGAGAACATCTTTTCTATAAAAGACGAGGCAGCGTTGAATCCTTTGCAGGCGACAGATTACATGCTGGCAACTGAAGGGAAGCTGGCGGTTTATTCTGGTGACGACACGATGGTTCTTCAGGTCCTGCTTCAAGGTGGGGTCGGCGTTGTGAGTGGAGGTTCACACGTCGTCGGTGATCTGATGAGAAAATCGATCGATGCTTTTCTTGCAGGTGATATAGAAACGGCGAGAAGTGTTTTTGTTGAAATGTACGAATTCTTCAAAGCACTCAGAATTAGGGTGAATCCAACACCGCTCGTGAAGGCTGCGTTCGAGCTCGTCTCGGGCTTTCCAGTGTCCACACCGAGGCTTCCCTTGAAACCGGCCACCGAGCGGGAACTAGAGAGTCTCAAGAAAGCGTTGAAGAAACTTGGAAAGCTGTGAAGGAGGAAGAGTGTATGAAACGCCTTTATGGGGTGACGGTGGCGGCGCTCACACCGATGAGCGAGGATGGATCGAAAGTGGATCACGGAATGATCAAGGAATACGTGGACTTTCTCGTGGGCAAAGGTGTGAACGGCATATTTGCACTCGGCACCACGGGTGAAGGTTTGTTGCTGAGCATCGAAGAGAGGAAAAAGGCGCTCGAAAGTTTCGTTAAGGCTGTCGATGGTCGTGTGAACTTGATAGCACACTGTGGCGCGCTCAGGATCGAAGAAGTGAAAGAGCTTCTTTTGCATGCAAAATTTTCTGGTGCCGATGGCGCAGCGATCGTTTCACCTTTCTATTACAGATACAGGCAGGAAGAACTGGTGGAGTTTTTCCTGAAATGTACGGAAGATATCTATGACTTTCCCATATATCTCTACAACATTCCCGCACTGACCGGTAACTGGATCACAACGGAAGTTGCGAAAGAAGTACACTCACAAAGACCGAACGTCGTTGGGATAAAGGACAGCTCACAGGATCTCTTGCACGTGCTTTCGCTGATCAACGACACGCCCGAAAGTTTCGACGTGGTTGTCGGCTCCGATAGGGCCTTTCTGACAGTCCTCCAAATGGGTGCGAAGGGTTGTGTTTCGGGCCCAGGGGCGGTCTTTCCAGAGTTTTTCGTGGAACTGTACAGACAGTTCCGAAGCGGTCAGATAGATCTCGCGAAACAGACTCAAAGAAAACTCACGAAGGTCTCGCTCGCAGTCCTGGACGGCTCAAGCATCCCGGTGCTGAAGATGGTTCTGAACTGGCGCGGGATAAAGGTTGGTGGCTGTCGTGCACCGTTGCAGTTACCATCAAACGACCAGGCTCAGCAACTGAGACAGCGTCTGGAAAAAGTTCTGAACGAAGTTGGACTCAGCCTGTGAAATCTCGCTTCATCTTCGCGCAGGTATTTTGAACACCCATTCTGAATAGAAGTCTTCCACGATCGTTCTGTGACCCACGCCCGCCGGGATCAGCAGAATGTCTCCTTCGGCCAGCTGTATTTCCTGTAGTATCTTCATCTCGTTGCTCCTCAGCTCACCCGGCGAGATCTCTTCGATGTTACCCACCAGTTCGCCGAACTGAACCTTCGCTTTGCCTGCGAGGACCACGAAAAGGTCGTGCCAGTCTCTGTGCACCTCTGCCTTGCCGTACGAAGGGGCGTTGAACTGTATCTTTCTTGCCTGCAACCCTTCGATCAGAGCTGTTAATTTCTCCGCCGAGCTCATCTTGATGGGTTCCATATTTTCACCTCCAGATCTGAAGCAATTCTATCATTATGATAGAATTCGATTGAAACCATGCAGGGGGTGATCGATTTGAAGGGAAGAAGCTGGCTGTTCCTGTGTCTCGTCACGATAGTTTCTGTATTGCTCAGCGCGTGTGCTTTCAATCTCTTCGCCAATTTCGAATTGAGAGATCTCTTAACACGAGGAAGTGTTGAGCAAAGGCTCCAGGCGGCATCGAACGCGCTCTCTGGCTCTAATTACGATGCTGCGATCGCGTTGGCTGGCTCGGTGCTGAACGAACTGCTCGGGCTCGATCTGACGAACGAACAGCTCGAAAGATTGCTCGATTCGACTTCAACGGTCTACGAAATGGCCCAGGCGCTCGAAGATGCAACACCCACGGATGAACTGATCGATGCGCTCAAAATTTTGGTGGAAGCTGTTGCACGAAAGACGAACAAGGATGTGACGAGCCTCGCGGAAGAAATCTTCGAGGTTCTCCAGGAGCTGGGTGTGGATCTTGGACCTTCGAAATCTGTTTCGAAGCAGAACACAGAGTTCTGGGATGTGCTCGAAGCTCATGCCGGAACGCTCATCTCACTGCTTGCGAACACGTTCAACGCCAGACACGTTCTGAAGTTGCTCACCAGCGGTTATTACTTCATCGCGAAGAACTCAACTGAAAAAGATCTTCCGGCAGCGCTGTGCGTCTTCTACGACACTGGCTACATGTTCAACCTGTTGATCGACGTTGACGACGATGGTGACATCACGGACGAACAGTTCGTGAAAGATGTGATAACTGATCCAGCATCGATCGTGGAGTTTTCTCAACGGGCTGAGAGTGGTCTGTACAACGATCTTGAAGATTGCAAAGAGTTCGTGTGGGCCTACGATGTTTTGAAAGAGATGCTGGATGTTCTATCCATCGAGGCGACCTTCACGACGCTCGATGCAACGAGTCTCTCGCAGAAAGAAACTATCTACGAAGTTTTCACACTACTGTTTGGAGAGTGATGAGAGATGAGAAGAGTTTTCTTATGGATCTTTGTCATGATCGCTCTGATCGCTTTCTCCTACCAGTGGGAAACGTTTCCAGGTTTCTTCAAACCTTTGAGGAACCTGGCGATGGGTGGAACGTACGTGACGAGCGCACAAGGTGTGGAATCGCTGATGCTCAACCCGGCGCTCTTTGAACCAAAAGGTGTGATCAGTTTGGACTTGCATCTTTCCAACAACGTTGCAACGATCGCACCGAAGCTTTTCGAACTGCTGAAGAATCCAGAAAGCATAAGCCAGCTTGCCACAGATACTCAGTTCCTCAGCGCGGTCCAGGGTGTTCACACGTACGGTGTGAACGTCTACGGCGGTTACGGTTCGAGAATCGTGTGGGCTAACGTGGGTGGTCTTGGAGGATTTCAATCCGAGCTGTTTTGGAACCTTTCACTCATGAATCTGAACGAGGTCGAACTCGGTGCCTGGGCGGCTTACTTCGGCGTGATCGGTGGATCGCTGAACGTTACGAAGGATCTGAAGGTTGGAGTTTCCGTCGGTGGTGGTATGGCGGGAACGATCGTACCTGCCACGGGAACGACCTATCCGGCGAAAGTCGATATGATGGACGAAAATTCGTTGAAATCCGTGCTTCCAGATGTTTCGAAACTTTTCAGCTACATCAACACGCCGTTCTTCGTTTTCAACGCCGGAGCTGTTTACACCTGGAACGATCTTTCTGTGGGGGTGGCTTTCCATTACAACTCGAACAACGTGCTCGAAGGCACGTCTTCGCAGATCCTGTCGGCTGGGGTTTCGTACGATCTGAAGATCTTAAAGATCGTGTTCGAGCTGGAAGACCTTCTGAACCAGGAAAAATCGTTCTACAGGAAGACCAATCTCGGACTTCAATCCGATTTCGGTTTCCTCAAACTCTACGGAGGCCTGCACGCAGGCTGGCTCACGGGCGGTATGGAACTGGATGTGCCCTTCTTCAACGTCCTCTTCAGCGCGCACGTTGTTGAGTTTTCACCCAGCGCAGGATTGATGGGAGAGCCGAAGTACAGTCTGAGTTTCCGGGCAAGATTCTGAAAGAAGAGGGGCCAAACGGCCCCTTTTTTCAATCGAGTTTTTCGAGCAAAGCTCTGTAAGCTCTGTAGGTCTCGAACAGATCGGCTTTCGAGACCAGCTCGAACGGGGAATGCATCCCGAGCAGTGCCGGACCCATGTCGAGCACGCACGCGCCTTTTTCCGCAAGGAATTTCGCCACCGTTCCGCCGCCACCACGATCCACTTTCCCGAGCGTTGCGACCTGCCAGGCGATCTTTTCCTCGTTCAGAACTTTCCTCACTCTGGCAACGAATTCCGCGTGCGCTTCACTCGCGCCGGATTTTCCCCTGCTCCCGGTGTATCTGACCAGTCCCACACCGTAACCGAGTTTGGCCGCGTTCTGCACATCGTGAACGTCTTTGAACATGGGATCCACACCCGGACAAACGTCCGCCGAGATCACGTTGCTCTTGGAGAAGAGTTCATCCATCGCCAGTGCGGTGTCGTCACACCCTTGCAGCTTCAGAATCTTTTTGAAGAATAGGACGTAGAAGCTGGCTTTCGCCGCAGCGTTGCCTTCACTTCCGATCTCTTCTCTGTCGAAGAGTATCACACCGCAGGATCGCTTCGGTTCTTTCACGTCGAGCAGGGCCCTGACGGCCGTGTAGGCACAAACACGATCGTCGTGACCGTAGGCACCGAGCAAGCTCTCGTCCAGTCCAACGCTTCGGGCTTTGAGGGCAGGGACCAGCTGAAATTCCGCACTCACGAAGTCTTCTTCTTCGATGTTGTAACGCTCCTTGAGAATCTTCAGCACGTACATCTTCACTGCTTCTTTTTCCTGTCCCGCCAGGGGAATCGTTCCGAGGACCACAGAGAGCTTTTCCGCGTCGAACTTCTGGCTCACCGGTGCGTCCTCTCTGTCAAGGTGTGGTAGAAGATCCGGTATGACGAACACAGGATCTTCACCGCACTGACCCAGATGGATTTCGACTTTCTCTCCACTGGTCTTAACCACAAAACCGTGCAACTCTAAAGGCAGACTGAACCACTGATACTTTTTCACTCCACCGTAGTAATGCGTGCGCGCGAGTGCAACGTTCTCTTCTTCGAAGATCGGCTGAGGCTTCAGATCCAGCCTGGGTGAATCTATGTGTGCCACCACGAGATTCAAGCCGTCTTGGAGTTTTCCTACAAGCTTCACCGCCACGAGCGATTTTCCCCTGTTCGTAAGATAGACTTTGTCCTGCGTTCCGTCGAACTGTTCAAGGCTCACGAATCCAGCTTCTTTCAGCATCTTTTCAACCTCGTTGATCACCATGCGCTCTGTCCTGGCTGTGTTCATGAAATCTGCGTACTGTCTCGCGAACTGTTCGATCTGAGTCCTGTCCCTCATGTGCCAGACGTTCTTGATGTTGAATTTCAACACGTTTCCACCTCCCGTTCTTTGTGACATTAAAATTGTACAACATGGTAAAATCTTCCTGGGAGGAAACATCGTGAGGATTAACGATGTTACTGGTGTGTGGTTGGTACGTTATCTGCAACAGCTCTCGAACCAGCAGTCCGGCCTGATCAACCAGCTTTCGCGCGCCACTGTTCCGTTCAACCAGGATGTGTCTTCGTCCGCGATCGCGGAAAAACTCAGATCGCAGATAGGTGGTTATCAGCGTGCGATGTACGAATCGCACAACGCCATAGGCATGCTGTCCACGGCCGAGGCAGGTCTCGGTTCGATACAGTCTACCCTGAACAGGCTGAGAGAGCTCGCTGTTCAAGCTTCCAGTGGCACACTCAGCCCTTCTGAGAGATCGGCTTTGCAGGAAGAATACTCGCAGCTTCTGCAGCAGATAAATTCCGTTTCGCAGAACCTCAGTTACAACAACATCAGAGTTCTGGCGGGCGAAGTTAACAACTTCGTCGTTCAAACAGGACCGAACGAAGGACAGAGGCTCACCATCAACATACCTGCCACGGACGTGGAGAGGCTGGGTCTCTCCAACACGAACGTTGCAAGCGTTGAGAACGCTCAGAACGCACTCAGAACGATCGATCTTGCAACGGAAACTGTTTCCAGAACGCGTTCTTACATCGGAGCCACGACGAACAGATTGATCTCCGCCATCAACGAGATGAGTGGAACCACGATCAATCTCGTCTCGAGCGTCAGCAGGTTGACGGACACGGACTTCGCCAGAAGCGTCATGGAATTTTACAGAGTGCAGCTCCTGCAACAATCGTCCCTGATAAACCTGATCCATTCGAACTTGTCCCGACAGAACATTCTGAGAATCTTACAATGAGGTGATGAAATTTGATTAGAGAGGCGTTCAGGGAAAGGATCAAGACTTTGAAAAGGCTCATCGAGGATGAGCACGCTGAGGCGTTGCTCATCTCCCGCTGTGACAACTTCGCCTGGGCCACGTTCGGCGCGAGGAACTACGTGACGATCAACAGCGAGGTGGGAAGTGTCCATTTTCTGATCGTGGAAGACTCCGTCTACATCCTCTCGGACAACATCGAGAGGAAGAGGATCGAACAAGAGGAACTTAACGAGGACATCGCGGGCGAGGTCGAATTCGCCGAGTACATGTGGTCGAAGGGACTCTGGGATGTGCTCAAGTCTTTCGTTCAGGGGAAAAGACTGCTGTCGGACACTGGCTGGTTCGATTCTAAGAACGTCTCCGACAAACTGAAACAGTTGAGATTGGTGCTGACCGAACCAGAGATCGAGACCTACAGATGGATCGGTAAAAACTGTGATGAAATCTTTTCCAGTGTGATGCCGAAGTTCTCTCCAGAAATGACGGAGTGGGAGGTTCAATCGCATATCACACGGGCGTTCGTTGAACGGGGCATCGAACCGGTGCTCGTGTTGGTGTTCGGCGAAGAGAGCGCCCAACTGTACAGGCACAACCTTCCGAGGAACGTGAAGGTTGGAAAAAAGCTCTTCGTGAGCGTGTGCGTCAGAAAGAAAGGTCTGATCCTTTCTTCGACGAGATCCGTTCTGTTCACTCGAAGCGAGGCCTGGATCAAGCAGCACAGAGACAACTGTTACGTGGAGGCCGTCGCGCTGGCGAATTCGAGACCTGGCAAGAAGCTGAACGAAGTCTTTGAAGAAGTCAAGAAGGCTTACGCTTCGGTGAACAGGCCGCACGAGTGGTTCTTACACCATCAGGGTGGGCTTGCAGGTTACAACGCGAGAGAAATCGTCGCCAACGAGGAAACCGATTACACGCTCAGGAGCGGGAACGTCGTGGCGTGGAATCCGACCATAACGGGTACCAAATCGGAAGACACGTTCCTGATCCTCGAAGACGGCCTGGAATGCTTCTCTTATCCTGAAACAAGTGAATGGCCCGGTATCGAACTGCAGGCTGGTTCGATAACTTTGAGAAGACCGGACATCGTTCTGCTTTGAGGTGGTAGGGGATGTCTTCTTTCATATTCGAACTTTTCTGGATGATTTTCATCCTCAGCATGTTCATTCCCTTCTTGCGTGCCTACAGCCAGAGGGCCGCAAGGGAAACGTTGATAAGACAGCTGGAGGAGAAACGCAAGAGCAGGGTCATAACGCTTATCCACAGGCAGGAATCGGTGAGTTTCTTCGGACTCACTTTTGGAAGGTACATAACTATAGAAGATTCGGAGGAAATCCTGAGAGCGATACAGCTCACACCCCCGGACATGCCGATCGATCTGATCGTACACACCCCGGGTGGCCTCGTACTCGCAGCGGAGCAGATAGCTCGCGCGCTGATAAAACACAAAGGTAAGGTGACGGTGTTCGTTCCGCACTACGCCATGTCCGGTGGAACGATGATAGCCCTGGCCGCAGACGAGATAGTGATGGATCCGAACGCGGTTCTGGGGCCACTCGATCCGCAGCTTGGTGGTTACCCCGCCCCTTCGATACTGAGCGTGCTCGAGAAGAAAGATATCAACCAGGTCGATGATCAGACCCTCATCCTTGCGGACATGGCCAGGAAAGCCCTGGACCAGGTCAAGGATTTCGTCACCTGCCTTTTGAAAGAAAAGGTTGGAGAGGAGAAAGCGAAAGAACTCGCGGAGACCCTTTGCAGTGGTAAATGGACGCACGATTATCCCATCACCGTAGATATGCTCAAGCAGATGGGTCTGCCAGTTTCTGAGAACATGCCACAGGAAGTGTACGAGCTCATGAACCTCTACAGGCAGACAGAACAGAGAAGACCTTCCGTTCAGTACATACCAGTTCCTTACAAGAGCAGTGAGAAAAGTACCAGCGGAGAAGTGTTCAGAAAGAATTCCTGATTCACGTGAAGGATCGATGAGAAGGCCGGCACATCGCCGGCTTTTTCATTTTCCGGTCTTGCTCGCTTTTGCTCTTTTTACTGATCGACTTTGATCAATACTTGATCAGTGTATGATCATTGTTGCTTCTTTCTGATCTCATTCTCTTAAAGAACATAATCATATCTTGACAAATCCTGTTCACCATGGGTATAATTTTGTGTGGAGTAGAAAAAGATTGGGGGAAATCATGGGCACGTTATGAACAAGATCGATCGAATCCAGCGAATCATCGATATAGTCCGAACGGAAGGTAACGCAACGATCAAATATCTGGCACGCTTGTTAAACGTGTCTGAAGCTACTGTGAGGAGAGACCTTCAAGCTATTTGCTCATCAGATACAGTACCGGTCAAACGAATAAAAGGTGGTATTCTCTACTCACTTGAGAAGCTCGGATATGAACCCATGTTTGATCTCAAGGTAACTCGCATGGTTGAAGCAAAAAAGAGAATTGCCAGAACTGCAGTTAAACTTCTCGAAGATGGGGACACTCTAGCACTGGACTCAGGAACAACGATTTATTACTTCGCCCGTTTACTTGGTACCAAGAGAGGTCTCAAGGTTATCTCAACTGATCTGAAAGTTGCCGAAGAGCTTGCTAAATCTCCGCACATCCAGACAATAATAGTTTGTGGAGAGGTAAGGCCAGGGTACTTCAGCATAGGCGGAATCGAGGCTGTGAAATTTCTCTCTTTGTTCCATGTTGATAAGGTTTTCATATCAACTGATGCTTGGACTCTTGAAGGAACGTTCAATTCTTCGTCTTTTGAAGCCGAGGTAAAGCGTACTCTACTGAAACTGGCTTCAAAGAAGTATCTTTTAGCAGATCACACGAAATTCGGAAAGAAAGCTTTCATAAAGGTTTCAGATATAAATGTGTTTGACGCTATAATCACAGATCAGAACCCACCACCAGATGTTCTTGAAGAGCTAAAAAGCATGGGTGTTAACGTTATCTGTGCCAAGGATGAGACTGTTGATGAGCACTTTTCAAAGGAAAGCGATATTCAGCGGGGTCAGCGCGATCCCGCACAATGAGGGGGGAGTTGTATGAGAAAAAGCTTGTTAACCGTTGTTCTGGTTGTGGCACTGGTCATGTTTCTGATCACAACAGGCCTCGCCGCTCCAAAGAAGAATATCACGATCGCAGTAGTTGTGAAGTCAGTTGCCTTCAACTGGTTCCAGAGAATGGAGGTAGGTATCAAGCAATTTGCCAAGGACTACGGTGTGACAGCATTCATGCAGGGGCCTCCGGTAGCTGATTCAGCTCAGCAGATTGCGATCATCGAGCAATTGATAGCACAGGGTGTGGATGCAATTGTCATAGTGCCTTATGGGGTTAAGGAGCACGAAATGGTTCAGAAAGAAGCTATGGAAAAGGGGATCATCGTCGTAACGCATGAAGCAGCTAGGACCGCTTACGCCCATTTTGATCTTGAAGCCTTTGTCAATGAAGAATATGGTGAGGAAATGATGCGACAGCTTGCTAAGAGGATGAATTATGAAGGTGAGTACGTCCAATTTGTAGGTTCTTACACCAACGACTCACACAATCAATGGATGGATGCAGCTCGCGCTTATCAAGAGGCTAATTATCCCAATATGAAGTGCATTGGGAAATTTGAGACTCGAGAGGATCAAGCAGTTGGTTACAATATCATGAAAGACCTGCTCAAGAGGTATCCGAACATTAAAGGTGTGCTTGGCTCGGCGGCTGGTGACGTGGTGGCAGCCGGGCGAGCAATCCAGGAAGCCGGTTTAGCTGACAAGATAGCTGTAGTCGGAACAAGCATTGTGTCCTATGCGGGTGAATTGCTCAAGACTGGGGCCGTCGATCTCGCAATGTGCTGGGATCCAGCTCTCGCAGGATATGCAGCCTGTGTTGTAGCTTACAAATTGTTAATTGGCGAAAAGATTGAAGAAGGTATGAACCTTGGTGTTCCTGGGTACGAAAGCATCAAGATCGTCAAGAACGAGCACGGTGTACCTGTGATTTACGGTAAAGGCTGGATATTTATCGACGCTTCGAACATGGATCAGTATAATTTCTGATCCTCACTGTGGGGGCCCGCTTCGTACCAAAGGCGGGTCCCTTTGATATTCAAAAGGCAAGGAGGATATAACCTGTGTCGTCAGCTCTTGTTCGTGTTGAACACATCAGTAAAAGGTTTGGGGGTATACAGGCCTTAAATGATGTCTCCTTTGATGTAAACCATGGCGAAGTGATAGGACTTATCGGTGAAAACGGATCCGGCAAGTCGACAATGATAAAAATTCTCACGGGAGTTTACAAACCAGATTCTGGCGATATATACATTGATGGGCGACGCTACAAAAGCCTTGAACCAATACAGGCCATACGCGAAGGTATACACGTTATACACCAGGATTTTTCCCTTTTTCCAAATCTTACAGTTGCCGAAAACATCGCTCTCTCGAGTTTGATACACGAATCCAAAAAAATTATCAACTGGAGAGACATCTACAAGATTGCTGAAGAAAATCTCCGTAAGATAAATCCTTCTATCCCACTCGATGTAGAGCTTGGAGCGCTTTCAGCGTCTGAGCGACAGGTAGTTGCTATCGCACGTACTTTAGTTCACGGGGCACGCTTCATCATTATGGATGAACCTACAACAGCTCTGACCAGAAAAGAGGTAGAAGCGCTCTTTGAAATAATTCGTCGATTGAAACAGGAAGGCATCTCTGTTCTCTTCGTGAGTCACAAACTCTATGAGATAAAAGAGATCGCCGACAGGGTGATCGTTTTCAGGGATGGCAGAAAAGTTTTTGATGAACCGATAAATAACGTTGACATAAGAACCATGGAGTACTATATGACCGGCAGGAAACTCGATGAGCTGGAAGTGCCCAAACTGAACGTTGGCAAAGGAAAGACTCTACTCTCTGTGAGAAATCTTTCCTTACCGCCCTATTTTCTTAATGTCTCATTTGATCTCGCTGAAGGCGAGGTGCTTGGAATAACCGGTTTGATAGGTTCCGGTCAGAGAGAGCTCGTTCTTTCTCTATTCGGATTCATAAGGCCGCAATCCGGAAAGATTTACATAGGTGGTCAGGAAGTTTCAATCAAAACAATTCAGGATGCGGTCAATCTTGGTGTTGGATATGTACCTGAGGATCGCATCAACGAGGGTTTGTTCATGGGTCATCCCATAACACTCAATATTTGTTCCACAATTATAGACAGCATCAGATCCAGAATTGGCTTCATTAAATATCGAAAAATGAAAAACATTGCCAATAGTTACGTACTTGATCTCAAGATCAGAACACCTTCTGTTGAAGTGCCTGTGGAAACTCTGTCGGGTGGAAACCAACAACGCGTCGTGATCGCAAGGTGGCTTGTAAAGCAACCGAGAATCTTGATTCTGAACGGCCCAACAGTTGGGATCGACGTTGGTTCTAAGCTGGATATTCATATTCTCATAAGAACATTGGCAGACAAGCAGAGGATGGGTATCATCATCGTTTCTGACGACATTCCTGAACTGTTAAGGGTATGCGATCGAATCTTGCTTATGAAGAGAGGTAGACTAGCTGCACAGTATCAACGAGACGAGATTTCCGAAGATGAACTTTATGGACAGATGATAAAAGAGGAATCCCCGACGGGAGGTTCAGCACAGTGAGAACTAGGAAAGCGATACCGCGTGAACTGACACTCGTGTTCTTACTCGCCGTCTTGTGTACAACAATTGGGCTTTTTAGCCACGCTTTCATCTCGTTTGCAACGCTTTTTGAGATCATTCGTGGCTCTATCGCTTTCGTGATCATGTCTTTGGGGATATTACCGATCTTGATAGCCGGTGAATTCGATCTCTCTTTTGCGGCTGTTGGCGCGTTCAGCGCGTTCGCTACTCACCACTTACTTTTGAAGGCTGGTTACGTGGGAGGAATCAGCCTCTACCTGCTGATCGCGTCAGCCTTAGGTCTGGGTGCTGGCTTACTCATTGGTTTGATCGCCTCGCGGTTTGACTTGAGGATTTTCCCAATTTCGCTTGGCTTCTGGTTGTTCTGGTATGGATTCAACTTGTACGTTATCAGTCCTGTCATAAATTTCAATCTTCCTGAAGGGCTCGTTGGTTATTATGCCCGTTATTTAATAACCGTTCGTGATCCTGTCATTGGAGTTTCTGGTCTGCATCAGGCGAGTCTGTACATGATCGTTTTCGCAGTTTTAATGTGGCTCTTTCTGAAGTATACAATTGTGGGTAGGTCACTGTACGCAATAGGAGGAAATCGAGAAATCGCCATCAGATCGGGGATAAATGTGAATCGCGTTCTCACAATCGCGCTGATGATCAACGGTGCTTTTGCCGGAATGGCGGCAGTTATTCAAAGTGCGTTCTATAGGTATTTCACTCCGATACTGTTCAGAGGGCAAGAACTGTCTGTCATAGTCGGAGTTATCCTTGGAGGCGCATCTGTCAAGGGCGGTAGAGGCTCCGTCCTTGGTGCAATTCTCGGAGTCTTCTTCATCCAGGTCGCAACACGGGGCCTTGTATATCTTGGGGTCAAAGGTGAGTTTCAGCAGTTGGCTCTCGGCATCATTCTGATATTGTTTTTTGTCATCAGTTCAATCAGAGGAATGCCACCTAAAAGGGAACGGAGAACACAGGAATGAGGGTGGGGTAATAGAGTATGAAAGACGAGAAATCGAAAGGTGTGTCGAATGCCATTAGATCAAAGGGATTTTGGTCTATCTTTACGAAGTTCAGTCATGACATCATGTTACTTGTAGCTCTAGTGGGTTCAATGATTGTTTTCGAGCTGGTGACGGGGCGCTTCCTGAACTCGCGAAACATTAATGTCATACTCACGCAGTGCGCGGAAATTGGTTTGATGGGACTTGGCATGGGACTGACAATAATGATGGGAGGAATAGACCTTTCCGTCAATGATAGCGCGAATCTGTCTGCGCTTGTTGGGGCGCTATTCCTGATAAATTTCAGGCAGAGCTTTGGTTCAGAGATCGCATTCGTCGTTCTAGCCATTCTCATATCGGTTGGCGTAGGTACCCTTTGTGGGATACTGAACGGTCTCATGATCGCTTATCTAAGGGTAACTCCCATTCTTGCAACTCTGGGAACCCTGACTTTATTCAGGGGAATTTCGGCTGCTGTCACAGGCGGTAAAAGGATCGCAGGATTTCCACGTTCGATAACTGCAGTTGGGAGAGGTAGTACCTTCGGTGTCCCTAATCCTTTCTGGATTTTCGTTATATCGGCTGTTGTCTTATACATTGTTGTTTATCATACGTCTCTTGGATACAAAATGCGTCTCGTTGGTACGAACGCAATAGCTGCGAGATTTTCCGCGCTCAAGGACAGGTTTGCGATTTTCCTAGCCTATGTGATAAGCGGTATCCTTGCCAGCTTAGCTGGGATAATAATCATGGGCCGAACAGGTTCCGTAGCTTACGAGTATGGTACACAGACTTACATACTGTTGGCCCGAGCCATCGGTAGCTTAGCGGCAGTTGAACCGGGTTTTGCTAGTATACCGAGCTTAGTGCTTTCTACAATTGTTTTGCAAGTGCTCTCGAGCGGGTTCTATACTATGATGATGACTTCTTCACGTGCAGCATTTTTTAAAGATATGTTCTGGGGTGTTTTTCTCATCGGAGTGTTAGTTTTCGAACGTGTGTTAAGATCCATCAGAAAGCCAAGGCTTGCACTTGGTGGGAGGTGAAACATCATGGACCAGCGCTGGGAAAAGCTTGGAGATATCCTCGTCCATTATTCAACTGAAATCTCATCCGGCGAGAATGTTTTGATCCTTATGTGGGAAATCGATTCATTTCCTCTGGCACAGGCAATTTACAAATCGGCGGTCGAGTCTGGAGCGAACGTGCAGGTACTTTTTCTATCGGAAACCTTTAATCGACTCCTCTTGAAGTACGGCAGAGATCAACAAATAGATTGGTTACCTGACCTCGAGCGATACGGTATGGACTGGGCCGACGTGTGTATTGAGTTGCGTGCCGCATCTAATCCTAGCCTTTTCTGGGACATCCCAGATGAGAAAGTTGTGAAACTCAGAAAGACAAGGGGTGAGATCTCAACTTTAAGGTGGCAAAACACAAGGTGGTGCTTGTTACGTCTTCCCACACCTGCGCTGGCGCAGCAGGCAGGTCTGGATGAAAATACACTGATAGATATGTTCTTCAATGCGTGTTTTCTTGATTGGCCGAGTCTCGCGGAGAAATGGAGAGAGTGGGCTTCAATTTTGAATCGAGGAAAATTTATAAGGGTTCGGGCAAAGGACACCGATTTGAGTTTCTCAATTGAAGGAAGAAGCTGGAGTGTGGATGATGCCCATATCAACATGCCAGGCGGTGAAATATCGACAGCGCCTGTCGAAAGTTCTGTGAATGGTTATATCTATTTTGACACGCCGACTGTTTTTGCAGGCAAGTTGATGCAGGGAGTTTATTTGGTATGGCGCGATGGCGAACTGGTTGAAGCAAAAGCGTCTACCAATGAAGATTTCCTCAAAGGGCTTGTCAAAACAGATGAGGGCGCCAGTAAGATAGGAGAATTCGCGATAGGTACCAACCCCAAACTTTACCATTTCTGCCATGATCTGCTTCTTGATGAAAAGATCTACGGAACGATCCACATCGCCCTAGGTAGAGCCTACCCAAAAGTGGGAGGTACGAATCGTTCAGTGATCCACTGGGACATCGTCAAGGACCTGCGTCAACAAGGGGAAATATACTTGGATGGGGAACTGATCTTCAAGAACGGAGAGATTTTGCTCTGAGGGGTGGAGAGTTAGCCATGCCATGCAACAGCTATGTACTCGGCGTTGATATTGGTACCTTTTCTTCGAAAGGGGTCTTGGTCAAGTTGGACGGCACAGTAGTCGCAAGCCACTCAGTGCCTCATGATGTGAAAATTCCAAGACTTGGTTTTGCTGAACATGACGCAGAAAGAGACTGGTGGGGTGATTTCGTAAAGATAACAAGGGCACTTTTGGAGAAAAGTCAGGTGGATCCGGGCCGAATACTCGGAGTCGCAACGAGTGGTATAGGTCCCTGTGTCTTGCCTGTCGATAAAGAAGGACACCCTCTGAGACCCGCAATATTGTACGGTATAGATACTAGGGCCTTCGCAGAGATAGAAATCCTGATGAAAATGCTGGGTCAGGAGAGGCTTCTTGAAGGTAGTGGGAGAAAGGAACTCACCTCACAGGCCGCAGCGCCAAAAATACTATGGATAAGGCGCAATGAGCCTGATATCTTCAGTAAGACTCGTTGGTTCTTTACGTGCCACTCTTATTTGATATTCAAACTGACCAAAAGAGCGGTCATAGACATATACTCTGCTGCCGGCTACGCACCGATGTTTAATATTTTTAAGTGCCAGTGGGACCCAGAGATCGTTCAGATGATGGCTTCGCAGGAAGTTTTACCAGATCTCGCCTGGAGTTATGAGGTTGTGGGTCGCGTGACACGGGACGCTTCGCACGAGACAGGGCTCCTAGAAGGCACTCCTGTTGTAGCTGGCACCACAGACGCTGCTGCCGAAGCTCTCAGCGTTGGTTTGAATGCAGTAGGTGACATGATGTTGATGGTTGGGAGCAGTGTTTTCTTCATTCTCCGAACACCGGTTCTGATGAAATCGGAGAGATTCTGGGTATCCAATTTCGTTGTACCCGATTTCTATACAATCCTAGGTGGCATGTCGACGGCAGGGAGTATCACCACTTGGTTTCGCGACAATTTCGGTGAACTCGAACTAGAAAGGCAGAAAACCACTGGTGAAGACGCTTTCGAACAGCTCGCAAAGCTGGCGCTGAAATCATCAGTGGGAGCTAAGGGGCTGACGGTGTTGCCTTACTTCTCCGGTGAGAGGACTCCATTTTTTGATCCAACCGCGAAAGGTGTTATTTTCGGCTTGACACTGGCTCATAAGAAAGGTGACATTTACAGAGCGATACTTGAAAGTGTCGCTTTCGGTATTAAACACAACATGGACGAGCTGATTGAGGAAGGGGCTGTTCCAGAAAGGATAATACTTGCAGGAGGGATTCTCAAAAACGAGCTGTGGACCAAAATCATAGCAGACGTGTGCCAGCGTGAGTTTGAAGTACCGTGTCAGACTATTGGTGCAAGCTTTGGAGATGCATTCCTCGTTGCACTTGGTGTAGGTCATTTCAAAAATATTTCCGACGTAAAGGAATGGGCGAAGATCAAGGGGGTCGTCAAGCCAACGACCGATGAGCGAGAAATAAAGATTTATGAGATCAAATATCAGTTATTTAGGCAACTTTATGAGCAAACAAAAGAGCTCATGAAAAAAGTCCACACCTTGCAGGAGATGCTGACAATATCAGATTGAGTGTAGTCTTAAGGAGGTTGATTGAATTGTCGAGCTGGCTGAGAGAACTGTTTGGAGTTGATAAGCCAATTATAGGTATGTGCCATCTTCCGCCATTACCTGGTGATCCGTTCTACAGTGGTGAAAGCCTCGACGACATACTTGAGCGGGTCAGAACAGATTTACAAGCTCTACAAAAAGGAGGTGTTGATGGAGTATTGTTCTCCAACGAATTCAGCATGCCCTATGTGACACGGGTTGCCACTGTTACAGTTGCCTGCATGGCACGGATAATAGGTCAACTTCGCAAAGAGATTCGTATTCCTTTCGGTGTTGACGTGCTATGGGATCCGTACGCAACGCTCGATCTGGCAGCGGCAACCGAAGCGTTGTTCGTTAGGGAAGTTTTTTCGGGCGTCTACGCAAGTGATTTTGGTTTGTGGAGTATAAACTTTGGAGAAGTTGCGCGGCACAGAAAATTACTGGGTCTAGAAAAACTGAAACTTATTTTCAATGTGGTGCCCGAGAGCGCGAAGTACCTAGCCGAAAGAGACATAACTGATGTGGTAAAGACAACCGTTTTCAATCACAAACCGGATGCGATATGTGTCTCTGGACGGACGGCAGGTATACCGACGGATGAAAGCATTCTTAAGCGTGCGAAGGACGCCGCAGGACAGATACCAGTTTTCGCAAACACCGGTGTGTCTGTTCACAATGTGGAGACTGTGCTATCGATAGCTGACGGGGCCATCGTTGGAACTTTCTTCAAGCGTGATGGCAAATTTGAAAATCCGGTGGATGAGGAGCGAGTCAAAGCTTTTATAGACAAAGTGAAAACAATCAGGAAAGGCATTTGAGAGGAATCTTCAAGGCCCCGGGTAGAGAAAACAATTGTTCTCCGGTTGAGTACGCGCTCTTGCGCTATGTTGAAAAATTCGATTAACAAGGCGGGGGTTTTTGTCTAGTTAGTGAAAAAGCAGTATGGACAATACTCGTTCAATGTGAACAAAATGTCCAACAAAGTTTTTCATACCACTTTCGTTTTCCCACTTTCCACTCGTTCTTTCCAACGTGATCGAGAAAGTACTCTTGGGAATTCTGAAGAAAGTCCACAGTCCTAGCATTATGAATGTAGTGATGAAAAAGTATCTGAAAATCAAGATCAAAGTAAGGCTGAAAGCATCGTTGTATTTATTTCTTGTGAGGAGAACTAGTAGATGCTCTTATAGCTGATGCGGACACAGCAAAAATGATGTGCGTTACGTCTGTAAAAGAATAAGAATGCGGGATTGACCTCCTGCCAATTTCATGAAAGGAATGAGATTCTTCGTACGGTGTGCTCAGCTTGCAAGTCTTAACAACACTGGGTTGGCCAAAGTTTCTACTTTTTGTCCTTGTAGGGCTAGAAATGGTTTCTTCGAAATGTTGAATGCATCATTCATCTCTGCTCCGCAGTCTTTGAAAGCGTATGGACCCTAGAGAGCCATTTGATCTGTGCTCTGTTCCAGCGTACATGCGGCGAAGTTGCTAATTTCAGGATCGATTCCAAGGCTCTTGTTGAATGTTTCAAGCATTATTTGCTGCGTTTTCTCAAAGATAAGTATACGGGTGCTGAAGACAGTTTACATGGGGGGTGAGGAATTTTTGTTGTGCGATCCAAATTTGAAAGATCAAATCAAAACCTTCCGATAGGCTTCCATAGTGTGGAAGAAATCGTGAAATGCAAGATAAAACTTTCGAACAGCGTGAACAGGGCCTGATCAATTCATAAAGCGAGCACGACCAACCTCTTCGCATTCAGATCGTACGGCGTGGGATCCAGCAAGCCGTAGAGGTTGATATTTCTGAAGCCGCACATCTGCAGCATCATCTTCAATTCTTGTCCACTGTAGATGTAATGCTCCAGGCTGTACACTTTGTAACTTCCAGCTTTGAGTAGGATCCACTCGTTCTTCATTCGCGCCATTCCATCTTCAAAGTTGTGTCTTTCTATGAGCATTTGCTCGCCTTGCTGGCTCACGATCGAATCTTTATAGTTTCTCAACAACATAGTTTCTCAACAACGCTTCCTTCGAAACCATTTCCATGAGCAATTTACCATTGCTTTTCAAACTCTCCTTGATGTTCCTCAGCACTCTCAAGTTATCCTCCTGATCCTTGAAATAACCAAAAGAGGTGAACATGTTGATCACAAGATCGAAGTAACCTGGTCTAACGAAATCTCTCATGTCGGTGCGAACGAATTCCACATTGTCGAGGTGCCCGCAGAGTTGCTTTGGTCAAAAGGAACTCCGAGGAATCAACTGCGGTTACGTTGAAACCGGGTCTGGCGAGTTCATAGGTGTGCCTTCCCGGGCCACAGCAAAGATCAATGACGTTACCTTCACGTACCTTGGTCAGATCTATGATTTTTTCAACTTCCTGCTTCGCTGACAGAAACCGTCCAGGAGGAAACAGCCAGTCATACATGTCTTTCCAGAAACCCTCAACGGCGAACCATTCCATCCCAATGCCCCCTTTCTTGGTTGAAAGGAGTATAACACACTGTTCTCGATTTCTTGAACGGTTCGAATTTTCACTGCTCGTTGAACTGTGATGTTCCTCGAGTTCGACACGCTATCACAAGCGATGCAAGGTTGTGGAATACGAGGTGAAGCGATGTCAAACCGTCGCGATCCCGTCCTTTCTGCTTGACAACGTTTCGAAACGCTGATACAATAGGTGCCAAATAACTTCTACAGGGAGGTGAGGTGTGAGTGCGTAGGTTTGTGGCGTTGTTTCTGGCTCTTCTCTGTGTGGTTGGACTCTCGGCGAAGTACGGAGGAACGCTGAGATTTCTCATCGGAGTTGACGTCACCACATTGCTACCTGGAAACATTCCTGATTCCATCAGCACGATCGTGGGAATGCACATCTTCGAAGGGCTCGTCGATATCGATGAGAACCTCAAAATCATTCCCGCTCTCGCCGAGAGATGGGAAATCCTTGACGGTGGTACCGCCTACGTGTTTCATCTTCGTAAGAACGTGAAGTTTCACGACGGAGCAGATTTCAACGCCTACGCTGTGAAGAAAAACTTTGACTATCTCTTCTCTGCCAATCTCAGAAACGTCGGAGTCTACAAAAGCATCATCAAAGAAGTTCAGGTTATCGATGATTACACGGTGAAATTCGTGCTCTTCCGGCCCAACTCTTCGTTCCTCTACAGACTGGCCCAGTCCACCGGTTGGATCGTCTCACCTCAAGCCATCGACAAATTCGGGAACGATCCCGCAGCGATGTCGAAAAATCCTGTCGGCACAGGTCCGTTCATGTTCAAAGAATGGAAGGCAGGAGAGAGCGTCGAACTCGTGAAAAATCCCAACTACTGGCGTGAAGGTTTACCCTACCTTGACAGGATCATCTTCCGAGTCGTCGCGGAGGATGTCTCACGCGTCAACCAGGTCAGGGCAGGCGATGCGGATCTGATGTACAATCCACCACCCGCTCTCTTCGCTGCACTCGAGCAGGACAAATCGCTGCAGGTCAAGGTAATACCCACCGTCAGGACGATATTCATAGGCTTGAACACTTCGAAGCCTCCTCTGAACGATGTGAGGGTCAGGCAGGCTCTCAACTACGCGGTCGACAAAGAAAAGCTCTGCAGAGTCCTCATGAGGGGCCTTGCAAAACCATCCGATTCACCACTCTCAAGCATGACCTACGGTTACTCCCCCACGGGAGGTTATCCGTACAATCCGGACAAAGCGAAGCAGCTGCTCAAGGAAGCTGGTTATGAGAATCTGAAACTCGAACTCATTACACCGAAGGGCAGATACTTGAACGACTACGAAACCGCGGTGGCCATTCAAGGTATGCTCAAGGAAGTGGGTGTGACACTGGACGTCAAGCCCATGGAGTGGGGCGCTTACGTGAGCAAGATACTGTCAAGAAAGCCAGAAGATTGGGATTATCAGATGTTCTTGCTCGGCTGGGCCCCAGGGACCGCGGAGGTCCATCAGGTGTTGTTCCCCCTGTTCCACTCTTCGAACCGCATGGATAGTCCCAACGCGACGATGCCGTACAACAATTACTTCTACAGCAATCCTAAGGTGGATGAGCTCATAGAAAAGATCGCGGTGGAGATAAACGAGAAAAAACTGCTGGAATACTCTGCGGAAGCTCAGAAGCTCATCGTTCAGGATGCCCCGTGGATCTTCCTCTACGAAATGAACATCGCCGCAGTGATGCGCAAAGAAGTGCAGGGTGTGAAGATCTATCCCACCGAGCGAGTCAGTCTGGCAGAAGCCTGGATCGATCGCTGATACCGAGGGTGGCGCTCGCCACCCTCATCGAAGGAAGGTGATCTGCCTTGCTCAGATTCATCGTCAGAAGACTTCTGCTCCTCATACCAGTGGTTATAGGTGTCTCCATAGTTTCTTTTTCGATCATGCACATGATACCGGGCGATCCAGCACGTATCATCGCGGGTGAAGGCGCGACGGCCGAAGACATCATGTCGATCAGGATAAAGTACGGTCTCGACAGACCTTTGATCGAGCAATACTTCAGGTTCATGAAAGGGGTGCTCACGAACGATCTGAGATCGATTCGAACGGAACGTCCAATATTGAGTGAGATACTTCCGAGATTTGCCAACACGGCACAGCTCGCGTTCGTGAGCATAATCATTTCTTCCGTGATCGGTGTCACGCTCGGTATCGTGTCCGCCGTGAAGAGAAACAGCTGGGTGGATACTTTTTCGATGGTTTTCTCGCTTGTAGGAGTTTCGATGCCCATATTCTGGCTCGGTATTCTCCTGATCATCCTCTTTGCTGTGACGCTGAGATGGCTTCCTTCGGGCGGGAAAGGGGGCGTGGAACATCTGATCTTGCCGGCGATCACACTCGGGCTCGCCACATCGGCGATCATAGCCCGCATGACGAGAGCGAGTGTGCTCGAGGTGTTGAACCAGGATTATGTTCGAACCGTGGTGGCGTTCGGATTACCCAAGAGGAAGATCATATACAAGTACGTTCTGAGGAATGCGCTCATACCTGTGGTGACGGTGATAGGGCTTCAGTTCGGTTATCTTCTCGGTGGTGCGGTGCTCACCGAAAGCGTGTTCGGCTGGCCGGGCCTTGGAAGGTTCGTGGTCGATTCCATCTTCAGTAGAGATTACATAGCGGTTCAGGTTGGAATCATGCTGATCGCAACGACATTTGTGCTCGTGAACCTTGCTGTGGACCTGGTTTACGCGTTCATAGATCCAAGGTTGAGGCGAGGTTGATGCGCATGAAGAGGAGAACATCCACCCTGATCATACTGAAGCGCATGGCGAGGAACAAGGGCGCGATCTTTGGTCTGTTCGTTGTCTTTCTCGTTGTTTTCATGGCGATCTTTGCGCCCATCGTTGCACCGCACGATCCTTACAAGCAAGACCTTCTGGTGAGTCTGGAACCACCATCTTTGAAACATCCTTTCGGTACGGACGTGTTCGGCAGAGACGTTTTGAGCAGGGTCATATACGGTGCGAGAACATCGCTTTCGATCTCTTCGCTCGCGGTTCTCATAGCCTTCGTGCTCGGTGCCATCGTCGGCACCATCGCAGGGTACTTCGGCGGTGTGCTGGATGAAATCTTGATGAGGATCCTCGACGTACTCATGGCGTTCCCAGACATACTCCTGGCGATCGCGATAGTTGCCGCGCTTGGTCCTGGAAAGATCAACCTCGTCGTTGCGATCGCCATATACTCTTTCCCGCAGTTCGCAAGGGTCATGCGTGCATCGGCGCTGACGATAAAAAACCTCGAGTACATCGAAGCGGCGAGAGCCGTAGGTGAATCGAACCTTTCGATAATGGTCAGATACGTTCTTCCCAACGCCCTGGCACCGTTGCTGGTTCAGGCAACGCTGAGGATGGCGACCGCCGTGCTCACCATCTCGGGCCTGAGTTTCCTCGGACTTGGAGTGAAACCGCCAGAAGCGGAATGGGGCACCGACCTTGCGATGGCAAGGGTTTACCTTGAGATAGCACCCCATCTGGGCATTTTCCCGGGACTGGCTCTGTTCCTGACTGTGCTCGGATTCAACCTCTTCGGTGATGGTTTGAACGATGCACTGAACCCTCGCTTGAAGGACAGGTGATGGGAATGAGGGAAATTCTGAGGATAGAGAATTTGAGACTCTATTTCGACACCGAGGAAGGAACGGTGAAGGCGCTGGAGGATGTGAATCTGACCGTGAACGAAGGAGAAATCGTTGGTGTGGTTGGCGAGACCGGAAGTGGCAAGTCCATAACTGCGATGAGCATACTCAAGCTCGTACCAACACCACCGGCGAGGTTGCTTTCTGGAAAGATATGGTTCGAGAAAGAAGAGATAAGTTCTTTCGATGAGGAGAGGATGAGGGAAATTCGCGGCAAGAAGATCGCCATGATCTTTCAAGAACCGATGACCTCGCTCAATCCCACCTTCACCGTTGGAGAGCAGCTGTGCGATGTGCTCATGACGCACGAGAAACTCGAAAAGAAAAAGGCGATCGAGAAGATACTTGAGGTGTTCAAGCTGGTGAGGATGCAAGATCCAGAAGCACTCCTGAACAAGTATCCACACCAGCTTTCGGGCGGAATGAGGCAGCGTGTGATGATCGCCATGGCACTGCTGTGCAATCCCAAATTGCTCATTGCGGACGAGGCGACCACCGCGCTCGACGTCACGATTCAGGCGCAGATCCTTGGCCTGATCAAGAGGATGAACGAACAGCTTAAATTGAGTGTCCTGATCATCACTCACAACTTCGGTATCGTCGCACAGATCTGTGACAGGGTCGCGGTGATGTACGCCGGTTACGTGGTGGAGATCGCTGATATAAAGGAGATATTCACACGTCCCATGCATCCATACACGCGGGGCCTGCTGAGCGCGATACCACCTGTGGGGAAAAAGGTGGAAAGGTTGAGAATCATAGAAGGGAGCGTGCCGAACCTCATCGATCCACCGACCGGCTGTCGTTTTCATCCCAGGTGCGAAAGGTTCATACAGGGTGTCTGCGACGTGGAGGCACCGAAGCTTGCAGGTGAAAGGCATTTGGTGGCGTGTTTCAATCCCTACAACGGTGGTGGTAACAGATGAAGGTTTTGAGGGTTGAAAGGCTCGTCAAGGACTTTTCCATCAAACTTGGGTTTTTCGGTGGCAGGCACTCGATAAGACCCATCAACGATGTTTCTTTCGAAATAGAAGAGGGCGAAACGCTCGGAGTTGTGGGAGAATCGGGCTGCGGAAAGACCACGCTCGGACGAACCGTGATAAGGTTGTACGAACCGAGCGGCGGGAAGATCTACTTCAACGACGTGGACATCACACACCTGAAGGAAAAAGAATTGAGACCACTCAGGAGGAACATGCAGATCGTTTTTCAGGATCCATTCTCTTCCCTCAATCCAAGAATGACTGTGTACGACATCCTCTCAAGGCCTCTGCGCATACACAGAATCGTACCGAGATCCGAGGAGAGGGACCTGATCGTCTCGACCCTTGAAAGTGTCGGACTCAAATCTGAGCATCTCGGGAGGTTTCCGCACGAATTTTCCGGGGGACAGAGACAGAGGATCGCCATAGCGAGGGCGATAATAACCAGACCGAAGTTCATCGTGCTGGACGAACCAACGAGTGCACTCGACGTTTCTGTTCAGGCACAAATCGCGAACCTGCTGAAGGAACTCAAAGAGAAGTTGAAGCTGACTTACCTCTTCATCTCACACGATCTCTCCATCATCCAGTTCTTGAGCGACAGGATCGCCGTGATGTACTTGGGCCAGATCGTCGAGATGGGGAGGACGGATTCCGTGATCGAAGATACGCTTCATCCTTACACAAAACTTCTGTTCAGTTCCATCCCCATCCCGGATCCGGAAAAGAGAATGAAGTTTTTGATCGATGTGAGCGAAGTTCCTTCGCTGGCCAACATCAACAGGGGCTGTCCCTTCTTCGACAGGTGCCCTTCAAGGTTGACGGAGTGTAAGGAATTCAGACCGAAACTGGTGAGCGTGAAGGAAGGTCATTCCGTGGCATGTTTCCTGTACCACAAAGAGGTCCACGGATGAGCGGCGTGAGCCGCTCTTCATCAACAAAAAATGGTGCCACGGACCCACCTTCGACAAGCCCAAACCGAGGCATAACTGAGCTTCCAGCTCCAGCCAGGCACCCCTGCGGCACACGGTGCTACCGCTTATGGCTGCTTCCTTCCGGACCTGACCAGGTTCACGGCGCACCGTTGCACAGGACCCGGCCTTCATCGCCTTCCGCTCAGCCTGTGTCTCGACATGGACCGCCTCCGGTGGGAATTCGGCCTCGCGTACGGCGGATTTCGAGTACAGGGGACCGCCAGCCCCCCGCCTACCGTGGCACCGAGTAGTATTATACATCAAGCATCGTGATTTAGAGTGGTATAATGAAATCAATCGAGGGGGGTGAAGGTTGTGAAACAGGCTGGTTTGCTGGCAGGTTTGGGACTGTTGTTCTCTTACCTTCTCGCCATGATACCCGCTGCGGGATGGGTTTTCGCGATCGTCGGAGTGGTGCTTTTCCTGGTTGGAGTCCATAAGATCTCACAGTTGACGGGGCAGAGAGAGATCTTCAACCTCTTTTTACTGCCCGTGATCCTCGGATTCGTGGGCATGGTGATGGGTTCTGTCATGGTGGTAGGAACCGTGATGGGTGGCATGATGAGGGGTGGAAGATTTGGCTTCTCCGCCCTCGGAGCCACCGCGATCATCCTTCTGGTTCTATCCATCGTGTTTTTGATCATCAGCTTGATGTCCTACATCAAGGCGTACAGGCTGCTCGCTGCGGTCACGAATATGAGCATATTCAACACCGTGGCGAACCTTTACAAGTGGGGTGCGATCCTTCTCATCGTCTTCGGTATCGGTGCGATACTGATGTTCGCGGGTGTCATAGTGGCCATGGTGGGGTTCTTCTCCATGGAAGAAAAACCTGTGGCGCAGTAGCGATTGATTCAGCTTTGTTTCAGAAAAATGGTCTCCTTCCAAGATCAGAGTTTGAGTGCCCTCATGTAGCCCATCGATGTGGCGTACTGGATCGATCTGGTCCAGCCACTGCAATCGCCTATCACGTGCAGATGTTCAACGACATCGTTGCAGAATTTGTTCGAGTAGAATTTGACTTCCACCGCGTAGAGTAAATTGTCAAAGTACGCAACACCCTTGATGACGCGATCCAGGTTCTCTATGAAATCAACGAGTGATTCTCTTATTTTCGATGGGAAGACCAGGTTCGCGTCTCCCAGTATGAAACTGTTCTCGTCGAGTGTTGGGTACACCCTTCCGAGGCGCTTGGTCCTTCTGTACTCTTTGAAGTCTCCGTAGGTTTGAAGGATGACCTTTTCCTTATCACCGGCGAGTATGTTCGCGAGCTTTGCAAGATTTTTTCCATACCCTGTCGGATCTTTGAAGGGTTCGGTGAACCTCGTGGTGACCAGAACGGCGAAGTTCGTGTTCTGAGTCTTGTGGTAGGTGTCGGAATAGCCGTTCACCGTCGTGAAATCTTCATACTTTTCCAGCGTCACCTTTCCTGCCGGGTTTTGACAGAAGAGCCTGCACACGTATCCAGTTCTTGTTTTGTAGCGTACCTTCACTTCGTACATGTCGAAGAAATCTTCCATCACGTGGTTGGGAAGCTCGTACCTGACACCTATATCCACGTAATAGTTTTCCTTCACGAGCTGGGGGTACTTCGCCTTGAGGCGGTCCATCAATCTGTGACCGCTCCTTCCGACGGCGATCACGAGTTCGTCGAATTCGAACTCACCTCTGCTCGTGATGATCCTGTGCTTCGAACCGAGTTCGACATCCTCAACGGTGGTGTCGAAGAGAAAATGCACGTTCTTGAAGGAAGAGAAGCGTTGAAACAGGTTGTTGTTCGTTTCCCTGAGCACGTCGGTGCCCAGATGGAAAAAGTAAGCCTTGATCGGTTCAAAACCGTGATCGTAGAACTTCCTGTAAGTTTCTTCGTCCGCGAACGATTCCCCGAACTCGATCCTCCTGCTATCCTTCTCGAAGGATTTCAAATACTCTATCGGATCGGTCCTGTCTTGGGTGGGCCTGTAACCGGAGTGGTTCAAATACAGCTCGACGATTCTGTACTGAACGTCCAGCGGTACATCCAGTTCACCGCCCATGCTCCTGCTGATGAAGATCTTCCCATCCATGCGCACGCCGGAAATGGTGTTGTGTGCGTGATCTTTCCCCTTTTCGAACACGAATATTTCGTAATCTTGGATCTTCTTCGACTCGATCAGTCCCTCCAGAAAACCGATCGCAGCCGCTCCAAAACCCACGATTCCGAGCTTCTTCACGATTCGGATCCCTCCACCGTGAGCCTGTGAAATTTCTCCAGTACAAGTGTACCTTAAGAAGGGAGAAGTCAAAATGCAAGCGGTCGGGCTGGGAAACGAAAAAACCTGGCCGCCAGCTTTCTGAGAAGGCTTTCGCTGAGATACCGACCAGGCCTGTCAAATGTTGCTCGAGAAACGCTAAGTTTCGTCGGTTTTCACGCTTCAGAACCTGTAAGTGCCGCTCGCGAGCGTCCAGGATTTTTCCCAGAAGGTGTACTCAACGCTTGGAATGTTGTCGCACAGATTTTTGAGCCAGCCGGACATCTGCACACCGCCAGAAGCGGTCAGCCCACCCGTTACGGAGTAACCAACCTGATTCTGTGTTCCCACCGAGGCCGACGTTTGTCCATTGATCCACGGAGTGAGCCTCAAGAATGGACCTGCGACGTAGTAAACGTAGGCAGCCAGCGTGAACGGTAATTTACCGGTTGCTTCAGCACCGATGTTTGCGTTCGCTTCGAAGTGCACTCCAGAGTAATTTGCAGAGTAACTCACGTTCTTGCTCCAGCCGTTCTGGTAGGTCACTCTGACTGAGGTGTTGAGTGTGTAAGTGGTCCAGATCTTGAAGCCGATCGAACCGTATATCTTTGCAGTCGCTTCAGCGTCCAGTTCGGCCACCAGTTGTAACACCACGGGCACACAGCTCACCCAGAAAGTCACGGTGCTCGTCCTCTTGAACAGATCATCCTTGGTCCACGATTTTTCGATACTTCCACCTGACGAAACTTCCAGCGACGGTGTGATAGACGGGCTGAGCGAAATGAGTGTTTCGAACTTGTCGAGCCTGTAGCTCCAGCTGAACCAGCCTGTCTTCACCCAGTGGTGGTTCCATGTCAGGGTGGCACTGAACTTCAACGTGACCGTGATCTTCGGTGTGACCGACAGAGTCTGGTAGGTGAAGGTGCACGAGAACAGCTCACCCGATGAAACACTGAAACTCCACGTATCGGAGAAATCGTCAGCGATCTTGTGTGGTACAGGTTTTGAAAGTTTTTCCGGTACCATCTCTTTGTTGGTGAAATGTATCGCGAAGGCTGTGTAGTCTCTCAGAGAATCGAGGACTTTGATGCTCGATTCCTTGTCGAGCAGGTTCTTCGGTGCCCCGCCGTTCGTAACTATGGTTTCCTTCAGGACAACCCCGCGCTCTGTACTTTCAAGTTGAGCCTTGTACGTCGTCCCACCGCCCATATCGACGTACCACGAACGAGGTTCTCCTTTGGTGAAGAACGTGTTTGCGAGTTTGAACTCGGAACCCTTTGGCAGGATGATTTCGACCTTCCGCTCTGTAACGAGCGTGTTCTTTTCAGATTGGAGAAACATCGATTCGAAGAACTTCCCATCGATCTCGTTTTCGAAGTACTTCGGCATCAACTTTTCAGCCATTTTTTCGTTTTCAAAACCTTTCCTGATGATCTGAAACGCTCCATCCACATACCTGACGATGCCGGGAACTTTCATCTTGATCGTCATCGTGATGCCCTTGGAATCTTCCGTGACACTGACATCGTTGAGACTGAACGTCGGAGTCGTACCGTAGAGAAAATAGTAATGTTTGCTGAGTTCCAGAACGAAGTTTTCGAATGCTGCTTTGTTCTGGCGAATGTTGTCGTAATGTTTCACGTAGACTTTGTAAAGATCGGATTGAGGTACGAACTCCGTTCTGGTGATGATCGCAGAACCGTCCGGAAGGACTTCGATGGTTTCATTGATCGATCTCGTGAACTGCGACGCTAAGAAGGTTATGGCCAGTATCAAAAACAATGCCACGAGAAGTTTCTTGTACATCCCTATCCCCCCTGGAGAATGTCGGTTGTCTAAATCATAGTACGCGGAGAATTAGAAAACGATTAGAGCCGCGAAGGGTCATGATGATAAGACAGCTTTTCGCAAAACTTTCGCAACCGAAGTTGTCTAAACTTTACTTGAGCAGCCTTCGGGGGTGATGATGCGTTGAAAGAGTTTTACAGACTCAGTGTGGAAGAAGTGTGTCGCGAGCTCGGTGTGGATCCTCAGAAAGGCCTTTCCAGTGAAGAGGCTAAGAAGAGGTTGGAGCAGTACGGACCAAACGAGCTCGCCGAGAGAAAGAGGCGAACAGTCCTTCAGATGTTTCTCTCGCAGTTCACGGACTTTCTCATCATCATTCTCCTCGCCGCGGCGGGTATATCCATCGTTGTTGGAGAAGCGGTGGATGCCATACTGATCATGATCATCGTCGTTCTGAACGCCACGCTCAGTACTATACAGGAAGCCAAAGCCGAAAAATCTTTGCAGTTGCTCAAGAAGATGGCCGCACCGAGTGCGCGTGTTTTGAGAGACGGCATCGTTCAGACGGTTCCTTCTCGCGAGATCGTACCCGGGGATGTGGTCATCCTTGAAGCGGGAAACTACGTTCCTGCCGACGGCAGGTTGATCGAATCGGTGAACCTCTCCGTCAGTGAAGCCGCACTTACAGGAGAATCTCAGCCTGTGGAGAAGTCCACCGAGGCCATAGACGAACCAAACCTGCCCATAGGTGATCGAACGAACATGGTCTATTCCGGCACGATCGTGAGCAGAGGCCGTGGCAGAGCCATCGTGACGGCCACTGGGAACGAGACTGAGATCGGAAAGATCGCAAAGATGTTAACGGAGATGGAGGAGGAAGAGACGCCGCTTCAAAAGAATCTCGAAAAGCTTGGAAAACAGATAGGCCTGATCGTTCTGATCATATGTGCGATCGTGTTCGCAGTTGGAATACTCGAAGGGAATCCCATTCTGGAAATGTTCCTCACAGCGGTGAGTCTCGCGGTTGCGGCGGTGCCGGAAGGTCTGCCGGCGGTCGTGACGATCGTGCTCGCCTTAGGCATGTACAACATGGTCAAAAGACATGTGATCATCAGAAGGCTGCAGGCTGTTGAGGCACTCGGTTCAGTCAACGTGATCTGTTCAGACAAGACGGGCACGCTCACCAAGAACGAGATGACGGTGGTGAGGTATTACCTTCATCCGGAGAACTGGCTGAAACACGAACCGTCCAACCAGATTCCCGACGCTTTGAAAGAAGCGCTCATGGGCGCCGCACTGTGTAACGATGCCTTCGTGGCGTTCAAAGACAGTACGAAGGCAACTTCCGGTGATCCGACCGAGATCGCGCTGGCTCTCGCCGCGTGGGACTTCGGGTTGAGGAAGCCGGAACTGGAAGAAAGAATGCCGCGCGTTCACGAAATACCGTTCGATTCGGATAGAAAAATGATGACGACCGTTCACAGGAAAGAAAACACCTTCGTCTCGTACACGAAAGGCGCCCCCGATGTTGTGCTTTCGAGATGCTCCAGGTACGTTTCGCCTTCAGGAGAGCTACGAAAGATGACGGAAAAAGACAGAGAACAGATCCTGCAGACCAACCAGCAGATGGCGCAGGACGGTTTACGTGTACTCGCTGTGGCTTACAAAAACGTTGAAGAAGGTCGATACGAAAACCTCGAACAGGACATGATCTTTCTCGCGCTGATAGGCATGATCGATCCTCCAAGGCCCGAAGTGAGAGACGCGCTCGAAAAGTGTAAGACCGCAGGTATAAAGGTCATCATGATCACGGGTGATCACAAAGCGACCGCACAGACCATAGCGAGGGAAATCGGCATACTCGATTCGGCCGGCAAGACGCTCACCGGAAGCGAGCTCATAGAGATGGACGTCGACGACCTGGCCGAAGTGGTTGAGGACGTCAAGGTCTATGCGAGAGTTTCCCCAAGCGACAAATTGAAGATCGTTGAGGCGCTCAAGAAGAAGGGTAAGATCGTGGCCATGACGGGCGATGGTGTCAACGATGCGCCGGCACTGAAGAGGGCGGACATAGGCGTGGCGATGGGCATCACCGGCACCGATGTTTCAAAAGATGCCGCGGACATGGTGTTGACGGACGACAACTTCGCGAGCATCGTGGCTGCCGTGGAAGAAGGCAGGAAGATCTTCGACAACATAAGAAAGGTCGTTTGTTATCTGCTTTCCTGCAACATCAGCGAGGTCGCGACCATATTCATCTCGATCCTGCTCCGATTACCACTGCCTCTGATACCGGTGCAGATACTCTGGATGAACCTGGTCACGGATGGACTTCCCGCACTCGCGCTGGGTGTCGAGCCGGCAGAACCTGATGTGATGACGAGACCTCCAAGGGATCCGAAGGAAGGCATCATGAGCAGAGACGTGATAAAAAAGATTTTCATCGGTGGACTTCTGCTCTCTGTTTTGACCCTCTTCGTGTACGGCTGGGCACTGATGGAACACGACGAAATAAGGCTTCTCAGAACGATGGTTTTCTTCACTCTGTGCACGGGTCAGATGTTCCACGCCTTCAACTCCAAATCTCTGAAGCACTCTCTGTTCAGAGTGGGTATAGGGAACAACCCGCGCCTGATCCTGGCGAACGTCGTGTCCTTCCTGCTGCTGCTCGCGGTGATATACGTTCCAGGCTTGCAGAACGTCTTCGGCACCACCACCCTCGCGGGGCACCAGCTTCTGGTGAGCCTGATCGCAGCGTTCATGATCGTTCCCCTGTTCGAACTCGTCAAGTGGTTCGATAGGAGAAAAGCTTAAAAAGATCGCCCGGTCGAAAGACCGGGTTTTTTTATGATCCTCGAGGATAATCCGGATCGTTCGTAGAAATAGTTAATCGGTGAAGGCATGAAAGGAATTCTGACGGTCTTGCTACTGCTGTTCACAGTTTTCACCTTCACTAACGATCTGTTCTTTGGGGCGATAGAGAAATTCGCCAGGGAGAATTTTGGGCCAGAGGCCACGATCGTTTCGCTTCAGGTCAAAAGTTCACCGGGTGAATTCGATGGAGTCGAGTTGATCTCGCACAGCCGTTCCAGAAGCCTGTTCAGTTTTCTCTTCAAAGCCTTCAAAGAAAAAAAGTTCTGTGGTTATGCACGAATTCAGGCCGAGATCGCGGTTTTCAGGGAAGTGATCGTCGCGGCAAGAACGATCAAGTCTGGTGAACTACTGAACGAGGAGGATGTGCAGTTACAGAGGGTGAACCTGCTGGATCTGAACGTGGAACACTGTTCGGAGTTGAGTCAAGTTGTCGGGAAAATCGCGCGCAGGATGTTCAGAAAGGATGAAGCGATCGATGCGAGGTATCTGTTGAGACCGCCGGACGTCAGGGCTGGCCAGTTACTCACCGCGGTGGTTCAGATCGGTTCGGTCTTTGCGACCGCACAGGTGCGCGCGATGAAGGATGCCTACGTTGGTGAGAGAATTCAGGTGAGGAACGTTTCCAGTGGTGCGTTGATAGAAGGTCTGCTGCAGAGAGATCTGACAGTTCTGGTGATCGGAGGTTGATAGTATGAGGAAGACTTTTCTGCTCGCACTCGTCATGTTTGCAGGCATTCTGTGTGCCACCTCGCTGTGGAACAGTTCGAGCAACCCTCAGTTCAGATACATCATCTCAGACAGAAAAGCGAGCCGTGTTGGTGACATCGTCACGATCGTGGTGCGCGAAAACCCACAGTTCAGCACCTCGACGAGTACAGAATCCTTGGAGAAGGCCCTCATGAATCTGCTCACGGGCACCGTGAAGAACATCACCAACTTCGATTTATCGAAGTTCATACCCATAAACAACAACACGAACGTCGACAAGAGTACGAAGACGAGCACGAACGTTATCATGACCATGTCGGCCGTGGTGGTGGCGATAGAGAATGGAAATCTGGTCATCGAAGGGAGCCGGCAGCTCAAGGTGGGTAACCAGCTCAGCGAGGTGATCATCAGAGGAACGGTGAGACCGGACGACATCGCCGCGAACAACACGGTGGATTCTTCCAAGATCGCCAACTGCCAGATATGGGTCAACGGTCAGCTCGTCTTCAGGCAGAAACCTGACGAACAGTCGTGGCTCGATCTGTTCCTCTCCACGATCGCCCGGTTCCTGCTGTGAGGTGGTCTGTGTGAAGAAAATGCTGTTCTTGATGATGATAGTTTTAACTGTCGCGATTTTCGCATCGGCGCGGATCAAAGACATCGCTAAGTTCAGAGGCGTCAGGGACAACCAGCTCTTCGGTATAGGTATCGTCGTGGGGTTGAACGGCACGGGAGATTCTGGCAAGATAAATTCCACCGTGCTGAGCAACATCGCAAAAACGCTCGGAGTGACGATGAATCCGGAGGATTTGAAAACGAGAAACAGCGCCATGGTGATGGTCGTGGCGGACATCCCTCCATTCTTCAAAGAAGGTATGAGGCTCGACGTGGTCGTCGCATCCATAGGCGATGCGAAGTCCCTCGAAGGTGGCATCCTGCTCCAGACACCGCTGTTCGGTGCGGACGGTAATGTGTACGCGGTGGCGCAGGGCAGTGTGAGCACGGGCGGAGCGGAGGTGAAGGTCTCGGCGAACCTGCAATCCAAGTACAAGGTTGTCGGCTTCATTCCGGCGGGTGCCATAGTCGAACGGGAGATACCTTTCGAGTTCGCCCAGTCCAGCACGGTGACGCTTTTGTTGAACCGGCCAGATTTCACAACCGCGGCGAGGGTCGCGCAGGCGATAAACACCACCTTCGACAGGAAGATCGCCAAAGCGATCGATGCTTCCACCATAAAGATAGATGTGCCTTCAGCGTTTGAAGACGATGTGATATCTTTCTTAGCGCTCGTGGAGGAGATCGAGGTTTCCGTCGATGCGCCAGCAAAGGTTGTTGTCAACGAGAAAACGGGGACCATCGTGTTCGGTGGTAACGTGAAGGTGCTCGATTTCACGTTGTCCTACGGAGTTTTCAACGTGACGATCAGGAATGGAAAGCTGGCCGAAAACGGGACGGAAGCCACGGTTGGTGCACTCGTTTCAGCTCTGAAGAGTCTCGGTGCCACACCACAGGACATCATCGCGATACTGCAATCCATGCACAAGGCTGGCGTGCTGCTCGCAGACTTGGTGGTGATGTGAATGGTTGGACCAGTTCCTTCGATCGGCAAAAGTTCAGACAAACTTTGGAACGCGTGTGCAGATTTCACCGCGACGATCTTTTACGATGTGCTCAAGAGGATGTACCAGTCGATTCCAAAATCCAGCCTGTTCAGGCGAACACTCGCAGAGGACTGGTTCATGAACATGACCCTCTACGAGTATTCGAGGATGGCCACGAGGCAGGAACTCTCTTCTCTCACGAACCTGATTTACGAGGCGCTGGCAAAGAAAGCGTACAAGAACAATCTTTCAATGTGAGGTGATCGTATGAACATCGAAGTGGTTCAGGTGAACATACCGGAAGGTGCGAACGTGATTCTGGGTCACTCACACTTCATCAAAACGGTGGAAGATCTGTACGAGGTTGTGGTGACGACGAATCCGAACATGAAATTCGGACTCGCGTTCAACGAGGCGAGCGGACCTTGCCTGGTCAGGTACGAAGGCAACGATCAGGAACTCATCGATGTCGCGATCGATAATGCAAAAAGGATCGGAGCGGGACATTTGTTCGTGCTGGTCATCAAGAACGGTTATCCCATCAACATCCTCAACCAGATCAAAAACGTTCAGGAAGTGTGCAGGATCTTCGCCGCCACTGCGAACCCGCTTCAGGTGCTCGTGGTGCAGACCGATCAGGGAAGGGCCGTCATAGGTGTCGTGGACGGTTACGCGGTGAAAGGTGTCGAGACGGACAAAGATAGAGAATGGAGGCACAACTTCCTGAGACAGATCACGAAGTACAAGAAGTGAAGCGATGTGAGCGGCATCTTCAACCCGCCCGCGGGGCGGGTTTTATTTTTGTGACCCTCAACTCATATATCTTGATAATGAATTCGATGATATGAGATATATTCATATATAGGGTCAATATTTACTAAAGACACTTGACAAAAATTGAGGGACATGATAAACTTTTTCTCGGAGGTGAGAACATGTTGGAGTACTTGCTCGCAAAGATCAGGCACGAAGAACTCCTCAAAGAGGCAGAGAAGGAAAGGTTGATAAGGGAAGCTCAGAAGCAGTTCAAAGTCCTGCATGGTTCCAACGTTCAACAGGGTCAGGCGAGCGAAAAGAAAAAAGAAACGCTCAGGGTCTGAGTTCGCGGAACACACCTTGCAGACGTCGCGGCCAGAGTCTTATAATCTTTTTGTATGGTGCGACAACGTTTGACTTCGGTCTCGATAGAATTCTTCGCTTACGCATCACTCGCATGCATGACTCTGTTGAGCCAATATTTCGTTCGCATCGGTCTGTCTCCGTCCATCGTTGGTTTGCTCATGGCCTTACCTTCCATCAACGCGTTGTGGGCAAACCAGCTTTATTTTTTTCTGGCCTACAAACTGGGTGTGAAGAAAGTGGTTCTCTACTTCTCCCTTCTGGGAATCGCTTCCGTATGGTCTCTCTTTGCCTCCAGAACCGTGGCTCTCATCTTCACTTTCAGTTTTCTTTTGATGTTTTCGCAGGGCGCACTGGTTCCGCTTCTGGAATCTTCCTTGGTGGAGTTCGCGAGTCAATCGAACTTCGCCTACGGTAAAATAAGGCTCTTCGGCACACTCGGTTACGCCTTCGCTTCTTTCGTGATAGCCAGGCTGGTCAGCAGGGGTTTCAGCTCGTTGTTCGTGCTCTACTCACTTCTGTTCTTCTTGATAGGCTTCGCGGTGCAGACGAGTGAGCTTGGGGTGCGATTCCACCGCAGACCTTCCGTGCGAGCGGTCGATAAAAGATTCTTTCTGCTTTTCACGGTTGTGACTGCTTCTGTAGGTTTCAACCTGTTCAACAGCGTTTTCTTGCCTGTCCTTGTTGAATCGAAGCGTTTCCGGCCAGAGAGCGTCGGTCTGAGCCTCGCGCTCATGGCGATGAGCGAGATTCCCTTTTTATTGCTCGCCGAGCGGATCGTCAAAAAATTTGGAAGTCTCAGACTGCTTCTCAGTGCGTTCTTCGTCGTGGGACTCAGGTTGGTTTTGACTCCTTTAGCAGTTAACGAGGCTCAGCTGATACTCATCCAGCTCCTGCACGGCTGGACTTACATAGTGATCTACTATTCGGTGCTGTTCTTGATGAGGCGGATGCTTTCGGGTCACGTTCTGGAAGGTACGCAGATAGTTTTCTGGATGTCCCTTCAGGGTGTGGGGCCGCTGCTGGGTTCGAGTGTCGGAGGAGTGGTTGTGGAGCACCTCGGAACGAAGGCAACGTATCTGACCTTTGGCTTCATCGCCATCTCTCTCGTGTTGGTGGGTTGGTTCATCGAGAAAAACTGTTTTGAAGGGGAGTGAGGACCTTGGAACAGTTCGTGCGAAAGCTCAAGGGTATGATGAAGCTTCCAGATTTCGATTCGCTCGGTAAAGTGATGTGTGTACAACCGCATCCGGACGATGCCGACATTTCCATGGGTGGCACGGTCGCCAAACTCTCGAAAAAAGGTGTCAGGGTCTACTACGTAACGGTGACGGACGGCTCGGCGGGGACGCTCGACGAATCGCTGATGGGTGAAAGACTTGCTCAGATCAGAAAAAAGGAACAAGAAAAGGCTGCGGAAATACTGGGTGTGCACGAACTGATCTGGCTCGGTTTCGAAGACCTTGGAGATTATTCTGTCGAACAGGTGCGCGTGAAACTGGTTGAAGTTTTGAGAAAAGTTGAACCAGACGTGGTCTTCACGGTCGATCCCTTCACACCTTACGAGGTGCACCCGGATCACATCAAGTGCGGCATGTCCACTTCGCAGGCGGTGAGTCTGTACAGACTGCCGAAATTACTTCCAGGCACTTCGAAGCACGCAGTGGCTGCGATTTCCTTCTTCAACACGGCGTTTCCGAACACTTTTTATCCCATCGATCAGGAACATCTGAACAAGAAGTTCCAGGCCATTTCACAGCACAAAAGTCAGTTCGATGAGAAATCTCTGCAGACTTTGTTCTTCTATCTGACCGAGAAGAGCAAGGCGTACTCACCGGTGGAGGGTCAGCTGGTAGAACCTTTCAAAACTCTCCCGCCTGTAGCACTCCATGTGATCAGCGAGGCGTACAGGCTTTGAACTTTTCGAGCGTTCTTCAGTCCATAGAGATGGAGTATAATAGATAACTGCTGGGGGCGAACGGGTTCGACGGGTGTGAGATCCCCCAGGAAGCGAGCCGAGGTCTCCACCTCCTCGTAAAAAAGGTGGAACAAAAAAGAAGTGCCAACTACGAAATGGCTCTCGCTGCCTAATAGAGAATAGGCAGCCGTCCCCCGCGAGGTCTGACCGGTGCCCGCGGACGGGGCGTGACCCAGCCGGTCCACCGCTGGAAGGTTTGCCCCGACCTTTCGGCGGGTTTCACAGGGGCTGTGACTTGCGAAGGCCTGCCTGTGGGCTTTTGCAAGTCGAGAACTGAACACAGGCTGCGCTCGGAGAAGCCTGGGGGTGCTCACATTCGGACGGGGGTTCGATTCCCCCCGCCTCCACCAGAATCATTTCTTTCTCCACCTCGCTACGTAGATCGCCCCGCAGTTTCCGGCTTTCACACCCGCGAGGTTGGCTTCTTCGTAAGGTGGAGAGGCGTTTGGGGAGAGGAAAACTGCCTCCGCTTCGGATTCACACGGTCCAAGCAGTTCGATGAGATCTTCCTTTGTGTAAAATCGAGCGTGAGACCAGGGTTTGACACCTCTGTCTGCGAGCTTGCGATACAGCGCCACCCATGAGGATAAGCCGTTCAGAATGCCGACCACCAGGGCTCCATTTCGTTTCAGAACCCTCAGCGATTCGTTCAGAACTTTTTGGGGATCCTGAACGAACTCGAGCGTTGTGAAGATGAGGACAACATCGAAGCTATCATCGTGCAGGGGTAGTTCTTCACCCTCAGCACAGATCCACCGGGCCGAAGGTACGTTCCTCCTTCCGATTTCGAACATGGTTTTGGACGGTTCTACAGCGACCATGACCGGATAGTTCAATCTTCTCAACCACCAACCAGTTCCAGCGCCGATTTCGAGGAGTCTTTCGCCCGCGGGAAGTAGTTTCTTCAACGCTTTCTCTTCTTCCTTTATCACGAAGGAACCTAAGGGAGTTTCGTACCAGCTTTCGTAGTCCTGGGCGATTTCAGCGAAAACATCTTTGAAGCTCATTCGTACCTGAGCGCCTCCACCGGATCGAGTTTTGACGCCCTCACGGCCGGCCAGACACCGAAGAACAGACCCACAAGGATGGAGACGGAAACGGCTATGAGGACCACACCTGGTGTCACGGCGGTTTGTACCGAGCCGATGCTCGCTATGAGCTTGGATAGGCCAAAACCCGCTGCAATGCCCAGCAGTCCCGCAACGGAAGTGAGCACGATCGACTCGAGCAGGAACTGGAGCAAAATGTGCCTTCGACTGGCTCCGATGGCTTTCCGAATGCCAATCTCTCTGGTTCTCTCTGTGACCGTAACGAGCATTATGTTCATTATGCCTATGCCACCCACGAGTAGCGAGATGCCAGCGATGCTACCCAGCATGAAGCTCAACATGGCCATCGTCTGGTTCACAGTCTCCAGGAGCGCGTCCTGGCTCACTATCCTGTATCTCTGTTCGTCTTTGAACTTCTCGAACAGAACGGAATCTATCTCCGCGACCGCCTGGTTCGCCAGGTTTTCTGAGACGGCCTGGGCGACTATCATCGAGACGTTTCTCCTTCTGAAGAGCCTGTTCTCGGCGGACGAGAAGGGCACTATGATCGATCTGTCTGGATTGAGGAACAGGAGGTTTCCACTTTTCTCGAGCACACCTACGATGGTGTAGGTCTGTCTGATGGAACCGCTCGTGATCCTCACAGTCTGTCCCAGAGCGTTGCCGTCAGGGAAAAGTTCGTCTGCGACTTCTTTCCCTATGACTGCCACACGACGTCTTTCATCCGAGCTGTCAAAGAATTCTCCCTGGGCGAGTTTGACGTTTAACATGTCGAACAACACCGCTCTCGCAGCTAAAACAGTTGCCATGCTGTTCTGTCGTTCGTACTGAACGATGAAGTTTCCCTGCTGGATTGGCGTCACGTACCTGACGGAAGGACAGAGCTGGGCTATCCTGTCAGCATCTTCCTTTTCGAGAGTTTCTGTGAGTGCCGTGGCGACGCGTCCACCTCCACCCCTCGTGAACCCGGCCGTGACGAGTATGAGGTTCGAACCTATGGACGTCAAAGACTGCCTGATGCTCCTGCTCGTACCCTCGGCGACCGAAACGACGCCTATGACGGCCGCCACACCTATGATGATCCCTATCATGGACAGGGCGGTACGCAGTTTGTTGTGCGCGATGGAACGAAAGGCCTCTTTCAGCATTTCAAGCATGCGCGTTCACCTCTTCGGCCACGATCTTGCCGTCGCGCATGCGAATTATCCTGTCTCCCCGGCTGGCAACTTCAGGATCGTGTGTGACTATGACCACGGTCTGGCCCCTCTCGTTCAATTCGGAGAAGATCTTCAATATTTCTTCTCCACTCTTCGAATCCAGGTTCCCGGTCGGTTCATCCGCGAGCAGTACGACGGGATCGTTCGCGAGCGCCCTCGCTATGGCGACCCTCTGCATCTGGCCTCCGGACAGCTGTGTCGGTCTGTGGTGCAATCTGTCTCCGAGTCCGACCAGTTCGAGCAGCTCTTTAGCCTTCTTGCGCCTCAGTGACTTCGGAACACCCGCGTAGATCATTGGCAGTTCAACGTTCTCGAGGGCGGTCAAACGGGAGAGCAGGTTGAACTGTTGAAAGACGAACCCGATCATTTTGTTCCTCACTTTCGCGAGCTGTGCATCGCTCAGTTTTGATACGGGCGTCGAAGCGATGTATATCTCGCCCTCGGTGGGTTTATCGAGACAGCCCATCAGATGGAGCAGGGTGGTCTTGCCGCTCCCAGACGGTCCCATCACGATCAGGAACTCCCCTTCTTCAACCGTCAGGCTCACACCGTCCAGCGCCCTGACCTCGGTTTCACCCATCCTGTATATCTTCCTGACGTTCTCGACCCTTATGATCTCGGCCACGGAGTTCACCTCACGGTCTGAAGAAAACGGTGGGAGGAACGTTCTGTGTCCGGTTGGTCGTCGTTCTGCCGGTCACGAGCACGACCTCACCTTTCTGGAGGCCTTCCACAACTTCGTAGAAGTTGCTCGTTCTCACGCCCAGAACGATCTCTCTTTCCTCCGTCGTACCATCAGATTTCTTGACGGTGACATAGGCCTTTCCAGAAGAAAATTTGACGGCGTTGGCTGGCACAGCCAGCACGTTCTCCTTGCTCATCGTGATGATGTTGACTTCACAGGAAAGTCCGGGAATGATCTTGGAGTTTTGAGTTTGTTGAGTTTGAGAGGTACGTTGCTGCTGCCTCTGAGGTATCTGTTGGCCTGTGGTGAACTGTGTTCTCAATTGCTGTAATCTCTGCTGCAGCTGTGCTCTTTCTTCTTCGCTCATCTGGCTGAGTCTGCTACCGAGCTGTGGAACATTCACGTTCATCAGATCGAGTTCGATGGGAACAACCACGATTCCCTGCGAGGTTTCTGCCACGCTCGATATGTAGGTCACCCTCGCGCTGACATTCAAACCTTCTATCGCGCCGAAACTGACCGTTGCGGTTTGTCCCAGAGCGATCTTCGGATAATCGACTTCATCCACGGAAGCCGAGACGTAAAGCTTTTCCAGGTTCACAACCCTGCCGACGATCTTTCCGGAACTGACCAGATCGCCTTCCTTGATGTCGATCGAAGTGATCACACCGTTTATTGGACTGACGATTTTGCAGTTTTCGAGGTCCCTCTTCGCCAGTTCGAGTTCTATCTCACGCTGCTGGATCAAAAGCTTTGAGCCAGAATTCTTCGCCGTCTCATAGTTCTGAAGGGCCTTTATGTACGCGAGCCTGTATTCAGCGTCGTCCAGTTCGACTATCACATCCCCAGCCTTGACGCTGTCACCTTTGGACACGTACACTCTTTTAACTATGCCGGACACGAACGGTTTGATGTCTGCGTACTCTCTCGCCTGGACGGTGCCAGAGACCGTTACAGTATCGGTCAAGTTCGTTTTCGAAACCACATACTCGCTCACCTCAACTGTGCTCGTCTGTGCCGTGTTCCTGTTGCAGGATACGAACATGAAAGAAACTAAGAGGATCAGAACGATCCAGCGTACTCTGCGCACGCTCAAGCACCTCCCAAAAGCTCAATCAGGTCGAACCCCAGAACCGTCAAAAGGTTCACCTTGCTCATCAGCAGGTCGAACTCCGTCTTGAAGAGCTCGAGTTCAGCTTCTTCGACGTCGAGCAATGCCGATTCGAGATCCTGCTCTGAGACGAACTCTCTCTTTCTGTTCAACCTATCCAGATTCATTTTCTTCAGTTCCAGATCGAGCCCACTGACCTGTTTCGAAATCTCCGCGATCCTCATCGAAGCGTACGCATCCTTCACCGCTTTCTCTAAACTTCGCAGTTTTTCTTCGTAGCTGACGCTCTGCAGGTTGAACCTGCTCTGGGTTGTTCTGTAAGCGTGTGATCTTTCACCCCTGTCGATTAGATCATAGCTGAACGAAAAACCGAGCGATACGGAGTAACCCTCTTCCTTCAGTTTCAGTCCCGCGCTCAGGGTCGGGTTCGGTAGCCAGGTCTGGTAAGACCTTTCGCTCTGTTTCTTGGCGATCTGAAGAGCGATGTAAGAAGCCTGAGCGTCGTACCGCGATTTGACGGTTTCAAGTGCCTCCTGTTCGTCCGGAAGCTCAGATGTGAGCCGGCGCAGCTGGTTCATCATCGTATCCAGAACGGTCTGTGGATAGTCTTTCGATACGCCTGATCTGGTCTGCCTGATCTTTTCAAGTTGCAGAACGAGGTTCTGCAGTTGTTTTTGAGTGCTGATTATATCTTCATAAGCGACGCTCCCGGCCTCGTAAGCTTTTCTCAATTCTTCCATCTGCTCGTTCAGGAGCTGGAGCCTTTTCGAGGTGATTTCGAGCTTCTTCGCGTAATAGTAGCTGTTGAAAACGTCGTTTGCGGTGTTCACAAAGACGTTGTTCTTCGCAGACAGAAGTTTCCAGCTCGTGTCGAAGAGATTCTTCTGCTTTTCGAGCTGGTCCAGATCGAAGTTTGAAAACAAACTCCTGGAAACGGAGAACGTCCAGCCAGAATCGCTCCATTCTTCTTTCGACGAGGAATACGTCCAGCTGTTCGAGATGGAGAAGTTGAACCCCGCGACGTTCGAAAAGGTTATCGAGAGCGGTACGTTCACAGTGTAAGTCAAATCGCTGTCGGAAATCGATGCACTGACAGTGAATTTATCCAACCCAACGTAAGGTATCAATATGTTTTTGTCTTTCCGAACCTGAAAAACTGCTTCTTCGTAAGAGAGCTTTGCAGAAAGGTAGTTCACATCGTTCTGCAGATTCTTCTGAACCTCGTCCAGAAAGGAAGCCAGTACGAGACCTGGCAGTAACAACAGCAGAAGGACCTTTTTGATCACGGTCCATCACTCTCCAAGGATCGTCGAGAGGACCTTGGAGAAATCGAGTTCCGCGTCGATGTACACATTGCACACGTTCTTCAAAAGAGATTTCAACTGCGAGAGGAACGTTCTTCTTGCGTTCGTGTAGGAGAGCTTCGCGTTCAGCACGTCCCGTTCAGACGCCACACCTGCGGAGAAATTCTTTTGAACGGTGTCGAGCTGCAGTTTCGCGACCTCGATCTTTTCCATCTGTGCCTGGATCGATTTGATGGCGTTTCGAACGGTCTGGACCTGGTTTTCGTAGGATTTTCTCAGCGACAGCAGATACGCCTGAACGTCGGCCTGGGCTTTCTTCAGATTCCTTTCGTACTGATTCTTCGTGTACTGCGACGGGTTCACCAAACCTTCGAGGTCCATCTGTGCGATCTGAACGTTCAGCCTGGCCATGGCGAGCGTGAGCGATCTGTCCATGAGTTCATCGACTGTGGGCAGAGAGAAGTTCAGGTTCAGCTTCGCCGGTTCCTTCACTTCGAACTTTTCTCCCACGAGCACCTGAAGATCTCGTTTCGCCTGTTCCACTGATAGTTTCGCGGTATCGACATCCTTTTCCGCTTCTATCAGTGTGGCGCTCGCGTTCTTGACGTCCTGGAGCGTGCCAACACCTCTGTCGTAAAGGTCTTTCTTTTCTTTGTAATCGATCTGTGCGATCTGCAGATTCAGCTGGGCTATTTCGAGCGCCAGCTGTGAGTCGAGCACACCAAAATAAGTGTCAAGAAAGTCGCTCACGAAACTCTTCAGGGATTCTCTGTATGTGTTGTCGGCCCTCATTTTCGAAAGCTGGGCTGAAAGTTCCTGCCTCTTGTTCCTCGCTTCCAGCAACGCCTTCTGGTAATCGTCCTCCGCCTGTTCGCGGTCCAGCGTGAGTTTCAAATACGCCGGACTGTTGCTCTTGGCGCTTTCCAAAGCATCGATAATGCCTGCGAACATCGAACAAACGAACACCACGAGCATTACAACAACGGCGCGCTTCATCTGCACCCCTCCTGGTTCAGTGACTGTCTACGAGTATTCTAAGCATCTGATTTGAAAAGAGATGGATCTTTAATGAATCTCTAAGGAATCATCCTGCACCGATTCTGCTTCCTCCCGCGCCGGAACCCACGCCTCCTCCTTTGAAACCACCCGAGGAAGACGAGGAGGCTTTCGAAACGGTTTGCGCTGCGGTTCTGATCGTTGCTGGTATCGTATCGAGCATCGCGGGTTGTACAACGACAGCGCTCGCCACCCGTGATTCACCTGGAGGATTCAACTTTTTGAAATTTTCGGCCACAGCTTTGGCGATCCCAAGCGCCGCAGCGTAGACGATGTATTCGTCCCAGATGGCCACCGACGCGGGTGGATAAGAAGAGAGCGCAGAGAAATCGAGCAGGAACTTCTCAAAATTCTTCCACCTCAAGTAGTAGAGGAGGCCTTCCTTCGTCCATCGTGAAAAGACATCCTTCTTCATCGACAGGACTGTTATCCCTGCGGAGATGCAGAGAAACATGCACATGCGAACGTAGTCAAAGAGCGTTCTGAACGCGGGATCGAGTCTGCTCGTGAGGATCAGGACAAGGATCGGAACGAAGAGAGCGAAGAATGCCGCGAAAGACTTCGCAATCCTGTTTCCCTTTTCGTCCATGAGGTTTCTTTCCTTTATTTCGTTGAAGACTGATTGCTGCCACTTTCTGTAACTTGCCAGGAATTTTCTCGCATTCGGTTCTCTCTGAACGGCCTTCTTGAAGGCGTCGAAATCCAGTTTTCCATCGTGGATGAACCCATCGAAGATCTTCAGCAGTGGATCGTCAGAGTTCGTAGCGAAGCTGACTCCCACGATTTGTCCATTCTGAGAAGTTATGAACTCTGCCCTCTTTTCCTTCACCGCGTTGAGCAGAAGGGCGTTCAAACCGTCCTCGTCCGGAAGGGAGCACAACCGTTTCACAACACCGTTCACGACGTCGGGAGGATCGCTGTAAGGTATCTCCCTCTCGTACTCGGCGTCGTACGTTACTGAAAATTCCGTACCGAATTTTTTGTAGAGATAGAAGGGGAAGAAAACCACGAACAACGTGTAAGTTGCGGTCAGTGCGAGACCGAACGCGTTCTTCAACGTGTAATCGCGCTCGTACTTCAAAATTTCCTGCAGGGAGACGTCCTGGTATCTAACATCCTGGATCGAACTCAGTTTTGGAAAGACGTATCTGCCCTCAACGAAGCTGTTCGGAGGAACGTTCCTGAAGGTGAACTCCTCGATCCTGCCGTCTTTAGAACTCACCCGAAGACCCCAGGGATGGTGATAAACCCTCGGCTCACCGAACTCTGGGGGAAAAACCATCCTCACGTTGAGTTTCTTCACGGTTGTCGGAGCTTCTCCAAGATACTTTATGAACAGCTGGGTGAAGTCCTTTCCGTGAATCAGCAAATTCTTAACAGTGTAGCTGAGCTTCAGCTGAACGGTGAGTCCACCAGGCGGTGTTTGAACGTACTCTTCCATAGAACGGCTGAACTGGAACAGGAGGTTGACACTGCTTTGACTGATCCTGTTCAGCCGAACCCCACCCATCAGGGGTGGACCTTGGATCAGCTCGTAGCGAAAGTCTTCTATTGAGACGCCTTCGGGCATGTCCAGGGCCCAGGTGACGTAGCGGAAGGGCTTTTTGAATTTCATCGTGAAGACTTCCGTGACATCCGCGGTTCCGTCCGACCGCATGAGCAGTGTGTAGTCCATCTGTTCAAGTTCGAAGAGATCTGTTTGGGGAAGACTCGTGAAGAAGATCAAGATGGAGAACAGAACCGCCCCAAGGATGAATGGCAGGATTCTCCTCATGTCAACTCAACTCCTGAAGCATCCGTTTCGCATCTTCGTAGCTCAGTTTCCCTTCCGCAACCAATCTGAGGATCCTTTTCTCGATCTCTTCCACTCTTTCTTTTTTGCCCATCACCTTCACGAGCACATCGCCCGAGACGGTCGAAACCACGATCCTCATCCTGCCGTCTCCGAAAACGTACTCGTTCCCGCGCCTGCTGTAGCCCACGTTGGACGAAAGATCACCGCCCGCACTTTTCAAAATGATTCTCAGACTTGGAAGGCCCACCACGTTCAGGATGGTGTCTCCGCTCACCGTGTTGATCAACCAGTCGTACTCTTTACATTCGAGCCTGTCGACGTTCACATCCCCGCTCGCGCTGGTGATGACGAGCTTTTCCATATCAGCGTTCGATAGTTCAACATCACCAGAGATCGTTTTGATCTCGACACTTCGAGCTTTACAATCGTTGATCTTTATCTCGCCCGAAACGGTCTTCAAAGTTCCGTGCTCAAATTCGACGGACGAAACCTCCACATCACCGGAGATGGAGTTGATCTGTATTGATCTCAATTCCTTAGGAACGTGCAGTTCGAAGTCTTCGGAGGAACCTGAACCGAAACTGATCAAACCGAACAGGCTCTTTTCGTACTCCTTCGCATTTATCGTGAGCACGTCGTTTTCAACGCGAACGTCTGGCATTTCTTCTTCAAAAAAGAGTACGAAAGAATCGTCACGGCTCTTCGTGATTTTAAAGTTATTGCTGGCCAATCTGACACGCACTTCGTTCACACGTTTCTCTATGAAGATGGATTTCCTCTCCACCGTTCTTCCCTCCTAAAGACCCATGAACATGACGATCACCCAGATCACAACGATTTCACCAGCTATGAAGATGAGTATAGGTACGATGTTGCCGAGGAACAGAAGGAAAATGTACAAAACCACAAAGAAAGAGTAAGTCAGAGCGATCGATTTCACCTTTATCTGTAGCAGCTTGTAACCTATGTAAGCCAGCAACAGTGCCCCAACGATGGCGCTGAGGACCTTAAAAAACAGCACCTTCACACACCTTCCTTGAGTTTCCTGATCCTTTCGAGCGCTTCCTGGGCGGATATTTCTCCCTTTTCAAGGCTTTCAAGGATCTCGTTCACCTGCTTCTCCTGCTGCACCTCTTCGGCTTCGTAGCCGAGTGTCTTGACGATCGCTTCGAGTCTGGATCTGGCGGTTGGATAGGAAATACCGAGTTCCTTCTGTACCTCGCTGAGATTCCCTCGAGCCTTTATGAAGATCCTCAGAAAGCTCAGTTGCTCGGGTGAGAGCCTGAAGAACTCCTCGAGCTCAAACTTGCCCCTGATCGTTGTTCCGCAGGAGGGACACGTGAGTTCGGTTATGATGAGCTGGTTGTCACACACAGGACACCTCGAGATCACCCGCGCCATTGAAATCACCTCTTCCATTTTGTTCAAACTCAACTAAAAATATCTTAGCTATGAATTCAAATTTTGTCAAGTACACGTCGATTTAACATCGAAGACGTTCCGACTGCCAAAGCAGTTGATAGAATCCTTGAGGAGGGGATCGGAGAGTGTACAGGAGGGTGCTCATAAAACTGAGTGGAGAGGTCATGTGCGGTGAAGGTGCCAGGGGTTTCGATAGAGAAAACATCGAATTCCTTGTCAAGCAGCTGTCGCAAGTTATAGAGTACGGCGTGAACGTGGGCATCGTCATAGGTGCGGGCAACATATTCCGAGGCGAAGAGCTCGTGGATCTGCCGCATTCGCTCGCCGATCAGATAGGTATGCTCGGCACGGTGATCAACGCACTGTATCTCAAAGGTGCCCTGCAGAAGGTGGGTATAAAGAGCGTCGTGGTGTCTCAGATCAGCTCTTTACCGTCCATAAGGCCCATTCACTACGACGATATAAACCTTTACTTCGATGCTGGTTACGTGGTCATTTTCGCGGGTGGCACGAGCAACCCGTTCTTCACGACGGACACCGCCGCGGCGTTGAGGGCCGTGGAGATGGGTGCGGAACTTCTGATCAAAGCGACCAAGGTCGATGGAGTGTACGACAGCGACCCGAGGAAGAACAAAAATGCAAGGAAATTTGAGAGGTTATCTTACCAGGATGCGATAAAATTAGGCTTGAAGGTCATGGACACGGAAGCGTTCTCGATCTGCGGCAGGTACAAGCTACCCATAGTCGTGTTGAACTTCTTTGAGGAAGGTGCGCTGTTGAAGGCCGTGAAGGGGGAACCAGTTGGTAGCTATATCTCACCCGAATGAGGAGGTGGACGAATGTACAACGAGATCATCGATATCAGAGCACGCGAGGTCCTCGACTCGAGGGGCAATCCAACGGTCGAGGTCGAAGTTTATCTGGAAGATGGCACGATGGCCTCTGCGATCGTTCCGTCTGGTGCTTCGACGGGGAAGTTTGAAGCGCTCGAGTTGAGGGACAAGGACAAGAGGTATCAGGGAAAGGGCGTTCTCAAGGCTGTGAAGAACGTTAACGAAGTCATCGCACCGAAGATCATAGGAATGAACGTGTACGATCAGGTGGCGATCGACAACGCGCTGATCGAACTGGATGGGACGGAGAACAAATCCAAGCTCGGTGCCAACGCGATCCTCGGAGTCTCTATGGCCGTGGCGAGGGCCGCCGCAGAAAGTCTTTACCTGCCACTCTACAGATACCTTGGAGGTCCCAACGCGAAGGTTTTACCCGTTCCTTTCATGAACGTCATCAACGGAGGAAAACATGCGGACAACAACCTGGATATCCAGGAGTTCATGATCGTGCCGGCAGGCTTCGACAAGTTTTCCGAGGCGCTGCGCTGTGGCGCCGAAGTGTTCCACACGCTCAAGAAGATCCTCCACGACGCTGGTCACGTCACGTCCGTGGGTGATGAGGGCGGATTCGCACCCAACCTTTCTTCCAACGAAGAAGCCATCAAGGTGCTCATCGAGGCGATCGAAAAGGCAGGTTACGAACCCGGTAAGGACGTCTTCATAGCGCTCGATTGTGCGGCTTCTTCTTTCTACGACGGCGAGAAGAAGAGGTATCTCATCGACGGTTCCGAGAAGACTTCCGAAGAGTTGCTGGATTACTACAGAAAACTCGTTGAGAAATATCCGATCATAAGCATCGAAGATCCGTTCGACGAAGAAGACTGGGACGCGTTCGTCAAGCTGACGGCCCAGATAGGCGAGAAGGTTCAAATCGTCGGTGATGATCTCTACGTGACGAACATAAAGAGACTGCAGAAAGGAGTTCAGCTGAGGGCCACGAACTCGATACTCATCAAGCTCAACCAGATAGGTACGGTCACGGAGACGCTGGACGTCATAGAATTCGCAAAGCAGAATCACATGACGTGTATCGTGTCGCACAGGTCCGGTGAGACTGAGGATACATTCATCGCAGACCTTGCAGTTGGCACGAACAGTGGTATGATAAAAACTGGCTCACTGTCCCGGAGCGAAAGGATCGCCAAGTACAACAGGTTGCTCAGAATAGAAGAAGAGCTCGGCGTAATGGCCCAGTACAGAGGTGTGGGATCCTTCTACAGCATCAAGAGGTGAACTGAACAAGAAAGGCGGAGAAACGGCGCGGCTGCACGCCGCGCTTTTTGATCGACGGAGGAACAGAACGTGAACGAGAGGAGTAAGCAGTTTTCAAGAGCGGCCTGGATCGGTGTCTGGGCGAATGGAATACTCTCCGCTGCAAAAGTGATGGCTGGACTGCTGTTCAACAGTTCGGCCGTACTGGCAGACGGCATCGACACAGGCACGGACGTGTTCACCTCCTTAGTGACACTGGTTTCTGCAAAGATATCCAGCAAGCCACCGGACAAAACGCATCCTTACGGTCACGAAAGGGCCGAAGCCATAGCGGCGAAGGTGGTTTCGTTCGTGGTGTTCTACGCCGGAGTGAGCCTGCTGATCAATTCCATCAGGCGAATAGTCCTGCTCGAACATGCGGAGATCCAGGGCGTGATACCGCTGTTTGTGACGGTCGTTTCGATGGGCGTGAAAACCTGGCTGTTTCTGTACAAGTACAGCGTCGGAAAAAAGTTGAACAGTTCGGCGCTCATCGCAGACGCGCTGAACATGAGAAACGATATCCTGATCTCGAGCACGGTCCTCTTCGGTGTGATCCTGAACAAGTTCGGGATCTGGTGGATGGACAGCGTTGCGGCGCTCGTGGTTTCTATCATGATCGTCAGGACGGCGTTCAGCATCTTCCGTGAGACGAGTTACGAACTCATGGACGGCATGCAGGATCTGGAGATCTACGAACAGATTTTCGAAGCGGTCAGATCGGTGGAGAACGTGAAAAACCCGCACAAAGTTCGGGTGAGGCAGGTAGGTTACAAGTACTTCGTTGACATAGACATCGAGGTTGACCCGAATCTCACCGTCCAGAGAGGTCACGAGCTCGCCACACGGGTCAAAGAAGCCATAATCGCTAAAAACGATAGGATCGCGGATGTTTTGGTGCACGTTGAACCTGCCGGCAACATCGAGCAGGAACCGTTCGGCCTGGACCAGGAGAAACTGAATTCCAGCAGGTGAAATCACTCAGTTTCGACGAGAACGGCGAGTTTTTCGACGAGCGAGTCCATCAGCTGGATGTAATCGCCCACGTCCCAACCCATCAGGTCGATGGTCACAGGTTGTAAATTCAACTGCTCCGCCAGTTTCAGAGCGGCTGCACTCTCTACGTGTTCGTCCACGAACAGATGCTTCACGAGCCCTTTCTTCACCAGGTTCGTCAGTTCTGCCAGTTTCTTGGTGGTCAAGCCCACTTCGTGACCCGTTTCCAGAGCGAAAATCTCCCCGAGGTTGAAACGCTTTGCCAAGTGTGTGAGGGCGGGATGAACCTCAACTATGATTCTGTTCTTCACAGGCGCCAGTTTTTCTTTCCACAGCCAGAGTCTCTCCAGCAAACGTTTCGAGAAATCCACCCAGTTGGCTTCAAGCTTCTCAGCGAGGTTCGGTTCGAGGCGTGAAAGCGACAGCATCAGCATGTGCGAAAAAACGAGCACGTTCACAGGATCGAGCCACAGGTGTTCGTCTTCTTCGAAATCTTTCTCGAACACGTCTTCGCTGAACATCAGAACCTTGTCTTTGAACATCGACTGAACCTTGTTCGCCCACTGCTCGAAGCCAACCAAGACTATCAGATCGGCCCGGTTCAAAAGTTCCAAATCGCTGGTTTTGAGCTGGTAGAGATGCGGGTTACTGTTTTTGCCCATGATGCACAAAACGTTGTGTCCCTCGGGCAGGATCTCTTTCACGATGAGTTCCAGCGGTCTGATCGAAACCGCAACCGTTACGGATAGAACGAGCGTGGAAAGGAGTAAAAGGGGTAAGATCGTCCAGCGCACGTTTGTGCCTCCGATCAAAAAGAGGGGGATCTTCCCCCTCTGGTGGAGCCGATGGGACTTGAACCCACGACCTCTACCGTGCCATGGTAGCGCTCTCCCAAACTGAGCTACGGCCCCACGCACAATTTATTATACCCCATGCTACAGAAGTTGGCAACAGGTTCCATGAAGTGCCAGGAGAGAAACTTTTCTTCAGAAATAGTGCTCCGCTGCGTGAACTGCGGCGATCGCTCCGTCCGCAACGGCTGTGATGATCTGTCTCACGTTCTTCCTCCGAACGTCTCCGATCGCGTAGATGCGCGGCACGCTCGTCTCCATCCACTCGTTCGTTATCACGTAACCGTTTTCGTCGAGCTCGACTAAGCCCTTCACTAAATCAGAATTCGGAACCGAACCGATGGCCACGAAGGCTCCATCGATTTTCAACTCACCCAACTCGCCAGTCTTGACGTTCCTCACGACGATCTTCTCGAGTTTCTTATCACCGACGAACCGGTCCACGACGGTATCGAAGAGAAACCTTATGTTCGGCCTTGCGAAAGCTTTATCCTGAAGGATCTTGACGGCTCTGAGTTTGTCCCTCCTGTGGATCACGGTAACGGTGCGTGCGATTTTCGACAAATATATGGCGTCGTTGATCGCCGTGTCGCCGCCCCCAACTACTGCCACGTCCTTGTCTTTGAAGAAGTATCCGTCGCAGGTGGCACAGTACGAAACACCCTTTCCCGTCAGTTCCAGTTCGCCTGGCACGTTCAATTTCTTTGGATCCGTGCCGGTAGCGAGCATCAGCACACCCGCCTCGATGGTTCTTCCATCGTCGAGCACAACGGCACGGGTATCACGGTCCACCACGATCTTCGTCACGGAAGCGTTCAAAAACTCTGTTCCCAGCGATTCAGCGTGCTCTTTCATTCTCTTGGCGAGCTCGGACCCTTCGATGTTTGGAAAGCCGAGGTAGTTGTCTATGTACGTTGTGAGGTTCAGCTGGCCACCTTCGAGCACTTTCTCCACTATCAGAACACTCAATCCGGCCCTGCGAGCGTAAACCGCAGCGCCGAGCGCTGCAGGCCCACCACCTATGGTCAACACATCGTATCTGTCTTTGACCTCTCCTGAGCTGAGTTCGAAAAACATTTCAGATCTTCCTCACTGCTTTCATGAGTTCCTGAACGAACATGTGCTCAGGATAAGCACCTATGAACTCGTGGACATCGTTTATCACGGTGTGTGGAACCGAAGAGACACCGTACTTCATGCTGAGTTCGGGAAATTCGTTCGCTTCGATCATCTCAGCCACGATGTTTCTGTTGACCAGAGCCGCACTGTGTGCCATGAGCACGGCCTTTGGACAGTACGGACAGGTCGGCGTGACGAAGACTCTGATCCTCACGGGAACGTTTATCGATCTGATCTGGTTGATCTGTTGTTCGTTGAAGAAAACGGGTTTGTTGCTGGAGACAGCTATGATGTCCTGAATGAGTGTTGAAAATTCGTGTCCCGACGGGATGCCGTAGAAGCGTATGCCGGTCTCCTGGCCATTCGAATCCAGGAGGATTATGGCCGGCGTCATTTCCACTCTGTAACTCTTCGCCAGCTCCGGTTCCTTTTTGACGTGGTGACTGCTCAACTGGATCTTCCCATCTATGGCGGAGAGTTCCTCCAGAACCTGCTTCGTCAGGTCACAGTACTCACACTCGCTCGGATCGTCGACGAAGATCAGTACCTTCACCGGGTCTTTCAGTTGTTCCTCGAACGTTTTCTTCAGATATTTCGTGTCCCTCTCACTCAACAGTGGCATAATTGTTTCCCTCCCATCGATGTTTCTTCTGAGAAAATTCTACCAAAATAGTCGGAATTTAGTACTTTCGATCGAGTAAAAAAGATGTTACACCAAGGCACAGCAAAAACAGTCCCAGCCAGAAACTCTGATTTCTTGGGATGTTCATCTCGCGCAGCACGAAGCTGGTGGTCAGCAAGCCCCAGCAGAGCAGGAGCGAGGCGATGTTCTTCCTGATCGCGCGTTTGAAAAGATAGTTGAGGGCGTATTCGCTCTTGGTATGACCTGCGGAGAGGAAAAATATCCTAAGCCTCTTGTCTTCGCTCTCCAGCAGCGTGGACAGCCTGCCGGCGTGGAAAAAGAAAGAAACGGCCAGGAAGATGAGGAGGTCCCGAGCCCTGTAAACTTCGAAGGAGCTCGTGTAAAGCAGAAGAAGGCCGAGCGTGGTGAGCGTGTTCATGAACGCGAACGGAGAAAGGTTTATGTTTGCAAAACTCACGAAACCTATCCACGCCAGCAAGCCAGCAACGATCAATCCGGTGGCGGAGAGGAATAAACCAAGGAGAACCTCGTTCAACATTTCAGCGCTTCTCTCCTTCTTCTGGTTCTTTCTTCAGAGCCTCCACTATACCTGCCAAGCTCGACACGATCGCCGTGGCTTCGATCGGGAGGAATATCTTCGTCGCTTTACCGTTGGCGATCTCCTTCAGTGCCTCGAGATATCTTATCGCTATCAGATCGCTGGTTGGCGCACCTTCGTGTATCGCTTTAAAGACGTTCAGTATGGCCTGGGCCTGACCTTCCGCTTCGGCTATAAGTTTGTAACGGTTCGCCTCAGCAACTCTCTTTATCGCCTCTGCCTCACCCTCTGCCCTCAGTATCGCTGCGTTTCTCTCGCCTTCGGCCTTCAAAATCTCCGCCTGCTTGATACCTTCTGCTTCGAGGATCGCGGCCCTCTTGGTTCTTTCCGCCTTCATCTGTTTGCTCATCGCTTCGGTGATGTCCTTCGGTGGATCGATCTTCTTGATCTCCACCCTCGTGATTCGAACGCCCCACTTGTCCGTCGCGTCGTCCAGAACGGTCCTCAGTTTCGCGTTGATCTTTTCCCTGGAAGTGAGCGTCTGGTCCAGCTCGAGTTCACCTATCACGTTCCTCAGGTTGGTCTGTGCGAGTTTCAGAGTGGCGAACTGGAAGTTGTTGACGTTGTAGACCACCTTGTACGCGTCGGTTACCTCGTAGTAGATCACGGCGTCAACCGTCACCACGACGTTGTCCTTCGTTATGACCTCCTGCGGCGGAACGTCTATGACCATTTCCCTGAGGTCGACCTTGATCATCCTGTCGAAGAACGGTATGATGAAGTGAAGACCAGGTCCAACTTCCCTGTGGAACTTTCCAAGTCGTTCGATGAGACCTCTCTGGAAAGGCCGCACCACTTTGATTCCGGTCGCAGCGATTATGAACAGCAGAACGATCAGCACTGCAAGGGCTATCATCATGCTTCACCACCCCTTTCGATTTTTCGCACCACCACGTGGGCACCTTCCACTTTCAGGATCGTCACTTTTTGACCTTCTTCGATCGTCGTGTCGTCCGATTCGGAGTAAGCCCGCCAGATCTCACCGTTCACCTTGACGAGGCCTTTACCCTGTCTGTTGTCGATGGTTTCCACGACTATCGCTTCTTTTCCTATTATCTCATCGATGTGGATTTTTCTTGCTTCAGATTTTACGAGCCTCTTGGCCAGAGGCCTTGTGAGAAGAACGAGGGCTGCGGAGACCCCCATGAAGGTGACCAGCTGCACTATCGTTCCAGATAGAAAGCTCACACCAGCTGCCGCAAAGGCCCCGAGGGCGAACCAGAAAAAGAAAAATGTTGGTGTGAGGATCTCGGCGACCACCAGGACAACCCCGAGGATGAGCCAGAACACGTAAGGTTCCATCTTATCACCTCCTCACATCGTGAACAGTTCGTTCGGATCAACGTAATAAACCTCGAACGGTTCGTTTGAGAGGTTTTTCAGATATTTCTCTATCTTCCCCGAATAACGGGTCGATATGTGGTAGAGAACGAGCTTCTTAACCTTTGCCTCCCTGGCTATGGAGAGAACTTCATCCAGAGATGCGTGCGCGTTCATTTTCCTGTCTTCCCTCTTCAGAAATGTACATTCGTGCAGGAGAATTTCCGTTTCGAAGGCGTCTTCGGGATCTATTCCGTAAGTGTCTCCAGAAATGGTGAGAACTTTCTTCTCGTAAGATTCCGTGATGCCATCTTGGCCAAGTTCCTTAGAAAGTCGGGCGATCTCGTCTTTCGACAAGTTCTTGTACTCTTCCTTCAACCTTCTTCGAACTTCGATCACGTTGTATCCGAGACTTTGATCGTACTGCGTGTGCCTGACTCTGAAGGGGACCACGTACCTGATAAAGCTTCCGGCCTGTCTGAGGAAGATCTTCTGTCCCACAGTTACAGGGACGAAGCTCAATTCAAACCTCAGATCGCCGTTGACCTTCAGGATGAATTGCAACCACTCCTCGACCGCCGTGTTTCCTTTCGGGTAGTATATGATGAGGGGTTTCTCTCTATCACCCATGGAGTTGTTTCTGGAGTTTATTATCGTCCACAACCCGGATATGTGATCGACGTGACCGTGTGTCAGGAAGATGTACTTTATGGCGTAGATTCTGTTCCCCATAGTCAAAGAAACGCCTTCACCGGCGTCGAACAAGATCCTCTCTGGCGCGTAATAGATCCATGTCGAATAGAGAGCCTTGGAATATATCTCGAGTATCAGGCTTGTTCACTCCCTCTGCTGGCGACGACCTCAACTTTCACCGTGCCTCTGACGCCTCCAGGAAGCCTCAACTTGACGTCGTACAACCCGACTTCCTTGATAGGTTTTTCGATTTCGATCCACTTCTTATCGATCTCGGTTCCCGCACTTTCACTCAGCAACTCCGCTATGGCCACGCCTGTGAGCGCCCCGAAGAGCTTACCACCGGCTCCAGCCTTGACCTCGATCCTGTGAACCTTCCTCTGAAGCTGTCTCAGGATCTCTTCACTCTTTTTTCGAAGCAGATCCTCTTTATGTTCTTTCATCGCCTTTTCGTTTTCCAACCTTTTGATCTCACCTTCCGTGGCCGGTTTGGCAAGGCCTTTGGGTATCAAATAGTTCCTCGCGTACCCATCGCTCACTTCCTTGATCTCGTTGGCTTTCCCAATGTTGGGAACATCCTTGAGGAGTATGACCTTCACGCTTTCTCCCCCTTCCTCAAGTTCATTATACATGGTGCGTCGAATCACGTTCATGGAACAGTTCTTTCGTTTCAACCCCACAAAGTGCAGTTCACCACGATCCACACTTTTCTGGTTATACTCTCTGTGGGTGAGAACATGGAATACGACGTGTATCTGAGGATAGACAGTGAGGACGTTCACAAGCTGAGCTACATCCTCGAGGTTGAGGACAACCTCTTGAACATGAGAAAGTACCAGAACGGGCTTCTGAGGATACTCGTCCCTGCCGATCTGCTCGACGATCTGTTGAACCTTCTTCAGAGTGTGAAGGATTGTGTGAAGTTCGAGCTGGTGGACGTGAGGCTGAACCGTGGGGTTATTTGATTTTCTCAAACCCGACGAGTTCGTGGACGATGTGAAGAGTTTGCAGATCGACAGATACCTTTCCATGGGGAAGGACGTGTTCGTCTTTGACTTTGACAACACGCTCGGTTTCTGGCGGACCGCTGAGGTGAGAGAAGATTTCAAGCCTGTGCTGGAATATCTGAAATCTAAATCGGTTCAGGTCTTCATCGTGTCGAACGGTCGGCCGAGAAAGTTGAAGGATCTGGATGGATTCAACGTTGTCTGGCGAGCGGGCAAGCCTTTTTCGAGGAAACTGAAGAAAATTTTCGAAGGTTTCAAACCATCCCGCGTGGTGCTCGTGGGCGATCAGATCTTCACCGATGTGATGACCGGAAAAAGGCTGGGTTTCTACACTGTGAAGGTGAAACCACTCTCTAAGAGAGAATTCTTCGGCACCAGGATGCTGAGAGTTTTCGAAAAGATTCTCCTCATGTGCTGGAAGGGAAGATGAGCGATGAAGTGTAAAGGATGCGGTGCAGAGCTTCAACACGAGGACGAAACTCTTCCCGGTTACATACCTAAGGACGTGTTCGAAAGAAGAACGCTCTCCGGTGAAGAAATTCTCTGCCAGCGTTGTTTCAGGGCGAGACACTACGGAAAATTGATGCCTGTAAGGTTCGAAGAGTTCTCGAACCAGCTGCGAGACGTGGCCAGGTCTGTGGATGTGGTCGTGTGGGTTCTCGATATCACCGATTTCGAAGGCAGTTACGATCCACAGGTTGCAGGGATCCTTTCCGGGGTGAAAAAGATCCTCGTTGTCAACAAGATAGATTTGCTCCCGAGGGCCGTCACCGTGCGGGAGATAGAAGAATGGGTTCGGAAACAGATCAACGAGCATCCTTTCGATGTGATTCTCACCAGCGTCACGGGGCATTACGGGATCGGAAGGTTGAAAGAAAAGATTCTCAAGTTTCGACGAGTGCTCTTCGTCGGTGTGACCAACGTCGGAAAATCTTCGCTCTTCAAAGAACTCACCGGGATGGATGTGAGCATCACACCTTTTCCCGGAACAACTCTGGGATTCATACAGGCGAAGATATCCGACACCGTTCTTTTCGATTCGCCTGGCGTAACCACCGGTCGCAGGCTGATAGATCTGCTCAGTCCGGAGAGCCAGAAAAAGCTCACACCAACGGATCATTTGAGCAGATTCACCTTCAAGCCTGACCGAGACGACGTGATCTTCCTCGGAGGGGTGTGCCGGCTGGATTTCGACTTTGAAACGGAGCTGCGGCCCATCTTCCAGATCTTTGCGAGCGAGGCAGTGAAGTTCCATCAAACGAACAAGAACAAGGCTGAAGATCTCTGGAAAAGACAGTATGGAAAACTCCTCACTCCGCCTTTCGACCCAGAGGAATTGCCGCTGGAGAATTTGAAATTCCGGGAAGAGAGGTTCACGCTGAACGTTGGTGAGGAACTTGCGATAGCGGGTCTGGGATGGTTGAGCGTCCGCCGCGGACCGTTTGAAATTTGTTTGAAAACGATCGATGGTATAAATATAAGAAAGAGAGAAGCACTGGTGAACCCTGCGAGAAAGGAGAGACGAGCATGAAGAAAAAAGAACCTGGAATTGTGGTTGGCGTGAGTAACAGGCACGTGCACCTCTCGAGGGAAGATCTGGATGTTCTCTTCGGCAAGGGTTACGAGCTCAAGCCCATCAAAGATCTGGGACAGCCAGGCCAGTTCGCCGCCGACGAAAAAGTCATAATCGTTGGTCCCAAAGGAGCGATAGAAGGCGTCAGGGTACTTGGACCGGTGAGGAAGGAAACGCAGATCGAGATTTCCCGAACCGACGCCTTCAAACTTGGGCTCAACCCACCCGTCAGAGACTCGGGCGACATCGAGAACTCTCCGGGCATCGTGATTGTGGGACCGAAGGGTACGGTGGTGAAGGATAAAGGCGTCATCCTCGCAAAGAGGCACATCCACATGCATCCGAAGGACGCGGCACATTACGGCGTCAAGGACAAAGACTTGGTGAAAGTTCTGTGTGAAAAAGAAGGTCGTAGACTCATCTTCGACGATGTTCTGATAAGGGTCAGTGAAAAGTTCGCACTCGAATTCCATGTGGACACGGACGAGGCCAACGCGGCGTTGCTGAACAGCGGTGATCTGGTGTGGATAATAGAAGAATAGTCGTTGTGTACCAGGGAAGAACTTTCGAATTCGAAAAGCCGATGACGGTGAAACAACTGCTGAGTGAATTGCGGTTGAATCCGCTCGAACACCTCGTTCAGGTGGATGGAAAACTCTACACGGAGGACAGGACCATAAGGTGTGGATCGCAGGTCGTGATCCACAGGGTGACTTCTGCAGGCTGAGGGGGCTGCGGCATGATCGAACCAGAAGTGCTGAACTTGAAGGATGAAGTGGTTGAGCTGCGCAGAACGTTCCACATGTATCCGGAGATCGAGTTCGACCTGCACAGAACATCCCAGATCGTGGCAGATTATCTTGAATCGCTGGGATTGGAAGTGAAACGCAACGTTGCCAAAACGGGTGTCGTCGCCTTGTTGCGAGGTGCGAAGCCTGGCAAGACGATCATGCTGAGGGCGGACATGGACGCGCTCCCGCTTCAGGAACTCAACGACGTACCTTACAGATCTAAAATAGACGGCGCGATGCACGCGTGCGGACACGATGGACACACTGCGATGCTGCTTGTGGCTGCGAAGGTGCTATCGCGCAGAAGAAAGCAGCTGTGTGGAAACGTGAAGTTCGTCTTTCAACCCTCCGAGGAGCGTTTTCCTCCCGGTGGGGCGCTGCCCATGATCGAAGAAGGAGTGCTCGAGGATCCGAAAGTCGACATGGCGTTTGGGATCCATCTGTGGAACGCCTTACCGGTGGGAACGGTTGGGGTGCGTGCGGGGGCGTTGCTCGCTGCGGCAGACGAGTTCAGGATAGTCCTCAAAGGTAAAGGTGGGCACGGTGCTTATCCACACGTGTGTAAAGATCCTGTGATCACGGCGAGCGAACTTGTACTGGCGTTGCAGACTCTGGTGAGCAGGAACGTTGATCCTCTCGAGAGTGCGGTCGTCACCGTTGGAAAGGTTCAGGCGGGCACGGCGTTCAACATAATTCCCGAAACGGCCGTGCTCGAAGGTACGGTCAGAACGTTGAACGAGCGCGTGCGTGAGACGATCAAACAGAGGATTAGACAACTCGTTGCCGGCATCTGCACCGCCTACCAGATGGATTTCGAGCTCGATTACAAGGACGGTACCGCGGTGCTGATGAACGATCCAGAACTGACGGAGCTTGTTCGCAGAGTGGCGGAAAGAGTCGTCGGAAAAGACAGAGTCGTCGAGGTTCCACCGTCCATGGGTGGAGAAGACATGTCGTTCTTTTTGCAGAAAGTCCCTGGAGTGTTTTACCTGGTGGGGTCAGCCAACGCTGAGAAGGGACTGGACAAACCGCACCATTCACCTTACTACGACATAGATGAAGATTCTCTGCTCGTGGGTGTGCAGATGCACGTGAGCCTGGTAACGGCGCTTTTGGGAGAAACATGTTGATCGTTCTTGTAAAAATAATCGAAGCGTTCGTTTTACCGCCCGGTTTGTTCGTCAGCGCACCTTTCGTACTCGGCCTTCTGTGGATGAAGAGTTCAAAGAAGAAGGCTTTGCTGTTGCTGTTTTTTTCTCTTCTGAGTTACCTGCTGACCACCAGCGTGGGCACTTTCCTGTTCGTCAGGCCGCTGGAAAAAAGTTTTCAACCGCAGACTTTTGAGAACTGTGATGCGGTGATCGTGCTCGGTGGAGGGATCTTCAAAACTCCCGATGGTTACGAACTGCGTCCACACGCGTTCAAAAGGCTCGTGGAAGCGATCCAAATTGCGAAAAAGTACGACGCCGTGCTCGTAGTTTCCGGCGGCATGCTGCCGGGCTCCTTCGGTGTACCCGAAGCTTCGATCATGGCGGAACTGGCACGGAAGTTTGGATTGCCCAGCGAGAAAATACTTCTGGACGTTCAAAGCAGGAACACTTTCGAGAACGCACGGAACGTCACCGAGATCGTGAGACGGATGAATCTGAAACGGCCAATCCTTGTCACATCCGCCGTGCATATGAAGAGGGCCGTCGTGAGTTTCAAAATGTTCAACTTGGAAGTTCAACCGCATCCTGTGGATTATCTATGCGATTATGGACCGCTCAGCTGGATCGATTTCGTCCCGACGAGAGAATCGCTCGAAGCGAACATGCTGGGCCTTCACGAAATCGTGGGGTTGCTCTGGTACAAGCTCAGAAGATGAATCACCTCACGAGCGCCCCGAACCGTGAAGCGAGCTTGTGAAGAACTTCATCGTTTGGCGTTTCGATGCCAGGCAAAGATTTCAGAGTTTTCTGGGCTCTGAAACGCTGCAGATACCACGTACTGCCTTCCACGATCCTGCCGATGAACGCAAGGTCGTCCTCATCCATCAAGCCCGGAACGTACGTGGTTCTGACTTCGTGTGGAACGGCATACTTTTTCAAGATGCTGAGGGTTTGGAGAACTTTTTCGAACATGTCCCGGGCGGTATCGTGGTCCAGGCCTGTGACTGAGTGGAAGTTTCCGACGCTGGCTTTGAAATCCAACGCCACGTAGTCCAGAAGGCCTTCTCTGAGAAGCTGTTCGACCAATTCTGGATTGCTCCCGTTCGTATCGAGTTTCACAAGGTAGCTTTCCTTCTTGAGAGTGCGAACGAAATCTAAAAGCTCTTCGTGTATTGTCGGTTCTCCACCTGTTATCACCACGCGGTTTGTGATGGTCCTTCTGTGTATCTCTTCGAGGATCTCGCCTTCCGTCGCTTTCTCCACCCGCCCCAGCACCAGCTCCGGGTTGTGGCAGTAGGGGCAACGAAAGTTGCAACCCACTGTGAAAACAACGATCGAGATCGATTTTGGATAGTCCAGCAGGCTTGTGAGAACCGTTCGTGCGAACATCAGACTCTCACGGTCTTCCTCAACCTGAATTCCTCCTGCTTTCCCGAGTTCCAGCTCTTGACAGGCCTGTAATAACCGACGACCCGGGAATAAACCTCTACGGGTTTGCCGCAGAACGGGCAGCTTTTCTGTTCTCCACGCAGGTATCCGTGGTCCTGACACACACTGAAGGTGGGTGTCAGAGTCAGGTAAGGCAACCTGTAGCGGGTGAACACGGATCTCAGAAGCTGCGGAACGGTTCCTGCCTCTATCGATTCACCAAGGTAGATGTGTAGCACCGTTCCACCGGTGTAAAGAGATTGCAGCTCGTCCTGATGCTCGAGCACGTAGAAAAGGTCGTACCCGCCGTCGACGGGAAGCTGGGTCGAATTCGTGTAGAACGGTTCGTTCACCCCACTCGTGTAGATATCCGGGAAAGTTTTCCTGTCTATCTTCGCGAACCTGTAACTCACGCTCTCGGCCGGAGTGGCTTCCAGGTTGTAGAGGTTGTTCGTCTCCTTCTGGAACTGTAAAAGTTTTTCTCTCATGAACTGGAGAACCTTTATCGCGAATCGTCTGCCTTCTTCGGTATCTATCCCCACCCCTAAGAAGTTCATGCAAGCTTCGTGCATGCCAACCAGACCTATCGTTGAAAAGTGGTTCGACCAGTAACTGCCCGTCGTTTCGTGGACATCGGAAAGGTAGAAACGCGAATATGGATAGAGTCCTTTCTCCGTGAGATCTTCAAGAACACGCCTCTTGATCTCCAGACTGTCCTTAGCGAGCTCCATCAACTTAGAGAGTCTTTCGAAAAATTCGGCCTCGTTCGCAGACAGATAACCGATCCTCGGCACGTTTATCGTAACTACGCCTATGCTCCCCGTGAGGGGATTGGCACCGAACAGACCCCCACCTTTCTTCGATAGCTCGCCTCTCTGGATCAGGAACTGTGAGAGTCTTTGTCTCACCGATGTGTTGTCCAGACGCAATCGGCAACACATGCTTCTGACATCCGAAGGATCCATGTCGCTGTTGATGAAGTTGGAAAAATAGGGTACTCCGTACTTTGCCGTGAGTTCCCACAAAGGATGGAACCTGTCCGAATCCCAGGGGAAGTCCCTGGTGATGGCGTAAGTCGGGATCGGGAAAGTGAAGATCCTCCCGTGGGCGTCCCCTTCGATCATCACTTCCCAGAACGCCCTGTTGAGCATATCCATCTCGTTCTGAAATTCGGCGTAAGTGTGGCTCTGACGTTCGCCAGCAACGATGACCTTCTGCTGCTTCATGTGTTCTGGAACGACCAGATCGAAGCTCAGGTTCGTGAAAGGAGTCTGAAAGCCCGTCCTGGTCGGCACGTTCAGGTTGAAGATGAACTCCTGGATCGCCTGTTTCACTTCTTCGTACGTCAGTCCATCGTGTGCGATGAAAGGAGCGAGCAGGGTGTCGAAATTCGAAAAGGCTATCGCACCAGCGGCTTCTCCCTGAAGCGTGAACATGAAGTTCACGATCTGACCCAGGGCACTTCGGAAATGCCTCGGCGGCTTGCTGGATATTTTTCCCTGCACACCCGTGAAACCCTTGAGGAGTAAGTCTTCCAGACTCCAGCCTACGCAATAGACGGACAGAGAACCGAGGTCGTGGATGTGCATGTCCCCTCTGACGTGTGCAGAAGCGATTTCTTCGGGATAGATCTCTTCGAGCCAGTATCTCGCGATGACCGAAGAATAGAGATAGTAGTTAAGCCCCTGAAGCGAGTAGGACATGTTGGAATTCTCGTAAACCCTCCAATCAGTTCTGTTGAGATAATCTTTCACCAGATCTCTGATCATACTGACACCTCCCACGCAGGATCCGGCACGAACAGTATACCCAATATGTAGTATTCCTGTCAAGAAGAACACTATATATGGTATATCATTCACGCAAGTGTGATCTCTCTTTGACAGTTTTCCTGAAGATCGGTACGTTACCTGGCACAGATCCCGGTGTGCCTGGTAAAATCGCCATAGGAGAGTGAGAGAGTGAAGCTGGAGAATATTCTACCAAAGGAAATCGTCGAAAAGTTGAAAGAGCAGGCAAGATCCGGTGGACCATACATACAGGAACTTTCGGAAAAGATGAAGGAGACCGTTGAGCTTGTTGGAAAGGTCACGAGCAAAAAACTCCAAGAATCCAAGGATGGCAAGAAGTTCCTCCTCATAACACTCGCAGACAGAACCGGGAGCATACGTGCGGTAGACTGGTACAACGCGGAGGAGAACGATGTGCGCCTCACCGAGGGAGACGTCGTCCTCGCGAAAGGGCGTGTCGTGTTCTTCGAGGGGCACCTGCAGCTGAACATCGAGAAAGAGAAGGATGCTCTGACGATCCTCACTGAGGACCAGTACGATTACGAGAGGTTCGTCGAAGTAACCAAAAAGAACATCGAGCTGCTGTACCAAAAACTCGTCGAGTTCATAAACGATATCCGTGACAGGGAGATAAGGACCTTACTTGAATCGCTCTTCGTGCGTGACAAAGAGTTCGTTTCCAGTTTCGTTCAGGTACCTGCGGGCGTCAACGTACATCACGCTTACGTTGGCGGGTTACTGGAACACACCGTTGACGTTGCCACCCTGTGCCGGAAGGTGAGCGACGTTTATGATTTTCTGAACAGGGACGTGCTCATCGCGGGTGCAATACTGCACGACATAGGCAAGGTTAAAGAATACAGAATAACGAAGAAAGGCCTTGAGGTGACGACAGAGGGAGAGCTCAAAGGTCACATAGCACTCGGTCTGGAAATACTCCAGCAGAAAGCCAGCGGAGTGAACATTTCCAGACCGAAGCTTCTGCAGCTGGAGCACATAATCCTCTCTCACCACGGAGAATACGAGTTCGGTTCTCCCGTCCTGCCAAAGACTGTGGAAGCTTACGTGGTGCACTCGCTCGAAAACATGGATTCGAAGTTGTCCAGGTTCAGGATCATAAACGAAAAACAGAAGAATGGAGACAAAGCCTGGAGCGATTTCGACAAACACCTGGGAAGACGTATCTGGCTGGGAAGGTGGAAAGATGAAGATTAAATTCGGTACGAGTGGCTGGAGGGCCATCATCAGTGACGAATTCACGTTCAAGAATGTGCGCATCGTGTCGCAGGCCATCGCCGAGTATTTGAAACGAGTCGGCGGCAAAAGGGTGATCGTCGCGCGTGACACACGTTTCATGACCGAACGTTACGCCCGACTGGTCGCGGAGGTGCTCACGGCCAACGGCCTGAAGGTACTGATGCCGGAAAATCCCACACCCACGCCGGTGGTCTCTTTCACGATACGCCACCACAGGCTCGACGGAGGAATAAACATCACCGCGTCTCACAACCCACCGGAGTACTGCGGGATCAAATTCAACCCAGCGGACGGTTCACCGGCCCCACCCGAGGTCACCCAGCAGATCGAATCGATCATCGCATCGCTCGATGAGAGTAAGGTTTCGACCATGTCCCTCGTGGAAGCCAACAGCAGAGATCTGCTCGAGATTTTCGATCCCAAACCGACTTACATGGATGCACTCGCCAGGATCGTTGATTTCGAGGCGATCAGGAAAGCCAATTTGAAAGTCATCGTCGATCTCATGTACGGTACCGCGATGGGGTATCTGGACGAACTGTGTTCGAGGCTGTGCAAAGAGGTGGAAGTCTTCCATAACTATAGAGACCCGTATTTCGGAGGCAACAGGCCGGAGCCCGATGAAGAGAGGCTCGCCCTGCTCGCGAACAGGGTGAAGACGAAAGGCTGGGACGCCGTACTCGCCGTGGACGGCGATGCGGACAGGTTTGGCATCGTTGACGATGAAGGTAAATACATCAAAGCCAACGAGGTCATCGCTTTGCTGGCACACCATCTTTACAAGAACAAGAACATGAAAGGACCTGTCGCCAGGACCGTTGCCACTTCTCACGCGGTGGACGAAGTCGCAAAGGCGTTCAAGTCCAACGTCGTTGAAACACCTGTGGGGTTCAAATTCTTGGCGTCCGTACTTTTGAACGAGAAGGCTGTGATCGCCGGAGAAGAGAGCGGAGGACTCTCTGTTGCGAACCATGTTCCCGAGAAAGATGGGATTCTGGCTTGCCTCTTGATTTTAGAAATGATCGCTTACGAAGGTAAACCTCTCTCCCAGATCAGAAAAGAGTTCAGACAGAACTACGGAACCTTCCACAACACCCGTGTGGATTTCGAGCTGTCCAGCGACGAAGAAAAGAGGAAGTTGTTTGAGAGATTCGAGAACCTGGAGCGGTACGTAGCAGACCTCAAGGTTGTTTCCAGTGACAGGATCGATGGGCTCAGGTACTTCTTCGATAAAATTGGTAGCTGGTTACTGGTGAGAGCTTCCGGAACGGAACCGGTGGTGAGGGTGTATTTCGAGGCGAGGGACGAGGGCACTTTCCAGAAGCTGAACATGCTCGTCAGAAAGATCAGCAGGTGAAAACATGGCGAAAAAGGTCATAATCGTTGAATCCCCAGCGAAGGCAAAAACCATAAAAGAGATCCTCGGTGGAGAGTACGAAGTAATATCTTCCAGAGGGCACGTGCGTGACCTTCCCGAGAAAGAGTTCGGTGTCGACATCGAAAACTTCGAGCCAACTTTTCAGATCATAGACGGAAAAGAGAAAGTTGTGGAAGAAATCATCGAAAGGACGAAGAACAAAGAAGTCTACCTCGCTTCCGACATGGACCGGGAAGGTGAGGCGATCGCCTGGCACCTCGCAAACATACTCAACATTCTGAACAAAAAGAACAGGATCGTGTTCAGCGAGATCACCCCGCAGACGATAAGGTCTGCCGTCAAGTCTCCAAGATTCATAGACATGAAGAAGGTCCACGCGCAACTTGCCCGCCGTATCCTCGATCGCATCGTTGGTTACAAAGTCAGCCCGCTGCTGTGGAAGCTTCTCAGGACCAGTTCCAGCGCGGGAAGAGTCCAGTCTGCAGCGCTAAAGCTCGTCTGTGAGCGTGAAGTTCAGCGTCACAGGTTCGTCCCGAAACGTTTCTGGAAGGTGCAGGGATACATAGGTTCTTTGAGGTTCTATCTGACCCACGTGGATGGGAAAAAGATAGAAATGCAACAGGTGGATGAAGCTCTCGCCCGGCAGATACAACGCGAAGTCAAAGAACTGAAGCTCGTGCAGAAAAAGGTCAGAACCGTTGAGAAAAAGCCTCCCTTGCCTTTCATAACGAGCACCCTTCAACAAGAAGCGGCCAACAGATTCGGTTTTTCCGTGGCAAAAACGATGCAGCTCGCCCAGATGCTCTACGAAGGTGTGGAGACGCCCGAGGGCCACAGAGCCTTCATAACGTACATGAGAACCGATTCAACACGCATTTCCGAGTACGCGAGAGATCAGGCTGAGAAATTCATCAAGAAGAATTTCGGGGAGCGTTACCTCGGTGAATTCAGGACGGAGCAGAGGAAGCCAAACGTCCAGGACGCACACGAGGCGATCAGGCCCGTCGACGTCGAACTCACACCGGAAAAGGCCCAGAAACTTCTGGATAAAGATCTCCTGAAGCTGTACAGGCTCATTTGGGAAAGGTTCGTCGCCTCACAGATGGCTCCAGCAGTTTACGAGGAAACGATCTACATGTTCGAATCTGGCAGGTACGGCTTTGAAGCGAAGATGGAGAGAAGGATCTTCGAAGGCTTCGAAGCGGTCATGAACAGAAAGGAAGAACACGTAGAACCCCTCGAAGGAGAAACCTTCAAGGTGACCAAGTGGAACATCGAACAGGACGAAACGAAGCCCCCAGCCAGGTATACAGAATCTTCGATGGTCAGGGCACTGGAAGCGAGGGGCATCGGGAGGCCGAGCACGTACGCGACGATCATCTCCACATTGCTCGAACGAAAGTACGTCGTGAAGAAGTCGAAGGAGCTGGTTCCAACTGTTTTGGGATTCGTCGTCAACCATTACATGGAGCAGAGATTTCCGAAAATAGTGGACCTCGACTTCACTGCGAGGATGGAGGAAGCGCTCGATGCTATCGAAAGGGGTGAAAAGGATTACAAGCAGGTGTTGAACGAATTCTACGAGGAGTTCTCCGAGCAGTTCACGAAGGCTGAAAGAGAGTGGCTCTCCATAGATATCCAGACGAACGTTGACTGTGAGTGTGGCCGGAAGTTCTCACTGAGGGTTGGACGTTTCGGACTGTACTTGTCGTGTCCTTCGTGCGGGAAAACGTCTTCCGTCGAGCTGGAAAGTCCAGCAGTGATGGACGGAAACGTGATGTATTTCACCGATCAGGAGGAAAGCAGAAGCTACACGTGTCCGAACTGTGGAGGAGAACTGAAAAGAACCAGCGGCAAGTACGGCGCTTACTACCACTGTCCCAAATGTGGTAAGAACTACAAAGACTTTGCGAGGGGCAGCTGTCCAAAATGCGGTTCTGCGGTCGAGAAAAAGGTGAGTAAGAACAAAAAGAGCTTTTTCAAATGTACCAATCCAGACTGCGATTACGTGAGCTGGCTCGAACCTTCACAAGAGTCGTGCCCAGATTGCGGTGAAAGGTTACATTACAGAAAAATCCGCTCCTCAGAAAGGTTGTACTGTCAGAAGTGCAGAAAGACGTTTCAAAAACCTGGGGAGGGAGCAGAAAGTTGAAGATCGCAGTCCTGATGGGTGGTGTATCCAGAGAGCGAGAGATCTCTCTGAGGAGCGGTGAGAACGTTGTTAAAGCCCTGAGAAAGCTCGGTCATGAGGTGACTCCGATAGACGTTGGAGAGAACTTTCTTCAAGTGCTACCCACGCTGAAAGGGTTCGATCTGGTCTTCATAGCGCTCCATGGTAAGTTCGGTGAAGACGGCACAGTTCAGGCTCTCCTCGACTGGCTTGGGGTGCCTTACACCGGCTCGGGGGTGCTGGCGAGCGCTCTGTGCTTCGACAAGTTGATGACCTACAGGGTCGTGGAAAAGTTCGTTCCGGTTCCGGATTACGTCGTCGTCGACAGGCCCACGAGGGAATCTCCCTTCGGTTTTCCTTGCGTGGTGAAGCCCCGCAAGGAGGGTTCGAGTATAGGCGTGCACATATGCGACGGTCCAGAGGAACTCGAAGAGAGTTTGAAAACGGAACTGGAGCTCTATGGTGAGATGATCCTGCAACGATACATAAATGGTAGAGAGCTCACGGTATCTGTGATAGAAATGGATGGTGAACTGAGAATACTTCCGATACTCGAGTTGAGGCCGAAGCGCAGGTTCTACGACTACATAGCCAAGTACACGCCGAACATGACAGAGTTCATCCTTCCCGCCCCACTGACGGAGGAGGAGTACAGAGCGGTCTGTGATTCCTGTTTGAAGGCCTTCAGGGCGTGTGAGTGCAGAGGTTTTGCAAGGATAGACGGAATCCTGAAGGACGGCACGTTCTACTTTCTGGAGATCAACACGATACCCGGTATGACGGATCTGAGTGACATGCCAGCGTCTGCACGTGCGGCGGGAATGAGTTTTGAAGACCTGATCGACGTGATAGTGAAGACGGTGAAGAGATGAGAGCGACTGTGGAACTACCACTGCTCTCTTTCTGGCTGAGGTTCTGCGATAAACTGATTGGATCGTCCGAATACAGTTTCGGAAACGTCTATTTTTCTTACCAGGAAGGCCTCGTCGTACGCGCAACCGATGGCTGTCTGCACGGTTGGATGAGGGTGGGAAGCTGTGAACCGTTCGAAGGTGAAATCGCCATACCGCTGAGGCTGTTGAAGGGTTTCCTGGTCGGTGAGAGTGGTGAATTTCTAAACTTGGTACTGACGGAAGATGAAATCGTGCTCAGTTCCGCAAGCGAAGCTCTGAGGATCAGGCTCGCGGCGAGGAGGGATAAACAGGTCCCGGTTGAGCACGAAACCGTGGCCCGGTCAAACGTGGCCAGCTTCAACCGCGCGCTGGACTTCGTGACGTCACCGCTCGAAGAAGGAGATTTCGCCCTTTTCGGTACGTTTCAGAAAGAGTTGTTGCTCTTTGCCTCCACACGCACACTACTCTGTCTCACTCAGTTAAAGGGAGAGACCGTCAAAGAATTCGTTTTTTCTTTTCCTTACATGAGCGCGAGGCACATCGTGAAGGCTCTCGAAATTTACGGCAAAGACACCCAGCTGAACTTCGGTTTGGGTGAGGCACTTTTGCTGAGAACGGGCGATTTCACGCTGCAGCTGTGTGGAGAACAGGCTTCTTTCGATCTTAGGATAGGAAACTTTCTTGTGAGAAGGGAAAGCTATGTGCTTCCGAAAAACTTTCAAAGGTTCGTTTCCAAGGCGGCATGGCTCATGCCGAGGGAGAGTGTCCTCACGGTTGAGTGCGTTAAGAACACCCTGAGGTTTTTCGGGGGCTACGGCACGGTGGCGTACAGGGCGATTCTGCCGTTCGAATGTCCTTTGAGGTTCGAGGTCGAATTCTCCCCACACAAGTTGAGGTCTGCGCTCGCACGGATGGGCAGCAAACTCTTTCTGAGCGCTGGAGATGGGTTCGTCAAGATAGAGGACAGTTCATCCAGAACGGTGGTGTTGAAGAAGCGATGAGCGATGGTGTGTGGAAACGCACGTTGAAAGTTTTTTGGGTTTTCCTGAAGGTCTCCTCGCTGACGCTCGGCGGAGGTTACGCGATGGTTCCCGTGATACAGTGGGAAGTTGAAAGGCTGGGCTGGATGAAAAAAGAAGAATTCCTCGTCCTGTTGTCTGCCGCACAGAGCATGCCGGGACCGATCGCGTTCAACACCGCCGTCCTTGCAGGCAAGAGGGTGGCAGGTGTACTCGGGGCCATCCTGGCTGGCGTTGCGATCGCACTGCCTCCGTTCTTCGCGATCGTGGCCGTTGCCAGCGCACTCAAGCCTTTTTTGAACAACACGTACGTCAGAGCTTTTTTGCTCGGTGTCTACGCGGCAGTTGTGGGTCTGGTCTTCAACGTACTTCTCGGTCTGCTCAAAAGACAGAGATGGGGAGTTCTGAAAGTTGTGGTAGTTACTCTTGGAGTGGTGCTGCTCATGGTCAGTAAAAACTTGCTGTACGCGGTCTTCGTCGTGAGCATCGTTGTACTCTATCTGTGGGAGTGAGGTTGTGAGTCTGTTCAGGTTGGCTCTCATCTTCCTGAAGATCGGTTTTCTTTCTTTCGGTGGTGGTTGGGCGGTTGTTGGCGTACTGAAAAAAGAACTCATATCCGTGGGGATCCTCTCTGCGGAAGAGTTCACCGAAATGGTATCGATAGCCCAAATAACGCCTGGGCCGATCGCGCTCAATCTGGCCACTTACGTAGGTTACAAGTATTTCGGTTTCTTGGGTGCATTGCTGAACACGTTCTTCTTTCTGCTCGCCCCATCGCTCACCATCGTCGCTGTTTTCACGATTGGAAAGAAAACGAAGCTGGACTCTGCCAGGTTGTCTCGAGCACTGATGGCGTTCGCAACGATCATGGTGATCGTTACGTTGCTCTCACTCTCGAGTTCCAGGCTCACCGATGTGCGTTTCTTTCTCATCGCAGCGCTCGTCTTCTTCGCGCTGAACAGGTTCAAGGTCCATCCGCTCGTTTTGATGTTCGTAGGGGGCTTTCTGGGCGTTCTTCTGTACACTAATCTGTGAATCGAACGTTGGCGATTCTTCTGCGCTGTGCCGCGGAAACTATTTGTTTCACGCGCTGTACTAGTCCTGGATCTTCGTTCGAAAGGTCCTCGTTCATTTCGAACTTCATCAGTATTCGATCGAGTTCTTCGTAGTTCAAACCCAGGATGAACTCATCCGTCAGCCCGGGTATGAGGTCTGGTGTGGGTGGCCTCTCCACGATCTTTCGTGGCACGCCGATCAACTTTGCGAGCTCCATAACCTGTGTTTTGTAAAGGTGTGCTATGGGTTCGAAGTCGGCAGCACTGTCACCCCACTTGACGTACAGACCCGTCTTCAGTTCGGTTTTGTTCACGCAACCTGCAACTGCGTAACCTCTTCTTTCTGCTTCGAAGTAGAGAAGGCACATTCGGATCCTGTGTTTTATTCTGTAGTAGGCGAGACCTTTTTTGAAAAACGCGTTACCGGCATCCAGAAGATCGTCCAGGTAGGGATCTCTTGAAAGTGTCCTCCATTTGTTCTTCACGTAGTTTTCCTGAATTCTTCTCGGAAAGATGAAGGCGGGAGGAAACATCCTGTAAATTCCCACCTTCCTGAGCAACGGTGTGATTGAAAAGATACGATGTGGAACGCCGAATTCTTCGCAGAGTTCGACGGCCAGTCGCGTGCTGGTTCTCGAAGAGTCGCGGTCTGGTAGTATCAATCCGAAAACGCGCTGAGCCCCGAGGGCTTTCGCACACAGGACTGTCACGACGGCGGAATCCACTCCACCGCTGACACCCACGACGACACCGTGATAGTTGTTGGTTTCAACGAACCTTCTGATGAATCCCTGTATCTCCTCAGAGACTGTCAGCGGATCGAAAGACATCTTTCAACTCCTCCCAGTTCCAGTTGGTGTTTGAGTTCTTACTGACTGCTAACTTTGCGAGTTCGTCGGCCCTCTGGTTGCACGGGTCTTTCGAGTGTGCTTCGATCTTTTCGAAATCGATGCGAACACCTTTTTTCTGTGCGAGTTTCACACTCTGCACGTAGATCGTGGTGAGTGATGTTTTCGCACTGTACTCGCCGCTGGCCCACTTCTGGAGGTTCTCAAAGTCATGTTTGATGATGAGATGCCTTGCACCCTTTCGGAGGGCATAATCGATCGTGAAGAGCACGGCGAGAACCTCTCCCGCCACGTTCCTCATTGTGGCAAGATCTGGTTTGTCTGTCCAGAAATAAAACTCGTGCAGGCCTTCGTCGTCACACAGCACGATCGCCGAACCGCAGACACCGTCCCTGTAACTTCCATCGACACACGCGAAGATCGTACGTTCAGGCATTTTCGGACATCGCCAGGATTCACCCTTCAGGTACGCGAGCGCATCTTCTTTCGACGCAAAAGAGCGATATTCGGCGTTTGGATAACCTTCAACCTGTTGTTTTGCAATCTCCCAGTTCTCGTATACACCCGGCACTCTACCACGTTTCACGGCGTAGTACTTGCGCACACGGATCACTTCCAAAAAGACCTTTTCGAAAGTCTGAAAGACGAATAGCTCGTGAGTGCAACGATCGAAAGGATTGCGATCAGTTTTGGAAGGTCGGTGTGCTCCTTCGTGAAAGGTTCTATCTTGAAGATGGAAGCCACGACCAGGCCGAACGTGAAGCTTCTGGTCTGGCTCGGAAATGTCTTGGTGAACCAGTCCATGATGATCGACATCAGGGCTATACCGAGGATCACACCAATTCCAAACGGAACAACGATTGAAAGATTCAGTTTCGCCACGCCTTCAATCACGGGACTGTAAGCACCGAGGATCAGGAGCACCAGAGAACCGCTGATACCAGGAAGAACCATCGCACATGCTGCAACGACGCCCGCCAGGAACAGGAAAGTCTGAGAAAGTTGCACCGCGCGAGACATCAACTCAACGGCAATCATCAACGTCGCACCGATCGTGAAGTGAATGACTTTGAATTTTCCAATCTCTTTGAACAATCCTGGTAACGAGCCCAGAATGAAGCCGAAGAAAACGGCATAGGCCACCGCGGGATAAACTTCGAGCAGTTTTTTCATACCGATGGAACCGACGAATATCGCTGTGACGATCCCCAGGCCAACGGTTGCGATGAAAAAGATTTGTTCTCTCGTGAATCTGAACTTCATGAGGTTCGAAACCGCTCCGATCAGCTTTTCATAGATACCGAGTATGACAGCCATCGTAGCACCGCTCACACCGGGAATCAGGTTTGCGAGTCCTATCAAAAAGCCTCTGAGGATGTTCAGCATCAAAGGTCCTCCTGTTCACTCATGTACGACAGGATCGTTTTTTCAATCTCGAGGAAGGAAGGACTGAAAAAATTCAGTTTTGTGCTGAGTTCCATCCGATGAACGAATTTCGCGGGCCGGCCGTGCATCACGTAGATGCGCTTTGCCAGGCTCAGTGCTTCCCTTATGTCGTGTGTCACCAGGATGTAGCTGATTTTCACGTTTTCCAGCAACGACGAGATGTCCTGTATCAATTTTGTCTTCGTGGGAGTATCCAGGCTTCTGAAAGGCTCGTCGAGCAATAAAAGGTCCGGTTCCACGACGAGAGCACGTGCTATGTTCAACCTCTGTCTCATACCACCGCTCAGCTGACCTGGTTTATAATGTTCAAAACCCATGAGCTTCACCTGTTTGAGTACCTGCAGTATCTTATCACGATCTTCACACACGAATTCGAGGTTCCTGTAAGCGTCACACCAGGGGATCAGTCGATCTTCCTGGAAGACGAAACCTACGCGCGCATAATGTCTTCTTATTGCTCCGCTGTCAGGTTGTTCCAGGCCGGCGATGATTCTGAGCAGGGTTGTTTTGCCACAACCCGACGGTCCAACGATCGCGACTGCGTCGGATTCAAAAATCTGTAGATCTATTCCACCAAGTACGGGAAGCTTTCCGTAACTTTTGAAGATCCCTTCAAGTTCAAGAATGCACTTCAAAAGGTTTCCTCTCCCAGATCAACGTGAACAGACCTTCCAGGATCAGTCCAAAGATGACGGCCACGAACGTGTAGGAAAATACATCGACCGTGTTGACGTAGAACTTGGCCTGCATGATCTGCACCCCGAGTCCCGTTTCACCTATGAGGTATTCTGCCACGATCGCCACCTTCCACATGTTACCGATGCTCAACTTTAGAGAAGAAAGCAAGAACGGCCACACGGAACCCATGTAGATGACCTTGAACACTTTCATTTTCGGCACGGTGTATATCCTGGCCATCTCCAGAAGTTTCTTGTCTACGATCCTTACACCTTCGCAGACGTTGAACGTCACGATGGGAAGAAGTGAGATGAAGACTATGAAAACCACACCGCGCCATCCTATACCCCAGGCGAGGATCACGGTTGAAAGCCACGAAACGATCGGGACAGACCTGATCACCATGTTCAGCGGCTGAAGCAGAAGGTAGATCTTATCGGATATGCCCATGAGAAATCCAAGCGCTGTGCCCGCGACGAGGGCCAGACCCATGCCGAAGAAGGCCCTGAGGAAGGTGAGACCAACGGGTCTGAGCAATTTGCCCTCGATCAAAAGCCAATAGGATCGGGCCAACACTTTCAGTGGCCCTGGAAAAATGAGGTCGGACGAGACGAGCTTTGATGCAACGAACCAGATGCAGAAGAGAAGGGCTACTCCCAGCAGGGAGAATTTAAAACGTGAAGAACTTCTCATCTGGCAACGTGGGCATCGCGTCGGGATCCACCTGCTGTGTGACGGTCAGATAGCGTATCACTTCGTCCATCGCTTCGCTCGCTGGCGTGTACTCGTACAGCGTTCTTGCGAGGGATTCTTCGATGATCTCAGCCGGCATGCCACCCAGGTAATTGACGGACAGTTGCGCCGCTTCACGTTTGTTCTCCATAGAGTATCTGAGAGAATTTTCTATCGCTTTCAGAACGGCTCGAAGTGTTGTTTCGTCCAGATTCTTCACCACGAACACACCGGTTATGGGTATTCTGGCAGGAAGGTTGGTGTACTTCGACCAGAGAATCTGTAGATCCTGTGCGATGCGTGCCTGCGCCCGTTTCACTGCAAGCGTGGCATAAGGTTCGGGAAGCACAGCGATTTTGACCTTTCCGGCGCTCATGAGCGAAACTATTTCAGCGGGAGCGGCATATCTGATTTTGACATCGGTGTCTGGCTTCAGCCCAGCTTGTTCGAGAAAGTATCTGATCAGCACATCACCCGTCTGCCCCTTACCCTGAGGCGTGTAGACTTCCTGACCTGACAACATTTTCAAATCTGTGAGATCGAAATCTCTCGTGACGATGTAGAAGCCACTCCAGAGGGTCACCGCGGCGAGCCTTACGTCTATTCCCTTGGCGTACAGGGAGGCTCCGATCGATACAGGCAGAACGATCAGATCGACGTTTTTCGACGCGATCTGTGAGCTCACCTGATCGAGCGTTCTCCAGAAATCGATCTTGAGTTCCACATCGCTGTCCACTCTCTTCTCGAGTAGTCCAACGAAAGCAACCACCGTCGGGCCGACGGGTACGAGCACATTCACCGCCATGCCGACAGAGACTGCGATTAAGAGCAAAAGCGAAAGGTACTTTCTCATGGTTTCACCCCTTCAAAAAGAGGCGAGGAACACACCTCGCCTCTTTCATTTCTTAGTACTTTCCTGTCAGATCTGGGCGGCTTGCGATACCTTCTTTCTGGATCTATCGACGTAGGTCGTGTGGAGCAGTTCGTGCGAAACGTGACTGAGAGGATGTTCTAAGAACTCTTCGTAGAGCTTCTTTATAGACGGGTTCTCGTGGGATTTTCTCAGCACGCTTCTTTCATCGATCGTGTAAATGGCTTCCATGCGTTTGATCAACACGTCTTTGTCCAGGCTCTTTGGCTGACCTCCGCCACCGATGCATCCACCCGGGCAAGCCATGATCTCGACGAAGTCGTAGTAAACTTCTCCTCTCGTTATCTTGTCGAGCAGCCTCCTGACGTTTGCTCCACCGTGGGCAACCGCCACTTTGAGTTGCTTACCATCGAAATCGATCGTGGCTTCCTTTATGCCTTCCAGGCCACGCACGTTGGTGAACTCTATCCTGGGCAGTGGTTTACCCAATCCAAGCTCGTACGCCGTTCTGAGGGCGGCCTCCATCACGCCACCGGTGGCACCGAATATGGCCGCAGCACCAGTGGATTCACCGAGGGGATCGTCGTAGTTTTCCTCTGGCAAGGAAGCGTATGGGATCTTTCTCATCTTTATCAATCTTCCGAGCTCGCGCGTCGTCAAGACAACGTCCACCGCCGGCACGCCGTTGACCATGTGCTGTGGTCTTGTGATGTCATCTTTCTTCGCGGTGCACGGCATTATGGATACAACGAAGATCTTCTCGGGTGGTACGTTTATCTTCTTGGCGAAATAAGACTTGATGACGGCACCGAGCATCTGGTGTGGTGACTTCGCGCTTGAGAGGTTCTTCAAAAACTGTGGGTACAGCTTTTCAGCCAGATTGATCCACGCTGGGCAGCACGAGGTGAACATGGGGAACGGCCCGCCTTTCTTGAGCCTTTCGAGGAACTCCGATCCTTCCTCCATGATGGTCAAATCTGCCGCGAAGTTGGTGTCGAACACGTAGTCGAAACCGAGTCGTCTCAGTGCCGCGACCATTTTTCCGGTTGAAATGCTGCCCACTTCCATACCGAATTCTTCACCCAGCGCCACGCGTGTTGCTGGAGCCGTCTGAACCACGAGGACTTTGTCGTGCTTTTCAAGTTCTTCGAGTACTCTCCTTATATTCACGTTCTCCGTGATGGCTCCGACAGGACAGAACGCAGAACACTGACCGCAACCTATGCAATCCGTTTCGTAGAGCGGCATCTCAAAAGCTGTCTGGGGTAGTGTTTCGTAACCTCTATCGACCATCGAGTAGATATCCATTCCTTGAAGCTCCGAGCACGCCCTGACGCATCTACCGCAAACAACGCATTTCTCCAGGTCCCTCACGACGGCTGGTGAACTCAGATCTTTTGGAACGGCTCTAACCTCGCTCGGAAAGATGTCTTGAACGTCGTAAAGGTAAATCAAATCCTGGAACTCACATCTGCCGTTCACGTCGCACGTCATACAATCTTTTGGATGGCGGGACAGCAGCAGCGCGAGGTTGAACTTAACGGCGTTCGTCACGCGTGAGGTGTTCGTTTTGATCTTCATTCCATCCTGAACCTTTGTTACGCAAGCTGGCTGCAGGTTCCTGGCGCCCTCGACTTCTATCACACACACCCGGCAGGCTCCCGTCGGTTCGAGACGCGGATGATTGCACAGCGTTGGAACGTACACACCGGCTCGGTTGCACGCTTCGAGGACCGTCACGTCCGCCGGTACTTCGTAGCTTTTCCCGTTGATTTCGATCCTCACACTGGCCACCATCAACCCTCCCCTTCTGCGGAGTGAACACCTTCCAAGTTCATTTTATCACAAAGGTTCAAGCGGTGACCTTCTTCAAATGTTGCTTGGCGAGTTCGACGTAGGATTCGAATGCTGCCGGGTCGTTGACGGCCAGTTCGGAGAGCATCTTTCTGTTGATGCTCACGTTCGCCAGCCTCAAACCGTGGATCAGTTCGCTGTATTTCAATCCGTACTTCCTCGCGGCGATGTTTATTCTCGTGATCCAGATCCTTCTGAAGTCTCTCTTCTTTATCTTCCTGCCAGCGAAAGAATACCATTTCGCCCTGACGTAGTGCTGTTTCGCCAGTTTGTATCTCCTGCTGATGGCACCTCTGAATCCCTTGACGGCTTTCAGAATTTTCCTTCTTTTCTTCTTGGCGTGTAACGCCCTCTTGACTCTCATGGTTCAACCTCCTTCCTCAGACACCGAGCAGTCTCTTGATTCTCTTGGCATCGCCTTTGTGCAGAACGTCCTTCTTCCTCAGCTCACGCAGAGTGGACCTTCTCCTTTTTCCTGTGGTGTGCCTCGTTCGCGCGTGGTTGAAAAGGATCTTCCCATTCTTTGTGACACGAAACCTCTTTGCGGCTGTCTTGCTGGTTTTCATTTTGTTCTTGGCCATAACTTCAACCTCCTTCACCCTTCCTTAGGCTTGATCTGCATCCACATGTCTCTACCTTCGAGCTTGGGTTCCACTTCGACAACGCCTATGTCGCTGACGTCCTGAGCGATTCTCTTCAGGATCTCCTCGCCTTTCTCCGTAAAAGCGATCTCCCTACCCCGGAACATCACGGTCACCTTGACCTTGTTGCCCTCTTCGAGGAAACGTCTGATGTGCTTGAGCTTGGTCAAATAATCGTGTTCGTCGATCTTGACTCTGAATTTCATTTGCTTGATTTCCTGAACCTTTTGCTTTTTCTTGGCTTCCTTCTGTTTCTTCGCGAGCTGGTACATGTACTTGCCGAAGTCCATGATCTTCGCGACGGGTGGATCACTGTTGGGAGAAACCAAGACCAAATCGAGCCCTTCTCTCCTCGCGAGTTCCAAAGCTTTGTAAGTTGGCATGATGCCTAACTGCTTTCCATCCTGTCCAACTACTCTGACCTTTGGCACCCTTATTTGTTCGTTTTTCAGGAAAGTCTGTTCTTTTTCGATAATCTCTACCTCCTTAAACAAAAAGGCGGGCAAAGCCCGCCTCCCTGATTTCTTTCAGGTACCGCTCTGAACCCCTTCGACCGAGTCTCGGGGTGGGAAGCAAGGCTTCCGCTTCTGCATCTGGTGGGCCGTGCAGGATTCGAACCTGCGACCCCCTGATTAAGAGTCAGGTGCTCTACCTGCTGAGCTAACGGCCCACACTATGGTGCCCCTGGGAGGAATCGAACCTCCATTTGCGGATTAGGAATCCGCCGTTCTATCCATTGAACTACAGGGGCTTTGTACCTTTAAGTATCCTACCATGCACTCAACGAAAAATCAAGTGGTTAGAACTCGCTTCTAAGACTCTGTTTTTCCCATCAGTCCGGACAGGATGAACGATTCGATCGACTGTACAGCGGAACCCGACGATGCCGTAGCCACGAGGGCCTCGGTGATCAGTCTGGCTGTGGTTTGTGAGTCCAGCTCCGGGTTGATCAGCTCACTCTTCTTGCCCTCCTCTATGAGCTGCGCCACTCTGTTGAGGAAAGCATCGTAACGCCTTTTGAGCCTCTTCCAGACGTCTCCTTCTCCAGATTCGTCCATCACGCTCGCTCGTTCTTTTTCTATCACCTTCGATAGAACCTTCCTGCTCGTCACGAAATCTATGTAGGCCCTCAGGAACATCTTGATTTTTCTAACGTAGTAGCTCTCGCCCTCGACTTCTCTGAAGATGTGGTTCTCGAGTTCTTCCAGCGCCCTGTTCCAGACTTCTTCGAAGAGCACCTCTTTGCTCGGAAAATAGTAGTATATGAGGGCTTTTCGCACGCCAGCGCGCTGGGCGATCTCTTCCATGCTCACGCCATCGAAACCCTTTTCAGAGAAAGCCGCTTTCGCCGCCTCCAGAATTTTCTCTCTGGCGCTGGACAAGTTCTTCACTCTCCATTTTTACTTCAGAGTTTTGTCAACGGCCAGGGCTTCTTCTCTGTTCATGTAGCGCTTCATTCTCGTCTCGTAGTTGTAGATTCCCCTGTTGACAGGATAGCGATCGACGTAGCCATGCTCGTACCAGAGCTTATCGGCGTAAACTTTCCATTCTTCGGCGAGCTTGTCTATCTCCGGGGCCAGCTCTTCAACGACGCGTTCGGAACCTTCGTGCTGTGGGATCGCATTGAAGTGCTTGACCATCGCCCTGTAGACCTTCGGATTGTCGATGATCGGACACGGTCTGAACAGGTTGTTGGAATACGGAACCATGCGCTTGTAAGCTTCGAAGAACGGTGATTTGAGTATCTCTATCAACGATTTTTCCCTTATGCTGTCCACGGCGTACTGCTGGAACACGCAGGGCTCAACGTAACCTTTCGCATTCACGTGGAAGTACTTCGCACCGGCGGCGAGACAGCCGTGAGTCAGGAAGCCGTGGTTCCAGAAGTCCGCAACGAAAGCGAATCTACCACTGAGTCTGACCTCGTCGGTCTTGAAGAACCTTTCGTACCTCTGTTGCGGCGTTGGTACCAAGTCCATGGATGCGTTCATGCCGACGGGCATGTACTGGAAGACCCAGGCGTACACTACCTGCTGTTCCTCGAGGAACTGCCAGAATTCGTCTTTCATCAACGTGTCGTGGTTCATCCTCGTTGCCGTTATCGAAGCACCGAACGGTACCCCGTATCTTCTCAGCCTTTCCCACGCTTCGAGCACACTCTTGAAGACTCCTCTACCCCTTCTCCAGTCCGTATCGAGTTCGAACCCTTCCACGGATATCGCGGGCGTGGCGTTGCCGAGCTCAGACAGTTTCTTGGCGACTTCTTCTGTTATGAGTGTGCCGTTCGTGTAGATCAGGAAGTAGTTGTCGTTGAACTCTTCGAGTATCTCCATCAGGTGTGGCCAGTAGAAAGGTTCGCCTCCGGTGATGACCCAGAAATACAGTCCGAGTTCGTTTCCTTCCCTTATAACTTTGCTCACTTCTTCTTTCGTGAGCTCGTACTTTCTTCCGTAGAGTCCCGCATAACAACCGACGCAGTTCAAATTGCACGCGTAAGTTGGACTTATGACACCGAGTTTCGGTAAAACGACTTTGTACTCGTGCATCTTCTGTTGTCTTATGGGTTCACCGAGCGCGAACTCGTTGATGATCAGGTTGTTGATGATCTTTTCAACGCACTTGGGACTGGAGCGTCTGAACACCTTGACCCAGCTGGTGATCATGGGGTGTTTGTCCTTGGCCATGAGCGCGAGTTTCTTCAAGCCACTCTTGGAAGGTTCCTTCGTCAAGGCGCTGAGGGTTGAAAACAGTCTGTACAGACCCTCTTCGTCCGTGTTGCGCAGCACAGAAGCGACGAGCTTTCCAGCCTGATGGTATATGAAACCTTTCACTCCTCCAACAGTTGCCATGTCGATACCTCCTTTACCGACCGGTCAGTAAAATGCTAACAACACTGGTTTTCTTTTGCCTTACTTATTTGTAACACTCTCCTGACACGACAGCGATTTCATCTTTTCGACGACGAGCCGTGTGGCGCGTACATCGTCTTCGTTGTATTTCAGAACCGTGTCGAGCAGGGAAGGTTCCTTAGTCACGAGCCACAGTTGAAAGTACTTGCACGCGCGCCAACCGTCTAATTTCGTTCTCCATTCAAAATTCCAGTATCGGGCCACGCTCTTGAGGGAATAGCTGAACAGTGGAAGCGCGACGTGGCTCGACAGGATCTGGTAAACATCCACGAAACGTTTCTTCATCTGATGGTACTTTTTCTCTAAGCCGTAGGTTTCCGCGAGCTGCCTGAAATGTGCTGGTTCGTACGCGCAGTAGTGATAGATGGGCCCGTTCTCTGAAAGAAGAAAATCGAGGACTCGGTTGAAAACCACACCTTCCTGATCTTTGTCCTCGCACAGGAACGGTATGTACTCGTCTTTCTTGAGGATTCCGAAGAGGTAATCGTATCCTGCTGTAACGTGGGACTCTATGTCGAGAAACAATCCCTCGGGGAAAGAGGGCAGCGGTTGAAGAAGGATCGGACGTCTTTCGAGCAACGCCTGCGCTTTCTTTTTCAGTTTTTCCAGCATTTCCTTTGAAAAATCCTTCAGTTTCTGGACCTGAACCAGATCCTGCAAATCTTCGATCCCTTCTCTGAGTAGCCTCAGTCTCGTTCGTTCGTTCAGACCGTGGATTGCGATCAGATCCTTTTTCTGGATCAAAGCCTCGCTGCACTCCACCACGTAGGGGCAGGTCTTGCACAGTGACGAAGGTTTCGGATCGTAAAGTTCATCGCGAGTCGTGGTGATGAGTTCGAGCAGAGACATCAATCTTGGAAGATAGTTCCGCCAGTCGAGATCAACTTCGAAGTATGGAGACGTGACGGTCACACCCGTCACGGGAAAACCACGCTGGGAAAAGATGTAGGCATGATAGGCTGCTTCGATCGCGTATTTTTGCTTGAAATTTTTTGCATCCTTTTTCAGAACCAAACGCCAGCCATCCTTTTCCGGTACCGCAAGGTCTGGATCCGCCACGAACCTTTTCCCAAAGATTTCAGCTTCGAGCACTGGTTTTTCGACGCTGAAACCGAGCCTGAGCAGCTGTGAGGAGTCTGGGATCTGCTCAGACTCATCCATCACGTTCCTTTCTAACTGGAATCTCCTGGGACACATCAGAAACTGTTCAAGATCGTCGTACCAGATGGGTTCATTCATACTCCGTCCACCACTCGGTGTGTACCACTTTCAGTTTTTGTTCAACGAATCGTTCGATCTTCCTGAAAGATTCCTGCCAGTAAGTATCGTCCGAAGCGGGTTCCAAGAGATCCTCCACCTGCGAAAAGAGTTCTTCGTTTTTCTTAGACGACCGCATGGGCCGTCTGGCTTGTAGAGCCCTCGCGGCGCACATGAGTTCGATGGAAAGCAGGGTTTCGACGTTTTTGAGAACCTTCATGAGCTTCAGACACGCGTTCATGCCCATGCTCACGTGATCCTCCTGGAAACCGCTCGTCGGAATGGTGTCGACCGAGGCAGGGTGCGACAGGACCTTGTTTTCGTTGCAGAGTGCGGCGGCGGTGTACTGCCATATCATGAACCCGGAATTGACGCCGGCTTCTCCGAAGGCGAGGAAAGGGGGTAAGCCCTCGTTAAGTTTTGGGTTGAGGAGCCTGTCTATCCTGCGTTCGACCATGTTTCCAAGGTCTGTCAAGGCTATGCACAGGAAATCCGCCGCGAGAGCGAGGGGCTCTCCATGGAAGTTACCCTGCGAGATCAGTCTGTCTCCGTAGACGATCGGGTTGTCCGTCACAGAGTTTATCTCATCCTCAACGACCTTCTTCGCGAAAAACAGTACGTCGAGAACCGCTCCGTGAACCTGTGGTATGCAGCGAAGCGAGTAGGGATCCTGAACTCTGGGACAATCTACATGTGAAGCTCTGAGCTCGCTGCCTTCGAACCTTTCTCGCAAAAGTCTGGCCACGATGCCCTGGCCACGGTGCCTTCTGGTTTTTGCCACAGCTTCGTCGTAAGCATCCGGAGAGGCAAAAAGTACATCTGCGCTGAGCGCGGCAACTTCCGTCGAGAATCGCAGTAGGTTGAGGGCGTCGTTTATGACCAACGCCAGACAGGCCGACATCGCCTGGGTACCGTTCACCAGGCTGAGTCCTTCTTTCTCCAACAGCTGGATAGGTTCGAAGTTGAACAGATGCAAAACTTCCCTGGTCGGTCTTGGTACGCCGTTGATGAGCACCTCCCCTTCTCCTATGAGCACGAGCGCGATGTGTGCCAAAGGCGCAAGATCGCCGCTTGCGCCCACGGATCCCTTCGATGGTACGTAGGGTACGATCGATTTGTTCAGAAGCTCGCACAGCTTTTCGACGACGATGGGTCTCACTCCAGAATGACCGAGTGCCAGCGTGTGAGCCCTCGTCAGTATGATCGCACGGACCACGTCTTCTGCCAGAGCTTCCCCCACCCCACAGGCGTGAGACAGGAGTATGTTTCTCTGTAATGAGAGCAACCTCTCTTTGGGTATCTTAACGGTGGCGAACGCCCCGAACCCGGTGTTCACACCGTACACAGGCTTTTCCGAACCAACGATCCTTTCAACGAGACATCTTGAAGCCTTCATTCTTTCGATTGTTGACGGGGCCAGCAACACCTGTTCGTTGTATCTCGCGACTTTAACGAGTTCCCTCACATCGAGATCGTGCTCACCCAAAAGCAAGATGCCATCACCCCAACAGGAAATTTATCACACGACGAGTGAAAGACAAAAATTTGTATTCCTTGTGATATCATTATTCGTGAAAAAGCACACTGGAGAGGGGTGTGCGAGTTTGGACAGGATCGCCGAACTCGAGGAACTCATCGATAAGCTTTTAGAAGATTACAAACGCTTGAAGGAGGAGAACGAGCAGCTCTGGAGCCAGATGAACGAGGTGCTCAGCAAGCTCGAACGGGTGGAAAATGAAAAGAGAGAGTTGGAAAAGCTGGTGGAGACCTACAGGAACACGATGAATTCGCTGGTGGAAAAGCTTCAGAAAATGATAAGTATGGCGGGGAATTGATTGCCATGAAAAGGACTCTGACGCTCAAGCTGGGTGAGAAATCTTACGAGTTGTTGACGGACGCGTCTGAAGAAGCTGTGCTCGCGGTGGTCAACAGGATACAGAATCAGTTTGCCCAGATCAGAAATGATTCCCCGGATGCCAGTCTGGACGAGATTTTGGTAGTGATGCTCGCAAACTCGGTTTTGAACGAGATACGTTACGAAGAAACTATCTCGAGAATAACCAACAGGCTCAAGAATTTTGTACCCCACAAGAGGTGATTCTCCCTGAAGGTAGGGCTTTTCGACTCGGGGTTGGGTGGCCTCACAGTTCTATTGCGGCTCGCCGAGCACGGAATAGGTTCGGAGTACGTGTATCTCGCCGATACGGGCCGGGCACCCTTCGGTACGAAGAAGATCGAGGAGATCAGGGACATCGCGCTGGACTGTGTCAGTTTTCTGTTCAAGAGGGGTGCGGATGTGGTGATCTCAGCGTGCAACACGGCCCAAGCCGCTTTGATGGTTTCCAACGCTCAACCTCGGGAGAACTTTTTTGGCATCCTCGATTTCGATTTACCGACTGGTTTGAGAAGAGTGGGTGTGCTGGCGACCGTGACGACAGTGAAGAGCGGTATCTACTATAAAAAGTTGAGCGATGCGGGTGTTGAGGTGATCCAGCGTCCGTGTCAGGAACTGGTCACGGCGATCGAATCTTTCGCCCCGGATACCGAGATCGAACGCATCGTGAGCGAGGCCGTGTTTCCTTTTCGCAAGGAAGGAGTTGACGCGATAATTCTTGGTTGCACACATTTCCCGCTGGTCAAGCACGTTTTTGAGAAATTTTGCGATGGAATCTCGGTGCTCGACCCGGCTGAACTTCTGGCTGAAAAGCTCAAAGAGATCTTTCCTGAAAGCACCGATCGCGCAGTGCGCGTCACCTTCTGTGTCACGTCTGACGCGAAAACTTTCTGTGAGAAGCTGAAGCGGTACTTTTCGCATCTTCCTTACACGGTCGAGGAATTTTCATGGGGTGAAGTAAAAGAGTGAAGCGAATAGTCGTAGTATCTGGCCTTTCCGGTGCTGGCAAAAGTACAGCGATAAGAGTCCTCGAAGATCTCGATTTTTTCTGCATAGACAACCTTCCCCCATCGTTGCTGAACGACTTCATAACCGTCGTCATGAATTCGTCTATAGACAAAGTCGCCCTCGTGCTCGATGTGAGGAGCGCCCAGTTCGGAGATCTGACGAGCGCGGTGATGAAGTTGTTGCGAACCTACGAGGGCTCTGTCACGGTGCTTTTTCTGGAAGCTTCGAAGGAGGAACTGATCAGAAGGTTCTCCGTGACTCGCAGAAAGCATCCTTTGGAAGGGAAGATGAGTTTATCCGAAGCCATAGATGCGGAAAGGAAAATGCTCGAAGAGATAAGGAACGTATCGCTGATCATAGACACCACAGACATGGACATACAAACGCTCCGTGAGCGTGTCAGCAGCCTGCTGGCCTTCGAAAGGACATTCCTCATAAGACTGAGGAGCTTCGGTTTCAAGTACGGTTTACCCACCGACACGGATTTTCTGCTCGATACTCGGTTCATGCCCAATCCTTACTATCGAGCGGAACTCGCTCCGCTGGATGGTCGTGATGAGAGGATCAGAGATTTCTTCCAGTCCCAGGAATGCGTATCCGAGTACATAGATCACGCTGTGAACCTGATCCGGATCGCGGCCAGACAGTATGAGAAAGTTGGTAGAGCCAGCATGACTGTGTCTGTAGGTTGCACTGGCGGTAGGCACAGGTCCGTTTACGTTGTCGAACAGATAGCGGAGAAACTTTCAGGCGAGTTCAAGGTTGAGGTTGAACATCGGGATGTGAACAAATGAAAGTGGTGGCCATAGGCGGTGGAACAGGCCTTTCGACCATCTTGAAGGGTTTGAAAAATAAAGGGATCCAACTCACCGCAGTGGTTGCCGTCACGGATGAGGGAGGCAGCTCCGGGAAAATCAGACAAGAGCTCAACGTGCCTCCACCCGGTGATGTGAGGAACAACATCATCGCCTTGGCGAAATCTGAAAGTTTGATGAGCAAACTCTTCTCTTACAGGTTCACCACGAACGGCACCCTTTCGGAGCACAGCGTTGGCAACATAATCCTTGCGGCCCTCACGATGATGACTGGAAGTTTCGCCAAGGCTGTGCGGTACGCTTCCGACATACTCGCTATCGAAGGAAAGGTGCTACCAGTGTGTGAGGAACTCATAAGACTGGTGGCGACATACAGCGATGGTTCCGTTGTTGTCGGAGAAACCGAGATAGCTAAAAAAGTTGACGCGAGGATCGTTTCTGTACACCTTGACAAAAAAGCGCGTGCCCTTGAAGAGGTGATACAGGAAATCTCTGAGGCGAACGCGATCGTGCTCGGTCCAGGTAGCCTCTACACGAGCGTTATCACCAACCTTCTGGTTGAGGGCGTCACCGAGGCTGTACGCAGCAACGAGAGGGCGAAAAAGATCTACATAGCGAACATCATGACGCAACCTGGTGAGACCATCGGTTACAGCCTGGAAGATCATGTGCTGGAGGTGGAACGGTACTTGGGGACCGAGCTGGATCACATCATCGCCAACAGAGCGACACCATCGCAGGATGTGCTGGAATCGTACGCGAAACAGCGTTCAGAACCGGTGTTACCACGCGGCCCTGTGGACAAAAGGTACCATTTCTATGACCTTCTGAAAGTCACTTACGACGCGAACGATCCCAGGCCGAAGGCGCGGCACGACCCGGACAAAACCGCCAGGGTCGTGATAGATTTGCTCAGGGGTGGTCCCTGAATGAAGAATGCGGGTAACTTTTCCGAATTCGTTCGAAACGAACTCTGCTCTCTGAACGTTGAAGATCAGATGTTTGCGATGAGTGAAGCGTACGGCTTTGTCAAGGCGAGGGGTTCTTTGAACATTTCACGTTCCGGAACAGAGCTTCTACTCAGATTTCCGAACATTCAAACTGCGCGCAGGTTCCTGAAGCTGTTGAAGGCTCTTTCAATAGGAGATTACCGAATGGTCGTTCTCTCCAGCAAAGGGTTGTGGCCGGCCAGGGGAGCGGAAATCAGGCTCGAAATGAGCTTCCTGGAAAAAATCGGTGTGAGAGAATCTCTGTGGGAAAACATGGTTGAACGGAACGATCCCGCGATGTTTGGAGCCTTCTTGAGGGGATTTTACCTGGGTTGTGGTTCTATTCTGAATCCCACGCGTACGTATCACTGGGAACTCACCTACCACGATGGGAAATTTCTGGAAGAGATAGCTGACGTTCTGAGCCATACCTTCGGTTTAGAACCAAAGATCAGACGTATCAGACACACCTATCGACTCTTGTTGAGAAGAGCACAGGACGTTGTGGAAGTCCTGCACCTGATCGGCGCCGTGGAGGCTGCCAGCTATATCGAGGAACTCGTTCAGCAACGTTCCATCGCGGCTGATGTTAACAGAAGTATGAATTTCATTTCTGCGAATGCTGATAGAATAGGTGAGAGTACGATAGAACAGTTGAAAGCCATAAGGATCATAGAGGAAACTGTAGGTATAGATTCGCTGGATGAGGAGCTGAAACAGCTCGCAAAGTTGAGGCTGGAAAATGAAGATCTGAGCCTGAGGGAACTCGGCGAGCTCATGACACCGAAGATGAGCAAATCGATGGTTTACTCAAGGATGAAAAAGATCATGAATATAGCTAAAAATCTGGATCGGGAGCGAGTACAATGAAATGTCCGTACTGCGGACATCCCGACAGCAGGGTTCTCGACTCGAGACCTACCCTGGATGGTACGGCAATAAGACGCAGAAGGGAATGTTTGGAATGCGGCGCTCGCTTTACAACGTACGAGCGTTATGAGCTTCTTCCGATCATCGTTGTTAAAAAGGATGGAAGAAGGGAGACCTTTGATAGGAACAAAGTTTTGAACGGGGTTCTGAAAGCGTGCGAGAAGAGGCCCGTACCATACGAAACGCTGGAGAAACTCGTGGAGGAAGTCGAGCTCACGATACAGAAGATGGGTTATACGGAAGTTCCTTCTAAGGTGATCGGTGAGCTGGTCATGCAGAAGCTCAAGAACATAGATCAAGTCGCGTACGTGAGGTTTGCGTCGGTTTACAAAGATTTCAGGGAAATAGACCAATTTCTGGAAATCGTGAAAGAACTGAAAAAGAGCGAGGAGGGAAAAGCATGAAAAAGAACGTGATCAAGCTCACTAAGGAAGGTTACGAAGCGCTCAAGCAGGAGTTGGAGAGTCTGAGACATAAGCTCATGTACGAAATCTCTCAGCGTATAAAGGAAGCGAGAGAGCTCGGTGATCTTGCTGAAAACGCAGAGTACGATGAGGCGAAAAACGAGCAAGGCAGGATCAGTGGCAGAATCGCTGAGCTGGAAGAGATCCTGAACAACGCTGAGATCATAGAATCAACGGAGTCGGATGTTGTCTCCATCGGCTCCTGGGTGGTGATCAAGAACCTCAACACGGGTGAAGAGAGGACGATAAGGCTCGTCAACCCACAGGAATCGGACATCTTTTCGAACAAGGTGAGCGTAGATTCGCCCGTGGGCAGGGTGCTCTTGGGCAAAAGGATCGGCGAGGTAGTTCGTTTGAAAACACCGGCAGGACAGGTGAGATACGAAATAATAGGTATAAGGACGGAATGAGGTGATCGTGTGGCTCACGAGATCCGCAATCAGAAACTGCAGAAAATAAGTGAAGTAAGGAAAATAGGGATCAATCCCTATCCTTACAGGTTCGAAAAAACTCACTCGAGCGGCCAGATACGGGAAAAGTTCGGACATTTGAATCCATCAGAGGTTCTTGAAAACGAAAAAATCGCCACCGCGGGCCGCATAATGACCATCAGACTGCACGGAAAATCCTGTTTCTTCACCATTAAGGATTTCGATGGGAGGATCCAGGCCTACATCAAGCAGGATGCGGTCGGTGAAGCCGCCTACGAATTTTTCAAAAAGTACATCGACGCTGGTGACATCATCGGAATCAAGGGTTTCCCGTTCAAGAGCAGGACCGGTGAGCTGACGATATTCGTCGAGGAGTTTCAACTTTTGAGCAAGGCTGTGAGACCCCTTCCGGAGAAATGGCACGGGCTTAAGGATAAAGAGCTGGCGTACAGGCAGAGGTACGTCGATATGATCGCGAACGACAGCACCATAGAAAGGTTCAAGATCAGATACAGAGCCATAGCCTTCATCAGACAGTTCCTCACGGAGAGAGGATTCGTGGAAGTCGAAACGCCCATCTTGAACTTCATACCCGGCGGTGGAAGTGCGAAACCCTTCGTAACGAGGCTGGAAGCACTCGATTGTGATGTTTATCTCAGAATCGCTCCGGAGCTTCACTTGAAACGTTACATAGTCGGCGGTTTCGAGAAGGTTTTCGAGATAGGAAAGAACTTCAGGAACGAGGGAATATCCTATAAGCACAGTCCAGAGTTCACATCGATCGAGATATATCAGGCCTATGCCGATTACAGCGATATGATGGAACTCACCGAGCAGATGGTTTCGAGTCTTGTCCATCACCTTTTTGGCACCTACAGGATCCGTTACCAGGGTGTTGAACTCGATTTCACACCACCGTGGAGACGCATAAGAATGCACGAGTTCATCAAAGAAAAACTTGGGGTGGACATTCTTGAGGACAGTGATGAGCAGCTGTACTCTTACTTGAAGGAAAGGGGTGTCGAACCAGAGCTCAAGGTCAGGGGCAAGATGATCGAGAAGCTGTGGGACCTCGTCGAAGATCAGATCGTTCAGCCGACCTTCCTGATGGACCACCCGGTCGAGATATCACCACTGGCGAAGAGACACAGGCAAGATCCCAGACTCACTGAGAGGTTTGAGCCCATCGTTTGTGGTATGGAGCTCGGTAACGCTTTCAGCGAATTGAACGATCCTCAAGAGCAACTGGAACGTTTCTTAGCGCAGGCGAAGCTCCTCGAAGCCGGTGATAAGGAAGCACACCGATTGGACTGGGATTTCGTGAGGGCGCTGGAGTACGGCATGCCTCCGACGGGTGGTTTGGGTATAGGCATAGATAGGCTCATCATGCTTCTGACGGATTCACCCTCAATAAGGGACGTTATCGCGTTCCCACTCGTCAGCCAGCGTTTGGATGAAGCCTTGGATGAAGAAGAAGGGAGTGCTGGGTCATGAGGGAATGGTTCAAGAAGTGGCAGAACGTCATTGTCTGGATCATTGCGGCTTCGTTCATCGCGGGAATCGCTTGGTGGTCGGTCGCAGAGTACATATCCGCGAGGTCCAGAAGCAGCGAAGCTGAAGTGGAAGCGGTAGGATACGTGGTCGTCGGTGGGCAGATACCGAAAGATTCCTGGAGCAGGGTTTCAAGGATCGAACTAGAATCGGAGTATTCAAACTTCCTTGCGAACTATGGAGTGGGGAGTTTTGATCCATTGTTCGAAGAGCCCCCACAGAAGGCCAATTTGCTGAAGGAAATGTTGAAGGAACGTGCCATTTTACTGTACGCGAAAGAAAACAAGCTCTTGCCGGCGAAGAAGGAGATCGAGGCCAAGCTCGAAGAATATGTGAACGAAATAAAGAAAAATGAAGCGTTCGCGCAGTACGTCAAACAGCGTTTCGGTTCGGTTGAGACTTACGTGGACAAGATGTTGAAGCCGTCGGTAGAAAAACAGATGATCCTCGACAAGGTGAAGAACAAAGTGGCAGATATCAGCGAAGATGAAATGAAGAAGTACTTCGAGGAACACTTCGAGGATATCAGGAACAGGTACGACTCGGCCAACCTTGACGTGGCATGGTTTGAGAAAGAAGAAGATGCGAAAAAGTTCGTCTCGATGCTGTCGAACTTGACGTTCGACCAGGCTGCGAGTCAGATGAACCTTGAAACGACGCCTTTGAACAACTTTAAGAGGGGTATCTTTGATAAAGAAATCGATGAAAAGCTGTTCTCCGCAACTCCGAACAGCGTCGTCGGTCCCTTCAAGCTGTCCGATCTCTGGCTCGTGGTACGGGTGAAAGATGTTACGACCATTAAAGATTTTGCGAGCTTTGCGCTCAGCGAGTTTTACGAAACAGAGCGATCCACCCTTCAGAACGAAGCGATGGAGAAATGGTACGAAGAATACGTGAAAAACAAGAGCATCGAGCTTCGCATAGTCGACGAGGTTTTGTCCTACTGGGACAGGATCAGCGAAGCTGCCAGTCAATCCGAGCTGGTGGAACTCGAAAAGGAGCTTGCAAAGAAGATCTTTCTCGAAGATGGAAGTGTGTCTCCCGAAGCACCAGATACACTCAAGAGCGCCTACGTTGTGCTCGCTGAGAAGATGGAGGATTTGGGTGACGTGGAAGAAAATCTCAAGGGCAAGAAGCAAGCCCTGGTACGTTACCTTTATGAACAGTACCCATCGTTGCTGCAGGTGGCCAGAAGGATGTACGAGATCGATAGAAAAGATCCCCAGATCAAATACAATTACTTCACGCAGCTCTATTCGGCCATCAAACCTTACATCTCGATCGTGGGTGCTCAGACGTTGCTTCAAAGCATACTCGAAATAGAAGCTGGACTGGCTTCAATAGTTCTGGATACATCCGTGGCGACGGAACTGCGCACCAGCGCCTGTTACAATCTTTACGATTTGTCAAAGGAGCTAAAGGACGCAACGTCTGCCAAGTTCTATCTCGATCAGCTCCAGAGACTCAACCCCAACTACATAGACTTTGAGGCGGCGATGAAAGAGCTCGAAGAAATGTCACAGAGCTCTTCACAGCAAAAATGAAAGTGGGCCTTCGGGCCCACTTTTTGGCTGGGGCGGGAGGATTCGAACCTCCGAATGTCGGATCCAAAGTCCGATGCCTTACCAGCTTGGCGACGCCCCAACGTTCACCGTGATATAATTCTATCACTGATCGCGAAGTCATTCAAGTGTGGGGTGATCCGCCTTGAGGCTTTTCACCCTCAAGATACTGGACACGAACGAGGAGATCCAAATTCCAGCCGGGGAGAAACTCTTGGAACACGCGAAGCGATGTTGGAAATACCACGATACACCTATAGTGGCCGCGAGGCTTGACAACACGATCGTCGAGCTCACGAGGCCTCTGGATAGGGGTGGCACGGTTGAATTCATAGACCTTCGCTGCCTGGATGGTCTGAGGATATACCAGCGCGGGGTGCTCTTCGTGCTGAACATGGCACTGAAGGAACTCTATCCCGGATGTCAGCTGTGGGTGTTGCACTCTCTTGGTAACGCGCTCTACTGTGAACTCAGGTGCGATGGGAAGGTTCAACCACTTTCCGAAGAAGAAATTCAAAGAGTGAAGGCCAGAATGAATCAGATCGTGGCGCACGATCTTCCCTTCGAGAAAAACGAGTATTACAAGGATGAAGCGTTCAAGATCTTCATTCAACAGGGTGACGAAGACAGGATCAGGCTTTTCAGGTTCAGAAAGAAGAAATCGATAAAGTTGTACAGATGCGGTGATCACTACGATTATTATTACGGTTACATGCCACCGAGCACGGGGGTACTGAAATGGTTCGATCTGGTGAAGGAGAACGACGGTTTTCTGCTTATCTTGCCAGATCAAAAAGATCCTTTGAACGTCAACCCACCGAAACCGCTGGTCAAGCTCTCTTCGGTCTTTCACGAGTACGCCAGGTGGCTCGATGTGATAGGCATCAGAACGGTGGCGGATCTGAACGAGATCATTTCCAAGGGTGAACGTGAAGTTGCTGAGCTGATGATCATAAACGAAGCACTGCACGAGAAAGTGATCTCTCAGATCGCCGAACAGTTTGCGAACAGCAAGGCGAGGTTGATACTGATAGCCGGCCCTTCTTCGTCGGGGAAGACCACGTTCGCCAAGAGGCTTCTGGTCCAGTTGCGCGTCCATGGATTCAAACCCCTCGTCGTGTCACTCGATGATTACTTCGTGGACAGAGAGCTGACTCCAAGGGATGAGCAAGGCAATTACGATTTCGAAGCCTTGGAAGCGATAGATTTGAAACTGTTCAACGAACATCTTTCGATGCTCATCGAGGGAAAAGAAGTGGAGCTACCGAAGTTCGATTTCAAACTTGGCAAACGCATCTGGACGGGACAGAAGATAAAGCTGGACAAAAACCAGCCGATAGTGGTCGAAGGAATCCATGGGTTGAACGAGAAACTCACCGAGAGCATCGATAGGTCGATGAAGTTCAAAATTTACGTCAGTGCTCTGACGCAGCTGAATTTGGATCCACACAACAGAATAACCACCACGGACACACGTCTTCTGAGGAGGATCATAAGAGATTACAAGTTCAGAGGTCACAGTGCCTTAGACACGCTCAAGATGTGGCCGAGTGTGAGGAGAGGCGAAGAAAGGTACATCTTTCCTTTCCAGGAAGAAGCCGATGTGATGTTCAACTCCGCCATCGTCTACGAATGGGCTGTTCTCAAAGTCTTCGCCGAACAATTGCTCGTTCAGGTGCCACCGGAGGAGCGAGAATACACCGAAGCGCTGAGACTGATGAAGTTGCTGGATTATTTCTTACCCATCACGAACTTGGAGGACATCCCCAGGACTTCCATACTGAGGGAATTCATCGGAAGGAGTGCGTTCAAGTATTGAAAGCCAGATTCACCGTGATTTTTTCTCTGCTCTTTCTACACGTTTTTGCTGTTCAAGTATTCTTCGGAGATCAGCCGATCCTCAATCTGCCCGAGGGTAAGTTGCTGGAATGGGATAAATTCGTAGGACTCGTGGAACGCTACTTCGAACTCATGGGTTTTGAACCTCCTGTGGTTGGGAACGTTGGGAATTTCAACTACATCGTCTGGAACGGGCACACGGTCGGTTTTGACTCGTTTTCGAAGTTCATCAGTTTGGATGGGGTGAGTAAACGCAGCGAAGGCGTCGATCTGATCGAGACATTGAAGATCTTCGGATTACCGTTCGTGATGGGAGAGGAAAAATTGATTTTACCAAACATGTGGATTTACGAAATTCAAAAGGTTCAGGATGTCATCGAAGTTCACTACGGGGGAGAAGAAAGGTTGAAGGTATCGCAGGACGTGGAAAGCATACTTTTCAACAGTGATGGGTACGTTTTCTACAATAACAGGTTGTACCCACCGGGTCAGACGGTGGCCAGATTTGCACGCGATCAAGGTGAGTCGATCAAGCAACAGATCAGCTTCAAAGGGCTCATTCGTCTCGTTATCGGAAAGGAATTTTCCGTTTCCAGAGTGCGCATCTTAGAGCTGAGTGACAAGTCGACAACCATCAACGCTGACGAACTCGTACTTTTCTATGCTCGGGGGGACAACAGGGTCATAATTCGACCGTACGTACCGGAGTATGACGGCGTCGACTGGCCCACTTACGCTGAGGTTAGAAAATTGGCAGGAATGCTCTGCGAGAGATTTTCTCTGAAACTCGAAATCTGTCCCCTGATCGTCTTACCACCTCAGACTATGACGATGTTGGTTCTTCTGGAAGACGAAACGAAGCTTCCCGACTTGGAGAAGTTCCTGGAGGAACTTTTGCGATGAGGAAAATAGCGATCCTCATCCTGTTGGGATTGTCAGTTACGTTACTGGCGAGACAGCTGGTGCTGTTCTATCTCAACGATGAACTCAAACCTGTTCGCGTCGAAGAGAATGTTGATGAAAACTCAGATCTGGTGAAATCCATCTTCGACAGGCTGGCCAGTCCGCCGAGAGGCCTGAAGAGTTTTGTCCCGAACGATGCCCTCAGGGCTTATTTCTTCGTGGAGCAGCGTTTGATCGTGGATCTGAAGAGTTCTGCTGTCAGTATCTTCGATTTCACACAGGAACGGTACTTCGTGCATCAGGTTCTGAGAACCATTTTTGAGAACTTTCCAGGTATAGAAGCTGTCTATTTCTTGCTGGACGGTTCCAGGCGCGATGTGCTCAGCAGGATGGTAGATATCAGGTTCGGTTTTGCGAGACATTTCTGGACTCGCTGGCCTGTGGAAGGTGAATGATCGTGAACTCTGTTCGACTCGGTGACAGAGTCTTGGCGGTGTTCGAAGATGGACGTTCTTTTCTTTTCACGGTTCAGGAAGGGAAACTTCAGACACATCATGGCGTGATAGACTTACCTTCGCTCGTGGGGAAAAGTTATGGAAGTGTTTGTGAAACCCATACAGGAAAACGTTTCTACGTCATGAAGCCACGTTTCGTCGATGAAATCTACAAGATGAAACGACAGACGCAGATAGTTTATCCAAAGGATATGGGCTTCGTCCTGCTCATGCTCGATGTTCAGGAAGGAAAAACCGTCATCGATGCCGGTGTGGGTAGCGGGGCCATGTGTGCCGCACTGGCTCGAGCGGTGGGCACCACTGGAAAAGTGTATGCTTATGAAAGGAGAGAAGAGTTCAAAAGGCTCGCGGAAGAGAATCTGAAGAAGTGGGGATTGATGGACAGGGTGGAGATCAAGTTGAAGGATATCTCTGAAGGTTTTGACGAAACGGTCGATGCGATCTTCTTGGACGTTCCAGATCCGTGGAACTACGTTCGTCAATGTTACGAAGCTTTGAATGGTTCTGGGAACTTCGCGATCGTGTGCCCAACAACTAACCAGGTTCAGCGGGTGCTCGAAGAGCTTTCGAAGTTTCCCTTCCTGAACGTTGAGGTCTGGGAGAGTCTTTTCAGACAGTACAAGCCTGTTGCGGAGAGACTCAGGCCTTTCGACAGGATGGTCGCGCACACGGCTTACATGGTGTTTGCCAGGAAAGCGATGGATTGGAGGGATTAACATGAGGAAAAACGTTTTTGTCGTCGTAGTGATCGGTGTTGTCGTCCTGCTGACGAGCTGGCTTTTGAGTGGCGCGGTGAGCCCGAAGGATGTAGACAAGGCGTTGACGCCTTTCTACCAGACGCTCTCCTACATCCTGAACGCGTACTATGAAAGGGACAACATCGATCTCAACAAGCTCATCGACTCTGCTATCGACGGTTTGGTGAAAGGTCTTGGAGACGATTTTTCTTACTACGAGGGACCGGAAGAGGTTGAGGAAAAGCAGATAGAAATGGAAGGCGAATACGGTGGACTGGGCATAGAGGTGACTTACGACAGCGAGTACAAGGCGGTGAAAGTCATAGCACCCATGTACGGAACACCCGCGTGGCGTGCCGGTCTGAAACCTGGAGATAGGATCGTCTCCATAGACGACCAGCCCGTGAGCGAGATGCAGTACATGGAGGCGGTTAGAAAGCTGAGAGGCCAGCCCGGCACGACGGTGAAGATAAAAGTTCTGAGAGAGGGTGTACAGGAGCTCTTGACGTTCGAGATCACCAGGGAGGTCATACAGATCATACCTGTGAAACATGCCTACATCGAGACTCAGAAGGGACGGATCGGTTACATCATGATCACCCGCTTTGGCGCAAAAACTTCCCAGGAAATGGCTTCGGCGCTGAATGAGATTTTCCAGAAGGGTGTTCGAGGTATCGTACTGGATCTCAGGAACAATCCGGGAGGTTATCTCAACAGTGCGATAGACGTCGCGAGTTACTTCATCGACAAGGGAATAATCGTGAAGACGAGGAACGCTTACGGCGTCGAAGAAGTGTACGAATCGAAGGGAAACAATTACCCCAACGTCCCAGTGGTGATCCTGGTTAACAGGGGGTCTGCATCCGCATCCGAAATCCTCACGGGGGCCCTGAAAGATCACAACGTGGCAAAGATCGTCGGTCAAAGAACGTTTGGAAAAGGTTCGGTTCAGACGGGATTCCCCCTGGCCAACGGAGGAACACTCTATCTGACAACGGCAAGGTACATGACACCTTCTGGTAAAGATATCCACAGGATAGGAATCGAGCCAGACGTCCTGGTTCAGGAGGAAAGTGAAAAACCAAGAGAAGCTCTCGTGTACGACTACACGAAAAAGATCGTTGAGGTCAACTTGGAAGATCCATTCATCGCTAAGGGTCTGGAAGTTCTGCTGGGGCTGATCCAATGACGCCCTTCGGTTTTGCCACGATCTGTTTTTCGTTCTGTCTGATCGTGGCGTTGTTTTTTCAGTTCCAGGCAGGGGCAGGCAAGGAGATCTTTGAAGTACAACCTTTCCCAAAGGTAGTGCTGATTTCGCCCATTCAGCAGTTTCTGATGACGCTGAGACAGAGAATGAATCTGATGATGGAAGTCAGGCAACTTCCCGCTGGAAGTTTTTCTGCCAGTTCGGGCGGGGCCGCAATGACTGTGAGGCTCGATCGAATTTCGGATTACATGTCTCTTCTTGCGAAAGAAGGAAAACCCTTTGAAAACAGGATCGAGGTAAACGTGGCGGGCTCGAAGAAGCTGGTGCGTGCAGCGTTCCAGAAAGAAGGATTGCGGGTGGTCTATTCGGCCACGATATACTTCGGTTCTGAAGGGCAAGTGCTCACAAGTCATTTGGACGTTGCGAGGATTTTGAACCAGGTTTTGAACGGAGAACCGCAGTACGTGAACGTCAAAAGTAGCGGTGAAGAATACGTTGAATCTTTGAAGATGCTCGCACAGAGGTACGGCGTAGAGGTGCGCACGACGGAATGAAAGTCCTGAAAGCACTTTTCGTGAGAGATGCTTTCATCAAAATTCGGGAACCGTGGTCCTTCTTGGCTGCGTTCGTGGTCTTCAACGTGGTTGTTGTTGCCTTCTGGAAACACGTGCAGCTCACGTTCGTGGGGAGTAACCCTTTGGAGGTCTGTGCAGAGCTCAACGTGGCCTTTTTAGTTTATATGTTTCTACTCTGTGGTTTGACAATTTTGCGCTCCGGGAGTCGGAAAGTATTCTCAATTCCGGCACAGTTCTTTCCTTACGTTCTCACACCAATTTATGCGGTCATACTCACGTGGCTCAGACTTCCGAAGGCTCTGTCTTTCGCGATTGCATTCCTCCATTCGATCCTCCTGTCCAGTGAACATGACATCTTGGTTCTGTCAGTGAGGATCGCCGCTTATGGCGCTCTACTGACGGTGGTGAGGCACTGGATATGATGGGGCTCGTCACGAAGCACCCCAAAGCTGTCGTGATCGTGTTCTTGCTCTCCACCGTGATCTTTGGCCTTTTTGGTTTCACGAGGCTCTCGATAAATTCAGATCTAACGAATCTGGCGGACAAATTCGACGAGGCTTACAAGGAGCAGATAGATTTCCTCGCAGAAAAGCTTTCTTCGAACACCCTGATAGTGCTCGCCTACACTGATGGAAACGTCGAGAAAACGAAGAGAGCCATCGAATTGCTGAAGGAACGATTCGAAGAGAGTGGATACATAGCAGAAACACTGAAGATGGACAATCCTGAGTTGTTCGTGAAGTACGGCTTTCTCGGCTTCGACACGGAGATGTTCCGGCAGGTGGGGAACCTTCAGGATCTTGGTAAAGGTGGTTTCCTGGATTTCGTTTACTGGAGAAAGGTATTCACGACTCTATCCATGCTTTCTGATTTTGCCGAAGCGTACACCAGAAGAAAGGGTATAGAACAGTACGTGCTGGTCTCTCCAGATCAGAAAATAATGCTCATCAACTTCACGCTGAATCAGAATCTGGGCGATGTTGGATCTATCAGCCGGGCCGTTGGTGAACTTCGCAGCATAGCGAGGCAGATCACTAAAGCCACGGGAACGAAATTTGTGTTCACCGGAACCCCAGCAGGCGTGTACGAGTCGAACAGGCAGGTGCAGAAAGATTTCACTATCACGTCCGTGGTGTCGTTGACTGGTATCACTCTGCTCGTTTATCTGGGTTATGGAAGCTGGGGTGTTCTTCTGTGCTTGTTCGTTTCCATGATAATTGGCATGTGTTTGACCTTGGGTCTGGCAGGATTAATCGTCGGTGAAATCAACATAGTGACTTCTTTCGTGAACGCGATGGTGCTCGGGCTCGGAATAGACTACGGTATACACATGATGTCGCGAATAGCAGAACATGCGAAGGAGCTGGAAATCGAACAGAGCATTCGGGAAACTTTTTCCGAACTGACCAAGCCGAGTCTGGCGGCCCTTTTGACGACCATCGGCGCGTTCAGTTCGATGTATCTTGGATTGTCCAGACCCTTCGTTCAGATGGCCACCTTTTCCATCCTGGGGATGATCTGCTTTTATCTAACGATGATGTTCTTTTTACCTTCCCTCGTACTTGTGTTCAAAGTCCAGCCTTCAGAGAAAGAGAAACTTGGATTTCTGAAAAAACTGTTCCTGGCTGGAAAGTCCAGAAAGTTCGCCATAGTTGTTTCTATCATCTTCGTCGGCTTGATCCCTCTTGGAATTTTGAACCTGAAGGAGTACTGGTACACTCCTTCGGGACTGGTTTCCAAAAACGCAGAATCCGCCATCGCTTTCGCAGAGTTGAAGAGGAGCTTTCAGAGGGTTGGATTCGGGGAAGTGTGCGTAGTAGCAGAGGATCTCGAAGAGCTGAAGAGAATCGATGAACTGCTGAGAAAATCGAACCTCTTCATTCCTCCACTGTCTGTGCTGAGCTTGATGGAGTTCTCCAAGTTCAACCCCAGCGGTGGCACGCTCGACCTATATGCGAGCCTCAGTGAAACCGTTAACAATCCGTTTCTTGTGGCCCTTTTCAAAAGGATCGAGATGTATCCTCAAATACTCGATATGTTGAGGTTGTTGAAGAGTTCGAAGGATCTGAACGATATCCTGAACGAACTCAAAAAGGACGTGCCGCTTTTCTTCTACGAAAGGAACGGTCGCACGATGTACGTTCTGTACACCGACACGGTGAAAGATCTGTACAAGGGCAACCATTTGAAAACTGTTCACAACTTTCTCGTGGCGAACGGCGTCAAATTCTTTGGAACACCCGCGATGCTTTACATGATCATGGAAGACATGAGAAAGAGCATGTACAAGCTGACCTTTCTGACCATTTTCGGTGTGCTTGTGATGCTTCTGCTGAGCATCAGATCGATTAAAGGAAGCTTGCTGATATCACTGGGAGTCCTGTCATCAATAGTGATCACTTTCGGTGCCGGAACGATCTTCGGCATTCATGCGACCTTCATGACTCTACTGTCGGTACCCCTGTTACTGGGGCTCGGGGTTGATGGTTTGATCCACATGAGACACGCTATTTTGAGACGGGATGAATCTCATACGTACAGGACCTTCAAGTCCGTGTTTCTGTCGAGCGCAACCACGATAGTGGCCTTCGGGAGCTTCTCGGCTGCCCAAGGTGAACTGTTGAGGGAGTTCGGCATACTCATGAGCATAGGATTCGTCGTCTGTTTCTTGATCACCGCACTTCTGAGTTTTCATGTTTTCGGGGGTGAAGTCCGTGAAAATAGCGATGTTCACTGAAACCTATGTGCCTCAGAAGAACGGTGTGGCAATCTCGGTCTTCCTATACAAAAGGGCGCTGGAGCAGCGCGGGCATCAGGTGTACGTGGTCACAACAGTTGGCAACAGCAATGACGAGATTCTCGTGCTGAAGAGCACCCAGTTCAAGTACGAGTCCAACCACGTGATTCCGGTGGATGGTCGTTTGCTCCCCGTTTTCGATTTTGTACGTTCCAAGAACGTGGAAATCGTTCACAGCCATGCTCCGTTCGCCCTCGGATTGAGGGCTTTGGCGGTACAGAAATATCTGAAGCTCCCGCACGTTCATACGTACCATACCCTTCTGGTGGAGTACAGACATTACATTCCAAAACCCCTGACGCCTTCCAGAAAGAGCGTGGCAGAGTTTTCAGCCTGGTTCTGCAACATGGTCAACAGGATCGTCGCACCGACCGAAAACATCAAGCGAGAACTCGAAAGTTACGGTGTCGTGAGACCCATTCACGTTATACCGACGGGCATAGATGTGGACTCTTTCGATAGACCTCCGCTTATCGATGTCCGCAAAGAGCACGGAATATCGTCAAAAACCAGACTGTTGCTTTATGTTGGGAGAATGGCGAAGGAAAAGAACGTGTCTTTCTTGCTGCGTGTGCTTGCACACCTGCTGCAGAAAAAGCACGATGTGCACCTTCTGCTCGTCGGTGATGGACCCGAGAGGAACCAGCTCGAGGAAGAAGCGAAGCAGCTCGGAATCGAGGATAGAGTGACCTTCACAGGTGCCTTACCGAGAGAACGGCTCGTCGATTATTACCAGCAGGCCGACGTGTTCGTTTTCGCTTCCATGACCGAGACGCAGGGATTGGTGGTGCTCGAATCTCTTGCTGCAGGAACCCCTGTCGTGGCCGTGGCGAAGATGGGGGTTGCGAACGTTTTGAGAGATAAGGAAGGTGCGTTGTTGCTGGAAGAACCAGTGCTGGAGGAGTTCGTTGAAAAAGTGGAGATGTTGCTTTCCGATCCAAAACTCTACGACGAGATGAGATCGAGAGGTAGAATCTACGTGAGACAGCACTGGTCGATAGATAAGACCGTTCAGGAACTCGAAAGGGTGTACGAAATGGGAGTCGAAGAGGGGCCAATCGAGGTGGAGTACTACACCAGCGTATGGATCGAGATCATGGTGGAGAAGATGAAGCAAATTTCGAACAAGATCTTCACCGCAGGAGGTGGCAGGCGTGTTACCTTTGCACCTTTTTCTCGGACACGTGGTCGCTGACCATGCGTTCACCAACAATGCGAAGATAAGGACCTACAGGGGTTCAAAGCTTCTTGGGCACATCATCTGGTCGCTTTTCGCAATCTTAGCCTTCACGTTCGACACCTTTCTGCGCTCAAGACTGGGCACAGTGCTGTTGATAGCGTTTTTCACCGTTCACGCGTTGCTGGACATCGTCAGGGTGAAGGTCTATCCAAAGGGTAACCTCCTCAACCTGGTGGAACTCGTCGGCCTGGCCTCGGCGTTCGTCTTCAACATCGTGGGTGTAAGGTTGCTGAAAGGTTCATACCTGTCGAACGAGTTCGTTCTGTATCTGCTCGGCATGTCGGTTGTGTCAACTGGTGTAACGTATTTCTTCAGAAATTTCTATCCGAAAGACGAGTTCATGTCTGACATAGAAGGCATCTCGGAGAGATTGGCAGTTTTCATATTCTTACTCGCATCGAAACCATTGTTCGTATTTCTCTCCCTCTTGATAGCACTCTTCTACCGGCTGATCTTCGTGAAAAGGTTTGACCACACTTGGTGGATCAGTCCTGTCAGTGGTTTACTGATCAGCTTCGCCTGGAGGCTGATGCTCTACGGATGATCGGTGAAAACATCGTAAGGGTTCCGATCATAGGTTCAACGAACGACTTTCTGAAAGAAAACTGGCGAACGTTTCCCCATGGCACAGTTGTGGTGGCCGATGTACAGACTGCGGGTCGAGGCAGGTTCAACAGGTTGTGGCATTCACCGGAAGGTGGTCTGTGGTTTTCGATACTTTTCAAACCCAGGAAGCGTGTCCGACCGAACTTCTACACGAAGTTGTGTGCCGTTTCGATCGTCAGAGCGTTGAAGCGTACGAAAATCGATGCGAAACTCAAGTGGCCGAACGATGTTTACGTGGATGGGAAAAAGCTGGCAGGAATACTCACAGAAACCGTCTTCGAAGAAGAACAGATCAGGGCCGTCATCGTTGGTATCGGCCTGAACGTGAACAACGAGATTCCACAGGAACTGGAAAAGAAAGCCACCAGTTTGAAGATCCTGACAGGAGAGGAATTCGAAAAGCTGTCCATTATGACGTCAATCCTGAAACAGATCAACAAAGCGCTGAAGGTTTACTCGAAAAAACCAGAGGCGCTCACGCGGGTTTGGAAGAACATGTTGATCCAGAAAGAAGGGCAGATGATCGTTTTCAAGACCGCTAACGGCGTGCTGAGAGGCAAGCTTCTGAAAATAAATGAAGAAAGTCTAACGCTGAGTACCGAAAACGGTCCTGTGGAACTATCATCGCTCGAGTTAATGGACGAATGAAGATACTCGTTCGCGCACCTGCTTCGATTTGAACGGCGCATGTGTCTTGCAGCATGCCGAATCGACTTCGTTTCCAAATTCAACTTGACTGAGTGAACTTCGTGACCCGGCGCTGTTTGAAATTGGATGAGTCCATCGGGAATACTTCTGAAACATCGCGTGTCGTTCTCTAAGGAACTCAGCTGTCTGCCGGATCCGCATAATCAATGTGGTCCTTTTTTGTTTCGTTCAAAAGTTTGGGTTTACCCTGCTGATCGACGAGCAGTTCCACTTCCTTGAAAGGAAAGATTATCTTTATCTTGTCACCGATTTTCACTTCATAAGAGGGTTTAACAATCCTTCCATTCACAGAAACTTTTCCGCTCTCTATCATCCTCTGAGCGACCGTTCTCCTCTTGATCATCCCGGTCTGTTTGAGGTACTTGTCTATTCTCACACTCATCACCCATTCGTAGTATACTTTTTCAAGAGGTGAACTGAGTGCCTTACTTCCAATACACGGCTCTAACCCCCGATGGGAGAAGAATAAAAGGGACGGTTCAAGCCAACAGCGAGTCTCAGGCCGCCGATCTCATCAGAAGAAGGAACTACGTCGTGTTGAAGCTTCAGCCTGTCGCTTCGAAAAGAGATTTCGTTTTGTTCGGCGTCCATCTGAACGAGCTCGTGGTGTTCTGTCGCCAGCTGGCGACGATGGTGAGCGCCGGTGTGAGGCTCAAGGACGCTTTGTCCATTCTGTCAAGACAGGACGTGTTCTCGTCGCGTTTCAGGAGGATCATCACCAACCTGGTACTATCACTCGAAATGGGTATGTCCTTCTCGGAAGCTTTGAGGAACGAGAAGGTGTTCGATTCCATATTCATCAACCTCGTTTCGTCGGGTGAAGAAGGTGGCGTACTCGACAGAGCTCTGGAAAAGGCTGCGGACTTTTACGAATCTTCGAAAAAGCTCCAGGACGAGGTCAAATCCGCCATGGCTTACCCAACCTTCGTTCTACTGTTCGCGATAGGAGTGATATTCCTTATAACGTTTTACATCTTGCCAAGGTTGATTTCAGTCTTCGGAAGCATACCAACCAGTGGAATCGTCAGATTTCTCATGAACGCGAACAGGTATCTCTCTGAGCACTGGCTCTCCGTTTTGATCACAGTGGTTTTGGTCGTCGTTGGGATCGTCATCTTCTCGAGGACCAGGTACGTCAGTTACGTGAAGGAATGGCTCGCAACGCTGTTTCCTCCACTCGCCAAGCTTCGCAACATGATGGCGGTAGAGCGTTTCTGCAGGATTTTGGGGACGCTGACTGGTAGTGGCGTTCTTCTGACGAGGGCTGTCGAAATGGCTGCTGCCGCATCGAACAGTCCCAGGCTGATCAGGTTGAGCAAGCGCATAAGCGAAAGGGTACGTGAAGGTGCAAGTCTTAGACAGGCGATGCTCGAAAGCGGAGTCTTTCCGCAACTGGTTTACGAGATGGTGGGAACGGGTGAAGAGACGGGAAAGCTCGAGGAAGTGTTGCTCAAGGTGGCGGACTTCTACGAAGATCAGATAAGAACGGGTGTGAAAAGGTTGGTTTCTTTAGTCGAACCGATGCTGATCGCGGGCGTTGGAGGATTCATAGCGTTCATGGCATTGACCATGTATTCAACGATCTTCCAGCTACAGCAAACCATAGGCAGGTGATCTTCAACGTTAGTCGAGATCGTTGTCAAACTGCTGGTTCTGGTCTCGTTTGCCGTGGGGATCTTTTCGTGTTTGCCCGTCCTGGACAGGGTCATGAGTTACGTTGAGCCGCTCTATCTGAAATGTCTGGTTTATTCGGCGTTGCGTTACGTGAACGGTGTTAATCCATCTGGGAGCGTGACGATAAGCGTGATCAACGATGAAATAAGGCTGAGGTGTGTTCCTTCGGATAAAGGCAGAAAAGTTGTCACGGTCACTCTCGTTCCAAAAGGATCGGTCAGGATCGTGACCGATGGTGGGCCGATAACGTTATCACCTGTTGCTGTCATGAGAGCGGGAAGTATTCTGAGTGACGAGTGGACTGTCAGCTTTCCACCTGTGGTTTTGAGGATGAACATCAAGAGGTGATGTTGTGCAGATATTTCACAAGATGATAACCGCGATCGATGTGGGAAAAAGCTGGATAAGTGGGGCGAGGGCGAGAAAGTTCAGAGGTATCATCTCGAAACCAGTCTTCGCGAGCGTCAGAAACGAGGGGAACGTTGTGGAACATCTGAAGACGCTGAAAGAGAAACTGAGACCAGACGTGGAGGACATAGTCGTAACGAACTTTCCGGTGGAGGAAGTGCTCTTCAACACCTTAGAGATTCCCAAGGAATTGAGGAAATCGGAGCTCAGAACGTACATAACCGCTGAGATGTCGAGGATTCTGAACCTTTCTTCATCGGAAATAGCACTCGATTTTGTGAGAAATCCCATCGGAAAAGCGCTCGTGATGGTGACGAAGACTCGTCGCCTCAACGAATGGATAAGCAACATCACTGCCGCGGGCTTTCCGCTGCCAGACGTGGTGATACCCGACGTCTTCAAGTATCTGCAACTGTTGAAAATACCTGGGCCTGAGGCGTGCGTGCTGGTGCTCCTGACGCGCGATTACAGTGTGGTCGCCGTGTGCGTATCTGGCTCACCGCTGGGCATCAGGACGTTCTCTTATTCTCTGGATGAGACCATCTCGATAGTCAGTGAAGAGACGGGTCTCAACGAGACGGAGATAGTTCAGGAGCTATCCAAGCAAGAATCCAGCAACGCGAAGAACGTTTTCGAATCCATAACGGTTGACTTGCCCTACTCTGTGGAGAGGGAGATCATATTCCTGCTCAGCTCAGCCCTGCCAGGATCGTCCATAAGGGATGTTGCGAAATTCTACATCTTCTGTGATCCTTTAGGGTTTACACCCCATTATGTGAAACTCTTCGAAGCAGTTGAAACCATGCAGGGAAAGATCCAGCCATTAAGCTTGAGCATCGATGCGAAAGACTTGCCTGCGGGAACGATCGGTCTTCTGGTGCGTGGAGGTGAAGAATTTGGAAAGAATAAACTTGTTCAGATATAAAAGACCCGTTTTGAAGTTTTCTTCCTTCTTGATCCTGATGCTCGCGTTGCTCGCGCCAGTTCTCGCCATGCGGTTCACTTTGGATTTTTACAAGCGCTCCGTTATCGACTCTATTTACATCAGTCATGGAAAGATCGCCGAGAAATACAGAATCAGTCGTACCACATCTCTAACTACCATCATCGCGACGCTGGATTCTATCAACAACCAGCTCGTTCAGACCAGTAAACGTCTGCAAGCGCAGATAGACGTTCTGGAAAATCACATCAAAAACTTCAACGACAGAATGCAGCCACTGCACAGGATTTTGGAGACGTTGCAGAAGACCGATCAGAACTGGATCGTCCTGAAACAGCTGATCTTCGGTGACTCTGTGAGGATCGATCTGTACGAACTCTACGATCCAGCCATAATCAGAACGGCCGATCGGTTAGAAAAAGCCCTGTTAGAGCTGGGATACAAGGTGAACAAGAGTGAGGAGTACGACGTTCTCATGCAATTTCTTGGCAGAAGGATTTCCAGCGTTTCTGTGGAAGGAAGGAGATAACTATGCCAAGAAGGTTGGCCATCCTGCTGGCCTTGCTCATCGCGTTAGGTTCTGCGCTCTATTTAGACGTGTACGAGTATTTCAGATCCAGGGTTCTCGTCCTCAAACTCGAAAATTCTTTCATAAAGCTCGAAGAATACGACAGAAACGTGGAGCAGAAGAGAGAGTATCTGGCAAAACTTGAAAAAACCGTTCAACCTCGTATGACACTGAAAGAGCTCGAAAATCTTACGAAAACTTCGAATCTGTCGTTTTCACCACAGAAGGACGGAACTTATCTCGTTGAGGGAACCTGCAGAGCCGATCAGCTGGTGAATCTGCTGAACGAGTTGCTGAAGAGTGCGAACTTGACCGTTCAGCTGCTCCAGATAGAAGCAAAGGAGCTCGTGCCCGTGGTCACAGATCAAGCGCAGAGATACGCGAACTTGAGTGTGAAGATGATCTTAAAGGGTGTGATGCTGCAATGAACAAGCGCCTAATAGTCTTACTTCTGGTTCTCGTTGCAGTTTGGTCTGTGGCCATCTACATGCTGTTCTTCTATCGAAAATCACCCGCAGCTGCTCCTGCAGCACGTGCTGGTGAAGCTGTCATCCAGCCTTTGATCAAGAGGTTGAACGATCCAGATATCGAGAGGTTCAGAACGCTCGTTGAGACGTCGAAGCCAATTGAGAACATCTTCGAACCTTACGTGTTGAAGCTCGACAGAGAGCGACTGATGCGTCAGGCGCTCTCAGAACTGGAAGTGCTGCCCAGTTACAAATTCAAAGGTTACTTCGTGGGCGGGAACGAAAACTTTGTGATGTTTTCGAACGGTATTGCAATACCTGTTGGATCGATCCTTGAGAATAGATACCTGATAGTCCACGTGGTGAGCTTCGCTGCGGTAGTTATGGACCTGTCCACGGGGAACCTTTTGGTTGTAAAGTGAGGAGGGGGACAATGAGGAAGACCGTTTTCCTGCTGGTTCTAATTGCGAGCATGATCAGCTTCGCAGCTTCTCTGATCACGATCTCTCCAACCTTCAGCACCGCGGGTGTCACATTAACGATGCAGTTCGATACGGACATAAGCGAGAAGAACGTGTATCTGGAGAAAAACGCCTCGGGGTCTCTGATTTCGATTTATCTGCGGGACGTGAGACCCGTTTCGGATTCTTTCTTCCTGCCCATCGCCTATGGACCTGTTGAATCTCTGAGGGTCATCAACACACGCCAGGGCAGTCTCGTCCTGGTCCAGCTGCTCGTTCCGAGGGAACCTGAGACAATCCTCACTGGAAGAACGCTGAAACTCTTTGTTCCATCTTCTCAGAAAAGGCTGAGCCTCGCGCTGGTGGATGGAGATGTGGAAACGGCGGTGAAGTATCTGTGTGAGGAGCTGAAATTGAACGTTGTGCTGTCAGACAGAGTGAAAACCCAGAAACTCTCGTTGAAACTGGATGACGTGCTGCCAGAAGACGCACTGAGAAATGTCCTCGTCACCGTGAGAGTGAACAATGAACCGCTCGCTTACAGTTACATGCCCGACGGAACGCTTCACGTGGGCACGCGCAGCGATATCGCCGCACGTTTCCAAAAGTTCTGGGGAGTCTTCGAGGTGAAAGATGAGAGCTTAGTTCAGAAGATCGAGTCTTTGCTATCGCCGAACGTTGTCATGAGCTATCTTGCGAACAGGTCGGTGCTGTTCGTCTATGGAGACGTCCAGGAACAGGAAATAATAGCCAAAATCCTTTCACTGACACCACAGGTGGAGACCAGAGAGTTTTCTTGTCCAGGTTTCATAGAAGAGACAAAGAAACTGCTGGACGCGTTGAAGGGTCTTTACAGCTTCGAATATCATTTGCTCGAAGGTCTGGACAGGTTCGTTCTGAAAGCCGACCCACAGACTTTAGACAGGGTGTTCATTTATCTGAGAGAGCTCGAAAGGATTGTCAGATCGAGACAGGTTCAGCAAGAAGTTCAGCAACCTGAGGTAGTTCCAGAAACGGTCAACGAGAGAATTCGAGTCATTTACCCGAAGGAAGCGATCGAAATTCTTAAGAGGTTCAATGTGGGAATCGAGGAGATGCCCTTCGGCGAGATCGTGATGAGTGGTGAGAAAGAAAGGATAGAACTCGTGAAGGGAGTTCTGAGAGACCTTGGATTTTTCGATTCCCAGCAGATGAGGAGGTTCGTTGTACCAAAGACTCACTCTGAAAAAGTCTTGAACGCACTGACGCAGATCCTCGCCATACCGAGTTCGCGGATCGTGATTTCCGAAGATGGTAGCAACATCAACATCGTTCTGTTGGCACCGGAAAGGGTTCAGGAAACCGCTGAAGATCTCATAAGAGGTTTGATGATGTTCTTGACGTCTTCGAGACTCTCAGAGGTGTTCTTCCTCAGAGACAGGGAAACGACCCAGCAGGTCTCGGCGATCCTGAACCAGGTGTACGGAATAGAAACGAGCGGCGTTGAGAACGTGCTGAAAGTTGTTGGTACGAAGGATGAGATAGAAAAAGCCAGGAAGTTCATAGATATGTTCGTGAGGGAGAAACACACCAGGGCCCTTCCACTCGCGATAGATCAGGAACTGTTCGCCGAGCTCAAGACACTCGTTGAGTCCATGTTCGATGTTAAGCTGGAGGCGAATCTGAGGTCGCTCGGCCTGTTACTGATGACTTCTGAAGACAGAGACCAGCTTGAATCCGCGGCACGGGAGATCGAATCTGTCGTGAAAATGTTGCCCGAAAAGCCCTCCGAGACGTACGAGCTGGTCCCTGCGATCGAGAACGTTGACTTCAACGATCTGAAGCTCTTACTGTCCGAGATCTACAGGGTGAGGATCGAAAGAACTCAGTTCTTCTACCTGCTGGTTGGACAGAAGCAAGCCCTGGACGGAGCCAAACAGCTTCTGGAAAGGATCAGAAGCTTGGTCGGTAAACCTGCCGAGATCACGTACAGGCTCGTGAAGGTCAGGGAGGATATCTCAATTGAAGCTCTGACCCGTGCCATCGGCAGTGTTGCAAAGGTCGAAGCCATCAGTATCGAAAACCTTCTCCTGCTGAAGGGTGAGGAGTTACAGATTTCGAAGGCACTCGAACTGATGAAGCTCATCGAAGAGAACGTGCCCGTCAAGGTTGAAGAACCGAAAAAAGTGACCGTGGTGGTCAGGCAACTCGTACCGGAGTTCCCGGCGAGCGAGTTCAGGGTGTACCTCGAGAAGATAGGTCTGAAGGTTGATTTCGAAGCTTTCACGTCTCTGAACGTAGTGGTCATTTCGGGTGAAGAAGGGACGGTTAACAGAGCAGTTGAAGAGTACGAAAGGTTCGCCGGAACGATCCTGAAACAGCTGCAGGCGCGTGCAGAGGAGGAAAAGAAAAAGCAGGAAAAACCTTTGAAGGTGCAGAAGGTGTCTGAAAACACCGTTTCAATAGATTGCGACGGAATCCCGCTCAAGGATGTTGTGGAGGCTGTATCGCGGGAACTCGGGATTTCGTTGATCTTTGTGACCTTCCCGCAGGAGACCGTCACGATGAAGGTTTCTTCCATGAGCTGGGAACAGTTCAAGGATGTCGTACAGAAAAACTACGGCTACAGCTTCGTCGAATCAGAAGGTGTAACCGTTCTGCTGAAACCTGTTCCTACACCCGACACGACCGTGGAGCAGAAGTTCATCTACAGAGTCTCCCACAACCTCGATCGGATCAAATCCGTGGTGGAATTTTACGGGGGAAAGGTGTACGTGGACGATCTGAACGATTTGATCATCTTGACGAACATCAGTGCTGAAGCCAAGCGAGAAGTGGAAAAACTCATAGATGAGTTGTCCAAGCCTTTGAAGCAGGTGGAGATAGAGGCACAGTTCATCGACAGGGCTCTGACGGACGAGCTCACCAGAAGGGCTAACCTCAACTTGACCATGCCACCTGCGACGATCGACGTCGGTAGCTCAGGCAGTTTGAACCTTTCGACTTCGGTGATCGACCTGGTGGATTACAGGAATCTGCTGAGCATACTTGGAGGGGCCCAGTTGACTTTGAACGCCGAGGCGCAGAAGTCCAACAGCACGACGGAGTTGCTGGCGAGTCCAAGAATGGTCACCGTGAGTGGCAAGGAAGCCAAGATATTGATAGGTGAGCGTGTACCGTTCGTTGCCGGTATCGACGAAAACGGTCGGATCATAATCGATTACATGGACGTCGGTATTCAGCTGAGGATCACACCAGTGGTGCGCAACGACGGTAGCATACAGCTGAAGGTTTACACCGAGGTCAGCGAAGTCAAAGAACGGGCACTCTCAGGCATGAACACCTACGGTAAGATCACGAGGCAGGCTGAAACAGAGGTGATCCTGAAGAACAACCAGACTCTGGTGATAGGTGGCCTGGTCCAGGATAAGTCTGTCAAAACTGTGGCGAAGGTCCCGGTGCTCGGTGAACTTCCTTTCATAGGTCAGATTTTCAGATCCGTGACCGACAGAAAAGACAAAACGGAACTGCTCATCTTCATCACCGCGCGGGTGATCGAGCCGTGAGGAGGAGTCCTGTTGTCTCTGGCAGTTTTTACCCTGCATCGGTCAGGGAATTGACGAAGCTCATCGAAATCTGTTTCACCTCGGAGCTGGGTCCAGGAGAGCTACCCAAGAAGCCAGAAAAACTTCTTGAAAGGTGTGTCGGGTTGATAGTCCCACACGCCGGGTACATCTACAGTGGTCCCGTGGCGGCGCACGGTTATTTGGAGGCGGCGAAGTTTGGCAATCCGAAACTGGTCGTACTGCTTGGCCCAAACCACACAGGGTACGGTGCCCGGATTGGCGTCTGGAGCGAGGGTAGCTGGCTCACACCGCTCGGTGAGGTTCGTGTTTGCAGTCAGGCGGCCGAGCTGTTCCTGAGCAACTGTAAGGAGGCTTCGGCGGACGTCCGAAGCCACATGGCCGAACATTCTCTCGAGGTCCAGTTGCCCTTCCTTCAGTACGTTTTCAAAGACTTCGAGATACTCCCAATAACGATGTTTCCCGTCGGGCTGACTGTGTGCAGATCGGTCGCGAACGCTCTGGATCAGTTGCTGAGAGATCATCCTTCAACTCTCGTCATAGCTTCCAGCGATTTCAACCACTACGAGGATGATCGAACCACCAGGTGGAAGGACCAGCTCGCGATAGATGAAATATTGAAGAAAGATCCCGAAGGTCTGTACCAGGTGGTGGCCAGAGAGAGGATCACGATGTGCGGCCTATCGCCTGTGGCGAGTTTGCTTTACATGCAGAGCTTTTCGAAGGTGAGATTGTTGAAGCACGCGACGAGCGGTGACACGTCGGGCGACAGGTCCCACGTCGTGGGATACGCAAGTTTCATCTTCGAATGAACTTGAAGAGTTGATGGGCCTCTTCCACTTTCAGAACCAGACAAAGCGAAAGATAGACGATCGCGCCGATCATGACCAGTGCTACGGTGAAGAGCCTTGACGGACTCACGTGGTCCAGTACCATGAGCACAGACCCCATCACGAAGGATGAGAGCAGCACCTTTTGAAAGTGCTTGACATCGAAATCTGGTCGGATCTTGAACAGTAAATATGCCATTCCGATGACACCAGAAAGGGCCGTGGCCAGTGCGATGCCTGCGGTTTTGAATGTCAGGCCGAGCACGAAGTCCAGTACCGCGTTGGACGCAAAAGAGATCACTGTGGCCTTGAACGGAAGTTTCATGTCTTTCTTTGCGTGGCACGTCCTTGAAAGAAGAGCCATCATTGAGTAGAAAGGAAGTCCTAACGAATAGAAGAGCAAAGCCGTGGCAGTCTTGATCGCATCCGAATGTGTGAAAGCGCCGTGCTGGTATACGAGAACTATCAGCCTTTCGCTGAGCACTATCAAACCGACTGTGGATGGAATACTCAAAAAGAAGGTAGTTCTCATCGCATCTTTCAAATGTTGCCGTCCACTTTCTCCCTCACCGCTCATGAGGGGCAAAATCACCGTCGAGATCGCCACACCGAAAACTCCAAACGGTAGCTGGTAAAACCTGTTCGCGTACTGCAATATTGAAACGCTTCCCGGGCCAACCAGCGCGGCGACGTTCACATCGATGAGAACGTTGAACTCAGAAACCGTCATGGCGAGGAGGGCGGGGAAGAACAGTTTGAAAAAATCACGAACGCCAGCGAAGGTCGGTCTGTAGGAAAATCCTGCCTTCCTCGCTCCAGGTATCAGGCTCAAAAACATCGCCGCACCGCCGAGGGTGAAACCAAGGGTCGGTCCCACGATGCGTGGACTGAAGAATTCGCATGAGATCACCCCGAGTATGATGCCCAGATTCATGAACATCGGAGAGAGTGCGGGGAAGAAGAATCGCTCGCTCGTGTTCTGTATGGCGTAAAGTACGGCCCAGAGGAATATGAAAACGATGAAAGGCATGCTTATGCGCGCGAGCTCGGCGGCCAGCAGCTTCGTTTCCATGTTCGCACCGCTCGCAAGGAGTGCGGGCACGAACTGTGGAAAGATCTCCACAAAGATCGTCAAACCAATGGTCACTATGCCAAGGCTCGTTACGACGGCCGATGCGAACTCGTTTTTGTCTGGCTTTTCTTTGTAGAGCGGTATGAAAGCTGAGGTCATGGCGCCTTCTGCGAAGGCTCTTCTCAAAAGGAAAGGAAAGGCAATGGCGATGGAGTAGGCATCGAACTCAACGCCAACGCCGAACCTGTTCGCAAGAAAAACGTCCCTCAGCAGACCTGTGACCCTGGAGATCAGCGTTGCCAAAGCGAACAGACTACCGTATTTCAGAACTTTGGTCATGGCATTTTCTTTCTATAGGCTTCTATTCCCAGATTCAGAATTCTGACCGCATCTCTCAGCTTCTCGCAGTCCAGAACATAGGCGATCCTCATCTCGTTGACGCCGGCACCCGGAGTTATGTAGAACCCGTCCAGTGGTGCCACCATGGTGGTTTTGCCATCCACTTCGAACTCGGTGAGCATGAACTTGACGAAGTTCTCCGTGTTGTCGATAGGAAGCTTGGCAGCTATGTAGAAGGCCCCGTTGGGTTTTTTGAACACCGCACCTTCTATTTTCGAGAGCTCCTCGTACACTACATCCCGCCTCGCCTGGTACTCGAGTCTTATCTGCTGGAAATAGTTCTCATCCAGCGTCAGCAGTCCTATCGTACCGTACTGAGACATCATCGATGGGCAGAGGCGTGCCTGGGCGAACTTCATCGCTGCCGCGTAGAGGTCTTTGTTCTTCGTCACGAACGTTCCAATCCTCGCACCACACGCACTGTATCTCTTCGAAATGCTGTCAACAACGATGATCCTGTTTGAAATCTCTTCAAAGGTCAGCATTGAGATGGCTCTGTAGCCGTCAAAGACGAACTCTCTGTAAACTTCATCAGAAATGATGAACAGATCTTTCTCTACCGCAACGTCTGCGATGGTCCTCAGCTGCTGCTCATCGTACACCGCACCCGTAGGGTTGGAAGGGTTTGAGAAGATGATCGCCTTCGTTTTCGGCCCGATCACTTCAAGGAATTTCTCTTTTTTCGGTACCGCATAGCCATCTTCAGGGTAGGTCCGCACCGGCACGAGTTTTATACCGAGCTGGCTGGCGAAACCGGCGTAGTTCGCGTAGAACGGTTCGAGCACGACGATCTCATCTTCAGGGTCTGCGACCACCGACATGGCGAAGATCACAGCTTCACTTCCGCCGTTGGTGACTATTATGTGTGAAGGACTGACTTGGATACCGAACCTCTCATAGTAACGTGCGAAGGCCTCTCTCAGCTCCAGCAAGCCGGCCGAGTGTGTGTAAGCTACCACCGAGGGTCTGTACTTCTCGGCGTACTCAAAATACACCTTAGGTGTGGGTATGTCGGGCTGGCCTATGTTCAGATAGTAGATCTTCTTTCCTTTTCTCGCTGCTTCTTCGGCGTAGGGTATGAGTCTCCTTATAGGGCTCGCCGGGGCTTCAACGGCACGCTGTGAAAGTTGCATATCAGTATCGCCTCCTGACTTCGGTTATGATGAACTTCAGATACCTTGTTTCTGGAACTTCGAGCAAGAAAGGATGATCGAAACCCTGACCACCCCTGTAAAGAACGTTCAGCAGAACTTTTGTATCCTTCGCTGCGTCGCTCAGCAACGATTCAAATTCCATTTCCGACAGAACCTGGGTGCAGGAAGCCGTGGCGAGGACGCCGGGTTTTCTTAGAATCTTCATCGCTCTGAGGTTTATCTCCTTGTGGCCACGTATCGCAGAATCTTTCGAAGCGGAAGTTTTGGCAAAAGAGGGCGGATCCAGAACGACGAGGTCGAACTGTTCAGAACGGGAGTTTTCCCTCAACCAGTCGAAGGCGTTCGCCTGAACGATCCGGTAATTCGTGAATCCGTTCAGATTCAAAAGCTTTTCTGCGATGGACAAACTCCGCTCCGAATAATCGACCAGAGCAACGGTTCGTGCACCGGCTTTCAGAAGGTGCAACGCGAAGTTTCCCGTGTAGCAGAAAATGTCTGCACACTCTCTATCCTTCGCGAACGCCGAGCAGATGTAGCTGTTGTAGAGATGATCTAAGAAAGCTCCCGTCTTCTGACCCCTCAAATCCGCCGCCAGCAACAGTCCGTCGTGTTCGAAATAGATGATGTCGGGTCCTTTACCGAGGAGCCAGCCACAGTTTTCCTGTAAACCTTCCTTTGCCCTTGCTGGGGCATCCGACTTTTCGTACACGCCGATGGGATTCACGTACTTCACCAGTTTCTGAACGATCAAATCTTTCAGCCTTTCCATGCCGAGCGTGTTGATCTGTATCACGAGATAATCTGCGTACTTGTCCACCACCAATCCCGGTAGTCCATCGGCTTCACCGTTCACGAGACGATGAGCTTGTCCTGAGATGAGTGCATTCTTTCGTCTTTCAATCGCCTCCGCGATTCTCCTGTCTATGATCTGTTCGATTGAAAGCGGTTGCAGAGACAGCAATCTAACTGTGATCTTTGACTTCGTGTTGATGTAACCAACTCCATAGAATTTTCCATCGGAGAGATGCACGTTGACCACGTCTCCATCTTCGAACTCTCCTTCAAATTTCGCTATTTCGTTCCGGAATATCCACGGATGGAAATCCCTGTGATTGTTCTTCAGAAAGACGCGTGCTTTAATGGATCTTCACCCTCTCGTAGAGATACCTGATCAATTCTTCGGTGAAGTTGCCGCGTGTCCACTGGAGGTGTGGAGCGTTCTTAGCCCTTTTTGTCCAGACCTCGAGCTCCTCTTCGTTTATTTCAACTCGCACGTTGAACCCCACCAGCTTCAGGAAGTTGGAGACACCCCCGAGAATCGAATTCACAAACTCAACCTTTTCCGGCACCTCCATCGAAGCCTGCTCAACGACCACGTCCAGGAAAGCGGCGGTCGCTTCACCGTGCCTGATGTTCTTGAAAGTCGTCAGAGGATAACCGAGCGCATGCGCGACGGTCGTGCTGGTCTGACTGATCACCATTCCTGCGAGGCACGACGCCAGGAGCATGTTCTCACGTGCGCGCAGGTTTTCGGGTTCTCTCAGAACTATCGGCAGGTTCTCCGCGATGAGTTCGATAGACTTTTTCGCGTAGAGATCAGAAATGGGGGTCGCTCTTTTTGAAAGAAAACCTTCAACCGCATGGCACAGCGCATCCAGGCCAGTGGACCTCGTCAGAGGTTCGCTCAACTTCAGCGTGTAGCGGGCATCGAGAAACGCGAGCTTTGGGAATGTCAGAACAGGATGTGAAAATCCCCTTTTGAAACCTGCATCGTCTGTCAGCACCGAGTACTGAGTCACCTCGCTCCCCGTTCCCGCGGTGGTCGGAATGGCAACGATCGGCAAGGTTTCGCTGTATTTCGACGGATCGTAGAGGTCTTCCACCTTCAGTGAAGGGTTCTTCAACAGCACCGCGACAGCCTTTGCTGTGTCCATCGGACTGCCACCACCGAGACCTACAACGAAATCGAAAGATTCCTGCGCAAACTCGGAAACGATGGTTCTCACAAGGTTGAAGGTTGGATTTTCTTCAACGTCATCGAAGAGCACCATTTCAACGCCAATCTCGCTGAACACTTTCATCAGATCATCGAGCGAGCCGTTCTCCTTTGAAGATCTCTTACCGGTCAAAACGAGCGCCCTTTTACCGAGCGACTTCAACGCATCCTTTCCCTGCTCGATACACCGCTCACCGAAGTAGATTCTCGTGGGCATGAAATACTGCCACATCCTTTCACCTCCTCAACCGAACAACGTGGCTTGCTTGTACTTCTGGGTCAGTTCGTGTGCCAGTCGCGTTGGTTCTGGCAATCGGTGATTCACACAGCAACGCAACGTCAACTTCAGGGCAGACAGCACGTCACACTTGTGACCGGGCGATACAAACAGGGGCTTGTTGCCAACCTTGGTCCTCACGACAACGCCGATCACCTCGTTCTTGTCGTAAAGAAAGGTGTAAGAACCCTGAACGTTCGGAGGTTCGATGAAACTGCCGTAGAGGTGGGATTTCGCGATGCCAACCGTGGGCAGGTCTATGAACAGTCCCATATGCGACGCAATGCCGAGTTTTCTCGGGTGTGCGATGCCCTGACCGTCGAACATGACCACGTCGGGTAAAACGTTCAGTTGCTGCCATGCCTTCAAGAACACTGGTCCTTCTCTGAAAGCCAGTAAACCTGGCACGTACGGAAATGTCACTTTCTCGTGAGCAACGACCTGCTCGATCACGCGCATGGTCGTGATGTCCAGGACCACGATCGCTGCGACACCACTTTCCTTGTCCGGAAAAGCAAGATCGACACCGGCGACGTACCGTATGTCTTCCAGTGGCGTCAATTTTATCAAAGATCTGAGTTGCTTCTGAATCTCAACGGCTTCTTCCGCCGTGACATCCCACGAGTGAAGGTTTCTGTAATTCATATTCACCTCACCACTACCAGGGCGTCTATGGGAAATCTGGGATAAATCCTGTTCTTCGATAACCTATCGATCAGATCGAAGTACGTTTTCAAAGCATTTGGATCGGAATTCACAGAAATGAAAGTGAACTTCCTGTCTGGATAAACGTTGCTCAAAAGCTTTTCCAGGCTTTCTTTCATGCCCGCGTTCAGTACGAGAACGCTGTTTTCTGTGAAAGATAAGCCCAGGTCCTCCCAGACGATGAGGCTCGGCTCGACTCCGACCTCGTTCCAAAGGTTCATCTGTTTCTCCAGAAAGCCCCTCGTCTTGTCGACGGTGGCGTTCATCAAAATGATGCGTGGTGTGCTCGTTGCTTGCTGGACTTTCATTTCCTTCAAGGCTTGCTTGTAAGTCTGCAGTTTTTTCTCGTCGAGGATCACGTCACCCTTTTCGTTGATCGCGTATGGAAAAGACAAGAACTCGACGGAAAATCCCTTCCTCAGTCTGGAAAACAGATACACCAGTTCACCCGTGGAAACTCTCAGGTCGATGTTCTTCTGAAGGTTGTTGAAGATGGACAACAACTTTTGAAAGCTCACGTGCCTGGCATTTTCCAACAATTTCATCAACACTTCCTTCTGTCTCTCTATCCTCGCCAGGTCACCCATCGCATCCTTCCTGTACCTTATGTAAGCGAGCAGTTCGTCGCCTCTCATCTGATACACACCCGGTTGGAAGTCTATGTAAAGTTTCTGCACGCTGTCAGAGTACTTCATGGGCTCTTTCACGTGTATTTCAACGGGTCCAAGTTCATCGCCGAGGTATTTGAACGCCGCGTAATCCACGATCACCGCTCCGTTGAAATCGATGTCCAAGAGCTTGGACAGGGTTTGTTTCAAACCTGGAATCCGGGACCTCGCATAAATTGCGTTTATCTTGCTGTTCCCTACGAGCAGATCTCGCGGAACGTTGCTGATCAGAATTTTCCTCTGTTCGTGATCCACGAGCGCGATCATGATCACATCTGCCCGGCGCGTGCCTTGGATCGCCGCATCCACACCCACGACCAGCAACGAATAGGGATTGACCTGTGGTTTTCTGTAAAGGAAGAATTGAAACAGCCAGCCTGAGAACAGCACCAAGAACAGTACGACAAGAAGAATGACTGTCAGAGTTACGATCGATAAGACCTTTGCAAGCTTCACCTTCGAAGGCTTCCTCCATCGTTCATTTTATCACACACCGTCTTGATGGATGCCGAGTCTCCGTCGTATTTCTTCCGTGTCGAGAGGTAAGTCGATTTGCTTGAACCTCGAGGTCCGGCCATTCACTATTCTCACATCGGATTTGCTCAGGGAAAATTTTTCAGCGAGCAATTCACGAACCGCCTCGTTGGCCTTCCCTTCAACTGCGGGGGCGGTGACGCTCACCTTCAAGGTTCCATCTGCCATGAGCTCTATCGATTCACTCTTTGCGCCAGGTTTGACCTTCACGAGGATCCTCACCAGCTTGATCACACCCCTCAACCATCGTGTACAATGTGGTTTGGGAGCAGGCTTGATGAAGGTTCTGTTCGAAACAATCATCGCGATCTGTCTGAGCTTTCTGTTCATCATTTTAATCAGGAAACGTAAAGCCAAGCTGAAGAATATCGAAAACATCGTTTTTGAGAAGTTCAGCAAGAACGGTTGGACGCAGAAGCTGTCTTCCAGCCAGAACGGTGCCAGATACGTGCTGTTCGTTCGCGGGAATAAAGCGGCTGTTGTTGTCTTCGTTCGGAATTTCAACTTTGAGGTGTTCAAGCGCACCGTGATCCTGGCGCTTTTGAACCGTGCAGGACACATAGAAGTCTACCACTCGACGATCACCCACCATGTGCGAAAGGCTGTGGACTTCTTCAACAAAAATAGAAGGCTTCACAAAATGAAAATGATCGCCGTCCGGAAAGGGATCACATGATGTTGCAGCTCTTCGTTTTCGTTTCGCTCACACTGTTCTTTTTGATGGTTCTGATCAAACGGAAGAAACCGGGAAAAAAGATTCGCACAGGATTTGTTCAGAACGGTCAGCAGTTCGAAGCTTATCTGTGCGAAATCTTCAGGAGGGCAGGCTACAGAGTCCGTCCTACCAAGCTCTCGCACGATTTCGGTGCCGATCTTTTGATCGAGAGCAGCGGAAAACTCGTGGTACTTCAAGCCAAGTATTGCAACAAACCGATCGATACCGGCGCGGTTGAGGAGGCCGTCGTTGCGGGGACAATATACGGGACAGGGTTCGTTGGCATCGTGACGAACAACGAGATACCGGAGCGGGTCAAAGAGTTTGCGAGGCAGTTCGAAGGTAAGACGTTCGTGAGGAAGATTTACCTCATCGACGGTCCGGCTCTGGAGAGGCTGAGGAGGAAGGAAAGGATCGTTTGAGGGAGGAGAAAACATGCGTGACTTCAAGCAGATAGCACTCTGGAGGAACGTGAGTGAAAAAGAGTGGCGTGACTGGAGATGGCAGCTGGCAAACAGGATAATGACGTTGGAACAGCTCGAACAGGTGATCAACCTGACGGACCAGGAACGTGAAGGTATAAAGCATTCACTGAAGTTTTTGAGAATGGCCATAACACCCTACTATGCGAGCCTCATGGATCCGGACGATCCCAACTGTCCGATAAGAAAACAAGCGGTACCCACGTCCAAGGAACTGCACATAAGCGATGGTGAAATGGTGGACCCATTGCACGAAGATGTCGACTCCCCCGTGAAAGGACTGACCCACCGTTACCCGGACAGGGTGTTGTTTCTGGTTACGGACCAGTGTGCGATGTACTGCAGGCACTGTACCCGCAGGAGGTTTGCGGGGGAAACCGACGCCCCGCTCGATCGAAAATACATCGATGCAGCCATAGATTACATAAAACAGAACAGAAAGGTGCGGGACGTGCTGATCTCCGGGGGAGACCCGCTGACTCTGTCTGACGAGAGGCTGGAGGAGATCATCTCGAGGCTCCGCGAGATAGAACACGTGGAGATCATACGTATTGGTACGCGCGCGCCTGTGGTTCTCCCCATGAGGATCACGGAATCTCTGGTGAACATGTTGAAGAAGTACCACCCGATATGGTTGAACACGCACTTCAACCATCCAAAAGAGTTCACAGAAGACTCGAAAAAAGCCCTCGCGATGCTTGCGGACGCAGGAATACCTTTGGGTAACCAGACGGTGCTGTTGAGGGGTGTCAACGACTGCCCAAGGATCATGAAACAACTCGTGCATGAACTCGTCAAGAACCGTGTCAGGCCTTACTACATATACCAGTGCGATCTGTCCAGAGGGCTTTCACACTTCAGAACCAGCGTCGCGAAGGGTATAGAGATCATAGAATACCTGCGGGGTCACACCTCAGGGTTCGCCGTGCCGACGTACGTGATCGATGCGCCTGGTGGGGGAGGAAAGATACCGGTTGGTCCGCAGTATCTGATATCCATGGGTGAGGGCAAGGTGGTTCTGAGGAACTACGAAGGTGGCATCTTCGTCTATCAGGAGCCGAAAGACTACAGGAGCAACTGCGAACCTGATGAAGAAGTTGAAGGAGTGGCTTCGTTGCTCTCTGGGAAAGATAAATATCTGCTCCCACAGCAACTCGAAAGGGCCAGGAGGATCAGAGAGTGGAAGGAAAAGAGATCGTCTACATCGTAGGTACCAAGAAGGGTGCCGGCAAGACCACGGTGCTGAACAGGATACTGAGAGATTGCGAAGGTTGTTGCGTCACGAGCGTGGGTATGGACGGCGAAGAGAAAGACAGTTTGACGGGTGAACCCAAACCTCGGGTGAGGGTCAACACGGCGCAGTTCGTTCTCACAGGCGAAAGGTTCCTCGATCTTTCGAGGTTCGAAGTTCTGGAGGTTTTCTCTTACAATCCGATCGCGGGTTACGAAACACTCGCCCGGCCGCTGATCGAAACGGACGTCATTGTGGCAGGAACGAGCGGTTCCACGATCAGGCAGCTCTCACAGAATTTTCATTTTGCCCGGATCATCGTCGATGGGGCTTTGGACAGACTCGTTCACGCGGGAGTCGTGGATGGAGCGAAGATCTTCCTGGTGGTTCACGGTGAAGGCGCCGATAGCCTGAGGATCCTCAGGAAGGTTCTTTTCGCCTCGAAGTTGGCCAAGCCACCCAGCGAAGTTGAGATTATCGTGAAAGATCTGGAGGGTGTGTGGGCCATAACGAAATCCGGTCAACTTGTGAAGATTTCAGATTCCTGTCTGACGCTCAGACAAACGAACTACGATGAGTTTGAGTGGCTCTACGTTTCAGGTATCGTCACAACGTCGGTGCTGAGGTTGAGGGACAAATTGAACCTGTGTCTGAACAATCCTCTGGCCGTTGCAGAAGTGCCGGACAGTTTTGATAACATATATACTGTGAACAAAGTTGCGCTCGAAAAGGTTTTCATCAATTCATCCTCTCAACGTGGTTTGTCAACGACTTTGCGAAGGCTCTTGAAGGATTCATCCATCGAGATCGAGGATGTACTCACTCTCGATTGAGGAGGTGTGATCGTGGCGAGGATAGCTGTGGACACGCAGGAGCTGGTGAACAAAATATCTGTGGTTTCGAAGGTGGTTCCTTCCAAAGCGATAAAACCGATCCTCGGTTGCGTCCTGTTCGATCTGAACGAGGACGGGGTATACCTTCTGGCTTCGGATCTTGAGACAGGCGTCAAGGCGAGACTGAACTGTGAGTACGAAGGTTTCGGAAGGTTCGCTGTGGATGGGAAAGTTCTCTACGAGGTCGTGAAAACGTTGCCGTCGGACGTTGGAGCTAACCTCGAGATCACCCCCACGAGTCTTTCCATCGAGTGCGGCAGGAGCAAGTTCAAGCTGTCTGTTGTGGATCCGAGCGATTTTCCAGAAGTGTCCCTATCCGAGTCCAGCGTGAGTTTTGAGATCGAAGCGGGCGTTCTTCACAGCATGATCGATAGGGTCATCTTTTGTGCCGCCACCGACGAATTCATGAGAAACCTCAACGGGATCTACTGGGAACTTGGCAACGGTTTTCTCAGGCTGGTGGCGTCGGACGGTTTCAGGCTCGCCCTGGCAGAAGAAAGACTTGACATACAGACTGAGGAAGGCTTAGGTTTCCTGCTGTCCCTCAAGAGTATGAAGGAGCTCATGAACGTTGCACAGAGCTGTGAGGGGAAGAGCCTGAGAGTTGAATACGACGGAAAGAGGATCGGCATCCTGGCGACGGATGTGGAAACTTTGATGAGGATCGTCGAAGTGGAATTTCCCGATTACAAGAGGGTTCTACCGAAGGCGTTCAAGACGAAAGTCGTGGCATCGACCAACGACCTCGTGGAAGCTCTCAGAAGAACGATGGTGATAGCCAAACGCGGCAGCGAATCCATAAGGGTTGAAGTGATGGAGAACACGCTCGTTTTGAGCAGCAGAAGTCCGGACTTTGGCGAGGTGAGTGAGGAATTAGAGGTGAAAAAGGAAGGCGAAGACGTGATCGCGGCTTTCAACCCAAAGTTCCTCATCGAAGCGTTGAGGCGTATAGAAACAGAGGAAGTGGAGTTGAACTTCATAGACAGCACCAGCCCGCTGCAGATCAACCCGCTCGAGGTTGAAGGATATCTCTACGTCGTGATGCCGATAAGGATCGTGTGAGAAAGATGGAGTTGATTTTCGAACGTGTAACGAAGAAGTTTTCAGACACCGTGGCCATCAAAGATGTGAGCTTCGACGTTCGAGCATCCTGTATAGCCTTTGTTGGTGGAAACGCTGCGGGTAAATCCACACTGCTCAAGCTGATCGCCACCGTTCTCAAACCTGACGAAGGCAGAATCGTGATAAACGGTATCGATGCTGTGAAGCGACCCGGATTGATAAGAAAAAATCTGTCGTACGTGCCCGAAGAACCTGCCCTCGTGGAGACGTTGACGGCGCGTGAGAATCTCGCACTGTTCAGCAGGATCAAGGGAAGCAAATGTGATCATAGATTGATCCAACTGCTGCAGTTAGAAATCAACGGTAGAAAACTCGTCAGGAAACTGTCCAAGGGAACGCGCAGGAAACTATCTCTCTGCATGGCTCTACTTGGAGAACCAAAAATCTTGGTGCTGGATGAACCCACGAACGGGCTGGACGAGGAAGCGAAGCGGATTTTCTGGAAAGAACTGGCTGAACTGAAAGAAGAAGGCGTGGCGCTGGTCATCGCCACGCACGATGTTGAAGAGGTGCAAACGCTGGCAGATGTCATAGTCAACCTGGACAGAGGCAGGGTTGTGAGCATCCAGCGTGTGAATTCAGCTGCCAGCCACGTCCAACTCCGATACGATCACTGATGGTCCATACCAGTTGACGGAAACTACGTCGCTGTCGGCGCCCACCATTTCGATTCTCTGGAGTAGTTCGAGGAAATTGCCAGAAATTGTGAACTGTTCGACGGGCTCAACGATCTCACCGCCCGCCACTCTGTAACCGTTGGCGCCCAGAGAAAATTCCCCGGATACCGGTCTGACACCCGAGTGCAGCCCATCGAGCGCGATGACTATCAAACCCTCGTTCAGGTGCTTGACCAAACCTTCGTAATCGAGAGAACCTGCGGGCAGAACCACGTTCAGAGGCACACACCTCTGGCCGAACACGTTTCCGGTGGGCATCACGTTGTCCTTCCTGGCCGACTTTATGGAATGAAAGAAGGTGGTGAGCACGCCGCGATCGATGAACGTCTTCCTCGACGTTGCCACACCTTCATTGTCGAAAGAACGTTTCAGTGGAAGCTTTTCGAAAAACGGATCTTCCACCAAATTCAACACTTCTGCGCCGATCCTCTGACCCAGTTTTCCCTTCAGTGGGGAAAGGCCTTTCTGCACGGCTTCGGCGGAGAAGATGGATGAGAACGCGAAGAAAAGCTGCGCGAAGACATCCCGACGTAGCAAAATTCTGTACTTCCCACTCTTCACGTTTTGGGCGCCGAGCTGTGAAACTGCTTCAGAGGCTGCCTCCTCTGCGACCCTGTCGACGTCGATCTCGCTCGGCTGCGAACCGTATCTGGAGCGAAAGCCCCTCTTAGGTTTTTTCCCATCGGAGGCCACCAGATAGACGAAGGCTGCACCGTAACCGAAGCTTTCTTCCAGCTCCAGACCCTTCGTGTTGAACAGAAGAATTTCAGAGTTCTGATGGCCATAACCGCTCATGATGACGTTCTGAATCCTTTTGTCGTACGATAACGATTTTTCTTCCATTCTTTTCGCCAGTTCTATCTTCTCCCTGACCGACATTCTTTCGAAAGGATCGTCGTAGCTGAAAGGTTCACGTTCTGGAGGTTCGTGCCAGACATCGTCCTCATCGAGGGTGTCCGTGATCATGAAGTTCTCGTAAGCGCTCTCGACGAGGAATTTTGCGGAAGTTTCGTCCATGATCTCCGTGGTCGCGAAGCAGGATTTCTTGTTCTTCACAGCTTTCAACGTGACCTTTCTTGAGGAAGCGTCTGTGTAGTTCTCGATCTTTCCCTTGCTGACAACGACCTCGAATTCTTTCTGGCTGGAGATGAGCACTTCGCAATCGTCGAATCCCTTCTTCTTTGCCAGGGAAAAAACGGTTTCGGCGAACTGTTTCTCTCTCATCTCTTTCGCCCCCCAACGATCAGCTCCTTCACGCGGATCGTAGGTTGTCCGACGTCTGCAGGTACAGAACCGGATATGGAACCGCACATGCCTTGACCCCTCGCGAGGTCGTTCCCGACCATGTCTATGTTGTTTATCACTTCGATACCTTTACCTATCAGTGTCGCACCGCGTACGGGCTTGGTGATCCTGCCTTTTTCGATCAGGTAACCTTCCATGACGGCGAAGTTGAACTCGCCCGTGGCAGGATGCACCGAGCCGCCTCCCATGCGCTTGGCGTAGAGTCCGTAATCCGTGGCGGAGATGATCTCTTCCGGCAGATACTTACCTGGCATTATGAAGGTGTTGCTCATTCTGGATGTCGGTATGAACTTGTAACTTTCCCTGCGTCCACAGCCGTTGGGCTTCATGTTCATCTTCTTCGCGTGGAACCTGTCAACCAGATAGTTTTTCAGCACACCGTTTTCGATCAACACGTTGCGCTGGGTTGGAGTTCCCTCATCGTCGATGTTGCTCGAACCCCACGCGTTCGGTATCGTCCCGTCGTCCACGGCCGTGACGCAGTCCGCGGCGACTTTCTGACCGAGTTTGTTCGCGAAAACCGAGGCACCCTTCGCGACGGATGTCGCTTCCAGGGCATGCCCGCACGCTTCGTGGAAGATGACACCTCCAAATTCGTTCGCTATCACCACGGGCATCTTGCCGGCCGGTGCGTGCTCGGCTCGAACCATTCTGTCCGCTATCCTCGCGGCCTCCGCACCTATGTCTTTCGGGTCGTGAAGGTTGAAAAACTCAAGTCCCATGGAAGCACCAGGTCCGTAGAAGCCCGATTCCTGCTCTCCATCCTTCGATGCGACTGCGGTGACCATCAGCCTCGTCTTGATACGTCTATCGCTCGCCATGGTCCCTTCAGAGTTCGCGATGAAGACTCTCTGATCGTAATCCCAGTACCGGACCACGACCTGTGAGATGAGGTTCGAATAGTTCTTCGCTCCTTCGTACGCGAGTTTCATGATCTTCGCTTTGTCCATTTTCGAAACTTCCAGAGGGTGCAGAACGATGATGTGAGAATTCTTCACGTCTAAATTCGTGAGGTTCATCGGTTTGAACTGCGCAGGCTGTGTTTCCAGCACTTCGATCAACCTGTCCACCATGGCGAAAAGTTGCTTCTCCGATGGATCGTTCGTGTAAGCGTAGACCTGCTGATCTTCCTTGAACAATCTCAAGCCGAGCCCGAAGTCTCTCTCGCTGCTCGCAGAGTCGATCCTTCCGTCGATCAGGGTTATCCTCGTGTCGAACCTGTCCTCCACGAAGATCTCGACGAAATCTGCACCCTTACTGAGACCGTAATTGATGATTTTCTCCACGAGACTGGCTTCGAGCAAACCGATCACCCCTAAAACAGATTCTACCATTTTAAGTTCGCATCCCGTACTTGTTTCGTCTTATACTCTTGGGGGTGAGAGTTTTGGAGCTGGTCGCGCTCTGCACGTCCGGGCTGGAAGGAGCAGTTTGTAAAGAGCTGAAAGATATGAACTTCAAGATTTTGAAAGTGACCGCGGGTCACATACACTTCGCCGGTGAGCTTTCTGACGTCGCGAAGCTCAATCTGATGTTGCGCAGCGCGGAGCGCGTGCTGATAAAGATGGCCGAGTTTGAAGCAAAGACCTTCGACGAACTCTTCGAAGGAACCTTCAGCGCCGACTGGCAGGACCTGGTCCACGATCGGGCCACGCTGATCGTTGAGAAGGTGAAAGTGCGTAACTCCAAGCTCTCAGCAACCGGAGCGATCGCTTCGGTGGTCAAAAAGGCCGTCTATGAAAAAATTGAATCCAAGAACGAACCGGACGGAACCGTCTATCCCCTGTACGCGTACCTGAAGAACGACATCGTGAGCGTGTTTCTGGACACCACAGGGTCACGCGCGCTGAGCAAACGGGGCTACAGATTGAAAACTTCGATCGCTCCCTTGAGAGAGACGATAGCGGCTGGCTTGATCATCGTGAGCGGTTGGAACACTCAGAGACTGCTGGTCGATCCTTTCTGTGGCAGCGGAACGATCTGCATAGAGGCCGCGCGGATGGCACTGGGTATCCTCAACGATGGGAGGGAGTTCGCGTTCCAGAGTTGGCCGATCTTCAAAGATGTGAGGATGGAAAAGGTAGATACCAAGAAGCGGGAGAATCGACTCGTTTCGCTCGGTTTCGACAAAGATCCATCGATGGTATCGATTGCCCGTGAGAACGCACTGAGGGCGGGTGTGAACGATTCTGTCAGATTCTTAAACAAGGCTTTCGAAGAGCTGGAAAGCTTCAAAAATGTTCATGTGGTGACTAATCCCCCGTACGGGCTCAGGATCAAAAACGTTGACGAAGATTTTCACTCACACCTTGCGAGGTTGTTCGACATTTTCGAAGACTCGACCGTCTGCTTCCTGAGTCCAGCAGCGGATCTGGAACGTGTTTTCAAGCGGAAGGCATCGAAGAAGATCAAGTTTCAAAACAGCGGTGTGTGGACCTACTTTTATATCTTCGAATCCTGATGTGAAACAGAAAGGGCCCCACGCGGGGCCCCGACATGTTCACGCCATCTTTTCTTCTTCCGCTGCGCGTGGAGTTTCTTCGATCTGAATGTTCGCGAATATCTCCAGACCCGTACCGGATGGTATGAGCTGGCCCACGATCACGTTTTCTTTCAATCCTTTCAGGTAATCGATCCTACCTTCGATCGCGGCTTCCGTTAGTACCTGTGGCGTTTGCTGGAACGAGGCCGCGCTGAGCCATCCTTCCTGTTCCAGCGATGCTTTGGTGATTCTCAGCAGCCTCCTTCTGTACTTCATGGGCTCTTTGGGTGCGATCTGGTAGGTCGTGGGTCTGCCTTCCTCCATCACAACGATCTCTTTCACGCCTGCGGCGACAGCTTTTTCAACGATCTCTTCTGTGACTTCTGCACCCTCTGGAGCTATTTCCTCAACCTCGTCTTTGAGCTTCGCCACGATCTTCTTGGCGAGAATTTTTCCAACCACGGCGTTTCTGTTGCTCTGCACGTGTGCGTTCGCTTTCAGTATTTCGTCGTTTATTCGTCTCGCTTCGGCTAACGTCAGCAGCTCACCGGGCAGATAATCCGTATCTCCAGGATCGATGACTTCCACCCTGCTGAGCATCTGCCTGATGATTATTTCGAAGTGTTTGTTGTGTATCTCCACACCCTGTTCGTGGTAAACTTTTTGCGTTTCCGTGAGCAGGTACATCGCCGTGGCTTCAACACCGAGCGTGTCCATGAGTTTTCTGAGTTTTACGGCTCCAGTGGTGAGCATCTGACCGGGCAGCACTTTCTGACCTCTGCTCACATTCTCTTTCACCTTTTCAGGGACCTCGTACTCGTGTATCTCACCGGAGAGGTCTTCGACGTAAATCTTCTTCTTTCCATCGACTTCCTTTATGTCCTTCACCCAGCCAGAGACAGTGCAGAACACTCCTTCTGGCTCCTTGAGCTTCTTTCTCGCTTCGAAGAGTTCTTCAGCCCTCGGCAGACCCTGTGTTATGTCGGCCGCCGTCGCGATACCACCGGTGTGGAAGGTTCTCATGGTGAGCTGTGTTCCAGGTTCTCCTATGGATTGCGCCGCGATTATTCCCACAGCCTCACCGACGTTGACCACTTTGTGGTTCGACAAGTCCATGCCGTAGCACATCGCACAAACACCGTGTTCAGCTTCGCAGGTCAGCGGCGATCTCACGTAGATGTTCGGCCTTACTTTGACGGAACTGACACCGTTCTGTTCGAGCACCATCGCCGTCACTTCATCGATCTCTTCCTGGAACACGAGCAACTGCTTCTCACCTTTCTTGTCCATGACCGTTTCCTGAGCGATCGTTCCGACGACGGGATAGACCTTTATCTTGATCTGTTTCTTACCCGCGTTGCGAGCGTTTCTAACCAGGTCCCAGGTGACCTCACTTCCGGCCTCGTAAACAGAACCATCCTCGAGCCTGATTTCTTCATCCGTAATCGCGTATGCAGATGGTAACTGCAGGCTCTGCAGATCCAGGACCTGTTCAACGCAAACGGGAACAGAAACGACGTATTCTGAGAGGAACTTCGCATCATCGTCGGACAACATCGTGTTTCTGACGTACTCGCGGCCCGTATTCGGATTCTTCACGACTTCTCCTGTGAGCGGATCGATGACGTCCCTTGCGAGAATTCTACCGAACAGGAAATCCTTCAACTCCTGCACAGTCAAGGTACCACTTATGAGTTTCATCGCTTTGATACCGTTTTCTGTACCGCAGTCGGTCATCGTTATGAACACGCCCTGAGCCACGTCGACGAGCCTCCTGGTGAGGTATCCTGCCGAAGATGTCCTGAGTGCGGTGTCAGCGGCTCCTTTTCTTGCACCGTGCGTCGAGATGAAGAACTCGAGTGAACTCAAACCTTCGCGGAAGTTCGAGATTATGGGTATTTCGATCGTTTTTCCTGACGGGTCTGCCATGAGGCCCCTCATGCCTGCGAGTTGCTTGACCTGGTCTATGTTACCCCTCGCACCGGACTTGACCATCATGAACACGGGGTTGAACGGATTCTCACCGAGCGCTTCATAAGTGACCTTCTGCACTTCCTTTGTCGCGTCTGTCCATATCTTTATGATCTCCTTGTACCTTTCTTCATAGGTGAGGAACCCTTCCAAGTACTCTTGTTCGACCTTTTCAACCTTGCTCAGGGCATCTCTTATGATCTCGTCCTTCTTCGGTGACACAACCAGGTCTTTGAGCGAGATCGTGAGTCCAGAAACGGTCGCGTAGTGGAAACCGAGATCTTTTATGTCGTCGAGCAGATCTGCCGTCGTTTCCATGCCGTGCCGCTTGAAGGTTTCGTATATGAGCTCTTTGATCTCGTTCTTGCCGAACGTCTTGGAGTAGTCCCTCAGATCTTCCGGAACGATCTCGTTGAATATGATGCGCCCAACGGTGGTTTTGACTATTCTTTCTTCACCGTTCTGTTTGACTCTGGCCATCACGGGTGTGTGCAATCCGACCCAGCCCAGCGAATGGGCCAAGATGGCCTCTTCAGGCGAGCTGAACCTGAACTTGATCCTGTCGATGCTCATAGAGTCGTAGTCTCTGTTCACTGCGGTGAGATAGTAGATACCGACTATGATATCCTTTCCCGGCATAGAGATGGGCTGCCCGTGCGCGGGAGATATGATGTTGTACCTCGACAGCATCAGATAACGAGCCTCTGCCTGTGCGGCGGCCGAAAGAGGTACGTGCACTGCCATCTGGTCTCCGTCGAAGTCAGCGTTGAAGGGTGGACAGACCAGAGGATGCAACTGTATCGCGTTGCCTTCTATCAGCTTCGGTTCGAAGGCCTGTATCGACATTCTGTGCAGTGTCGGAGCGCGGTTGAGGAGCACGGTTTGCCCTTTGATGACTTCCTCCAGAACGTCCCATGCTTCAGGCATCTCGCGTTCTATGATGGCTTTCTTCAGTTTTCTGGCGGTCCTGCTGCTTTCTCCACTATCTTCAAGCAGCTTCGCGAGCACGAACGGTTTGAAGAGCTCCAGAGCCATCTTCTTCGGCAAACCGCACTGGTGGATCTTCAGCTCCGGACCGACCACTATGACGGCCCTTCCGGAATAATCTACGCGCTTACCCAGCAAGTTCCTCCTGAAGCGACCCTTCTTGCCCTTCACGAGATCTGTTAGGGATTTCAGGGGCCTGCCGTTTCTGTCGGTGACGGGTCTGCCGATCCTACCGTTGTATATCAGACTGTCAACGGCTTCCTGGAGCATCCTCATCTCGTTTCTGATCATGACTTCAGGTGCGTTCAGTTCCAGGAACCTCTTCAACCTGTTGTTCCTGTTTATAACCCTCCTGTAGAGATCGTTCAGGTCAGTCGTTGCGAACCTGCCTCCGTCGATCTGGATCATGGGTCTCAGTTCAGGAGGTATCACCGGGAGTGCTTCCAGAACCATCCATTCAGGTCTCGTACCGGATTTGATGAGACTCTTGACGATCTTCAACCTTCTCAACAGCTTCAGAGCCCTACCACTGCTCTTTGGAAGCTCTGCGAGCTCGGCCTCTATCTGCGCTCTCAGTTTTTCGAGATCTATCATTTCGAGCAGTTTCTTCACGGCAGCGGCCCCGTAATGTGCTTCGATCTTGCCAGGATAGAGCTCTTTGTAAGCCTCGTATTCATTCTCCGTTATGATGGAACCTACCGTCAACCCGGTTTCCTTGGCGAGTTCTTCGTCTATCCTGGTGATGGCGAGGATAGGTCTATCGTTCTCAACTTCCGTTTCCACGGTGAACTGATCGGGATAGTATTCTTGGAAGATCCTGTACTCACTCAGAGACAGATGTTCATCTTCAAAAAGGAACCTGTCCGCGAGGTAGTCGCCAGCCTTCACCTTGTCACCATCGTTGACGTATGCGAGAGCGCCCTCGAATATGGGATACTTCTTCTCTGCCGCAACCTGTTCGATGTAGACAGATCCCGAGGACAGAACTTCGTAAGAACCGTCCTCGAGAGGTCTGACGTTCAGTTCTTTTCCAAACACGACCCGTCCTGAGGCAGGACTCTTTACGGCCTGAATCACTCCTGCGGTCCAGATCTGGTCTCCAGCTTTGACCTTCGCCCCATTCTTAACGGTGAGTCGGCAGCAGTAGGGGATGGAAAGCGTCAACGGTTGTTCTTTGCTCGTCGCGTGTGGTTTCAAAGTCAGGCTGGAAGTCAACTCATCGATCTCGACAGTTCCATCGAACGGAGCGTAGAACGCTGGTATCTGTTTTTCGGCGACCAGGATGTCGTTCTCGGATACCTCCTGGTTGTTCTTAACCAGAAGGATCATCCCGGGGAAGAGCTGCACCTGCGATTTGACAACGTTCCTGACGGTGATCCAGGTTATGGTCCTTCCAGTGTTGGAACGCTCGTTCTTCACGCTCACTTCACCGTCTATTTCGGATATGACCGGGGTCTTCGGGTTCTTAACTATGACCGCCTGTTCGGCTTCGAAGTCCAGAACTTTCTTGTATATGTTGTACTCCGTTTCGTATATTATGTCGCCTTCGGCGAACTGCGTCTTCTTCGAATTGGTAACGATGTAAGCCTTCTCTATGATGCGCCTGCTTCCGTAGTAGATGATGTTTTCAAGGTCCCGTGTCGGTATGTTCAGCAGAGTGGACAGAATGCTCGGTGTACTCTTCAGATACCATATGTGAACTACCGGTGCGGCGAGCTCTATGTGCCCCATCCTCTTCCTTCTGGATTCTTTCGATTCCACTCTCACGCCGCACCTCTCGCAGACCGTTCCTTCATATTTCTTGCCTTTGTACTTTCCGCAGGCGCACTCATAATCTTTCGTGGGTCCAAATATCTTTTCACAGAAGAGCCCATCGCGTTCAGGTTTGAAGGTTCTGTAGTTTATGGTTTCTGGCTTTTTGACTTCCCCGCTCGACCAGCTCCTGATCGTATCGGGGGAAGCCACACCTATCTTCACTGCGGCTATCTTCCTTTTGAAGGTGGAAATGGCCATCCTTCTTCCCTCCTCGGCGCTCACATCAGAACCTGTCGATGTCGATCTCGTTACCGTTTTCATCGTAGACTCTCACATCGAGCGCCAATCCTCTGAGTTCCTTTATCAAAACTCTGAAGCTTTCGGGTATTCCAGGTTCTGGTATGTTCTTACCCTTGAGGATCGCTTTGTAGACTTCGTTTCGACCCCTGATGTCGTCGGATTTTATCGTGAGCATTTCGTTCAGCGTGTGGGCGGCACCGTGCGCCTCCAGTGCCCAGACTTCCATCTCCCCGAACCTCTGTCCACCGAACTGGGCCTTTCCTCCCAGAGGTTGCTGGTGAATGAGCGAGTACGGACCTGTCGATCTGGCGTGGATCTTGTCGCGGGCTATGTGAATGAGCTTCATCATGTAGATGTATCCAACGACCACAGGTTCTGCAAATGGTTCACCCGTTCTACCGTCCCTCAGCAGAACTTTACCGGAAGGATTGTTTTCATCGTCGCCTTCTTCCAGTCCCACAGCTTTGCGCTCTTTGTACAGCCAGGGCAGGATATCGTCTTCCTTCGCTCCATCGAACACGGGTGTGGCGAACCAGCTGTTCGTCAGCTTTGCGAGCCATCCCAGGTGCGTTTCCAGGATCTGACCGACGTTCATCCTCGATGGCACTCCGAGGGGGCTAAGCACGATCTGTACCGGCGTTCCGTCCGGTAGGAACGGCATGTCTTCTCGCGGCAGGATCTTCGAAACGACACCCTTGTTTCCATGCCTACCCGCGAGCTTGTCTCCGACTTCAAGGGTCTTCTTGCACGCTATGTACACTTTCACCAGTTTGTTCACACCAGGACCGAGTTCCGCAACATCTTCTTTGTCGAACACCTGGACGTCGATGACCCTGCCTTCCGTTCCGTGAGGTAACCTCAACGAGGTGTCCTTAACGTCCTTTCCTCTTTCACCGAAGACGGACTGTATGATCTTTTCCTCCGGTGTCGTTTCTCCTTCTCCCTTCGGCGTGACTTTTCCAACGAGTATGTCCTGTGGCCCGACGTACGCTCCGATCCTGACTATCCCGTTCTCGTCAAGGTTCCTCAGAGACTCCTTGGGGACGTTCGGAATGTCTGCCGTGATCTCCTCCGGTCCGAGGCGTGTGTCACGTGCCTGGGTTTCATAAACTTCTATATGAACGGAGGTAAACACATCTTCCTCGAGCAACTCTTCGCTGACCAGGATGGCGTCTTCAAAGTTGTAACCTTCCCAGGACATGAACGCGACCAGAACGTTGCGTCCAAGCGCGAGCTCACCCATGTCTGTTGCCGGCCCGTCGGCTATGACCTCACCCTTTTTAACCCGATCGCCGACGTTCACAATGGGTCTCTGGTTTATGACCGTGTCCTGGTTCGTTCTGACGAACTTCATCAGCCTGTATTCATCAAGCACTGGCGCACCGTTCTTGTACAGGGGATTACCTTTCTCGTCGGTCCTGTGTATGACGATCCTTCTCGCATCAACTTTCTTCACGATGCCATCATGTTTGGCGGTGACCAGGTAACCAGAATACAGAGCCGCTTCGTGTTCCATACCGGTGGCGACGAACGGTGCCTCAGGTTTCAGCAAAGGCACAGCCTGTCTCTGCATGTTCGAACCCATGAGCGCCCTGTTCGCGTCGTCGTGCTCCAAGAAGGGTATGAGAGAAGTCGAAACGGAAACGATCTGCTTCGTGGATACGTCCATGAACTGGACCTTTTCTTTCTCAACGTAGAGGATCTTCTGCATGTACCTGGCAGGAACCCTGTCTTCAATGATGTTTCCGTTTTCATCGACCTTGACCGTGCACGGGGCGATGTAATAGTGTTCTTCCTCGTCGGCCGTCAGATAGACTATTTCGTCGGTGACCTTACCCTTTTTCACTCGCCTGTAGGGGGTTATCAAGAAACCGAACTCATCGACCGTTGCGTAGACGGCCAGTGAAGTGATGAGACCTATGTTCGCTCCTTCGGGTGTTTCGATCGGGCACATTCTTCCGTAGTGGGAATGATGGACGTCGCGGACCTCGAACCTCGCCCTCTCCCTCTTCAAACCGCCGGGTCCCACAGCGGTCAGCCTTCTTTTGTGCGTCAGTTCGGCGAGTGGGTTCACCTGTTCCATGAACTGCGAAAGAGGACTGGTGGCGAAAAACTGATTGATACCCGCGATGATCGTTTTTATGTTGATCAAGCTCTGCACGGAAATCTTGTCCAGCGAGTTGTAAAGGGTGAGCCTCTCCTGGATGAGGCGCTGCGCCTTCGAGAAAGCCCTTTCGAATTCAAGCTTGACGAGTTCCCCAACCGTTCTCACTCTCTTGTTACCAAGGTGGTCCTTGGTGTCCATTATCTCCGGATTTTTGCTCACTTCCAGCAGGTATCTCGTGGCCAGAACTATGTCCAGCGGCGTGAGAACGAGATCGGTTGGATTGTATTCCATCTGTTCAGCTTCAGCTTCGCTCATCTTCTTGACCTGGACCAGGTATTTTCGGTACGCTTGCTGGAGCTTGCGATTTATCTTGTAACGTCCAACCTGAGAGAGTTCGAACCTCTCCGGGGTGAAGTAAAGGCTGTTGAGGTAAGCCTTCGCGGCGTTCACCCTTGGGATTTCACCGGGTTTGAGTTTCCTGTAGATTTCCACGTACGCTTTGTTGGAATCCACTTCTCCGTAAGTACTGTTGAGTTTTTCCAGCGTTTTCTGTGCCGCCGGGTGTGCTCTGACAATGGTTGTGATCTTGGATTCTAAGATAGCCTTGGCGGCGTGTTCCGTGAGTACTCCGCCGCGTTCGACGACCTTTTCACCGTTGATGCTCACATCTTCGAGTACGATCGAACCAACGGCTTTCATCATCGTGTATTCGTCGTCTGCATCGATCTGTTCGGGGAAAAGATCGAGTATGTCCAGATCGTTCTCAAAACCGAGAGCCTTGAGCAACAGAAACAGGTTGATTCTCCTTTTTCTGTCTATTCGCGCGTAGAACATATCGTCCGCCGTGTTGTAGAGGATTTCGAGCCAGGCACCCCTCACAGGCAGGAAGTGGGCAACGTACACGGGGGCCGCAGCCTGAGTCTTGGGTATCTCATCGACGAAGTATACACCGGGTGCCCTCACGAGCTGGTTGACAACCACACGTTCCGCGCCGTTGATGATGAAAGTCCCGTTGTCCGTCATGTACGGGATGGAACCCAGGAACGCTTCCTCTTCTCTCATCTCTCCAGTGTTGACATCCACAATTCTGACGGTCGCGTATATCGGTACCTGATAAGTCAATCCCTTCTGCTTGCATTCTTCTATCGTGGCGTTTGGTTCTCCAACCCGTGTTGAAACGAACTCGAGTATGAAACCTTTCTCTCCTTTTCTCAGATCGCCTTTATGGGGTTGTGACACTATCGGGGAGAACTTTTTCAGTATGTCCATCAAACCCTTTTCCAGAAATTCTCTGTAGGATTCGAGCTGGATGGCTATCAGGTTCGGGACCTTCAGGGCATCAACAGTGCGGCCGAACGTTAACCGTTCGCGTTTGCCGTACACGACTGTTCGCATTTTATCACCTCGTCAGATCAACGGAGTGGAAACGCAGGGAAATGAACGAAGCCCGGGACGCAGGCACGCCTAATTATCATAGCATAAAACAACCTATACCAGCTCTGCTGGTATAGGTTTGATACAATCTTTTTGCAATTGAGAAAATTCGTTCACATCACTTCAAAATGACCTCTGCACCGGCTTCTTCGAGCTTCTTCTTGATCTCCTCAGCTTCGTTCTTCGGAACACCGCTCTTGACCACCGCGTCGGGGCTACCAGCTTTTTCGACGAGGTCCTTCGCCTCTTTCAGACCGAGTCCGGTGATTTCCCTTACGACCTTTATCACGTTGATCTTGTTGGCACCGTGGCTCTTCAAAATGACGTCGAACTCAGTCTTTTCCTCGGCGGCAGCTGCTTGGGCTGCTGGTGCCGCTCCAGCCGCTGGTGCCGCAACGGCTGCCACCGCAACGGGTGCCGCCGCGGTCACACCGAACTTTTCTTCCAACGCCTTAACCAGCTGTGCCAACTCCGCCACTGTGAGTTTTTCAATCGCCTCTACGATCTGTTCCACTGTCATCCTCAAACACCTCCAGCGCTTTCAGATTTCTTTTTCTCTTCAATCGCATTGAGAACGTACACAAGTTTTCTCAGTATGCCGTTCAGCGCGAACACCATACCGTAAATTGGACCTTGGAGTCTGCCGACGACCATCGCGTACAGCTCTTTCTTGGTGGGCAGATTGGCCAGTTCCGCCACCTGATCGCCGCTGAACGGTTGACGCTCGAGAAAACCACCTTTGAAGAAGTTCTCGAGCTTCTTTTCTTTTGCGAAATTCACAAGAAGTTTTAGTGCGTCTACGGGATCACCGTTCAGCAAGTAGAAAACTGCTGTCGGTCCTTTCAGGAATTTCTCGTACTGAGCCTCATCGTATTTTGCCGCAGCCAGGGCTATTGAAGCAAGGGAGTTTTTGACAACGGTCAGCTTGGCATCTTTTCCGAATTTCGAGTTGATCCTCCTGCGCAACTCCCTGAGCGTCGCGACGTCGAGACCGAAGAAGTTCACGAACACGAACAGGTTTGCCTTCGGAAACACTTCTTTCAGGTTCTCCAGAATCTGCCGCTTCTTCTCCTTCGTTATCAACTGCTGCACCTCCTTTCAACAAAAAGGGTCTCTTGTCACAAGAGACCCCCGCTCAACCAAAGCGCTCGCTTCCGATTCGCCTCGGTAGGCGGGGATGACCCCTTTAAGGATGTACCTACTTTCTTCGGCGATCCAGCGATTTTCCTTTTCAGATCGATTGTTCAGATTTTTGCAGCTTCCAGCTCAGAAAGGTTGAGCTTCACACCAACTCCCATCGTTGACGTAATTACGGCCTTTCTGATGAACTGACCCTTGATGCCCGCAGGTCTCATGGCTGATATCTGTTTATAAGCTGAGATGAGGTTCTCCTTGAGCTTTTGAGAATCGAAAGAACACTTACCGATGGGAAGATGTATCGAGCCTGTCTTGTCGCTCCTGACTTCGATCCTTCCCATTTTGAACTCCTTCACCGCAGCTGCAATGTCGTCGGTGACCGTGTTCGATTTTGGAGATGGCATCAAACCACGAGGTCCGAGGATTTTACCGAGCTTTCCAACCGATTTCATCATGTCCGGCGTTGCGATGGCCACGTCGAAATCCGTGAAACCTTCGTTGAGAATCTTTTCAACCAGTTCGTCTCCTCCTACGATATCTGCACCGGCCTTTTTGGCTTCTTCGGCCTTTTCACCTTTGGCGAACACCAACACTCTCACCGTTCTTCCAGTTCCGTGCGGTAAAACCACCGTCCCTCGAACTTGCTGTTCGGGTCGTTTTGGATCTATGTTCGTCGCAAGGTGGAGCTCAACCGTTTCGTCGAATTTCGCCGTTGCGTTCTTCTTAACGAGCTCGATGGCTTCATCGATGCTGTAGAATTTCGTTCTGTCCACCCTTTGTCTTATTTCAAGGTACCTCTTGGAGTGTCTCGGCATAAAGCCTCCTCCTTTTCTTCATCAGTCGACTATTTCGATACCCATGCTCTTCGCCGTACCTTCGATGATCTTTATGGCGGCCTGCAGATCGTTCGCTGTCAGGTCTGGCATTTTGATCTTCGCGATCTCTTCGATCTGCTTTCTCGTAACTTTTCCTACGATCTTCCTCTTTGGTTCACCCGATCCGGACTCGATGTTTGCCGCCTTTTTGAGCAGGAATGATGCGGGTGGTGTTTTCACAACGAAGCTGAAGGAACGATCCTCATAGACCGTCACTATGACTGGCAGAATCATACCAGCTTTGTCTGCCGTTTCCGCGTTGAACCTCTTGCAGAACTCCATTATGTTAACGCCACGCTGACCGAGCGCAGGCCCAACTGGTGGAGCAGGTGTGGCCTTACCTGCTGGTAACTGCAACCTCACCTGTGCTACGACTTTCTTAGCCATTCACGTTTCCCTCCTCTGTGGTTGCTGGGAACGACTCCCTCCCACGTTTTCATTGGATTTTCTCCACCTCAGAGACCCTCACCGTCACCGGTGTTTCCCTACCGAAGATGGTGACGGCCACCCTGAGTTCCTGTTTCATAGGATCTATTTCCTTCACGACTCCGGCGAAGTCTTCGAACGGGCCGGAGGTGATCTTCACCACGTCTCCGACCTTTATGTCCATCTCGATGCGCACGGGCTTTACTTTTTCTTCAAACGATTCGATACCCGCAAGCCTCAGGATCGCTCTCGCTTCACGTTGCTTCAACTCAAGCGGTTGGCCACCGGATGCAACGAAATCTATTATCCCCGGAACGGTTCTGGCGAACTGCCAGGTGTCGTCGTTCATCATCATTTCAACGAATATGTAGCCTGGAAACATTCTCTTCTTTTGGGTTTTGGCTATTCTTATTTCTTTGCGTGTTCCCAGGTCCACCACTTCTACCCGTCCATTTATGCTGGAGTATATTTTCCTACCTTCGGCGAGCAGTTCCCCATTCCTGACCTGCTTGCCCTTGTAAATCTTGTTCGCGTCGAAGAGCTCGTAAGGGATGTGGTAAACATCTATCTCTCCGTTTTCGCGTTGAACTTCCACACGTTTGACACGCTCGTTCTCGACTACTTTACCATCGATCTCGCATATGTATTCGGCATCTTGCGTCAACGGCATTCCTTGTCTGATGCGTGCACCAACTTTGATACCACTCACGAGTTTCGAACTTTCGGGTACGACGTACGTTTTGGAATATTTCTTGTCGATGGTCTCTACGGTTACCTTCCTGTAGTTCTTCACAGACACAACGGTCCCGCTGTGCCTGGCGTGAATCGCGGGTTCCTCCGCGAGAAGATCGCTCTTTTTGACGTCCGAGCCGGTTTTCACGTACAATTTCGCGTTCGGAGAAACCGAAAACCTCTTCAAAGATTTGCCGGTTGCATCTATTATGGTTTCCTCGGGAATGACGATACGGCCAAAGAACCTCTCATAACCGGTGGATTTGATCTTGGTTTCCAAGTTCTCCTTTGCGCTTTCTTCCTGACCTGCTATAGTCCTGAGTATGTACCATCTTTTTCTCATTCACATCACCCGATACCGAGTGCGCGCAGGATCGCCCTCACCCCGCCGGACAGAGCGAGGTCCAGCAGAAAGAAATAGATACCCATCACCGCAAGGATCAATATGACAACGGAAGTTGAGACCAAAAGTTCCTGCCGATTCGGCCAGTGGGTCTTCTTCGCTTCTCCCCACACTTCCCGAAAGAACTTTCTGAGTTTTTCCACAGAGTATCCCTCCAGCTGGCACAAAAAATTGGCAGGGCCGGCAGGACTCGAACCTGCAACCGCCGATTTTGGAGACCGGCGCTCTACCCAGTTGAGCTACGGCCCTGCGCTCATTTGGTTTCGACGTGCTCCGTATGCTTGTTGCAGTTCGGACAGTACTTTCTGAGACTCAGTTTTGTTTTCTTGGTGTTGTTCTTGTCGGTGTAGTAGTTTTTATGACCACACACGGAACACTTCAAGGCTATTTTAACTCTCATTCCTTACACCTCTTTCGTTGAAAGATGCTGGTGGTGAGGGGAGGATTCGAACCTCCGAAGGCAATCCGCCAGCGGATTTACAGTCCGCCCCCTTAGGCCACTCGGGCACCTCACCACCTCGCGGGCTGGAGCCAGCGAAGGGACTCGAACCCCCAACCTGCTGATTACAAGTCAGCCGCTCTGCCGGTTGAGCTACGCTGGCCCGTGGCCCTGAAAATTATATGCAAAATAACACCGAGTTGTCAATGATCGACCGCAATGATTAAAATACTACAAACCCTTACCTTTTGCTATTAAGTATTCGTTAGCTCAAAGTTGCGATTCATTTCAAGAAGGACTCCAACTCTCCCACGACGAAATCCAGATTCAGCCTTTTCAACGTTTCGATGGTCGGAACACCCCGCTCGTCCCAGCCACGGATTCTGTAATACTCGCTCAGGAGTTGATCGTACTGCTCTGGGTCCAGATGCTGACCGTCCACACCGTCTTGGAACCAACGTTTCGGTGGGTAATCCATCTTTCGATCCCAGTTTCCCTTGAATTCCCTCACCCAGTAAGACCTTATCAAGCTGTAAACTCTGTCTGCGGCCAAGAAGATGTCATCAAGGGTGTAGTTCTTACCAACGATGCTGCTCAGTATCTTTGCATACCATTCCAGATCGAGCCCGAGTTCGACCCACGGCAGTCTGCAAGCTGTGAGCATCTCGAACATACCGCCCCTGATTCTCTGCTGCTCCACGACTTTCTTCGCCTTTTCCGGAGAGTAATCCACCACGTATTCCTTGCCCGTCGACTCCTCCATGGGTGTCGAACCGATCTCCCACGCTATGACCCACGCTTCCTTGTGGTGCGCGCCGATGGCGCAGGTTCCATACGCGAGAGCCATCGCCGGATATATGTAGCAGTTGTAGGCGGAAACTTCCAGACCTTTCACGTGCATCGCGATGTCTTCAAGACCGAGTTGTTCGGAGGCTTTCTTGACCCCCTCAGCCAGCAGTTTACCCACTTCATCCTGCTTGAACACGATCCTTTTCGTGAGTTCTACCGCTCCCTCGTAATCTCCAAATTTTGGACAATCCTTAAGCACGCCACGTTCGGCCGCTTCCATGGCGAATCCTAAAACGGCTCCGAGAGAGATGGTGTCGACGCCGTATTCGTCTGCCAGCCTGTTGATGTGTGCCACCCTGTTCAGGAAAGCTATCCCGGTGTTCGGACCCAGCATTCCGACGTTCTCGTAGTCCAGTTCGCTCTCTTTTCCTTCGATGTCCAGCACGACGTTTCCACAGATCATGTTGCAGTTGGGACAACCTCTCCTTGAGACTTTCATGGCCTCCATCGCGTAGCCATCGACAGTCCTGGCGTACTCGAACCTGACCTGCGAGAAGTTCCTCGTTGGAAGTGCCCTGTTTTTGTTTGCCCATTCAACGGTGGCCATGGTTCCCTGACGTATCCAAAAGTTGTACGCCGGCAGGGTGGGAATCAACTTGAACACTTCACGGGTGTATTTTTCGAAGTTCTCTCTGTCTTTAACCTCGACATCCTTCGTGCCTCGAACGACTATCGCCTTCAGTTTCTTGCTTCCCATCACCGCACCAATGCCGGGTCTTCCACCCGCCCTTCCTTCCTGAGATATCACTACCGCATACTTCACCTGGTTTTCTCCTGCGGGTCCGATGCTCAAAACACCCACGTTACCGTGAACCTGTTTCAACCTCTTTTCCGTTTCGAAGGTGGACAACCCCCAGAGGCCCTCCGCACTCATTATGTGCACTTCATCATCGTCCACGTAAAGGTACACAGGCTTGTCAGAAGCACCCTCTACGATGATGGCCATGTAACCTGCCTTTCTCAGGTGCACCGACACCATGGTTCCGATGTTACCATCGCCGTAACCACCCGTGAGAGGACTCTTCGCCGCCAGGACGAGTTTTCCTCCGCTCGGCGTTCTGAGCCCGTTGAACGGTCCTGCGGCAACTATCAACTTGTTGTCCGGAGAAAGGGGATCCACGTTTTTGACCTCATCCCAGAGGATCTTGGCTGCCAGACCGCGTCCACCTATGAACCAATCGAGAACTTTTTCATCGATGGGTTCCTTCGTGATTTTCTTCGTCGTGAGATTGACCCGTAGTATCATGGAATCCAACCCCCTTGTTAACTTTTTCGCGTGATTATTCTACCACACGGTCGCTTATAATCTGTGCAGTGGAGGTGGCACGTTGTACCTACAGGATGTGATAGCAAAACTCAACGAATACTGGGCTTCGCTCGGCTGCATGATCGATCAACCCTACGATCTCGAAGTCGGTGCGGGTACGTTCCACCCATCGACGTTTTTCGGCTGCCTGAGAGAAGGAGAATGGAAGGTCGCGTTCGTTCAACCGAGTCGCCGGCCCACGGATGGAAGGTACGGAGAAAATCCGAACAGGTTACAGAGGTACTTTCAATACCAGGTCATCATCAAACCCTCCCCAGAGAACGCGCAGAAGGTTTATCTAGATTCCTTAGCGGCGCTGGGTATCGATCTCAAAAAGCACGATGTTCGCTTCATTGAGGATAACTGGGAATCACCGACGCTCGGCGCCTGGGGTGTTGGGTGGGAAGTATGGCTCGATGGCATGGAGATCACACAGTTCACTTACTTCCAGCAAATAGGTGGTATAAGTTTGAAGTCGATCCCCCTCGAGATCACCTACGGTCTGGAAAGGATCGCGATGTACCTGCAGGGCAAGAGCAACATCTTCGAAGTCATGTGGAACGAGAAAATATCCTACGGAGAACTTTACAGGGAGAACGAGAGACAGTTCTCGGAGTACAATTTCGAGTCTGCAGATGTGGAAAAGCTCTTCACGCTGTACGAAATTTTCTCCTCTGAGTTCGAATCGCAGATAAGATCGGGTCGGTACCTGGTCGCCTACGATTACATGGCGAAGTGCTCACACATCTTCAACCTGCTGGATGCGAGGAACGCGTTCAGCGTTACACAAAGGCAAGAGTTCATAAGGTCGATACGATCGATGGCCAGGCGCTGTGCAGAGGCTTTCAGAGGAGGGAACTGAATGGAAAACTGGGTCTTGTTCGAACTCGGTGTCGAAGAACTGCCCGCGAGTGAGATGGACTCGATAAAGCAACAGCTGAGCGAGCTCGTTCCAAATCTGCTCAACGAGGCCCGTGTAGGCTTTGGTTCGTACGAGGTGTTCGTGACGAACCGAAGGATCGCCGTGCGTTTGCAAAACGTTGCGGATAGACAGCAGGATATGGTGATAGAAAAACGTGGACCATCGGAAACAGTTGCGTTCTTGAATGGTCAGCCGACGAAGGCACTCCTTGGGTTTCTATCGTCGAATGGAGCCAGTTTGGAAGACGTCTTCGTGAAAGATGGGTACGTACACGTAAGGAAGTTCGTTGAAGGTAAGCACATACGGCAGATAATTCCCGAGGTGCTCGTTAAGCTCGTGGCTGGGTTGAAATTCACCAAACCGATGTGCTGGGGAAATGGAAACTTTGAATTCGTCAGACCTGCCAAATGGGTTCTTGCGTTGCTGAACAACGAGCCGATCCCCTTAGAAGTTTTCGGCAAGAGATCCGATAAGCGCACCATGTCTCACCCTTATTTAGAGAAGTGGATCGATGTCGAGCATCCAAAGGATTACGTTGAGTTGTTGAGAGAGAACCTGGTGCTCGTCGAAGAGAGTGAGAGGAAAAAATCGATCGAAAGACAGCTGGCTGAGATAGAAAAGGAATTCGCACTCGTTTGTGAAAGAGACCCTGCTCTCATCGAAAAGGTTTGCAAGATCACGGAATGGCCGGAGGCCATCGTCGGAAAATTCAGCGAGAAATATCTGCAGTTACCTCAAGAGCTGATAACAGTCACTGTGAAGCACCATTTGAGCGCTTTCTCAACGAGCAGAGACGGTAAACTCACCTGCTACTTCGTCGCTTTCATCGACAGGCCGAAAAACGATTCTCACATCATCGTGAAAGGTTACGAGAACGTGGTGAACGCGAGGCTTGAAGACGCCCGTTACTACTTCGATATAGATAGAAAGTACAGACTCGAAGATTTCAACGATAAGCTGAAGCAGATAGTCTTTCAAAAAGAGCTCGGAACGCTGTACGACAAGGTGCTTCGCATCAAGTCCTTGGTCCGTTACCTCGTCGAGAAGCTGTCTAAACGTTCCATCCTCGACAAGGCTCTGCGTGCCGCTGAGCTGAGCAAAGCTGACACGGCGACGCATGTCGTGTACGAATTTCCGGAGCTGCAGGGTGTCATCGGAAGGATCTACGCGGAGTTGGATGGCGAGGACAGATCCGTTGCGTTCGCCCTGCAGGACCAGTACTCGCAGGAACCTGAGAGCGAACTCGGTGCACTGATCGGTGTGTGCGATAGGGTAGATACCATCGTGGGCAACATCGCGATAGGTAATCTGCCCAGTGGGTCGAAGGATCCCTACGGTTTGAGGACCAAAGCTGACACGATCTACTGGTCGATCGTTCGTTTCGGGTGGGACATCGATCTTTCAGAACTGCTGCTCGAGGCGGCGAGACATCTGAATGTGGAGTTCGATGAAGACAAATTGTTCGAATTCATGAAATCGCGCTTCTACGCCTTTCTCATATCTCAAGACTTACCGTTCGACATCGCGCGCTCCGTGAACCATCTCTGGTCCAGACCTCTGCGCGGTCATCTGTCTGCCAGATCTCTCATGAAGGCGTGCCAAAGTGAGGATTTCAACAACGTCGCCATAGGTTTTGAAAGGGTGCACAACATCACAAAGAATCACGACAATAAGCACTTCGACGGTGCCCTTTTCGAAGAACAGGCAGAGATAGACCTGTTGAACCAGTTCGTATCCGTAAAGCCGAGAGTGATAGAAAGTATATCGAAACTCGACTACGACGAAGCGATCAGATACCTATCCTCTCTGAAACCCTACATAGACAGGTACTTCGACGAAGTGTTCGTCATGGTCGATCGTGAGGACATCAGGCGCAACAGGCTCGGTTTCCTCAAGAATATCGACGAACTGTTCATGCTCGTTGGCGATCTGACACACCTTGTGAGAAGAGATTGAATTTCATTCCTGAGAGGAAGACGTCCAGTAGTTAGGTGCCTCCCGCGTGATTATTATGTCGTGAGGGTGACTTTCTCTCAAACCTGCAAGAGTTACCCTCACGAATTTTGCTTTCTTCCTCAGTTCGTCGAGATTCCGAGCGCCGACGTAACCCATCCCGGATTTCAAACCACCAACGAGCTGGTGCACGACGTCTTTCACGGTTCCTTTGTAGGGCACCATGCCTTCGACACCTTCGGGCACCAACTTCGCGTTTCCGCTCTGAAAGTACCTGTCCGCACTACCCTTTCTCATGGCCGACTCGCTGCCCATACCACGGTAAGCTTTGTATTTGCGTCCCTGGTACAGGATCGTTTCTCCCGGTGCCTCTTCGGTTCCAGCGAATATGCTGCCGATCATGACCGAATCGGCACCGGCGGCCAACGCCTTGACGATGTCTCCAGAGTATCTGATGCCTCCATCGGCTATCAGTGTCACCCCGAGTTCCCTTGCCACCCTCGCGCACTCCACGATCGCTGTGAACTGTGGAACGCCCACGCCCGCCACGACGCGCGTGGTGCAGATCGAACCTGGCCCCACTCCCACTTTCACTCCATCGGCGCCGGCTTCGACAAGAGCTTTGACAGCTTCAGCGGTGGCAACGTTTCCCGCAACCAAGGGCAGGTTTGGAAAGTTCTGCTTTATCTTCTTCACGGTTTCAATGACTTTCTTCGAATGACCGTGTGCCGTATCGACGACTATGAAATCGACCTGCGCATCTTTCAAGGCCTGAACCCTCGCAAGCACATCGTCGCCCGTTCCAACGGCTGCACCAACGATGAGTCTACCTTTGCTGTCGCGCGCCGCGTTGGGATGTTCGATCACACTCATGATGTCTTTGATCGTTATGAGTCCCACCAGTCTGTCTCCGTCATCCACGAGGGGAAGTTTTTCGATCCTGTATCTGTGGAGTATCTGTTTGGCTTCTTCCAGACTGACGTTTGGCTTTGCAACGATGAGTTTGGATCGAGGAGTCATGAGCAACTTAACGGGTTTGGAAAGATCGGTTTCGAACCTGATGTCCCTGTTCGTTATGAGGCCCAGGAGTTTCATGTGTTCATCCACGACTGGCAGGCCACCTATCTTGTACGTGGACATCAGCCTCAAAGCCTGTTCCACGCTTTCCTCCGGACCCACCGTGATCGGATCGTAAATGACCCCATTCTCGGCTCTCTTGACGATGCTGACCTGGTGCGCCTGTTCCTCTATGGACATATTTCTGTGTATGACACCCACGCCACCCTCACGGGCCAGCGCCTTGGCGAGTGCCGCTTCGGTCACGGTGTCCATGGCCGCGCTGATCAGTGGAATGTTGATCCACACGTCTTTGACGAGTCTGGTCCTCACGTCGACCTCGGATGGCAACACGTCGCTGTACTGAGGAACCAGAAGAACATCATCGAACGTGAGAGCTTCTTCGTATCTCAAGGGAATACCTCCTTCTGGTATTATGTTTTTTAGGATTATAACACCTCATCTGGAAAGAAGGGGTGAAAGTTTGAAGGCGATCTTTGTGAAAATCTTCGGCCACGTTCAGGGGGTAGGTTTCAGACACTTCACTTACAAGATAGCGAAAAGATTGAGCATAAAAGGTTATGTGAGAAACGCTGAGGACGGTACGGTGGAAATCCACGCGGAAGGGGATGAGAAAAATCTAGAACAGTTTCTAATCCAGGTGAGCAGAGGACCGGTCATGGCCGTTGTGATCGATATTCGTGTCGAGGAGACATCAGTTCAAGGATATGAAGATTTCGAAATAGTCTATTGAGGTGACGGCATGTTCATAAGCTTTGAAGGCATCGATGGGAGTGGCAAGGGTACTCAGGTTAGCTTGTTCATGGATTATCTCAGCAAAAAGGGAGTAGATTTCGTTTACGTGAGAGAACCTGGCAGTACTCCGCTTGGGGAACAGATCAGAAACATCTTGCTGTTTTCACAGGAGATCACTCCGAAGGCAGAGCTACTGATGTTTCTCGCAAGCCGGGCCCAGATGGTAGAAAGAGTTGTGAAACCTGCTCTCGCGCTCGAAAAACTGGTCATCGCCGATAGGTTCATTGATTCGAGCGTTGCATACCAAGGTTTTGCCAGGGGTCTGGGAGTCGAGTTGGTCAAGAAGTTGAACGATTTTGCAACGGGTGGTTTGAAACCGGATCTGACCTTTTACATAGACGTTCCTGTGGAGGTGGCCATGGCACGGAAAAAGCACCTGGACAGGATCGAGACCGAGGGTGAGGAATTTCTCATGAAGGTGAGACAAGCGTATCTGAACCTGGTGAAAGAGGAGCCGAAGAGGTTCGTCCTCATAGATGGCAACGCAGACCAGCTGACTGTGCACAGAAAGATCGTCGAAGAATTCGAAAAGAGGAGGAAAGGATGACGTGTTCTTTGGCATGTTCATGATGGAATTGAAGAGAACTCTGAAAAATCCTTACTCCTTGGCGCTGGTACTGGCTGTGCCATTGATCATAACCGTTACTGCCGTCGTGCTGTTTTCGAGCCTCGGGTTTCTGCACACTAAGATAGGCATACTCAACCTGGATACGGATCCTTTGTCCCGCTTCACGGTCGGCATAGTGATGTCGATGTTCAAGGGTGGTAACATCAGTTACGTGGGGGAAGATTACGATCAGAAATTGCTCAACGGTGAACTGCAAGCGGTGGTCGTGATCCCAAAAGATTTCTCCAAGAAGCTCTACGCCGCCGAGCAAACCGAACTGATCTTCATACCCAGCCCGGTGGACCTGCAGTTATCCACGGTCATCTACAGAACCTTCCGTTCCATGTTCGAAGATCTCAATGGAAGCCCTTTCTTCGATCCCAAAGTCATCAGATACCTGTTCACCTCTCCGGGGTATCCCGCACCGAAGCTCTCGGCGTTCGAAAAAGAGAGCGTTCTGAGCTTTAGCTCCATGCTCGTTCCGATAGTCGTCTTCCTCTCGACGGCGTGCGTCTTGTTCTCGATCGCCGCGAGTTCGTTCCAGCAGGACGAGCAATCGCGGTTGACAGAATTGTTCATTTCGATGGGTGTGGGCAAGCTGAGCTACGCACTGTCGAAAATGGCCGCTTACACGACGGTGGGTTTGCTCGTTTCGTTCTCATCTCTCCTGATAATTTCGCTTTCCGGCGCGATCTCTGTAACACCAATGATTTTGACCCTCCTGCTTTTGAATGCCCTGTTCCACGCGTGCGTTGGCTTGATCGTGTCCTCCCTGTCTCCAAATGTACAGGTTTCATCGATGCTGAGCGTGGGCCTGACACTCGTCAGCTTCTACTTCAGTGGCACCGTCGTGCCACTTTCAGCTATGCCGTCAAAGTTGCAGCTCATCGCGCGGAATTATCCTCTCTTCTTGGTGAGCTACGTTCTGAGAAAGCAACAGCTCTTTTTGCTCAATTCGGCAAACGATATAGAAAAGATCTTGCTGTATGTTTTCGTCACGTTCACCACATACCTAATGCTCGGTTCAATGAAGTTGAGGAGGAGATGAGATGAGGAAGGTCCTGATAGTGTCAGATACACACGGTTCTTTCACGAGCTGGCAGAGATTGAAATCCTTGGTGGGGCAGGTTGATGAGCTTTACCACCTTGGAGACGTGCTCTATCACGGCCCAAGAAATCCGATACCAGAAGGATACGATCCCGCAAGGCTCGCCGAGGCCTTGAGGAACGAGAATCTCTTTCTGGTTCGGGGAAACTGCGACGCAGACGTTGATCTGCTCGTGCTTGGAATATCGGAAGCACCAAAGATTCTGACTGTGAGTTTCGGTAGAATCAGTTTCGTGATGAGTCACGGCGAACTCTTTGAAAGCGACGAGCAGATGTTGAACGTCCTTGAAAAACACAACGCGCAAGTTCTCTTCTACGGTCATACACACGTTCCAAGGTTCGAATGGCTGGGTTCGAAGCTGATCGTAAATCCGGGCAGTCTCTCTTTACCAAAATCACAATCCGAACCAGGCTTCGTGCTGATCCACGCAGAAGAAACCGTTGAGATCACCCTGATCTCTCTGAGTGGAAAGATCGTTAAGGAGGTCTCACTGTGAACGATCTGGCAAGTTTGATACGTTCTTCCTTCGCGAGAATATCCATGATCGAGCATCACGAAGAGATCGTTCCGGAGGACGTGAGATTCGGTCCTTCTTCGTGGATCGTTGAGAGTGGAGAGACGGTCGCGTGTGAAGAACTCAGCGGGGTCGTTTTTGTGGACAGCAGGAGAAGGAGGTTCGCATCCATAGAGGTCGAGGGTTACGTACTGTTGATCTCTCAAATCGTCACCGGTGCAGTGCTCTTGGAAAACGATCGCTGTAAACCCCTTTTCTCTTCGGAAGAACCTCCCGTAGTGAAACTCGTGCTGGGCGTTCCTGATCCCATAGCGGCGCTCTGGGAATTGAGTAAAGGCGAGCAAGTAACGATAGGAAACTTGATATGCGATGTGGCCGTAGGGCCGACGGCTGAGGACGCCACAGATTCCTACATGCAGGATGTGGAAAGAGAAACGGTGGAACGTTACGTTGAAGATTACCTCGTCGTGAAAGATGGGGTCATAAACTTTCAGAGTCCCACCTTCAAACCTGGACGCGGCCCGCTCGGGTTGGTCAAAAACATACACATACCTTACGTGGATCCGGAAAAGTTCAAAGCGTTCGGTTTGATGAAGAAAGGTCAGCGATCCAGATGCATCGCCACGGAACTCGGAAAAGGTAGCGAACTGCTCAAAGTGATGAGCTATTTGAAACTTTCGAACGTCCCGGGATTGCGGGGTCTAGTTAGAATAGAAACGGTGGTTCACAAGGACGAGCTGAGCGCTATGAAGGAAGAGATGTTCAAACTCTTCGAGGCCATCTCTAACACGCTGACTAAAGTGAGCGACGATACCGGACTGATTCCGAGAACGCCCGAAGACACCCTTCCCGTCGTGTTTTTAGAGAAGTATCTGGACCGCTACTTCTACAATGAAACCTACGTCAAATGCGCCCTCTTGGAGGCGATCAGAAGCTGAACGCGATGACTCTTCAAGCTGATGAAAAGGCCCCGAGCGGGGCCTACCTTTCCTCTGGGGTGCGGTGTTGCTTTTACTCTTCACCCACCTGCATCCTTACAAACCTCGTGACTCTGATGTTCTCCCTGATTTTCGCGATCGCTTCATCGATGATCTGTTTAACGGTCTTCGTGTCATCGAATATGTACTTTTGGTCGTACAGACAAACCTCTTCGAAAAACTTTTCGAGTTTTCCCTGGACGATCTTCTCGATCACCTGCTGCGGCTTGTTGGAATCCTTCAGCTGTGCCAGGTATATTTCTTTTTCCTTCTCGATTACCTCCTGTGGAACGTCCTCTCTCGATACGTATTTTGGATTCATCGCGGCCACCTGTTTCGCAAGGTTGTAAGCGAGTTCTTTGAACTCCGGCAGGCGAGCCACGAAGTCAGTCTCACAACCGAGTTCGAGCAGAACGCCTATCTTGTCGTTGAAGTGAACGTACGCGGTGACGATGCCTTCCTTCGTGGCACGGGACGCCTTCTTCTGAGCGACTGCCATGCCCCGTTTCCTCAGTATCTCAACAGCCTTTTCAAAGTCGCCGTTCGCTTCGCTCAGTGCGGTCTTGCATTCCATCACTCCTGCACCGGTCATTTCTCTCAATTTCTTCACCATTTCTGCGCTGATTTCCATCGTCCGAAACCTCCTCAGATCAGATTTATTGAAACAAGCCGTGCGATATTATAGCACACCTTTACCATACATTTCCGTGAGAGTTTTCAGTACGTTGGCAGGAACCCACTTGCTGACGTCTCCACCCATGGAAGCCACTTCTCTGACCAGACTGGACGAGAGGAAAGAATATTTCTCATCGGTCATCAGAAACACAGTTTCCAGTTCTGACCACAGATGTTTGTTCGCGATGGCCATTTCTAACTCGTACTGGAAGTCCGTCACTGCACGCAAACCACGAACGATGATCTTTATGTTTCTGCTCTTGGCGTATTCGACGAGCAGCCCGTCATGGTTGTCCACATGAACGCGTGGCTCGTTCTCGAACAGTTCCCTGATCAGCTCGAGTCTCTTTTCCAACGGCAACAGCGGCTTTTTCTTAGGGTTCACCATGACAACGACCCACAGTTCGTCGAATATCTTCAGTGCCCTCTGGATCACGTCCAGATGGCCGTAAGTGATCGGATCGAACGAGCCGGGGTACATGGCCTTCACGTTCTCAACCTCCACACGAGACTTGAAAGATTTGCATCGTCTCCAGCGCTATCGCGGAGAGCTTGTTTCCATAAACGCATCCTGTGTCCAGTCCCACCTTGTCCTTCAAGATCAAAACATCCTGAAAAGGCGTATGGCCGAAGAAGATCCTGTAGCCAGGCAAGGGGTTCTCACTGTATATGAACTCGTATCTTATCCAGAGCATGTCGAATTCACTCTGCTCTTCCAGCGGCACGTTTGGCCTAACGCCCGCATGAACGAACACGTCGTTCCCCTGAACGTAGTAGATCGAGGTTGACTTCAGGAACTCTACGTGATCCTTCGGGATCTTGTCCACACCGCTGTAACTTCTGAGCGTGGCGCCCGCGCCGTTCATGAGCCACAGATCGAGGTTCGTTCCATTAAGAACATAGTCGAGCATCATCTGCTCGTGGTTGCCTCTTATGAAAACACAGTCGTAACTCTCAGAAAGCTTCAGCAGTGTCTCGACGACACCTTTGCTGTCCGGTCCTCTGTCCACGTAGTCACCCAGGAAGATGAGTCTTGAATCCCTGGTCAGAGGTATCTTGCTGAGTAGCTCCGTGAGGCAGTCCAGACATCCGTGCACATCACCTATCACGAACGTCAATGACGCCACCCCTCAGCACGATGTACAGGGTGAACCCAATCAATATCGACAGAGCACTGATGAACTGGGCCAGCCTGATCGACCCGACGTACATGCTGTCCAATCTGAACCTTTCGATGCAGATCCGTCCCAGCGAATAAAAGCACAGATAGAGTGAAAAGACCTCACCGAAGTTCTTTCTGTGGTGTTTCAGATACCGTGTCAGCAGAAGGAACACGAAGAAGTCCCACAGGGATTCGTACAGGAACGTGGGATGAAAGTAATCGTACTGTTTGTATTCAAACGGTCTCATCCTGAGAGGAACGTACATCTTCCAAGGAAGGTTCGTGGGCTCTCCAAAGGCTTCGTAATTGAAGAAATTTCCCCACCTTCCGATCGCCTGTCCCAGCGGTAAATAGGCAGCGCCAAGGTCCAGTGCCTGTAACGGCTTGAAGGTGACGTTTTTCTTCAGGAAGGAATACAGAAGAAAGACCGCTATTCCTGCCAGCACCGCTCCCTGTATGGAAAGACCACCGTGCCAGATTTTCACAATCTCGGCGGGATTTTTTGAATAGAATTTCCAGTTCGAAAGCACGTACAGGGTTCTCGCACCGACTATTCCGAACACGACTGAGTAGAAGACGAGCTCATCCACCTGTTCGGGATCGACATTCTCTTGCTTGGCTTGTCTTCGTGCCAGCGAGTAAGAGAGGAGCACGCCGGTGAGGATGAACAGCGAATAGAATCGAAGCTCAAAATTACCGATCCTGATCAGATACTGTGGGAGGATCAATTTGCCCCGAAAAACGAGTGCAACGAAGATGGCGAGCAAAATTAACAGCAAGAACGGTAGAACTTTTTTCATGGTCATTTCCCCAGCAGGGTTTTCTCTATCATGCTTATCTGATTCTTGATCTTGTGGGCGGACCTGTAATCCTCTTTCTTCAACGCTTCTTCTAACCTGTGCCTCAGAATGTAAAGGTGCCTCATGATGACTTCTTTTTGCTCCGCATGGCCCGAGCTTTCTTTTCCGAACAGCTTTCCAAGCACCCCGACGGGGACGATGGAAAAAACCAGATCCCTCGGTGATAGCTGGTCGGCGAGGAGTTCACCGAGGTTTGAGTCCTGCACCACGCGCGTGTACCCCGCGATGTATTTCAAGTTTTTGCGATCGAAAGGATCCGCTTCCTTCAACGTTTTCCTCAGACAACCAGCGCACAGGTGAACCTCTTTTGGTACACCGTCAGACAGAAACCTGTACGTTCTAACGTTGACATCAGTTTTGCACACATCGCAATTCACACGATCACCTCTACCGAATTGAACAGGGACATAGCCTTTTGGACACCGTCTGTAAGGATCGTTTTGACGGCTTCCACGGCGACATCGAGCACCTTGTCCAACACCGATCGTTCTTCCTCTGAGAAGTCGCTCAGGACGAATTCTGCAAGGTCCACGCCCTCTGGTTTTGGGCCTATCCCGATCCGCAATCTCACGAACTCGTTCGTTCCCAGTGCTTCGATTATGGATTTCAAACCGTTATGCCCGCCAGCACTGCCCTTCTGCCTGATCCTCATCTTTCCGAGTGGAAGATCAACGTCGTCGTACACAACAATTATATCATCGGCCGAAAGGCTGTATCTCTCCATCAAAGACTTCACGGCCTGCCCACTGACGTTCATGTAGGTCAGGGGCTTCACCAGGAAACAGCCGCCGCATTCCGCCAGTTCGTAATTCGATTCACGCACGAAATTGGAACTGCAACCAGTTTTTTGAACGAATTTCTCCAGAAACATAAAACCCACGTTATGCCTGTTTGAGGCATAACGTGGTCCCGGGTTGCCCAAACCTATTATGTACCGCACACTCATTCTTTTTCTTCTTCAGTTTCCTCTGCCTTCTTTCCTTTCTTTATGACCTCAGGTTCGGTCTCAGCAGGAGCGGCAGCCACTTCCGTGACTTCCAATCCTTTCGGGACGATGATCGTCACCAGCGCTTCTTCAGCTGGGAGCAGCACCTTCATTCCCTTTGGAAGCTGCAGATCGCGTACGTGGTATGACTGTCCCAGATCGAGCTTTGTGACATCTATTTCGATGTGTTCGAGCAACACGTTCGGCAGGGTTTCGACGGGTAGTTCTGTGTGTATTATTTCCATTATGCCTCCCTTTTCCACTCCAATGGGTTTTCCGACCACGCGTATGGGTATTTCGATCCTCATCGTGTGACCCATGGCAGGTCTGTAGAAATCGATATGGACGATTTCGTCCGTTACTTTGTCGATCTGAACTTTCTTGACGAACACTTCTATTTCCTGCTCTCCTGTGTCCGTTTTGATCTTCAGTGCGATCGGCTTGGCCTCAGAGAACGCGTGAACGAATTTCTCAACCTCCTGTTTCTTGAGCTTGATGGCTACAGGTTCCATCTCTGGACCGTAGACGATCCCAGGGATCATACCCTGCTTTCTGAGCCTTCTTACGGGCCTCTTACCTCGTTCCGTTCTGATCTCAGCCGTAAGCATTCCAACACCTCCTCGTCATTTGAACAGGATACTCACCGACAGGTTCTTTCTGATCCGCATGATCGCTTCTCCCAAGAGGTTCGCTATGCTCACGACATGGAACTTGCTTGGGAGACTCTTGTGGTACACCGTATCGGTTATGTAGACTTCGTCTATCTGACTGTTTTGAATCTTTTCCACGGCGTTACCCGAAAGAACACCGTGTGTTGCACAGGCAAGTATACGCTCTGCTCCGGCATTTTTCAAGGCCTGTGCCCCTTGAATCATGGTTCCACCGGTGTCGATTATATCGTCGAACATCAAGGCGATCTTTCCCTTGACGTCTCCTATTATGTTGACGATTTCCGCAACGTTGTCTGCCGGTCGACGCTTGTCTAAGATCGCCAGAGGTACCTGAAGCTTTTCTGCGAGTTTGCTGGCGCGCCTCACCGCTCCAACGTCTGGTGAAACAACTACGATCTCGTTCTTGACGTTTCCGTATCTCTTCGTGATCTCTTCTATGAAGACCGGGAAGCTGTAGAGGTTGTCGAGCGGTATATCGAAGAAGCCCTGTATCTGCTCGGCGTGGAGGTCTATCGTCAAAACGCGCGTGGCACCCGCCACAGTTATGATGTTCGCCACGAGTTTTGCAGTGATCGGATCTCTACCTTTGGCTTTTCTGTCCTGTCGCGCGTAGCCGAAGTACGGTATGACAACGGCGATGCTGTTCGCAGACGCACGTTTGAACGCATCCACCATCACCAGCAGTTCCATGATGTTCTCGTTGACCGGTGGTGAGAAAGACTGAAGGACGAACACGTCGTGTCCCCTGACAGTTTCGTTTATCCGCACGTTTATCTCGCCGTCGGAAAACCTCGATACCTGACAGTCTCCAAGTCTCAGGCCCAGATACTCCGCAACTTTCTGCGCGAGGGGAAGGTTGGAGTTTCCTGCGAAAAACTTCAGATCGTTACGTTGAAAAGGCATCTCCCGACTCCTCCCTTTTTTTGATGACCCATCCGAGCTTGTTCGTCTGCCTGCAACGTGCGATGGCCAGGCTCCATTCCGGTACATCCTCGTCTATCACAGAACCTGCCGCAACGACGGCCCCTCTCCCAATCCTCACAGGGGCGATCAAAGAGCTGTTACTCCCTATGAAGGCTTCATCCTCGATGAACGTTGGATTCTTCTTTTTGCCATCGAAGTTGCACGTTATGGTTCCTGCACCGATGTTCACGTTCTCACCGATCGTTGCATCTCCAAGGTAAGCGAGATGCTGTGCCTTCGTGTGAGAACCTATCTTTGAATTCTTGACTTCGACGAAGTTGCCGATCTTGACGTTCGATCTGAGTACGGTACCTTCCCTCAATCGTGCGTATGGTCCTACGGACACGTCGTCTTCGATCGTTGCACCAACACAGTCCGAACTGATTATACGCACTCTGTTACCCACGATGCAGTTCTCTATCCTCGTCATAGGGCCTATAACGCACTGCTCACCTATCTTGGTTTTGCCGATCAGGAAAGTCATAGGATAAAGCGTGGTATCGGGACCGACTTCCACGTCCGCATCCACGTACGTGGTTTCCGGATCCAAAACTGTGACACCGTTGAGCATGAGTTCTTCGAGGATTTCCCTCTGCTTGATCTTTTGAACGAACGCCAGCTGCACCTTGTCGTTCACTCCAACGAATTGTTTCCAGTCGCGAACCTGATGTATTCCCACTCTGTTCATCAGAGCCACCGCGTCGGTTAGATAGTACTCTTTCTTGAAGTTGTCGGGCCTTATTTTCGGTAAGGCTTCGAGCAAGCTGCTTCCTCTGAAAACGTAGACGCCGGTGTTGATCTCTTGTATCGACTTTTCCTCGTCAGTCGCGTCGGATTCTTCCACGATCCTCACGAACCTTCCTGCTGGGTCCCTAAGTATTCTTCCATAACCGGTGGGGTCCGTCATCAGTGTTGAGACAATTGTCACATCATTTTCATCAGTTTTGTGTCGATCTAAAACTTCCTTCAAAGTCTCAACCTTTATCAATGGCATATCACCGTAGAGGATCATCAGATCGTCGTTTGGATCTATGAAGTCCTGGGCGCACATCACCGCGTGTGCGGTGCCGAGTTGTTCACTCTGGACACGAACCTCAACGTCGGAAGGAAGAACCTGCCTCACTTGCTCGGCAGCGTGTCCCAGCACAACACAGACGTGTCCACCCAATTTCTTTGCAGTTTCGAGAACCCACAACAGCATCGCTCTGCCGCACACCGGGTGTAGAACTTTTGGCAGTTTCGATTTCATCCTCACTCCCTTACCCGCAGCCAGGATCATTGTACGCATGCTTTCGCCCCCTCACCAGATTTTCGGTGGGTTAACGAAGATACGCCAGCCGACCTTTCCCGTTTTGATCAGGACCTCGTTGATCTTGGACAGACTTCTCATAACATCGTTCGTCTTGATCAAAAAATGGTGCCTGAATTTGCCCGATCTTTTGAATATCGGATGTTCTACAGGTCCCAGCACGGTCTCACCCTCGAGCGAATCAACACAGTATTTTGCGATCTCCCATCCCGTCTGGGGGAGATCGCTTTCGAGTACCACCTGGATCAGATCGCAGAACGGAGGATAGTTCACCTCCTGTCTCTTCTTGAGCTCTTCCACGTAGAACTTCTCGACTTCCTGCTCGAAAACATCTTTCAGGAACGTATCCTGCGGATGGAACGTCTGGATCAAGATCCTGGCTGAATTGAAGTAGTTACGGATCTTTCTGAACAGATGAAACATCCTGAGCCTGGTGTTGTAGTCGGGCTGGTTCAGCAAGCCGTCATAATCGAGGATGGATATCAAACCGACCCTGCTCGTGTCGAAGCCATGGACGACAAGCTTGCTGCCTATGAGAACGTCGATTTCTCCAGCTTGAAGCTTGGCAAACTGTTCCTGAACTTCGAACGGTTCAAACTCTTCCGATTCCACCCTCACGATCCTCGCGTTTGGAAAATGGTACTTCATCAGTTTTTCGATCCTCTCTGTGCCAACACCCTTGGGATAGAGCGCCCTGGCACCACAGTTTGGACACTCAACCTGAGCCTTTTGTGTGTATCCGCACTGATGGCATTTGAAGACGTTTTCCGACCTGTGGAAACTGAGCGTGACATCGCAGTTGGGGCACATCAGCACGTAGTTGCACGCGAAACACACCACGTAAGGTGCGAATCCCTTTCTCCGCACGAGCATCACGATCGAACGACCTTCACGCATCGTTTCTTCAACGTTTTTGATGAGTTCTTCAGAAAGGATGGACTTGCTGTGCCTGACGTCCACGATATCGACGCTCGATTCACGCGGCTGAGTCGGGATCCTGAACCAGTTGAAACGCTCTCTTCTGTGAAAATCGGTGAGCCTCGGTTCGCACGAGGCCAGAACGAGTGGAATGTTTCTCAGTTTCGCTCTCGTTTCGATCAGTTCGATCGCGTCGTACACGGGATCTTCGAACTGGTAGTACGCATCCTCGTCACTTTCCTCAACGACGATCAAACCAAGGTTCTTCACCGGTAGAAACGCCGCGATTCTCGTGCCAACGACCAGCTGGACCGCGCCACTCACCGCATCCAGCCAGACTTTTGCCCTCTGAGACTTCGACATACGTGCGTGATAGACGTTCACGTTCACATCGAGGAATCTCCTTATGAAACCTGCGGTCACGTAGGCGAGGGACGAAAACGGGACTAAGAAGAGCACCGCCTTGCCCTCGTCGATGACACTCGCGATCAGTTCGATCATCCTGCGAACGCGGGCCTCCATCGTGTGACCTGTCAGGATGAGGTCGGTTCGTGGCAGCGCTTCCTCTGGTTTTCTACATTCACGCGAGCCTTCCACGTTCGGCGGTAGGAACTGTGTCAACTCGATGAGACCTTTCTGCTGCATGTGCTTGAGCTTCTTGGGGTTGATACCGAAAGATTCGACCAGTTGCTCCACAGTCGCGTAGTTGTTGGTCAACAGATAACCGATCACGTCGTACTCAGTTTCATCGCCAGCGTGTGACAACGCTCTGAGTCCACCTTTAACGACCACATACCATTTCGAGAAGCGAGGTTTCGGCATCTTGCGGCCAAAACACTTCTTCAATCGAACGTAACCTCTGTTCAAATAACCTTTGAGAGTTTTGTGACCGTACCTTTCCAAAAATTCCTCCAGTGGGAGCGACTCGAAGCCGAGCATGGGTGTGAGCGATTCCACAATCGTTTCCGCATATTCATCTATGAAGGATGGGAAGGCTATATCGAAGAGCAAACCTGGTGGTGAAAAGAATTTCTCCGAAATGGTTCTGATCGCCTCAACGTCGGCCTGGTCCAGGAAACTCGCCCGATCGAGTCTTTGAGCGATCTCCTTGAGGCTGTGATCGGTGGGTCGGTCTGAAGTTCGAACAACGTAACCAATTGTCTTTCTTCCATGGAAGTCGACGAGTACCCGTTCTCCAACTTCGAGTGGTTCGTGACTCGTATAAGAGTAAAGGCAGCGGAGCGGAACTTTTGAGATCGCCAGATCGTACACCATGTGGCTCAGGATTGAGCGCCCCGTACCCAGATCGTCTTGTTACCGTCGGTGATCGCTCTTATCTCTTGGGGGATGCTTATATCACGGCTTTTGATGATCTCTACGATGAGATCCACGGGGATGGATGTGTCGATCCATATTTCAGAAACATCCGCACGGTCTTTTTCCCTCAGAGCTATTTGCATCAAGCTCTTTTCTATCGCTCGTGCATATTTCTCGAGGTCCATCTTCACTCCTCCAGATGTACTATGTAGACGGCGTCTTCTCCGTCACATTCTTTCAAACACACGTTTATCCTCTCACGAGTCTTGGAGGTCGGTAGATTCTTACCAACGAAGTCCGCCCTTATGGGTAGTTCCCTATGGCCCCTATCGACCAGGACGGCCAGTTGGACCGCCCTCGGTCTGCCACGCTTCGAAACGGCATCGAGCGCGGCCCGCACAGTTCTTCCTGTGAACAGGACGTCGTCCACGAGTACCACTATTTTGTCGCGCAGGTCGAAGGGTATTTCGCTCAGGTCCTCATCGGTTCTCTTGTCATCGTCTCTGAAAGGCCTGACATCGAGTTTTCCGACGGGCACGTCCTTCCCTTCTATGGACCTGAGAAAGACTGCGAGGCGCTGAGCAAGGTACGCTCCTCTCGTCAGGATACCGAGCAAAGCAACATTTTCTAATCCGCGATTTCTCTCGAGGATTTCGTGTGCGATCCTCAGCAGAGATCTTTTTATGTCTTCCTCGCTCAGTACCTTTATCCGTTTCACCATTTCACGCCTATACGGAAATCGATCTGATAATCGTAGCTGAGTTCTTTGAAGAGGTCAGGACTGTCCTTCTTTGAAAATGGGTAGAAGACGGAAATTTGGACGTTCAAATTCCCGATCTGGAAAGATCCCCCAGCGTCGACGGCCAGGACAGAATCGTTCTGTGAAGAGTAGAAGATTGGTATCGTCACATAGAGGCTCAGCGGTTCCAGATCCAGCTGTGCGCTCGGAGAAATTGTCCACAGCTCGTTGAAGCCGTACATGACATCCAGCGCGAATTTCATCTGATCGTAATCGAGACAGAGACCAGCCCCCACACTCGCCTGGTTGGTGAGCTGAGGATCGGAAGACCATATTCTGAAGTTCTTCAGAGTTAGGCCGTAGCCCAGCGGCCCACTTTCGGCGAATTTTCCCTTCGCTCCCAGATCGAGGACGAGCGAAGTATTCACAACTGCGTTCTTCACGATCCTTTCGATTCCGAAGTTCACGCCCAACGAAGTGATGCCAGCTCTACCTGCAACACCGTAAAGGAAGGACATCCTCTCCTGGTTGAAATCACTGAATTCCGCTGATATCGAGAGAACCCCAGCCAGTGTGTCGAGATGGGGCTCCACAAGGGCGAAGGTGAAAGATCTAACGTTGCGATCGATCGATATTCTCAGCGTATTGGATAAGAGAATCTGTCTCACTTCATTTTCAACGATACCGGCCGGGTTAGTCCTGAAGGCCCACGCACCCGAAGAAGTTGCCGATCGACCATCACCAGAGAAATCAACGATGTCGGCGAAGGCTATCGTGCCCAGAAGCAAGAACACCAGCAGCATTTTCCCCACGTTCCTCATAAACTTCGGCCACCTCCTTTCTCATCTCCTCGAGTCTACCATCCATTATAGATTTTCTCACACGTTCCATGAACCTGAACATGAAGTGCAGGTTGTGGTAAGTCAAGAGCATCCCTGCGAGTGTCTCTCCTCTGTTGAACAGATGGTGCACGTAAGATCTGGTGTAACTTTTACAAACCAGGCAGTCGCAGCGGGAATCTATGGGTGAAAGATCCTTTCTGTACCGGGACGATTTTATGTTGATTCTCCCTTCAGAGGTCAGGGCTGCTCCATGACGTGCCAACCGTGTCGGATAGACACTGTCGAACATGTCTACTCCGAGTGATACCAGCTCGATGATCGTTCTTGGAGATCCTCCACCCATGAAGTACCTGGGTTTATCTTCTGGCAGTTCCGATATCGTTGCGTGTGCAAGCTGGAGAGTCATCTCGAAAGGTTCTCCCAGACTCAGACCTCCTATGGCAAAACCATCGAAATCCATTTGAGAAAGATGCCTCGCACTTGCCCTCCTGAGGTCTTCGAACGCCCCACCCTGAGCGATCGCAAAAAGCAACTGTCCTTCCCTGACACCGTGCCTGAGACATCTCTTCGCCCATGCGTGGGTCCTCTTCGTCGCTTCCAGAGCTTCCGTATAACTGGCATCTATGGCGGGGCAGTGATCGAGGACCATCACGATGTCTGAACCGAGAATCGTCTGAATGTCCATCGACAGTTCGGGTGTCAGGAACAGTTTCGAACCGTCGTACGGGGAGACGAAGGTCACACCGTCATCGGAGACCTTTCTGAAGTTCTTCAAACTGAACATTTGGAATCCTCCACTGTCCGTGAGGATTCCTCCGTCCCACGACATGAACCTGTGCAGGCCTCCGTGCAGTTCTATCACGTCCAGGCCGGGTCTCACGGCCACATGGTAAGCGTTCGCCAGAATTATGGTTGCCCCGATCTTTTTCAGCTCATCGCTCCTCATGAGCTTCACGTTTGCATTCGTACCGACAGGCATAAAAATCGGAGTTTCGAACGTTCCGTGTGAAGTTTTTATTCTCCCAAGTCTCGCTGCACCGTTCTGATAAACCACCTCAAACCTCGATTCCCGCGCGTTGCTTGGCGCTCTCCCTGACATCTCTCAAAGCTCCCTCCACTTCGCCCGTGAACGTTCTGAGCTCATGTTTCATGTTTTCAACGAAGGCCTCATCCTTTATCGATTTCAGGTTTATCAAGACGTTCGCCTTCGCAGCCTGGAACGCCCCGTAGGCGAGTTCTGCTGCACTCACTGCGTCCGATATGGCGTTGACGTTTCCCCATTTGGCGACCACCTGGGCAGTTTTAACGACATCTCTACAGTATCTGCAGATTTCGTAAGGCACCCGTGCGGCATGTTTCAACGCTTCCTGTATGCACTTCTTCCTTTTCTCTTTCTCCTCTTCCGTCTCCTTAGGCATTTTATAAGCGTTCATGACCTCGTCGAAAGCTTTCGCGTCCGCATCAGACAGTTCTAACAGTGCGTGCCTGATCTCCTCCATCTCCTCGGTCACGCGTTCCATCTCTGCGTGCCAGTCTGCGTAATCCTGTCTGCTCAACGTCAACTGGGCCACCATCTCGTTCAGGGCGGCAGCCAAACACGCCACGATGGCGCTCACGGCTCCCCCACCGGGCGTCGGACTCTTGTCGGCCACTCTCTCCACGAAATCTCTGATCTGCATCTTTTCAAAACTCATCTTGAACCCCCCTCTTTCACTATGTTAACACCAGAGCTGGTTCCGATCCTGCAGGCGCCGGCGAGCAACATTTGCACCGCCTGCTGGTAAGTTCTTATACCACCGGATGCCTTGACACCGAGCTCTGGAACGCACCACTTCATGAGGTGAACATCTTCTACCGTCGCTCCAGCTGGGCCAAACCCGGTGGACGTTTTGACGAACTGGGCGCCCGCAAGTTTCGCGATGACACAGGCCGCGATCTTTTCTTCCTGCGTCAGATAACACGTCTCGATGATGACCTTCACGGGCTTTCCCTGACTCGCTTCGACGACGGATCTGATATCCTCGTAAACGTACTTGTAGTCCTTCGATTTGATCATGGGAATACTCAACACCATGTCGAGCTCATCGGCACCGAGTTCGACCAGTTCCTCCGCTTCCCTCGCTTTGCAGCGCTGGGTGTTCGTGCCCAGCGGGAATCCCACAACGCTGACCACTTTCACGTTCGAACCCTTGAGCCGTTCCACCGCCCGCCTGACGTACACGGGACTGACACATACACCGAAAAATCCGTACTCAACAGCTTCATCGCAGAGCCTATCTATCTCTTCCTCCGTGGCTGTAGGCCTCAAAAGCGTGTGCTCTATCGCGGAGCTAACTTCCTGAACATTGACGCTCCTCTGCGGTAACTCGAAACGGTAGTGTTTCTGATACTCAACCACTTTTTCCTCTATTTTTTCTTCGATGCTGCTCAATTTTTCACCCCCCTCACAAACCGAGCTCTTCTTTGATTTCTTTCATGGCATTGAGTGATATGTCGAAGAACTCATCCAATGAAAGTCCCATCTCTTCACATTTCATCATCTGTTCTCTGCTTGCTCCCTTGGCGAAAAGTTTCTCTTTGAACCTTCGTTTCAGAAAATCGACGTCGACAACCGACAAAGATTTTTCAGGATTGATGAGCGCAGCTGCAACTATGAAACCGGATGTCGGGTCAGCGGCGTAGATGGCTTTTTCCATCAAAGTCTCTCGTTCTTTCTTTTCACAGTGGGCGAGTATCGCGTCCAGAACTTGCTTTGGAACGTCGTAAGACTGAAGAATTTCGACAGTCTTGAACCCGTGCAAGTCAGGTTTATCCTTCGTGTATTCGTAGTCCAGATCGTGGAGCAAACCTGCAAGACCCCAGAGCTCTTCGTCCTGGCCGAACCTTCGTGCTAAAGCTTTCATGATCGCTTCCACTGCCAGACAGTGCTTCACCAGATTTTTCGTTTTCACATGCTCGTTCAACAAATTCAAAGCCGCTTGCCTGTCAAGCATTCGTCCAGCCCTCCCAAAAGCACGTATTCTTACAGTGCCTCTCGCCGAAGTAAAGCCTGAGATACTCCGGATCTTTGAAGAACAACCGCACGTCGGAAGAAGATAGCGTCCTGAGCAAGCCTTCCAGTTCTTCCTCCTTGGAAACGATCTTGAAATCCTTCGGAAATCTGCGCGGCTCGATCACGTTCCTTATCAGTGGTGGTTTATTTTCCCGGTTCACCTCAACGTAGAATATCTCACCAACACTGTTGAGCAGTGCTCTCATGTGTTCAAAACTCTTCGCCGGATCGTTCCTCAGGTTTACACTCGCGAGGACTAATCTGGCCATGGGATCTCTCGTGGTGATCTGCTCGAGCAAGGTTTGATTCACTTCTTCACCCTTGATGAATTTCAAAGCTTCGTTGTATATGAGCAATCTCGAACAATGAGGGAAAAGCTTCGTTACCCTGCCAGCACTCATTGCAGAAACGTACTGTGCACAGGCGAAATTTCTTTTTTCTAGCACGGCTGCCACTTTCGAAAGTTTTTCTTCCGCTTCCACGAGTGCTGAAACTATCAGAAGCATGGACTTGTAGCCATCTTTCGAGACGCAGCTGGCGAACGTCGAAGAGTCGATCTGGCCATCTCTGTAGGCTTCAAGCACCAGCTGGGCGTACGGGTCCCTGGACAGATCGACGTAGACTTGAAACAACTTGGCGGCTTCGATGAACTTTCCAAAGGCCAAAAAAACTTCTGCAGCAGTTATGTAGGTGAGCGCGTGGGCTGGGTAATTCTTCAGCAGCTGAATCGTGTCCTTTATGACGTCTGGGTTCATCGAATACAGCTCACTCAGGACCCTCAACGATTCGAGGTGAACGGAACTGCGCCCGAGCGTTTCGAGCTTTTCTTTCCTCAGGAGCTTGATCAAGTTCACCAGCACACTCCTGTGTTCCTCGTCTCTCACCGTGTGAAGTCTTTTCTGCAGAGATCTTTGAACAAGATCATCAGAAACGCCGTAAGCGAAGTGGTTCAGATCGTGAACAGACCAGATTTTTTCCACGGGCAGATCTATCTCGGGTTCGAGCTCTATCTTCAACTGCTCGGGCTGTTTCTTCACTTCGGTGCGGCGCTCTCGCAGAATGCCTTTTTTCTTGAGTTCCTTCTCCATCTCTTCCTTCAAACGCAAAAGGTTCAGGATCCTTTCGTCCTGTTCCTGCACGGTTCTTCACTCCAGTCTTGTTCTTTCATCGCCAATTTTATCACAGCTAAATCAGTTTTCGTTGATCTTTCCCGCTGCCCTGAAACTGTAATAGCCGTTTCTGCCAATTATGACGTGATCCACAAGCTTTATACCCAGGATGCGTCCGGCTTCAACCATGCTCAGCGTGATCGTCTCATCGTCTCTGCTGGGAGAAGGATCACCGGATGGATGGTTGTGCACGAGGATCAGGGCGTTGGCGTTCGCGCGCACAGCGAGTCGAAAAACGTCTCTCGGGTGCAGGAGCGTCTGGTTGTTCGTACCGACGGTTACATCGCTGTAAGTGATCAGGGAGAGTTTACTATCGAGGAGCAAAACGCGCGCGATTTCCTTGTCATACAATCTCATGTCGTGGCAGAACTCGAATATGGCCGTGGGGCTGGTCAAAACCGTCCGTGGTTTTGCGAGCTCCGTGTAGAGGCGCTTTCCAAGTTCCAATGCAGCCTTGACACTCGCCGCTTTCGCCAATCCCACACCGTCTATGGCAGCGATTTCTTCGAGCGACGCGTTCGACAGGGCTCTCAACGAACCATCGAACCTGTGGATGATTTCCTGTGCCAGTTCGTACACGCTCTTGCCCTTTTTGCCAGTTCTCAGAATTATGGCGAGAAGCTCTTCGATCGACAGACTTTCGGGGCCTGCGACTTTCATTCTCTCACGTGGTTTCAACACGCCAGATCCCCCTCGAATACAGATAGTTCCATACCTCGTAAACTGGTAGGCCGATGACGACGTACGGATCACCGACCACGCGTTCAACGAAGACCGCTCCGATGTCCTGAAGCCCGTAAGAACCAGCTTTGTCCAGTGAGTATCTCGAGGAGTAGAAAAAAACGAAATCCGAGGGAACATCCCTGAACTTGACACTCGCGGACTTCAGGTTCAGCCACGTCTCATGTTGACTCACTATTGCCACTGCAGTGTGTACTCGATGCCACCGACCCATGAGCTTGAAGAGCTGTTCACGCGCTTCGAGTTCGTTCGATGGCTTGCCCAGTATTTCACCGTCCAGGTCGACCACCGTGTCGGCGGCGATAACCAGGGCGTCCCTGTTGCTTTCAAAAACGCTCACGGCTTTGAGCAGCGCGAGCTTTTCGGCTGTTTCCTGAGGCGTAGAGAAGTGTGGCTCGTCAACCTTCGGTGCGATGATTTCGAATCTTTCTAGTATCATGCTCATTATCTGCGCTCTCCTGGGCGACGCTGAAGCCAAAATTATCCTTCGCACGTCTCACCACTCTCTCTGCCAGATAAGCGTTGAGGATCGCTCCGGGTACACCGAGAAAAAGCATTTGCGGGAGTATGAGCAGGAAAGACCAGCTTCTTATGCTCATGGCGCCAACGAGCGCCTGTGCCACGTTGTTGGCAACACTTCCGAGAACGCTGATGCCGACCAGCCCGAATATAGAACTCCTGTAAGCGATGTATTCACCCGTTGCGGCTGCTACGGAACCTGCCACGGACATGAGAGACACGATGCTGAAGAGCCTTCCTGTGATTAGAGAACCAACGACGCTCTTCAGAAGGCTCACAGCTAAAACTGTCTTGAAGTCATACAGCATCACCGCGATCAGAACGACCAGATTCGATAAACCCCAGCGACCGTAAGGCAACGGGAACGGCACGAACGTTTCAAGAAAATAGATGACACTTCCAAGAGAGGCGAGAGAAGAAATTAGAGCCAGCCTTCGAACGTTCACCAGGTCATCACGTCCACACCCTCGTTGGAAACCTTTCTGAACTTTATGAGCACTCTGTTGGGTACGCAGATGATCACACCGCCAGGTCCCACACGCCCTGTCTTCTCACAGATTTTCAGAGGGCAGTCGGCGTTTTCAACGTGGACCTTTTGACCGTCGAAGACCACTTTCATCAAGTATTTGTCGCCATCGTGGAGTTCGTACGATCCGGCCACTCTGATCTGCATGGACAGTTTTCCACCGACGAAGACTTCAACGGTTTGCCCTTTCTGAGATTTCCCCCAGTAAAGGCCGAGAAAAACTACCATTAGTGAGATGATGAGAAAAAGATCGCGTTTCTTGAAGAGCTCATCGCGACTGTTCATAGACGACCATCGCTGGTGAGCGTCTTATCGAACCATCGTCCGTGACCATGAGAACGTTTCCTCCAAACTTTGGGAACTCGAGTACCACGTATTCCCAGTCCGTTCCCATGACGAACCCGGCCGTTGAAAGGGCATCCGCCGTTACCGCGTTGTCCGCAACCACGGTGACCGAGATGGCCCCTCTGGCGGGAAAACCAGTCTTGGGATCGAGTATGTGATGGTAACGAACCCCTCCGACTTCGAAGTATCTTTCGTAATCGCCTGAAGTTGCAACCGCGCCCGAGGTCAAATACAGATACGCTATGGCTGCGTCACTCTGCCTGGGATTCCTCACACCCACTACCCAGGGCCTGGACCCAAACTTCGGACCGAGTATCCTGATATCCCCACCGGCTTCGACGAAGCCCGTGCAGTCCTTATCGACTTCTTTTGCCACCTGGTACGCCCGGTCCAGGGCATAACCTTTCGCTATTCCACCAAGGTCCAGCTTTGCTCCATTCAGGAGTCGCACCCTTCTTCTTTGAAAATCCAGTTCTAATTTGTCTGTTCCAATGTGCTTGAGAGCTTCTTCTATCTCTTTGAGCGAAGGAACTCTGCTTGGAGGTGCTTCCGCTATCTTATCGAAACCCCAGAGGCGGATCAGTTCACCTAAGGTTGGATCGAAAGCGCCGTTGGTGAGCTTGCTGAAGCGGACGGCTGCATCGAGTAGGGCGAAAGTTTCCTCATCGATATCGACCCAATCGTTCGAGGCGTTGATCCTGCTGATCACGCTCGCCGGATCGTTGGGATTGAACTTCTTGTAAATTCTATCGAGTTCGTTGAATATGACCTGGGCCAGAACTTTGGAACCTTTTCTGGAAGAGACCACGATTCTGCAGTAGGTCCCGAGCGTGAAACCGGTCAGTTCGTAATAGTTCGGGGGCGCTTTCAGAAAAGACGTTAAAAAAATGATCAGCACAACGGAGACGAGAGAAACGGCAACCAACAGGATCTTCCTATCGAGCTTCAAAAGATTCTTACTATCTTTCTGCCGCACTTGCTACACCTTCCCTCCGCGTCGAGTCCAACAATCTGCACCTCGTAACCTCTACGCGCGATCGATAACGTTCCGCAGTCCGGGCACACCGTTTTCTCGTATTCGGGATCCCAGAGGTTCCCGATGTAGACGAAGTCGAGATACTTCCTGGCGAGGTTGTAGGCTTCGATCAAGAACGCTGGCGACGTTGCCGGAGCGTTGTACTTGTAAGATGGATAGTATCTGGAAAGATGCAAAGGTATCGACCTGTCGAGACTTGCTATCCAGCGGAACTCTTCTTCGAGAAGTTTCAGATCGTCGTTCAGCTGTGGCACGATCAACGTCGTGATCTCGACGTGCACGTTGGCTTTAACGCACGTCTCTATCGTGTTCAGCACCGTTTTGAGGTCTCCGCCAAGTCTCGCGTAGGTACGTTCGTCGAAGGCTTTGAGATCGATGTTCATAGCGTGAATAGATTGAAGCAGAAGTTTCAAAGGTTCTTTTTCGATCATACCGTTCGTTACGAGCACGTTGTAGAGACCCTCTTTCGTCGCAACCCTCGACGTGTCGAGGACGAACTCGTACCAGATGAACGGCTCGTTGTACGTGTACGCTATACCACGAGATCCCCTGCTCTGCGCGATCGAGACCAGCTGTTGCGGCGAGACGCGCTTCGTGGGTGCAACCTGCTGCGAGATCTCCCAGTTCTGGCAAAAGAAACACTTCATGTTGCAACCGAACGTTCCCACAGAGAGTATGTACTCCGAGGGATTGAAATGGAACAGCGGTTTTTTCTCGATCGGATCCAGAGCGATGGAGGTTATTTCGCCGTAATTCAGCGTCTCCATCACTCCACTCTGGTTGCGCCGGGCAAGGCAAAGACCAACCTGTCCATCTTCGAGCACGCAGTGATGGGGGCAGAGTTCGCATTTGATTCTGTTTTCATCCAAGGTGGAAAAGTAAAGTGCCATCCTCTGCACGAAATCACCTCTCAGTGGTACCGCTCGACTGTGAACCTGTACACGTCAAAACGTTCCCGCTCTGAAATTCCGGCCTTTCTGAGTGCTATTCGGAGCTGTTCTTCAACGCTGTCCACACCGGGCAAATCGGGCAGTAACAACCCTCTCCTGTAACCACTGACGACGATCACGCCGTACCTTTTCGGATCGAGTTGACTGGTGTCTGCCACTTTCTCAGGCTCGCTGAGTATGTCCACTGTGACTTCGATATCGTCCAGTTCCTCTGGCGTCACCGGTTCAAATCGAGGATCCTGTGTCGCGGCGGCGATCGCGTTGTCTCTGATCTCGAGCGCCAGGTTCGATCTGGTTGGCATGAAAGTCCCGATGCATCCTCTCAAAGATCCATCCAGGAGATGCAGGCTGACGAAAGCCCCCGCCCTGCGATTCAACAATTCTTCCGGGGCGCCGTCTTTGATCGGATCAACCATCCTTCCATCCAGAATGTAGCTTTCGATACTCTTGATCGCCCACTTCACGAACGGATGATGACCCTTCATCTTCCTTCACCTTCTTCCAGAGTTCGTAAACCTTTGAGATCGGAACCGGTTCTTCATCAAAACAGAAAACGTGGTGGACCTTCTTCCATTTCGTGAAAGCTTCGCATAAATTCCGCGCCAGCGTTTGCAGGTGCTGTCTTTCTCGTTCGTCGATATCCAAGCAGTTGAGAAATTCTCTGAGATCGATCCTGCTTTCTTTCACCTGACTGCCTGGAACCAACAAAGAACAACCTTCATCTTCGTCGATCGATTCGAGGAACGATGGAAGCTTCGATAGTAAGTTTCTCAAACCGATAGGCAACAGAACCTTCACCGTGTTGCAGTGTCTCATCTCCTTTGACAGGGTCAAAAGGTGAGAGAGAAATCTTGCGACTGTTGAAGTTCCCATGGCCTTTCCTGCCAGACTCGAGTCTGCCGAAGGAACGTAAGCCACCTGAAAGCCCGTCGAACAAACACCGTAAGAGAGTTGCAAAAGCCCATCGTTCCCGATGAATAAAACCTTTCTTGCACGAAGCTTGTGGAGAACATCGATGGTTTCTTTCAGAGTTTGACGCGAAGAAATGTTTTGTGAGAAAACGGCACGTTCGTCGATCTCTGCCAGGTTCAATCCCTCACGTTTCAGTCCTTCGAGCAACACTTCAACGCCTGGGCAGACCCCATGAACGAGAACTGCGAGCATTCACGTTGCCCTGAGATAAATTATAGAACAGGAACCAGGTATTTCGGCGTGGAGTTACAGGAAAGTGCGCTCGTGGATCAGAGGCATGAGCCAGAGAAAAAAACGTGGCAACCCACAATCGCGTTCAACCGTAAGGACCGAACACGAGATTTCCACATGGACTTTTCACGATGTGGACAAAAACAAAAGGCGGGATAAACCCGCCTTTTCTACCAAGATCGCAGTTCACACAACTTGTGGGATCGGTTTCTTCTCTTCTGCCAGAATCTCTGAAAAATGCTGTGAGGCCTCTGGTTTCATTTTCTTGATGAGATTCGTCAGAACCTTCTGAGGTCCGACTTCCACGAAGCCGTGAACACCCATAGACACCATCCTGTCTACCGACTGGTACCATTTCACCGGACCGCTTATCTGCGCGAGGATGTTTTCTTTGATTTCTTCAGGGTCCGTCGTTTCCTTAGCAGTGCTGTTCATGACGATCGGCCATCTTGGCCTCCGGAACTTGACTCCCCTGAGTTCCTTCGCCATCTTTTCGCGCGCGGATTCGAGCAACGGTGTATGGAACGGCCCACTCACTTTCAGCTCTATCACCCGTTTCGCAACAGCTCTCAACTTCTCTGATGCCTTTCTCACCGCTTCCATTGAACCGCTGATCACGACCTGGTCCGGTGCGTTGTAGTTCGCGATCCACACCCCTTCTATGTCCGCGATGGTTTCCTCGACTTTCGATGCGTCCGCTCCGATCACGGCGGCCATACCGCCCAGTCCCGGTGGAACGGCCTGCGAGATGTACTCGCCTCTCTTTCTCACGAGATACAGACCGAGCTCGAAGTCATAAACGTCCGCGGCTGCGAGCGCGGTGTACTCACCAAGGCTGTGACCTGCCACAACGTTGGGCACGACACCGTTTCGGACCAGCTCGTCGAAGGCTATGTAACTTGCAAGATATATCGCCGGTTGAGCGTTCTCCGTTATTTTGAGGATTTCCTCTTCCGCATTCATCAGCTGGTACATGTCTATGCCCAGCACTTCCTTCGCCCGTTCGAAGAAGTATCGAGCCCTTGGATAAGACATGAAATCTCTTCCCATGCCGGAATATTGTGAGCCCTGACCGGGAAAGACAAAGGCTAACACACTTCCACCTCCCTGCAGATTTTTTGTACCGTTTCATGAAACTCTTTCATGATCCTCTCGATCAACTCTTTCACGGTGGGTATGTCTTCTATGAGACCGACCACCTGACCTGCCATGAAGGAACCAGCATCGAGATCTCCGTCGATCACGGCTTTTCTCAAACTCCCGACGAGTATGGATTCCGCCTCTTCTGGACTCTTCACTTCGAGTTCGAGGACCTGTCTCGCGAACGGCGTTTTGATCACGCGTGCGGGATGACCGAGTTTTGCACCTGTCACCACCGTGTCCCTTATCGACGCGTTGAGGATCTTCTTCTTGTAGTTCTCGTGTACCTCAGCTTCGACGGTGGCGAGAAACCTCGTTCCCATCTGGACACCCTCAGCCCCGAGTGCGAATGCGGCTGCCATACCGCGACCGTCTGCGATGCCTCCGGCGGCGATCACGGGTATGTTCACAGACCTTGCGACCTTGTTGACCAGCACGATCGTGGTGACCTCTCCTATGTGTCCACCAGATTCCATACCCTCGGCCACGACGGCGTCGGCACCAGCCCTTTCGACGAGTTTCGCCAGCGAATCGGAAGCGACCACGACGATAACCTTGATGTCCCGGTCCTTCAACTTCGGAATGTACTTGACTGGATTGCCTGCGCCGAACGAAACCACGGGCACGTTCTCTTGAACGATGACGTCCAGAAGTTCCTCAACGTAAGGAGAAGCGAGCATCACGTTCACGCCAAAAGGCCTATCGGTGAGTTTTCTGATCTGCTCGATCGCTTCCTTCAGCTGCTGTGCCCTCATCGCACCGGAGCCAATCATTCCCAGGCCGCCCGCGTTCGATACGGCCGCGGCGAGCTTGGCTGTCCCGGCCCAGGCCATGCCACCCATGATGATGGGATGATCGATGCCGAAAAGTTCAGTCACCCTGTTCTTCACGTCTCTTCACTCCCAACAGAAGTTCGGCGCTCGCGACGAGCCTTTCGTCCACAGTCGCCCTTGCTCTCACTTTCACCACGTTGAGTTTGCTCTCGACGATTTCTACCTCGTAACGTAGAACGTCCCCAGGCCTGACGGGCGACTTGAACCGCGCGTTATCTATGCCCAGGAACAAGGGAACCACTTTTTCTCCAGGTTTCAGGAGCAACAGCCCCGCCGCCTGGGCCATGCCTTCGATGATCAGAACACCGGGATAGATGGGATACTCCGGAAAATGTCCCAGAAAGACGATCTCCGAGATCGTAACGTTCTTGATCGCCACGATTTTCTTCCCATCTTTCTCCAAAACTCTGTCCACGAGCAGTATGGGAAATCTGTGTGGTAGGATTTGAAGTATTTCATCCACGTTCATGGCTCGTACCTCCCGATGACGATCGACACGTTGTGGCCCCCGAAGCCGAAAGAATTTTTGACGAAGTTATCGATCGTGACTTTGATCGGTTCTTTGCCAACGACGTTTATGTTCACCTCTGGATCTTTCTCGTCCAGATTTGGCATCGCATGGAGAAAGCCTTCCTGCATCTGCAGAATTCCGATCACCGTTTCGGCGGCTGCCGCCGCCCCGAGCAGGTGCCCCATCAAGGCCTTGCCGCTGTTCACCAGTACGTTCTTTCCAAAAATCCTCTCGATCGCCTTGGCTTCCGCAACATCTCCAGCAGGTGTGCTCGTCGCATGGCAACTCACATACTGGATGTCTTCGGGAGACAGTTTTGCATCTTCCAAAGCCATCCTCATGGCCTTTTCCGCGCCACGTCCCTCCGGGTCTGGAGCACTCATATGGTAAGCATCGTCGTTCATACCGAACCCTTTGACTTCAGCTATGATTTCTGCATTCCTCTGAAGCGCGATTTCTTCGGCTTCGAGGATGAGTATGGCACCGCCCTCGCCCATCACGAAACCGTCACGCTGAACATCGAAAGGTCTGGAAGCCTTCTTCGGTTCGTCGTTCCTTGTTGAGAGTGCTCGCATGCTCGCAAAACCTGCTATCGGCAGCGGGGCTATCGTGGCCTCCGAACCACCAACGATGGCCACGTCAGCGTATCCGTGTCTGATCAACAAGGTACCCAACGCGATCGCGTGTCCAGAAGCTGCACAGGCACTCACCGGTGCGAAGTTAACCCCTTTCAGACCGTACTCTATCGAGATGATCCCCGAGGCCATGTTGATCAACAACATGGGTATCAGGAAGGGACTGACCTTGGAGGCACCCTCCGCGAGGAACTTGTTGTTCTCCGTGTCGAGGGTGATGAAACCGCCCATGCCCGAGGCCACGAGCACCGCTGTTCTCTCGGAGAAGGTTGAAAGATCTATCTTCGCCTGTTCGAGCGCCTCTTTGAAGGCGACGAGGGCGAAATGAACGAACCTGTCAGTCCTCCGCGCGAGCTTTCTGTCTATGTATTTCTCAACATCGAAATTCTTCACCTCAGCCGCTATCCTGACGGGAAGCTTGCTGGCATCGAAACTGCTGATACGATCGATGGCAACGGTAGAACGTTCCAGATTGGCGAGGACCTCTTCTTTTCCAATTCCGATCGGACTGACTATACCCATTCCCGTGATGACTACTCGTCTCATGCGATCACTCCTTTCGAATAGATGCTACGTGGATTATATGAAGTGAAAGAAAGGGCCGTCAAAGCGGCCCTTTTAGAAGAAAAAAATTTAAATTTTGTATTTTAACTCGATAGCATATGCTTTCTGCCCTTTACCACCGGATTGGACAGAAAATCAATTCATGAGCGAGCACTTCTGGTTCTAAATCGGGTTAAATACAATTCTTCTCAGAAATGTGGTCGGTCGGAGAGTGCGATTCTGTGGGCGATCACGGCGCCAGCGGTCCGTCAGTTTACACTGGATTCTTTTTTTCTTCACAATCGGTACACATCAACCTGCCCAGTTTCTGGATCCACGAAAACGGCGCTCGGCTTTTCGGCCAGGTATCCACTACCATCGCCTGGATTGACCAGAACGGTCCTGCCCTGCTTTCGTACATCGAGTTTGTGCGTGTGCCCGTAGAAAATGAAATCGTACTGCTGAGAAATTAGGAGGGCTTCCAACGCGAACGGTTCGTGCATCATGACGATCTTCTTTCCATCGACTACCAGCTCGATGGGTCCTTTGACGATCCTTCCCGAAGCTCTTTGGGCCAGAAGCAGTACTTCTCCATCGTTGTTACCGAAGACTGCGTGGAATTCTGCTTCGATCTTCAACAATCTGTTCAGCGCGAAAGGTGATACTACATCACCACAGTGGAACACGTGTGTCACGTTTCGACGTCTCGCCTCTTCAACGAATCTTTCGATGCTGTTCAAGTTGTCGTGCGTGTCAGAGAGGATCAACCACATCGTTTCACCCCCAGAACACTTCAATCGGCAAACAGTGCCACTGCATTCTGTGAAAGAACGGCCGACAGAATCTGAGTGGCTGAGAGGGTCTCTGGATCGATCGAGTAGATTTCCAGCTTGTTAGTATACAGTATGTACAACAGGTTTCCAACCATCTTGACGGCTTTGGGGAATGTCGAGCTCAGCCTGATGAGACCTGCTTTTCCGATCCTACCTAAGTAGACTCCACTGTTGTAAACTCCGATGCAGAATAGATCGCTCGAAGCGTCCAGACATCTAACGTCGCCGTTCACAGGATAGCTGGTCTCTGGAAGCAAAGTTGAAGCGTTCATTGTGTAAGAATCGAGCGTGTATGTGCCGTTGTTCTCGCAAAGCACGAACACGAACTGTCCTCGCGTGAAAACCCTTGCCGGATTTTCTATTCTCTGAACGAGGAGTACTCGAAAAGTCTCAGGATCGATCACGTGGAGGTCTTGGTTACTCAGAGCGACCACGTAACGGTCCGCATCTATCGTGGTCGTGTTTATCGATAAGGTTTTGATCCGGTTCAAATCCAAATACGGCAATTTCTTGAGCGTGCCAGATGAATATAAGAACAGACATTCATCGTTCATACTGAAATTCTGGCTGAAGAGAAGAGTGTTGTGCTTGAAGCTGGATAATGTTCTCAAATCGTTTGCGTTCAGCTGAAACAAGGAACCGGAAGTGAGAACGTACAGATCATTTCCCACGGCCCTCAGCGCTTTGATTTCCTCCGAAACCGAACTGGAAGCAACGGAGGTTATCGATGACTGACCCATCCTGAATCGGGCTATCGTGTTGTCTGCGAAAGCGATGAAAATCCTCTGCGTGTCCCTGACGATCCTGAAAGGCTCGGAAAAACCACTGTGCCTTCCATCTTCACTCACGACATTGAAAACATAACAGTATTCAACGTTTTCTACCACATCTCGATCGAGGAACGAAGTGGAACTTCCTTCGTAAACTTTGACCCAGTAATCTTGTTCCAGCCTGTATATTTCGTATATGGAAGCTCTTTCCACTGGCAACCAGGAAATCAGGATTCCTTCGTCGGTGTTCGTGAGTGTGGCTGTGGAAACTGTCTGAGGACTCTCTATGCTTATTAAAAGCTCGACGTTCCCAAATTCGTCTATTCTGAACGAATACTCGTTCATCCTGCCAGGTTGAAGTTCCAGCCCAATCGACGCGTTTTCAGGCCATACCAGCATTTCTGTTCCCGACTGATCGTACAGAGTGAGCCTGGCATTCCACACCGCGCTCGCGAGGTTGTGAAACTCGAAGGTCGCTTTGCCGCTCTGAAGATTTCGTGTTTCGTTCATGAAACTCTGTGAGGACCATACGCTCAGTTCCACACTGCCTGCTTGAGTAGACGCGACTGAGACGTTTATCTTTAGATCCGCGGAGTTCAGAGTCATGGGCACGCTGACTGTGCTCTGTTTCCCCGCAACGACTTCCGCCCGTGTTTGACCGATGTAAATCGCGTAGCCCTGGTCGTCTCTGAGCTCGACGTAGACGTCCCAGACGCCTTTCTCGATCGATTGAAAGACGACGCCGTCCTGGTTCACCAAGTTCACATCTTTGGAGAGAGTCCTCATACCCTTGCTGAGTACGATGAGCGCCGAGGTCGGCATGCTGCTCGGGATCGCCTTGGTGAAAACGAATTTCACGACGAGAGAGCCCGTTTCGTCACAGACAGGAACGCAGGAGATGAGGAGCAGCAAAGATGAAAAGCACAGGAGCAGAAGTTTTCTGTTCAACCTATCCACCTCCTGAGGCAGTCTGAGCAAGATTCTATCATCGCTGATGCTTGTCTGAGCTTCTTTGCGTTCGATGACTCGTTCATAAGCACATTCTTGGCGCGATCTTCATCTGAGAAGAAAGCCAGAATAGAAGGCGATGCGGAAAGGGACACTTTCTCAAAAACCTCGGAGGTGGGGTTGATAATAATCATTAAGGATAACAAAAGTCTCCGGCACCGAAGGGGTAGACCTATGCCAATTACGGTTTCGTACTGGTTCCTTTCATCCGAGCGCGCTCTCCACAAAATAGATACGGACAGGATCGATTAACGAAAAGTAATTTCACTGTGAACAAGGAATTCACCACAGATTGTCCAGCCAATCGAGCCATCCGGTATGCTTGGCGAAAGAGAGCTGAGAATACATATCGTAGTAGTTTTCGAGTTCATTCTTATCCATAGGTAAGAACACACTGAGATAGATTTTGAGGTCAGTGACTTCTGGAATCCGTGCCGATTGGAACTCACTCAGGGCTTGATCCCATCCAAATTGTCCCAGAACTTCACCAAGGTCGCACAGACGAGGTCTATCGCTGTAAACAGTCGCACGGATCTGGATCGCAGGAGTTCCATTCGTCATGGTGGCCAGAACGCTCACAGCTCTGCCCAGCTGGTCTGAACGCCAGCCGTTCAGTGCATCTTCGTAATCGGTGCCACTGTAAGTTTGCCTCCAGTACCCAATTACCTTCCTGCAAAAATCTTCAGGTTCAACATGTGAAACCTCACTGAGAAATTTGTAGTTCCACCCCGAAGCTGGTATCAAACTTGGAGCAGCGATGAAGTAGTCGGCGAGATCTTTCAGTTCGTAAAGAACTTCCACTGAACCCATCAAACACGCATCGAAGCCCAGCACGTCCCACCGGAGATTTTCCAGGGCTTCTTTCAGTTCCAAAATTTTCAAAAATTCCCTGCTTTCGTCATCGTAGGAAATACCCTTGACTCTGTACGGATCGGTGTCGTCCCACGCCGTCCCATGGTTCCAGAGAACGAGCGCCTTCCTCCTCGCGGCGTACGCGTGGTATTTTTCGACGAAACGTGAAAGACTATCCTTAGATCCACTGTTGACATCGTTCGCGAACGATTCCACCTTGACGAACCTTCCATCGGTTGAAAGTGCGTAGACTCCATCGTTCAGATTCCCACTCTGATCCACAAACGCTATGACCGCAACGTCTTTCGCTGCCATCTGCATTTCTACAAGATCGCCACTCACGTAGTTTGAGAGGTTGTTGTCCGCACCGAACCAGCAGAGAACAAGCCAGGAGGCCTCTTGCACGTTGAGAAGGATTTCTTCCGTGACTTCTTTGTAGCTCACCTTCAGTTTGTAAAGACCTGCGTTGAGAAACAAAGGTACTCTCGCATACCCAGACTCGTCCGTCGTGAAGGTCAAACCGTTCACGTTCACATCGACACCCTTCAAAGGAACTCCGAGCCAATCAACGACGCCGATCTTCAGCTCAAACGGCCTACCGGCGTACAACTTGTCCGGCAGAATGACTGTGATGTTGGAGCCGGCCAGATTCACGCACGATACTGAAAGAAACATCGAAAAGGCGACGAAACAGAAAAGGATGAACCTTTTCACAGCTCCATGAACCTGTGCGCCTGCGCGAACAGACCGAACGTGCCACCGGTGTGAACGAACAGAACTTTTTGACCTCTCCTGCTCGTCTGAAGCATGCCTCTGAACGCCTTGGATGTGTAGACCGGATCGAGCACGATTCCTTCTGTTGATGCCGTTATCTTTATGCATTCAACGTCGGCCTCGGTTGGCACAGCGTACGCCGGGCCACTGAAATCATCCGTGATTTTGATATCTTCAGGCTTCACGTTCACTCTTATTCCGTATTCGGCGAGTTCATCGACGATCTTCAACACCTTCTCCACGAAATATTTTGCTTCCCTTTTGGTCACGTTGATCCCTATGACGGGCGTTTCGTATCCGAGGAATCTCAGACCTGCGAGCAAACCGGCATAGGTACCACCGCTGCCTACGGCGCAGTAGATGGCGTCGATCTGTGAAAGGTCGATCTGATTCGTCATCTCTGCCACGGCCCAGACGTAACCGAGCGCCCCCAGCGCGTTCGATCCTCCTTCCGGTATGATGTAAACCTTTCGACCCTGGGACTCGTACTTTTCTTTGTACTCTTCAAAAACCTCGTCGATCTTCGCGTACTGTTGTTGAGAAACGAAAACGATCTCAGCACCGAGCAGTTTGTCGATCAAAAGATTTCCGTTAACTGCTTCTTTGAAGTATTTCCACTCGGCCTCATCACTCGCAAAGAAACTCCTGATTCTCCTTGAGAGGTTGTTGTTCTGTTCCGGCTGGCTCTCTCTCAGGAACAGAACCGGTTTCAAACCGAGCTTGACACACAGATGAGCGGTCGCGCGTGCGTGGTTGGATTGTTCCCCGCCGCAGGTGAACACCGTATCACATCTGTTTCGTACTGCGTCGGCCAGGAGGAACTCGAGTTTGCGAATCTTGTTGCCTGAGGATATGAACTCTGTGAGATCGTCCCTTTTAACGAATATCTCACGTTCATAACGCCTGCTGAGCCTCGGCAGAATTTCAATCGGTGTAGGGAGTCTGGCGAACGATAACTTCATTCTTTCACCCCCATCGCTTTTTCGAGAGCGTTCAGGAACTCCTCCATACTGATGTTCGCTTTCACCGAGCCACGTTTTTTGCCGCCACCGCCCGGCGCGTTCAAAACCAATTTCAGCTTCGAAACGATCTGTGCGCAGTCCAGTGTTTCTGAACTCAGAACGAATTCTTCCTCGACTTTACAAACCATGAGGTCTGCATTGTGACTTTTCAACAACGCTTTTGCCACACCATCGAACCCCTCGTAAAAACTGACCCTGTAACCGGAAATCTCTCTGCCCGGCAAGCTGTTCTTGATGGCTTCCGCGTGTTCCTGTGACAGTCTCTCGAGTTGAGAAGAGAGGAATTTGACCTTCTCTATCAGAGATTCGACCCTGGTCCCGAGGTCTTCCAGAGAACAGGTGAGGGCCTTTTGAAGAGCTTTCGTTACGAAGATGCACTTTTGAAAGTGTTTGAGAGCCCTTGCACCTGCGACGAAGTAGACCCTCGTCAAAGTGCCCTTCACTTTCTCCCAGTCGATGATCTTGATGATCCCAATTTGACCAGTATTTTGGACGTGAAACCCTCCACAGGCGGCTGTATCGAAGTCCCCAATTTTAACGATCCTGACGTTCTGTCCAACCTTTTCACTTATAGATTTTCTCAGATTCATTCGCTCGGCTTCATCCTTGTCAACGATGAGGATTTCTACGTTCAGATGGCTTCTGACGATTTTGTTTGCCAGATCTTCCACATCTTCTATGGTCCTTTCGGTGAGAATCGGTGAGTCGATATCTATCGTTGATGATTCTTCACCCATATGGAAGCTCAAAGTTTGTGCCTGCGCTATTTTCAAGAATGCTGCCGAAAGGATGTGCTGTGCGGAATGCTGCACCGCGATATCTTCGCGCCGGGTCAAATCGATCTGGAAATCGTACTCTCCGATCTCGATGGGTCTGTCTATCTTGTGGTGAATTTCGCCACCACTTTCTTTCACAAAGAGCACCCTTGCGGGTCCTATAGTACCGCGATCGCCCAGTTGACCGCCTTTACCGTCTGGATAGAAAGGGCTTTCATCGCTCACGGCAAAAAAATCTTTGCCTTCTTCATACAGTCTCTTAATTTTGATCACACGCTCTCACCCCATCGGTAATATTAGAATCGTGCTCGGGAGGAAACGTCGTGGTCGTCTTTTCAATCATCTTTTCATTAGCTTTGATAATGGTGGTACAGCGGTTGGCCAAAATCTTGCTCTTATCTATGATATCAGGTTTTGGCTTTTTCGTATTCATGAACGGTGCTGTGAGAACTGCACCAATCAAATTGTTGTTTGCTGCTCTTCAGGATAGATCTTTTCTAACGCTCGTTCCAGCCATCTTTTTCATATATTTCCTTGGCGAGATCATGGAAACATCTGGGGACGCTGAAAAAATGGCGCAATCTGTACAGAAATTGTTTCATGGTTCAAGGGGCGCTGTGGTCTTCATTCCGTCCGCGATTGGTCTCATGCCGATGCCAGCAGGTGCTATGTTCACAGCTCCGTTGGTGGATTACATCGGGAAAGATATGTCCAGTCTGGAAAAGCTGATGGTCAACTACTGGTTCCGGCACTGTCTGGAGTTCTTCTGGCCAGTCTATCCCGCGATGTACCTGCTCGCTGGATTGACTTCCATGAAGGTGGGAGTGATTTCCTTAAAGCTCTTCCCACTCTTCCTGGTGTCATTTCTCTTTGGCTGGCTGTACCTGAACGGTTTGAAACTGCCAAAATTCAACAGGCTCAGTCGATCGGAGTGGAAGCAACTCTGGCCTTTAATTTTGGTCCTTTCCGTTGGACTGATGATACTTCTCTTCAAAATGGAAGGCTGGCTCGCACTACTTCTGGTGAGTTCGTTGTACGCGATAGTCAGACACGAACATGTTCTGGAAGCTGTGAAGCGCACCCTGAAAAGGCTCGATGTTGTACCCGTGCTTCTGATCGTGTTCATGTTCAAACATGCTATGGTAGACTTCGGACTGGGTGAACGTGCAAGCCAGGAGCTCACAGGGTTCGGACTCAGTTCAAAGCTCGTCGCAATCGTTTTGCCCTTGCTCTCTGGTATGTCGACAGGCATAACGCATGCGGCGGTGGGCATATCGTACCCTGTGGTTGTGGGTATGGGCGGCGAAGAAATCGGACTTCTGATTTATGTGTTCTCCGTTCTTGGAGTGTTGCTCTCACCGGTACATCTGTGCCTGGTTTTGACGCTGAAATACTTCAGGGTAGATTTATCGAAAACCATTCTGAGGATGTTACCGTTGGTTCTCTTGACTGGCCTGGTGGGATATCTTCTCTACGGATGAGGTGAAGCGCATGGCTAAGTTCATCGGGAAACTTTTCCCCCCCGAGTCACCTTTGAAGCTGCTGTACGATCACGCGAAGTTAGTCGAAAAAGCTACGGAACAGATCACGGTGGCACTGGAAAAGTTTTTCCGCAACGAACCCCTGGATGAATTAGTTCAGATGGTCGACCAGCTCGAAGACGAAGCGGACGAGATAAAGATCAGGATCAGAGAGGTGTATTCGAGGTTGAAGTTTGTCTACTTCGACAGGGTTGATCTGTTGCTGATACTTCACGACCAGGATGCCGTGATCGACGCCGTGGATGACTTTGTGAAACTGCTCTTTATATACAGGTTCGATAAGCCTCTGCAGAAAGAATTGATGGATATGCTTTTCGACCTCGCCGAGAAGGTTCAGGATGCGGTCAAGTTCATGGTGGAGTCCGTTCGGGAGCTGTCTAAACTCGTCGAATCCGCTTTTTCACCAGTGGTTGCCAGCGAGGAGAACATGCTCGCACAGAGGGTCGAGTCCGATGAAAGTGGAACGGACAGATTGTCACTCGCCCTCGCCAAGAAGATCTTCTCGCTCAAAAACGTGCTCCATCCGGTGGACATCATGTACCTTGAAAAGATCACGCGGTTGCTGACCCGAGCCGCGGACCGTGCGGAGAACGTCGCCGAAAGGATTAGAATGATCGCCAGGAGCTGAGGAGTGATCGAAGTGATAGCGTTCATAGCGTTCGTCATAGGCTTCATCATGGCCTTATCCATAGGTGCGAACGACGTGGCGAATTCCATGTCCACGGCGGTAGGCGCACGAGCGATAACTGCCAGGCAAGCGGTGATGATTGCAGCGGTTCTCGAGTTCTTGGGTGCCGTGATGTTCGGGTCGCATGTGGCGACAACGATAACGAAAGGTATCGTGAAAGTTGAATTCATGAACGATCCAAAAGTGGTCCTCGCGGGTGCGCTGGCTGCTCTGCTCGGTTCCTCAGTGTGGATCTTGCTGGCGACCGTCTGGGGTATGCCCGTATCAACCACACATTCGATCGTTGGAGGTATGGCGGGTTTTGGAATAGCGAGTGCGGGTCTTCATGCGGTCAACTGGGAGAGAATGATCAGCATCGTTATCAGCTGGGTTCTGTCACCTATCGCCGGTTGGTTGCTGGCTTATGTGCTTTTTAAGATCATATCTCACACGATCCTCAGAAGGGTCCATCCCGCAAGTGCCATGAAGAAAGCGATACCAGTGATTGTTTTCGCCACATTTTTCATAGTGTGTTTGCTGTTCGGTCTCAAAACTCTGAAAGTATCGTTCGACAGGAGCTTGACTTGGTCTGTAATCATAGCGAGTATCGCAAGCGTATTCGGAGTGGTTCTGTTGCACAGGCTCAAATCGAATTCAGATGAATACGAATACGTCGAGTCAGTTTTCAAAAGATTGCAGATCATGACGAGCTGTTACGTGAGCTTTTCTCATGGTGCTAACGATGTGGCCAACGCAGTTGGTCCACTCGCTCTGGTTTACTGGATCATATCTCATGGAAACGTGGCCCAGAAAGTTCACGTACCACTCTGGTTGCTTGCGTTCGGTGGTCTCGGTATCTCCGTAGGAGCGCTCTCACTCGGCCAGCAGGTTATGAAAACAGTTGGAGAGGAAATCACCCAACTGAACAATTCTCGAGGATTTTGTATCGATTTCAGTACCGCTTCGACCGTGTTGCTCGCTTCTGTGCTTGGCCTACCTGTTTCCACCACTCACGTTGTGGTAGGTTCCGTGGTCGGTGTCGGCATGGCACGCGGTCTGGAACTCGTCAACGTTGGGGTTTTGAAGAACATCCTGATCTCGTGGTTTGCGACCGTCCCAGTGAGTGCCCTTGCTTCGGCTGGATTTTACTTTCTCATCGTCCGTTTCATTTGAAATGTCTCTTCACTCTCAGTGCTTGGATTAACCCAGCCGAGCCGAGTATTATCATCAAAGTCCTCGATAGGTTGAACTTCAATTGCAGCTTCGATAGATCGTTCAGCAAGGTCAAAGCTCCGACGATGAAGAACAGAACGCCTCCCACCATGGCGTGTGCGTATATCCTATGAGGATCGTTTCTCGACTCCAGCAAACCGAAAAGATAGACGAGCGAGAAGATGAACACACAAATGGCGAGCATAGCCTCGCTTTTGAACATGTAAAAGGACAGCAAGACCGCCACCAAATGTTCGATCAAGAGTAGTAGCTTCACAGCAGCACACCTCCTATCGTTTTCACAACCAGGGCCATGAGATAAGCAGCGAAGAAACTGTAAATCACCGCGATGATGACGTACTTCGTGCCGATTTCCGACCTGATCGTTGCGAGCGTTGCGAGGCACGGAACATACGCCATAACGAACACGATGAAACTGTAAGCTGTCAGAGGATCGAACAGATGTGACATTCGTTCCACCAGCGTTCCTGGCTCTGCACCCAAGATCATCCCGAACGTTGAGACTATGATTTCTTTCGCCGCCACACCGAAGAACAAAGCAGTTGAAGCGCGCCAGTCGAAGTTCAGCGGTTTCAGGACGTACGAGATCGCTCTACCTATTTGTGCCGCGAACGAGTTCGTCACATCGTGGGGGTCCGGAAAATACATCGTGGCCCACAGAACGATCGATGCCACGAATATGATGGTACCTGCTTTGACGAGGAAGTGTTTGCCCCTCAGCCACGTGTAGAGAGCCAAATTCTTCAGTGTAGGTAATCTGTACCTCGGAAGTTCCAGGACGAAAAAGCCACGCTGACCTTTGAATATGATCCTGTTAAGTACGAGCGAGCTCATCATCGCCATGAATATACTCAAAAGATAGATTGAAAAAACGACCGAGCCCTGGTTTCGGGGAAAGAAGATCGAAGCTATCAAAAGGTACACGGGTAGTCTGGCGCTGCAAGATATGAACGGTACTGAGAGAACCGTCACGATCCTTTCCCTCGTATCGTATATGCCCCTCGTGGAGAGCACGGCAGGTACGGAGCAACCGAAACCGAGAAGGAAGGACATGAAGGATCTCCCTGAAAGTTTTAGAGTGTACATGATTCTGTCCATAACGAAAGCTGCTCGCGGTAGATATCCTGAATCTTCCATTACGCCGAGTAAGAAAAACAGCGCGAAGATGTTTGGAACGAAGGTGAGGACAGAACCAACGCCAGCTATGATTCCATCTGCCAGCATGGACGAGACGATGTTCTCACCGAGACGTGTTTTGATTGTTTCAGCGAGGTAGGTGAAAAACCCATCAAGCAGGTCACTCAGCGGCTGAACAGTTTCGAAAGCGAAGTTGAACGCCAGATACATGATGGCCAAAAAGATGGGTATTCCGATGAACTTGTGAGTCATGACGTGGTCTATCGCTTCGCTCAAGGAAAGTCGTTTCGACGTGGCAGCAACGGATTCTTTAATAATGAGACGTATGTGTTCATACCTCTCTTTGCTTATCTGAGTTTTCAAACTTCCGGGTGGTATGGTCAGTTCAGCTAACCTCTGGACAGTCTCCGGATCTCCTTCAAGATACTTTATCGCGAACCATCGCGAAGCAGATTCGCCGATCTGGGCCTCTATGATGCTTTTCAATTGTTGTATAGCTGCCTCAATCTCGCCACTGAAACTGAACAGAATCCTCTTCGATTCAGTGGAAGCAGTCGCGACAATCACGTCCAGCAGCTCATGGATGCCTTCTCCAGTCACGGCGCTCGTCAGCACGACGGGGACCTTCAAATGTTTAGAGAGCTCTTGCCTGTCTATGTTTATTCCACTCTTTCTGGCCTCGTCTATTGCGTTCACGACCAGAACGGCCTTCACTTCGAGTTCTATCACTTCCAGAAGCAAGTAAAGTCCCTGTTCAAGAGAGAGAGCATCGGCAACGACCGCAACCACATCAGGAGTGTTGTAAAGCAGAAAATTCCGTGCGATCCTTTCGTCCATGGAAACGGAAAGCAGACTGTACGTACCGGGCAGATCCGTCACGATCAGTTGGTGTCCTTTCCAATTTCTCACACCTTCTTTTATCTCCACCGTCACGCCGGGCCAGTTAGCGACGTACTGCCTCATACCGGTGAGAACATTGAAGAGGCTGGTCTTTCCGACGTTGGGATTGCCGCAGAGGGCAACACGAATTGTCAAGCTTCATCCCTCCTGACGAGGATTCTCCTGGCCATACCGCTTCCTATCTTGAAAACGCCTTTTTCTGTTTTTACGAGACCTTTTGACAGAACACTGACAATCTTGCCGGGCTCGATTCCCATCATCCTGAGTTTCGTCTGGAAATGCAAGCCCCCAAACAAGTGAATGATTTTCCAGGTTCCTTCGGTCACATCGGAAAGCAGTTCTATCCCGTTTTCCAGAGTCACCGTGATTCGCTTCGCTTCGTCGTTCCGCAAAGTAATCATCTTGCCCATGACCAGGTAAGTCCTTGGATCACCCAAGGGGGCGGACATGATGACCTTGATCTTGCTACCGGGCACGAAACCGATCGAAAGCAACCTGTTGCCAACCGAATCGTTGGGAACAGAAATAATCGTTGCCTCGAACCCTACGGGCACGTCCGAGAGCGACACGTCCTTCACCCCTTTCTTGTTGAGATTCATTCTCAATAATGATGATAACACCACCCCAACAGGACTTCAAGGGATTTTCTTGCCGGTAAACAGGTAAAATAAGAAACCGGAGGCCAGGTGATGGACCTTCGAAGGAAGGCGGAACTTGCCCCAAGAAAACCTGGTGTCTACATCTTCTACGGCGTGGGACGTGAATACCTTTACATAGGTAAAGCTAAGGATTTGCGCCGCAGGTTGATGACTTATTTTTCCAATTCCGCTCACACCAGAAACACAAAAGTGAAGGCCTTGTTGGAGGAAGCTGTTGATCTGGACTATTTGGTGGTTTCGAGCGAAAAAGAAGCCTTGCTGCTCGAGGCCAGTTTGATCTTTCAGCACAAACCAAAGTACAATGTGATGCTCAAAGAAAGCGAATACTATCCCTACGTTGAGATAACGAAAGATGACTTCCCGCTGGTGAGGATAGTCAGGAAAAGAACGGTCGAGGGAGAGTACTACGGACCTTACACGAACATCACGTTGTTGAGAAACCTTTTAGACTATCTGCAGCAGGTATACCAGTTCAGAACGTGCGAAAGGGATTTGACGAAGGTCAGAAAACCTTGTGTTGAACATCAGCTGCACAGGTGTCTGGCACCGTGCTCCCACCAGGTGGACCCGGAAACTTACATCCGTGAGAGTATTGAGCCTTTGCGAAGATTTCTGAAAGGTGAAACACAGGAAACGTACAGGATGCTGGAAGAGAAGATGAAAAAACACGCGGCCATGCTGGATTTTGAGACGGCTGCCAAATACAGAGATCTTCTGTTCAACCTGCAGCATCTTTTGGAAGGTCAGGGTGTGGTGCTCGAGCCCTGGCGTAACTTAGATGTTGTGGCTAACAGCGGTAAGTGCTACGTGGTACTGCGTGTCAGGGGAGGAAACATCGTTGCCAAACTCGACTATACGCTCGATTCAGCAAAAATCGAGGACTTTCTCTTCCACTATTACATAGTGAACAAGAACGAACTGCCGAAACTTGTTCTGACGAAAAAGCCAATCAAGCTCGACATCGACGCTGAAATAAGACCCCCTGTGGACGAGGTAGAATTTGAGCTGATGAGAAAAGCGAGAGAAAATGCCATCATGAGCGCCCAGAAACTGGGGCTCAATCTTGGTGCACTCGAGCAGTTGAGGGATTTGCTCAAACTTTCAACCGTTCCAACCTTAGTCGAGGGATTCGATGTGGCACATTTGCAGGGACAACTCACCGTGGCTTCTGTTGTTGTGTTCAGGGATGGTTTTCCTGTAAAGTCACTCTACAGACATTACAGAATCTCCAACGTCTTCAACGATGATCTGGAGGCTCTCAAGAGCGTGATCAAGCGCAGGTATTCCAAGTACCCAGTGCCCGACCTGATCTTCGTAGACGGTGGTGTCGGTCAGGTTCGAGCTGTGGCGGACGCTCTGAAGGAAATTGGGCGAGAATGCGCCGTGGTTGGTTTGGCTAAATCTCGAGAGATCGTTTGTACTGTTGATGGGGAAATTCCCTTTCCCACGGATCACCCTGTGGTACGCTTGCTCGTTGCGATCAGAGATGAGGCACACAGATTCGCTAACATCTTTCACAGAAGATTGCGAGATCGGCAGTTGCTCGAATCTATCATAGAGACGATACCCATGATAGGACCAAAAAGGAGAAAGAAGTTGATGGAAAGGTTCTCGAGTGTTGAGCAAATCAAAGAAGCGTCCCTGGACGAACTCACAAAGATTCTTGGAAGTGCAAAGCTGGCAAAGTTACTCGTCTCAAGGATATGATTGGGGTGATGTCGGTGAAATCCATACTCTATTTGGCGACCCTCGTGGGTATACTTTGGTGCAGTCTCGGACTTTTGATGCTCGTAGGTTATTCACTCCTGAGCCATTTTTCACCGTTCTTGAACGATTTTCTCAATGTTTCTGTGAAAACTTCGAAGTGGTTCTTGGCGTTCGCACTGTTTTTCACAGTTTCTGGTCTTTGTACCTCTCTCTACGCCTTGGCGAGAGCGAACAGAGACAATTACATGGTTTTTCTTTCTTTCGCATTTTCCTCAAACGCATCTTCTATAGCCGTTCAGATCTACAGGATGGTCGCTAATGGGATCGGCTGGTGGGCCGCAGACCTTCTCGGGACTCACAGCGAAGTCAGTTTGGTGAAGTGGCTGTCGATCTTTTTGCTGCTGTTGTCCCTGATTCTCTTGTCGTTTCAATTCAGCTTGATAAGGATGGAGAGGCGTGCGCCATGAGAGTACTTGGGATCATCGTCGAGTACAATCCTTTCCATAACGGTCATCTGTATCACTTGACGCTGGCAAAGGAACTCGTAAAGCCAGATTATGTCGTGGCTGTGATGAGTGGCAATTTCTGTCAGAGAGGAGAACCAGCCATCATAGATAAGTTTGCTCGAACCGAAATCGCCCTGCTGAACGGAGTAGACTTGGTTCTCGAACTTCCTTTTGTTTACGCAGTTCAAGACGCGGGTGGCTTCGCGCGCGGTGCGGTGTGGTCGTTGCACAACACGAACGTGGTGACGGACATCGTTTTTGGTAGCGAATCGGCTGACTTATCCTTTCTTCAGAAGATCGCCGAGGTGATGGTAAAACAACCAGACCCATTCCCTACGTTGATGAGAGAAGAACTGAAGAAAGGGCATTCTTTCCCGAACGCGAGAAAGTACGCTTTGATGAGGTACTTCGACCTGACCAAGGAGATGGATCCGAAACAGGTTCTGAGAATAGAAAAATCGAACGACATACTCGGTGTGGAATACATCAGATCGTTGATGATTCTGGGCAGCCAAATAAAACCACACGTAATAAAGAGGGTTGGTGCGGAAGACAGAGACGAACGATTCCAGGGCAAGTTTTCGAGTGCGACGGCGATAAGAAAGTGCATATCGAACGGAGACTGGGAAAAAGTGGCCAAGGCATTGCCCGTGAATAGCCTCAGGGTCGTCTCGCGCGAACTGAACGAAGGTAGAGGGCCCGTTCTCCTACAGCATATGGAAACTCTGATTCTCTCAAAGTTGAGGCTTATGGATAGAGCCCAACTTCAAAGGCTTCACGGCTTCGATGAAGGACTGGACAAACGTTTCATCGATTGTGCATCGAAGGCAACGAGCTTAGAAGATTTCTTTGCGTGCGTTAAGAGCAGGCGCTTCACGTTGAGTAAGATCCGAAGGCTGTGCCTTTATGCTCTGTTCGATGTTACGAGCGATTTTGTGGAGAAGTCTAACACGTTTGGCCCACAGTATCTGAGGGTGTTGGGTTTTTCTGCGAAGGGCAGAGAACTCCTATCGAAGATGAAACGCGTTTCTCGTGTACCGATCATCTCGCTGTGCTCTCTGTACAGAAAAGTTTTGGATCAATCGATGAAAAAGCCTGAGCGGTTCCAGATCCATCCTGAGTTGTTCGAACAGCAACTGTTGTACGATATCAGGGCGACGTCGATATACTCTCTTTTGTTCCCAAAGCAATCCGAGCGGATAGGTGACAAGGATTTCAAAGTTCCACCGATCATGATCACTTAGGAGGAGAGAATTCGTGGGATTCGTACACGTTTACACTGGGAACGGTAAAGGTAAGACGAGCGCGGCTCTCGGCTTGGCCCTGAGAGCTCTTGGTCATGGGATGAGGGTGTACATCGCTCAGTTTCTGAAAGGGATGGACTACGGAGAGTTGCACTCTTTGAAGCGTTTCGAGAACGTTACTTTGGAAAGGTTTGGTAGGCCGAAGTTCATCCATGGAAAACCGGACGAAGAAGATGTGAGACTCGCGATGGAGGGTTTGAAGAGATGCCGAGAGGTCGTGAGTAGTGGTGAGTACGACATCGTTATAATGGATGAAGCGAACATCGCGGTGTTTCTTGGTTTGTTCAGCGTTCAAGATTTGCTCGAAGTGGTTTCCAAACGACATGAAAGGACAGAAGTGATCATCACTGGAAGGTACGCACCTGAAGAGTTGATCAATGTGGCGGATTTGGTAACCGAAATGGTTGAGATAAAACATTATTATTCCAAGGGAGTCCAAGCGAGGAAAGGTATCGAGTACTGAACTGTTCGTTAAAGATAATTTCAAAGCGTTGTTGTATTATCCGTTGCTTTGGGTAGTATAATGTGTTTCGCGAGTGTTCTTCGCTCAATTGACAGAACAGGTTTTTTGTAATAAAATGACGAGTCGGTGTGTCGTTGAAGGGAGGTTTTCGATGCCGACTATAAATCAGTTGATCCGATTCGGCCGCGAGAGGAAGGTAGAAAAGTCAAAAGCACCAGCTTTGATGGGTAACCCGCAGAAACGCGGTGTCTGTATACGTGTTACCACGATGACGCCGAAGAAACCCAACTCTGCTCTGAGAAAGATCGCGAGGGTGAGACTGTCCAACGGCGTTGAGGTAACGGCGTACATACCAGGCATCGGTCACAACTTGCAGGAGCACTCCGTCGTTCTCGTGAGAGGCGGAAGGGTTAAAGACCTTCCTGGAATAAGGTACAAGATCATAAGGGGCGCCTTAGACGCGGCAGGTGTTGAAAACAGAAGACAATCCAGAAGTAAGTACGGTGCTAAAAGGCCCAAGAAGTGACGGTTGGAGGTTGGTAACGTGAGAAGAAGACGAGCAGAAGTCAGAAAGATTCCGCCAGATCCTGTTTACAACGATGTGTTGGTCGCAAAACTGATCAACAAGATCATGTGGGATGGTAAGAAGACCGTCGCCCAGAAGATCGTGTACAAGGCCTTCGATTACATAAGGGAAAAAACGGGTAAGGATCCACTTGAAGTCTTTCAAAAGGCTGTCGACAACGTCAGACCAGTGCTTGAGGTTCGCCCCAGACGCGTCGGAGGTGCGACCTACCAGGTTCCAATCGAGGTTCAGGAGCCAAGGAGGACGTCTCTGGCTCTGCGCTGGATAGTCGCTGCAGCACGTGCAAAGAAGGGAAGACCGATGTACATCAAGCTTGCTGAGGAATTGATAGCTTCATACCAAGGGACAGGAGCCGCTGTCAAGAAGAAGGAAGATGTGCACAAGATGGCGGAGGCGAACAGAGCGTTTGCCCATCTGCGGTGGTGAAAGGAAAGCCCATGCTGGAGATTCAGGCGTTGTATGTCCCTCTCGAGAAACTCCGTAACATAGGAATAATGGCCCACATAGACGCCGGTAAGACGACGACGTCTGAACGCATTCTGTACTACACCGGCCGCAAGCACGTGCTTGGTAGTGTGGATGAAGGAACCGCGACCCTCGACTGGATGGAGCAGGAGAAGGAGAGGGGCATAACGATACAGGCGGCGGCAACAACGTGTTTCTGGAAAGGTTACAGGATAAACCTGATTGATACGCCCGGGCATGTGGATTTCACTATAGAGGTTGAACGCTCCCTGATGGTTCTCGACGGTGCCATAGCCATCTTCGATGCAACCGCTGGCGTGGAACCGCAGAGTGAAACTGTCTGGCGGCAGGCAAACAAATACGGAGTTCCGAGAATAGCGTTCATGAACAAGATGGATAAAATAGGTGCCGACTTCGATATGGCTGTCAAAAGTTTGATCGAGAAGCTCCACGCCAAACCACTTCCAATACAGATGCCGATCGGTTCTGAAAAAGAATTCGTTGGGGTCATAGATCTTCTGAGGATGAAAGCTATATACTGGATCAGCGAAGATGGGTCCCAGTACGTGGAAGAAGACATTCCAGGGTACCTTCTGGGTGAAGCTGAAGACAGGCGTGAAGAGATGCTCTCAACGCTCGCCGAAGAGGACGAAGAGATTCTGAACCTTTATCTTGAAGATGAGGAAATACCCATCGAGAAACTGAAAGCAACGATCAGAAGATTGACCATCGCAAACAAGATAGTGCCCGTACTCTGCGGAGCGGCTGCAAGAAACAAGGGGATCCAGCCTCTCCTGGATGCCGTGGTGGATTACCTTCCATCGCCTCTGGACTTACCACCATTGAAAGCCCAGACTGTAGACGGAGAAGAAGTAGAAATAGTACCATCGGAAGAAGCAGGCTTTACGGCGTTGGCTTTCAAGATCCAGGTTGATCCCTACGTTGGCAAATTGACTTATCTACGCGTCTATTCTGGAAGGCTTGAAAAAGGATCGTACGTGTACAATTCAACCAAGAATGTGAAAGAGCGCGTTTCAAGGTTGATGTTCATGCATGCGGACAAGAGGGAAGAAGTGGAGTTTGCGAGACCTGGTGACATAGTCGCTGTGATTGGACTGAAAAGCACGACAACAGGGGATACACTTTGTGACGAGAGTCGTCCGATACTCATAGAGAGGTTCAACTTTCCTGAACCCGTCATATCCGTCGCGATTGAGGCAGCTACCAAGGAAGAAGAAGAAAAAATGGTCCGCGCAGTCACAGCACTGAGCGAAGAAGATCCGACGTTGAAGGTCAGGGTTGACAACGAAACAGGTCAGATTATACTTTCTGGCATGGGTGAGTTACACCTGGAGATCGTGACTGACAGGTTGAAGAGAGAATTCAACGTGAACGTGAGAGTTGGCAAACCCCAGGTTTCTTACAGAGAGACTATCACCAGAGCCGGAATTGGTGAGGGCAAGTACATAAGACAGACGGGTGGTAGAGGGCAGTACGGACATGTCGTGGTCAGGTTCGAGCCCATTCCGTACGAAGCTGGTAAACATTTCGAATTCGTCAACAACATAGTTGGTGGTACAATACCGAAAGAGTACATACCAGCGATAGAACAGGGCATACGCGAAGCCATGGAAATGGGTTATGTGGCCGGTTATCCAATGATCGGAGTAAGGGCCATACTCATTGATGGCTCGTATCATGAAGTAGACTCTTCGGAAATCGCTTTCAAAGTTGCGGCGAGTCTCGCCTTCAAGAATGCCATGAAAGAATGTGAACCTGTCTTGCTGGAACCGGTCATGCGCTTGGAAATAATCACACCCGAAGAGTATCTGGGTTCCATCATAGCCGATTTGAGTTCTCGTAGAGCCAGCGTACACGGTCTCGAGACGAGAGGCAACACCAAGATCATAAAGGCAACGGCACCGATGTCCGAACTGTTCGGCTACGCGACAGTTTTGAGATCCCTGAGTCAGGGTAGGGCGGTCTACACTGCTCAATTTTCACACTACGAGAAGATACCAGATAGGATCCTCGAGAAGCTTTTGAAGGCTGTTTAAAGGTGAAGGAGGGAGTTTGAATGGCTAAGGAAAAATTTGTGAGAACCAAGCCACACGTCAACGTCGGTACCATAGGCCATATTGACCACGGTAAAACCACACTCACAGCAGCGATCACTAAGTATTTGTCTTTCAAGGGTCTGGCAACCTATGTGCCGTACGACCAGATCGATAAGGCGCCTGAAGAAAAGGCCAGAGGAATAACGATCAACATCACTCACGTGGAATACCAGACGGAAAAGAGGCACTATGCACATATCGATTGTCCCGGACACGCTGACTACATAAAGAACATGATCACCGGTGCCGCACAGATGGATGGAGCCATCCTCGTCGTTGCCGCGACGGATGGACCCATGCCACAGACACGTGAACACGTCCTGTTGGCAAGGCAAGTGAACGTGCCTTACATGGTGGTCTTCTTGAACAAAGTCGACGCTGTCGATGATCCTGAACTGATCGATCTCGTCGAAATGGAGGTCAGAGAACTGCTGACCAAGTACGAGTTCCCTGGCGATGAGGTTCCAGTCATCAGAGGTTCCGCTCTGAAAGCACTCGAAGCCAACGATCCAAACGATCCGGCTTACAAAGCCATACAGGAACTGCTCGATGCCTTGGACAACTACATTCCCGAGCCCGTCCGCGAGGTCGACAAGCCGTTCTTGATGGCAATAGAGGACGTTTTCTCCATCACTGGAAGAGGTACAGTTGTCACTGGAAGAATCGAGCGCGGACGTATCAGGCCTGGTGACGAAGTGGAAATCATTGGTATGAGCTACGAAATAAAGAAGACGGTTGTGACGAGCGTTGAAATGTTCAGAAAAGAACTCGAAGAAGGAATCGCAGGAGACAACGTTGGATGCTTGTTGAGGGGTATTGACAAGGACGAAGTAGAACGCGGGCAGGTTCTTGCGGCTCCTGGTACAATAACGCCTCATACAACGTTCAAAGCAAACGTGTACGTTTTGAAGAAAGAAGAAGGTGGAAGGCACACACCGTTCATGAAGGGTTACAGACCACAGTTCTACATTAGGACAGCGGATGTCACGGGTGAGATCGTCGAGCTTGGCAACAACGCGGAAATGGTCATGCCCGGTGACAACGCGATTTTGACGATAAAACTGATCTACCCGGTCGCGATTGAAAAAGGTATGCGCTTCGCTATAAGAGAAGGCGGTAAAACAGTTGGAGCAGGTGTTGTCGCAGAGATCATAGAGTGATCCTGAGTGGGGGCTCAGCCCCCACCTTTTGAGCGAAGAGGAGGGAACGAGACTCATGCCAGGACAGAAGATCAGAATAAAGCTGAAAGCATATGATCACGAAATTCTCGACGAATCTGCAAAGAAAATCGTGGAGGTTGCGAAGTCCACGAATGCGAAAATATCTGGTCCTATACCGTTACCAACGGAAAGAACCCTTTATGTTGTTCTTAGGTCTCCACACAAGCACAAGGACTCGCGTGAGCAGTTTGAAAAAAGGGTTCACAAGCGACTGATAGACATAATAGAACCGTCTCCGAAGACGATTGACGCCCTGATGAAGATAAACCTTCCAGCAGGTGTCGATGTAGAGATCAAACTCTGAACCTTTGGAGGTGCTGAAGCATGAAGATGATCATAGGGAGAAAAATTGGAATGACTCAGCTGTTCAAAGATAACGAAGTCGTTCCTGTGACCGTCATAAAGGCAGGTCCATGCTATGTCGTGCAGAAGAAAACCCCTCAATTGGATGGTTATTGCGCGATACAACTGGGGTTCGAGGAAGTGAAGAAAGTCAACAAACCTCTCGAAGGACATTTCAAAAAGGCCAACTTGAAACCATTGCGAATCCTCAAAGAGATGAGACTCGAAAGTGAAGAGGAACTCAACAAGTACGAAATCGGACAAGTGATAAAAGTTGACATATTCCAACCCGGAGAACTGGTCGATGTGATCGGTTGGACCAAAGGTAGAGGCTTTGCGGGTGCTGTGAAGAGATGGGGATTCGCAGGAGGTCCGAAGACTCACGGATCGAAATTTCACAGGGAGTTAGGTTCATTGGGACAGCACACCGAACCGGCGAAAATTTTCAAAGGCAAAAAGATGCCGGGAAGGTACGGTAACGAAAGGGTGACCATCCATAACCTTGAAGTTGTGAAACTCGATGTTGAAAACAACCTCATAGCGGTCAAGGGCTCTGTTCCAGGAGCGAGGGGTGGCTTGGTGCTCATCAGGAGTCCCAAGAAGACCCGAAAATGAAGCTGAGGAGGAATCAGATTTATGGCCATCGTTGATTTGTACAACATGAAAGGACAGAAGATCGGTGTTCAGGAGTTAAAAGATGAGATATTCAATATCGAACCGCACCTCGACGTTATGTGGCGTTACATCGATTATCAGTTGTCCAGAAGGCGCGCGGGAACTGCTTCAACCAAGACTCGCGCGGAGGTCAGCGGAGGCGGGAGGAAACCTTGGCCCCAGAAGCACACGGGTAGAGCAAGACATGGATCCATCAGATCCCCTATTTGGAGGCACGGTGGAATCGCGCACGGTCCGAAGCCACGTGACTGGAGTAAAAAGTTGCCGAAAAAAATGAAGAGGTTGGCTATAAAATCGGCACTTTCCCAGCGCTTCAGGGAAGGTAATCTCATCGTTGTGGATGATATAAAGTTCGACGAACCCAAGACTAAGAACATGCGACAACTGCTCAGTGATCTCCAGCTTACGGGAAAGAAGGTTCTGTTCGTTTTGCCATGGAAGAAGCCGGAGTATGAGAATGTGAAACTTGCCTGTCGAAATCTTGAAGATGTGAAGGCGATCATTGCTGACAATACAGGTGCTTCTCAGAAGGGTGAGGTCAGAATAGACGGTCTGAACGTTTACGATATCATCAACCACGAGAAACTCGTCCTGACAAGAGACGTGGTAATGAAGATCGAGGAGGTGCTCAAATGAATCAGCAGAAGCTCACACCCTATGATGTGATCATCCGCCCCATAGTAACAGAGAAAACCACGTCTGCGAGGGAAGACAGAAAATACGTCTTCGAGGTCAATCTCCTGGCGAACAAGAATCAGGTGAAGGATGCCGTCGAGAAGTTGTTCAACGTCAAAGTTGAAAAGGTCAACATTCTGCTTGTAAAACCGAAACCGAAACGCCGAGGCCTGTTCGAAGGCAGAACACGGCAGTGGAAGAAAGCCATCGTCACCTTGAAAGAAGGCCACACTATCAAAGAACTAGAGGTTCAACAATGAGAGGTGAATTTCTATGGGTCTAAAGAAATTCAAGCCGATCACGCCAGGTCGAAGATTCATGGTTATACCGGACTTCGCCGAAATAACGAAGGAAGAACCTGAGAAATCTTTGCTCGTACCCATCAAGAAAACAGGAGGCCGCAACCATCATGGTCACACGACGGTGAGGTTCCGCGGGGGAGGTCACAAAAGAAGGTACAGGATCATCGACTTCAAGCGTGATAAGATAGGTATCCCTGCGAGAGTTGTAGCCATCGAATACGATCCTAACAGAACCGCGAGGATCGCTTTGTTGCAGTACGCTGATGGAGAAAAAAGATACATCCTCGCACCGAATGGCTTGCAGGTTGGGGACACTGTGATGTCTGGTCCCGATGCAGAAATAAAGGTTGGGAATGCTTTGCCGCTGGAAAAGATCCCACTCGGAACGATGATACACAACGTTGAGATCAGGCCGGGTTCAGGTGGAAAGATCGCGCGTTCTGCAGGTGTCGCATGCCAGTTGATGGCCAAAGAAGGCGAGTATGCTCTACTCAGAATGCCTTCCGGAGAACTTCGAAAGATTCACATAAAGTGTTATGCCACGATCGGTGTCGTTGGTAACGAAGACCACAAAAACGAAGTGGATGGTAAAGCTGGTAGAGTGCGCTGGAAAGGTAGAAGGCCACACGTCAGAGGCATGGTCATGAACCCTGTAGACCACCCGATGGGTGGAGGTGAAGGTAGAGGTAAGGGTCAGCACCCCGTGACACCGTGGGGAGTGCCGTGCAAAGGATACAAGACCAGAAGAGGCAGAAGGCCATCGGACAGATTCATCGTTCGCAGACGCAACGAAGTCTGAAGGAGGTGTTCGTGTGTCTCGATCTAAGAAGAAGGGTCCTTACGTTGATCCAAAGCTTTTGAAAAAGATCAGGATGCTGAATGAAACAGGGGAGAAAAAGATCATAAAGACTTGGAGCAGGGCTTCCACGATCGTTCCGGAAATGGTCGGCCACACGATAGCCGTTCACAATGGCTTGAAACACATCCCGATATACATTACAGAGAACATGGTCGGTCACAGACTGGGTGAGTTCGCACTCACGAGAAGGTTCGGAGGCCACGCTGATAAGAAGGCAGCTTCCAAGGGCCAGGTTAAGTGAGGAGGGAACAACGCATGAATACTCAGAGTCAGATCAGAAGGCCAAAAAGATCTGTCCAGCACAGACAGAAACAGGAAAGCGAAACGAAAGAAGCACGTGCTGTTGCCCGCTACGTTAGACTGTCGCCCAGAAAGGCCCGGTGTGTTGTGAACGCTATCAGAGGCAAGAGTGTGGATGAAGCGTTCCAGATTCTACAGATGTCTCCAAAAAAAGCCGCACGCATTGTCGAAAAGGTCCTGGCGTCAGCTGTGGCCAACGCTGAGAACAATGCGAAACTCAGCAGAGAAAGTCTCTACGTTTCGCATTGCGTCGTTGACGATGGCCCAAGGATGAAGAGGATCTGGATACGTGGTAGAGGAAGAGCGGATATAATACAGAGGCGAATGTGCCATATCACTGTAGTAGTGAAGAGCAAAGACTGATATCTGGAGAGGTGATACGGTGGGTCAGAAAGCACATCCAAGAGGATTCAGACTGGGGATGACTTCAGAATGGCAAGCAAGATGGTTCAACGAGAAGAACTATGCGTTGTGGCTTAAAGAGGACGAAGAAATACGCAAGCTGATCAAGGCAACTTACAATCAAGCCGGCATAAGCGAAGTTTTCATAGAGAGGCCTGACAACGAGACTGTGACCGTGATTATTAAGACCGCAAGGCCTGGCGTCATAATAGGAAAGAAGGGTGCCGAGATCGGCAAATTGAGGGAAGAGCTGGAAAAGAAGTTGAACAGACGCGTAATTGTGAATGTGGAAGAAATAAAAACGCCCGAGCTTGATGCACAGCTTGTCGCTGAAAGTATCGCAACAAGGATAGAGAAAAGAGCTTCGCACAAGCGTGCGATGAAGAGGGCCATTTCGGACGCCATCAGAAAAGGCGCTTTGGGAATAAAAACGATGGTTTCGGGGCGCTTAGCTGGGGCAGAGATCGCAAGGCGTGAGTGGTACCTCAGAGGAAGGTTGCCTCTCCAAAAGATTAAAGCAATCATAGATTATGGAACGGCGAGGGCCGAGACGAAATACGGTACGATCGGCGTCAAAGTCTGGATTTACAAGGGTGATGCACAGATTTGAAACAGGGAGGGAAAGAAGATGTTGATGCCCAAAAGGGTCAAATACAGAAAGCAACAACGAGGCCGGCTCAAAGGTGATGCGAAAGGCGGAACAACTGTCGCTTTTGGTGAATGGGGTTTGAAGGCACTCGCTCCTTCGTGGCTCACTGCTCAGCAGATAGAGGCTGGCAGGATCGCAATCATGAGGGTTTTGAAAAAAGGTGGAAAACTCTGGATCAGAGTTTTCCCGGACAAGCCTTACACGAAAAAACCAGCCGAGTCCAGGATGGGTAAAGGAAAAGGTAACGTTGAAGGCTGGGTTTGCCCGGTCAAGCCTGGAAAAATCATATACGAGATCGCCGGTGTGGATGAGCAAACGGCCAGGGAAGCCCTCGAATACGCTGCGTCCAAGTTACCGATACCTACCAAGATAGTTTCCAGGACCTCCTTCGGGGGTGAAGCAGTATGAAAGTGGCAGAAATCAGAAACTACAGCGACGAAGAATTGAAAAAGCTCTTGGAAGAAAAGAAGAGGCAGCTCATGGAGTTGAGATTTCAGCACGCGATGGGCCAGCTGAGAAACACTTCTCTAATTGAAGAGACCAAAAGAGACATAGCGAGGATCAAGACAATACTCCGTGAACGAGAGCTCGGAATAAGGAGGTAATGAACGATGCCGAGAAAACGTTTGATAGGTGTTGTGGTCAGTGACAAGATGGATAAAACCGTGGTTGTGAAGGTTACAAGGAGATTCGAACACCCCGTTTATAAGAAGCACATCGAGCGCTCGAAGAAGTACCATGCCCATGATGAGCGCAACGAATGCAAAGTCGGCGATGTTGTACTCATAGAGGAAACGCGACCGTTGAGTAAGACGAAAAGATGGAGAGTTGTTGAGATACTCCAGCGAGCGTTTCAAGTTGAAAAAATGCCCGAGATTGAGGAGAGTGATCAGGCATGATCCAGACGGAAAGTTATCTCAACGTCGCGGACAACTCGGGTGCAAAAGTTTTGAGGGTCATAAGGGTCCTCGGAGGTCATCACAAGAAATACGGAACGGTGGGTGACATCGTTGTGTGTTCTGTCAGGGATGTCGTACCAAACACTGGCATCAAAAAAGGTGAAATCGTCAAAGCGGTGATAGTCCGAACAAAGAGGCCCATAAGGAGACCGGATGGAAGTTATATAAGGTTTGATGACAATGCAGCGGTTCTGCTCGACAAGTTCAATGAACCCAGAGGGACACGTGTCTTCGGGCCGGTAGCCAGAGAGATTCGTGAGAAGGGTTACATGAAGATCATATCTCTGGCACCAGAGGTCCTCTGAGAGGTGAAAAGAAGATGCGAATAAAACGAGATGATCTGGTTCAAGTCATTTCAGGTAAGGACAAGGGTAAGAGAGGAAAAGTTCTCAAAGTGATACCGAAAGAGAACAAGGTCATAGTCCAGGGAGTCAACATAGTTAAAAAGCATCAGAGGCCAATACCCCAGCTGAGGGAAGGAGGCATCATAGAAAGGGAAGCACCAATTTATGCTTGCAAGGTCATGGTTGTGTGTCCGAACTGTGACAGACCAACGCGCGTCGGCATGAAATTCCTGGAGGACGGAACAAAGGTTAGATTCTGCAAAAAATGTGGCGAGATCATCGATAAGGTGTGAGGAGGAATCCAAAAATGGCACAGTATGTACCTTTGAAAGAAAAATATGAAAAGGAAGTAGTTCCCATACTGATGAAAGAGTTTGGATACAAAAACATTCACCAGGTTCCAAGATTAGAAAAGATCGTTATAAACATGGGCATCGGTGAGGGTGCTCGAAACTCTGATCTGCTTATGAAACACATGAACGAGTTGGCGGCCATCACCGGTCAGAAGCCCGTTATTACAAAAGCCAAGAAGAGCATCTCGAACTTCAAAATAAGAAAGGGTATGAACATAGGGCTCAAGGTAACGCTTCGTGGTTTGAGAATGTGGAACTTTCTTTACAAACTTGCCAACATAGCCCTGCCGAAAGTCAGGGACTTTCGAGGGTTGAACCCTGATTCTTTCGACGGTAGGGGTAACTACAGTTTCGGCTTGAGCGAACAATTCGTTTTCCCTGAAATAACACCTGACCAGGCGACGAGAGTTCAGGGTATGGACATCACTATAGTCACGACGGCCAAGACCGACAGGGAAGCGAAAAGGCTTTTAGAACTGCTTGGACTGCCTTTCAGAAAGTGAGGAGGAGATAAGGATGCCAAGAAAAGGATTGATAGAAAGATGGAAGAAACCGAAGAAATTCAAAGTTCGCGAATACACAAGGTGCGTCATGTGCGGAAGGGCCAAGTCTGTTTACAGGGAATTCGGTCTGTGCAGAGTCTGCTTCAGGAAGATGGCGCTGGAAGGTAAGCTCCCGGGTGTCAGGAAGGCAAGTTGGTGAAGAGGAGGGAGAACGATGTGGAGTGATCCGATAGCCGATATGCTCACGCGAATCAGAAACGCGAACATTGTATTCAAGGAGTACGTTGATGTGCCAGCTTCGAATTTGAAGCGCGCGATCTGTGAGATACTGAAGCGTGAAGGCTTCATCCAAGATTACAAGTACATCGAAGATGGTAAACAGGGCATCCTGAGAATACACATGAAGTACAAGGGTCTTCGGAAAAACCGTGAAAGAGTGATCCACGGGATTGTGAGGGTCTCGAAACCCGGAAGGAGAATTTACGTTACGAAGGACGAGTTGCCAAAGGTCAAAAATGGGCTCGGCATAGCGATACTAACGACTTCGAAAGGTGTCATGACCGACAAGGAAGCCAGGGAACTCGGAGTCGGTGGAGAAGTCATCGCCTACATCTGGTGAGGAGGTGAAGACCATGTCCAAGCTCGCAAAGAAACCGATATCGATACCAGCCGGTGTCAACGTTCAGTTAGAAGCGGACACGATAACAGTTAAAGGACCCAAGGGAACGTTATCACAGAAGTTATCCCCATACGTGAAGGTTGAAATAGAAGACGGCAAGATCTGGGTTAGACAGAACGAGGAGAAATTGGTGAGGAGATCTTTCAGAAGAGTTTTGAAAATGTTCCAGGGTACCTACTGGTCGTTGATAAGGAACATGATCGTTGGTGTGACGAGCGGCTTCGAAAAGCAACTCGAAATCATAGGGGTTGGTTACAGGGCACAGGCACAGGGAAACAAATTGACTTTGCAGGTTGGTTACACGCATCCGGTCGTCCTTGAGGCACCGGCAGGTGTGAGTGTTGAGACACCATCGCCGAACCTCATCGTTGTAAGGGGAGCAGACAAACAGAAAGTTGGTCAATTCGCCGCGACGATCAGATCTTACAGGGAAGTCAATGTCTACACAGGTAAGGGTATCAAGTACAAAGATGAAGTGGTGAGGAGAAAAGAAGGTAAGAAAGCATAAAGGGGGCATTTGACGTGATAAAGAGAGAGGATCGAAACCTGAAGAGGATCAGAAGGCATCTCAGAATCAGAAAAAAGATCAAGGGTACACCAGAGAGGCCTCGTTTGGCCGTCTTCAGAAGTGAAAAGCACATCTATGCGCAAATAATTGACGATACGAAAGGTCACACACTCGTCGCAGCTTCCACACTGGACAAAGAACTCCGTGGGAAGCTCGTAAAGACTTACAACGTTGAAGCAGCAAAAGAAGTGGGAAGACTGATAGCTCAGCGCGCACTGAGCTTGGGTATCAAAAAGGTCGTCTTCGATCGTGGTGGTTTCAAATACCACGGCAGGATCAAAGCACTGGCCGATGCGGCAAGGGAAGCGGGATTGGAATTCTGAGGAGGTGTGAAGAATGGTGGATGAAATACTGGAAGAAGAAATTATAAAGAAAGAATCCGAGGAGTTTGAGGAGCGTATCATTGAGATAAGAAGAACAGCTAAGGTCACAAAAGGTGGAAAAACTCTCAGCTTCAGGGTTCTGGCTGTAGTAGGAAACAGAAAAGGTAAAGTGGGCATCGGGATAGGAAAAGCGCGAGAAGTGCCAGATGCCATGAGAAAAGCGTTGAGTGCAGCTCGTTCGTCCTTGATCGATGTTCCGATCTACAGAGGTACGATACCGCACGAGGTCACCGCAAAACAGGATGCATCTGTTGTTTTGCTCAAACCTGCCGCACCAGGTACGGGAATCATAGCTGGGTCAGTTGTGAGAGCCGTTGTCGAGCTCGCGGGCATTCAGAACGTGCTCACCAAGGCACTGGGTTCAACGAATCCAGTGAATCTGGCATTGGCCACCATAAAGGCCTTGAAGAGTCTCGTTCCGCCAGACAAAGCTGCAAAATTGAGAGATCTGAGTGTGAGTCAGGTCATTTATGGTGCGAAGAAGGGGGCTTGAGCTGTGGTGAAGCTCGTCGTGGAACTCATCAAGAGTCCAATTGGTTACAAGTACGATCAGAGAGCAACGCTGAAGGCACTCGGACTGAGGAAACTGCACGACAGGGTGGTTAAACCAAAGACACCACAGATACTCGGTATGCTCGAGAAAGTTAGACACTTAGTTAAAGTTGAAGAGATTTCGGAGGAGGAATGAAACATGGCGTTGAGACTCGAAGATCTCAAGCCCACACCCGGTTCGGTGAAAAAACCCAAGAGGGTTGGTAGAGGCATAGGTTCTGGTCACGGCAAGACGTCTGGTAGGGGTCACAAAGGTCAAAAGGCCAGGGGCACAGGAAAGGTTCATCCGTGGCATGAAGGTGGACAGACACCTTTGCACAGAAGGCTGCCGAAAGTTGGGTTCAAGAGTTTCGTCCACAAGGACTATGCCGTAGTGAACTTGAGAACGCTCGAAGAAAAGTTCGAAGCCAACGAAGAAGTTACACCGGAAAAGCTGATCCAGCTCGGTGTGGTGAAAAAGCTGAAAGACGGTGTGAAAATCCTGGGAGACGGTGAACTGACGAAACCCCTGATTGTGAAAGCCCACGCATTCAGTGAGAGCGCGAAAAAGGCTATAGAAGCGGTCGGGGGAAGGGCAGAGGTGATCTAATGTGTGGAAAGCCCTTCGGAATGCGTTCAAGATACCCGAGCTACGCGACAGAATAGTTTTCACCATCCTGATCCTGATCGTCTTCAGACTCGGTGTCTATATTCCAGTACCTGGCATCAACATTCAGGCGTGGGCAGAAGCGTTCAAACGCTTCGCAGGGACCGCAGGGGGTATCATCAGTTTCTACGATGTGTTCACCGGTGGAGCTTTGGAGAATTTTTCGATCTTCGCGATGAGTGTTACTCCGTACATAAATGCCTCCATAGTTTTGCAGTTGCTCTCTTCTGTCATAACCAAGTTGCGTGATATGTTGAGAGAGGGCGAGGAAGGTAGAAAGAAATTTGCCAAGTACACGCGCAACTTGACGATCGCGCTTGGTGCGTTCCAGTCTTTCGTCGTCTCGTTCAGCTTGGTGAGACAGAGCCCCGACATAGTTGCTTACGGCCTCAATCCCATGGTGTTCGTGTTGATCTCCACCATTTCGATGCTGGCCGGTACCATGTTCCTTCTCTGGTTGGGAGATAGAATCACGGAGAAGGGCATAGGCAACGGTATTTCGGTTTTGATCTTTGCTGGGATCGTTGCCAGATATCCCAGCTACTTCGGAAGGGTCTTGCTCGGGAATTTGAACCTGTTCGGTTGGATCTTTCTGATCGCAATAGCTGTCATAACGGTTGCGGGTATCATATACGTTCAGCAGGCGGAGCGAAGGATCACGATACAGTACGCGACGCGTGTCGTTGGAAGACGCATCTACGGTGGCGCTTCCACTTATATTCCGATCAAGGTGAACCAGGGTGGTGTGATACCGATAATATTCGCCAGTGCCATAGTGATGATCCCGGCAGCGATCGCTGAGATGACGGGCGTTCAGTGGCTTCGAACCATCTTTTCCGCAGGCAACGCCCTGTACATAATACTTTACGGTCTGTTGGTGTTCTTTTTCACATACTTTTACAGTGTTGTTGTCTTCGATCCGCACGAAGTGTCCGAAAATGTGAGAAAATATGGTGGATTCATACCCGGTATTCGGCCGGGAAAGCCCACAGAGGAATACATCCAGCGCGTTTTGAACAGAGTCACGTTCTTAGGGGCTGTGTTCCTGGTAGTTATAGCGTTGCTGCCACATTTTGTCGAAGCGGTCACCAGAGTCAACATCGTCATTGGTGGCACGTCTACGCTGATAGCAGTCGGTGTCGCACTCGATGTGGTGCAGCAAATGGAAGCCCACATGATCATGAGGCATTACGAAGGGTTCGTCAAGAAAGGGTTGAAATGAATGAGGATCGTTCTGCTCGGTGCGCCCGGAGCTGGGAAAGGTACACTGGCAAAGGATTTGGTCAAACTAATAGGTGTACCTCACATTTCAACAGGCGATATGTTCAGGGAAGCCGTTGCGTCTGGGTCAGAGTTGGGTAAGCGAGTCGAGCAAATCATGAAGTCGGGTGCACTCGTGCCGGACGAAATAGTGAACGAACTGGTGAAGGAAAGGATATCCAAAGCCGATTGCAGGAATGGTTTCATATTCGACGGATATCCACGTACAGTCCAGCAGGCACATGCCTTCGACGAGATGCTGAAAGAAATGGGTCAGAAAATCGACGCAGTAATCTACTTGAAAGTGAGTGAAGATGTCGCGGTCAGGAGATTGACGAGCAGAAGGATTTGCCCCAAGTGCGGCAAAATTTATAACTTGTTGTCGATGCCTCCGAAGAACGACGAGACCTGTGACGACTGTGGTATCAAGTTGATCCAGCGCGACGACGATAGAGAGGATGTTGTCAGAAACAGGTTCAAAGTTTACAGCAGCCTGACGGCTCCTTTGATCGATTACTACAGGAGCAAAAACGTTCTGATAGAGGTCGATGCTGAAGAAGACCATCGAATCGTCGTCGAAAAGGTCATGAAACTGCTCGGAAAGGTGAGAACTTGATCAGGATCAAATCGCCGCAGGAGATCGAAAGAATGAGAGTTGCGTGCAGAGCTGTAGCATTAGTCCTCGATGAGATCGAAAAAATCGTTGTGGAAGGTGCTACGGCAGCTGATGTGGAGGACTTTGTGAATAAGGCGTTCAGGGAACTCAAGGTCAAGCCGGCTTTCAAAGGTTACAGGGGATACAAGTACGCAACTTGTGTGTCGATCAACGAGGAGATCTTGCACGGAGCACCTTTGAAGAAGAAAGTTTTTAAACGGGGAGACGTAGTTTCTGTGGACGTTGGAGCAATCTACGAAGGTTATTACGGTGACGGCGCGAAGACCTACTGTGTTGGCGAGGTTGACGAGATTGCGAGAAAGTTGGTGGATACAACGAAACAGGCTTTAGAAAAGGCCATCTCTTTCGCGAGGAAGGGTTACAGAGTTGGCGATATATCTTACGCAATCCAAAGCGTTGTGGAAGCTGCAGGTTTCAACGTCATAAGGGACTACGTAGGACATGGAGTTGGGAAACAGTTGCACGAAGAACCCGAGGTGCCGAACTACGGCAAACCTGGCACGGGGATCGCGCTCGTTCCCGGGATGACTTTAGCGATAGAAGTGATGGCGTGTGAGGGAGACTACAAAACAGTTCTGCTCGACGATGGTTGGACTGTGGTCATGGCCGACGGAAAAAGGAGCGCGCACTTCGAACACACAGTGCTCGTACGAGAAGATGGGGCAGAAGTTTTGACAAGCAGCAAGGGGTGATACGATGCCTAAGGAAGATGTCATCAAAATGGAGGGTACCATCGTTGAGGCTCGCAGGAACGCGACTTTCCTCGTTGAACTGGACAACGGTCACAAAGTTCTGGCCCAGATCTCCGGGAGAATGAGAAAAAACTTCATCAAACTCCTGCCCGGAGACAGGGTTGTTGTGGAGCTCTCCATATACGATTTGACCAAGGGCAGGATAGTTTACAGAAAGAAACTCGATAAAAAATCTGATGTAGATGAAGAAGAGGAAGAAAGGAGTTGATCAGCCGTGAAAGTCAGATCTTCCGTTAAGAAAAGATGTGAGTACTGTCAAATCGTGAGGAGAAAGGGAAGAGTGTTGGTGATCTGCAAAGCGAACCCGAAACACAACCAGAAACAGGGTTGAGGAGGGAAACGAATGGCGCGCATCATGGGAGTTGAGTTGCCCGCGAACAAGAAATGCTTCGTTGCTCTGACGTACATATATGGCATTGGCAAGACACGAGCGCTGGAAATACTCAAAAATACAGGAATCGACATGAACAAGCGTGTGAAGGACCTCACCGATGAAGAGGTCAACAAGATAACGAAGTACATCCAAGACCACTTCAAAGTCGAAGGAGAACTGAGAGCCGAGGTGAACAGAAATATCAAGCGACTTATAGACATAGGTTGCTACAGGGGAGTGCGACACAAACTCGGCTTACCAGTTCGCGGGCAGAGCACACGTCACAACGCAAGAACGAGGAAAGGCCCGAGACCGAGCAGGATCAAAACTAAAAAGAAGAAAGAACAAACCATCTGACGTCTTAGGAGGGATACACCGTGGCGAGAAGATCAGAGAGCAAGAAAAAGAGAAAGGTTCTCATCGATCGTGCGATCGTTCATATAAAATCTACGTTCAACAACACGATCGTCACGCTGACCGATCAGGATGGTGCAGTACTCACCTGGGCAAGCGGTGGAACGGTCGGTTTCGATGGAACCAGGAAAGGTACTCCATACGCCGCACAGCTTGCAGCGGACAAAGTGGCGAAAGAAGCCCTGAGGATGGGCATCAAAAGGGTCGATGTACTTGTGAAAGGACCCGGACCGGGTCGTGAAGCGGCGATAAGGACGTTACAGGCTGCCGGTTTGGAAGTAGACACCATAAAGGATGTCACCCCGATCCCCTTCAACGGTTGCAGGCCGAAGAAGAAGAGGAGAGTGTAAGAGGAGGGAAATTGGATGGCCAGATACACTGGACCTGTTTGCCGTCTCTGCAGACGAGAGGGTATGAAGCTGTACCTGAAAGGTGAAAGGTGCTTCACGGAAAAGTGCGCGTTCGATCGCAGGCCTTACGCCCCCGGCGAGCATGGCAGGAACAGGGGTAAGATGTCGCAGTACGCGTTCCAGCTCAGATCGAAGCAAGTGATGAAGAGAATCTATGGGATCCTGGAACGACAGTTCAGAAGATATTTCGATCGAGCCCTCAGGATGCCTGGCGACACTCGAGAGAACTTAGTTAGACTGGTAGAATCGAGACTGGACAACGTTGTCTTCAGAATGGGTTTCGCCATAAACAGGAGACAGGCAAGACAACTCGTCAGTCACGGGCATTTCCTCGTGAACGGTAAAAAGGTGAACATACCGTCTTACCTGCTCAAGCCAGGAGACGTTATCGAAGTCAAGGAATCGAGTAAATCCCTCGATGTCATAAAGAGATCCGTTGAGCTCGCCAAGGGTAGAACGATAGTACCGTGGATACAGGTAGATTTCGAAGCGTACCGTGGCGTTTTCGAAAGGGCACCGAAGCTCGAAGAACTCACCGATCTGCCTGTGGATGTCCAAGCGATCGTAGAGCTTTACTCGAGGTGATGTGAATGGAGTTCATGATACCGAAAAGATTGAAAGTGGAAGAAGAACGATCGGAAGCGGACTGTTATTACGCAAGATATGTTTTTTCGCCGCTTGAGAAAGGTTACGGCATCACGATCGGCAATGCGTTGAGGAGGGTGCTCCTGTCCTCCATACCTTCCGTCGCCATCGTGGGTTTGAGATTCATAAAGCCCGAGAGATATCACGAGTTCGATACGCTTCCTGGTGTCAAGGAAGATATCCTGGAGATCATTCTGAACTTGAAGAAAGTTCAGTTAAGAGCAGAGATACCGGTCAAAGAAAGGATCAAAGTTATTGTCGAGAAGAGAGGGCCTGGATTGTTGCTGGCGGGCGATATAAAGACACCTGCAGGTATCGAGGTGGTGAACCCCACCTTGAAAATAGCCACACTCGACGAAGAAGCAGATTTGATGTTCGAACTTTACATTCAGGCTGGAAAAGGTTTCGTGCCAGCTCAAGAGATAGAAGAACACCCGGAGATCGGTTCAATACCCATTGACGGCGTGTTCTCACCTGTACTCAAGGTGAACTTCAGGGTTGAAAGCGCCAGGGTTGCCAAGCGCACAGATTACGACAAGCTCGTGCTGGAAGTGTGGACGAAAAAATCGATCTTCCCGCATGAAGCACTGAAACGGGCCATCGATACACTCATGAATCATTTCAGGGTCATCGATGAAAGCCTGCCAGCGACGATGGCTCCTCTGTCGGCGGAGTTCGTGACGGTGACATCGCAGGATGAAACGCCGGCAGAACAGGTTCCACACGCTGAGGAAGAATCTATCTACTCGAAGAAGATAGACGAGCTCGAACTCTCCATAAGATCGTTGAACTGTCTCAGAAGAGACAAGATTGAGACCATAGGCGATCTTTTGAAGCGAACGGAAGAGGATCTTCTCAAAATCAAGAATTTTGGGCCGAAATCTCTCGAAGAGGTTAAACAGAAACTGTACGAGAAGTTCGGTTTGACGCTCAGGAAGGGAGGATGAGCCTGTGAGACACAGAATGGTTAAAACCAAGATTGGTTCGTACGGAAGCCACAGTCGCGCTTTGATAAAGAACCAGCTCAGGGAGCTTGTTGAGCATAGAAGCATCGTGACCACGGTATCGAAGGCCAAAGTTGTCAAACGCTTTTTCGACAAATTGATGACCAAGGCTGTCAAAGCAGCGAAAAGTAACGATAAGGCTGAAAGCGTCGCCTTGAGGAGACAGATCAACTGGTATTTGTGTGATAGAAGACTGACCAACAAGTTGGTCGATGAGATCGCCAAAGATCTGGTTGACAGAAATAGTGGATTCTGCAGGATCGTAAGGATCGGCCAAAGGAGAGGCGATGGGGCCGAAATGGTCCTCCTTCAAATTGTTGAGAAGAGTAAAGATTGAGGCCTCTCCCTGCCTGGGGGAGGCTTCCCTCTCTTGCCACGGGGCTCAAAGTTTTGATAAAATATTCTCAGTGAGTGAGCTACCGCCAATTCGCCTTCCGTGATCAGTATTGCCACGTCTTCTCGAAGAAGTATTGATCCACCTACGCGTATCTGGAGGTGTTTCGGTCGATGAATAACGAACAGGAAAAGAACGAACCAATCACCGTGAAAATTAACGATCTGGAGCAGATGACGATCAAACAGTTGTATGAACTCGCAAAACAGTACGACATTCCTCGCTACACGAGCATGAGAAAGAGAGACATCATATTCGCCATCCTTGAGGCGCAGGCGAAATCGCACGGCTTGATCTTCGGGGAAGGCGTGCTCGAGATCTTACCCGAAGGGTACGGTTTTTTGAGGAGCAGTGACAACCTGCTCCCGAGTGCCAACGATATCTACATCTCTCAGTCGCAGATAAAGAAATTCAACCTGAACACCGGCGACATCATATCCGGTGTGATAAGGCCTCCGAAAGAAGGCGAGCGTTATTTCGCGATGATCAAGATCGAGGCCGTCAATTACAAGTCGCCTGAGCTCAGCAACGAGAGAGTCAACTTCGAGAACCTTACCCCGGACTATCCGAGAAAGCGCTTCATTCTCGAGACGAGTCGCGATATACTTTCAACTCGTCTCATAGATCTTTTCGCGCCCATGGGGAAAGGGCAGAGAGGTCTCATCGTCGCACCTCCCAAGGCCGGAAAGACAACGTTACTGAAAGAGATCGCCAACGGTATTGCGGTGAACCATCCAGACACGATAAGGATAGTCCTGTTGATCGATGAAAGGCCGGAAGAAGTGACAGACATCAAAGAGTCTGTGAACGCCAAGGTGATTGCCGCGCCTTTCGATATGGCCCCGGACAAGCAAATCAAGGTCGCCGAACTGACACTCGAAATGGCGAAAAGGCTTGTGGAGTACGGTCACGATGTTGTTATCCTGCTGGACAGTTTGACCAGGTTGGCACGCGTTTACAACATACAGGTTCCTCCCAGCGGCAAGCTTCTGAGCGGTGGCGTTGATCCCGCTGCCCTGTACAAGCCGAAGCATTTCTTCGGAGCCGCAAGGAACACGCGCGAAGGGGGTAGTTTGACGATAATAGCCACCGCGTTGATAGAGACAGGATCCAAGATGGATGAGGTCATATTCGAGGAGTTCAAAGGTACTGGTAACATGGAACTTGTCTTATCGAGGCAGCTCGCCAACAAACGTATCTTCCCCGCGATAAATCTCCAGCTTTCTGGGACCAGGAAAGAGGAACTCCTCCTGGATGAGAGCACGCTCAAGAAGGTCTGGATACTCAGAAGGATGCTTTCTAACATGACCGAAGAAGAAGGTCTAACGCTGATATTGAAGAAGTTGCAAGAAACGGAAAGTAACGAAGACTTCCTCGCACTCATAGATCAGCAGAAAGTGAAATACTGAAAGATGGGAGGTTGTAGCATTGAACGTCATAGGTGTTGATCTGGGCGGAACCAACTATGCAGTTGGTCTCGTTGACGAGAACGGAAAGATTCTGGCGAGGGTTGAAGGAGAGACCAGGGTGCATGAAGGGCCAGATGCGGTTGTCAGAAGGATATCGGACTCGATTCTGAGTTTGGGCAAGGCTGGTTCTGTTCTTGCTGTGGGTATTGGGTCTCCTGGTAGCATCGACCATCACACAGGTACGGTCAGATTTTCACCCAACTTTCCTGGCTGGATAGATTTTCCGCTCGCCAGGAGGATCGAGGAGTTGACTTCTCTGAAAGTCTTTGTTGAGAACGACGCCAACGCGTACGCTCTCGGTGAAAGGACTTTCGGAGTTGCGAAAGGACTGGAACACGTGGTGTGCCTCACGTTGGGCACCGGTATAGGTGGTGGTGTGATAACACACGGGGTTCTGCTCAGGGGGAGCACAGGCATCGGAGCAGAGCTCGGTCACATGAACGTGATGCCCAACGGACCAAAGTGTGGTTGTGGTGCCCGTGGATGTCTTGAAGCACTGGCGTCAGCGACGGCCATAAGAAATTTTGTGAGAGAAGGTTATGAAAGGCACAGGGATTCTTCCCTGTTTCGAGATAAAACACCGGATCTGGTCACCCCGAAGGATGTGTTTGACCACGCGAGGATGGGTGATCAGTTCGCGCTTGAGATCTTCAACATCGTTGTCGATGCTCTCTCAGCAGCAATCGGAAGTTTGATAAACATTTTCAACCCACAGCTCGTCGTGCTCGGCGGAGGTATGGCGAACGCCGGGGAGTTCTTGCTGGCACCCATCGAAGAACGTGTGAAGAATTACGTGCTTCCAACGATGTTTGGCAGTTATCGAATCGCGCTGAGCCAGCTTGGGAAGGATGCGGGTATACTCGGAGCAGCCTCGATCGTTTATGAGAGGCTGGGTGGAAGATGAAATTGCTGCTGGTCAGCGATACGCACGTTCCGACTTATCTGAAGTCCTTGCCAAACGATTTGATCGAGCTTGCGAGGCAAGTAGATGCCGTGATTGGTCTTGGAGACTACGTCGATCTCAACACGGTGCTCGAGCTGAAATCAGCCGCTCGCAGTTTCTATGGAGTGCACGGAAACATGGACGATGTGGACGTGAAGGATACCTTGCCACAGCTTCTCACGGTGCACCTGGCTGGATTCAACATAGGCCTGTGCCACGGCTGGGGCCCACCCTATCAATTGAGGGAGAGAATTTTGAAACTGTTCGAGGAAAAACCTCACGTGATCTTCTACGGTCATACGCACTTTCCCGACGATTCTCTTCTCGAGAATGTGAGATTCATCAATCCTGGAAGTTTCGGTGAGAATGGCAGTTTTGCGGTTGTTGAAATATGCGATTCGCATCTGAAAGTCAGCTTCGAGAGACTGCCGATCGTCTGATACACGACATAAGGCTCACCGTCGATAGAGACGTTGTCGTTGCCTTCTCAGGTGGTGAAGACAGTAGCCTTGCAGCTTTCCTCTGCAAGGTCGCGCTTGGACCCGAACGTGTGGTCCTCGCCACGGTGGACTGGGGTCCGTTCACCTACGGTGTGATCAGAGAAAAAGTCGTCGAGTCTGCGGCGCGACTCGGTCTTTCACACGTTTATTTGAACGGTGTTGAGAAACAGAGACAGATATGGAAGCACGGTCCGAATTGCAACGCGTGTACAAGGTCTGCGAAGCTGCTCACGGTTCGAAAAAGCTTTCCCGACAGGATCGTGGTGACCGGATCGAACCAATCCGACAGCTGGGGTAAGTTAGGCTTGAAGCTGTACGAGAGTTTCTATTCACCGCTGAAAGACCTGACAAAAGATCAGATCAGGCAGCTGATAGATTTTTTTCACATCGAACCTGTGAAAGTTGGAGAGTCCTCCGTTCGCGAAGGTTGTAAACTGAAGCATCTGATGAAGATGTTGATCAACCCCGCTTATCACGGAAGGGCTGTTGCAGAAGCGAACGACATTCTCATCCAGTTCGTTCGAGAGAGAGCCAGGAACGTTACACTCGCCAACGTGAAGATCATCGGACCGCTCTCGAGAAACGTTGCCTTGGTCAACGTGAAACCTCACCTGAACGACGATGAGAAGTCCGAACTTTTATCGAGACTGAAGAGCGTCGATGTCATCGAAGAGATCCACATACTCGAGAGACCCGTGAGACTCAAGGTGCTGGTGAATCCAGGTTTGTACAACGATCCAAAATCCTTGGAGGATGTGTTTGAGGGATTCATAAAAAGGGATTTTGCCGTTCCTGTCAGCGTTGTCTGGATCAAAGCGAAAAACAATCGCTTGAGGACCTTCCAAGTGGTGGATTTCGAGTATGAGTGAACTTGGTGAACTTCTGAAAAAACATCCTGAAAGGCCCACCCTGTTGATAGTTCCCAGTGAAAAGGAAGCATCGCACCTCGCATCCGTTCTGAATGCCCGATATTTCCCTGGCCCCGACGTTTTCCCGTTCGAGGACGTACCGGTTTCTTTTCTCGTTCGAAAAGGTCGTATCGAAACGCTCTGGTCGCTCCTGAACGCGGAATGCGAACTGATCGTGGCGAGTTTGTATTCTGCGACTCGTTTCACGATGCCTCCAGACCTTTTGAGGAACTTTTCAAGGAAGTTCAAACGTGACGATGAGTTCGTCGATGCACATCACTTGATAGATCTTGGGTACGAGAGAGCCTACTTGGTTCGTTCGGGTGGAGAGTTCTCTGTTAGGGGTGATATCGTCGATGTGTTCGCACCACTTTACGAAAAACCGGTGAGGGTAGAACTCTTCGGGAACAGGATCGAAGACATCCGCCTCTTCGACGTGGTCAGTCAGACGTCGACCGTGAAATTGGATGAGTTCGTTCTCTTACCCGCACGTGAGTACGTCTGTGAAGAACACGACTTTGACACGATCGTCGCCAGAGTGAGTGAACGAGCCACGATATTCGATTACGCTGCTTTTGATGTACTCATCCTGGATGTCGATAGATGCTTTGAAGAATTCGTGAAATTGGAAAAGCAGATCAGGGAGTTTCTCTCAGACGAGCAGTACGAAGAGTACAGAAATTACTCGGGGTTGAGCCTTGTTGAGATACAGCAGAAACTTCGTCAAGCGAAGGAGGTGGAACTGGACCTTCAGAGCCTCGAGTTCGTCGAGAGAAAGAGCAGCATACAGCAGGTTCCGGTAATCGACGAAGACGAGCTCAGCGTGGGAGATCTTGTGGTACACGAGAAATACGGGATAGGTATCTTCGAGGCCGTGAAACCTGTTACGAACGCACTCGGCACGAAAGAATACATCGTGATCAAATACGAAGATGCGACCATCTATGTGCCTGCAGAAAGGCTCGATAAGATTCACAAGTACATAGGCGATCCGAACGTAAAGATCGACCGTATCCACGCCGGAACCTGGAAAAGAAGGCTTGACAAGGTCAAAGAAGATCTGAGGAAGAAGATATTCGAGCTGGTGGACATATACATGAAGAGGCAGCAGGTCAGAGGTTTGAGTCTTCCCGGAGATGCGGAGATGGAACAGAAATTTGCCGAGACGTTCCCATACGTTGAAACTCACGATCAATCCGTAGCCATTGAGGAAGTCCTCGAGGATCTCGCCAGCGATCAACCCATGGATAGGCTGCTGTGCGGTGATGCCGGTTATGGGAAAACGGAGGTGGCCCTCAGGGCTGCGTTCAGGTGCGTTGTGAGTGGAAAACAGGTCGCGATCCTTGTACCCACAACGGTGCTTGCCAGACAGCATTACAGAGTTTTCAGACAAAGAATGGAACCGTTCGGTGTATCGGTTGCGCTTCTGGACAGATCGATTTCGAAATCGGAGCGAGCCAGAATAATCGAGGACCTGAGGAACGGAAAGATCGATGTCGTTATAGGTACCAGCGCCTTGCTGTCGAACAGCGTGAAGTTTTCTGATCTCGGCTTGGTGATCATCGATGAAGAGCAGAACTTCGGTGTGGAACAGAAGGAGAAGTTCAAGAAGATCAGACTCAACGTGAACGTTTTGTCGATGAGTGCCACGCCGATACCCAGAACCCTGCACATGGCACTGAACGGGATGAAGGACATGAGCGTTCTGACCACGCCGCCTTTTGGAAGACTTCCAGTTGTAACTTATGTGGCACACTACGACGATAGGCTCGTCAGAGGTGCGATACTGAGGGAGATAAACAGGGGAGGTCAGGTGATATACGTACACAACCGTGTGGAGGATTTGCAAGAGGTCTACAGAAAAGTTTGTGAACTCGTACCTGAAGCGCGCGTCGTCATGGCGCACGGTCAGATGCCCATGAAAAGGCTGACGGAGGCTGTGAGGAGTTTCTACGAGCATACGGCCGACGTGATCGTGTGCACGTCGATAATGCAGAACGGAATAGACGTGCCATCGGCGAACACGATCATCGTGGACGACGCGCATCGCTACGGTTTGGCCCAGCTCTACCAGCTGAGAGGAAGGGTTGGAAGGAGTGACAAGAGAGCGTTCGCGTATTTCCTCTTCGATTCCAATCTCAGTCCTTCCGCTTTGAAGAGACTCCAGGTCATAAAAGAGTTTTCAGGTCCTGGAAGCGGCTTGAAGATAGCACTGAAGGATATGGAGATAAGAGGTATAGGAACCATCTTCGGCCTGGAACAGCATGGGAACGTGAACGCGATCGGGTTGAACATGTATTTGCAGATACTCAACGAAGAGTTGAAACATACGATGCATCCAGAAACCGAGGAACACGTGGACGTTGAGATCGAAGGTGTGCCGGGTTCTTTCTACATACCTGACGATTTCATTGAGGACGAGATAGAAAGGCTCAGGACTTACCGCAGGCTCGCTTCCTGCAGGTCCGTGAAAGAGATAGACGAATTGAAACTCGAATTGAGGGACCGTTTTGGAAAACTTCCCGAGCAGGTGGAACAGCTGATCGATCTTTTCAAAATCAGACTGATGGCGATCCAGAAGAACGTCAGGAAAATCGTCTTCGATGAAACGACCTTGAAGATCTTCTCCGATTCCGATTCGTTGAAGTTGCCTGGAAGGTTCGTCTACAACGAGAAGGAAAAAGTCTATCTGTATTACAACGTTCCTCCAGAAAAATGTCTCACACTGCTCAAAAAGGTTTTTCTAAGAGATTGACAGAAAAACGTAGGAATCATCAACGAGCAGCACGATCAGGTCTTTCTTCGAACCTTTCACATCTTCCTTCAGTTCGATCGTGAGTTCTCTATCAAGCACGATCATGCGCTTGGCAGAATCGACAGGAACATTCCTGTAGAAGCCGATGAACTTGAAGGAACCAGCTTTCCTCTGAGAGAGGAACGCTCTGATGATCTGTAGAACGCGCCTCTTCTGCTCTTCGTTCATGCTCTCGGGCTTGAAACGGATCGTTCTGAGCAGAGGAACGTTTCTGCTACGAACATTGACTCTGAAAGAAGTTTCGCCGATCTGGAGCTGGAATCTGGGCTGGATCTTCTCCACTTTCGCACCCAACTTCAACTGGCACGAGTGTATCGCGTTGGGGACCTTTTCGAACCGAACATCTTCCATGAGAGGATCGATCTTTCCGAGCGTTTGGTCCTTCACCTTCACCCACGATGCTTCGATCGAATGGGCCAAAACCTTCACAGACGTGTGCAGAGGAACATCCTTCAGCTGGCATTCCAGCTTCTCACTCGAAATCCTTGGTTGTATCGCTGTTTCTCCTTTCACAACGATATCTGTATATGTCAGAGAAAGCGTGGAAGTATGGATCTTTATGAAGCCCAGTTCGAGCTTCAAAGTTTCGAGAATTTGCCTCAGGAACGACATACGAACTCGAGGGCCTTCGACAGCCTCTGGAATGGTTCCATCACGTCGAATTCTTCCACGATCTTTTTCAGCTTTTCGATCTTATCCTGCGTGAAGTTCGATTTGGATACGAACTTCAGAGTCTCATTCTGCAGAGGTATCACGCATTCGTTGGGTTCCGAGTTCTGGCTCTGCTCCAGTTTCGATGTGCCGTAGGACGAAACGTAGTAGACCTGATCGGAAGCTTCCACGAGCGAGATGTTATCTGTCAGAAAGACTTCTGGCTTCTGTTCCACACTTTTCAGAAGGCTCTTCGCGATGATCTCGACCGTCAGGTAAAGTTCAAGAGATTTGCCGTACAGAATCTTTTGAAGGGGAGTTGGTGAGACTGGTTCTGTGTATTTGAACTCTTGGGGAATCCCGAGCTCATCCACTACCAGTACCGCGCCAACGTACTTTTCGTCTATCTTTTTCGCGCTTATGTAACCTACCTTCACAGTCTCACGTCCAGTATGGTCCCTTTGCTCTCTTCACGAACTTCTTCTCGTGCTGGCGTGCCGCGGCGGGAAGAAGGTCTGTAGAAAGCGGAAGAGCTTCTTTCCTCCGTGGAGGAACCAACGTTCTTTTGTTCCACACCTTCACGCGGGGTAACGGTACGCGAATGCTGTACAGATCTTTGGATCATCTGCGCATTGACCAGCTGGGCCAGCGCCGTCTGAACGTTCGCTTGCTGAGAGACGCTGGTTGAAACATCGATGCCCCTCACGATCATCGTTTGTAAATCAATCGGGTTTACCATCGTCTTCCCCCAGCACGTACTTTTTTATCTTGATCAAAGCGCTGGAGAGTATTTGAGAAACTCTGGACTCACTCACTCCAAGAATAAGACCTATCTCCTTGAGGGAAAGTTCTTGTTCGAATCGCAGCGATAGGACGAGTTGCTCACGTTGCGGTAACTGTTTGATAGCCTCTGTCACCTGCTCGAGCAATATCTGTTTGTAAGCATCCTGCAACGGCTCCGAATCGGCTGCGACGTCTGGACTGTAAGAATCGTACGTGTCGTACAGGTACTCATCCAGCCTCAGGAACTGTTTTCTTACCATCTCGTTCTTGGCACGGATCACTTCCTCGTTACTCAAGTTTGTGTAGAGACTGATCTCCTCAACCGTTGGATGCCTTCCAAGCTTCGATTCGAGCTCGTAGATCGCTTTCTCGACTTCTTTTATGTTCCTTCTCAAACTCCTTGGCATCCAATCTATGTTTCTCAAATAATCGTACATCGCACCCTTGATCCTCTTGATGAGGAAGGTCCTCAGATTGACACCCCTTCTCGGATCGTACCTGCGAATGGCTGAGATGAGCGCGAGCACACCTTCCTGAATCAGGTCTTCCACTTCGACGTTTTTCGGTAGATGTTGTACGAGATCGCTCGCGATTCTTTTCACCGTCGGCAGCAATTCTTTTATGATTTGTTCTTCATCTACCTCGTACATACCGCACCGCCCTCACTCATATCTCCAAGACCTGTATCGTTTCTCCGCCCCCCACTTTCCTCACCAGCAGCTTTCCGGTCTCTATGTTGTACTCTATGCTCCTGGCCCTGTTTCCCCCGACATCTTCCGCCCTGAGCGGTATCTGATGGTACTTCAACCAGTACTTCACTGCCTCCACGTTCCTGGCACCCACGTTCATCCCGGAGCTTTCGAACATCGAAGCCCCACCGGCTATCTTGGCCTCAAGCCTCGATTTCGAAGCTCCGAGTGAGACGAGTTCCTCGATGAGCGTTGCAACGGCTGTGTCCGCGTATTTGCCTGGCATCTGAACGTTCTTCCCCCCACTGTCGGGAAGCATCACGTGCGCCATTCCACCAACCTTGGCAACAGGATCTCTCATGCACACGCCCACGCACGAACCGAGTCCGAGCGTGATGATCACGGCTGGATTCCGTTCAACTGCCAGTTCGCCTATTCCTATCACAACCTTCTTGCTCATCTGAGTCCCACCTTCTTGAAGATCGTTTCCAGACTGTTCTCCCCGGGGATCAGCAACATGTAAGAACTTATGCTCTGCATGCCTTCAATGCTCAGCTCGGTTTCAACGTATATTGCACTGTCTTCGTACGAAGCGGTGGGGAGCACAGCTTCGGATATGATCGCCGCGAGCATGTCGACTGAAAGGTCGGGGGGTAACGGGTCTAAGTACAGTCCTGTGAACTCCGCCAACGCCGTTATGTAGGAACCACACATTATGTTCCCGATCTCTTTCAGGGCAGATCTGGACAGTTCATCAAGTTGTGTGATGTCTTCACACGGAGAACCTAAAAGGTCCTGAAGGATCCTCTTCGCAGCCAATCTATTGAGCACGAGCACGACATCGAAGACGACGTCTCCACGGACCGACATCCTAACGCCAACCACGAGGTCTTCAGGTTCCGGGAAGATGAAGGTTATTCTCGATATCGGGATGACCTCAGCCTTCGGAACCGTGATTTCCACCTTCTTGTTCGTCAGCTGCGACAGCGCCGTGGCCGCGTTGCCTGTTCCGATGTTGCCGATTTCTTTGAGCAAGTCGAGTTCTCTCTCTGAGAGTACCATTCTACACCTCCTCTCTCGTCTTGCGCAATTTGATCTCCTGCTGGAACACGTACGATACTAAAGCCCTTTCGAGTGCTGGCGGGACATCCAAGAACTGTACCCCGTACTCGTGAAGACCTGTATTTTCGTTGAATCCCGCGTATCGAACGATCTGCGCCTTTTGGCTTGCGAGTTTTATATCTCCCAGATCGAGATCCACGTGGATGATCTGTCCGACCTTCAAGAGTTTCGACGTGCACATCAGCATCCCACCGGCGCTGAAATCTCTGGTGAGGAAAGAGTATCTGTTTCCCTCTTCCTCAATCAAAAAACTTCCACTGAGGACCAGCGGGATGCGGACGTACCTCCTTCTCTGCACGCGATCGACCTGTTCTGGCAACGTGACGTACATAACCAACAAATTCGATTCACTGTCTCTTCCATAGTCGAGGACGCGGCTGCTGAAGGCGTACACGACTTTGTCCGCGATGGCCGTGATCCTTATGAACTCCTGTCTCGGCAGGGGAACGAACCTGCCTTGATAACTGGGCATCGCGATCTTGAGAACCCCTCTATCAAAGTACGTATCGTGTATCGAGCTTTTCATTTTCAGGATCTCACCTTTCTTGGTTTCAAACTCTATCACGAGGGGCATGCCTGGTTTCAGGGCGTCTCTTGCGCTGACCTTGACGACGTATTCTGCCATCCCTTCTCATCCCATGCCGAAAAGGATTTTGATTCTCTCAATGAATGAGAGCCTCTTCGCGACCACTTTGTTCGTTATCTTGTCAGCGATTCCGTGGATGGCCAAAGACGGCTGGCACGTTTTCCTGAAAATCACGAAGGGTATCTGTCTCGAAACGCTGTCTTTCACCGCGGGCTCGAACTTCATGACGTGCGTCGAATCGAAACTCACGCCGATGAACCTGTTCACAACGGAGCTGAATTTCTCGATAGCTTTTCTCCCTTCTTTCAAATCCTTCACCATGTTCATCACGACGTGGAAGGTCACCGGTTCGAGACCCTTCAGAACGAGTATCTTGACGAAGGTGTACGCGTTCACCAGCGCCGTTGGTTCGGCGGCCGTCAGGACCAGAACGTGGTCGCTGTTCAGGTAGAACCTCTCCAGTTGTTCGTTGAAACCCGGCGGGAAGTCGAAAACGATGTAGTCGTAATCTTCTCCGATCTTTCTCAACTCGTTCATAACCCTGCCTTTGTCCTCAACGTTGAAAGTGATCAGATCATCGACATCCATACCACTGCTTATGAGCTCGACCCCGTAGGGAGTCTTGAAGATGACCTCGTTCATGTCCACTTTCTTCTTAAGAAAATCTTTCAGCGTGAACTTTGGTGTTACACCCATGAGTATCTCTGCGTTGGCGAAGCCCGCATCCGCGTCGAACAACAGGACCCTGTAGCCCCGTTCTTGAAGGACTATCGATAGATTGACGGCAACCACCGTCTTACCTACGCCACCCTTACCGCTGGCGACACTGATGATCCTTGCCCCTGAGTTGTAAAGTCCCTCAGCTTGATTGGGCAATTCTCAACACCTCTTTCGATAGTAGGTAAGCTATATCCTTCGCGTTGGCTTCGACGATGTCTTCAGGTACCCTTTGACCGTTGGTGATGAAGGCGAGCGGTATTCCACCCAGAAGTGATGCGTTGATCAGATGTCCAAACGTGCGGGTCTCGTCCATTTTCGTCAGGATCAGATGTGTATGCCTGGCTGCCTGAAACCTCTCGAGCACGTCCTTGAGATCTGAAAACCTCGAATTCATACTGATCACCAGAAAAGCCAGATCCGGCTGTATCACGTCGAACAGAGCTTTGAGTTCGCTCATCTGCATATCGTTGTTCTGACTCCTCCCGGCCGTGTCGATCAGGACCACATCGAAGGATCTCATCGCATCGAGTTCTATCTTCGCTTCCTTCGGTGTGTAAGCTATTCTCATGGGGATGTCCATGATCGTCGCATACGTTTTCAGCTGGTCTGTAGCAGCGATCCTGTACGTGTCGAGCGTGAGTATGGCCACCTGCTTTTTCTCGACGATTTTCAGCCTCGCGGCAAGCTTGGCGAGTGTCGTGGTTTTACCGACACCCGTCGGACCGGTGAACAGGACCGCACCTTCCAGGTTGGGTACCTCGGTCTTCATGAAGGCCGCAAGGTGTTCCGCCAGACGTTGCCTCAAGGAGTCGTCCAGATTTACATCACCGTAGCTTATCCTCAAATACTCGATGATCTTGCTCGCAACCGTTTGCTCTATTTCCTGAGCCTGCATACCTTTCAAGAGTTTTTGAAGGTTCTGTGGCAGATCGTTCATTCTCTGCATGCCGAGCATCTGTTTCATTTCCTGAATCATCTGTTTGAGCTCTCTGAGTTCTTCCTCCTGACGTTTTTCCCTGTTCTTGACGAGTAATTCCTGAAGCCTGTAAACCTCACTGCTTTCTTTTCTCTCCTGGTCTTTGTCTTCGCAGACCGCTGTGACTTCGAGATACCTTTTTGCGCCTATTCCCAGAAAACCTCCTTTCCTGACGCTACGGGTACTCAATATGATGGCGTCCTCACCAAGATCTTTCTTTATCTGCTCAAGGGCTTCCTTTATGTCTTTCACAACGTACTTTTTCATTTTCACAGCCTCACCACACCCTCAACTTGAAGAACTCTGTCCTCGGGCACTTCTTCGTAGGCGATGACTGGCACACTGGGTAAGAATTTTCTCACAAGCTGTGCAAAGTAAGGTCTTATCGCCCCTGAACAGACTACGAGGGGCGAGAAGCCCTTCTTCATGAGCGTTTCAAGCTGCTTTGAAAGGTTTTCCATGATTTCTCTCAGTATCTGTGGGTTCAGCACGATCTTTCTTTCTCCGGCAACGTCCTGCAACGATTCGAGTAACCTCTTTTCAAGTTCTCCGTCGAGTCCCACACCGTGCAGTTTACCGTCCTCGCTGAGCAGTGATTGGCATATCTGTCTCTTCAAAGCTCTCCTCACCTGTTCGGTGAGGTACACTAAGTCCGTAGATTTTTCCCCGTACTCCAGCAACACCTCGAATATGAGAGGTAGATTTCTTATACTCACGCCTTCGCTGAGCAGTCTCTGCAGGATCTTCTTCACGTCGCCCGCTTTCAATACTGACGGTATCAAGTCGTTTACGAGCTGGGGGAATTTTTCTCTCAGACCGTCGATGAGCATGTTGAACTCTCTGGATCCCAGCAGGTCTGCGGCGTTTTTCTTTAGAGTCTCCGTCAGATGTGTTATGAAGACGGTTGGCGGGTCGACCACCGTGTAACCGAGCCTGACCGCTTCTTCCTTACGGGACGGGTCTATCCAGAACGCCTGCAATCCGAAGGCAGGCTCTTTCACGGCGATTCCGGGAATTTTCTCGGTCGCGGTTCCTGGATTGATCGCCAGCAACCTGTTGGGTATCAACTCGTAACGCGCGACTTCCGCTCCCCTAATCCTTATGAGATATTCGTTCGGTTTCAGAAGCACGCTGTCTCGCACCCTGATCGGTGATACAACCAGGCCGAGATCGTAGGCGAGCTGTTTTCTCACCATGGCGATTCTCTCGAGGAGATCTCCTCCCTGTGATGGATCGGCGAGGGGGATCAATCCGTACCCTATTTCGACTTCGACAGTATCACTCTGAATCACTTCGGCTATTTCCTGTGGGGTGGTCAAAATCGGCTTTGACGGTGCAGGAGCAGCGGCCGCAGCGGCGGGAGCGGCAGCAGGCGCAACGCGCCTGGGGGCGGCTCTGAAAGAATAGTAAGCCAAGGCGAGAAAGACAGCGCCTATGATGGAAGCGGTGATCGGCAACGGTGTGGCCAAGCCGAGAAACAGCAGTATGAAGCCGGTTATCATGATGACTTTTCGCTCGCTGGAAAGTTCTCGCACGAGGTCCTGGCCGAGGTTCTCCTTGGCGGCCGCTCTGGAGACTAAAATACCTGTTGCTGTTGAAACCAGCAGGGCCGGGATCTGTGTCACAAGGCCGTCTCCAACGGTCAGGAGTGCGTAAACTTGCGCGGCCCTACCAAGGCTCAAATTGTGCTTCAACACACCGATCAGTATGCCTCCGATTATGTTGACCAGGACTATTATGATACTCGCTATGGCGTCACCCCTCACGAATTTGGACGCACCGTCCATAGCCCCATAGAAATCTGCCTCTCGCCTTATGAGCTCTCTCCTTCTGCGTGCCTCCTCCTCTGTGATCAAACCCGCGTTCAGATCGGCATCAACGCTCATCTGCTTGCCAGGCATCGCATCCAGTGTGAACCTCGCCGCAACTTCGGCTATGCGTTCGGCACCGCGAGTTATAACGATGAACTGTATGATGACGAGTATCAGGAATATGATCAATCCGACGATGTAGTCGCCCCGAACAACGAACTCCCCGAAGGTTCTTATGACCCTACCTCCAAACTTTTCTCCTTCGAGCAGGATCAACCGTGTTGAGGCAACGTTCAGCGCGAGGCGAAACAGAGTGATTATGAGCAGAAGTGTCGGGAAGGAGGACATGTCGAGCGCGTGCTTCACGTACATCGAAGACAGTAGAACGATCATCGACAGCGCGATATTGAGTAGCTGGAAAAAATCCAGCGCGAAGTCTGGTATAGGGATTATCATCAGAAGAACGATCGCCACAACTGCAACGGCTACGAAAACATCCAAATGTTTCACGTTTTCGCTCCCTTAACATCAAATTATATCAAGTTATCTCAGCGAGTAGACGTATGCGAGGATCTCTGCCACGGCTCTGTAAAGACTCGGAGGGATCTGCTCCCCCACCTCGCAGCTTCTGAAAAGCTCCCAAGCGACCTGGGGGTTTCTAACGATGGGGACACCACTCTTAGTGGCTATCTCGACGATCTTTTTTGCAACTTCATCGGCTCCTTTTGCGATCACTTCCGGTGCTTCCATATTTTCAGAATCGTACTGCAGAGCGACGGCGACGTGCGTCGGGTTCGTGATCACAACGTCTGCTTCGGGAACCTTCTGTAGCATCCTGCTCCTCGCGAGTCTTATCATGATCTCACGTTGACGTCTCTTCACTTCTGGGTTACCTTCAACTTCCTTGAACTCTTCCTTCAATTCCTGCCTGGTCATGCGCAGACTCTTTTCAAATTCCCACCTCTGGAAAAGATAGTCAACCAGCGCCAGAGCCAGCATCGCTATGGCACAGCGCAGCATCAACGTGCCAACGAGGTCTGCGAGGTACCAGACCGAAGCGTGCGGTTCGACATCGGAAAGCTGGGGCAATTCGCTGTAACGCTGCTTGATCAAGCTGTACGACACGTAGCCCACGATGGCAAGTTTGACGGCCGCCTTGAAAAGTTCAAAGAGATTTCTTAAAGAGAACATTCTTTTCAAGCCCTCGATCGGGTTGATCCTGTTCAGGTCAAACTTCAACGGTTTGAAAGAGAACAAGAACTTCGTCTGCAGGGCACCTGCGATAATGCTTACCAGCGCCACGATGGACATCAGAAGGATCAGAAGAACGAGGGGATCTCTAAAGAGATGGAATACAAAACTCGATAACGTTTCTCCGTCCATGGTTTCGAGTGAGAAGAAAGGCACGGACGCGTTCATCAATGTTCTGCTGAGCTGCGGCAGAAGGAGTTTCAAAGCGATGGTCGCGGCGAGAAAACTTAGTGCCATGTTCAACTCACGCGATACTGCTACCTGACCTTCCTCTCTCGCCTTTCTTCTGCGCCTCGGGGTGGGTTTCTCGGTCCTGTCCGGATCGGCAAAAAGTTGCAGATCGATGTTCATCGGCTCATGAAAAACTCTATGAAATTGATCGTTTTCTCTGCCAACTGGGCGCTCATCTCTGCCCATATACCTATCATTCCCACCATCAAGAGCATACCAACGAGTACCTTCAAAGGCAAGCCCACCATGAACACGTTCATCTGAGGAATCAATCGGGACAGAATGCCCAGCGCTACTGAAACGATCAGCATGAATCCGATCAGGGGCATACCGAACTTGAACGCGACTACGAAGCTCTCAGAAATTTTGTTGATGATGGCGTCCAGAAAGTTCAATCCTTCCAGAGAATCCGTGAGTGAAAAGTGCTTGAACGAATCGACGATCGCTTGATAAACGAGCAAATGTCCCTTTATCGTGACGAAGACAAACAGACCGATCGTGTACAGCAGTTCCCCATGCAGTGGTACTTCTTCACGCTGCGGGTCGAACACGGAAGACATGGCGTACCCCATCTGTGTACCGAAAACCTCTCCAGCCAGGCTCAGGCCGGAAAGTGGTAGCAGCGCCAGAAATCCCACCACCAGACCGTAGAGGTAATTGTTGAGCATCGCGAGCACGAGCGATAGAACCGGAACGTCTAAAGGAACTACCTGTTGCAGCGCTGGTACCACCAGCCAGCTCAAGAATACGGCAAGAAGCGCCTTCACCTGCACAGGTAGAAACCAGTCTCCAAAGAAAGGCGCAACCGTGAACATCCCGGCTATCCTGGTCAGAGCCAGCGCCCAGACGAGGAATTTCTCCTGAACGAATTCGTACAGGTTCAGATCATATCATCCCCATGAATCTTTCCATGACTTCCTGTGTGTATTCGACGAGCTTTTGAAGCATCCACGAACCGAGCAACATGATGGTGAGGAAGGTCAGAATGATCTTTGGGGCAAAGGTCAGCGTTTGTTCGTGTATCTGTGTGGCTGCTTGTAGCACACCGATGATCAAACCTGCGATCAGGCTCACCAGCAAGGGTGGAGTTATCAAGATCAGTATGAGCTCGATACCTTCTTTGACCACATCGACAAAAACGTCTATCGTCAAGAGAATCACCTCGCAAAGCTTCTGATCAGACCGGCAACCAGCAGGTCCCAACCGTTCACGGCAACGAACAACAGAACTTTGAACGGTAGAGAGATCAGCACGGGTGGGATCATGATCATACCCATCGAAAGAAGTACGCTCGCAACGACCATATCTATCACGATGAAGGGTATGTAGAGCAGAATACCCATCTTGAAACCGATCTCCAGTTCACCCAGCACGAAGGCGGGTATGATCACAGTGTTTGGAGCTTCCTCTATTCGGTCCAGTTTCAGACCAACGTTGGAAGCGAGCAAGAAAACGTTGTCTTCGTTGTGATGATTCTTCAGTTCGTTGATCATGAACTGTCTCACACGGTTCATCGTTCGGTCGAACATTTCTTGATAACCTATTTTGCCGTTCAGGTACGGCGTGAGGGCGTTGTTGTAGATGTCGTTCCACACCGGTTGCATTATGAAGAAGGTCAGGAACAGGGCAAGACCGATGAGTACCTGGTTGGGTGGAGTTTGTCTGGTACCGAGCGCGTTTCTCAGAAACGAAAAGACGACGATGATGCGTGTGAAGGAGGTGAACAGAACGAGTATGCTCGGAGCGAGTGTGAGAACAGTCAGTATGAGGAGTATCTCAAGTGTGACGACCAGATCGCGCTGGTTCTGCGGGGGGGAAACTCTTATACTTATCGATGGAAAGGGCACTTCCTCCTGTGCGTAAGAGAGGCTCGCGAGTAGGAATAAGAGCAAGATCAACCATTTCTTCATTCTCTATCTTCCCTGTCACGCTGTTGCATTCTTGAAAGCTTTTTGAAAAAGACCTTCGAAAAAGACTCTTTCGCCTCTATGCGGCTGATTTCTTGCTCTGATAGTTTCTTCAGCACGCTGCAACTGGAATGCGAAACCAGAAGATAGTAATACTCGTCCAGTACTCTGACCAAAACTATAGATGTATTCCTGTCGATGTAGTGTCTCTGGAGCACTTGAACGTCCTTTGAAAAAGCGAAAGGAACGCGTCTTCTCACAAGGATGTACATCACATAAAGCAAACCGATCAGAATGCCTAAGGCAAGAAGGAATTGAAGTACCAGCTTGCTTATCTTCCCACACCCTCAACTCAGTTTTTGTAAGGCTTCGATCACCCTACTGTGCTGGAAGGGCTTCACGATGAAGTCTTTTGCCCCGGCCTGGATCGCCTCGATGACCATCGCCTGTTGACCCATGGCGCTGCACACGATGATCTTTGCGTTCGGGTCGAATTCTCTAATCTTCTTGATCGCAGTGATACCGTCCATTTCAGGCATCGTTATGTCCATGGTGACAACGTCGGGTTTCAACTCTTTGTACTTTTCAACCGCTTCAACACCGTTGGCCGCTTCTCCAACGACCTCGTAGCCAGCTTTCGTGATTATGTCTTTCAAAAGCATCCTCATGAAAGCAGCATCATCTACTATGAGCACTCTCTTTGCCATTCCGTTAACCTCCCCGCACTCTTTAAGAAGACATTGTCAATTCTTCGAGAATCTTTCCCAGGTTGAGGTGAACTATCAACTGCTCCCCTCTCTTGATGATCCCCTTGGACTTTTCACCAAAGCTCTCGAACCTGTGGATCTTTTCTACATCTTCACTTTTCACTCTCATCACACCTCTGACTCTTTCGACCAGGAATCCCGTCTCGATGTCTTCGTAGTTCACCACAACGATTTTTCCCTGTGAGCCGTTTTCAAGGGTCAAACCGAGTGTGGAAGCGAGGTCTATGACCGGTACGATCCGTCCCCTCAGGTTCATGACTCCGAGAACGTTCTTCTTAGCACGCGGAACGGGTGTTATATCCGTTTTCTCTATCACAATGCTTACGTGTTCCACGTCGAACGCCATCTCTTGACCGCCAACACTGAAAACGAAGACCTCGAATTCCGAAAGGTCAGCCATGCTTTCCCTCCTCAGACGATGTTTGATACATCGAGTATCAAGGCTATGCTTCCGTCACCGAGTATGGCACCTCCACTGAATATTCTCACGTCGTTGAAGATCTTTCCGAGAGACTTTATCACGATGTCTTCCTGGCCTATCAGCGAATCGACAACGAGGCCATATTTTCTGTTTCCAACGCGCACGATCACCGTGTTGTAATAAGGTTCTTCCCTGTGACCATCGAGGCCGAAGATTTCCCACAACTTGACCAGGGGGATTATCTCGCCACGTATGACCGTGACGAGTTTGTTCTGCAGTTTCTGCACCTTGTCCAACGGAACGTTGAGGGTGCTGTCTATGTTCGCGATTGGAATGGCATAAACGTAGTTGTTGACCGTGACGAGCAGCGCCTGAATTATCGCCAGTGTCAGCGGTAATCTTATGGTCACTGTCGTTCCTCTATCTTTGACACTCTCTATCTTCACTGTCCCGTTCAAAGACTCGACGACACTCCTCACTACATCCATTCCCACGCCCCTGCCAGAGAGCTCGGTAGCTTGAGACTTCGTCGAGAACCCTGGCAGGAAAAGGAATTCGTAGACTTTTTCATCTGGCAGACTCTCCGCTTGGGCTTCACTTATCAAACCCTTTTCTATCGCTTTTCTGAGCACGGCTGCTCTGTCGATCCCTCTTCCGTCATCCTTCACTTCGATGACCACGTTGTTGCCCTCATGGCGCGCCGACAAAATCACCGTGCCCACAGGAGGTTTACCTTTCGCGATACGTTCTTCTTTGGTTTCTATCCCGTGATCTATCGCGTTCCGCAGCAAATGTACGAGCGGTTCACCGATGTCTTCAACGAAGGTTCTGTCAAGTTCAGTATCTTCTCCTTCGATGATGAAGTTTATCTCCTTGGAAAGTTGCTTCGCCAGATCGCGAACCATTCGAGGGAATCTGTTGAAAACGAAGGCTATTGGAACCATCCTGATCTTCATGACCACGTTCTGCAGATCCAAGGTGATTCGGTTCAACTGTGAGAGGCTCTCGTCCACTTCTTTTATGTTGTACTTCCTGAGCGTGTCCGAGATCCGGCTTCTCGCTATAACCAGTTCACCCATCAGGTTCATCAGTGTATCCAGCTTATCGATGTCCACACGAACCGTTTGAACGAGCCTTCTTCTTTGGGACACCTTTTGTTCCGGTTCTTTTTCCCCGACAGTCTCAAGCCGTGTGGGTATTTCCCGTTTTTCTTCTTCAGTTTTTGTTTCTTGCGCTTTCATCAGCGGCACCACTGTCACTCTGTCAATTTCTGATATAGAAATTATCGTCTTGTGCAAGGCTTCAGCGTCCTGCTTGCTGATCACCACGAGCTCGACTTCTCTGTCGAATTTTTCCTGCTCTATGTCTTCCACCGGTGGAACGCTGCTCAGGATCTGTCCACCCGAGTCTTCTATGGCTTTGAATACCATGTACATCCTGACAGCTTTCATGAGCGTTCCTTCCGCAAGCGTAACTTTCAATCTGAACGCGTTGTAACCTTCCTTCGATGCTTCTTCTATGACTTTCTTCACCGAGTCGTTCAGAACTTGAGATTCTTTCTTTTCTTCAGCAGGCAGTGTTTTCTCTTCAGACTTTACAACTTTTTCCTCCGGTACAACCTCGAACGAATTCATCAAGTTTTTCAAATCTTCTTCGTTCACCTGATCGCTACCACTCGATGCGATGCTGTTCACCATTTTATCCACCGTGTCGACACCCGCAAACAATCTGTCGAGCAGTTCTGAAGTCAGTCTGACTTTCCTGGACCTCACTTTGTCCAAAAGCTGCTCCATCTTGTGGCACAGCTTCGACATGTTCTCAAAACCCATGGTACCGGCCATGCCCTTCAACGTGTGCAAGGCCCTGAACGTTTCATTTATGGTTTCCTCATCTTCGGGATTCTTCTCGAGTTTCAGCAAGGAATCGTTGAGACTTTGAACGTATTCTCTACTTTCATCGATGAAAATGCTGAGATATTGTTCGTTCATACGGATTCCTCCTGGTTTTCTTTATCAAACTATATCATACCACGCACGCGGATCAACAATAAAAACAGTGCGTGCGTCGCGACCCTGGCTCTGAAGATGTTTCTTTCTTGAGGGTAAAAGATTTTTTCGACGGTGTCTTTTTGACCGTCCGTGACGCAAAAATATGCTGTTCCGACGGGCTTCTCCTCGCTTCCGCCGGTTGGCCCCGCAATGCCAGAGACTGCGACCGCCAGATCGCTGTTTGTGAGTTTCTTAACACCGTGTGCCATTTCCACAACGCACCGTTCACTGACTGCCCCGAATCGTTCGATCGTTTCTTCAGGAACGTTAAGCGTTTTGATCTTTACTGAGTTGTCGTACGCCACGATTCCACCGACGAAAACTTGCGAAGCTCCGGGCACGGAAACCATCTTCGAGCAAACCAGACCACCGGTGCACGATTCTGCAACCGAGAAAGTCAGCTTCCTACTCTTCAGTTCTTCGAACAGCGCTTTCTCTACGCTGGTCTCACCATAACCTATGAAATTCAGCCGGAACTTCTCCACGAGTTTCTGTGAAAGCTTCTGTGCCTCGTCGAAACAATCCAAAGGTGCGGTGAGCCTTATCCACACGCCCTCACCGAAGGACGCCTGCGTAGCGATCTTCACGCAACTTTTCACCGCGGCATCCGTCATGAACTGATCCAGAACCGATTCCGGAACACCAAAAAACAGCATCTTTATGGTTTTGAAATCCTGTTCTGTCTTCAACTGCTCGAGGACACTGTCCAGCATTGGCCTCATTTCCTGAGGTGGGCCAGGCAGGAGCACGATCTTTTTCCCTTCGAATTCGATCAACTGGCCGGGAGCGGTACCCACGGGGTTGGGAATGATCTGGGCGCCCTGGATCACGAGGGCCTGTCGTTCCAGGTTTTTTGGCAAGGCACTGTAATAGCGGGAAACTTTTTCATAGATCTTCCTTTTGACCTGTTCGTCCACAATCAGCTGGCGTGACAACGAACTGGCAATCGCTTCCCGTGTTCTGTCATCCTCCGTTGGCCCCAGGCCCCCGCTCACTACTATGACGTCGCAACTTTTCAGCAGACGTTGTATTTCTTCTTTGATTGAGTCTTCCTCGTCATCGACACTGATCACTTTTTTGACCGTGTAGCCGTTCTCTACGAGTTTTTGGCAGATGTACTGAGCGTTGGTGTTGAGGATGATGCCTTCGACGATCTCGCTACCTATGGTCAGCACCGCCGCCGTTTTCAAACGATCCCCTCCGAATAAGGATTATACCTTTCTTTTCCTCACCGTGTTCAGCAGTGGTGGCACCAACAGCACGGAAAGTATCAACACGAACAGGACCAGCGAGATGGGACGGGTCAAGAATGGAAGAAAGTTTCCTTTGGTCTTGATCAAACCAACCCTCAGGTTGTCCTCGATCGTCCTGCCAAGGATCAACCCCAGAATCATCGGTGCAAGTGGTACTCTCAGTTTCTCGAATACATAACCTATCAGTCCGAAAACGAACATCACGTAAACATCGAACACACTGTTTCTCAATGCGTAAGAGCCTACGATGCAGAAAATCGTCACCGCGGTCATCACGAGACCTGCTTTGAGCCTCACAAACAGTGAAAACGCCTTTATTCCGAGCCAGCCTACTGGGATCAGCAGTATCTGTACCAGGATAGCAACTGTGAACAACTGTGTCACGAGATCTCTGGATTGCGTGAAGATCATGGGACCGGGTCTTAGACCATACATGAGCATCGCACCAAGTACGATCGCGGTGATCGAGTCTCCAGGTAAGCCGAACACCAGAGCAGGAATCCACGTTCCACCGATTGCAGCGTTGTTCGCACTCGTGGGTGCGATAACTCCTCGTACACTTCCTGTGCCCAGCTCTTCGTCTTTCGAGATGTTTTTCTCCACACCGTACGACACCCACGCCGCCACGTCCGCGCCAGCCCCAGGGAGGGCGCCTATGAAAGTTCCTATCAGCGCGCCACGTATGAGGGTAAACTTGTACTTCCAGATGTATCTGAACGCTTCTCTCAGGTCCGTCTTTGTTGTTTCTCGAACAGCTGAAAGTTGAAGCTGACTCCTTTCAGTTACTTTCTTGAAGACTTCAGATAATCCAAACAGACCTATCATCGCGGGTATGAAGCTCACACCGTCCATCAGATCCGTGACACCGAAAGTGAACCTCGGGTAACCCGTCGTCACGTCTATGCCGATCGTTGAAATGAGCAAACCGAGCGTGGCGGACATCAATCCTTTGATCATGTTGCCTTTACTCAGAACCGCTGCCATGCTTAGGCCGAAGATTCCAAGCCAAAAGTATTCAAAATGAGTGAACTTCAGGGCGAATTTTGCGAGCGGTGGAGAAACTGTTATGAGTATCAGAACACCTATCAAACCTCCGAGTGCAGAGCAGAAAAGGTCTAATGTGAGGGCGAGCGAAGCCTTTCCCTTCTTGTTCAGCTCGAATCCATCGAGTACTGCTGCACCGGATGCGGGAGTGCCTGGGATCCTCAGAAATGTGGCAGGGATATCACCAGCGAAGATCGCTGTGAACGAAACCCCCAGAACCATTGCGAGCCCCGCTATGGGTTTCATGTAGTAAGTGAGAGGAATTATCAGAGCGACAGCCATCGTTGCTGTCAGGCCGGGAACGGCGCCCACAAAGACTCCAAAAAACATTGACAGCAAGAGAGGAAAAAGAACATCGGGTTTCAGAACAGAAACAAGTTGCATGTTTTCACCTCAATCCTGTGAACAATATTCCTTCAGGCAGAGGGATCTTGAACAGAACGCGGAAGATTAAGTGAACAGTCAAGGCAGCCGCCAGTGAAAAGATCAAAGCTTCGTACCACCTCGACTTCAGAATAACCAATGAGAGGAAGGATAGCACGCTCAGAGCGAGGAAGGTTCCCACGAAATTGGCAAAGGGAAAGAAAAACAGAACCACCGTGCAGAACCACAAGATGTTCAGCAGACTCTTTGTATCGATTGCATGTTTCTCTTTCTTGGGCTCCTTCCTGCGCAAGAAGTATTCGACAAAAAAATATACGGCGAAGCACAGAAGGATGATTGCAAGAACTCGGGGAAAGAAGCTTGGGCCAGGTAACCGAGTTTGCCTGACCACGAAATGTGGGAACTTCCGACTGTAAAGTAGAACAAAGATTGAAATGAAAGCCAGCACGCAACCCAGTATGAAATCGTAAAATGTCATAGCGATCTACCCCTCAGGAGAAGCGATGGCCCCGAAGGGCCATCGCGGTCATTTTTGCAGGTATCCTCCGAGTTCCAGAACTCTCTTCCAGGCCTGATCCTGTTGCTTGACAAATTCGTAGAATTCTTGACCTCTCCTGATCTTAATACCAAAACCGTTCGTTTGCATGAAGTTCTTGAAAGACTCACTGTTCGCTATCTCGATGATGGCATCTTCCAGGATCTTCTTGATCTCACTCGGCGTTCCTTTCGGCACAGCGATTCCACGCCATGTACCAGCACTCCAGTTTATACCAAGTTCTTTGAGCGTTGGCACATCTGGAAACAGAGGATGACGTTCATCAGCCATCACTGCGAGCGCCCGAGCCTGACCACTCTGAATCTGCGAAACGGCCTCAGCTATGGAGCACGTCACTACATGAACGTGTCCTCCAAGAAGCTCAACCAGACCCTGCGCGGCACCCGTTGTTGGGACCCACGTGACGGCATCTGGTGAGATCCCGGCTGCATCTAACATACCAATCCTGGCAAGATCCCATATACCACCGGCTGCGGTTCCGGAGAACAGATATTTACCGGGATTCGCCTTGATGTCGTTCAGCAGATCTTGCAGCGTTTTCCAGGGTGCATCCGCTTTCACGATCACACCTGCGGGATCCTCGTTGACCTGCGCAATGTAGTCGAACGCTTCGAATGTCAGGTCAGTCAATCCCATCCAGTGCATCGTAGCAATCTCCAGGGTAACGAGTGTGAGGGTATAACCATCGGGAGCAGCGTAAGCACCGGCGGCGTGCCCGACAGCTCCTCCACCTCCAGTTTTGTTGACCACCGTGAAAGGTTGTCCGAATTTCTTTGATAACTCATCTGCGAGAAACCTGGCGAGCCTGTCGGTACCTCCACCAGCACCCCACGGACAGATGATCGTTACCGGTTTTCTGGGATAGTTCACTGCAAAGACGACAAACAGAACCGACACCAACAGCACCAACGTCAGCAACTTTTTCACCACACTCACCTCCCGCTCATTTCTCTTCTTGCCTCTCTAATGAGTTCAACAAAGCGTTTTGCCCTTTCTCTGATTTCGTCTTTGCTTCCTTTCGTCAGTCCTCCACCCACTCCGACTGCCGCGGCACCAGCCTTGATCCACTCTTTGACGTTTTCGAGTTCGATGCCACCCGTGGGCAGGAGCTTCGCCTGTGGCAGTGGTCCGTGTATCGCTTTGATGTACCCGGGACCAACTGCGGAAGCTGGAAACAGCTTGATCAGCTCGCAACCAACTTCCAGAGCTTTAACAATTTCTGTTGGTGTGAAAGCGCCCGGGATGTAAGGTACGCGATGCTTGTTGCAGAGCAGGGCTGTTTCCTCTGAAAGGTTTGGAGCGACGATGTACCTCGCGCCGGCTTCGATCGCGATCTTTGCGGTGTATGGATCCAGAACTGTACCTGCACCGAGTAAGATTTCGTCGCCGAGTTCCTTCGATAGCTGGCTGATGACTTCAACGGCCCTCGGTACGCTGAACGTTACCTCGATGGCGACGATACCACCGTCTTTGCAGGCTCTACACACCTCGATCGCTCTCTGTGGGCTTTCCACTCTGATGACGGCGACGATCCCGGTTTCGATGATTTTCTCAACAATACTGTTCATACCGTACCCTCCCTTCCGAAGCGTTCAAAACTATTATAGATCCGGCCTTTAAGAAACGGCAAATAGATTAATCAAGAGTAAAGAAATGGGTGTTGCCGTCTCTACGAGTTTCAAACCTTCAGGAAACTGGAAGTATAATTCGGTACGGAGGTGCCTCATCTGCTGTACGCACTGGTCGGCTACGGAATAAGCAACAGAACGCTCTGCAAGTTGTTGAAACGCATGGGCTATGAAGTTTTCGTGAGCGAGACGAGGATTTTGAGTGAGGAAGAAAAGCGTGAACTTTGCGAGATGAACGTGGCGTACGAGGAGAATGGTAACACGGAAAGAATGTTGAGCGCAGAATGGATCGTGGTCAGTCCATCTGTCAGGCCCGACCATCCGATCGTTTCGAAAGCACAGGAAAAGGTCGTCACGGATCTGGATGTGGTGTTGAATTTCCGAAAACCAGCGTTCACTGTAGCGATCACCGGTACGAATGGAAAGACAACCACCTGCAGCATGCTGGCGCACGTGTTGAACAAGCTCGGCAAGAAAGCCACCGTCGCGGGCAACATCGGTAATCCTATCGCGAACGTCTTCGACCAGCAGCTCGATTATCTCATCCTCGAGATCAGCAGTTTTCAGTTGTTTTGGTCAAAAAGCCTGCCTGTAGATGTGGGGATCATTTTGAACATAGAACCGAATCATCTCGACTGGCACCCAAGTTTCGATCATTACGTTCAGAGTAAGCTCAAAATGTTCACGTTCGCTGAGAAAAAGTTCATCGGGGAAGCTTATCTGAAGTTTGTCAAAGATGAGCGGAACGTACACGTCATTTCTGCCGTTCATCCTCTGGACAAAGATAAAGTGATCTTCCGTGGCCGAACTTATCCTCTTAAAAATGACCACGTCATGACCTACCAGAATTTGCAGAACCTCTCTGCCGTGCTCACGGTCATGGATTTTCTCGGGTTTGAACCGAACGAAGTGCTGCGGGCGCTCGAAGATTTTGATCTTCCACCGCACAGAATGCAGCTTGTCGCTGTGATAAATGGCGTGCAATTCGTCAACGATTCAAAATCGACGAGCGCAGCTGCGACGATCGCCGCACTGGGAAACTACGAAGATGGCAAGGTCATACTGATCCTCACCGGAAGGGGCAAGAACGAAAGTTACGATGTGCTCGTTGAAAAGATCAAAAGAAAGGCGAAGCACGTGTTGTTGTTCGGTGAGATTGCACCACTCATGAGTTCACTTTTGAAGACATCGGGTGTACCATGTTCAATCGTGAGCAACATGGAAGAAGCAGTGATTGAAGCTTTCCGAATAGCCAGCCGAGGAGATGTAGTTTTGCTGAGTCCCGCTGCGGCGAGCTTTGATCTGTACAGAAACTATGAAGAACGTGGAGAACATTTCGTTCGGGTGGTACAATCTCTTAAGGAGGGCATTTAGTGCCAAGTCATGCGTTGGCACTTTTGATCATAACGGCTGTTTTGATCGCGGTGGGGTTGGTTGTCATCTCGAGCCTGGAAGTGTCGGCAAAAATGAATCTTTACGGTGGTGTTGCTCGTGAAATCTTTCGTTCGCACGTAACGAAGCTCGTCGTGGGAGTGGTGTTGCTTGTCATCACGAGCTTCGTTGATTACAGATACCACGAGAAATACGCCTGGTTTTACTACGTGCTTGCGATCTTCCTTCTTGTGTTACCCTACGCGTTCCCACCTGTGGCAGGTTCTCGACGCTGGATCCTTCTGGGGAACTTCAGTTTTCAACCTTCTGAATTTGCCAAGTTTGCGTTGATCGTCTGCTGTGGTGCTTACATAAAGAAACATCAGGATCGGATGCGGAGCTTTGTTGATGGCTTTTTGAAGCCTTTTTTGATGGCGATCCCAGTACTGATACTTGTATTTCTTGAGCCGGATCTGAGCAGTTGCATAGTCATAATGCTCGTCGTGATGTTGATGCTCTACTCTCACGGTACCAGGTTGATTTATGTTCTTTCAACGCTGGCTTCGCTCGGGTTTCTTTTCATTGCCGCACAAAAGTTTGGCATTCTCCTGAAGGGTTATCAGATTTCGAGGTTGAAAGCGTTTTTCACAGGAGACCTACCTGATCAAGTCATGCAAGCTGTGCGTGCACTCAAAGAAGGTGGTCTGGTCGGTAAAGGTGTCGGACTCGGCGAAGTGAAGCTCTCTGTGCCGGCTGTTGTTACGGACTTTGTGTTTGCAGCGATAGGTGAAGAACTTGGATTGGTGGGCATAATCGCTGTGGTTCTGCTCTTCTTTTTGCTGGTATGGACGATGCTCAAGCTGGTCGAATCTTCCAGAGATGTGTTCGTGACTTCTTTCGTCTCGGGATTGTCTTTGCTCATAATGGTTCAGGTCCTGGTGAACCTCGGTGTCGTGGCCGGAATGTTTCCAGTCACGGGTGTGACACTACCCTTCATCAGTTACGGTGGAAGCTCTATGGCGGTGATGATGGCGAGTCTTGGAGTTGTGGTCAACATGGCAACCAGTGGGAGTGAAATCGGATGAAGATCTTGGTTGCCGGTGGTGTCACGGGTGGGCATCTTTATCCCGCTCTGGCGATTTTAGAGGAGCTTTCCAAACACACAGAATTGGATGTCGTATACTTCTGTACGTTGACGGGTATCGAAAATAGAATCATCCCTCGAGAACATCCGGAGTATAAGCTCGTGAAGCTGGACGTCTCCGGTTTGGAAAGACCGCTGTTCAATCCGTCCAACGTAAAGAGGGTATTGAAAATCATCAAGAGTAAGAGTATTATTGCATCGGAAGTGAACGGGTCAAATTGCTGTCTTGTGACCGGCGGTTATGTGTCGTACCCGGTCGGTTCTGTTTGCGGAAAGAGAAGAGTACCTCTCTACATTCAGGAACAGAACGTCGTACCAGGAATAGCGAACAGGGCACTCAGCAGATACGCGAGCAAAATATTCGTTGGTTTCGAAGAGACGATCGCTGGCTTTCCCAGGTCTGTGAGAAACAGGATAGTTGTCACTGGCAATCCAATAAGGATCTCAAGTGTGGGACAGAGCCCTTTCGGGGAAGGCTACGTGCTCGTTCTCGGGGGAAGCAGGGGGAGCGATTTCATCAACGCAGTCATGGAGAAGATATACCAGGAGGAGAAACAGTTGAAGTTCGTTCACAGTACGGGCGATCCTGCCTGGACGCAGAGACTTTCAGTTTTCGAAAACGTGCTCGCCGTCGATTACATTTACGACATGGCTTCTGCATGGCGCGGGGCAGTTGCTGCTGTGTGCCGGGCAGGAGCTCTAACGGTGAGCGAATTACTCCACTACGGTGTTCCAGCAGTTCTCATACCCTGGGAAGGAGCGGCTGAAGGTCATCAGGTGCGGAACGCAGAGTACGTTGTGAGGATCAACCGTGGCGTGATCGTTAGAGAAAACGAAGCGAATCCCAGAACAATCATGAAAGCGATCAGGGATGTTCTCGATCTGGGTAAAGTGGCCGAGCGTGAGACGAACCCGGCGAGTACGATAGCGAAAATCATTCTGGAGGAATGCGTATGAGAATCCATTTTGTTGGAATCGGTGGTGTGGGGATGAGTTCTTTGGCCATCCACTGCCACCTTGTGGGTCATGACGTGTATGGTTCAGATATACACAGGAATGAACACATAGAAATCCTTCAGAAGCTGGGTGTGAAGGTCTTTTTGGGACACAGTCGTGAGAACTGGCTCGATCCCGACCTGCTGGTTCACACTCCAGCTGTCAGTTCGAACAATCCAGAACTTTTGAGGGCACGTGAGGAAAAGGTCCGAATCATCACGCGCTTTGATCTACTGAAACAGCTCGTGGAGGGTTCCGTTCAGTTCGCGGTCACCGGCTCGGATGGGAAAACGACTACGACGGCCATGCTCGCACACGTTCTCAAGGCGCTCGGGAAGGACCCAACGGTGTTTCTTGGAGGCATCAACCCGTCGCTCGAATTCGGAAACTACAGGAAAGGGAATGGTCCGTACGTTTATGAACTCGATGAGAGTCAGCCGAGTTTTTCTTCTTTTCACCCGACACACCTCATCATCACCAACGCGAGGAAAGACCATCTGGAAAACTTTCACAGCGACGAATCGTATTATCTGTCGTGTTTCGAAGCCTTGGCACGCTCTGCCCAGAACGTTGTCACCTTTCAACATGACCAGCTGACCTCGCATCTGGGTCACCACACGTTCGGTCTCGATGAAGGAACCTGCACCCTGCTCGACAGAAGGGCTGAACGTTTTGAACAGGTTGCTCGAATCGAGCTGGATGGAAAGGTTTACACCATGAGGCTCAGGGTGCCTGGTCTTCACAACGTTCTGAATGCGATGGCGGTCGTGACCTTGCTCTGGGCCGCTGGCATCGATCCTTTGGATACGATCCAGGCTCTTTCAAGTTTCGTCGGTACGTACAGAAGGTTCACCGTTACGGCCATAGATGAATCGAGGAACATATACGTGGTGGACGATTATGCACACACTCCGGACGAAATCGCGTGGTTGATCAGGACGTCCCGTGAAGTGTTTGCCGGCTTGAGACAGGTGATGATATTCCAGCCACACCGATACACAAGGCTTGCCAGGGAGGACGGAAATTTCGCCAAGGCTTTGATGGAGGCCGATGAGATATACGTTGCAGAGGTGTACAGTGCTTTTGAGCAAGCTCTGCCAAACGTTTCCGCACGGATGATCGTGGATGGCCTGAAAAATTACGGCAAAGACGCGAAGTACTTCTCATCGATCGAGGAGTTGTTGAAACAAATAAAACCCGCACCGAACACGGTGTACCTCTTCGTCGGTGCGGGCGACATAATAGACTATTCTCGAAAGTTCGTCAGGGAAATCGCTTCAACCCAGTGATCTCGGATCCAGCGCGTCTCTGAGCGCGTCCCCAACGAAGTTGAACGCGAGGACCGTTATGAAGATGAACACACCCGGTATGAGCAGCCACGGGGCTTTCGTTATCACGTACACATCCTGCGCTTGTGCGAGCATTAACCCCCATGAGGCCTGTGGTTCTCTTATACCCAGTCCCAGGAAGCTCAGACCAGCTTCGCCAAGTATGTATCCAGGGATTCTCAGTGTTGCGTTGACGATCAGATAAGTCGTCGTGTTCGGTAGCACGTGTCTCGTGAGGACCTTCCAGTTCGACAAACCTATCGCCACGGCCGCTTCGACGAATTCCCTTTCTCTTATAGAGAGCACCAGACCTCTGATGACGCGTGACGTTCCAGCCCAGCCTATGAACGAGAGTATGAAAACGATGAGGATGTAGATCTGCGTGGAGGGCAGATCGAGCGGCAGCACGGCTCTGAGCATGATCATCAGGTAGAAGCCCGGGATCGACATGATGATCTCGGCAAATCTCATGAAGGCTTCATCCACCCATCCGCCGTAATAACCGGATATGCCTCCAAAAACGAGTGCGAAGGCGATCGTTATGGCAACACCTATCAGACCTATGGATAGAGAGATCCTCGAAGCGAAGACTATCCTCGAGAAAACGTCCCTTCCGAACAGATCGGCTCCCATTATGTAAAGCTTCACAAATTGATTGTTGTCGTAGTTGTCCACGCCGAAGAGGTGCAGTCTGGAAGGCACCAACCAGAGGAACTTTCCCGTCCAGCTCTTTACGAACCATTTGACAGGATAAATCTTGTAATCGTAATCCAGCACCTTACCCTTCACCATTTCGAACTTTCCATCGCGCTTGACTATGATACTGTCGAGCTGTTCCGTTACCGCAACGGCTTCGATGTCGTACTCGCTTGTCAGGCCGAACCTGTCTTTGTAAGCCTTGAAGAACATTTCCTGAGCCACAGCGGAAGTTGTTTCGAAGCGAGACACACCTTTGTTCAGAACGTCCTCGTTGTATTTGAACAGGAAATAGTCAGTCGTTGCGGGGCTCTTCTTGACGTCGTACCATTGACCGTTCACCTTGATGCTTTCTGTCCTGTTGACGGAGAATCTGAAGGATTCGACTCCGTCCTTCCCGAGTTCGTACGTGACAACCGTACCGTCTGCTTTCTGAACCACGAGCCTTCTTGGGAACAACATTTCTCTGTACGTTCTTTCATAAGTGATCTTGTCCACGTAGCTCATCGATGGAAGAACGTACGGCTTGACTCTCTGGCCCTTGTAAGTTCTGTAAATCTTCGTCGGGGGAGAGTAAGTGTGCCTCAAAGATTGCTCGATGGGATTGTAGGGAGACAGAAAATCTGCGAAGAGAGCCATGAGGTACAGGATTATCAGTACCACAAGGCCAGCGATACCAAGTCTATGCTTGAGGAACGCCCTCCAGATGAGCTGACCCCTGCTGAGGTACTTTTCTTCGAAATCAACCGTTTTGTTGTTGTTGTTCAACCTATTATTGTTCTGAGCCACCGTCGCTACCTCCTCAAGTCAGACGGACCCTGGGATCCACAAGCGCCAGGAGTATGTCAGCCACAAGGTTACCGATCACAAGAAGGACGGCGCTGATCAGTCCACTCGTTATGACGAGATAGAGGTCTTTCTGTATCAGAGCCTGATATATTAGCCTGCCCATACCCGGCCAGGCGAATATGTTCTCTATGAACAACGATCCTCCAAGGATACCGGAGATGCTGAAACCGAGGAACGTGATCATCGGATTGATCGCGTTTCTCATCGCGTGTTTGAATACCACTATCCTCTCAGGCATCCCTTTGGCGCGGGCGAAAGTCACGTAGTCTTCGTTCAAAACATCCAGCAGAGACCCTCGCATGTATCTCATCAAGCTCGCCATCGAACCGAGCGTCAGAGCAGTTGCAGGCAGAGTCATGTGCCAGAGGAGATCTTTGAACTTCTGCCATGCTGTCATGGTGTTGTGATCGATCGAGATCATCCCACCGATGGGGAACCACCCCGTACGGGCTGCAAGGTACAGCAAAAGGAGTCCCAGGAAGAAAGACGGAACCGCGATGAAGCTGAACGCGAACACGGTGAGTATCTTGTCCGTAAGCGAATACTTTTTCAAAGCGGAAAACGTTCCCAGCGCTATTCCCAAAATCCATGAACCGGCGAGTGAAGTCAACGACAGTGAGAGTGTTGCCGCCACACGCTCCCAGATGAGCTTGGAAACCGGCCTTCTGTAATAGAAGGAATAACCAAAATTACCTCTGATCGCACCGGAAAGCCACTTGAAGTACCTCACCAGTGGATGCTGGTCCAGCCCCAGCTCTTTTTTCATCGCTTCGAGCGTTTCTTTCGACATGGATGGATCGAGCTTGTACTGATCGAGAAAGTCACCCGGAGCAGCCTCCATGATCATGAACACGAGAAAAGAGATGACGATCAGTTCGGGTATGGCTATGACCAATCTCCTCGCGATGTACTTCAGCACAGAGTATCACCTCATCGGGAAAGGGGGGCAGGCGCCCCCCAGAGTTCACTTCTTCCAGTAGATCCAAGGCAGCGTCCAGAGCATTCCACCGAAAGCGGTCGGTTCGATGATGTTCAGGTCAGCCTTGTGTGCGTACAGGTACAGCTGCTGCACGGTGTAGATGAGAGGCAGATGCTCGGAGACGAGTTCCTGGAATCTCGAGAACATCTCGTAGACTTTCTTCTGATCGAGTACTTTGACGTTTTCGGCGAATATTCTGTCGATTTCGAGTTCCCAATCGGGTGCTTCGTAGATCTCAGGCTTGATCTGTTTTCCTGGTGCTGCGTCCGGATGGAAGTTCCAGAAGTGGAGTGTTCCTTTCTGAGCCCAAACGTTCCTTCCACCCTGTGGTTCGTCCGAACCGGTCAACCCTATCACGACCGCTTCCCAGTCGGTGGTGTTGAGCATCTTGTTCACGAGCAGGTTGAAGTCCAGCGGGACGAACGTGACCTTGATGCCCAGCTTTGCGAGCTCATCTCTGATGATGTTGCACATACCTTCGCGGACCGTGTTACCGGCGTTGGTGGACAGAATGAACTCAACCTTGTTGCCCTGTGCGTCTATCAAGTTGCCGTCTTTGTCCCAGCTGAATCCTCCGAGTTGCAGCATCATGCGTGCGTAATCCAGATCGTACGGATATTTTCTCAAAGCATCGTCGTTGTAGAACGGTGAGAGCACAGAGACAGGACCCCACTGTGCAACTCCAAGGCCTGCAAGGAGCGTGTCGATCATCGCTTCTTTGTCCATTGCGTACGCTACAGCCTTTCTGAAGTATTCGTTCCTGAACCATGACCTCTTCACAGGATCGTCGTGGTTCCAGTTGAACGTGATGAACGTGGTTCCATAGGTGGGGCCACCCGTTCCAACGACCCAGTTCTTCTTTTTGGCTTTGGCTTTGATCTCTGGATAGAACTGTGCGGTCACGCCGTAGATGTCGATCTCGCCGTTTTCGAACGCGAGCTTGATCGCGTTGAGATCTGGCAGAATCTTGAAGACGAACTCGTCGAGGTAAGGCAGCTGGTTGCCTTTCGCGTCTTTCTTCCAGTAGTATGGGTTCCTCACAGCCCTGATGTACTGGTCCGGTACGTACTCTACCGGTATGAACGGTCCAAGACCAACCAGCTCTTTGTTGTTGATGGCTTCCACGGTCCATTTTTCGCGGAACGTGCCATCCTTGACCCACTGCTCGGCGATGTGTTTCGGCCAGATGTAGAGTCCGCCTATGTACCTGACGGCCAGGCGGAACGGCTCTTCGTAGATCACTCTGACGGTGTAATCGTCGATCTTTTCAGCCCTCGGGAGCCTTCCTTGCGAATCCTTGATGACGTCCTGAGTGCTGCTGGGAATGTTAGGATTGCAGTAAACGTCGTTCACTGTGAACACGAAATCGTCGGCAGTGAATGGATGTCCATCCGACCACCTGATGCCTTCCCTCAGCCAGAAGGTGACGATCATCTTGCCTTCGTCTGTGAGCTCAACTTCGCAGCGCTTGGCGATGGCCGGATGAAGCCTTGCGTAGTTGTCGAGTTCCACCAGTGTTCCACCGTATCCCATGAACAGTGCGATGACATCGGTCGAGCTGGTTTCTTTCGCAACGGTGTAGTTCATCGTTCTTGGACCACTCAGTGTCGCAACTACGATCCTACCTCCATACTTTCCGGCGGCGTCTGAACCAAGGTACGGTGTTTTTTCATCGAACCAGACGTACTTCTCTGCTGCGAAGATCGCCACGGCTGCAAGCAGTACCGCAACAAGTAAGAACCTCTTCACACTTACACCCCCTCACTTCACCAGGTGGCATGCCACCCAGTGGTTATTTGAGACCTGTATCAGTTGAGGATATTCTTTTTCACAGATTTCGACCTTGAAAGGACACCTCGGGTTGAAGAAGCAACCGCTCGGTCTGTTTATGGGACTCGGTACACCCCCGGTCAGGATGATCCTCTTTCTGGCCCTCTCAACTTTTGGATCGGGTACCGGCGTGGCTGAGAGCAGTGCTTTACTGTAAGGATGGAGGGGCTGTGAGAATATCTCTTCCGAATCACCCATCTCCACTATCCTGCCAAGATACATTATAGCAACTCTATGACTTATGAACCTCACCAGGCCAAGGTTGTGTGATATGAACAAATAGCTGAAATGGAATCTCTCCTGAAAATCCAGGAACATGTTTATGATCTGAGCCTGCACGGAAACATCGAGAGAAGAGGTGGGTTCATCCAACACGAGGAATTCTGGTTGTATCGCTATGGCACGCGCTATGGCTATTCTTTGGCGCTGTCCGCCGCTGAACTGGTGCGGATATCTGTCCAGATGGAACGTTTTCAAGCCGACCATTTCCATCAATTCTTTCGCTTTCTCGTAAGCTTCCTGCTTCGTCTTCACGACTCCATGGAAGAGCATCGGTTCGGTGACGATCTGACCAACTGTCATTCTGGGATTCAGTGAGCTCATGGGATCTTGAAAGACGATCTGCATTCTCCTTCTGAAGGGCAGCAGTTCTCTGTAGCTGAGTTTCGAGATGTCTGTTCCGTCGAAGAAGATCTGTCCTTCGGTCGGATCGATCAGTCTCAGTATGGTGCGGCCCACCGTGGTCTTACCGCATCCAGATTCACCCACCAGGGCAAAGGTTTCGCCTTTTTTGATTTCAAAATCTACACTGTCCACCGCTTTGACATGAGCCACCGTTCTTTTTATGAAGAAGCCCTGTTTTATCGGGAAATACTTCTTCAACCCGACGACTTTAATGAGTACGCTGTTCTCAGCCACGTCACACACCACCCTCGACAGGATTGAAGCATCTCACGCGATGACCGGGTGACACTTCGATCATGTCTGGGATCCGCTTGGAACATTCGTCGATCGATCTCGGACAGCGTGGCAGGAAAGGACAGACTTTGGGTATATCTATCATGCGCGGTGGTTGACCGGGTATCGGTTCGAGCCTTTCGATCTTCTTATCGACCCTTGGGATGCTTCTCAGCAACATGTTCGTGTAAGGATGTACCGGATTGTAGAAGATGTCCTCGGCAGACCCTTCTTCCATCTGTTTTCCACCGTACATGACGATGATGCGGTGCGCCATCGAAGCGATCACGCCGAGGTCGTGTGTGATGAAGATCATGGCCATTTTTAGAGTCTCCTGCAGCTGTCTCATGAGCTCGAGTATCTGGGCCTGTATGGTGACGTCGAGAGCGGTGGTTGGTTCGTCCGCTATGAGTATGCTCGGATTGCAACTGAGTGCTATGGCGATGACGACGCGCTGCCTCATTCCACCGCTGAACTCGAACGGATAAGCCTTCATTCTCTTTTCGGGTTCTGGTATCTGAACGAGTCTGAGCATTTCGACGGCTCTTTTGTAAGCTTCTTCCCTGGAGACCTTTTGATGCTGCATGATCGTTTCCATCAGCTGATCGCCGATGGTGAACAGAGGGTTCAAAGAGGTCATGGGATCCTGGAAAACCATGCTGATTTCTTTACCGCGTATGTTGTACATCTCTTTCTCGTCGAGCTTGAGTATGTCCTGCCCTTTGTAAATGACCTGCCCGCTCACTATCTTTCCCGGGGGTTTTATCAGACGCATGATCGATTTGACCGTGACGCTCTTACCAGAACCAGTTTCACCGACTATGCCGAGCACTTCTTGGGGTCTGAGCTCGAAGCTGACGTCGTCAACTGCGGCAACGATGCCTTCCTCCATGTAGAAGTATGTCGACAGATTTTTGACGGTCAGAATGCTGTCCACTCAGCTCCCTCCCGTTTTTTCGAAGAAAACCTGTTCAGCCCTGGGATCGTAAGTGAATATCTTTTGTCCATCGAAAGTTGCTTCAATCGGTGCGAGTAAAAAGCCGTTTTCAAAATAATCGTTACGCTGACTCAAAATAGATTCTATCATACCAGCCAGCGCATCATCGCCTGCGACCCTCAGTTCAATCTTATGAGTTGAGTCCTGAAAGGCAACTTCGTACGATTTGCTCAGAAATCCTGCAGATGAAGACTTTATGCTCGCCCCAGGAAAGTGAAGCAGGATCAACTCTTCGATCCTCTTGTTGATTCTCTCTTCCCATTCGAGGTGATAGACCATACCTTTGTAAACGACTTGATTCATTCTAACGACCAGATCCGCTTCCCGTGGCTCGGAGAATTCGTACGCTACGCGTCGTTCTTCAAGAATTTTGACCACCACGCTTTTCAAAGGTTCTTCACAGAACAGCTTCAACCTTTGCGTAGAGGTACGAAAGATCACGAGTGCTATGGTAAGAAAGGTCAAAATGACGATTAGAAAGACCTTACCTCTCACCGTCGCTCATACCCTGTACCTCGAGAAGACCTGCCTCAGCTCTTCAAAGACGCTCGTGAGTTCCTGCAAGCTGTTCGACAGGTTTTGAACACGTTCAGACTGTTCCGCAACTCCCTTCGAGAGTTTATCGATATCACTCGAAACTCTGTCAATTTCTTTCACAATCCTCTCGATCGCAGCGTTGATTTCTTCAACCGCCGCGTTCTGTTCCTGACTCACCGCGGCAAGCTCACTCGACATCGTGGCAACTCTTTCTATGTCTTCAACCATACCCGCGATGGTCCTCAAACTTTCACCGATCAGGGCGCTGCTCTCGCTCGTTCTCTTAACGATCTCCTCTTCCTGCTCGAGCATCGTCTGCACCTGTGATCTGATGCTCACTAAAAAGTCTTCTATCTGCTTTGTAGAGGTCCTGCTCTGTTCGGCGAGCTTCCTCACTTCTTCAGCGACCACCGCGAAACCTCTACCTGCTTCTCCAGCCCTCGCGGCCTCGATGGCTGCGTTGAGCGCCAGAAGGTTCGTCTGTTCTGCGATAGAGTAAATTGTACCTATCACTTCTTCGATCTTTCCAGTGAAACTGGCAAGTTCCTGTATGGACCGCCTCACGGAGTGTTGCTGCTGAACCATGGATTCCACAGATTCGATCAGCTTGTTCACAACTTGTTCAACGGCTTTCGATGATTTTCTGAGTTTTTCGAAACTTTCAGACAGTACAAGTGCGTTCTTGGACGTCTGCTCGCTCCCCGAGGCGATCTCCCTCGCACCCATGTCCACTTGATGAACCAGTTGATTGACGTTGCTGACGATCCTGCTCACTTCTTCCGAAATCGCTCTTGCCTCTTCAGACGCGGTTCTCGCTGCAGATGAATCTTTTTCTATTTGTTCACTCAGCAGGTTCATTCTTTCCTCTATCTTTTTGGTGTTCATTATACTGTCTTTCAAGCTCTTCGTCAAGATCGAAAAGGCGTTCGAAAGCTGAGTGATTTCAGCTCCAGCACGCTTGAGCTGTACAGACTGGGAGAGATCACCCTCAGCGACTCTTTGAGCCACGTTTGAAAGGTTCACGATCGGCTGGGTGATAGATCTGGCGAAAAAGATGGCCACGATGACCGCGACTATGGAAACGATGGCCGCCACGCTCGCGTTCATCACGATCGTGTTCTGAAAGACGGCTTCAATCTCTTTCCTTGGAATCGTCAAGCAGAGCGACCAGCCAACGCTGGGAACGTTCGTGATCGCGGCGAGCTTTCTCTCAGACTGGAAGGTGTAATTCACGGTTGTTGTTTCTCTGTTCGCGATCTTTTCCTCGATGATCCTCAGATTCTCGTCCACCTCTCTCAATTTCTTCCCCAGTAGATCCGCGTTCGGGTGTGACAGGACGACAGATTCTCCGTCCACCATGAACGCGTAGCCCTCTTTGCCGTGCTTTATGTTGAGAACGATCTCGTCCAATTCCTTCTGTGGCATGAAGGCAGCGTAGACACCGACGATCTCCTGCGAGTAACTGATCACCGGCACGGAAAAGACGTAGCCCCTCTGGCCCCTGAAAGTCACACTTTGTAAGTAAAGGTTCCCTTTCATCGTTTCTTCGAAAAACTTTTGCTTCGATAAATCCAAATCAGGTTGAACGTCCAGCGTGAACGTTTTTCCATCCGCGCTGATGAGTATTTGCCCTGTGAAACCAAGTTTCTGAAGGTTCTCAGTGTAGGAACGCAGACTCATGTCTATCATGTTCGTGTCGAAGAACAAAAAGAGATTTTCCAGATTCGGGGCTATACCTTGAAGCGTGATGAACCTTTCTTTGAACCAGTTGTCCAGTCTGATCGCTTCCTTTTCCACCTTTTGAAGCATCTCTCCTTCAGCGTAACCGAGGAGCTTTTCTCTGATCATGAGCAGGTTCGTCACCGTAACCGTCAGAACGCCCGCGATCAGAAACACCACCACGAGCAGAACTATGCTGAGTTTCAGCGACATACCTTCACCTCCTCAAGCCCTGGCGATGCAGTAGGCGACGATTTTCTGTGCGCCCGCCTCAAGTAACAGTCTCGCACATTCGTTCATGGTGGCACCCGTGGTGTACACATCGTCTATCAGGGCTATCACGCCTTCTGGCTTTCCCTTCAGTCTGAAAGCACCACGAACGCTCTCTTTCCTCTGCTGTCTCGTTAAGCCTCTCTTCGTCGATGAGGCTGTCGATTCGATCAGGGAAGCGCACTCTAAGTGGATAGATCTGCCGACAATCTTCGCAATCGTTCCCATGGTGTCGTACCCTCTCTCTTCGAGAGCCCTGAAACTGGAGGGAACCCAGGTCAGACGGTCGCAGGGGATTTTGTACCTCTCCATCGTAGCTATCAACATCTTCGCGAGGATTCTGCGCAGTCTCCAGTGGCCTTCGTTCTTGTAGGCTAAGATGGCCTTCCTCAGTTTCGAATCGTACCTACCGTAGAAATGAACCTCGCACCATTTCGTTTTTTCAACCAGTGGTATCGGCCCCTGCAAAAGTTCGTGTTCGCACTCGTCACAGATGACGGAGAACGGTGCTATCGCTCTGCCACACAGAACACAACTGTTTGGAAAGATCGTTCCGAGTAACAGCTCGAGACTCTTCCTCATATCCAATTCCTTTTGAGTTGTTCGGGATCGACCGCGAACAGATCGCACAGGACTCTGATCACGCTCTCGTCGTACTTCTGACAGGTCAGAAAGGCTTTGACACACAGTAACCTACGTTTCTGAAGTTCGACGTCACCGCATCTGTCTATGGATTCTATCACTGCGTCGTAATCTTCCGGATCGCACAGCGTCACAACGTTCCTGTAGTTCTTCGCGGCCGCCCTCAACAGTGCAACACCACCGACGTCTATACTCTTCAGTATTCTTTCTTCATCGAGGCTGTCGTCGAGCTGGAAGGGCCTCAGATTGACCGCAACGAGGTCGAAAGGCTCGATGTTCATTTCTTTCAAAAGTCGAAGATAGTCTTCTTCGAACAAATTCATCAGGACCGCGGCGAATATCTTCGGATGGATCGTTTTCACGTTTCCCTGAAGCATTTCTGAAAAGCCTGTTATCTCACTGATTTCTTTGGCGTTCACTCCGCACGAGCGGAGGTACGCAGCCGTGCCGGAAGTCGCGAAGATCTCAACTTTCCGCTCACTCAAAGCCTTCGCGAATTCGGCGACCCTTCTCTTGTCCCAGACACTGATCAACGCCCTCTTGATGTTCACTGGTGCATCGCCTCCATCAACGTCTAAGGTAAATTCTACAATAAAAAAAGCGGGGACAGGCCCCGCTGTTTGGAATTTGGAAGAGGTTCAGTCTTTCTTTTCCGGGATCAGGAGGTTGGCGATGATCCCAACCATCGCCGCGAGACTGAGACCCTTGAATTCGACGTGTCCAACCTTCAGTGTGGCTCCACCGATACCGACGGTGAGAATCAGGGAGGCTACGAGGAGATTCTTTGGCTTCGAGAAGTCCACCTGTGCGTTGATCAAGGTCCTTATACCCACCGAGGCGATCATTCCGAACAGGATCAAACTGATGCCGCCTATGACAGGGGTTGGAATCGTGCGGAGAACTGCTCCAAATTTGGATAGAAAAGCTACCAGCATCGCCAAGAAGGCCGCACCCCTCAACACTCTCGGATCATAAACCCCCGTGAGCGCGAGTACACCGGTGTTTTCACTGTAAGTCGTGTTTGCAGGACCACCGAGCAAGCCTGCCAGCGAGGTGGCGAGTCCGTCACCGATCAAAGTCCTGTGAAGCCCAGGTTTTTCGAAAAAGTTCCTGCCAACAACGGCTCCATTCGTTGTGATATCACCGATGTGTTCCATCACTGTTGCGATCGATACGGGAGCTATCGTTGCTATGGCCGACCAGCTGAACTTTGGAAGCATGAACTTTGGCACACTCAACCAGCTGCTCTGCTGGATGGGTGAAAGATCGACCAGGCCCAGTGGCAGGGATACAGCGTAACCAGCGAGCACACCGAACAGCACAGGTATCATGCTCCAGAAGCCTTTCAGCAGGACGGAGGTGAGTATGACCGTGACGACGACCACCATCGCCACAAACCAGTTCTGGCTCGCCATCTGGATCGCCACGGGACTGAGGGTTAAGCCTATGACGACGATCATGGGACCGGTCACGACGGGTGGAAACAGCCTGTTAACTTTCTCGATGCCCACCAGCCACACCAGCAATGCGAAGAGCAAGTAGACTAAACCGGCAGCGAATATTCCACCGGTGGCGTAAGCCAGATCATTCATTTGTTCCTTCACCATGATCACAGGTGCGATGAAGGCGAAGCTTGAACCGAGGAACACTGGAACGATACCACCTGTAATGGTATGAAACAGCAGCGTTCCAGCACCCGCCGTGAAGAGTGCGACGAGCGGATCAAGACCGGTCAACAATGGGACGAGTACCGTTGCGCCGAACATGGCTACGAAATGCTGGAGGGAGAGTAAGAAAAACTTGACGCCACGCACTTGCTGGTGGGCCACAGTGAGGGAAGTGTCAACCATGATCTGACCTCCTTTTTGCCCTCGCTGGGGCAAATTAAAGGACCTTCGTGGAGAGTTTATCACCTTTACACAGCTCATGTCAAGTGATCTTACTCGCACGATCCTGAGGGAAGCTGTTGAAGCACCATCAGATTTCTAATGGATTTCTAATGTGTTCACTGTAGGATGTTCGACGAAAAACTTCAAGGGGGGAACAGGGATGATGAAAAAGGTTTATTCAGTGGTGGTTTTGAGCTTCGCGGTATTGTTCTACGCACAGATCACGATCATCGACGACGGCTGGGTCAGATTGAGTGTACTCGACAACAAGTTCGCTCAGTATCCATACCCAACAGACTTCGTCATCGAAATCCTGGCGCTCGATCGCAGTATGCCCGTGGAGGTTTCCTATCTGATGATGGATGGTAGTGGAACACCCGGGCAGCCTTCCACCAACTTCGTCATGAAAGGTTCGAACTTCAATCCTCCCTGGGATGGCAGCTGCTTCTTCAAAACCGAAGTTGGTGGCTGGGCTCAAGCTGAATTTGCCGCGAATCCAAAGTATTTACCTTTACCGCACTATCGGACCTGCCTGCTCTTACTCGCCAGATATGAGAACATCTACGCTGTGTTTCTGAGGGAAAACGACGGACAGGTTGGATACACGCTTCTGAAAGGTGGTTCGTTCAGCAGCTTTGAGATTCCTAAGGTTGCGAGGATCGAGCTTCAGGTCAACGAGTTCGTGGTCACTTCGCTGGGCCAGCCGGTTGAGGTGGGTATGTGGGTTGAAGGCAGATACACCCACGACGAAGTCGGTGGCTGGGCCGCTCCAAGTTACGCTGCGAAGACGAAGAGGTACAGAGTCCCGCACTACGAAATGTTCATGATGATGCTGGGTCGCTACGACAAACTCGCACTGATCATCGGAAAAGAGAACGATGGACGGCTCGGTGTGATCGTGTTCCCAAAATCTACGAGCTGGTCAAACCCGATCGAGGTGCCTGGATTCTGCAGGACCGTGGCCCGGGGAACTCGACTCACCGTTGCGGCCCTGTCAGACAGCCCCGTGGAAATCACCCACTTCGCGTTCGACAACACGTGCTGGCAGTGGGAAGTTGGGGGATGGGCATTGCCCGAATACGCACCGAAGCAGCAAACTTTCACGCTGAAACACTACACACCGGGTTTGATCGTGGTCAACAGGTACCAGACCATGGACCTGTTTGGCTACAACGAGAACGACGGTCAAACGGGAGTCATACAGATCAAATGATCGTTCCTTCAGAGTACCACAGTCTCGGAAAATTTGCTCACTGAGGAACTGATCGAGTGTGTTCGATGAGCTTGATCAGTTCCTCTACGATCTTTTCTCGCGGAACGGTCTTTACGATCGTTCCGGATTTGAATATGACTGCTCCATTTTTAGTACCAGCAACACCTACATCGGCGTGTCTTCCCTCACCGATTCCGTTGACCACACAGCCCATCACTGCGACTGTGAGATCTGTTTTTTCCACGATGGGTTCGATCGATCTGGCGATCTGTTCCACATCTATTTCACACCTGGCACACGTGGGACACGCGATCACCTGGCCGAACTTTCTCAGACCGATCGAGGCGAGGATCTTCCGTGCCACGATCACTTCTTTGATCGGATCCCCCGCGATGGAAACTCTTATCGTGTTACCTATTCCTTTGAGCAACAGGTGCCCTATAGCGATGGCAGACTTTATGATCGCCGTTTCACCGACCCCAGCCTCGGTCAGTCCGATGTGCAAGGGATAATCCACTTTCGAGGCAACGTACTCGTTGGCTTTGATGGTTTCAAGAACGTCCGTACTCTTGACCGAGACAACGATGTCGTAGAAGCCGAACTTCTCGAGCAGCCGCACTTCGTAGAGTGCCGACTCGGCCAGTGCCGTGATCCGATCGTACTTCTGTTCGAAATCTTTCCTCAACGAGCCACTGTTCGCCCCGACCCTGATCGGCACCGAATACTCTCTCGCCACCTCGACGAGTTCCTTCACTTTCCAGTCCTGACCTATGTTGCCAGGATTTATTCGAACCTTGTCTGCCCCATTCTTGATCGCTTCTATAGCGAGACGATGATCGTAATGAACGTCCGCCACGATCGGAACGTTCAGATCGAGAACTTCCTTGATCTTCCTTATGGCTCTTGCACTTTCAAAGTCTGCCACGGCGACCCTCACTATCTCACAACCCGCGGCGGCCAGTTCCCTGATCTGTCGGACGGTCGCATCCACATCGACGGTTTTCGTGTTCGTCATGGACTGGATCGAAACTGGATAGCCTTGCCCAATGAAGACGTTACCCACACGCACGATCCTGCTCATCGCCCGATCAACCTTCCTATGTCACTGAAGGTAACGAAGATCATCAGTGCTACGAGCAACAGAAAGCCTATGAAGTGTATCAGATTTTCCACTTCTGGCCTGACCTTCCTCCTGCTCACCAGTTCGATGAGGGAAAACACGATCCTTCCACCGTCCAGCGCCGGGAGTGGCAACAGGTTGAATATGCCAAGGCTCATCGTGATCAGTGCAACGAGTGTCAGCACCGGTTCTAAACCCACCTTCGCTGTCTCGCCGATGAACGCCACCAGTCCCACCGGTCCCACGATTCCACCCGTTTCTGTGCCACGTAGCATTCCGAGAAGCGATCTGTACATCGTGATCAAAACGTTGTTGCACCTGTCCACGGCAACGGCTATCGTCTCGAGCGGATCTTTTGGTCTGAGGTTGGCCGTTTTCGATTCGAACACGCCCGGCGTTTCCAGAAGGTTTTTGACCAGCGCTGTGGGGACCTTCAACTGGACCTGTTGACCATCCCTGAGCAGACCGACGGTCACTTCGCTCCCAAAGCCCCGGCTGGCCCAGACGATCAGATCACCCTGAGTTTCTATGTAAGCACCGCCATCCTGCGCCAGTGCGAGCTGATAGATCCTCGAGAGATCGACGTTGTTGTTCACCGTGACGTTTTCGACCCGAAAGAGCACGTCCCCTTTCCTGAAAGGTTCGAAGTCTTTTCTGAGAACGTTCGACACCGTGGCAAAGTAAAAACCGAGTGCGTACTTGGCCGGTTCGTACTGGTACTGCTTGAGCAGACCCTTCACGGTACCGTTCGTTGTTTCAACCGATACGTAACTTTCCAAAAGACTGTTGAGCTGCGCAGGGCTCAAAGATCTCCCCGATACGTTTTCTATTCTCGCTCCGATCTGAAATTCTCCGTCCACATCTCTCAGCAGAATGAAGTGCGATTCTTCAAACATCTTCGGTACTGCCCTTATGTTCAACTTTTCATCGTTTCTGAGGACAGTTAACTCCACCGGAAGCCCTCTTCTTATGATCTGACTCACGGTGTAGTTGTCATAAACCCTTCTGCCGTTGATTTTCAGTATCACATCCCCATCCCTGAGCCCCGCTTCGTAAGCGGGTTTTCCGGGCTCGACGTAAGCTACCGTCACTGCCGGTACACCCCACAGAGTAACGATGAATAAGAACAGTACATAACCTGCGAGTATCGAAAAAACAGGTCCTGCGAGGAAGATCAGAAGCCTCTGCCATGCGGGCTTCGAGTAGAGACTGCCAGCTTCTCCTGTCGCCTCGGTGGGATCCTCGCCGGCGAGCCGGACGTACCCACCGAGAGGGAACACGTTTATTCTGAAAGTCGTTCTCTTGAACTTCTTCTGGTAGATCTTTGGACCGTACCCGATCGCGAATTCCAGCACGTCCACTTTGAAGAACCTTGCAAACGCGAAGTGTCCCAGTTCGTGCACGACGACCACGGCCATGAATATGATCAAAAAGTACACGACAGCCATTCGATCACCTCTTCTGCAATCCTTCTACTCGCTTCATCCACGTCCTTCAGATCTGATAGATCCCTCACGTTGCCTTCTACCTTCTCGATCACCCTTTCGATGATCTTCGCGATGTCCGTGAATTTGATCCGACCTTCGAGAAACGCGTCCACGCACACCTCGTCGGCCGCGTTGTAAGCGGTCCTTTTAGCGTAGTCTTTCTCGATTTCGTAAGCGAGATAAAAAGCAGGATATCGGTTTCTATCGACCTGCTCGAACTTCAACTGCGTTTGCCGCAGATCTGGCCAACTTTCCTGCTGGTAAAGTCTTTCTGGGTATGTTAATCCGTAGGCGATCGGAACTCTCATGTCTGGAAAACCGAGGTGCATTTTGATCGTTCCGTCCCTCAGGAACACCGCCGCATGGACCAGACCCTCTCTGTGGATCAGCACCTCTATCTGACTCGCCCCGAGCTGGAAGAGTTCACAGGCTTCGAGCACTTCAAAACCTTTGTTGACCATCGTCGCGGAATCGACCGTTATCCTCTTACCCATCTTCCACACCGGATGTTTCAGCACGTCTGACGGTTTTGCACGATCGAGTTCCTCCAGTTTCCAGTCTCTCAGAGCGCCGCCGGATGATGTCAAAAGAACCTTCTCGATGGAAGGTTCGTAGAGCTGCATCACGGCGCTGTGTTCGCTGTCGAGTGGTATGAGCTCGCAGGAAGTTTTTTCTTTCGTCTGCCTGACGAGCCAGCCACCACACACGAGTGCTTCTTTGCTCGCCAGCAAAACTCTCCTTGAGGTTTCCAGGGCTTTCAGAGTGATGGGGAGACTCACGAAGCCCGGGATGCAAACCAATGTCACATCAGGTTTTTCTCGTTCAAGAAAGCTCTCGAGTTCCTCGTAACCTTCGGCCGTGCATATCAGCTTTGGAACGTTGTATTTCTTCGCGAGTTTTTGGGCCGATTCCACGTTCGTGTGGTACGTTCCTGCAATTATCCGAAAATTTTTGATCTTGTCGATCACCTCGAGCGCCTGGGTGCCTATCGATCCCGTCATGCCCACGATCACGATGGTTCTTTCAGCCATCTGAAGTAGGCCACCTTTCCACGTTCAACGGCTATTCTAACCTTCGATGAGACTGCGACGTTGCTGATCCCGTAAGGATGATCGCACGGCATGTTCTTTCGAGTGATCTCGTATTTGAAGCCTCTCAGCGTTACACCCTCCGCGTCTCCTGCGATCGGGACTATGGACCATTTCTCGTTCACGTTTGCCTCCAGTTCGGCTTCGCTCGAAACCACACCGACGATCAACTGCTCGCTCTTAGCTGTGATCTGGACGTCGAAAGAGCCCATCAGATACATCAGTGCGAGCAGCATGTCCAGTCTGTCTCCCATCCAGCAGAATATGTCTACGGATTCGGCCCCTCTTTCGACGGCCTTCCTCAGTGCGAGTTCGGTGTCTATCTCGTCTTTCTCCTTCGGAAACAGAAACACCTCGCACCCCAGACTCTTCAATTTGTCCAGATCTGATTCTTCCAAAGAGTCTCCATCTCCGACGAACATGTCGGGCACCACACCCGCACTCAAAAGCCTTTTCGCCCCACCATCCACCGCGATGATCAGATCGTACTCTGCAAGATCTACGCTTCCAAGGTCTTCACAATCGCCGTTTAAGAACATCGCCACTTTCACGGGACAGTCCTCCCAGCAGGTTTCTGTACTTGTTCACCGTGCGTCTGCTCACCTCGATACCACGTTCCCGAAGCAAGATTCTCAGCTTTTCATCACTCGCACGAGGGTTTTCCTTCAAGAGTTCGTACAGCAACGGCAGAAAGAACTTCACCTCGATGTTTCTGCCAAAAAAGGTGTGCATGGGAAAAATTCCAGAGGGCGTTTTCACGTACTTCTGCGAAACGGCCTTTGAGACGGTTGAAACGTGCAATCCCAATTCTTCCGCGGCATCGACAAACTTCGTCTTGTTTGGATAAACTGATCTACCCAGCAGGAAATCCACGTTCTTCCTGACGATCATGTTTCCAAGGCAGAACATGATCTCTTTTCTGTGTTGAAGGAGTTCGTTGATGTACAGAAAGATTTTCTCCTGCCTCTTATCACTACCACCCGAAGAGACCGCGAGCTCTTTGACGTGCACCGATAGATCTTCTCGGATCACCACATCGGGTTGCACGTAAGTAGCACTTCTTCCAAAACCAGAAACCGATCCTTCGAACAATCCTTCAGGACCAACGTCCTTGATGGCTTCAAGCAGTTTCTCAAGTTCTTCCAAACTGATGGAGAACTTCTCACAGATTTCCTTCTCGTCTACCAGCAGATTTCCACGCTCGTCCAGGTTGTAGACGATGTACTCTGCCACCGGCTCCTGCCGTTCGTCGAGACGGAGCAACGCGATGGCGTCCATGAGCTCTTCCTGAAGAGACTTTTCTCCCGACAGTAGTCTTTCGACGAGTGGTGATTCACTTTCCGTATCTTCCAGATCGAGGCTGATGTATGGGAAAAAGTCCTGCAAGAACTGCGCGAGCTGTCCGACCGGAAGTTCGACGAACTTGAAAAAGAGCTCCTTGCTCGAAAAATCCCTTGTGAGGTCGAGTTTTAGCTTCATCGCTCATTCCCCAACGTTACTATACACTCTGCGTCACAGTATGAACATGGCGTCGCCGAAAGAATAGAACCTGTAACGTTGTTTCACCGCTTCCTGGTACGCGTTCATGATGAGCTGATGTCCTGCGAAGGCACAGACCAGCATCAACAGAGTTGAACGTGGCAAATGAAAGTTCGTGATGAGTGCGTCCACGATCTTGAATTCGAACGGCGGATAGATGAACAGGTCGGTCTCGCCTTCGGTCAGGTTGGTCCTCGCAAAACTTTCGAGTGTTCGTACCACGGTCGTGCCCACCGCGATGATTCTGTGTCCCTGCGATTTGGCCTGTCTTATGATTTCAACAACCTTAGGAGGTATCGAATACCTTTCGGCGTGCATCCTGTGCTGTTCTATGTTCTCAACCTTCACCGGTCTGAAGGTCCCAATACCCACGTGCAGTGTCAACTCGACCGTTTGCACGCCCATCGAGCGGATCTTTTCGAGCAAAGTTTCCGTGAAGTGAAAACCGGCAGTGGGAGCCGCTATCGAACCTGCCACCTTCGCGTAAACGGTCTGGTACCTTTCGAGTGGTATCTTCGTCTTAACGTACGGTGGAATCGGTGCTTCGCCGACCTTCAGCAGCTCTTCGTCGTCCACGTTGAACTCGATCAACCGCATGCCTTCTTCACATCTGTCCAGACATTTCGCCACGATACCGCTGCTCAAATGTGCGAGCACGCCTGGTTTGAACTTCCTGGCCGGTCTCACCAGGCACTTCCAGGTTTTTTCGCCGACTCTTTGAACCAGCAGAATCTCGATCTGTTTTTCGTCGATGTGACCGAACAACCTTGCCGGGATCACCTTGCTGTTGTTCAGCACCAGCACGTCGCCCGGCTTCAAATACTCCACGATGTCGCGGAAGATCCGGTGCTCTATCGACCCGGTGTCTCTACGAACTACCATCAGTCTCGAACTGTCCCTCGGTTCTACGGGAACCTGAGCGATCAACTCTTCCGGCAGATAGTAATCGAAATCCGAGAGCTTCACTGGAAGAACCTCCCCAGATCTATTCTGTCGATCTTGCTGTTCCACTCCTCGAACCTGTCGTTGCTCACCACGATCGCGTTCTTTTCAAGTGCTATGGACAGTATGAGTTCGTCCGCAGGAGAGTGGAAGTACGTTCTTTCTGCGTAGAACCACTCACTGTCTTCGTTGAAGATGTATCTGATGTTCCTGTCGAAGACCAGATAATAAGGATAATAGAACTCCTCAAAACTCGCAAGTCGCTCAAGCACGAAATCTATGTCGCTGAGTTTTCCCCTCAACCTCGCGATGTTGCTTCCATCGAGAACCACCGGTCGAACGATCTTTCTAACCAGCACTGCCCTGACGTAGGGATGGCACCTCAACTTCGAAAGGATCTCACGCCTCGAGATCTCGTCGAGTTCCCTGAAGAGTTCGGCGAGCACTTCCACATCACCGATGTGCGTCACTCGAACCGAGTTGATCTGTTCGATGAGCCATTCGATACCCTCACCGCCACCCTTCATCACCGCCGCCTGAAGCTCGAGGAAATCTTCCAGTTTTGAATCCAGAAGTAGCTGTCTCGCTTTTTTCACGAAAGTTTCGACGGCTGTATCTTCGATGAGCTGGATCAGTTCGTCCGATGGCGGAGGATACCTCTTCGGATTCAACCAGAAGAACGGTTCGAGCCCAGCAATCTCGGGCAAGTTGGTCGACCTTGAAAATCGCTTCAACCTTTCGATCAATGTGCCCCTACCGTAAACGAGCTGGCGGAGAGAGAGCAACGTATGGTGGCAAGGCTGAGCGGATCTGATTTGACCCAGCGAATTCTGAATGAAAAGAATGCCGGCTCCTTCATCGGTTTCGAGCCGTCGCAAGTACTGAACCTGGTTCTGTCTTCTGGTCTGCAGAATCTTCAGCCTCGTCAAAAAAGCTGGATCATACACGTCGAATCGCACGTTTCCTCACCTTTTGAATCACGAACAGAGCAACGTAACCCACCGCGATCGAGAAGATGGACCTGTACAGAGAAACCATCAGAGGAGTTTTTATGTGACAGAACGTGTTGAAGGTCGAGACGAGCGCGATGCTCGCAAGAATTTCGAAGACGAAGGACCATTTGAATTCTGGGAAAACCAGCCAGAAGGCGAAGGCGGGATAACCCACGATCTCCTTGAACCTCGGTCTCACCCAGAGCAGGCCTTCCAGCACATCGCGGAGCTGTCTTTCAAAGTAAGCAACGAAAGCGGTGTTACCGGAGCGGGAAATGTAGTAAAATCCTGCAAGTATCAGCAGAACCAGCCCAAACGGCCAATACTTCTTCAGCCATCTCCATTCTTTGATGACGTTCTTCAAGAGCACGAAAGCCGGCAACAGCGAAAGAGAGAGCTTCACACCCCTGTACAGGCTCAGATCGTTCGCGTGCCAGAAATCACAAAGTGCAGCGTTCGTGAGTAGCCCGAGTAGCAGGTAAAGCAGGGGTAAGAACTTCTTCTTTTCGTGAGAGTACAGAAGGATCGTCGCGAGTATCGACACGATCGACACGGCCAAAGATTGGTTCCAGAACCAGAGCGGTGCCGATACGATTCCAAGCAAGGGTTTTCGGGAGAACACCAGAAGGACTAAACACAGGAAGGCCAACCAGCGAAACTGAAAAGCTCCGCTGTTCGGTGAGGGAACGTCTTTGGGCTTTCCAAACTCACGTTCTATCCTTCCAAGAATTTTTTTCACATCGATTCCTTCAAGTGGCTGGATCCAGATCATGTCGATGCTGCGCTCCAGGATAGCCCTTCTGAGCCTGTAATAGATCATCGAATCGGTCAGTTGCATCTTTTCGACTTCTTCCTGCCGAATCGTGTGTATCCTGAAGAACTTTTCGGGTTGCTCTCTCAACGAAACCACTCTTCTCACGAATTCGGTACTTTCGTTGAACTCGAGCATGCCGATCCAGACCTTGTGAAGATCGGCCTGTTCCGCGTAAATTTTCGGATCGTACGCGCTGAAATCTCCTCTGAACGTGACGTACAGCATGTAGTTTTCTATGGGTTCACCCGGATCTATCACGTACACGATCTGACCAGATGGAAGCAGTATCCTATCTTCATCGATCGAAACGCCGACGGTGTAGGCCATATCTTTTCTGTCGCTCACGAGCCGACTCGGTACGAAGATGGCGAGACACAGTAAAGCTGAGATGACAAAGATCAGCTCAGCGGCCCTTTTCAATGCGGAGAGTTTTTTCATTCACCTTCACCTCGTAGCTGGCTGAATCGAATATCTGCCACTTCAAGTAGGGTGAGAGGAATTTGAAACCACCAACGCTGATGGTTCTTTCCTCAGTGAACACCAGAAAGTCCTGCATTCTTTCTAATACGAGTACCCTGTAGGTTACGTTCCCGAAAGCGTCCCGTGCCTCGCCGATCAGAGTGTTCCGGGCTGATTCCAGCTTCAGCACAGCGCTGCGTTCCACCGGCAATCTTTCCCCATTCAGATACAGGAACGTCTCGTACGGTGAAGCGTCTTCCACCTGCAGCTGTACGTGACACATGGAATCGATCAGTTTTGTATTCATGACGAGCTCTGGGGGCGTTGAGTCTTTCACAGTCAGATCGTGAACGATCAGTTCGTTACTGAGTTGTTCGAGCGCTACGTATCTGCCGGGGTAGGAAAAAGAACCAGTTGACAACAATCCGGAGAGAAACTTCAACGTTTTTTCGTTTCTTGAACCCAGTTCTATCTGGGCTTGTTCAAAACGCACCGTCTGCTCTGGAAAATCAAGCTTCAGCTCGGTCGTACTACCGGATGAAACGATCTCGACACTGTGCGTTCCTGGTGGCAACGCCATGCACAGATCCTTCCTCTGAACGCCGTTGTGAACGAACGTCAATTGAACAGGTTCGCCCTCAAAGATCGCCATGACGACCCCGCCGAGACCTGGAAAGTACGAAACGGCGAGCTGGTAGGAGATTTCTTCCTTCAGACTGTATTCTCCCGGACCTGCAACGGGAGGGACTTTCTCGAAGAAGTGGCTGAGGAAAAGTTCGATCTTTCTTTTTTCGACAGGTTCAAGAACTTTGATCCTGTCTGGGTAAATTTCTATGGGGTATCTGTCGACGGTCAGACTGATCGTTCGACCCGATCTGACAGAGTTGAAGAGCAGTCCGAAGACTTCTTCGGGTACCACTATGTCTGCGTTCTTTGTTCCTAAAGTGAGGCCCTTCCTGCTCACGAGGAGCGGTACGTTCGGCAAGGGGATGTAATCGACGATCAAACGAACCGGTTCGTACACGTCAATGAATTCGTCCGTCAAGCACATGTTCGAAGGGCACGACACCTTGAACTGCACCCGCTGACCATCCAGGAACAGATGAGCCGTCATGTCGTAAGTGTTGATGAGCAACTCCGCCGCCAGACAATGAAGCGGTAAGATGAGAAGAATCAAAATCCATTTCATGCTCTCAACCTTTCGAGCACTTCTTCGAGCTCTTCAGGTAGGGGAGCCTTCAGATTCAACCTTTCCGGCTTGGCTGGATGCATGAAACTTATTCTGAGGCAGTGCAAAAACTGTCTTCTCAATCCGAAGTTATCGCGGAAATAGCGATTGGCAGTTCTATCTCCATAAACTGTATCCCCGACAACGGGATTTCCCAGCGCCGCGAAGTGTTTCCTGATCTGGTGCGTTCTTCCCGTGTGGAGGATCACACGAACGAGGGTGGCCCGATCGAAGTTCTCCAGGACGATGTATTCGGTGACGGCTTCGAGCCCATCGATGGGAAGATCGATCTTTCCATGCCCGCGGAGCTGTCCCGCCACGAGGGCGAGATATTCTTTATCGACGAGCCTTTCTCTGAACATGTGACTGAGTATCCTCGCCGTCCTGGAATTCTTAGCGACCACGAGGACTCCGGAAGTGTCCCTGTCCAGACGGTGCACCAGATGGGGTGTGAAACCTTTCTGTTTGCCGTAGAACATGAGACCGTGAATGAGCGTGGTGCCGACGGTTCTGTCTCCAGGATGCAGCGCGATACCGGCTTTTTTGTTCAGAGCGAGCACGTCTTCATCTTCGTATATGATGTCCAGCTTGAGGGGCACAGGTTTAACCACCGTGACCTGGCGGGAATATTTGGACAGATCTTCGTCCACTTCGACCGTGTCACCAGGTTCGAGTTCGTAGGCGGGATCTTTAACGGTTCTTTCGTTCACGCTCACCTTTCCCGTTCTGAGAAGCTTGTATATTTCGGACAACGGGACGTTCTTCAACTGTTTTCTGAGGAATTTGTCGAGCCTGGTGTAGGCGCTTTCTTTGTCAACGAAAAGCTGCAAGGGCTTATCGCCCCCTGTATTTCATGTATTCCTTTATTTTCCTCTGGATCTCTCTTTCCTTTATTTCTTCACGCTTGTCATATTTCTTCTTACCTTTTGCGAGCGCTATCTCGACCTTCGCGATACCCTTGTCGTTGAAGTAGAGTTTCGTGGGTATCAGCGTGAAACCACCCGTGCTCAGTTTTCCGGCGAGCCTTTTTATTTCGCGCTTGTGAAGCAACAGCTTCCTTGGCCTTTCAGGGTCGTGGTTGAAGTGGCTCGCGTGCCTGTACGGGCTGATGTGCAGGTTCAACAAATAGACTTCCCCATCCTTGATGCGGCAAAAAGAATCTTTGAAGGAAACGTTCCTCTCCCTCAAAGATTTCACTTCCGTACCTTTCAGTTCTATACCCGCTTCGAAGGTCTCAAGAATTTCATAATCTCTCGCCTTCTTGTTCACGGCTATCAGTTCCACACCGAAACCTCCTCACAGCTGCACTCCTTCGATGTGCTCGATACCCTTCTCGGTCACTTCGATCACGTCGATACGCAGCGCTTTGAAGCTGGTCCTGCACTTCATCAAGTATTCGTTGATCGCCAGTTCCATCTTTTTGACTTTCTCTAAATCGACACGCGTTCGAGGAAAATACTCGCTCTTACCGCTCTTAACTTCAACAAAAACGAGGTACTCACCGTACCTCGCTATTATGTCTATCTCTCCAAAACGTGTCCTGTAGTTTCGATCGATGATTCTGTAGCCTTTCTTCTTCAAATACCTCGCGGCGTTCTCCTCAGCTTCCTTCCAGTTCAAGCGTGTATTCCAGGCACGACGATGTGCCCGTCTCTCCTTTTTGGAAAGTTCGATCTTATCGCCTCAACGTCCTCGAAAAGTTTGACTTCGTCCGCCCTGAGCTCTGCGTTCGATTCGATCGGCGTGTACATGGGCTCGACCTGACTCACATCCACCTCGTTCAGCAGCTCCATGTAGGCGAGTATTTCTTTCATATCTTTCTCGATCGATCTGCGCTGTTCTTCAGTCAGCTGCAGCCTCGCAAGGTTTTCAAGGTGTCGTATCAGATCCTCGTCTATCTTGATCAATCAGCCTTACCCCCTTCAGCGAGTCGACGCTGGCACCCGAAGCCTTCAAATTCTCCTCCACGATCCTTTTGTATATCTCCGTCCTGTATATTTTAACATGCTTCGGTGCGGAGATACCTATTTTGACCTCAGAGCCTTCTATCTTGAGTACCACCACCTCGATCTCGTCACCGATGATGAAACTCTCACCAGCTTTTCTGGAGAAGACGAGCACGAGAATCACTCCTTCTGTGTTCTCTTCAAAATCTCGTTGCTCCTGCTGATTTCTTCATCGATTCTGTGTTTCAGTTTGTACTCGCTTCCCTCGAGGAGTACCTGCTTGCCGAGGTTCAGCTTCCTGTTTATCACGATCGGTGCGAAGAGGTTCACCGTCGCTTCCTGAGGAGCACCGGCAGGTATCGTCACCACGACCCACACTTCTATCTCATCAGGATCTTCGATCTTCAATTCCATCCTGTCGGCCTCGCTCAGCTCGAAAGAATAATCCACCCTGACGAGCCACGGACTCACGATTGGTAACGCCACGTTGGCATCTTCGAGCGAAACGAGCCAGCGGAAAGGCTTCGTTTCTGGCAACTCGACTATGGTGAACTTGCGCAGATGTTCGAAACCGGGTATGCCTTTTTCGAACAGCAATATCTTCGATTCACTCACTTCCACTTCTCCGACCTTCGTTTCGCACAACATCCTCTCACCTCTAAGAGATGTAGTCAACGAGCGTGCTCCTTAGAAGATTCGCGGCCGATTTCAACGCCGCGTTCAGCACCGCCTGTTTCATCGAAAGTTTTGTCACCGCTTCACTGATGTCCACGTCCCGCTCTTTTGAGATGTGTTCCGTCATGAAACTGTTCAAATCCGTGATCCTGTTAGCGGCGGCTTCAACGACCCTCTGTACGGCTCCGACCTTCGCGAGGTTCTCCGATACGGACTTTTCAAGATAGTTCACACCTGCGAGTGCCACCTCGCTGATGAACCTCTGATCGTTTCTCTCGAGCGCTTTGATGGACATCTCTATCAATTCGAAGACGCTCTGGTTGCCCTCCGTGACGAACAGATCCTTGACACTGATGCCGTATTCCAGAGGATAACCGAGTACCACCGTGGTTCTGCCCTTCAGAGCCTCCGGTTTCACCGTTATCTTCCCATCTTCGCTCACCGGAGGTTCACTGCCGGCGAGACCTGCGAAGATGTAGTCTGAACCAACCTGCGTGTTTGCAATCTGGATCAGCTGCTGTTTGATCTGTTCCACCTCTCGGGCGATGGCGTTTCTTTGATCAGCTGTGAGCGTTCCGTTCGCGGCCTGAACGAGGAGTTCCCTCAATCTCTGGTAAAGCTCGCTGACCTGCTGGATCGCTGTATCGTAACCTTTCACCACGCTCTGCACGTAGTTGACGTTGCGTTCGTACTGTTGAAGCTCCCGCAACCTGCTGTCCAAGTTCGAAGATCTGGTGGCCAGCACGGCATCGTCGCTGGGATACCTCACCTTCGTCCCGGAAGAGATCTGATCGTGCAACTTCGCGATTTCTCCGATCGTCCTCTGAATGTTGTACAGAACCCTGTCGCTGGTCATCCTGTCCGTCACTCTCATGCTATCACCTGCCCACCACTCCGAGCTTGTCTATCACCCTGCCGATCATTTCGTCCACCGCCGTGATCACGCGTGCCGCCGCGGCGAACGCGTGCTGGTATTTGATCATGTTCGCCATCTCCTCATCGAGCGAAACTCCTTTGACACGTTCACGCTCCTGATCTATTTCCAGTTTGAGAGTCTCGCTGTTGTCTCTCATCTTCTGAGCCGTCTCCGATTCCACACCGAGCTCTGCGATGACTCCTCCGAAGTACTCGAAGAAGCTTTCTTTTCCATCTGAGAGCAACTTCGCGTACCTGGCATCCCGTAAGTACCTGATGATGTCCACGTTGTTCGAACCAACAGGCTGGAAAGACAGAGCGTTCCAGTTGTCGTTGAATAAAGCCTTCCCACCGTCGATTGCGAGCACCTCGGCGTTGGCTTTCAGTGCGCTCGAAACGTCCCAGCTCGGAACGAAATAGAAAGGCTCGGTACGTTCCCTCTTGTTGATCGTGAACAGTTCGCTCACGTTCAGTCTCACACGCAGGCTGCTGAAATCATCGCTCCGCGATATGAGCGTGTATTCTTCGTTCCAGTCCGCACTGAAGCTCGTTGGATCACCGTCTGTGTCGACGAAGCCCAGTGCTTCGAAGAGTCCCTTCGGACCTGTGATGTTGAAGCTTCTCAAATCGAACTCGAAGCTTCTTCCCGCGCGCAGAACGAACTCGTTCTTTGGAGTGAGATCGGCGATCACACCCGTACCGGCCTGGTTGATCTTCTCCACCAAGGTTTCCAGCGTGTCCACGGTGGGATCTATGTGTATCGGCGTGTTACCTATGTACAGTTGATAACCCGTCGATGGGTCGAAGTTCAACGAGCCTCTGAAGATGTTTTCGAGGGTCGCCGACGGCTTGAGAACATCGAACGTTTTGTTCTCTGCTTTCACCCGTGTCAGAAAGCCGAGCTCGTCCTCGATCTGCACCCTGCTCCAGTCGAACTCCAAATCCTTCATCGGAACGAGCACGAGCGTGTCGTTCAGAAGCAACGCCTTTATGTTGGTGAGCTGAGAGTTTACCTGGTCTCTTATCGTTTCGAGCGTCGTACCTGGACCGATCGAGAGATTCAACGTTTCTCTGACCTTCGATCCATCGCTCAGAGTCTCATTGAACGTGAGCGTGTACGTGCCTTCAGACAGTTTGGAAAGATCGCTGAAGGTCACGAACGTTCTTTGCTGTGTTTCGAAGCCAAGGGTCTTCAAAACGTTCGAGTTCGCATCGATGATCAGCGTTTCGTTCAGATTCACATCGCTCTCGAAATACAATCTGTACGCGGAAGAAGACGGCGTCGACTGGTGTGTTCCCACGTTCAACCTCAGCCAGCTTGGCCAACCCATGCCGAGCAGATCGTCCACCGTCGTTCCAGCGGAGACATCGAGTTGGTCCAGGGAATTTCCGTCGAAGAAGTACAACCTGCCGGCCTGTGTGAGTACGGTGCTTCTTATCTCGTCTTCGCTTCGATTGTTCATGCCGGTGGCGGCGTAGATCGGTCCGGCCAGCATTCTTCTGCTTCCAGCGATCCTGAAAATTGCAGGATCGTTGGTCTCCAAAGCAGGATTCAGAGTGAAGAAATTCAAGTTCGTCGTCTTTCCAGCGGCGTCGAAACCAGAACGGTGTATGAGGTTGAGTTTGTCTGTCAAGTTGAGTGCGAATTCGTCCAGATAGAGCATGTACTTGACGATTATAGAATCTCTCAGATCTATGAGCGCTTTCACTTTCCCGTCGAGCAGGTTCACCTTCGTCAGACCCACGAACAGTTCGTAGAATCCTTTGCCGTAAGGTCGCTCCAAGGCCCTGACAGGATTCTGCACCGATCCAGACAGCACGATCTGATCGCCGAACATCAATATCGTCTGGCCGTCCTCCGTTTCCCTGTAGCTTATGTTTCCATAACTTGCAAGCTCATCCAGTATTCTGTCCCTTTCGTCGAGCAGATCGTTCGGTGTGGTCTTCAGAGCGATGGCGATGCGCACCTGCTCGTTTATCTGCCTCAGCCTGGAAACCAGCTGGTTTATCTTGTCCGCAAGGAGGAGGATCTCTTTGTTTATATCCTCACGCAACTGTTCGAGTCTGCCGTAGAGATCTTTTATCCCGTTGACAAGCTCTTCGGCACGCGACACGATCTGTCTCTTCGCGGCGACGTTCAGCGGGTCAGTCATGACCTCTTCGAAGGAAAGTGCGAACGCATCGTACAGGTTCCTTATGCCGCTGTTTCCTGGCTCTGCGAGCAGTTGTTCGAAGAAGTGCAGGTTCGAAAAAACGCTGTTCCAGTAGCTGTACCTGCCCGAGACCTGCCGGAACTGGAGGTCCAGAAACATGTCCCTCACGCGTTCTATGTTCTTCACCTGTGAACCTGTCCCGAGCATGAGAGGGATCGATGGTTGTGTCAACGTCGTGAGTGGTATCGGCGGGGTTGGTTCGATCACGGGACGCTGGCGCGAATAGCCATCGGTGTTGGCGTTGGCTATGTTGTGGCCAACGACGTTCATCGCCAGTTTGTGCGTATAAACACCGAGCAAAGCGGTGTTCAGAGTTCCAAACAGGCTCAGATTGGCCATTCCATCACCTGCTTAATTTTTCTTTCGAGGTTCGTTCCTCTCCTAAGCTCTTATCGGCAGAAAAGGCTGGTCTTCAACCTTCGGCCTTGAAATTTCTTTGTTGCTGTGTTCCGAGGCGGGCCTTCGAATCGTAGGTGGGGAAGGAAGATGGGCTTAAAAGTTTTCTCAAGAAGTCGAAATAGGCCTGGTGGAACTCCGATAGACTGCGAAGCCTGTCGATCCTGTGTGAGAGGTCTTTGAGGCGATCGACGACTCTGAACAGCGCTTGCATCAAGGAAGGATCCTGTTGGCAGAAGTCAAAAAAACTGAGGCTCTCGTTCAGTCCCTTCTCTCTCTTGACTTTCTCGAAAAGGTTACGGCGCTCTTCTTCGAGCCTGTAAAACTGCTCGAGGAGATCTTCCAGTCGAACGAGCACTTCTTCGATCTGAGAGGTGTCTCTGTTCAGAAAGGAAGCTTCGCACAGCCCGAGCTGGCGATCAATTTCCAGCAAAAAACTATCCTCTTCTTCGAGGATCGAGAGAAGCTGTTCCATTCCTTCTACAACTGCCTCATTATGTGCTTGGCAATTCTTTCAGGGTCGATCGTGTAGATGCCCTGCTCTATCGCCGCTCTCAGTTGCTCGACGAGCTTCTCGCGCACCTCCGGAGATTCCTTCGCCTCTCTGAGCAGTTCTGAAATGTTCAGTTTTTCTCCTACACTGAGGGATTCGCCCTCAGTGCGGGGCTTTCTTTCCGTTTTTTCGGCCGGAACAGGCTGATGGATCTGAAAGGGCCTTCCCACACCGTTGATCTCCTGCACGTTCTCCCCTCTCCTTTGTATAATCGTCCATGTGAGAAAAAACTTTACACGCGAGTGGTGAATCGCTTGAACGGCTTCGGTAAGTACGTTCACAGAGACTCTGTGGTACATAGGATGAATCCGGTGCTCAAGATCGTGTATCTTGTCGTCGTTCTGTCTTTGGGCTTCGTTTCGGGTTCAACTTTTTATTTTATCACATCGTTCGCGAGCGTGTTCATTCTGATGCTTTTATCCAGGATCGGACTGAAGGTCTATCTGCTCGATCTGCTCAAGCTCAAGTGGTTTCTGATCACGATTTTCCTCATCCAGATTCTGCCGTTGACGAGAACGAGATTTTCTATTCTTCTGCTCCGTTCGTTGAGTTCGACCTACGTGGTGGCTCTGAGCGTGCTGGTGACTTTTCTGATCTTCAGAACCACGACCAGCATCACTATCGCGAAGGCTTTCGAGGTCATACTCAAATGTTTGGGCATGAAAAAACTCGCCCGGAGAGTTTCGCTGCTCCTAACGCTCTCTCTCATCCAAATACCGATCCTTTTCGAACAGATGGAAAAAATAAGAACAGCGCAGACGCTGCGAGGTCAAACGTGGAAGACGAAGAATCCTCTGAAGGCTCTGAAATCTCTGGAATCTTTAATTGTGCCGCTGCTCTTCTTCACTTTGAGACGGACCGAATCGATCTCTATATCCCTACAGATGAGAAAGTACGATGTTCACAACCGCCCAACGCTGTACAAACCTCTGAACTTTTCACGCTGTGACTTGCTGTTGATCCTTTTGATAATTTCACTGTTTCTCTCACTTGCCAGATAGATCTTCGTTTTCAGAAGCATGAAACACAAACGCACCACTCTCAGATGCCTTTCAATTCTGCACAAAGCTCGCTTAATCATTATGTAATAGTGAAGCAACATTCAGGGGGAAACCCCCCTATCTTGAAGAACAAATATCTGAAACGCACAAAATTCTCATTGTGAGTTAGAAGAGACTAATGCTTGTGAAAAAAGCTTGTATGAGCTTGCATCGTTGTGTGATGATTCACTCTTGGAGAAGATCCATTCACTTTGTGAAAAGTCACAAAGCGACACCTTCAAATGTTACACACACCCTCGAAAAACGGCACTTTTTGGGGAAACCTCCGATAGCCGAAAAACCCCGGGGGTTTTCCGAAAGATGGTGAATGGAAGATAATGCTGAATGTGAGTGCATCTTCGTGCAGTTTGTGGTTCTTTCAACCAGCACTTAGACGATTGCACCCCGATTCCGTTGTGGTACAATCTGAGTGAACAGTATGGGGTTTCAATCGAACCTTAGAGGGATGGAAACTCCAGCTGGGGCGAAAATAACTTTCAGGAAATTTACGGTTTCAATCGAACCTTAGAGGGATGGAAACCATGATTGCTGCCCTAACGGACTGGTGCGCTCTGTTCGTTTCAATCGAACCTTAGAGGGATGGAAACGGATTATTCATTGAAAGCACTTCTCAAGTTAGACAAATGTTTCAATCGAACCTTAGAGGGATGGAAACTTGCCCTGTCGTCGATAAACCGATCCGCCTACGAGAAGTTTCAATCGAACCTTAGAGGGATGGAAACCGATTTTTTGGGTTGTGTTGTTCATATTCTTGTAACTGTTTCAATCGAACCTTAGAGGGATGGAAACACACCCTCTTCGTATGATGCTCTCTGAATACTCGAAAGTTTCAATCGAACCTTAGAGGGATGGAAACTCTGCTGATATCGCCTCTATATGAGCATCCTGAATCTGTTTCAATCGAACCTTAGAGGGATGGAAACAATCAAAGGTTTATTCCACATTTGCGCGGCAAACTTTGCGTTTCAATCGAACCTTAGAGGGATGGAAACTCGTTCTAGTTCTTGGAGCAACGCTTTCACCTCCTTGTTTCAATCGAACCTTAGAGGGATGGAAACGGGATTGATGGAGCTACGGACCCGAGCGGCGGATATTGTTTCAATCGAACCTTAGAGGGATGGAAACACTTTTGAGCGATCTCTAGCAACAACCAAAGTTCTTGGTTTCAATCGAACCTTAGAGGGATGGAAACGAATTAGCCACAATTCTTCTAAGTCTTGCTTTCTTGGGTTTCAATCGAACCTTAGAGGGATGGAAACACGCTGTTTTGATCCCCTGTACGATACCGGAGAGTCGTTTCAATCGAACCTTAGAGGGATGGAAACAGCTGGAGTCATTCAAGGAATCTGGCGGGATCGAGTGTTTCAATCGAACCTTAGAGGGATGGAAACGTGGGTAAGTCTACAAAGAAGATCTCATCAAATCGTGTTTCAATCGAACCTTAGAGGGATGGAAACGGTTACACACCGCAAAGGTTCGTGGTTGAAGATTCAGTTTCAATCGAACCTTAGAGGGATGGAAACAGATGTGGACGGTGGAAGAAATCGCACAGATAGCCAAGTTTCAATCGAACCTTAGAGGGATGGAAACCTGCCGAGCTGATCGAGCAGTGCACTCTGCTCAACATGTTTCAATCGAACCTTAGAGGGATGGAAACAGTCCTCGAGGTGGTAGTCGAACTTGAGGCCCAGTTTTGTTTCAATCGAACCTTAGAGGGATGGAAACTCCATAAAGACGTGTGGCAAAAAGAGCAAGAGCCTCGTTTCAATCGAACCTTAGAGGGATGGAAACTCACAAAATTCACCTCCTTTCTGTCCGCCCGCTACAAGGTTTCAATCGAACCTTAGAGGGATGGAAACCTCAAGCGGTCAATACTCTGCCGCTATGCACGTACAAGTTTCAATCGAACCTTAGAGGGATGGAAACGCCCTCGAGTTGGAAACTGATCGTAAGGCCTAACAATTGTTTCAATCGAACCTTAGAGGGATGGAAACACAGGCTGCTGGACTCGCTCAAGCAGCGCGGTACAACGTTTCAATCGAACCTTAGAGGGATGGAAACGGCTCCATCTGTGACAGCACTAATGTTATTAATTTGCGTTTCAATCGAACCTTAGAGGGATGGCGACAGATCCTGTAAACGTGTAAGTAAGAACCGTCTTGTCAGTTTCAATCGAACCTTAGAGGGATGGAAACACTTTGACTTCTTGGTCACCAGGCGCCGATGCCCTTTGTTTCAATCGAACCTTAGAGGGATGGAAACCTCTCCCCTATTCACTTCTACTTCCCTACCGATTACCGTTTCAATCGAACCTTAGAGGGATGGAAACTCGGTTCCTTAATGTAGAAACGTATTCGTGTTCCTTCGGTTTCGATCGAACCTTAGAGGGATGGAAGCACTTTTTCGCTTTCCGGACTCCTTCTCCCAAAATAGACGTTTCAATCGAACCTGACAAAAAACTTCGCCCCATGGAGGCGGATTTATTCTCCCTCGGTTGGTCCAGCCTGAGAAAAGCTGTGAAGTGATATCCCCTCGACTCATATGAAGAGCAGAGTTTCACCGCTTGTCTCCGCTCCACCTGCCCGCTTGGTGAATCCTGAGTGATAGAATTCGGTTGGGAGGTGCTACGATGAAGAAGTTTGCTCTGCTGGTGATGGTTCTTCTGTCGCTCGTTTTGTTCGCCAAGCCTGCGCGCGTTGCTTACGTCATTAACGGTTCGCTCGGGGATCAATCGTTCTACGATTCTGGATACGCAGGTATCAAGCAAATCGAACAGGACTTCAAGGTTCAGACGAGGGTCATCGAATGCAACTTCGATCCTTCGCTGTACTATCCGAGTCTGATCACAGCTGCACAGTGGGCAGACGTCATATTCGTCATATCGTACGGTTTCGAGGAAGAACTGAAGCAGGTCGCTATGAAGTTTCCGAACAAGGTATGGGTCAACATCGACACTGTGGTCCAAGATGAAAAAGGGATCATTTCGAGTGTGGATTACCGTGAGGAAGAGGGTGCGTTCCTGGCAGGTGTCGTCGCCGCGCTGGTCACAACGATGACGGATTTGCCGGGAATCAACCCGCAGAAGATCATCGGTGCGGTTGGTGGAGACGACGACATAGTCATAAGGTCTTTCGTCTACGGCTACGAGCAGGGTGCGAAGTACATCGATCCGGAGGTTCAGGTGAAGGTGATCTATGTGGGCACCTGGGACGATCCTGCAAAGGGTAAGCAGGCCGCGCTGCAGCTTTACGCGGAAGGTGCCGATGTCGTGTTCCAGATAGCGGCGCTCACAGGATTCGGAGTCCTGCAGGCTGCCAAAGAGGTTGGCAAGTACGCCATAGGTGTGGACAGCAACCAGAATCCGCTGGTTCCTGGACACGTTATAACGAGCGATTTGAAAGAGGTCGGTAAAACGATCTACACGATCTTCAAGTGGATCCTGGACGGAACGTTCGAGAAAGGAAAAGTTTACAGCTTCGGTGTGAAGGAAGGCATGGTGGGACTCGCGATCGACGAGTACACCAGAAAGATTCTGCCCGAGAACGTCGTTCAAAAGATCATCGATATACAGAACAAGGTTGCCAGCGGTGAAATACAGGTACAACCGTACAGGCCTTGAGGTGAGATTCTGCTCGTAGAAATGATCGACATATGCAAGGTTTATCCACCAAACGTGGTGGCTTTAAAGCATGTCGATTTTTCGCTGGTACGCGGCGAGGTGCACGCCCTGGTCGGGGAGAACGGTGCTGGAAAATCAACGTTGATGAAGATCCTTTCCGGAATGGTGAGGCCTTCGCACGGTGAGATACGCGTCAACGGTAGAAGAGTGCAGATAAGCAATCCTGTCGTTGCCGCGCGTTTGGGAATAGGCATGGTGCACCAGGAACTGGCGCTGGTGGGATCTCTGAAAGCATACGAGAACGTGGTGCTCGGTTCCGAGCCGTCACGCTTCGGTTTCCTCAAACCGGAGCTTTCTTTGCAGATCGTGAAAGGGCTGGCGGAAAAGTTCGGTTTGAAGGTGGATGTGGCCGAGACCACTCAGGAACTTTCGATCGCGGGACGTCAAAAGATAGAGATACTCAAGCAGCTGTACAGGAACGTGGACATTCTGATTCTGGATGAACCCACGGCTTCTCTCACGCCTCAAGAAACCGAAGAACTCTTCGAGGAGATAGCCAACCTCAAAAGGCAGGGAAAAACCATAGTGTTCGTTGCCCACAAGCTCGACGAGGTCCTGAAGATCTCCGACAGGATCACCGTGCTGAGGAAAGGAGAAAAGATCGCCACGTTCGAAAACGATGGGACCATCACCGCCGCACAACTCGCAGAAATGATGGTTGGTAGGAAAGTCGAACTGGTTTCCACAAAGACTTTCCGTGAACGATCTCACCCTGTGTTGGTCATGAACGAACTTTCATTGTTCAGCAAGACTGGTGGGAAGAAGTTGCTGGATGAAATAAGCATCGTCGTGCACGCGGGAGAGATCGTAGGTATCGCGGGCGTGGAAGGAAACGGACAGAAGGAATTGATCGAAGTTCTGATCGGATTGAGGAAGGCAACGTCGGGCAGGATAGAGATTTCAGGTAAGGACGTGACGGACGCTTCTGTAAGAGAGAGAAGGTCTCTCCTGGCGTACGTGCCGCAGGATAGAAAAAATGTCGGTCTGGCGTTGAAGGCCACCGTGCTGGAAAATCTGATAATGACCCACCACATGGGTCCTCCTCTGAAGAAAAAATGGCTCCTCGACAACTCTTCGGCGAAAAATTTGGCCGCCCGGTTGATAGAGGACTTTAACATCGTCTGCAGAAATTCATCCGAGAGGGTCCAGAACCTTTCGGGTGGTAATCAGCAGAAGGTGATCATCGCCAGGGAGATCTCTTTGAACAGGGACCTGATCGTGCTCGATCAGCCAACCAGAGGTCTGGACGTGGCCTCGACCCGTTACGTGAGGGACCAGATCCTCGTGCTCAGAAACACCGGTAAGGCCGTGTTGTTGATAAGCTCGGACCTCGATGAACTCATGGATCTTTCCGACAGACTGTACGTCATACGCTCGGGGCGCATCGTGGCGGAGCTCGATCCCCGCACCGTCGATAAAACTGTCGTTGGTTACCACATGCTGGGGGTAAGTGCGTGAACACGGTGAGGTCTGTTCTTCAAACGGCGGTCGCGATATCGCTCGCTTTTCTGGTCGCCGCGCTTTTCATTCTCTTGCAGCGTAGCTCTCCTTTCGAAGTTTACATGGCACTCTACGAATACGGCTTAGGTTCATGGTTCTCGTTCACCAACACTCTGAACGCGTCTTTCCCACTGATCCTCACGGGACTCTCCGCCTCGATCGCCTTCTCGTCCGGTGTGGTGAACCTTGGTCAGCACGGTCAGTTCCTCTGGGGTGCGCTCGTGGCCGCGGTGGCTGGTGTCTATTTGAAGATGCCCGGCTGGTTTGGAACGGCATTTCTCGCTGTACTCGGTGGTCTTGTCGGTGCGGGATGGGCGGCGCTCGCCGCTTTCTTCAAAAGAAAATACAGGATGGACGAGTTCATCTCGACACTGATGCTCAACTTTCTGGCAGAGTACATGACTCTTTATCTCGCAACTTATCCTTTTCTGGACCCGAAGGCTTACGTGCCTTCGACAAGGATGATCAGGCGTGAATACTTCCTTGCAAGTTTTTTCGACGTGAATTTAGCCTTCTTCGTGGCAGTTTTCATGGTGTTCCTGAGCTGGTGGTTCTTGTGGAAGACCTGGCGCGGTTACGAAGCGCGCATGATGGGTTACAACAAGCTCTTCGCCACCGTCGGCGGGTGCGATGTGGAAACCGACACGAGCCTGATTCTGATCCTTACAGGTTTCCTGTCCGGCTTGGGGGGTGCCTTGCTCATACTCGGCGGCACTCAGCACAGGTTCATGAAAGGCATAGGTGCGAACTTCGGATGGGACGGTGTGATGATCGCGATAATGGCGCAGAACAGCGTGGTTCAAACGCTCTTCTACGCTCTCTTCATCGGTTTCTTGAAGAACGGCGCGGTGGGTATGGAATTCGAAACTTCGGTGCCGTCGGAGTTCGTCATGTTTCTGCAGGCCATAATCGTTTTGACACTCGTTGGGGCACGCTCCGGTTTCGCCAGTCTCAGTGACTGGTTGAGGGCCAGAAGCGAGCTTCGGAGGTTGATGAAATAACCATGGTTCCTGTGCTGACACAACTTTTACACGCGGCGCTCAGCAGTGCCACACCGATCGCCTTGGCTGCTTTCGGCGGTATGTTCAGCTTCCATGCGAACGTTTTCAACATTGCCATGGAAGGCATGATGCTGATGGGGGCTTACTACGCGGTCTACGGTGCGTACAGGTTCGGTCACTGGGCTTACGGTGTGCTCTTCGCGTTGCTGAGCGGTCTCGTGCTGGCCATGATATTTTCTCTGTTCGCTATAGTTTTGAAGGTCGATGAATTCATCACCGGTATAGGCATCAACATGCTCGCGCTGGGATGGACGACTTACTCTCTGAGGGCCACGTTCAAAGTCAAGGGTGCGTTCATCTCTCAGGCGATACCACCTGTGCCGAAGCTCAGGTTGTTCTTGATCGAGAAGATCCCGTTCCTCGGAGAGGTTTTGTCTCTGCATCCTTTTCCCGTCTTTGTCGCGATGATACTGACTTTCGTCTTTCATCTGATTCTCTATCGAACCGCGTTCGGATTGCGTTTGAGGGCTGCGGGAGAAGAGCCTGTCGCCGTCGCTTCGGTCGGTCTGAGCGTCAGATTGCTGAAATTCTGGAGTGCCGTTCTGTGTGGCATCCTTTCGTCCTTTGCAGGAGTCTACCTGTCGCTGGGTTACGTGACGCTGTTTTCGGAAAACATGTCGAACGGTCGAGGCTGGATATCCCTCGCGATCATAATATTAGTTCGCGGTAAGCCTGTCCCGATCATGTTGATGTCCATAGTCTTTGGGATTTTGGAGAACCTCGGTCTCTTGTTACAGAGATACGCTGTGCCACCACAATTCACGGCGATGTTGCCTTACATCGCCACGCTGTTCGTCCTTTACAGCTACGCGAGGAGGTCGAGTTCGACATGAAAGCCTGGCAGTACGAGTACGAATTGAGAAAGAGCGCCAGGATCGATCTGAACTGGCGATCGCAGTGGGAATCGATCAAAAATCATGAAATCTTTTCTGACGATCTGGTATCGATGTTCTGGTCGAGCAGAGTTCCAGGTTCCGGTGCACCGGAGTGCCTCGTGGCTGGCGCCATACAGTCAGTTGAGAACATGGGCAGGGACGTGTCGAGGGCGGAAAAGCTCTTCGAAGAAGGCCTGGAGATTTTCAACAGGAAGGATTTTCAAAATCTCAAGGTGGTGACGGCGCTGATCTTCGACGAGCTGGATCGATCACCCATTATGAAGAATCATCCTTATCATTCCTTCGAAAGGCCTCTGGGTTGGAGGAGAATATCTGATCAGATTTCGAAAGAAAGTTTTCAGCTCGATCCTGAGGATCTGTACGAATCGGTGCTGGGGGGATGGTTGGGGCAGATCAGCGGTGCGAGCATGGGCACCAGGTTCGAAGGGTTCTTCGGGGAAGAACTCGAATTCGTTCAGAGGCAGGACCTTCCACGTTATGTGGAAGAAGAGGGTGGCTACAACGACGATATCGTGTACGAAATCGTGGCGATGGAGGCACTCAAAAACTCGCAGAGGATTTCTTCCAGACTTATCGGTCTGTCCTGGTTGAAACACATCCCGTTCGGCTGGAGCGCCGAATACGTCGCGCTTGAAAACCTCAAGAGAGGTATCCTTCCGCCCCGTTCGGGCAGCTTCAGAAATCCTTTCCAGGAATGGATCGGGGCACAGATGAGATGCATGCTTTACGGATTGATCTTTCCCGGTAGGCCATTCGAAGCGGCGCGGCTGGCCCACATGGACTCCGTCGTGTCACACAGCGGCAACGGCGTCTACGGAGGGATGCACAGCGCCGTTCTCACGTCTCTCGCTTTCGTGCTGAAAGATCCAAGGAAGATCGTTTTGAAATCCTTGGATTACGTTCCACCACGGAGCGAGTTTGCCCACGTTTTGAAAAGAACGATCGACTGGTGCAGCAGTTGCAGTTCGTGGAGACAGGTCAGAAAGCTCGTGGAGGAGGAGTTCAAGAACTACAACTGGATACACCTTTATCCAAACGCGTGCTGCGTCACGACGGCGCTCTGGTTCGGCGAAGGCGATTTCGACAAAACCATGGAGATCGTCTTGAAGATGGGTTTCGACGTCGATTGCAACGCAGGAGAGGTGGGAACCGTTCTCGGTGTTCTGCTGACCGCCCGTTCCATCCCGTCCGACTGGTTGAGACCTTTGAAAGGAGCTGTGAAAACGTACATGAAGGGTTTCGAGCGGATCTCGATAGAACACCTCGCTCGACTCAGCCTCGAACTTTCCAAGAGGTTCTCGTGAGCCGTATAGGTTCACTCTTGACATTCCTCGGGGATGATGCTTTATAATATCGTGACTCGAGATCGACGGGAGGGAGACAGCAGTGAACAAAGAGGAACTTCTGGAAAGGATCAAAGAAATAATTGCCGACAAACTGGGTGTCGATATCGACGAGGTCACTGACGACGCCGATCTCATCGATGATCTGGATGCGGATTCGCTCGACCTTGTGGACCTCGCAATGGCGATCGAGGACGAGTTCGGTGTGACGATAGCCGATGAGGAGCTGGAGAAGATCCGTACCGTGAGGGACATATTCAGGGAACTCTACGAAAAGATAAGGTTGGCTGAAGAGGAAGAGGAGAACGAGGAGGAAGAATGAACGTCGCTGGTGCAAGCCAGCGACGTTTTTATTTTCCAATCTTTATCAAGAGTGCGTCACCTTCGATGGATTCATCGACCGCGATCAACGTTTCAAAGGCTTTTGTCTTGTATCCTCCCACCAGCCCGTCTTTCAAAAACACGACGATCCAGAAACCCACCAAGTGAGTGCGGCCCGAGACACGATAGACAGTGAAGTGATCGCATTCGAACTTTTCGAAGTTTCTGTGCAGCAACGCTTCGAGTTGGAAATCTTTCACGGCTTTCAGTGCTTTCTCAAGGTGCGTTTCTCTCTTTCTGCCCCAATCGTCGATTCTGTAAGTCAGATCTGATGTTTGTTGAATCTCAACGACCAGACTGCCCGGACCGAGCGTGTGTATCAGGCCCGCCGGAACGAAGAAAAGATCTCCAGGATTCATGTCTATGTAAGTCAGATGCTCTCTTATCTGTGAAGGATTCGAACAGTCCTTCAAGACTGTGCCGTTCAAAACTACTGCGACCTTCCCGGTTTCAACGAAGTACCAGCACTCCGTCTTACCCCAGGGTTCGTTCTCCACATTCCTGGCAAGCTCGTCGTCCGGATGCACCTGGATCGATAACCATTGCGCGGGAGAGACGAGTTTGATCAGCAGGGGAAACCGTGGAAGATCCACACCGAGCTCTTTGAGAAATTTTCTCAGGTTCGTGTTCGATTCACCGATCACGTTCGTCACGAACGGCTCAAGATCGGACAGGAGCCACACTTCACCCACGAACGGTTCCGTCTCGACGCCGAAGAGTTCGTTCAACCTCGGGCTTCCCCACACCATGGGCCTGAACCGAGGTTCAAGCTTCACTAACATCGGAGTAACCTCCGACCCTTATCTGATCGTTCTCTATCACCAGCAACACTTTCTGCAAGGGTTTGTCGTTGTAATATCTTTTATCGAAAATGCAGATTTCCACACCCGGATGCATCATTTTTCTCGCCACTATTTTCGCAGACGTGTATTTTTGTTTCATCCTCTGCTGGATTTCCTCGAGCTCTTTTTCCGCCGTTTCTATGTTGCTTCTCAGATTGATCATGCTCTGACCGACTTTCCTGAACAACTCTATCTTGTCTGGTGGGAGCTTACCCTGGTTTCTGTCCATGATCTCTTTGAGTGTTTTGTAAACGTTGACGAGCTTGTTCAGATTCTCTCTGTCGAGCTCGATCTGGGCTTTCAGCACTTTCATTCTTTCCCTTTCTTCTGGTTCCATACCTACTTCTATGTAGGTCCTCACACCGAGCTCTGAACCGATCTCTTCCGCCTCAACGTAATAACCGGCCGAGATCGTTCCACCGACTATGACGCCTTTATCACCCTTAGCGATCACCTTTTCTCCCGCCTTGATCTGCGAATTCGTTATGGGGCCGTCCACAACGACTCCTTTTCCAGCCTCCACCACGGCGTTCTCTATGAATTTCGCACGCACCTCTTCCTTCGCCTTGACCAAACCCTTTTCTCTACCCTTTATTCCCAGAGCCGTGATGCTTCCCTCGAAGGAAACCACTGTAGCCGCTTCTATGACGCCACCCACATGCACGTCAGCCTTCGCTCTGACCGTAAAACCTGGCTTCACATCACCTTTTATCTGAACTTCGCCCGGAAAATCTATGTTCCCGGTTGAGTAATCCACATCACCCTGTACGTTCAGCACTTCGTTCACGTCTATCGTTCCATCCGCCGTCGCGACCAGGATACCGTCCACGGCTGCGACGATTTTCCTACCATCTTCTACGAGCCTCACGTTCTTCCCAAGCTTGAGTTGCGGAGGTTTGCCCGGCTTTGGTTTGAGGACTCTGCCGAGTACGTTGCGTCCCTCTTCCCCTTCACTCGGTGGAACGATTTCTGCCACGATCTGACCGGCTTTGACGATCGTTCTCATGCGTCTTGGAAGTTCTCTCAGATCTATTCTTCCTTTATCGCTGGATGACTGTTCGTCGGTTTGTTGTGGCCTCACAATAACGACCTGTCCATCGTTGCCATCGATGGGTTTCTTACCGACGGCAACGAGCACGGGTCTATCGAAGATCTTCGATTTCAAAATGTTCTCGATCGCATCCTCCAGGATACCGTAAACGACACCGTGCGCCTTCAGTTGTGAGAGGAGATCATCTTTGCTTATCTCCTCGTTCTGATCGGCAGAAACGATCATGTGAGCCTCCATGGCATCCTGTGAAACTTTCACCTGAACCTTCATCGGCCCTATCCCTCTCTCCACCCCGAAGCGGTCAACAATTTGTTCAGATCGTTCAGGGACCTTTCGGCCGCTTTTATTCTGTCTTTGCTGTCTTTCAGCAAGCCGTAGTTTGCGTACATGGGTTGAAGGTGATCTGTCACACCGTTACAGACATAGTCGAAGAGCGATCCCATCATCGTCGTTTTCGGAAGTTCGATCAGGTTTTGACCCTTCAGGTACCTGTAAACGTTCAGAGCCACGTACAAACCGCTCGCCGCCGACTCCAAATATCCTTCGACCCCCGTTATCTGGCCCGCAAAGAAGATCTTCTCGTTCCCCCTGAGCCTGAAGTAACGATCCAGGACTTTTCGCGAGTTGATGTAGAAGTTTCTGTGCATCACACCGTATCTCAGTATTTCGGCGTTCTCGAGGCCCGGGATCAGTCTTATGACCCTTTTCTGTTCGGGCCATTTCAACCTCGTCTGGAAACCCACTATATTGTACATCGTACCTTCGACGTTTTCCTTTCTGAGCTGCACGACCGCGTACGGTTGCTTTCCCGTTCTGGGGTCGATCAATCCCACAGGTCTCAGCGGACCGAAGAGGAGGGACATTTTGCCGGTTCTTGCGATCTCTTCTATGGGTTTGCAACGTTCGAATAGCAGAGAGCTGTCGAAGCCTTCCATGGGGACAACCTCAGCGCTCACGAGTGCTTCGTAGAATCTGTCGTATTCTTCTTCGTTCATGGGACAATTGATGTAATCTTTCGTCCCAACATTGTAGCGATCACCGAAGAAAACTTTGGAATAATCTATGCTTTCGGCTGAAATTATCGGTGCGACCGCATCGAAGAAATAGAGTGCACCGGAAAGCTTCTCGGTCAACCACCTTGCGAGCGGTTCGCTCGTCGCGGGACCAGTTGCGATCACCCACACATCCTCATCATTTTCGATCCTGTTGACTTCCTCAATCACCAACTGTACTCCACTTTTGAGGACCTCTTCGGTTATCCTAAAAGAGAAACGTTCACGATCAACAGCCAACGCCTTGCCAGCTGGTACACGGCATTCTTTCGCGATCCTCACGATCAGAGACCCGAACAGTTCCATTTCCAGCTTGAGTAATCCGGAGGCGTTCTGAACGTCCTCCGACTTGAGCGAGTTGCTGCAGACAAGTTCAGCGAAAAATCCCGTTCTGTGAACGGGTGTCATCTTGTACGGACGCATCTCGTGGAGAACGACCTCGATCCCTCGTATGGCGAGTTGATAGGCGACTTCTGAACCTGCGAGTCCCGCACCGACAACGTGAACCTTCAAGGCAGCCTACCTCTCAACTTCTTCTTGAGTATCAACAGATTCCCTCTGCACACGTTGAGAAATTGAACGGAGTCGAAGACTTTGTGGATTATGTAGAGGCCGAATCCTCCCTCACGTTCCGGATCCGGTGGCTTTGGTTGCAAGGATCTGGGATCGACGTGTTCACCGTAGTCTCTGATGAAGATTTCGACTTCTCCTTCGTTCCAGAAGATGGACAGTTTGATGGTCTTGTCGCGTTCGTTCTTGTAAGTGTGCCTTATGACGTTGGTCAGAGCCTCGTTGACGGCTATCTCGAGGTCCCAGACATCTTCTTCCGGAACCGCGTGCTGCATGAGAAAACTCTTCACGATCCCGCGCGCCACTTTGGTGTTCAGAGGGTTGGAGCTGAACGTGGCAATGAACCAGTCCTTCATGGTTTTCCACCCTTTCCCTTCTGTGCCAGGGCTGAGGCCAGGACGTGGCATTCCAGGCCGACGTCGAACCGCAGCAAGTACTTTTCTTCGAGACGTTTCTGGAGCAAGAACGCGTCGTTCAGAGAAGTGTTCAACCGATTCGCGAAATCTTGCAAGTTAGAGGAGAGAAGTCTCTGCCTGACGATTTCCACATCTCGATCGTCTATTTCCACACTCAAATCGTACTCGAACAATCTTTCGTAGAAGTGTGTGCCTTCACCCACAACGTACCTCTGTACCACGAGTGCCTGTCGAACCGCTTCTCGCGGGTCCTCGCACGGACCAGACACGCTCAATCTCGCCCTGTTCACCGTTGGCAACAGGTCTGTTGAGAAGACGTACAGATCGTGTTCCCCAACGTTGAGGATCGTGATCGCCAGCGAGCTGAGTTTCTCTCTGTACACGTATCGGTGCGCGAAATCTTCAGCGGACAGCAACCCCACGAGCCTTCTACCTCGCCAGGGTTCGATCCGTGCAGAGAGTCTCTCGACGGTCTCTGGCCAGCGCCTTTCGTTCAACAGCAACTGGTTGACGTAGCAACGAACGGTCTCGGTGAGTGGTTCGCCTTTCGTAACACCGAGAACCAGTTTTCCGGCGATGGTCTCCAGAGGGATGAGATCGATGTCGAAGCCGTGTATGCGCACAGAGACAACTGTGCCTGACTGAAGCACCAGCTGTGCGTAGTTCATCAGTTCTTTGCCCAGACCGAGGTCGTCCCTGAGTATCTTTTCAGCGCTGACTATGACGCAACGCATCTTTTTCCATCCTCTCCTGCAACGACTTCAGACAGCCACAGTAGTTCTGCCTGTACAGTCCAAGCTCCCTGCTCAACTGAACGCTCCTGAGAAAACCGTTTCTTTTCTTGAAATCACTCGGCATGTACGAAACCCCGAATCGCTTGGCCGTTTCGTCGCCGAGGAAATTTATAAGCTTGGCGTCCTTCTTGGGACTCGTCGTCAGAGTTGTGGCGAAGGTTTTGAAAGCTTTATCTCGCGCGAACTGGGCGGTGACCATCAGGCGGTGTCTCATACACTCTACACACCTTCTCGACTTTTCACCGAGATGGAGAAAATCGGAGACGGATCTGAACCACTCTTCTTTGCCTTCTCTCACCACGATGAGTTTCAGATCCCACGATTCGCACAGCTTCACAACGGCCTGAAGGCGTCTTTCGTACTCTTCTTCGGGCTCGATGTTCGGATTGTAAAAGAACAGGACGGGCTCGATGCCCGTTTCTCTCAAACGTTCCACCGCCACGGTCGCATCGGGAGCACAGCACACGTGAAGCAGCATCAGAATCTCCTCTCACTGTCGAGGAGGATGGTGACTGGTCCATCGTTGATCGATTCGACTTCCATGTGTGCACCGAACACACCCTTTTCGACTTTTCTCAACTGCTGCCTCATCTTTTCTATGAAAAGTTCGTACATCCTTTCTCCAAGTTCAGCGGGTGCCGCTTCGTCGAAAGAAGGTCGCCTCCCACGTCTGCAGTCACCGTACAGTGTGAACTGCGATATCACGAGCAACTCACCATCGACCTGCAACAGGCTCAGGTTCATCTTGCCGTTTTCGTCTTCAAAGATTCTCAGATTCGCGATCTTTTCACACATCCAGTCCACATCCTTTTCCGTGTCGTTCTTACCCACACCCAGATAAACCAGCAATCCTCTATCGATGCGTCCCACCAGTTTCCCATCCACCGTCACGCTCGCTCTGTGGACCCTCTGGACGACCGCTCTCAAGCGCTCTTCCCCCTTTCGACGCGCACGACCGCAGGGTTGTTTTCCAGCACCTTCTTAGCTTCTTCAAGTTGCTTCGCGTCGCTCACCATCACGGTCAGGGAAGCGATCGAGTAGTTCCACTTCGTTGAAACCAGCTCGGCCCTGACCACGCTCGCACCTTTGTTTTCGAGTGATTGAACTAGTTTGCCGATCTCGGTCTTGTCTCTGAACTCCACCCTGAGGTTGGTCTGGTAGCGTCCCTCGATCCTTCCATTCCAGTGGGCGCTGAACACCTTTTCCGGATCCACGTTCTGCACGTTCCTGCAGTTCGATGTGTGAACCGTGATGCCTCTTCTGCTCACCACGCCCACGATTTCGTCTCCAGGAACCGGACCACAACATTTGGCAAGGTGGATCTCTATGTTCTTCAGACCATCGATTTCGACGCCCGCATTGGCACTCAGTTTGTGTTTGGAACGTTTCGAAACTTTCTGCCCGTCTGTTGCCAGGGGGCTGAGGATCTTCACGAGTTCTTTTGGACCTATGGTACCTTCGCCGATCCTGCTGAAGAACTCTGTTTCGTCTATCCCCTGAGACTGAAGGTATTTTTTCATCTCCGGTGTCTTCATGATCTCTTCGATGGGTTTTGAGAACTGTTTGCTCACTTTCCTCAGGACGTCCTTGCCTCTCTCGACCAGCTCGTTCTGCAGCTGTTCTCTGAAAAATTTTCTGATCTTGGCTTTTGTGCGTGGTGATCTGGCGTATTTCAGCCAGTCGAGGCTGGGTCTGCCCGACTTGTTCACGATGATCTCAACGATGTCACCGTTTTTGAGTTCGTAGTCTATTGGAACGATGCGACCGTTCACCTTCGCTCCGGCAAACTTGTGCCCGATTTCCGTGTGCACGGCGTAAGCGAAATCGATCGGTGTCGCCCCGCGTGGCAGGTGCTTGACTTCACCTTTCGGAGTGAAGACGAACACTTCGTCGATTTCGAGTTCCTTTTTGAGTTCTTCGAGCCCTGCAAGGTTCTTCGTGAGTTCCTTCTTCCACTCGAGCAGCTGTGTGACCCACTTCTGCATGGTCTTAACGTTGATGCCTTCCTTGTATATCCAGTGGGCTATGAGACCGTACTCGGCTTCTGCGTGCATCTCCCAGTCTCTTATCTGCACTTCCAAAGGTTCTCCGTAGCCAGTTATCACCGTCGTGTGTAAAGATCTGTAACCGTTCGATTTGGGCGCTGCGATGTAGTCTTTGAACCTTCCAGGAAGTGGCTTCCAAAGGTTGTGCACGATACCGAGAACGCTGTAGCACGTGACCACATCCTTCACGATCGCCCTGATTCCGAACAAATCGTAGATCTCACCGAATTCCTTGCCCTTCTGGTTCAGCTTCTGCCAGATACTGTAGTAGTGCTTGAATCTGCCTTCAACGTGGGCTTCGATACCGTTTTGCTGTAGGACTTCTTTGAGCGTTTGCACGTACTCGTTTATTCTCTGCTCTCTCTCTTTCTTCTTCTCCGCGACGAGCATCTTGATCCTGTTGTATTCGTTTCTGTTGAGCGTTTTGAACGCGAGATCTTCGAGTTCCCATTTGATCGTGTATATACCAAGCTTGTGGGCTATAGGGGCATAGATTTCGAGTGTTTCTTTTGCCTTGTAAATCTTCTTCTGTTCGTCCTTGACAAAATCTATCGTTCTCATGTTGTGGAGCCTGTCCGCGAGTTTCACCACTATAACTCTTATGTCCTCCGCCATCGCGAATAACATCTTCTGGATCGTTTCGAGTTTTAAGGCCGAGTCTGCCGAATCTACAGGCGCATTGATTCTGCTGACCTTCGTGACGCCATCCACAATTCGTGCGATCTGTTTACCGAACATTTGCTCTATATCTTCCAGCTTGACTCGTCCCTGACTGTCTTCGACCGCATCGTGCAACATCGCCGCTATCACCGTTTCGATGTCCACGTTCATTGCCGCGAGGATCTTGCACACCTCAACGGGATGGTTCACGAAAGGCTCTTCGGATTCTCTGAACATTCCCTCGTGCGCGAACAGGGCCAACTCGTACGCTTTGGCCAGCTTCTTCTTATCTTCCTCTGAAAAATTTCTCGCCGAAAGCTTCAGTATTTCTGAAACGATCCTGATCGCCTCATCCATCCTCTTCGCTTCCCACTTTGCGTCCCTTGTTCCTCAAGCAGTTGATGAGGGCGGCTATATCCGAAGGTGTCACACCCGATATCCTGCTCGCTTGCAGTATGGTCTTGGGCCTCTCCCGCGACAGCTTCTCGCGCGCTTCGTAGGAGAGGTTGATCACTTTGGAGTAGTCGAGGTCTTCGGGAATTTTTATCTCGTCGAGGTCTCTCAGCATCTGCACTTCCTGGATCATCTTCTCGATGTAATCTTCGTATTTCGCCGACAGCTCGACTTGTTCGATCAGTTCTTTGTCTTCCATCGGAGAAGGATCCAAAAGTTTTATGCTCTCGTAGCTGACGTCCTGTCTTTTCATCAGGTTGAACAGCGATGTGGGCTGACGCAGCGGTTGTGTTCCAGATCGGACGAGTAAATCGTTCACTCGATCCGTTGGGGTGACGATGAGCTGCTTCAATCTTTTGACTTGTTCCTCGATGTTTTGTTTCAATCTTACCACTTTTTCGTAGAACCATTTCGGCACCAGGCCCACTTTGTATCCTTTCTCGACCAATCTCAAATGGGCGTTGTCGTGTCGCAACAACAGTCTGAATTCGGCCCTCGACGTCAGCAGTCTGTACGGTTCATCGACCCCTCTCGTTACCAGATCGTCTATCATGACGCCTATGTACGCTTCAGATCTGTCTATGTAGATCGGTTCCTCGCCCCTGAGTTTCTGAACGGCGTTCATACCTGCGACTATTCCCTGACCCGCGGCTTCTTCGTAACCGCTGGTACCGTTGATCTGACCCGCGAAGAACAGACCTTCAACGATCTTGCTCTCCAGCGTGTGGTAAAGCTGAGTTGGATCTATGTAATCGTACTCGATCGCGTAGGCAGGCCTAACGATGTGCGCATTTTCAAGACCTTCGATGCTTCTGATCATCTCTATCTGTGCTTCGTAAGGCAGGCTCGTGCTCAGCCCGTTCAAATAATACTCGTCGGTGTTCCTACCTTCGGGCTCCACGAAGATCTGGTGAGATGTCTTTTCTGGGAACTTCACCACCTTGTCTTCTATCGAAGGACAGTACCTTGGACCTTTTCCAGAGATGAGTTTGATCTCGCCGTACAGCGGTGAGAAGGCGAGGTTGGCCTGGATGATCTTCTTCGTCCTCTCGTTCGTGTAGGTCAGCCAGCAGGGATAATCCTTCGGAAGTATCCTCGGTTCGCTGAAGTAAGAGAAGCAGAGTGGCTCATCCGCGGTATCCTGACGCTTCATCTTCGTGAAATCTATCGTTTTACCGAGAACGCGTGCGGGCGTGCCGGTTTTGAACCTTCCCGTCTTGAAACCGAGCCTCATCAGGGCTTCGGACAGACCCTTGGCGGGAAAGTCACCCAACCTTCCAGCTTCGAAAGTTTGTCGACCTATGAAGATCTTCCCGTTGAGGAAGGTTCCCGTGGTTATGATCGCGGCACGCGTTTCGTAGATGGTTCCAAGCTTGTCAACGACCGCCTTGATGCGGCCGTTTTCAACGATGAGGTCGCACACTTCCGCCTGTCTCAAAAACAAATTTTGCGTCTGTTCGAGCGCCTGCTTCATCGTCTGGCTGTAAGCAACTTTGTCTATCTGCGCGCGCAACGCCCTCACCGAGGCTCCCTTGCTCGTGTTGAGCATTCTCACGTTTATCATCGTCTTGTCCGTTGTCTTTGCCATCTCACCGCCGAGAGCGTCCACTTCGCGAACGACGATACCTTTCGCGGGGCCACCGATGGCCGGGTTGCACGAGGCCCACGCGACCCTATCGAGGTTGGATGTTATGAGGAGGGTTTTGAAGCCACTCCTGGCCGTCGCGAGCGCCGCTTCCACTCCCGCGTGACCCGCTCCCACGACGACCACGTCGTACGATTCTCTCACGTTCTCACCTCGAATTTGTTCGGTATTCAATTTTAACACGCTCTCGCGTCGATCTCCGAAACAGGTCTGCAACGATAATCGTGGTAGAATTTTGTCACGGCGAGAGGTGATGAGTTTGCGCATCCTGCTCACCAACGACGATGGTGTGACGTCCGTCGGTCTTCTGACGCTCGCGGAGGTTCTCTCTAAAAAACACGAGGTCCTCGTCGTGGCGCCGGAGTCTGAACAGAGTGCCACGGGCCACGCCATAACGGTGAGGATGCCGATCTGGGTGAAGCGCGTGAAGGTCTTCGAACACATACCGGTGTACGCGACGACGGGTACCCCTGCGGACTGCGTCAAGCTCGGGGTGGAAGTGATAGGTGAGAGGAACATAGACCTCGTTGTCAGTGGCATAAACGTCGGCTACAATCTCGGAACGGACATCGTCTATTCTGGGACCGTATCCGGTGCGATAGAAGGGGCACTGCTCGGGATAGCCTCACTCGCTTTGTCCGCACCGGCAAACGAAGATTTCGATTACAAAAGGGCTGCGGAGTTCACCATGGAATTCATTGAGGAATTCGATTTTTCGTTGCTCGAGAGGTTCACCGCGTTAAATTTGAACTTCCCCGCGGGAGAGATAAAGGGATGGAAAGTGGCCAGACAGAGTGCGAGGAGGTACGCGGACAGGTTCGAAGCGCGTGTGGACCCAATGGGCAACACGTACTACTGGATGTACGGTGATGTCATAGAAGACGATGAGAGACCCGATTGTGACTACGTCATCGTGAGGGATGGTTACGTCGCCGTTACCCCCATCACGGTCTTCATGACGCACGAGCGTTTGCTCGAAAGGTTGAAGGAGGTAAATGAGCGTGAGAAGGATAAGGTTGCTGGGGGATCCGGTGCTCAGAAAGAAGGCTAAGGAAGTTTCTCAGATAGATGAGTACGTTCTGAGTCTCATCAAGGACATGTTCGAAGTCATGTACGCGGAAGACGGGGTTGGTCTGGCTGCCCCACAGGTTGGGGTGTCTCTCAGGATCATAGTGATGGACGATGGAAAACCGAGAACCATGATAAATCCGCAGATCGTCTACAGAAGCGAAGAGAAGATAGTCGGTGAGGAAGGTTGCTTGAGCGTTCCTGAAATTTTCGAGAACGTGGAACGCAGCAAGGAAGTGATCGTCAAATACAAGGATGAGAACGGCATCGAGCACGAGGAAAAGTTCACCGATTACAGCGCTCGGATCGTTCAGCACGAATATGACCATCTCGACGGAATACTGTTCATCGATCTCATACCACCCGAAAGAAGGGCGGCGATCCGTGGAAAGTTGCTCGAGATCGTCAAACGTTTGGTTCATCAAAGGTGAGTTCGGTGAGAATTCTCTTTCTTGGAACACCACATTTCGCCGCGAAGCATCTCGAAGCTCTGCTGAAAAACGGTTTGGAAGTTGTGGCTGTCGTGACACAGCCTGATAAGCCGTGTGGTCGGGGTTTGAAACCGGCTCCGAGTCCCGTGAAAGTGCTCGCACGTTCGGCAAACATACCCGTTTACGAACAGCTCAAACAGGTTCCGTTCGACACTCTGAAGATCGATGTTTGCATCGTTGTGGCTTACGGGAAGCTGATTTCGAAGAAATACCTCGACGTGTTGCCGTTCTACAACGTTCATCCATCACTCTTACCCAGATACAGAGGCGCCGCTCCCATACAGCGTGCCATAGAAAATGGGGAGAAAATCACAGGTGTGACGATCTTCAAATTGACCGAGCAACTCGATGCAGGTCCCATCGCCATGCAGGAACGTGTGGAGATAGGGGAGTTCGAAACGTTCGACGAGGTGGAAGCGAAACTGTTGAACCTTGGGTGCAGAATGCTGGTCGAATTTCTACAAGATCCTTTCTCGTATCCGCTCGCACCGCAGGACGAGTCGCTGGCGAGTTATGCACCGAAGATCGAAGAAAAAGATCTGTTTGTGGATTTTACCCAGCCTGCCAGCAAGGTTAAGGACAAAATAAGGGCTTACGACTCGAAGCCTGGCGCGAGGGCGTTTTTGAACGGTTGTTGTGTTAAGATCTTTGGGGCCAAGGCGCTCGAGCCTGGCTCAGAAGAAGCGGGAAAGATCGTCCGCATAGACAAAAACGGAGCCCACATAGCGGCTTCTTCAGGTTTTGTTGTCGTTTCGCACATCCAGTTTCCCGGAAAAAAGAAAATGACGTTCCTTGAAGCTCTCAACGGCAGGTTACTGAAGGTGAGTGATAAATTCAACGCCTGAAGACACGGAGAGGGACGGGTGGCCGCGGGTTCAACACCCGAGGAAAGTCCGGACTCCACAGGGCAGGGTGCTGGGTAATACCCAGGAGGAGCGATCCTCGGAAAGGGCCACAGAAACTTCAAACCGCCCGAAAAGGGCAAGGGTGAAAAGGTGAGGTAAGAGCTCACCAGTGCTGGGGTGACCCAGCAGCTCGGTAACCCCCACCTGGAGCAAGGCCGAACAGGGGTGGGTGGCCCGCCCATAACCCCGGGTAGGCCGCTCGAGGAGGGTGGAAACGCTCTCCCCAGATAGATGGCCACCCTCGACAGAATCCGGCTTACAGTCCCTCTCCGTGATTTTGATTCTGGAGGTGGTGTCGGTCTTGAAGAGGTTCATGGCGGTGGTGTCTTACGATGGCACGAACTTCTTCGGCTTTCAAACACAACCCAACGTCAGAACGGTTCAGGGCGTGATCGAGGCTGCCCTGGAAAGGATCTTCAAAATTAGAACCACGGTCTTAGTTTCTGGAAGGACCGACACGGGGGTACACGCGACAGGTCAGGTGGTGGTCTTCGACAGCCCGATCGACATAGATGAGACGAGTATGAAAAACGCGCTGAACGCGAACCTGCCAAACGACGTCTACGTGAGGAAAGTGATCGAGGTCGATAAGGATTTCCATCCACGTTTCGAAGCGAAAAGACGGATATATCATTACTTCATTTACAACGCGACCGAACCAAACCTGTTCATAAGGAATTACGCCTGGTGGTTTCCGTACAAACTGGATGTAAAAAAGATGCGCGAGGCTGCGAGGTATCTCGAAGGGGAACATGATTTCAAAAGTTTTGTGAAAGCAGAAGACAACGAGAGTACCGTGAGGACCATATACAGGATCAGAATACTTCGCTTGAGGAACAAGCTCATTTTGATCCGTGTCGAGGGTCGTTCCTTCGCACGCAGGATGGTTAGGAACATCGTAGGTGCTCTCGTGAAGGTGGGGACGGGACAATGGGAACCGGAGAAACTGGAAGAAATCCTCGAAGCGAAGGACAGATCGCTCGCACCTGCTACCGCGCCTGCACATGGCTTGTACTTCTACTCTGTGGAATTCTGATCGCGTTCGAAGTTGACAAAATCGACGTGTTCGGTACTCAACTCTACGTCGTGCAGGAAAAAGGCGTTCTCTATTACATTGGTGAGACGCCTCCCGCGACCGAGGACATACTTTTGGTGGAAAAATGGATGAGTCTTCCAACCGTTAGCCTGTTGTACGACGGACCCAGCGAGATGGAACGAGTCGTTAAAAAGTGTTTGAACGAAGCGGGTGTCCTTGCGGGCACCGGTGATCTTCTCTACGTGAGACTGAGAAAACAACTCGATCTTTGTTACATCAGGTTGATGTACAGAGACGTGGAATGGGACAACTCCGACTCGCTCTGGAAAGAAGAAGAACTCGAGAAGAATCTGTGTGAAAAGTTGAAGGAGCTGTTCTCCCCGTACGTGCCCGAACGACCGGAGGCGGGTTATTCAGTCCTGTGGGTCGGTCGAATCATCGTTGAAAGGCGAGAAAACCAGACTGTTCCCGTGAAGATTGAAATTCCTGAAAAGATCGTGTCGATCACTGTAAACGGTGAAGAGAGACTCGTTCCAGAAGGTTTTTACAATCTCTACGGCAAGATCGTGTACGTGGACGAAGACGTCTCTCTCTCGAACACCGCGTTCTTTGAGGGGGCCCAGATGGTTTTCAAAACTCCGGACGGTTACGTCGTTTACAGAGGTGGAACGCTGCTCTTTCCAGACGGGAGGAAGGTCGTTTCCAAAGAACCCTTCGATGTCGTGGACGACTCTCCGGTTCCCTGGCGTGTCAACGTCAGGGCAGAAGGTTCCAGTTTCGTCACGACGGTCCTGGGACGTTTCGAGAACATGCTCGTGCTCTCGTGTGGAATGATATGCCCGCAGGATTTCTCGTGGTTCCTGCGCGTGAGTGGTCCAATCATCGAATGGGCCCGAAGCGAGCAGAGATTGTACGTGCTCGACATAGCGGGCTACGTCAGAGCCATCGACCTGAAAACGCGCCGCACACTCTGGGAAAGACTGATTCCAGGTGCGTGGGGTATAGCGGTCCAAGGCAATGAGATCTACGTTGGTTCGGGAGAAAAACTTTTGAGACTAAGCGAGCGAGGAGAGTTGGTAGAGGAGAGAAGCTGCAAAGATTTCGGTGCTTCTTCAAGGGGTATAATTGCTTTGACAGAAACCGATGGCGTGTTCGTCAGGGGACAAGGCGTGAGCGTGCTGCTCAGAGGTTCCACTGCTACGGTCTACACCGACCAAACTTTCGAGTTCAATGGCATCAAGAGCGTTCGCCTGTTCGACTGGGGCACAGTGCTCATCGGTGAAACTGGATGTTGGGTGGTAGAAAAGCGTTGAGGCTGGACGCACTGTTACTGAAAAAGGGTCTTGCAAGGAGTCGTTCGCAGGCAGCCGATCTGATCAGGCTCGGCAGGGTTCTTGTCAACGGTTCGCTGTGCACGAAACCGGGCAAGTTCTTTGATGAAAGCGCCGAAGTTTTCATCCTTCAAGAACGGTTCTTCGTGGGCAGGGGTGGCGAAAAACTTGAGAGCGCGTGGAAGGCTTTCAACCTGGATTTCTCAAACAAGACGGTCTGTGACATCGGAGCCTCGACGGGCGGCTTCACGCATTTTGCTCTGATGAAAGGTGCGGCTAAAGTTTACGCCGTGGACGTTGGAGAAAACCAGTTGCACGAGTCTTTGAGAAAAGACCCACGAGTCGTCGTTATAGAGAGGTTCAACGCGCGTTATTTGACGGAGGAAGTCCTCGGAGAGAAGGTCGATATCGTTCTGTGCGATGTTTCTTTCATCTCGATCAGGCTCATACTGCCAGCCATCGACAGGATCCTCAAACCGGACGGTGAAGCTGTAGTACTCGTTAAGCCACAGTTCGAGGTTGGCAGGAACGTGAAGCAGACCGAATCAACCCACGTTCAGGCATTGACGAACGTGATTCGCTGTGCCGAGCAGAACGGCCTGTATCCTGCTGGCCTGATCGACTGCGAAGTGCGGGGAGGAAAAGGGCAGATAGAGTACTTCCTTCACTTGAAGGGGTACAGTGAGAACGAATTCAGTATCGAAACAGTCTCAAAGATTGTGGAGAAAGCCTGGGACAAATCGCGGGGCAGGGGTAAAGCATGAGAAAGTTGCATCTGTTGTTCTTGATCTTTCTGTGCACGATCATCTTCGCCGATGTGACCAGTTTCGTACCGAAAGACTACGATTTCTTCGTGTTGCTCAAGGGAAATTCGCTTTACTACAGCAGGCTGAGCAGTGTTCCTCTGTTTCGTTTCATACTGAAGGACGATAGGGTCGCCCTCGAGAGTCTCTTCGTTTCCCTGCTCGAAAACACGTGCAACAGCCTTGGCATTCCGGTGAACTCCGTGTACGAAGCGCTTGAAAACGATATACTTTTCGCCTCTAAGGGTACGGAGTTCTCGCTGGATCAGTTCTTCTCGCTCGATTTGAACTACTATTTTCAGGTCCTTCGCAACATAGGCAGTAATTCCATAGTGGTTTTGAAAACCTCGAAGCCGGAACAGTTGCTTCGACTCATGGCGAAGCTGATGGATTTGAAGATGACCCGGAGCGAAGGAGTGTGGATCCTTCATGACACGGACGTCGCGATCTTCGCCGCCGCACACGAAGGCTATCTTGTGATATCCGGGAGCAGGACTGCCCTCTTGAAGGCTGTAGATGCCTACGATGTGGAAGGTTTGCAACTGAAGAACGAAGAGGCGGCAGTGAAAGAGCTGCTGAACCAGTCGGCCTGGCTGTACGGCTTCTTCAAGAAGGATACGTTGAAAATCAAAGGGCCGTTCGTTTCGACGAACAACCCTGAGACCGATTACGTAACGATTTTAGGCGTTCCCAGCGGCGAGTCATTGAAGATAGAAGTGCGCCAACAGTTGCGTTCAAATTCGAATATGGAAAAGTACGTCTCCTCTGCTACGCCGATGCTGGGCATGCCTTTCGTTGGAAATTTCGTCTTTTCTGCCACTGCGGCCGGTCCGATGGATCTTGCGGAATCTCTTTCGCAGTGGTTTCAGGGTGCCCAAGATGAAGTGAAGAAGATTTACGACATCGTTTCGCAGATACTCAGGGTGAGCACGGGTCGCGTCTACGTTACAGGTGATCTGTTCGGTGAATCGATCCGTTTGGTCGTGATTTTCGAGCTGTCGAAAGATCTCGATATGTCGTTTCTCACCAGGTACGGTGCGAGATCCTTCGGAAACGAAATCAGATTGCCGATACTCAACGGCTTCGTCAGCTTTTTCCAGTCAGACAGGCGACTGATCATGACGAACCTGACGAAGGAGGAATACGATCGATTGGCCAGCAGGAAAAAGCTCAGGGACGACGTTGCTTATCAATACATCTCCCGCAACTATGCCAATCGTGACATATTGAGATTGTTCATCGATCTTGGTTCATTACTGAAGCAAATGCTCGGCATCAACGCAACCGGTAGGTTCTTTCTAACCCAGCAATTCGAAGGTCAAGCTCTGGTTTACAGAATGGAGGTCATGTGAGAGATGTTTCCATTCATTGACAGGAACAAGATGCTTTTGAAGCGCTATAGAAAGATGGTTGAAAAGGTCAGGCAGAAGGAGCAGCCACTGCACAGGGCAACGAACTCGGAGCTGAGAAAGCTCGCACTCGAACTGAAAGCGAACGGTTACGACGAGTCTTTGATCTACGACGCTTTTGCTCTGGCGAGGGTCATCGCAAAACGTGTGCTCGGAATGTATCCATTCGACGAGCAGTTGATGGGTGCCTTCGTGCTCCACGAAGGTAAAGTGGCCGAGATGAAAACTGGCGAAGGTAAAACGCTCGTCGCCACGATGCCTCTGTACTTCAACTCCCTGAGTGGAAAGAACGTACATCTCGTCACTGTGAACGATTACCTCGCGCGACGTGACGCGCTCTGGATGGGACCACTTTACTTGTTCCTTGGACTGCGTGTGGGAGTGATAAACCAGCTCGGGAAATCTTACGAGGTGGTCTGGAAGAACCAGCAGCTTTTTGAAGCCGCGATCGAGGAAAATCTCTCCGTTTGGCCCGAAAACTTCGATGGCGAATTTCTGAAAGACTCGATGAAAGATCCTCGTGCTGTTCAGGCGTTCGAGGTTCAGCTCGTAGAGATCTCGAGGAAACAGGCTTATGAGTGTGACATCACCTATGGCACGAACAACGAATTCGGTTTTGACTATCTTAGAGACAATCTCGTGTACGATCTGAACGATAAGGTGCAGAGGGGTCATCACTACGCCATCGTCGATGAAGTGGACAGCATACTCATCGACGAGGCGCGAACGCCACTCATCATATCTGGACCATCGAAGACTGGGGCTTCCGTTTACAAACAGTTCGCCTCCATAGCGAAGAAATTCATCAAAGACGTGGACTTCACAGTCGATGAAAAGATCAGAACAGTGGTTCTGACTGAAAAGGGCATAGAGAAAGCTGAAAAGCTCATAGGTGTGGAGAATCTGTACAACCCGGCGAACGCGAACCAGCTCTACCACCTTTTGAACGCCCTGAAGGCGCTGCACCTTTACAAGAGGGACGTCGATTACGTGGTGATGAACGGCGAAGTCATCATCGTGGATGAGTTCACGGGTAGGCTCCTGTTCGGAAGGCGTTACAGCGGGGGCCTGCACCAGGCGATAGAGGCAAAGGAAGGAGTGCCCATAAAAGAAGAATCGATCACCTACGCGACGATAACCTTCCAGAACTATTTCAGGATGTACGAAAAGCTCGCAGGGATGACCGGAACGGCGAAGACGGAAGAAGAAGAGTTCAAGCAGATCTACGGTATGGAGGTTGTGGTGATCCCAACCCACAAACCGATGATAAGGGTCGATCACGATGACGTGATCTACAGAACTCAGGCCGAGAAGTACGCGGCGATAATCAACGACATCGTCGAGCGTCACAAGAAGGGCCAGCCTGTCCTCGTCGGAACGACTTCCATAGAAAAGAGCGAACTGCTCAGCAGCATGTTGAAGAAACTTGGCATACCGCACCAGGTACTCAACGCAAAATACCACGAAAAAGAGGCCGAGATCATAGCGAAAGCAGGGGAAAGGGGTGCTGTCACTATCGCCACGAACATGGCCGGCCGCGGTACAGACATAAAGCTGGGTGAAGGCGTTGCCGAACTCGGCGGCCTCTACGTCATCGGTACGGAGAGGCACGAGAGCCGGCGCATCGATAACCAGTTGAGGGGCCGTTCCGGCCGGCAGGGTGATCCGGGTGAGTCGAGGTTCTATCTGTCTCTCGAAGACGATCTTCTTAGGATCTTTGGAGCTGAACAGCTCGAAAAGGTCATGAACGTGCTCAAGATAAAGCCAGGTGAACCGATAGAGCACCCGTTGCTCACACGGCTCGTCGAGATGGTCCAGAAGAAAGTCGAGGGGATCAACTTCTCCATAAGAAAACACCTCATGGAGATGGACACGGTACTCGACGCGCAGAGAAATCACGTTTACTCCTTGAGGGACTGGATCTTAGAAGGAAAAAGCATGGAAGAACACATCTACAGATTTATTGAAGATTTCGTTGAAAGAAGGATCGAGAGTTTCTGCAACGGGAAAGAGTGGGACCTCGAGGGATTGAAAAATTCGCTGCTGGTTCTGCCCAAGGGTATAATCAACCTTGACGGAATCAATTTCGATACGGCCAGCCAGTTGAAGCAGTACCTGCTCGAGCAGCTCAGGAAGGCGTACTCAACCAAAAAACAGGAGATAGGCGAGGAGTACGATAGATTCCTCAGATTTTTGGTCTTACGTGTGGTCGACGACAACTGGCGACAGTATCTGGAAGAAGTCGAACGAGTCAAAGAAGCGGTCAATCTGAGGGCATACGGTCAGAGAGATCCCATCATCGAGTTCAAGAAAGAAACCTACGCCATGTTCGATGAGATGATGGCGCGCGTGACCGACACGGTGATCAGTCTCATGTTCAGAGTGGTGAAGGTGGACGAAGAAAAGGCTCAGCGTGAAGCAAAAAGAGATCTGGCCAACCTCAGGCTCGTTCATGAAGAGTTCAACATCGTCAACAGAGCCGAGCGAAGAAAATTGCAAAGGGACGAAAAGGCAAAAAAGAGGTTCAAAATAAAGAGGTGAGAGCATGATCGCGTACGAAACGAAGGTCAAGATAGACGAGTTGAGAGACAAGTTCGAAGGACTTTCGAAGATCGTGGAACCCGAAAGGTTGAAGGAAGAGCTCGAGGAACTCGAGCGGGAACTTTCAAACAACGATGTCTGGAAAGATCCCAAAAAGGCCGCGGAAATATCTAAAAAGATGCGCCACATCAAGGACCTCCTCTTGGACTTTGAAAAGATCAGGAAAGCCTTTGAAGACATCGAGGTCGGTATTGAACTCGCCGAAGAGGACAGTGAGATAGCACAGCACGTTGAGCAGATCGTCTCTGAGCTGCAAAAGGATATAAAACGTCTTGAACTCGAACTCGTTCTGAACGATCCGCTGGATATCAACAACGCCTATCTTTCCGTACATCCCGGCGCCGGTGGTACGGAATCGCACGACTGGGCCCAGATGCTGCTGAGGATGTACATGAGGTGGGCTGAGAAAAAGGGCTTCGATGTAGAACTGCTCGATTTTCAGCCGGGCGAAGAGGCCGGAGTGAAGAGTGCGACGATCCTGATCAAAGGCGAGTACGCTTACGGCTTGCTGAAATACGAGCGGGGTGTCCACAGGCTCGTGAGGATATCTCCTTTCGATGCGTCGCACAGGCGCCATACGTCCTTCGCCTCGGTGAACGTCATCCCTGAAATAGAGGATGACATAGAGATCGAAATAAGACCGGAAGATTTGAAGATAGAGACTTTCAGGGCATCCGGACACGGTGGTCAGTACGTGAACAAAACCGATTCTGCGGTCAGAATAACACACATTCCAACGGGTATCGTCGTGAGCTGTCAGAGTGAAAGGTCGCAGCATCAGAACAAAGCCACCGCTCTGAAAATGCTCAAGGCAAGGCTGTATCAACTGGAGCTGGCAAAGAGGAGAGAACAGCTCGAGGAGATCCAGGGAGAACTCAAAGACATCGCCTGGGGAAACCAGATAAGGTCTTACGTGTTGCACCCGTACAAGATGGTGAAAGACCACAGAACGGAAGTTGAGGTTGGGAACGCCGACGCCGTGCTCGATGGGGAGCTCGATCCGTTCATAGAAGCAGAGCTTCTATACTTCGCAAAGAAGTGAGAGCCTGTACTCGGTTCTCGAGAAAAACTCAGGTTTTTCACTATCTCATCTGCCACCAAACGCTGCAACGTCTGAAAAGAAGACGATTTTCAGAGATCTCTTCTTGGCAAAATACATCGCCACGTTCGCCAGCCTGATCAACTGATCGAGCTCCTGAGCGTCTGTCGGATAGAGGGCAATTCCTACACTGACGCCCACATTGACTTTCATATCTTCTACACGGATCGGCTCCTCCACCGTTTGAACGATCCTTTCCGCTATCGTGAGGGCTCTTTCTTTGTCGCAGTCGTAGATCAGCGCGACGAATTCGTCTCCGCCGAACCTCGCCAGAAGATCGCTCTGCCTGAGAACTTGACTCAACCTCGAACCGATCAACGTGAGTGCGCGATCTCCCAGTCCGTGTCCGTGTTCGTCGTTGATATTTTTGAAATGGTTCAAATCCATGAACAGCAGTGCTATGCTCTTGCTCTCCCTCTTCGCCAGCGAGAGCATCTTTTCGCCGTACTCTTCAAAGGCTCTTCTGTTCAAAAGATTCGTTAAAGGATCTCGGCTCGAAAGGTGTTCCAGAACCTTTTGCTGCTCGAGTAACCTTTCTTCCTGCTTCATCCTGGCGAACACCATGGCGAGATAGTTGGCGAAGAGCCGGGCGAGTTCCAGACTTTTTTCGTCGAAGGCATCTTCCCTCTCGAAGTTCTCGAGGTTGAAGGCCATGATGGTCTCACCTTCGACGATCACCGGTACCGTCAAACTGCATTTTATCTCCTCGATCCTCCCGTACTCCTTGAGCTTTTGAAAGGTCTGAGCGTCCAGCTTTCTTTTGTTGAGTTCATTCACATCTCTGGAATTCTTTATTGGTTTTTCAAACCAGTCCGCTTGATCGGCGAATTCGATCTGTTTGAGCCCTTCAAGGTCGTACCCTACAGCCGCTACGTAGATCCACTTTCCGTTCCGTTTGACCTCGACCGAACCGGCCTGGGCGTTGGGTACAACCTCGATGGCCTTTTGAAGGATCAGCTGGTACAGTCTGTCTGCCTTCTCACCTTTCAAGAAAGACTCGGTTATCTCCAGCATCGCTTCACTGAACTTTCTAAGTCTTGACTCATGTTCCAACCTTTGCCAGAGCGTGATCATCCACAACAGCAGGAAAGTAGCAACACCAGCTGTGGCGGAGAGAATGAAAGCTCTGAGGTTCAAGGCGGAGCAGTTGCTTCTGTATTTGAGACCGAAAACGAATTCTTCTCCTTCGGGCGAAATGTACAGCTGTGCTTCACCCATGTCTTCGAGAAAGTCCTGAGCATTGACAACAACCCGTACAGCCCTGTCCTTCACGAATTCGCTCAGGTCGTCGTTGAAGACCTTGAAATCTATCAGCAATTTTTCACCGTGCGAACTGATTTTGAACAGGTCGAGCTCATCCACGCTGAGATCGAGCACTGTTGCTTCTTCCACAAAATCGAAATGTTTCTTCAAATCTTCAAGCCAGATCCGTGCTTCGTCCAATCTGTTTTCTTTCAGAAGTTCGTACATTGTGGTCCATTGAAAATACCCCACACTGATGGATTCGGCGTAGCGCTCAGCGTACCTTGCGTACAGTTTCTTTACGTTTTCTACGTACCATCGAAACTGAATCTTGTTGATGTTATAAACACCCACCAGCACCGTCAAGGACACGAGCGCTGAGATCAGAATGAACCGAACGAATCTGCCCATGGCATCTCACCGCGTCGACTGAACGTAAAAGTATTATAATACGAAAGTACGACGCTACGAATAGCTGCTCACAAGCTGAGTGTTCTGCTGGTTCTCTGAAACATCTGAAGCAGGCGAAGTTTCTCTCAGATCAGGATCGTACACCACATCGTTTCGGCACGATCGTACGCAACAGCTTTTAATCTCAATGGAACGTTCAGTTCAAAGTTGGGGCACGACAAAAAACCCGGCGTGCGCCGGGTTGTACCTGGTGGCCAGGGGCGGAATCGAACCGCCGACACCTGGATTTTCAGTCCAGTGCTCTACCAACTGAGCTACCTGGCCGCTTTCTTTGGTGGGTGCGGCAGGACTCGAACCTACGACCTTCTGCTCGTAAGGCAGACGCTCTCCCTCTGAGCTACGCACCCACCGCTACTTCATAAATATACCACAAAGATTCGCATTTGAGAAGACCCTCGATCAGGGAACAATCCTGGTACCCGTTCGACCTGAGAGCGCTTCTTTGAGTTTCTTCATATCCGTTATCAAACAGGTTTTCCCAGTCGTCGTGACGAAATCGATGGCTGCTTCTATCTTTGGTCCCATGCTGCCCGATGGGAAGTGACCTTCCTTCAAATATCTGTTGGCTTCTTCCACCGTGAGTCGATCGAGGTAGACCTGGTTCGGCTTACCGTAGTTCAGTGCGACTTTTTCCACGCCCGTGAGGATTATCAACTCGTCGGCATCTATTTCTATCGCCAGAAGCGCGCTGGCCCTGTCTTTATCTATCACGGCCTCTACGCCCTTCAATCTGCCATCTTCGTTTATGACGGGTATTCCACCACCGCCAGCGGCAACGACTATCACGTCATTTTTCAAAAGCAGCTTTATCACTTCTTTTTCGACGATGTCTAACGGTTTCGGTGACGGAACAACCCTTCTCCAGCCGCGTCCAGCGTCCTCTTTCATGATCCAGCCTTTCTCCGCCATGAGCTTCTTCGCTTCTTCCTCGCTGTAAAAAGGTCCGACGGGTTTTGAAGGCTTCTTGAAAGCCTCATCGTTTTTGTCGACGATTATCTGAGTGATGAGTGCGGCGACTTCTCTGCGCAGGTTCCTTTTCGAAAGCTGGTTTCGAAGCGATTGAACGATCATGTAACCCAGGCTTCCCTGCGTCTGCGCGTCGTTCACATCGATGGGGAAGGGGGGTATGATGTCCTTCGCCATCTCCTGCTGGATCAGAATGTTACCTACCTGTGGCCCGTTACCGTGTGTGATCACGATGTCGTACTCATCCAGCATGTCAACGAGGTACCCCATCGCCTCTTCGACAGCACTGAACATGTTCTCAGCTGTGGGTTTTTCTCCAGGCCTGTTCACCGCGTTTCCACCGATCGCCACGACTGCGAGCTTCTTCATCTTCTTCCCCTCCTGAGAACAAACGGAGGGACTTTCGTCCCTCCGCAGGTTTAAAGAGCGATACGATGGTTCACATTTTGATGTACGGTAGCAGGGCCATGTGCCTCGCGCGCTTTATGGCGACTTTGATCATCCTCTGATGCTTCGCGCAGTTTCCTGTGACGCGCTTTGGTATGATCTTGGCCTTTTCGTTCAGATAATCACTTAGGAGTCTGATGTCTTTGTAGTCGACGTACTCGATCCCCATCTCGCACAATTTACACCTTTTGATTTTCTTCTTCCTTCTCCTCTTCTGCTGGTCCACAGAGACACCTCCTCAGAACGGTGGTTCGTCCGGATTTTGACCGTAGGAATCTCTTTCAGAACCTATGATATCGTCAAAATCTGTAATCGGCTCATCCACTGGTTTCTCAAATTCTTCCGGTTTCTCAAACTCCTCGATGCTTTCTTCCACCGCTGCCTTCTTTTCCATGAACCTGATGTCCCGCGCCCAGATCTCGGGTGTGGTTACGTTGGTTCCATCGCGGGACTGCCATTTGTTTATCCTCAGTTCTCCTTCAACTAAGACGAGTTGACCTTTCTTGAGGTACAGTCTGGCGAAGTCGGCGAGCCTGTTGAACGCGACTATTCTTATAAAATCTGCCGTCTTCTGACCGTCTACGGACTTCACGGGCCTATCGACTGCGAGCACGAACGAGGTGACCGCAGCTCCCGTGGTCGTCATGCGTACTTCTGGATCCCTTGCGAGTCGACCCACCAGGATCACTCTGTTGTAATACGCCACTTTGAATTACTCCTTCTGCTCCACTTCGCTGACTTGTGCGGCTTTTTTCTCTTTTTTCTCGAGATCTTCCCTTCTGAAGGTCTGCCAGCGAATGATCTGTGGCGTGACACGGTAAAACTCTTCGAGCGAGTTCACCTTAGCAGGGTCCGCCGTGAAGATCACAACGGTGTAGTCACCTTCGGTCTGGTGCGCGATGGGGTATGCGAGTTTTCTCAAGCCCCATCTGTTCACGTCTCTGATCTGCCCGTTCAAGCGCTCTGTGATGACACCTTTGACCTTTTCGACGAGTTCTTCGCGTTCCTGCTCGCTCAATCGTGGATCGATGATGAACATCGTCTCGTAGATCCGCATTCACTTACCTCCTCCCTCGGCCTTTTTGGTCTTGCCTGACGGCAAGACGGGAGTGTTCCCACCATAATTTACCACACATCTCCCACGGCTGGACATTATACACGAAGATATGTTAAATGCTCATGAAGCTTTGGAGTACCTGGTGCTCTTTTGAGATGCCACGTTCCCGTACGGAAACAACCAGGCCTGATCGTGGCTGTTGCTTGTTTGTTGAAAAAAAGAAAACGAATCATACGCCGAACGAAAAATCGTTTACGTTGAAAAGGGTGATAATGTGGTTGAAGAAAAATTCGGAGGTGGTTCGTACGAAAGTTGGGTTAGCCTACAACGTTCAGCGTGGTGTGAGGCCGGATGTGGAGGACTGGGAGGCAGAGTACGACTCGATGGAAGTCGTGATGGACATCAAGCAATCCATCGAGAGTGGAGGACACGAGGTCGTTTTGATGGAGGCCATCCCTGAGAAGTTCATTCCGACGCTGCTGACCGAAAAGGTTGATATCGTCTACAACTTTGCGGAAGGTACGTTCGGTAGAGCCAGAGAAGCCCAGGTCCCAGCAATACTCAGCTTCTACGGAATACCTTACACTGGTTCGGACGCCACCACGCTCGCCGTGTGCCTCGACAAGGCGCTGACAAAACAGGTGCTCCTCAGCAAAGACATACGCACACCCAGATTCCAGGTGATACGATCGCTCGATGAAAAGTTGAGAAAGAACATGAGGTTTCCACTCATTCTGAAACTGAACGCTGAAGGTTCTTCGAAGGGTATTTCCGATACCGGACTGGTTCACGATATGGTTGAGTACAGGAGGGAACTTGAAAGGCTGTTTGAGACGTACAACGAACCCGTACTCGTCGAAGAGTACATAAGAGGTAGGGAATTCACCATCGGGGTGCTTCAGGAAGGAAACAAGTACAAAGTTTTGCCCATCATGGAGATCCACTTCAAGCACGGAAAAGAGTTTTACAGCTACAAAGTCAAGAAGAATTCGGATTACTACGTGGACTACACCTGCCCGGCGAAGATAGATCCCGCCCTCGAAAGGAAGCTCACGAACATGGCCATCAAGATATGCAAGAGTCTCGACATAAAAGACGTTGCAAGGATAGATCTGAGAGTTTCCCAAGAAGATGGGAATCCTTACTTCCTCGAGATCAACCCGCTTCCTGGCATGGTGCGAGGCTTCTCCGATCTGCCCAGGATCGCCGAGACAGCCGGTTACACGTACGAAGAGCTCGTGCTCCACATACTCGAAAACGCGATGCAGCGGTACGGACTCAAGACGCCCATCCACGCGTGATGGGGGTGGAAGATTTGGAATTAAGCAACGTGAAGAAGATAGCGATCGTAGGAGCAAGCGAGGATAGAAGAAAATACGGCAACAAGATAGTTCGAGATCTCCTGTCGAAAGGTTTTGAAGTGTACCCAATCAACCCGCGATCTGAGGTGGTAGAAGGCATAAAGTGCTACAGGGACGTTGAAGAGCTTCCGAAAGACATCGATCTGATAGTGTTCGTTGTACCCCCTGAGATCGGGATCCAGGTCGCGGAGAAAGCGATAAGGATGGGGTTCAAGCGTCTCTGGTTTCAACCCGGTGCTGGTTCTAAGCAGATAGAGGATCTCGTGAAAAACAACGGTGTGGAATATTCGATAGGGCGCTGCATAATGATTGAAACGAGCTATCGAAGCTTCTGATGGGAGGCTTTTGTACCGGACGGTGCACCGTTCGACTTCAAACCGTTACCGTTTTGTAATGCCTTATCTCCGTATCTAATAAGTGGAGCGCTCCAGAAGACGGTTTGACCCATCAGGCGGTAGGGTCTTAGCTTGGCCTTTGCCTGGTGCGTTGTCTTTCTGGTTGCGCTCCTTCTCGAGTCGAAAAGATAAAAAAATAAGGATTAAGAGTACCAGCACCGAGTGATTGAGGAGTGTCGCGCGGAGATAGAATCTCCTGTTCGTTCAAAAAGCGAATCAGAATTTTCCGGATCAGGAACGCTGAATATGGAAAGGTTGAGCCCCAGAGATGGGGCTTTTTTATTTTTGATTTTGCCACGTGGCGTCTGGTATAATTTTGGTGTGCCAAATCTGTGTGGGGAGGTAAGAGTATGAAAGGCCGTGTGCTGGTGGCACTCCTTGTTTTACTCACTGTGGTTTCTCTCTTTGCCGAGAAGTTCCCGAGCAAACCCATCACCTACGTCATCTGTTTCGCACCCGGCGGAGAGTCAGACATAACAGCGCGTCTGCAACAGCCTTATCTGGAGAAGATCCTGGGAGTTCCGATCGTCATAACGTACAAAGAGGGCGGTGGAGGAGCTGTAGGCTGGACCGAACTCGTCAGCCGTGCCAAACCTGATGGTTACACGATCTACGGCACAAACTTGCCTCATACGATTCTTCAGCCGTTACAGGGTGGTGTTGGGTACAAGACCGAACAGATAAACAACATCTATTTCTTCCAGTCCACTCCGTGTGTACTCGCTGTCAGTGCCGACAGTCCAATAAAAACGTTCCAGGATTTTGTCGAGTACGCCAAGAAGAAAGGTATCGTTACCCTGGGCGGGAGCGGTCAACCGTCTGCAAACAGTTTTGCAACCGTGAGGCTCGCCAAACTCACGGGTTTGAACATCACATACGTTCCGTTCTCGGGTTCCGGCACGGCTGTGCCGGCACTCCTTGGAGGACACGTTGATGGTTTGATGACCTACACGACCATGGCAGTGCAATACAAAGATAAAATGAGAGTCATCGCGGTGGCCACCGAAGAGAGAATCCCGCTCTTTCCAGATGTGCCGACGTTCAGAGAACTTGGAATCGATCTGGTTGAGAAGGCGTACAGGGGAATCGCCGTGCCTCCAGGAACCTCTGAAGATGTCAAAAGGATGCTTGAAGAAGCTTTCAGGCAGGTCAACAACAATCCAGAATTCGTAGCCAAGATGCAGGAGATGGGATTCGTCATAGAGAATTACGACGAGGCAGCGGCGGCCAAGCTCGTCGCGGAATTGATACCTTACTACAAGCAACTCTGGGAAGAGACCCAGGGCAAATGAAGATTCCCTCCCGCACCCGTGTTGGGTGCGGGTTTTTTGAAAGGGGGAAAAGTTCTTGGCTGGCCTTCAATATCTTGCCTACGGTTTTGCACACTTTTTTGTCTTCAAGACCGTTCTGTTGATGCTGGGTGGGGTATGCGTAGGCTTGGTTATTGGAGCTCTTCCAGGTTTGAGTGCTACGATGGGTGTGGCGCTGTTTCTTCCCGTCACTTACTGGCTTTCCCCGTCTGAGAGTCTGGTGTTCTTGGGATCTCTCTACATGGCAGCGATCTACGGTGGTTCTTTCTCGGCGATTCTGTTGAGAACTCCAGGAACTCCTTCCAACATAGGAACAACGTTCGACGGCTATCCCATGGCCAAACAGGGTAGAGGCTGGGAAGCTATCCTGACTGCAACTTTTTCTTCTCTGTATGGTGGATTGTTCGGTTTGATCATGTTTCTCATCTTTGCTCCCATGCTCGCGCGGGTCGCATTGAAATTCGGCCCTCCCGAATACTTCTGGCTCGGTATATTCGGTCTGACGGTGATATCTTCACTCTCGCGAGGGAACACTCTGAAGGGCTTCATAGGCGGTTTGATCGGAGTTCTGTTGAGCACCGTAGGCGTCGCGCCCGTCGGAGGGAACGTGCGCTTCACCTTCAACATCCCCGAACTCATCGGTGGAGTTGGGTTGATACCAGCGCTGGTGGGACTGTTCTGTATACCTGAAGTCATCGACATGGTCCTGAACAGATCAAAAAAGCAGCTGTACCAGGAAGCGAGGGTACAGGAAGGAATGATCTGGAAAACGTTCGTCAGCGTCATGAAGAAGCAGGTGGATCTGTTGAGAGCCTCAATTATTGGTTTCATCATAGGCGTGTTGCCGGGCGCTGGTGGTAACATCGCGAACCTGGTGGCTTACAGTGAGGCTGTCAGGGCTTCGAAACATCCAGAGAAGTTTGGAACGGGTATCCCTGAAGGTGTGATAGCCACGGAGACCTCGAACAACGCGGTGGTTGGAGGAGGTTTTGTTCCACTCATGACGCTCGGTGTTCCTGGTACACCCGTGGACGCGATTCTCTATGGGGCTTTACTCATGCAAGGTCTAAGACCTGGTGCAGAGCTTTTCACAAGAAGAGCCGATGTGGTCTACACCTTCATAGCTGGAGTCATTGTGGCAACTTTCGTTATGGTCCCGATTGGTCTGGCTTTCGGTAGAGCGATGGCGAAGTTCATCACCAAAATTCCGCTGAGCTTGCTTGCCCCCACGGTACTCTTCCTGACGATGGTGGGTTCTTACTGCGTGAGTAACAATATATCTGATGTGTACATGATGCTAATACTCGGAGTGTTAGGTTTCGTTTTGAGAAAACTCGGTTTCGAAGCTGGGCCCATAACGTTGGGTTTGATACTTGGTCCCATCATCGAAACGGGACTCGTTCAGGGACTGCTGATAGGAAGAAAGTTCGCGCGACCTTGGTTGATCTTCTTCGCCAGGCCTTTGTGCTGGGTGTTCATAGTACTTTCCGTGTTCTTTTTGTTCTGGCCTGTCATTATGAAAAAGCGCATGATCGTCTCCGGTGGTGATCAGAGATGATGGTCGATGTCGCAACCGCCACGGTGATTTTGATTCTGAGCGTGGTTCTTTTCAACCAGACAAGGAATTACAATTACCTGTCCGCCGTGTTCCCACGCTTTGTTCTGGGACTGTTGATGATCCTCTCCATCGTTCTGCTCATCAGGGCGATATTGCTGTTCAGGAAACGTGAGCGGGCCGAGTCGAGTTTCATTCCCTTGAAGGATCTCTTCTATGTTGCTCTCACGATCGTTCTGAGCCTTTTGTGGATTTATGTGATGGATTGGGTACTCGGTTTTCTGCTGGGCAGCATCGTTTTTGGCATCGTGATTTTTGCGATCCTGGCTGGGAGGAGTTTGAAGCTGAGAGAATTCTTGCTGTTCTCCCTCGGCTATTCGGGGATCGTTTTCATCTTCTGGTACTCGCTCGGGAAGCTTCTGCGTGTGCCACTACCCAGAGGACTCTTCTAACGGAGGTGTAGAAAATGGATCAAAACAGGAACGTGGAAGAACTTCTGAAGAAGGCCCAAAAGCCGTCCGAAGAGGCTTTGAAATTGCATTCCTTTTACAAAGGCAAGATTCAAACGGCACCAAAGGTGCCTGTCAGATCGTACGATGATTTCGCGATCTGGTATACCCCAGGAGTGGCGAGGGTGTGTCAAGAGATCGTGAAGGATCCTTCGAAGGTTTACGAGTACACGAACAAAGAGAACACCATCGCTATTGTCACCGACGGAACGAGGATTCTGGGACTTGGAGACATCGGGCCTGAGGCAGGTTTGCCCGTCATGGAGGGCAAAGCGTTGCTCTTCAAATACCTCGGTGGTGTAGACGCCATACCTCTGTGCGTCGGTACGAAAAACATCGATGAGATCGTTCAGTTCTGCAAATGGTTGTCACCGAGCATATCAGGGATAAATCTGGAAGACGTCGAAAAGCCCAAATGTTTCGAGTTGCTCGAAAGACTTCAGGAAGAACTCTCCATCCCGGTGTTCCACGACGACCAACAAGGGACTGCGACGATCACCCTTGCAGGACTGATCAACGCGCTGAGGATCGTTGGAAAGAAGATGAACGAAGTGAGGATCACTCTTATAGGTGCGGGTAGTGCGAACTACGCGTTCGCAAGGCTTCTGGAAAAGATGGGCGTGGATCTGGGTAACGTGATCGTCGTTGATTCGAAGGGAATAATAACGAAGGATCGAGCGCAACAGCTCGATCCCACCACGAGCCGTATGTGGATCAAAACCAACGCGCGCAACGTCACCGGGGGGATAGAAGAATCACTGGTAGGAGCAGATGTCTGTATCGCTTATTCAAAGAGCGGTCCCGGTGTGATCAAGCCCGAATGGGTGAAGAAGATGAACAGAGATGCGATCGTCTTCGCCGGGGCGAATCCTGTGCCCGAGATCTGGCCGTGGGAGGCGAAAGAGGCGGGAGCCAGGATCGTTGCGACGGGTCGCAGCGATTTTCCCAACCAGGTGAACAACTCACTCGGGTTCCCCGCGATCTTCAGAGGTGTGCTGGACGTGCGCGCCACGAAGGTAACCGATGAGATGTGCATCGCTGCGGCTCAGGCGATAGCCGATTTTGCTTACAGGAAAGGTATCCATGAGGAATACATCGTGCCCACGATGGAGGAAGAGGAAGTTTACGTCGAAGAAGCCTTCGCGGTGGCCAAAAAAGCGATCGAACAGGGTGTGGCGAGGAACCCACTCCCAGACGATGAACTGCTCAGAAAGATAAGGGAAAGGATCGACATGGGCAGGCAGATGGAAAAGGTATTGGTTCGCTCGGGATTGGTAAAACTCCCGTGAGGTGATCTACGATGGACGCCATAGCCTTTTCGAAGAGGGACAACGTCGCCACGGCGATAAAGGATCTGAAGAAGGGGCAGACAGTGACGGTGATGCTTGGAGAAGAAAAGATCGTCGTTGAACTTTTGGAGGACGTACCGTTCGGTCACAAATTCGCACTGGTCGATATCCCGCAAAGCACCCAGATCTTTAAGTACGGTGAACCGATAGGTATCGCGACCAGGGATATAAGGAAGGGCGAGTACGTCCACGTACACAACGTGGCGGGGCAACGCGGTGTGAGGGGGCATCGATCGTGAAAGTGAAGGGTTTTCTGAGACCGGATGGAAAAGTCGGATTTCGAAACCACTTTCTCGTGATTCCAACGGTGATCTGCGCGACGAGAACCGCGGAGGAAATTGCGAGCAATTTTCCAAACGTGGTTTATCTTCACAACCAGCACGGCTGTAACCACATGAAAGACGATGAGAGGAAAGTGGTCAACGTTTTGAAAGGAATGGCCCTGAACCCAAACGTGGCGGGTGTTCTGTTCGTGGGGCTGGGTTGTGAAACGGTCCCCACAAGGCAGATCTTTGAGTCGGTACGTGAATCCGGTAAGCCTGCCGAGTGTTTGATCATACAAGAGGAAGGTGGCACACTCAGAACGATCGAGAAGGGCGTAAGGACGTTGCAGAAGATGATGGAAGAGTACGAGACCAAGCAGGTGGAAGTCGATCTTTCCGCAGTGACGGTTGCCATCGAATGTGGTGGGTCAGACACGACGTCCGGCATCGCTTCGAATCCGGTGGTCGGGTACGTGGCGGACAAGCTCGTTGATATGGGAGCGACCGTGGTGTTTTCAGAGACAACCGAGATCATCGGCGCCGAGCACATACTCGCCAGACGCGCCGTCAACGAGGAAGTGGCGAAGAAGTTACTCGAACTGGTGAGCAGGTGTGAGAAGAATGCACTCGCAGGTGGTGAAGACATACGCGGTGTTAACCCAACGCCTGGGAACATTCGTGGTGGGTTGACAACGCTGGAAGAAAAATCTCTTGGAGCCATCTACAAAGCTGGTACGAGACCGATCAAAGGTGTACTCGAATACGCTGAATCTATCCCTGCTGGTGGGTTGTATTTCATGGACAGTCCCGGCCACGACGTTGAATCTGTCACAGGCATGGTAGCTGGAGGGGCACAGATCGTGTTCTTCACAACGGGCCGTGGTACACCGACTGGCTGTCCGATCGCCCCGGTGATAAAGATCACTGCGAACGCGAGGACCTACAGTAAAATGAGTGACAATATAGATGTGGACGTGAGCGAAGTGCTCGAAGGAAAGCTCACCATACAGCAGGCTGGGGAAAGATTGTTCGCGAAGTTGATCGAGGTGCTGAACGGCAAGCTCACAAAGAGCGAGATGCTTAAGCACCATGAGTTCGGAATTTACCTGACTCAACCGACTCTGTGATGTGATCGGTCCGCGCGCACGAATGGGGTGTTACAAGATGAAAGTTTCTCTGAAGTACGGTGCAAAGCAGTTACAGATCGAGGTTCCAGACCATACGGAAATACTCTCACCAAGAAGCGAACTTCCCAAAGTTGAAGACCCTTCCGGTGAGATTCTTAGGGCCCTCGAAAATCCCATCGGCAGTCCCACCCTGAGCGAGATCGTTCGTCAGGTCAAGCCCAAAAGGATCGCGATACTGGTCAGTGATCTCACCAGACCGAGTCCTTCGCACATCATAGTTCCGCCGATCCTCGAAGAGCTCAAAAGGTCGAGTATGAGGTCCGATCAGATAAGGATCGTTTTTGGCCTCGGCTTTCACAGGAAGATGAGCGAAGACGAGATGAGGAAAGCCGTTGGAAATGAAGTTTTTGAACAGTACGAATGCCTGAACCATGACGTAAACGAGTGTAGCTACATAGGTGAAACGAGTCGGGGTACGCCTGTGGAAGTCTTCAAACCCGTGCTGGAATCTGATCTCATCATCGCGACGGGGAACCTCGAACTGCACTGGTTCGTTGGTTACAGCGGCGGCTATAAGGCGCTCTTGCCGGGTGTGTGCAGCAAGAGGAGCATCGAGAAGAATCACTCACTCATGTTGTTGGAAGATGCCGTGGCTGGAAACGTGAACAGTCCCGTGAGACTTGACATAGAAGAGGCTGGAGCCATGACGAACGTGAAATTCATCGTGAACGTCGTTCTGAACAGCAAGAAAGAGATCGTGAAAGCCGTGGCAGGACATCCGATAGCCGCTCACCGTGAAGGCGTCAAATACATAGACCAGATGTACAAGGTGCCCATCAGAAAGAAATACGACGTGGTGATCGCATCATGCGGTGGATTCCCGAAAGACATAAACCTTTACCAGGCACAAAAAGGGCTGGACAACGCGTCACACGCGGTGAAAGAGCATGGAACCATCGTGTTGATCGCTGAGTGCAGGGAAGGTTTTGGTGAAAAAACTTTCGAAGAATGGATGAAGAAGGCCGCAAATCCTGATGAACCGTTGCAATGGATAAAAACGAACTTCGTGCTGGGTGGTCACAAAGCTGTTGGATTCTGCAAGGTTCTCAAAAAGGCCAGCATTTTCCTTTGCTCGAACATGGAAGAAGAGGTTGTGAAGGAAATATTCATGACACCTTTCAGTGACCCACAGCGAGCGATAGACGCAGCGATCGCGAGGTACGGAAGGTCTGCAGACGTTCTGCTCATGCCTTACGCGAACTCCACGTTACCCGTCATCGTATAAGCCTCACTTCGGCAGCGTGAGGACGAACTTGTTCAGTCTTCCTTCGCACACGTAATGGACCTGGGCCCTGTGCAGATCGGCTATGGCTTTGACCACGGCCAGACCCAGGCCCAGTCCTTCGTTCTTCGCGTTGCTCGCTCTGAAAAACTTGAGAAAGATTTTGTCACGGTCCTGTTCTGGAATGGGTTCACCGTAGTTGCACACTTCGATACGCACACGGTCCTTCTCTTCTTCAACGTGCAGTATCACCGGTTTTTCAGGGTCGGAGTATTTGCACGCGTTGTCCAGCAGATTCGCCAGAGCGTGCACAAGAAGCGGGCCGACGCACCTGACCTTTATTTCTAGAACTGGGTCGATGACGATCTCTTTGTTGTATCTGTGGATTACCTGATCTATGCTTTCCAGTATCAGACTGGACAGATCCTCTTCTTCGAAACTCTTAGTCGTCGTATGCTGTGCCCTCGCGATGAGAAGAAGTTGCGAGGTTATCTCAACCATTCTGTCGATGTTGCGCTTGACTTTTTCTATCTCAATCCTCACGGTATCTTGAAGGTCTTCTTTCAGGAGCACTTCGAGCACGCTCTTGGCACTGGCAAGTGGATTTCTCAGCTGGTGCGATATCGTCGTTGCGAAGTCTCTGAGCTCTTCCATGGTCCTGTCGAGTCGGTCTATGGCCTCGTTCAACTGAGTTTGCAGTATCTTGGCTTCTTCGCTTGTGGGTTCTATCTGAATTCTTTTCTGCGCACCTCGGGAAACGAGCTGCATCTGCTCGCCGATCATCTCGATCGGTCTTGTGAGCTTGCGGGTGAGCCTTCGACCGAAGAACAGCACGACAAAGATGAAAGGTACCAAGATCGCTGTCAGGATCATCGAGAGTGAAGCCAGCAGTGTGAGATGGTCCTTCAGATTGCGAGTGACCACAACGTCGAAGTCTGCCGTGGTCAATTTCAAATAGCGATTGGAACGTACCGTGTGGAAACCATCGACCTTTGGTACTTCGAAGTCGTCCGGCAGGTTGTAACTCGCTATCGTTTTTCCTTCTTCTGTGATGTAGAAGGCGTAGTTCTTTTTGCCGAATATCGCAACGGGTTGTCCTTCGGGTTTTTCGAGGAATCTCAGCAAATCGTTCGTGAAAACTAACATTTCCTGGTCAATTCTTTTCATCGTGAGGCTGTGGAACAAAAAGACGAGCACCGCGGACATGACGATCATGGAAACGACGAATATGGAAAGGTAATACTTCTCTATGGCATGCCTCAGCGTTGGCACGCTCACGCCTCCACCTTGAGCCTGTAACCGATGCCTGGAACAGTTTCGAGGTATCTGTCATATCCGAAGGGCTTCAGCTTACTCCTCAAATAGAGCACGTAAACGTCGACGACGTTGCTCCTGGTTTCCTTTTCGTTACCCCAGACGCGTTCGAGGATCTCCTCCCGACTGAAAACGATGTTGGGATCGCGCATGAAAAGTTCCAGAAGGTCGAACTCTCTCCTGCTCAACTTCAGCTCTACACCTTTGATCGCGACTTTTCGAGTTTTCGAGTTCAGTTCCATCTCTTTGAACTTCAGAACTTCGCCCCTGAGAAGATGACTCCGTCTGATCAAGCTCTGAACGCGCGCGAGCAACTCCCTGAAATCGAACGGCTTGGTCAGATAGTCGTCGGCACCGTTTCTCAAACCTGTTATCTTGTCGTCCACCGAATCGAGTGCGGTCAGCATCAGCACGGGAGTGTGGATGTTGCTGTCTCTCAACGTTCTCACGAACTCGAAACCATCCACGCCAGGCAGCAGCACATCGAGAACGATGCAATCGTAACTCTCAGTCAACGCCATGTCGAGCCCCGTATCGCCATCGAACGCCAGTTCAACGGAATAACCTTCTTTTTCGAGCCCTCTTCTTATGGAATTCGCCAGATCTTCGTTGTCCTCAACGATGAGAATCTTCACTAACTTCCCCCCGTTATTGTTGCCTTTTCAGCATCTCCTGCAGGACTTTCTTGAAAACTTCTTTTGTCGGCTCAATTTTCAAAATTGCCGGGGTCTTCATGCTCACTGTGGCGAGGTTTCTGTTGTTTCCGACTACCCAGCTGTCCGTCTGATAAACACCGAACAGCACGTTTTTTCCTATGGACATGACGGCAAGCGATATCGCTTCCCTCAAGCCCACTGCGTAGGCGAAGAATCTGGTCTCGAGTGGTTTTTTCCAGAGTATTTTCGCTTCTTCTACTGAGATTCCATATTCGTGATTGAATGTGAGAACGACCCAGACGATCCTCTTGTCCACCTGGGCTAAGTAAGCCGCGACGACGTCTTTCTCGTTCGTCAAGTTGATCGCATCGAGGATGGTGAGTTTCAACTGCGAGAAGTTCACCGTTTCGTACAGTTGTGAGTTGAGTACCACCTTCTCCAAAAGGTTTTCACCGAAAATGAAGATCGAAAGCAACAGCGGGCAGATCAAAAGGATTCTCCTCATTCCATCACCAAAACATCTTATCAGCTCGTGGATTAGAAAACCATTAGAACGATCCTCGATCCTATTCTACCCCATATGGTTAGCTGTGGTGTATAATAAAAGAGGAACCGAAAAGTGAATAGTTTCACCTGGGGAGCTCCTAATCCGGGGCTGAGAGGAGGACGGAAGTCCTCGACCCATTGAACCTGATCCGGGTAATGCCGGCGCAGGGAGAGTGAAATATCTCAACCCGTCGGCGACGGGTTTTTGTTTTGGGAGGTGTTGCCATGATGACATGTTCGATCAGGTTTTTACCGTTGAAGGCTCAGAGCAAGGACGAGATCTACAAACTCGTGGACGAAGCGATCAACGTCATTGCCAGCAGCGGTTTGAAGTATCTCGTGGGACCTTCAGAAACGACGGTGGAAGGAGAATTTTCCCAGCTCCTCAACCTCATCGAAGAGATCCACAGGAAGATGACGCCGCTGTGTGAACGGTACGTTCTCGAAGTTGTCTTCGATTGTGCAAGGAACGGTGTGAGCATCGATGAAAAGATCCAGAAGTATCGTTGAGATCGTTTCTGTGGCCATCGTCGTGCTGCTGTGGCAGTTCGTTCCCGTGCCCACGTACCTTTTGCCGAAACCGTCGCAGATCCTGACCGAACTCATCAGAGGTAAGGATATCATCCTGAGGCACACCTTCGTCACGCTTTATGAAGCAATACTTGGTTATGCACTCGCGCTGGTTCTGGGTGTTGCGATCGCATCGGTCATGTTCCTTCTCAGGAACGTTGCCAGGGCCCTTCTTCCCATCATCGTGTTCACCCAGACTATTCCCATCACGGTCGTTGCACCGATCGTAGCCATCTGGTTCGGCTTCGGAATCGGTACGAAAATCGGAACGGTGGCGTTCCTGTGCTTCTTCCCCATCGTGATGAACACCTACGAGGGCTTCAAAACTGTGGACAGAGAGAAACTGGAGTTTCTCAAAGCGCACGGTGCGAAATGGCATCACAAACTCAGATACCTCTATCTGCCCCACACGGTGCCTTACACGCTCGCGGGTATGAAGGTCGCCATCACTTACTCTCTGACCGCCGCGGTCATCGCCGAGTGGATGGGGGCTCAGGCCGGGCTCGGCATCTACATCATAAGGGCGCTGAATTCGTTCAGAGTGGATAGAGTCTTCACCGCGGTCTTCATCATCGTCATGTTCACACTCGCGCTTTTCTACACGCTTCAGTTCCTTCAAAGAAAACTCTTCCCGTGGGCTACAAGGCTTGAGGGAGGTGGTTGAAGTGAGAAAGTTCTGGCTTGCTCTCATCCTGTTCTGCACACTCGCCTTTGCTCAGCAGGTCGTTGTCGTGCTGGACTGGTATCCCAACACTAACCACACGGGTCTCTACGTGGCGCTCGAGAAAGGCTTCTTTGCGGAGGAAGGATTGAGCGTGTCCATAGTTGAACCGGCGAAGATGAGCGCCGAACAGATGGTGGCGAGCGGCAACGCACACTTCGGTGTGAGCTTTCAGGAGTTCGTCACCTACGCCCGCGCCGAGGGCCTTCCTGTGGTCTCCATCGCCGCGGTGATCCAGCACAACACGAGTGGATTCACCTGGCTCAAAGCTTCAGGCATCTCCTCACCAAAAGATTGGGAAGGAAAGACGTACGGTGCGTGGGGTACGGAGATCGAGGAAGCCATGCTGAGAACGATCGCCAGAAAGTACGGTGTCGACTGGTCGAAGATCAAGATGCAGACTGTTGGACAGCTCGACTTCGTGACGGGTTTGAGGCAGAGAGTCTTCGACTTTCAGTGGGTCTTCTATGGCTGGGAAGTGATAGCAGCGAAACTCGCGGGACTGGATGTGGAATTTTTAGCCTTGAAAGACATAGACGAAGTTTTCGATTACTACACGCCCGTCCTCATCACCAGCGAGAAGTTGATCCAGCAATCGCCCGAGCTGGTGAGAAAGTTTTTGAGAGCGGTGAGCAGGGGTTACGCTTACGCGAAAAACAACCCTGAAGAGTCCGCAAGGATACTGCTCAAGTACGCACCGGAGCTGGATGAGAAACTGGTCATCGAGTCTCAGAAATATCTGTCTACGAAGTACTGGGAAGATTCACCGAAGTGGGGCTGGCAGGATGAAAAAGTGTGGAGGAGGTTCTACGAGTGGATGAGAGAAAACAACCTGGTGCCAGAGATTCAGATAGAAAAAGCGTTCACGAACGAATTTTTGCCCTGAAGGTGAAAGATCTCAGAGTATCGTACGATGAACTTCTGGTCATAGACGGTGTGGATCTGCAGGTCGAGTACGGCGAGACTGTGGCCGTGCTCGGCCCTTCTGGATGCGGTAAAACTACCTTGCTGAAGGCCCTTTTGAATCTCGTACCCTACAGTGGTGAAGTGGTTCTGAACGTCGACAAGGTTGGTTACATGCCCCAGCGCGACACGCTGTTCGAATGGATGAACTGCCTCGACAACGTTGCCCTGCCACTTTTTCTGAACGGTACGAACAGGCAGCAGGCCAGAAGAATGGCGATGGAATATTTGAAAAAAGTCCAGCTCGAGGAGTGGGCCCTGAGATCGGTTCACGAGCTTTCAGGTGGTATGAGGCAAAGAGTTTCACTCGCGCGCGCACTGGTCACGGGGGCGAAGTTCTTGCTGATGGATGAACCTTTCAGCTCCGTCGACGCCCAGACGCGGAGAAGTCTGCAGCTGCTTTTTTCCGACCTGGTGGTTAGAGAGGGTATCACCGTGCTGCTGGTGACGCACAGCGTGGAAGAAGCCGTCTTTCTCGCAGACAGAGTCGTGTTGCTCTCTCAAAGGCCCGCGAAGGTAAGGAAGATCTTCAATGTGGAACTGAAAAAACCGAGGACCATAGAGGTCCTCGCCGATCCTTTCTATCAGGAGTTGGTTTCACGCATCTACCAGGAGATTTTCTCAAGCCCGGTTCGATCTTCCCAAAAACAGCTCTAAAAGCATCGGGACGACGAACAGTGTGAAGAGTGTCGTCACGCTCAGGCCGAACACGATCGTCCACGCGATGGGCGATTCGAGTTCCGATCCTTCGGCTCTGCTCAGAGCGACTGGTATCAGTGCGAGGATCGTGGTGAGGCTGGTCATCAAGATGGGTCTGAGCCTGAGCGAAGCCGCTTCTGTCAGAATGGATCTGAACGATGCTTCTTTAGAGCTTCTCATTCTCTGGAGTACGAAGCTCGCCATGACGATCGCGTTGTTCACAACGGTGCCAACGAGCGTCAGAGTCCCAACGAGCACGGGTAAGTTCAATTCGTAATTGAAGATGAGCATCACGAGAGCCAGCGCGATCAGAACCACTGGGACGGATGTGAATATGACCAGAGGAACTGTGAGGGATTCAAACTGCGCCGCCAAGAGCATGTAGACGAGTATCGCGGCGACCACGATGATCGTTCTGAACTCTGAGAAAAGCGTGTCCATCGAATTCTTCTGTCCTGAAAGCTCGTGATCGACCTTCAATCCCAGTTCGCTCACAGTTTCTTCCACGATCTTCGTCAATCTCGAAACGGGCAAATCCGTCTTCGTCACGTCGACGTAGACCACGCGTTCGCCGTCCAGGTGTGAGATGGACATCAAAGTCTCTCTCTTTCCAACGTTCGCTACCAGCTCGAGTGGCACGTGTTGACCCATAGTGCTTTTGAACGTTACGTTCTCTACATCTTGAACTGTTCTGATCTGCGATGTTGTGACGTAAACTGGCAGGTTACCTTCCTGAGTCGAAACGACGCCGATGGCCTGTCCCACGGTACGTCTCTGAAATTCCATCAGTATCTGACCTGGCAGCAAGCTGGAAAAGATCGACCTGTTTCGATCTATCTGCACCAGCATCGTTTCCAGAGTGGCTTTGCCACGGATTGCGATCTGTCCAACGTTTTTCTGTTTCAGCGCCTCACTCAATCTCTCGGCTTCGCTCAGCAAGTCGTTGATATCTTTCCCTTTGAGCACGACGGTCAAAGGATATCCGAACAACTCAGACATGATGTCGGATTCACCAACGCTCAGAGTGGCATCTTCAAGTTCCAGTTTCGAAAGTTCTTCCAGCAACAGCTGCTTGTTCTTCACGTATTCGGACCTTTTACCTCTGAACCAGACGTACAGTGTGGCTTTGTCCTCACTCGCTCCTCCAACGATCTGTGACAGTTCACTCGTCACACCCACTTCGCAATAGACGCTCTCGATGCCGAACTTCTCCTTTTTGTCCAGAATGAACTTCTCCAATCTGGAAGCGGTCTGAGATGTTTTCTCGTAACCGGCCTGTTCTTTCATCTTCAGCGTGATCGTGAGCGTGTTCGACTCGAACTTGGGGGTGAAACTTCTGGGTTTGTTCAACACGATGAAGACGCTGATGATCAGCGAGAGAAGGACAATCGCGAGCACGAGATATTTCTTATCGAGCGATTTTTCCAGAGCTTTTCTGTAACTGTCTCTGAACCTTTCATAGACTCCGATCCTTTTCGACATTATCCATCTGGAACCTGCGGGTACGAGCACACTGGCCACCGCGAGCGAGGCTCCGAGCGAGAGAGAAAGCGTGGCGGCGAAGTACTTGAACATCGTGGCAGCGAAGCTCTCCGTGAAGAGGAGCGGTACGAAGACTATAACTGTCGTTGCGGTTGAAGCGAAGATCGCACCGAAAACTTCCCTCGTTCCCACGGCGGCGGCATCCAGATAGTCGAGTCCTTCACTCTTGTGTCTGAAGATGTTTTCGAACACCACGATCGCGTTGTCGACGAGCATGCCCACCGCCATCGTGAGACCACCGAGCGTCAAAAGATCGAAGTTCAATCTGAAGAAATACATGAGCACGATGGCAACGACGAGCGAAACGGGAATACTGAAAGACACTATCATCGTGCTGAAGACGTTCGGCACGAACAGTGCGACCACTAACGATGCACACAGCAAACCTAAAAGAAGGTTCTTCAGCAGGTTGTCCACGGCCCTCTGCGTGTAGAGAGATTGATCGATCAAGGGTGTGTAGCTGATACCGAGTTCCTTCAGAAGCTTCTTGACCTGTCTCACACTCTCCACGGTGTTCGCACCGGATCTTTTCCTGATCGCCACAACGTTCGTCGCACGCCCGTTGACCCTGACCAATCCCCTGACCTCTTCCTCAACGATCTCGATCGAAGCGACCTGCCCCAGCCTGATCGGCACCAAAAGTTTTGGAAGCTGGCCGTTCATGAGTCCCTGGTAGGTGAGTCCCCTGAATCCAACGACTGCGTTCTTCAGATCATCCAAACTTTTGAAACGTGCGTCCACCGTGATGGGATAAACGTTACCGTTCTCGTCTTTCACCTGACCCATGGGATAGATCGCGTTGCCTGAAAGGAACATCTCCATGAGTGAGAGATCCAGGCCGAACTGTTCCACTTTCTCTGGATCGAGCCTCACGACAACACGTTTGTTCGGTCTACCGAGAACTTCGACCCCCGCCACGTCTGGCAGTCTCTTTATCCGATCGATGAAACTGTCGACATCGTGTTCCGTCGAGAACACGAACACGGGCAGCAGCGAGGGATCGAACTCCACAACGGAAGGTTTCACTCCTTCTGGAAGGTTCGCCTGCGCGAGGCTCAGATACCTTTCGAGCCGGGACGAGGCGGAGAGCACATCCACGCCCCACTCGTACTCTATGAGGATGAAGGATAGACCGGGTTGAGAAACGGAAGTGAACCTCTTCACACCAGGAACTGTGGCGATGATGCGTTCCAGCGGTTCGGTGACGAGCTGTTCGACTTCTTCGGTGCCCGCACCCATGTACGTGGCGAAAACGGCAGCGTAGGGATATTCGATGTTCGGAATCAGTTCGAGTTGAAGCTTTCGGAGGGCTATCACACCGAGAGAAGCGATGGCAACGAGGAGCATGAACACCGCAACAGGTCTTCTTGCAGCCTGCCTTGCCACGTTCATTTTTGATGTTCACCTCCGAACTCTATTTCAACCTCCCACCGCACATCTCCACGATCATCCTCGCCCACAGCTCGTTCAGATCGATCAGCTTCACCCTCTCACTGCACGCAACCACGGGAAGCTCGGTGCACGCCAAAAGTACGTACCCATCGAGGTGTGGTTCAACCTCTTCGAGCCAGATCCGTTTTGCCTGTTGCAGCTTTCCAGCCTTCACTGAATAGATCACGTTCATCACGGAATCCTGCACGGAAGGATCTGGAACCTTCAGATCGAACCCTAATTCTTTCGCTGCCCTCTGGTACACTCCGCTCGCGATCAGCCCCTTGGTCCCCGTGAGCCATGCGCCTTTGATTCCAATCTCCATCAATTTCTCCAGCGCCAGCTTTGGAAGGTTCAGGATCGGGATGTCGACCTGCGCCTGGACCTTCTCCAGGAAGGCGTGCGCGGTGTTGCACACGAAGAGTGCGAAGTCCGCACCGGCTTTCTGCAGCCTTCTGACCGAGTCGACCAGATAGGGCGTGGGATCTTCCCCGTTGTGCAGCAGTGAGGTGGTCCTGTCCGGGACCTGGGTGTTGAAGTCGACGATCATGCGTATGTGGTCCTGATCCTTCTCCGCGTAGGTTGATTCGACGACTTTCTTCAAAAAATCAACCGTTGAGAGTGAGCCCATCCCGCCGACGATGCCTGCGACCTTTTTCATCTGTACACCCCCGGTGTACACACGCTCAGCGTTAGACCTTCGATCTCGAGCACGATCTCTGCGTAGTACGCGACGTGTCTGTTCGCAGGTGGTTCGACCGAAATCGAGTATACACCTTCTTCTGGTAGAACAGGAAATCTGAGCCAGAGGGATTTTCTGAAGTCGGTCGTGTCAGAAACGGCCCTGTGCAGATAGACCTGCCGGATCGCGGGATCCTGTTTCACAACGATCTTTCCATCAGAAATTTCGAAATCAACCCTCGGAAGGGCGTTCTTCAATGCAAGCTTGAAGAAAGAAGAAGCGTTGTCGACGACGTACGGAATGTTCTTTATGCCGTGTGGATTGTTCGGCACGTACAGAAGATAATTCTGTCCGGGAAGGTCGAAGAAGTACAGCATGCTCGAATAGATGGTCCAGTACTCGTCGTTCGTGGCGTTCACGATGTACTTTGGCATTCTCAGCTGGTCCTTGTAGCTGTAAGGGTCGACCATCTTCAAAAGCTTCTGCCCGATCTCCGTGTGGACGTACCGTGGCAGATCCCTTTCGACGTACGGCGAGATGCTCTTGCTGTAATCACCGTACATCTGCAGTTGCTGCGCGAGCTGTTTCGCGAAGTTGAGGTTGTCGAACACGATCGGTGCTATGGCGAAGACCCTCTCGTCCACAACGGCCGTCAGCCAGGTGGTCCATCCCCGCTTCGACGCACCGGTCAGCAAGAATCTCTCGACGTTCAACATTTCCTGAACCATGTCCATCGCGGCAACTGCCGATGTGGTCATGGGGAAGAGTAGAGGCCAGGTTGGATCGTTCGTCTCGGCGTACTGAACGAAGGTGTGTGCTATGAGATCGTCTTCTCTGAGCCCGAAGATGGGCTGGTTCGGCACGTCGCCGAGCACCACGAAGGGCGCACCGAATTTTTCTGCGATCCACAGATAATCTTCGACTTCCTGAGTCCTGGTCGGATCGAAGTCCCCGGTGATGTACAGCACGGCGACATTTTCGAATTCGACCGTGGGAGGCACCACTATCAAGACATCGTGCTTCCATTCGAACTCGCGCCACGTTTGGCTCTTCAAAAGCACATGAATGAGCTTGAAACCACTCTCTGTGGTTTTTTCTGACACGATACTGTAATCTACTTCCTTATGTGTGCGAACATAATCGAACAATTCCTGGCACATAGCGATCGATGTCAGTACCACAAGTAACAACACAAAGATTTTTTTCATACAATCACCCCCAGCACGATTATACAGCTGCCATGGTTACAGAAGGGTTCAAAACGATGGTGGAACGATCGGGAAAGATTTTCACATCTTGAAAGAGAACATCGTCGCCACGGCGGCGGGCAAAAACTGCTCGAAGCTCTGTTCCGTCGCGAGGTACGTCAGCGTGATCGCGACGTCATCGAACACGGCGTGCGCCTGGAGCGCCTTGAGAACAGTTCCAGATTGGGCGAAGGTGAAGATTCTCCAGAAAAACTCGTTCCCCTCGACCAGATTCTGCCCGGAGGACAGCGATCGATAGCCGTTCAGTTTTTCGAGGGTGTTCTTCTCTACAAACTCTGCGTACTCGGTGACTTTCATTCTCCTTGGAAGTTTTTCCTGAACGATCTGGATGTACCCTGCTTTTTTATCCTGCAGCGCTACGAACGAACCGATCTCCCCTTCTTCGCTCTGTGCGGGTTCGAACGGTTGATGAACGTTCATTCTGTAGCCGTATTTCTCGCTCACGTAGTTGAACCACACAGGTCCCTTCAGACTGCACACCGTCAACAACGCAGGTACCAGATACCTGTGAAATTCTTCTTCGGGTGCGAAGTAGCTCAGCACGTACGCCTTGCCGCTGCGGAGGAAGATCAACTGAAAAGATTGAACGACTCTGTCTGTTTCTATGGAGAACCATCTGAAGAGGCAGTTCAGATTCGCAATTCTCATCGCGCCGAAGCTTCTTTCTTTCATGAAATCTTGCCTGGTCGCGAGGAACACCTGCTCCAGCGTGATGGTGGGAGCGATTTCGAACGAAACGATCTGGATCGTGCTCGAAGCACCGGCAACTCTGAACAGACCGATCTCACCTGGTCTCATCGGCTGAACGGCGTAAAAAGGTTCGTACACACTCAGTGCCAGATCCATCGCGGGAGAAATGTAAAGCGTCTGTGCGAAGAGAGCTGTCACCATAAAGGCAGAGAAAAGTGCAATCTGTTTCGTTGAAATCACCCCCACGAGTTAAGTTTAGCACTTTCTGTGCTGAAGCCGAATGAAACTTCTTTTTTGGAACTATCTCTTTACGGAACGAAGAGTTTGCATTTTTTGATGGGGCGTTGTATGATAAAATAAAAGCGCAGGCGGAGGTGAAGGTGTATGAAGAAACTCAGAGGTATGTCGAGAGGTTTCACACTGATTGAACTTTTGATCGTTCTGGCAGTGATCGCAGCGTTGCTGTCGATTGTGACACCGACGGCGTGGAATGCTGTCAGGCGAGCGAACGCAGCACGTGTGGCTGCCACGATGAGGAACATAAAAACCGCTGTTGAGAGCTACGTATATGTCGAAAGAAAAGACCCCACCGAACTCAATAATAATATCCAGAAACTGGTGGACACTGGCTATCTCAGCTCTAGTCCTACAGACTTCAACCTTACAGTTGTAAGTCAAAGCTGGGATCAAACAGGTACCGCGACAGTTACGATAAGTTATACAGGTAGCCTTGATCTTGATGATGTACAAAAGTTTCTCCCAGAGGCTACTAAAAGCTCAGACAATAAGCCAGCGCTTGTTTTTAAGGTCTTCAAGTACTGGTGACACTCTCCTAAAATTTGATCTAAGCCAGCCCTTGTGGCTGGCTCAGTTTTTCAGTTCCTTTATTCGGTTTCCATCTCCAAGTATCGCTACCCTGGGGCCGGCGTATTCATCTTCGTTGAACAGACCGAAGCTCATGATGATGATCTTATCTCCAACTTCCACCAACCTTGCGGCGGCTCCATTCAAAGCTATCACACCGCTGTTCGGTTTTCCTTTTATCACGTAGGTTTCGAACCTCGCACCGTTGTTCACATCCGCCACCAAGACGAGTTCGTTCTCTTTCAGATCCACCGCTTTCATGAGCTCTTCATCTATTTCTATACTTCCTTCGTACTCCAAGTTCTTTTCTGTCACCGTGGCCATGTGGAGCTTCGATTTCAACATGAACCGCATCATCGTGAACACCTCCAATCTCAAATTATAATGTTGCTGGGTGGGAGCATGAACGCGTTTCTGGCAGCCGCGACGAGCGTGGCGTTGGTGCTTTCCGGTGGGGGCGCGCGTGGGGCTTATCAGATAGGTGTATGGAAAGCGTTACGTGAGCTGAACATAGACATCGTTGCCGTTTACGGAACCTCCGTGGGAGCGATCAACGGTGCTCTCATCGCCTACGGTGATTACGACTTCGCCGAAAGGGCCTGGCTCGAGGTGGACTTCGAAGATGTGATGAACGTTCCTGAAGAGATGAAAAAGATCCTGACAGGAGGACTTTTCGAGGTCAACATCTTTAAAGCCTTTGAGGTCGCGAGGGATTTGATCCAGAGTGGAGGTATAGACATCGGTCCGTTGAGGGAAAAATTGAAAACCCTGCTGCCGGAAGATAGGATAAGGAATTCGAAAGTTCACTACGGCCTCGTGACTTACTGCATCAGCGATTTGAAACCCTACACGCTCTACATAGAAGATATCCCTGAAGGCCTGCTCGCCGACTACATACTCTCCAGCGCCAACTTTCCTCTGTTCAAAAGAGAGGAGATCTCTGGAAAGCTCTTCATCGACGGTGGTATCTACAGCAACGTCCCGGTGCGCATGGCGGTTGAGAAAGGCTGGGAGAACATACTCGTTGTGGACATAGGCACGATCGGGCTGACGGACATACTGGATTATCTGAGAGTTTTCCGTGATCGGAACCGCATCGGATACATCAGGCCGAGGGAACATTTCGGGAACGTGATGAACTTCGACAGAGAAGTGATCAGGAAATACTTCATCGAAGGCTATCTCGACACGCTCGCCTATTTTGGAAAACTGCACGGTGAATACTACTACCTTTCGAGCGACGAGGACGTTTTGAAGCAGATGTATACGAAGCTCAGCGTCGAAGAGAGAGACATCGCGGCAGCCTTGCTCGGCATCAAAGTTCCCACCCATCTGCCCGCAGAGCAACAGTACGAATCTTTCATACTTCCCCGTCTGAGGCTCGAGGCTCTGGCGTTCTTCGAAGATTCCAAGAAGGTGTCCCTCAGATTGCTCGAAAATCTGGCGAAGATTTTGAAAGTAGAGAGGCTGAGAATTTACACCCCATTCGAACTCCTGGAGGCCATTGTCCACAGCGCTGAGCCGGAAGATCTTTTGAGCAGACTGGCAGTGCAGGTGAGATACCGGAAGGTTCTGGACTTCGTACTGCTTCTGTATAAGAGCTACACGAAGAAGCCGATACAATGGGAAAAATGATACACGAATCGTGGCGATTTAAAAAATCTTTTGCACCTGTCTTTGACGTTCTATTTCGGGTCTGACGTTCCGATTTTCAAACGGCGGATTCCTCGAACAGCGTGCCCGTGCCGCTTTCCCGCTTGACGAGTTTGTAGGCCAGCTTCGCCACCGCACCCGCGGTGTGCACTTTCAAATCCTTCTTTTCTTCTTCACAGAATTTGTCTATGTCCTCCAGGCGTTTCTTCACCGCTTCGGGGTCTGCCTTCAGAATATTCTTGACCGTGGCGCTGGAGGTACCCAGATACTGCGCTATGAACTCGTCGCTCTTCGCGTACTCCTGTTTCAGGACAACGGCGATGCACGCACGCGCGAGCGATGCCAGCCAGGTCAGGTTCCTGTGCTGGGCGAGTTTGTTGAGACCCCCGAGCAACTCGATCGATTTGAACAGGACCTTCGTGGCCATCTGTTCGATCTGTTTTTCTAAATCTGCAGGTTTTGGTTCTAAGATCATGCTTCTCACCTCCCACCGAGCGGATTGGTGATCCTCACGAGACCTGTTTCCGTGATTTCCATGATGTAGGTCCGGGTATCGTGACCCGAAAGCCTGCATCCATCGATTCTGAAGAGTCTAACGATGTCTCCAACCGGTTTTCCATATACTTTTGACTTGTAAGGACTGTCCACAAGTTCCTTCGCAAGAACGAAACAACCGTCCACAATGTGGCTCACCGCGTATCCTCCAGCGGCCTCGGCGGTGAGTTCTTCGTGTCCGCTTCGCTTTTGTGAAACGAACAATGCTGTCTGGTACCATTTCTTCATGAAGTTGAACAATCGGCGCACGATCGTGCGTGCGGCAACTTCTCTGTTCTCATAAAGTCCGGTGACGGAATCTATGACCACGAACCTCACCTTGTATTCCTTTATAACGTGCGCGAGCGTTGTGAGCAGATCTGGGATGTTCTCCCTCAAGGTCGCGTGGGAAGCCGCATCGATCAAGATTATGTTCTTCTCGATCTTACCAGGATCGTAACCCATCGCGGCGGCGCGTACCTCAAGCCCCCTCGCCACGAAAACTGCTGGGGATTCAACTGTTATGAACGCCACCCTTTCACCACGCACCGCCTGGGCAACTGCAAACTGTTCTACGAGGAGCGATTTTCCAGTGTCCGAAACCCCTGTGACGTTGATGACGGCGTAAGCCGGAATTCCCCCGAGCGGTTTCTTGACAGGCTTCCCGTCCTTAACCTCCACCGTGAAGAACAGCTCGTCCAGACCTTCGACCCCAGTTGGAATACCGACGATCTTTGGACTCTGTTTCACCGCTTCGTCCATCACGATGATGCTTTCTTCAACTATCCTTGGTTCGGCCTGGGATTCGTAGCCTTCGTACCGTTCCATCGTTCACACTCCTAAAATTTAATTTTACCAATAAAAAAAGCGCCGGCTTGGAGCCGGCGCCTTCCTGGGGGTGGGGACTCACTTGATGTATTCTTCGAGCGCGTCGATGAACTCTTCGTCCAGGAACGCTGGTCCTCTGAATCCGTCAAACTTCCAGCCAAACCTCGGATCACCGTATTTCACGATCCTTCTGAGTCTGTAAGTTTGCATCAGCTGTTGTAGCTGTTCAACCCTGATGGTTTGTTCGAGCCTTTCACGCAGCTGCTGCATGATCTCCGCACGTTTTTGATTGAGTTCTCTGACCTTGTTCCTGAACTCGTAGACTGTCATGTTCTTGGACTGATCGTAAAGATCTTTGTATTCCTTTTCGAGTGCTTCGAGCTTTGCCTTGGCTTCCTCGATCGCGTCGAGCATCTGCTGGGCCTGCTCCTTGGTGAGGTTCATGTCTTTGAACATCTCTTCGTAAGTGAGTTGCTGTCTCGCTTGGTATCTCGGTGCCGGTGCTACTGGCTCCTTCCAAGCCGGAGCGAACCTCTGCATCTGCGGAGCAGGTACGAACCTATTCACCTGTGGAACGTTTCCGAACCTTCCTGCTGCAAAACTCACCGCTGCTGCCAAAATCACCAGTGCCACTGTCAGTGCTAAGAACCTTTTCACCTCAACCACCTCCTGTGGTTTTTTCGTTTCCATTTCTATTGTCCTCCCATGAAAGATTTTTGTTCTGGTTTTTAAGAAAACTCTAATTTTTCATCCTGAACAGGTTCGCCCTTAGAATCTTTTTCGGGAGGGTGCACGCGTGGATGGGCAGCAGGTTCTCGACACGGTGAGGTTCATCAGTCAGTTCCACAGGGCGAGGGGTAGTGATGAGTACAGCCTTTTGGAGGAGAGATTGAAGGAGCTCTTGATCTCTTGGGGGATAGAGGAGAGCCAGATCGAGGTGTTCGAATATCCCACAGGTGGCATCAAATACGGTAACTTCGATTCGACGATGGTGTGGAACATCAGAGATGCGGAACTGTGGCTCGAAAATCCTCGGACTTTCCTCAGCAGTTTCAGATCCTGCAAAACTTCGGTGCTGTTCGGGAGTAATCCGACCGGTGGCTGGAAAACCTTAGAGCTCGTCGATGAAAGTTACACAGGGGATCTGTCGGACAAAGCCGTGCTCGTGCAGATGAACCCGTCGAAGGCGTTCAAGCAGTTCGTCGAGGAACGCAACGCAAAATGTTTGCTCGTTTACTTCATGAGGGCTCAGGATGAATCGATCGGTAGAACGCCGAACCAGATGCCAGATACGACGAACTATCTCGCATTGCCACACACGCTGAAGGCCAGTCAGCACGGAGCCTTCGGTTTTTCTCTCACTTACAGACAGTACCAGTTTTTGAAGAACTTTGCGAACAAAGGTTTCAAGGTGAGACTCTTCGTGGACAGCGAGCTGAAGGTCGGTACGATGAAGGTTCTCAGGATACGCTTTACTGGTTCTCTTAACAAGAAGATCGGTATCGTGGCGCATCTGTGTCATCCGAGTCCGGGTGCGAACGACAACGCCTCCGGTGCCGCGCTGGCCCTGCACCTCTGCAGAGAGCTCAGGGAAAAATCTCTAACGTTCGGGGTGGACGTGGTACTGTTGCCAGAGTTCTACGGCAGTATTCCGTACGCAGCCCAGCACAACGATTACGAGTTCGTGATCAATTTAGACATGGTTGGAGAGGACCAGCAGAAAACAGGTTCGACCCTGCTGCTTCACGAAACACCACCGCTTCTGAACACGTTCTACGATGAGCTTTTGTACGATTCGATGCTGTTGTTCGCACCGTCGAGCTCCGATTCCTTCACCAGGAGGTTCTACCGCAGCACGTTCAAATCCGGTTCGGACCACTCGGTCTTCGAAAATTACTCTGTGCCTTCTCCCTTCCTCGGTCAATGGCCAGACAGGTACTACCACACGAGCGACGACACACCGGACAAGTGCGATCCAACGATGTTCGAATGGGTTGGAAAAGCGGTTCTGAGAACTTTAGAACTGGCGCACGCAGTGCCAGAGTACGTAATCGAACACGCCTACGGAAGATTGAACGGTTTCCTGAAAAAGGTGGATGGAAAGTTTGGCGCCGACATCGTTGCGAACGTGGTGAAAAGGGCTCACGGTGAGAGAATTGAACCCTTGAAGGCGAAAGTTCGCATAACTCCGTCGACCGAAGGGCCACTGGGTTACGAGTGGTTCGACAAAGCGGGGGAGCTCTCGGAGAAGAGAGAGATCGTGAACCTTGGAGAACTGATACAGCTCTGTGCACGGTACCTTCGGGACTACGACGCGACGATAACCTTCGCCTCGACTTATTTGAACGTAGACGCAAAGACGACTCAGGATGTGATCGACGTACTTCTGAAGAACGACTTTTTGAAGCGTGTCAGCTGACGATTTTCAGCCCGAGAGATCTGGCTTTGTTGACCACTTTCACGAGCTCTTCACGAGCGATGCGCCTGCCCAGCTCGGGATATTCCCGTGCCCTGTAGGCGGGGTAGTACTGCGCCATGATGTTCACGGGAATGTCTGTGGAGACGGATGCGATCAGTTCGAGCACCCTTTCGCTTGAAGATACATCGTTCGGCATGACTAAATGTCTCACGAAGACGCCGCGAACGGCTATTCCGTTTTCTATCCTGAGCGGTCCAACCTGCCTGTACATTTCTTCGAGCGCGCTTCTGGCGACGCTGGTGTAATTCGACACTCGCGAATATTTGAATGCTTTCTCGTCGTCTCCGTACTTGAAATCGGGCATGTATATGTCCACGATGCCGTCGAGAAGTCTCAGTGTCTCGACGGACTCATAGCCACCACAGTTGTACACGATGGGAATCTTCAAGCCCTCTTTCCAGGCTTTAGACAAAGCTTCGACGATCATGGGAACCTGGTGCGTCGGGCTCACCAAATTGATGTTGTGACAGCCCATCCTCTGGAGCCTGAGCATGATCTTTGAGAGATCTTCAACGTCTATTTCTTCCCCCACACCCATCTGGCTTATCTCCCAGTTCTGACAGAAGACGCAGTTGAGGTTGCAGTTGGTGAAGAATATCGTTCCAGACCCGCCAAGCCCCACAAGAAAGCTTTCCTCACCGAAGTGCGGTCCGAAACTCGAAACGAGAGGCCTGGCGTTCGTCTTACAGGCACCGTTCTTCGAAACGGACCTGTTCACACCACAGCTTCTCGGACAAAGGTTGCAGTTCTGCAGAATCCTGTAAAGTTTTTCTATCCTCTCCTTCAGTTCGGCTTCACTCAACCTCATTTCTTCTCTTCGAGTTCTACCCTCCTGAGCAGCTCGAGCTGTTTTCGAAGTTCTCTGACGCCCATACTCCTGAGGACGAACCTGCACACGGCGTACTCGAAAGGTAGCCACGTGACGTGGCCAGACGGTATGATGTAACGTTTTGGTCTTCCGAGCGCTTCCCACAGGAGCTTTCTGCTCCTCTTGGGCAAGGCCCTATCGAAGAGCGCCTCGACGAAGATTATCCTGTCTCTCTTCACGAATTTGGCGTAGGCGAGCGGATCGAGCTTCAAGTAGGGATGAATGTCCGAACGTTGCATCTGCTCCACGGTTTCGAACTGCGATAGTTTCCTGATATCTTCGTCGAACATCTTCAAAAAGCTCTCCTTCTGCCCAACACCGTACGGAGCTTCCCTGAGGAGCTTTTCGTTCCTTCTGAAGAAGGCCAGCGTAGGAGAGTACCACAGCAACGTGGCCATCTCACCGCCCACGGTCATCAGGATCGTTCTTTCGAAATCGTCGCTCACCGCGTTGAGCAACACCGCGACCATGCCCCCAAGGCAGAAGCCGAACAGGTGAGTTTTTGCAAGCCAGAGACCTTCTTGCTTCATCCAGTCTACGACGCTCAGCACGTCGACGACGGATTGTTCCCAGAACCTTACGGCGCGCTCAACGTTCGTATCGAAGAAATCTTTTCCACTGGTAGAACCGTGCGCAACGCGCGTGAAGTTGCCCGGCAGTATGGGCATCAGCACGCGAACGCCCGCGTTGGCAAGGTGAGTCGCCATCCAGAGCAAGAACGGCACGTTCGTCGAACCGAGGCCGTGCAGGACGAAGAGATTTCCCAGCACGTTCTCCTTCGGTTCAAACAGGAAAGTTTCAACGATCTCCGTACCCTTCACAGGCCTTTCGTACAGCGTGTGGAATTTCAGCAGGGCCGCTCTGAACTTTTTCGCTTTGAATATGTAGCCCAGCGTGAACTCTATGGGCTTCTTTCGATATTCAAAGGATACGTTCAACCTGACCACCTTCTGAGAGAAATTCTACCGTTTTCTCCAGAATTCGTCTGGTTTCGTCGTCTCTCAGGACGAATTCAAAACCGTGGTCGGCTTTGTGGTGCGTCAACAAAACAACACGACAACCGAGCCGTTTGAGCTTCCTGTACATTTTGACTGACGACTGGTACGGAACGACGGAATCCTTCTTACCGTGGACCAGCAGGACCGGTGGCATGAGTTCGTGTACAACGTTGATGGGAGAATATTTTTGAAGCACGTCACTCGATATGAGGGGAAATCTTTTCAGCGTGGCGATCAGCGCGATCCTGGCGAACAGCGAGGACGATTCGAGGATGTCTTTCAGATCGCACGGAGCGTAGTAAGCAACCACATTTTTGACAGACCTGTACATCCTCGCCGCGGTGAGCAGTGCCAGATGTCCCCCGGCAGACAGTCCCATGAGCGAAATGGGTAGGTCGGCAAGGTTTAGCTTCGATCTGTTTTCGTCGAGAAAAACGATCGCTCGACTCAGTTCCTCGATCAGCTGGTCTATCTTGGCTCTGTACCCGCGAGAATAGTCGATCGTCGCGACGATGAATCCCTTCGAAACGAGGAACCTGTACCAAGAAAGGTTGTTGGGTTGTCTTCTATAGCCACTTATCCAGCCACCACCGTGGGCGAAGAGAACGATCCCTCTCGGTTCGGTGCGGGGATAGAACACATCGATCCAGAGGTTCTTCATGTACTGGAAGGTTTTCACCCGTGACCAGGGTTTCTTCTCGATTTCGAACGGCAACTTTCCAAACACCGCCCGGCGAATGTACGGAAGGTTGAACAGCGCGACGACGATGAGAAACAACATGAAACTCAAAGAGGCGCTTATCAGAAGCAGCGCCAGTTTGAGCAGAATCTTTACACGGTTCAGAAGTTTCTCTTTTCCTTTCACATCCTGCCTCCTGAAAGACAGCAACGTTGAACTTCGAAGTGCGATCGTTGTGGATCTTGCTCGTTGCTAAGGTCGATCACAACCACGTGCAGTTTTTCATCTCAAGCTTTCACACGACGTTTTCATCTCTTTCGGAAATCCACCAGTTCGGCCACGTAGCCCTGATCCGGCAACTCGAATTTGAGTATCAGATCTATTTCCTTTGACGCCACCCAGCTGAAGAGTTTTTGATCGTTCGAATAGAAACTGAAGCGCCTTCCTGTGTACTTGCCCACTTTTTCGTCCTTCTCGTAGACGATCTTCATACCATAGAAGTTCAGCGTCGATGGTCTGTCCAGATCCACCATCTGCAAAAACTGCAAAAAAGCTGGATTGTACGCGTAGCTCAGCATCGTGTAGATGTACGGTAAAGCGAAGGCCTCGTAATCGAACTCGTCCTCAACGGTGAACTTGACGCTGTAGGTGACTTCGTAACCTCCCTGCTTTAACTTGTCGAACTGCAGCAACACGGTGGCCGTTCTTTCGTCTACGGAGACTCTGTAGGTGATGGATTGGTAGTTCAGGAAGTTCACCTGCGTTTCGTAAGCTAAAGCAACAACGGTGAGTAGCAGTGCTGAAAGCACCACAAATTTCTTCATGCCTATCGCCCCCTCGGTAGTGTAGTCCATCACATTTTACCACGCCGCGATCGCACAACGGTAGAAAAAAAAATAATAAAGCAATATGATCGTTAAAAAGTTTGATGGTTCGGAGGTGAAAGGTTTTCCATGCAATATGATTTGAAAGCATTTTTTACCGGTAAAACACAATTTTAATTGTTAACAGAGCTCTGTGCAAAACATATAATCTTGAAAGATCAAAACTTGAATAAAACTTTGCACTTCGATCGAAGGAGGCATGCAAAATGAAATCTCTGAGAGCCAAGATGCTACTGTTGATACTGCTACCTGTGGTTGCAGGTCTGATCGTGGCAGGATTGGTGAGCTATTTGCTCAGCAACTCTACGGTCACAGACTACGTAGAAGAAAGCAGCTCCGAGATAGCCAGTAAAGCTTCAGGCATCGTGGACGAATGGCTCTACGGAGTGATCAAGGAAGTAGAGTGGCTTGCGGGAACTAACGCCGTCATGAACGCTCTCAAGTCGGGCGACTGGAAAGATCTGATGGAGAACTATCTACCACCACGCTTGAAAAATAAACCGTACATCGAAATGGCGTTCATAGCGTATCCGGACGGTAGCGCTCCGACGACGGCTGGAAGTGTCGCTAACGTCGCGGACAGAGAATACTTCAACAAGATCATGAAGCAGAATTACTCTGTGGTTGTCAGCGATGCGCTCGTGTCAAAGGCCACCGGGAAGAACATCTTCGTGATCGCCACCGTGGTGAAGGACAGTTCGGGAAAAACCCTGGGTTTGTTCGGTGCCACTGTGCTGCTCGATACGATAAGCAAGATCGCATCCGGGATCAAGGTTGGTAAGAGTGGTTACGGCTGGGTGATCGATTCGAAGGGGCAGATCGTGGCGCACCCGAATTCAGATTATTTGATGAAACTGAACGTTCTGGACGCCTCGAAACAAGGTTTCAAAGGTCTCGAAGACGTTGCCAAGAAAGCCCTCGCCAAGGAATCTGGATTTGGAAAGATCACCAACCCCAAAGGCGAAATTGAGTACGTTTTCTACGCACCGCTGCATTATGCGGAGGGTTGGTCTTTCCTCGTGAGCGTGCCAGAAAAGCAGATCCTTTCGACGGTCAAAGGTTTGACGATTCCAATAATCATCATCTTCATCGTTCTTGCGGCGATCATGGCGGCTTTAATACTGTACACGAGTACCTCGATTTCCAAACCCATCAAGACTCTTGCGGGAAGGGCGCTCGAGTTTGGCAAAGGAGACCTCACGGTCAGGTTCGAAGCGAAAGGCAGAGACGAAGTTGCACAGATGGCCCAGGCACTCAACCAGATGGCAGACACCTTGAGAGAGTCTGTGAAGATCATAAACGAATCTTCCACGCAGGTCCACGATTCTGCACAGAATCTTGCAAGCACTGCACAGGAACTGAGCGCCTCATCAGAAGAGCTTGCATCGCAGATGGAAGAAGTCAACAGATCTGTCCAGAACGCGTCCGCTTCGATAGAAGAAGTCACAAGCGGCATAGAAGAAGTTGCAGCCAGTGCACAGAACGTATCCAAAGCTGCCCAGATGCTTTCTGAAAGATCCAGCCAGGTGAACGCTGCTGCGAAGGAAGGAGAGAAGGCCATAAAGAACATAGTGGAGATGATAAGACAAGCGAAAGACAAAGTGGAACAGACGGCCGTAGTGGTGAGCGAGCTGAGCCAGCAGGCCAAGAACATAGGTCAGATACTTCAGACGATCAACTCGATAGCAGAGCAGACGAACCTTTTGGCGTTGAACGCGGCGATAGAGGCAGCGAGGGCGGGAGAAGCAGGCAGAGGTTTTGCGGTGGTTGCGGACGAGATAAGGAAGCTTGCAGAAGAGAGCAAGAGAGCGACGGACCGGATAGGACAGATACTGAGTCAGATAAGTCAGGGTGCGATGAAGGCGGATGGGGCGACGAAAGAAGTTGTGGGAGTGGTTGAGGGGATAAGCAAAGATGCAGAAGGGGTGGAGGGTCAGTTCAGGAAGATAGCGGAGCAGATAGACGGTATGGTGAGTCAGATAGAGAGCCTGGCGGCGAGTGCAGAGGAACAGAGTGCGGCGGCTGAAGAGATGAGCAGTGCGATGGACACAGCGACGAAGTCGATCAGCACGATAGCACACCAGATAGAAGAAATGACGAAGGCGGTGAAAGAGCAGGCGAACGCGAGCCAGGGTGTGAGCAGTCTGTCTGAAGAGATGTCTTCGATCGCGGAGAGTTTGGTAGAGCAGGTGAGAAAGTTCAAAATCTGAGAACACTCTGGAAAGAAGATGGGCCCCTTCGGGCCCATTTTTCTTCACCAAGCTGTTGACCGCAACGGTTCACATACCCAGATACGCCTTCTTCACCAGATCGCTCTCGAGTAGCTCTTTCCCTGTACCGTGTGCGACGATCCTTCCTGTCTGGAGCACGTAACCTCTGCTGGCTATCTCCAGGGCTTCCTGAACCTTCTGTTCCACCAGGAGTACCGCGACGCTTTTTTTCATCCGGCCAAGTTTGAAGCAGGGAAGAAACAGAGCATGTCGTGACGAGTCATCAACACTTCATTTGAGAATGGCAGAATAGGATTGAAGGGAGCGAGGAACGGTGAGCAAATGGACTTCAGTACTGACATGCGTTTTGCTTTTCTGGATCGTCGTCGTTTTCTATTTCGGTACCAGAAACGCGATCGTTTCTTCTAAGCAAGCTCGCTGGGCCTACACCGTTTTGAAAAAGATCGACCAGATGCTGGACTTTTCACAGACGGAGCTTTTCACGAAGATCAGGAATGGCTTGAACAGGCTCTGGTTCGGCAACAAGAAGATGCCATCGATCGAGCTCGTTCGGAAATCTGCACATTTTGGTCTGTACATGATACTCGGGATCGTGGCTTTTTGGTTCGCGCTGGTGTATTCTCGAAGCTTGTTGATCGCAACGCTCATGGGTGTTTCGCTGGCTGCGCTCGTGGCAAGTCTGGACGAATATTTTCAACAGTTCAGAGGGAGAGGCGCTTCACTCAACGATGTCGTGATCGACATCTCAGGTGCACTGACAGGAACGATCCTCTGCTTGGTCGTCTTCGGTGTTGTGAAATCGCTAAGGACATTGTCGAAGAGAAGGATGGAATCGATCAACGGAAAAATCTAAGATGGAGACCGATCAGAACGTTCGTCGCTTCAGCATGAACGATCATCGAGTTTTGATGTTCTGTGATAGCAACGACGGGAGCAACAGCAAACTGTACATCGCAGCGAGCAACATACCAACGAATATGAGCGTTGCTATGTGCACGTGAACCTTCATGGGTGAAAGGAACAACACAGAGAATCCCAGAGCAACGCCGAACGCGTTAGCAACGATGGGTTTTCGTGTGAGCATGTAGGCTTCCACCACGGATTTGTGTTTCAGATACGCACAACCGAAGTGTATCGCATAATCGATACCCGCACCGAGCACTATGTTCATGAGGCATGCGCTGATGGCGTTCAGAGGAATTCTGAACAATCCCATCGCCCCGTAGAGACTCAACAGCGTCATCGCGATGGGTAAACACGCGACGAGGCCGAGTTTGAAATTTCTGAGCGTGAAACCCATCATGAGCGCGATGGCAAGCAGCGCAAAAACTAAACTGGTACGCAGATTCTCTATGACGAATTCGTTCATTTCCATGTACTTGAAGTCTTCACCAGAGAGTTTGATCGACTTTATCGAACCTTCAGCGAGAGAAGACGCGATCGTTTCGATCCGCCTGTACGTTTTACTATCGACACGCTTTGGAAAGGCCAGCATGAGTGCGGAATTGTTCTTCCGGTCAAAAAGGATGCCTTCAGGCAGGATCGCCAGAACGAGATTTCTGAGAGGTTGTGGTAGCAGCTCGTACAGATCCAGCAGTGAGAAAGTCCTTTCGCAGTGATCCTTCAGACTGTCTCTCACCATCTTCAGCGATTCGAGGCCTTCTCGACTCTGCACGTCCACGTTGAGATCGATCTTCAAGAATATGGGAACCTTTATGCCCGCAATCGCTTCGATTACCCTGGCACCTTTCATGACCTTGGAGCCGGATCTGAAGAAAATCAACGAATGGAACTCTGCCTCCACCCTTCCAGCGAAGGTGCAGAAGAAGATGAATAGACCAAGAAAGATGAGGATGTTCATCCACCTGTTCCTCAACGTTCCACTGATCGTGGTCGTTCGTGGCGATCTTCTGATGTCCAGCAAAGTGACTGTGGGTGGTAGAAAAACGAATGTAGTCGCTCCTGCCGTCGCAACACCGAGTGCACCGCTGAAGCCCAGTTCTCTCATCACAGGCGAGCTCGTCAGACCGAGGCTCAAAAACCCTACAACCGTTGTTAGGACCGTCATCAGTAAAGCGAAGAAGGTTTCACGGAAAGAGATGTAGGCCCTTTCGAACCTGTTGGGGTCTGTCAAGCTCAAGTACCTGTTGACGTAGTGCAGCGCTGCGGAGCTCCCCATTATCAGCGTGATGAAGGGCATCAGGACGTTTTCCATCGTCACGGGTTTGTCGATCGCGGCGTAGAAGCCGAGCAGATAAACCGTGGCGAGTACGCTCGGAAGGAACGCGAGTACCGCAGCCCAGAAGTTCTTCAGAGTGAAGTAGAACACGAAAAACATGATCAGCAACGCTACCGGGGTAAGATAGGAAAGGATCATCTTCACGTAATCCATGGCCATCGCACCGATGTAGGATATTCCAAAGACCAAACCGCCTTTCGGTGCGATGGTTTTGTAGATCCTTCGGGAAGTATCTTCAGGACTCTTCGAGATGAACACAACCAGCAGTGCGTAATCTTTTCCCTCAAACTGGCCGATCAGTCTCAACCTCTGAGCCAGTGCGGTGTTGTTGGCCATGGTGAGTGGAAATTCGAACGGATTGATCACCATCAGAACTCCGTCGAGGTTTCGAAGGTTCTGAACCGTGTCGAGAACTTCTTCACGGGTTCTGTAAGGTACGGCGACGATGGCCACGTCCCTGAGATAAAAGGTTCTCGATATTTCTCTTTCCGCAGCGACGTATCGCGATTCTCTGGAAACCTGTGACTTGAAATAAGCCCTCACCTTCAGCTTCGGAAGTTGTGAGGCTGAAAGAATACCCAGAATGAGCATCAAACTCAGCGCGAGCCAGGGTTTCTTTATCCAGGCCATGCACCTTTCTCCTGATACAATTCTAACTGTGAAAGGAGGTTTCAAAGCCGTGAGACTAATAGACACACACGCGCACCTTCATTTTCACCAGTTCGAGAAGGATCTGGATCAGATCATCAAGAAGCTCGATTCGCACAAATTCGCCTTCGTCGTCAACGTGGGTATAGATGTTGAAGACTCGAAAAAAGCCATAGCCTTGAGTGAAAAATACGAAAAACTCTATTGCTCCATAGGGATCCATCCCCACGAAGCTTCGGGTGCTCCGGAAGATTTCCTTCACACTTTCGAGGAATTGCTGAAAAACGAAAAGGTCGTCGCGATCGGAGAGTGTGGTCTGGATTATTACAGGATGCTTTCTCCGAAAGAGTTACAGCGCGAGGTCTTCGAGAAGCAGTTGAAGTTCGCAAAAGATGTGGACATGCCTGTAATAGTTCACATCAGGGACGCTTACGATGAAGCTTACGAAATTCTCAGCAAGGTTGGACTGCCAACGAGCGGTGGTGTCGTACATGCCTTCTCCGCTGATGAGGAATGGGCGTTGAAGTTCGTTGAACTCGGCATGTATATAGGTATCGGTGGTCCGGTCACCTATCCGAACAACCACACGCTCAGACGCGTTGTGAGGGTGGTGGGAATCGAAAACATCCTGATTGAGACCGACTGTCCTTACCTGGCTCCGCAACCAGTGAGGGGCAGGAGGAACGAACCGATCTACGTGAGGTTTGTCGTTGAAGAAATAGCGAAGATTTTGGACATGGACATAGAAGACGCGGTGGAGACCATCGTGAAGAACGCGGAAGAACTCTTCAAGCCTTGACTTTCTCAACGTGTCTGCGATACCATCTCATCGCCGGTATCGCGCTGATCAGACTCGCTGTGAAGATGAGTGAAGATGTTAAAAACACCCACCTGTGGCCGAGCTTCCCTGCGATCTGAGTTGAAAGCACAGGTATGAAAGTTCTGCTCAAGATGTTGAGTCCCTGGAAGAAACCTTCCCACCTGCCGAGCTCCCTCGGTGAAAGGCTCATCTTTATGTGCTCCTTGGCTGGAAACCACAGTATGTACCCAAGACCCATGACCGTGTGCGAAATGAAAAACACGTACACGTTCGGCACGAACCAGGCGACGAACACGAGGATGATCAAAACAGAACTAACGACGAGATTCCTGACCGAACTGGAATTGAGCCTTTTCTTCCACAGGTACGACACAACCACAGAGATCGAAAAGATCATCTCGAACAGGAAGGGGGAAGAGCTGTCCAACTTGAAGTGGTCCATGAGGTAATAAGAGATGATCAGAAAGCTCGAGAAGCTGAACGACAGATACGCCAGGTACTGATGGAGCATCATGGAAATGAACGCCCCATTCGTGTTTCCAGCGAGAACGTGACTTTCGTGCAGGCTCGAACCAGTTTCAACGTGTGCCAGCACCTTCACTAAAGAGAATGCGTAGAACAGATTCGCAACGAATATGGAACCGAAGATGAAGGTGAGGAATCTCAGATCTTTCATCTGTCTCGCCAGAACGAAGACGAGTAGGAAGTAAACCACGGCCTTGGTGAACTCGGTGACCAAGAATTGCATCGAATAGATCTCTTCGCGCTGCTTCGGTGAGAACAGTGCCCTTTCGTACATGACCTGGCAAGGATAGAAAACGTCCGTGACACCGAGCAAGAGTTGAGCGACCACGAACGCGTAGACATTCCTCGTGAAGATGAAGGACAAACTCCCTATGGCGAAGAAAGTTCTTGCGATCGCGTAACCGTAGTTCACGCTGATCGTCTCGAACTTCTTTCCCAAGAAGTACGTGAGGATGGCCTGAAAAACGTAAACAGCACTGAAGAGCCATCCGATATCTTCTATCGAGATGTTGAGCAATCTTCCAAGAGTTGGAGCGGCAATGATAGCTGAAAAAGAAAAACCGCTCAGAGAATAAAAGAGCAGATACCGTTTCACCTGCTTTGGCAAGTTCTTCCACATGAGCCTCGCCCGTTTCATCGTTAATTCAAGAGTAAACAAATCTACACTTGAAATGGGATGAGCCTTTGATAGAATAATTAGCGAAAACAATTCGCTCCGGCGTAGCTCAACCGGCAGAGCGGGTGGCTGTTAACCACTAGGTTGCAGGTTCGAGTCCTGCCGCCGGAGCCAGGGTTGAAATCGGTTTTTCAATCTTGCTGATGGCGGGTCGAACGCGACCCGCACTTTTGTTTTCAAGACGTACGGGCATGAAAAACCGCTCCGTACGGAGCGGTCCTACTTTTCATTCTGGCGCCCCCAAGGGGATTCGAACCCCTGCTTCTGGCTTGAAAGGCCAGTGTCCTAGGCCGCTAGACGATGGGGGCAACCAAGGTTATCTTACAACAACTCTTTCAAATGGTCAAGTGTCGTTTTTAGAAAAGGCGGCAACCGCCGCCTGGTCGGGGCGACTGGACTTGAACCAGCGACCTCTTGCGCCCCATGCAAGCGCGCTAGCCAACCTGCGCCACGCCCCGCATTATCCATTCTACCACGATCCTCTTTTTTGTGCAAGCGGTTTTGACTTTCTGACAGTTGTCAAGGTCCTCCGTGTGTGGTATCATTTTTATTGGCTCAGGGGGTAGTTCAGTTGGCCAGAACGCCGGAATCGGGGTCCGGAGGTCGAGGGTTCAAGTCCCTCCCCCCTGACCATTTTTTAAGCGTTCGCACATCGATCTGAGTGCCGCTTCCACGCCTTCGTAGGGATCTTCCAGATCTGCGAGCGAAAGATACTTCTGCAGAGTCCTCCTCGCAAGATTTTCTGCGTGGTGCTTCATCCTCTGCCTTCTCAGTTCTTTCAGCTTCCCAGTTTCTACGAGTTTCTCCCAGAGCGTTGTTATTTTGTTCACCAGTTCTTCGATTCCATGCGCGTTCAGAGCGGAGGTCTTCACCACGCTCGAAACGTCCCGACCAGCGAACGTGAGGAAACTCACCAATTGGTCATACAGAGAATCGCTTCCCACCAGATCCGCTTTGTTCACCACGTATATGTCTGCGATCTCCATGATGCCGGCCTTCAGAAGCTGCATCTCGTCCCCGAAACCCGGTGACAGGACCAGCACCACCACATCGGCCACGTACCGCACTTCGACCTCGGCCTGCCCAACTCCCACGGTTTCCACCAGAACGTAATCGAAACCGACAGATTCGAGCAACTCCACAACATCGTAGATGCTTTCGTTCAAACCACCCAAGGCTCCGCGTGACGCCATACTGCGTATGAAAACACCGTCGTCCAGAAAATGTTTCTTCATTCTTACCCTGTCACCCAGAAAAGCTCCTTGGCTGAACGGACTCGAAGGATCAACTGCGACGACTGCGACCGTTTTTCCTGAGGATCTGAGTTTTGCGATCACTTGATCTATCAGCGTGCTTTTACCGACTCCGGGGCTACCCGTGAAACCGATCACCGGGGCCGTTCTTCTGGGCAGACTGGTCAATATTTCCCTCGCCTTCTCGGGCGTGTTCTCCAGCAAGGTTATGAGTCTGGCGATGTTTTTATGATCCATTTGCGCTCGTCACTCCTTCCAGAACTTCTTTGACCTCCTGAACGATTTTCGACAGCGGTGTTCCGGGTCCGAACACACGACACACACCTATCTCGAGCAGCTTTGGCACATCGTCCGGAGGGATGATGCCACCGACGAAGACCGGTACATGTCCTATGCCTTCTTTTTTCATCAGATCGATGACTTTCTTCGACAGTTGCAGATGCGCCCCTGACAGGATCGAAAGTCCTATCAGATCGACGTCTTCCTGAATGGCAGTTTTCACGATCTGTTCGGGCGTTTGCCTCAAACCTGTGTATATGACCTCAAAACCTGCATCGCGCAGGGCGTGAGCCACCACCTTTGCCCCGCGGTCGTGCCCATCCAGGCCGGGTTTTGCGATCAATATCCTGTATTTCTTCATTCAGATCACCCCCTCAGATCGCGGTACTCTCGGTGTATTCGCCGTAGACTTCTCTCAGCACATCGCTTATCTCACCGAGTGTCGCGTAGCATTTCACCGCTTCGAACACGTATGGAACGATGTTTCTACCTTCCTGTGCGGCCTGCTTCAACTCTTTCAAGGCGTTCGCCACAGCCTTGTTATCTCGTTCTCTCTTCAACCGCCTCAGCGCTTCTTTCTGTTTCTCCTCGAGTGTGGGGTCAACTTTCAGGATGTTCTCTATGGGTTTTTCTTCACTGACCTGGAACGCGTTCACACCAACGACGATCTGTTCACCTTTCTCTATGGCGAGCTGTTGTTCGTACGCGCTCTTGTGGATCTCCTTCTGAACGTAACCGAGCTCTATCGCGCGGACCATGCCACCCAGAGAGTCGATCTTTTCCAGATATTCCCAGACTTTCTCTTCGATCTGGTTCGTCAGCGCCTCGATCGCGAAAGAACCTGCCAGAGGATCGACGATGTCCGCAACACCGGACTCGTACGCGATGATCTGCTGGGTTCTCAGGGCAACCTGAACGGACTGTTCCGTCGGGAGGCCGAGCGCTTCATCGTACGAATTGGTGTGCAAAGACTGAGTGCCTCCGAGTACCGCGGCGAGCGCCTGTATCGCCACACGAACGATGTTGTTCAGCGGTTGCTGCGCAGTGAGGGTGGAACCGGCTGTCTGAGTGTGGAACCTCAGCCTCAGCGCTTCCGGGTTGCTGACGTTGAAACGTTCCTTCATGATCTTTGCCCAGATGCGCCTTGCGGCTCTGAACTTCGCGATTTCCTCCAGGAAGTTGTTGTGCGCGGCAAAGAAGAAAGAGAGCTGTCTTCCAAACACGTTCGGGTCCAGCCCCGCCTTGATGGCCGCTTCCACGTACGCGATCGCATCACCGAACGTGAACGCGAGCTCCTGAACGGCGTTGGCGCCCGCTTCCCTTATGTGGTAACCGCTGATGCTTATCGTGTTCCACTTGGGCATGTGCTTGGCGCAGAATTCGAAGATGTCTGTGACTATCTTCATCGATGGTTCGGGTGGGAATATGTAAGTACCCCTGGCGATGTATTCTTTCAGGATGTCGTTCTGTATCGTGCCCCTGAGCTCCTCGAGTTTCGCACCCTGTTTCTGCGCCGTCACGGCGTACATGCTCAGCAGTATGACAGCGGTGGAGTTTATGGTCATCGACGTGCTCACATCTTTCAATGGAATTCCATCGAAGAGGATTTCTATGTCCCGCAGAGAATCAACCGCGACTCCCACGCGCCCGACTTCACCTTCGGCCAGGGGATGGTCGGAGTCGTAACCGATCTGCGTTGGCAGATCGAACGCCACGGAGAGACCCGTCTGACCCTGCTGGAGCAGGTACTTGAAACGCCTGTTGGTTTCTTCAGCGGTACCGAAGCCGGCGTACTGTCTCATCGTCCACAGTCTGCCACGGTACATCGTTCTCTGGACTCCGCGCGTGTAGGGATACTCTCCGGGCATGTTGAGATCTCTCAGATAATCCATTTCTGCCACATCGAGAGGAGTGTAGCATCTCTTGAACTCGTAGCCGGAGCTCGACAGGAACTTTTCCTTTCTCTCAGGGAACTTCTTCAGATCGTTCTCCAACTGTGCCTGCCACTGCTGGAAAGCTTCCTCGATTCTTTTGAGTTGTTCTTTATCGTACATCCTTCGCCACCCCCGTCTTCAAAAGTTTTACCAATGTGAACGAACAACAACCTTTGAAATCTGGTTGAACTCTGAACACTGGTTTCACCATCACGCGCACGAAATCTCTCACTGATTCCTGCAAGAGTCGTCTGTATTCACCACGAGGTTGCATGCAACCGAGTGCGACGAGATCGAATTTTTCAGACGCATATTCGAATATTTTCCTCACCTCAGACAGATCTGGTGGTGAGGCATTGGAGAATCTGGTATTCTGCGTCGGGACGAACACGTTCAGAACGACGGCGTTGAAAAATCCTGACAGCGTTTCCAGTGCGTCGTACTCGTGCGTGATGCGACCTTCGTGGATTCCGACCGTCACGTGTGGGATCGCCGGAACGTTGGTCTGTACGATGGCGTTCAAAAGTTGCAGCGGTGGGACAGAAAACCCGTAGACTTCCCGCATGATCTTCGAATCGGCGAAGAAGTCGAAGCTCACGACGTCCGCCAGACCTTCGAGTTCTCTCAAAGGTGAAAGTGGAAAACCGACGTGAAAGTTGTAAGAAAGGCCGTATCTTCTTTTGAGTTCCCACAGTGTGTGCAGATGTTCTCTGAACGGTACGAGCAGATCCTTTTCCAGCCCACCACTTATGAGAAAACTTTTGTATCCTTCCTGAGCGAACTTTTCCATCTCCTGCAAAGTTTTCATGTGGAGAAGGTAGTGTCCACCGCAGTGTGCACAGTTCATTTTACACGTATGGTTGGTCAGAGAAACGGGGATCGTCCCGCTCGGATCGACGAAGATCAAACCGATCACCAAAACAAATCATACCATCTTGTCCCGCACTTCGTGGTATGATTCGAGAAGGTAGAGGGTGAGGAGGGATCGCATGAAGGTCTATATATCTGTTGACATGGAAGGGCTCGCGGGCATCGCGACGTGGGGGGAAGTCGATACCAGCAAGAGGGAAGCTTCCGAGGTGTTGTACGAACATTTGACAGCGTTGCTGCAGGGTTTGTTCTCCGCAAAGGTTCACGTCGAACATGTGCTGATCTCTGACGCACACGGTTCGGGCACGGCCATACCCTACAGGATATGTGAAGACTTCGACAGGGTCAGTTTGGTGCACGGTCCGATCAGGAAAGATTACATGATGAGCGGGTTGGATTCATCGTACGACAGGGTCATCTTCCTCGGATACCATGCGGGCATCGGTACGAAGCACGGCATCATGGACCACACCTATTCGAGTTCTCTGATACACAACATCTGGATCAACAATAAGAGGATGAACGAAGCGCTCATAAACGCAGCCTTTGCGGCCCATCATGGGGTACCTGTTTGCCTCGTTGTGGGAGACGAAGCGCTCGGTGAAGAACTGAAGAACGAGTTCAACGGTAGATGGCTCTTCGTGTCCACCAAGACGGGGCTGGGGCGTTACGCGGCGATCATGAAACCGAAGAAGCAGCTGTTTGAAGAGATCAAGAGTGCGGCGGCGCAAGCCCTCGAGATTCCCAGAAACGAACTGCCGCTCTTCAAATTCGAAAGGCCCGTGGAGTTGAAGATAGAGCTGAAAGATACAGTGTACGCAGACCTCGCCGAGCTGATACCAGGCGTGGAGAGGATCGATGGTCGCACGGTGAGGTTCGTTCACGACGATTACTCCGTGGTCTTCAATGCCATCATGGCCATAGTTTATGTGGCGATGGCTGCGAGGGACTGGAGGTCGTGAGCCATGATCAGATCTCTTCGCGAGCTACTCGAAAAGGCGAAACAGGCTGGCAGGAAGAATCTCGTCGTTGTTGGTGCTGAAGATGCAGAAGCCGTGGAAGCTACACTGATGGCGAAAAAGGAGGGACTGGTGGGGCGAATCTTTCTCGTTGGAAATGCTCAGAAATTGAAAAGTTATGAGAACCTCAGCGATGTTGAGGTTGTGGACGGCTCCGACGAGGTGGACGCGAGCGAGAAAGGAGTGAAGCTCGTTTCTTCGAAGAAAGCAGACGTTCTGGTCAAAGGACTCGTGAAAACTTCGGTCCTTCTCAAAGCTGTCTTGAACAAGGAATGGGGTCTCAGGGGTTCAGGCCTTCTGACGCACATCGTGGCGGTGGAAGTTCCCGCCCTCGACAGGGTTGTGTTCATATCTGATGGGGGCATCGTCATAAGACCGTCGCTGGAAGAAAAGGTGAAACTTATTAACAACGCGGTTGAGGTGATGCGCAAGCTCGGTTACGAAACGCCGAAGGTTGCCTTGATATGTGCCGTTGAGACGGTGAATCCGGCCATGTCTGAGACTATGGAAGCAGCCATCCTCGCGAAGATGAACCAGCGCGGTGAGATCAAGAACTGCATAGTGGACGGACCGCTGGGGCTGGACAACGCTCTGGACTCGAGGGCGGCTGAGGTCAAGGGTGTGAAGAGTCCTGTCGCGGGATGCGCGGATCTTCTGATCGTACCAGACATCCATTCTGGTAACTTTCTTGGGAAATCGGCGATTTACTTCGCGGGTGGTAAGATCGCCGGGATGGTCATCGGTTCGAAGGCACCCATAGTGCTCGTTTCGAGGGCCGACACTGCGGAAAGCAAGTTGCTTTCGATAGCCATGGCGTGTGCCACGAGTGGAGGAATGGGTGAATGATAAAGATACTTCTACCAGCGAACGTCCTCGGCAGTGTTGAACTGTCATCCACCAAGGAAAAGCTGTTCATCGATGTCTACAACGATGGCGACTACGAAAAAAAGTTGCTTGAGGAATTCTGGGACATCGTGATGGGCCCCAGGAAGTTTGACAGCTTTACCACGATCTTCGTGAGTTCCACCGATGCCGTGGCGTTGGCCATCAGGTACCTCGAGAGCAGGATAGAGCTGGAAGAGATGAAAAAACGGCACGAAGTGCTCTACAGTTACGCGGAACTGCAGGGACCCACCTGTCATCAGACTCTGAGAGAACTTCAAAAACTCAAATACAGTCCCGAACAGATGATCGTTCTGGTTGCTGAAAAGGGAGTGCACCTGCTCGCGTATTTAGAGTACCTTTCGGCTGGTAGGTACTCTCAGGTTGAGGAAACCGTTTTTGAAGTGCACCTGGACGGGAAAATCAAAAGGGTCCTTTTCAGTGAACATCCACTGGAAGGTTTTTACAACTTCTGCATCCCACCCTTGAGGGAAAGGAAGAACGATATACCTTACATGGTGGACTGGATACTCTCTTCGATACATCAGAAACATAAATACCTGCCTGTGAACTTTCCCAGTGAGGAGATCATGGACCTGTTTCTGAAATACGACTGGCCGGGAAACACGGAAGAACTCATCAAGGTGGTTCACATGTGCTCCGCAGGTCTCGACGTGGTAAGTTATTTCGTCAGCTCGCTCCCGAACGTGGAGAAGGAAGAAGTCAGGTTGGTTGACTACGTGAAAAAGATCGTTGAGACCGTCGAGAAGAGAACCATAAAGACCATGCTCGAAAAGTACAAGTGGAATCGCAAGAAAGTTGCGTCGGTTCTTGGCTTAAACTACAAGACTTTGTGTTACAAGATCAAGAAGTACGGTATCACGAGACACTGAGGACACGCAGCCCCGCGGGGCTGCGCCCTCACGCTCCAAGCTTTTTCGAGATCTCCCTGGCGGTGTTCTTGACCTCTTCAGCGATCTTCGGAATGTTTTCCTCGTTCAAAGAACTGGACGCGGCGGTGACGCTGATCGCACCGATGACTTTGCCCGTGTAATCGAAGATGGGTGCTCCGACACACTTGACTCCGTATTCGTTCTCCTCGTTGTCCACCGCGTAGCCTCTTTCTCTGACCAGGGATAGCTCTTGTTTGAGTCTTTCCGGATCGGTGATCGTGTTCGACGTGCACCTGATCAGCTGGGTGTGCTTGAGGTATTCTTCGAGTTCTTCTTCGCTCAGGAATGCCAGGATGGCTTTGCCGAAAGCGGTGGAGTACAGTCTCATCTTCATGCCGATCCTGGAAATCGTGGGGATCGTTCTGGCGCTCTCCACTTTGTCTATGTATACACCCTCAAAACCGTCTCTCAGTGCGAAATGAACGGTCATGTTCGTCTTTTCCATCAGTTCGACGAGTAGCGGGTGAGCTATTTCACGAACTTCTATGTTCCTGAGCACCATGCTGCCGAGTTCGGCCAGCTTGTACGAAGCGAAGTAACGGTGCGTGTAAGGATCTTTGAACACGTAACCACATTTCAGGAGCGTTTCAAGGTGTTTGAAAGCGGCGGGAGCCGTGATGTGCAAGAAATCGGCCACGTCGCGAACTCTCACGCCGCTCTTCCTCGAGACGACGAACTCAAGGATTTTCAGCGCTCTCTCCACCGAATAGATGGCCATCCTATTTTCACCTCACAACCCTGCCGCTTCCAGCACCTTTCATCAGGCTCTTCACTTCCTCGACGCTCACCTCGTTGAAATCTCCCATGATCGTGTGCTTGAGACAAGAAGCAGCGACGGCGAATTCCAGCATCTCCTGTGGTTTCATACCCGCAAGGCAACCGTAGATGATACCCGCCGCGAAAGAATCTCCGGCACCCACTCTGTCCACGATGTGTACAGTGTACTGTCTGGCACTGTAGAAATCATCTCCATCGAGCAGTACGCCCGACCAGCCGTTCAAATTCGCAACCACACTTTCGCGCAGACTGATCGCGACTTTCTTGAAGCCGAACCGTTCCTTCAACCTGCGACATACCTGTTCGTATCCCTTCAAACTCAGCTTACCCTCGACTACGTTGCTCTCATCAGCCTTGATGCCGAAGACTTTCTCTGCGTCCTCTTCGTTCGCGAACAGGACATCGACGTGCTTGACCAGCTCGGACATCACCGTTCGAGCCTTTTCTTCGCTCCAGAGTTTTGCCCTGTAATTCAGATCGCACGAAACGGTTATACCTTTTTCCTTGGCTTTCCTGAGGGCATCGAGGCAGGCTCGAACCAAGTTTTCTCCAAGGGCGGGGGTTATACCTGTGAAGTGGAACCAGTTAGCCTTGTCGAAGATTCTGTCCCAGTCGTATTCTTCCGGTTTGGAGAGGGCGAAGGCCGAGTTCGCCCTGTCGTAGATGACCTTGGAAGGTCTCTGTGAATATCCCGTCTCGAGAAAGTATATTCCCAACCTGCCTTCTCCGAATATGATGTGTGATGTGTCCACACCGTACTGTTTCAGATGGCGCACAACGGCGATTCCAAATTCGTTCTTCGGAAGCTTCGTGACGAAGGACGCTTCCACGCCGAAGTTCGCGAGCGATACAGCCACGTTGGCCTCGGCTCCCGCGTATGTAACGTCGAAGGTCCTGGCCTGAACGAACCTCAAAAAGTTTGGGGTTGCGAGCCTCATCATGATCTCACCGAACGTCACCACTCTCGACATGGACGCACCTCCATAACTGATAGTTAATATGGAAAATCTTTGGTCAACACCGTAACAGATTCTATCACATGGTTCCAGTTGTTTTGGACTGGAAATCGACTGAGGTAAAATGAAATTGGGAGGTAAGATGAATTGAAGGTAGGAGTACTGCTGAGTGGTGGTGTGGACAGCGCGGTTGCGCTGTACAGTCTGCTCGAAGCCGGTCACGAAGTGATCGCCTACCACATCAAAACTGTGCCGGACGAGTTCTATCTCTCTCGACAGATAAAGCACAAGGTGTGCTGTTCACCAGCCGACACTTTCGATGCACAGTTGATAGCTAAACATTTCAATGTTCCTTTCAAGGTTCTTCACATTGAGGAGTTCTTTCGCCGAAATATAATCGACTATTACCTGAGCGAGTACAGGAATGGAAGAACACCGAATCCATGTTATCTGTGCAACAGGCTGGTGAAGTTCGGACTCGTGATGGACCTGATTTTGAAGGACGGCGCCGATATGGTGGCGAGTGGGCATTATGCCAGGATCGTGGATGGAAAGCTCTACAGGGCGATCGACAGAGAGAAAGATCAGTCTTACTTTCTCGCTTCGATAGAGAGGGAAAGGCTTTCGAGGATAGTCTTTCCGAACGGTGATAAAACCAAAATGCAGGTGAGAGAGATCGCTTCCAGAGTGAAGATCCACGTTCATTCGAAAGAAGAATCCCAGGATCTGTGCTTCATACCCGACGGTGATCAGGAACGTTTCTTCAAAGAGCATGGAATAGAATTCGACGAAGGTCCCATCTACGATTCTTCCGGTAAGGAACTGGGCAAACATAAGGGTTTGATCCACTACACGATCGGGCAGAGAAAGCTTGGAATTTCCTTAGGTTCAAGAATGTACGTGATACGCATCGATGCGAAGAACAACGCAATAATCGTTGGAAAAGAAGAGGAAGTCTACCGGGACAGGTTCACGGTGACACACTTCAACCCTCTGGTGGATCTACCTGAGAGGTTCACAGCATCGGTGAAGGTGAGAAAGAACAGCGATGAAGTTGCGTGTTCGGTCAGCCAGAAAGATGGAGTGGTCGAGGTGAAGGCGGAAGAGCCCATTTTCGCCGTCACGCCAGGTCAGGTGGCGGTTTTCTACGATGGTGATCTCGTGCTCGGTGGCGGCATTATCGAAGAAGTTTTGTGATAAAATCTAAAGTTAAGAACACAAAAAGGAAGTGATGGTTTGCTTCCCCTGTACGATACGATACCAAGCAGGAGAAAACCTTATGTCGTTTACGCACTCGTAGGTCTCAACGTGGTGGTGTTCTTCTACCAGCTGTCGCTCTCCAGAATCGAACTCATCCAGTTCATGTACAACTTCGGTCTCGTACCGGCCAGATTCACTTCGGACCGGTGGAATACTATATGGCAGATTCGCACCGGCTTGAGCCTGTACTCCAACAAATGGCTCACTCTCCTGACACACATGTTCCTGCACGGTGGCTGGTCACACTTGATCGGGAACATGTGGTTTCTGGGATTGTTTGGGGACAACGTTGAGGACACGTTCGGGCATTTCAGGTTCCTGCTTTTCTATCTTTCCGGGGGTATACTCGCCAGCCTGGCACACTTTTCGCTGAACTTGAGCTCTCAGGTGCCGATGGTCGGAGCATCGGGTGCGATATCGGCGGTGATGGGTGCCTACTTCGTGCTGTTTCCATATTCTCGCATCGTTTCGATCGTTCCGTTTTTCTTCTTTTTTATGCCTGCCCTCATCGCCGTCCCGGCGTTCACGTACCTGTTTTTCTGGTTCATTTTCCAGGTTCTCAGCGGATTGTTCGACAGCCCCACTGGTTCCGGTGTGGCGTACTGGGCACACATCGGTGGCTTCGTCGTGGGTATGATATACGGTTACGTCTACCGCGTTCGGAGGAGAAGATACTACTGGTGAGGAGGTTCGCCATGTTTCAGAAGATGACGATCGAAGATTGTCTCGAAATCGAGAGGGACAATCTGGTGAAAGAATCTCTGCAGAGGATAGAAGAGATCGACCACGTTCTGAGAAGTTTCATCACGGTACTGAAAGCAGAACAGATCCAGCTCAAAGATGGTCCGTTCAGAGGGATCCCCGTGGCGGTGAAGGACAACATCGTCACGAAAGGTGTGAGGACCACGTGCGCTTCCAGGATTCTCGAAAACTACGTACCTCCCTACGATGCGACTGTCGTGAGGAGGCTCAAAGAAGCCGGGTTCGCTATCGTCGGGAAGACCAACCTGGACGAGTTCGCGATGGGTTCGAGTACGGAACGTTCCGCCTTCTTTGTGACGCGTAACCCGTGGGACCTTTCCTGCGTGCCCGGTGGTAGCAGTGGAGGTTCAGCGGCGGCAGTCGCGAGCGGTGAGGTGGTGGCGGCGCTCGGCAGCGACACGGGTGGTTCCGTGAGGCAACCTGCGGCGTTCTGTGGCATCGTGGGTTTCAAACCTACCTACGGACTGGTCTCCAGGTACGGGCTGGTGGCGTTCGCCTCTTCGCTGGATCAGATAGGCCCGATGACCAAGAACGTTCGCGATGCCGCCATCCTGATGCAGATCATACATGGAAGAGATCCCATGGATTCGACGACCGTGGATGTGAAGATGGACTTTCTTTCACACATAGAAGAGGGGATAGAGAACTTCCGTTTCGCCGTTCCAGAAGAAGTTTACGAGTACGAGGGTCTGGACAGCGAGGTCGCAGAGAGGTTCGAAGAGTGTATAAGGCTCATCGAGAAACTCGGTGGGAGAGTGAGAAAGGTAAGAATTCCCACGTTGAAGTACGCTGTGGCAACGTACTACGTGATCGCCCCGGCCGAGGCGAGTTCGAACCTCGCGAGGTACGACGGGGTGAAGTACGGATTGAGAGTCGAGAAAACGGGATTGAAGGAAACTTACTCCACAACGAGGACTGTAGGATTTGGCGAAGAGGTCAGAAGGAGAATCGTGCTCGGCACGTTCACCCTGAGCGCGACTTACTACGAAGCCTATTTCAACAGGGCACAGAAGGTTCGAAAGCTCATCGCTAAGGATCTCAACACCACGTTCGATGAGTTCGACGCGATCCTGACACCCACATCCCCGATACCCGCTTTCAAGATCGGTTCCATCACCGATCCGCTCGCTTACTACTTGATGGACGTGTTCACAACGTTTGCGAATCTGGCGGGTGTACCTGCGCTGAGCCTGCCTTTCGGTTTTGCCCGGGGACTGCCAGTTGGAATTCAGATAGTTGGCAAGAGGTTCGACGATCCAAAAGTCTTGAGGATCGGCAGAGCGATCGAGAAGTCTTCCCCGTACAACGAGAACGGACGTTTCCCCATGCCGGTGGTGAGAGTATGAGGTTCAGGACAGTTATCGGTTTGGAGATACACGTTCAGCTTTCGACCAGGACGAAGGCGTTCTGCAGTTGTCCCGCGGACGTGTTCGATCTGCCTCCGAACACGGCTGTTTGTCCGGTGTGTACGGGACAGCCCGGGGCCCTACCCGTGGTGAACGAACAGATGGTGGATTACGCGATAAAGCTGGCACTGGCGCTCAACTGTCGGGTGAACGAGTATTCGAGGTTCGACCGGAAGAACTACTTCTATCCGGATTTACCGAAGGGTTACCAGATAAGCCAGTATTTCTACCCACTCGCGGTGGGGGGCTATATGGACATAGATGTGGACGGAACGACGAAACGCGTGAGAATAAGGAGGTTGCATCTGGAGGAGGACGCGGGCAAGCTCGTGCACGAGGGTGATTCGATAACTCAGGCGAGGTATTCTTTGGTGGACATGAACAGGTGCGGAGTGCCCCTCGTGGAGATAGTCACCGAACCCGATCTGTCTTCGCCGAAAGAGGCCCGCATCTTCACCGAGAAGCTGCGATCCATACTGAGGTATTTGAAGATCAGCAGCGGTGATATGGAAAAGGGTGCTCTGAGGTGCGATGCCAACATCTCTGTCGTGGATCTGGAAAGGAACGTTTCGAGCAACAGGGTCGAGGTCAAAAACATGAACTCGTTCAGGTTCATTGAAAAGGCGCTGGAGTACGAAGAGCAGAGGATCATGGAAGCGCTCATGAGAGGTGAAAACGTTGAGAAAGAGACACGTGGCTGGGATCTGGCGACGAAGACCACCGTGTCGATGAGAGGAAAGGAAGAAGAGAGCGATTATCGCTATTTCCCGGAGCCAGACATCCCCCCGATCGTTGTGAGCAAAGAGAGGATCGAGAGACTGAGGTCGTCCCTGCCGGAATTGCCTGACGAGAAAAAGTTGCGTTTCGTGCAGGTTTATGGCCTTCCCGAGTACGACGCATCCGTACTCACGATGGACGAATTCGTCGCGGACTTTTTCGAATCGTGCGTGAAGTTGACCGGCAAACCCAAGGAGACCAGCAACTGGATCATGACCGAGATGCTGAGGGAGATGAAGGAGCTCGAGAACGAAGAACTGAAGATAAAACCTGAGCACATAGCGGAACTCATAAAGATGGTGGATCAGGGAGAGATCTCCATAAAGACGGCAAAGGAGATCTTCCCCGAGGTGTTCCGAACCGGTAAGATGCCCAGCCAGATCGTCGAGGAGAGAGGATTAAAACAATTGAGCGACGAAAGCGTCATTTTCGACATCGCGAAGAAGGTCATAGACGAAAATCCACAGGTGGTGAGTCAATACAGATCTGGAAAGAAAAGCGTGCTTTCCTTCTTTGTTGGACAGGTGATGAAGCAAACCAGGGGAACTGCGAACCCGAAACTCGTGAACGAAGTGTTGAGGAGGTTGCTCGAAGAGTGAGACTGAAACTTTCGATACTGCTGATTTTTCTGGGCTCGATCCTCTTAGGAGTGGAGATGCTCTACGTCGATGGCCTGACACATTTCATCGATGTCGGTAACTTCCTGATCAGGGTCTCGGAAAACGATCTTCAGTTTGGAGCGATCTACCAGCATCAGAAGACTATCGTACGAAGGATAGGATTTTTGAGGATAAAAGAAGGAGAGGCGCAATTGAAAGCGGGTTTCACCGTGGGGAAGAACTGGTCTGCGATCGTCTCCTTCGACGTCGAACGTTACGGTCTGACCCCGGCGAACTACAGGTTGCTCTTCTGTCTCTCACCGGATGGATCTTACGCTTTCATAGACGCGACGCAAAAACTTTTCCTCGGAAACTACGCGGTGAACATTTCTTCGTTCGATGTCTTTGGGCCTGTAACGATGGGGATGAGCAGGGTATATCTGAAGGTACAGAACCAAGAGATCGGCTTCTACGCGCTCGATCGTGGTGTTTTCGCAGGTTTTTACCCTTTAACGAGAGGACAAACGGGTGACGAAGGGCTCTTCATGGGTGTGGGATGGTACGAGGGATTTTCAGGCGCACTGGCAGCGAAGTTCAGGGTTCCGCTTGGAAAGTCTTCGCTGTTCTTTGACCTCGTTCTGGCGCTCGGACAGGAAAAGGCATCGGTCGGTATCAGGGGTGAATGGATTGGCGAAAGATTCAAGTTCGACACGTGTTTCATCGATGGAAAGTTTGTCTTCAGGGTTAGTTTCTGATGAAGTGGGTCTGTACGTGCACGTTCCTTTCTGCAAAAGCAGATGCAGCTATTGTGATTTTGTTTCTTACACAGACTTTTCGCTTGTGGATGAATACTTCAAAACCCTCTGGAGAGAGATCGAACTGTGGGCCAGGTTGTTGCCGAAAGTTTATGTTGGAAGCATGTACTTCGGAGGGGGCAGTCCGAGCGACGTTCCTTTCGAACTGCTCGAGAAAACGGTTGGTCTCATCGCGAAGCGTTTCCATCTGAAAAGCGATATCGAATTCACGGTCGAAGTCAACCCGAACTGCGGCTTTCCAGTTGAAAAATTGAAACTGCTCGGCGTGAACAGGGTGAGTATCGGATTGCAGGCGGCCGACGATTCGGTGCTTCACCGTGTCAGAAGGAGACATACAGTGAGTGATTTCTTCAGAGTTTTCGAAGTGGCAAAGAGTTTCGCCAGAGTGAACGTGGATTTCATCGTTGGTTTGCCTGATGAGAGCGATCGAACCATAGATGAAGATGTCCGTGTGGTTGAAAGGCTGAAACCTGACCACGTTTCCATCTACCTGCTGGAGACTCACGAACCAAGTTTGAACCAATCGCCCTGTGAGGAAGTCGAAGGTCGATACGAACGATTCGTCGAATCCGTACAGTCGATTGGTTATCTTAGATACGAGATCTCCAATTTCGCCCTGAACGGAAACTTCTGCAGGCACAATTTGAAATACTGGCGGAACGAAGATTACATCGGTTTGGGAATAGCTGCAGGCGGGCATCTGGGCAGGATCAGGTACGTCAACACCTCGAAGATTGGCGAGTACGCTTCACGGATCTGGAAGGGAGAGTTCGCGTTCGAGTATTTTTCTGAGAACGACGAGCTTCAGGAATTGAAGGAGAGTCTCTTCATGGGTTTGAGACTGCGGGAAGGGGTGAGCGTCGAACGATTGAGAAGTCTCTATCCAGCGTTCGATCCTGAGGTTCTCTTTTCAGACCTCCTGGGTGAACTGTTGCGGCTCGAAGGAGGATTTCTCAGGCTCACCGAAAAGGGTTTCGATCTATCGGCTCGGGTGCTCGCCGATGTTATAGATCGTATTTCTTCGACAGCCGTTGGGAGGTGATCGGGATGGTCTTTGTGGAGAGTTTACAGAAGTACAACCTTCATTATCCTGCCAACGTTGCGCTGGTGTGCAGCATGTACGAGGAAAGGATCAACGTGATGGCTGCCGCATGGCATACACAGCTTTCTCACGATCCACCTCTCTATGGGGTCTCGATCTCGCCGAAGAGGTTGACGCACGATCTGATTCTGTCTTCGAAAGAGTTCACCGTGAACTTCATAAGGTACGATCAGAGCAGGCTGGCCGCCTTCGTCGGTAAGACTTCTGGTAGGGACATAGATAAGCTGAACGTCTTTGAAATAAACCTCACCAACGCAAGAAAGGTCAAAGTACCGGTGTTGGGCGATTGCTATGCGGCGTACGAGTGTAAGCTCGTCGATTTCAGGCGCACGGGTGATCACACCTTCTTCATAGGTCAGATCGTCGGAGTTCACTACGATCCGAACGCTTTCGGACAGATTCTGACCGTTCAACCAACGCTGTATCTCGGTTCGGACCATTACGTGACGGTCGATTTCTCCACCAAACGAGTTCACGATGAAAAACAGGTGAAGGATTATCTGTCAAGGTGGGTGCAGGGAGGATGACGAAGTTCCTGTCTGTGGTATCGGAGCTCATGTCCAAAGACAACGTCCTCGTTCTGGGCCACGTGATGCCGGATGGAGACGATATAAGCAGCGTGGCGTGCCTCGCCGAGGGATTGCGACGGCTCGGAAAAACTGCGAGAGCCGGCATAGACGACCAGATCGCCTGGTATTACAAGCTCTTTTTCGCCGTTGATAAGATAGAGCCTTTCGAACAATTGCAGAATTTCAATCCAGATCTGATAGTCGTTGTGGATTGCTCTTCACCGGACAGGGTTGGGAGGTTTCAAGATCTTTTGAAAAGAGCAAAGCTGGTAGTGATAGACCACCACGAAACGAATTCACTGTTCGGAGACCTCAATCTGGTCGATGTTTCCAGCGCCTCAACGGCTCAGATAGTTTATAATATAAACAAAGCCATGGGGGTAAGTTACGATCCACCGCTCGCAACGACCAACTTGCTCGGCATCATGACGGATACAGGTTTCTTCAAGTATTCCAACACCGATGGGAACGTCCTCAGGGCCGCGGCGGAACTCGTCGAGCTTGGTGCACAACCGTACTTCGTCGCATCGACCATCCTTGAGAACAGAACGCTCGAACAGTTCAAGCTTCTGGAGCGAATGATCGAGCACATGAAGGTGGAAGATCGATTAGTTTATTCCTGGTTGAGCTATGAAGATTACCTATCGCTGGGTTGTACGGAGGACGACAGTAGTGGCTTCGTATCGGAACTCAGATCCATGAAGGATATAGAGGTTGCGATTCTCTTCACCGAATTTCCCAAGGGTGAAGTTCACGTGAGTTTCAGATCTAAGCACTGGTTGAACGTGAGCAAGATCGCCGCCGCTCTCGGTGGTGGGGGTCACGCACGAGCGGCAGGTTGTTCTTACAAGAACGTCGAGCTGGATAAGGTGATCGACGAGGTACTCGGACTGACTCGTGAAGCTCTTGCGGGGGGAATTCATGAGACTGGTTAGGCTCTTGAGGCAGACTTACAGTGGGGATGAATTTCTGATCCTCGAACAGGATACTTACAAGAGGCTGAAGGTTGTGCTCAAAGAGGCGGTAGGCGATAAAACAGAAGAGCTTGCAGATTTTCTCACGAAGCTGTCGCGTATGAAGCATCCCGCGATTGCACCGATCGAGGGTTTCGATTTCCGTTCCGAAACACCTCAGATTTTCTTCGCCTACTACGGTGGGGAAGATATCGATTTTCATGACCCACAAGAGGCCGAGCGGTTCGCCAGGTTCTTACTGAACCTGTTGAGAGAGCTCATACACCACGGAATAGTGATTCCAATCATCAGTCTGCAGGATTTTTTGAAAAAGGACGAAGATTTTTACATGATCGCCCCGTGTTGGCGCAATCCCAGAAAATTTCCCAAACAGGGAGTTTTCATCGCACCGGAATTTGTAAGATATGCTGAATCTTCCGTTGCTTCGACTGCCTACGTGTTTGGCAAGTTGATTCTCTCGCTTTCGAAAGATGAATCCATAAGGGATGCAGTGGGTAAGTTCACACAAGAAGAGCCATCGGAAAGAAAATTACACTTCGTGTTCACGGCGAACTCTTTGGGTGGACTGTCGGGACGTGTCAGGGTCAGACCCGTGGTTCTGGCGCGTCGTGAGGAAGCGGAGATCCTGAACCTGATTAAGAATCTCAAACCTAAGCTCAACACGATTCTGATCTACGGACCTCAGAGGAGTGGGAAGACCACCCTGTTGGGTCTGCTCGTCGACGATTTTCGTCGCATGAACATGCCCGCCGTCTGGGTGACGAGCGTCGAAACACTCGTGATGGATCTGGTTCAGCTGCTGGACAACGAAACTTACTCGAACTTGGATGAGACAACCAAGAATAACATATCGAGACTCGTGTCGGCCGAAGAGCTTTCTTCCGACGAAGTGATTCTGACCGTTGCAAAGTTGCTGAGTAAGATGCGGCCCATCGTCTTCCTGGTTGATGATGCCCACGAAATGAGTACGAGTGTGAAGATGTTGCTTAAACAGCTCAGTGAATACGTTTATCCTCAGGGTCACATTCTGCTTCTGAGTTCCATAAGGGACGAAACGGACATACGCGTCGATTTCAGGGTACAAGTCAATCCTTTGAGTTTCGAAGAAACGTTGAAGTTGGTCAGCCAGTCGCTGGCGAGCGACGAGAAAAATATCCCACAGGAATTCGCTCGATGGCTGTACACCGTCACTCAAGGTTTGGCAGGAAAGATCACACAGGTGCTGAAGGTCTTGGCAAAGGAAAACAAGCTGAGTGTTTCAGAAGACCGTCTGCACGTGGATGAAACCTTTCTCACGAGCAACCTCAACGATGTGCTCGAGCTATCGGTGGAAAAGTACAGATCGACGAAGGCGGCTTTTCTCAGTCTGTGCGGAGAGAAATTCTCTCCCGTGGAAATTCAAGCCCTCTGCGAAGCGATCGATCTGGAGAAAGAAGAACTGGACCGTTCTCTGCGAAATCTGATGAACGACGGTCTGGTTTACTTCGAAAACGAAAGGTTCAGATTCACTCTACCCGAGCTCTGGCGAACGTTGTACGAGAGCGTTGAGCGATCGGTCCGCGACAGGATACACAGTTCCTTAGCTTTGAAAGCTCCAAGCTATGAAAAGAGAGCCTGGCACCTCAGGATGCTGGGCAAAGCCGTGTCCGCCGCGGCGATGTATCTGAGGGCTGCCAGGAAAGAGATCCACTCTTACGGAGACATTTCCGCCGCGCTGGACTACATTAACAAAGCTCAGGAAATTTTGAAAGACAGAATCAGTTACGCACTGGTCAGTCTGAAGTTCAAAGCGCTCGGTATCAAGGGTGAGCCGAAGGGTTTGAAGCGATTCAGTGAGGAACTTGGAACTGTAGAAAAATTCTCGTTCTTCCGTTACGCCGCGCTCGTGGCGGCGGGCGAAGTGAACGAAGCCATGAAGCTCGAACAGGAAATAGATTTCAAAGGGAAAACGCCTTACTCCGAGCTGCTCAAGCTCAGCTACAAGGTTCGCAGAATGCTCAGGGCAGGTCAGAAGATCGATCAGGAAACCATCAGAAAATTGTCGTTTCTGGTTGCACAGCTGTCGAATTTGCCTCTGCACAACAGATTGAAGGCCAGCGCGCTGACGCTGATCGCCCGTGCACGAGGCGTTGAATCGATCCAGGCACTCGAGCTTCTGAACACGGCGAAGTTGCTCGCCGAAGAAGGGCGGTTCTACGATGTGCTCGCGGAAACGCTCCTACTCCTTGGCACCCGCCTGACTGCCGCCCCTGAAGCTCAGAGGCTCTTCGAGCAGGTGGTGGAGATCGCGAACAGGATCGGTTCTCACGATCTCATGATGGTTGCACTGAGCAACATGATGTGGACGAATCTGTACAGAGGAGAAACGGAAAAGATGTTCGCAGTGATACACCAGCTCAGAGAACTTTCAAAAATGGTTGATAATGGTGCAACGGAGGCCTACACGTACTTCGTGGAAGCCCAGTATCACACGTACAACAAACAGCTCGAAGAAGCTCTGGAGGATCTTGAAAAAGAAAGATCCATAGAGAAACAGCTTGGGATAGAAGAACGCGGGTTGAGGGCGAAGGTTGCTGCCTACGCTCTGAACGGACGCTTGGAGGAAGCGAGGAAGCTGCTGAAAGAAAACATCGATAATCCAGCTTTGAACAATCCAACGTTTGTCGAGTTCAGAGATCTGATACTCGCTGAGAGTGACGAGGATCTGTTGAAAGCCTGGAGAAGGTTCGTGAATAAGGATCATCCGTATTGGATGCAGGAAGCCTGCCAGGCGTTCGGTGCGAGGATTGCTCCGCTCGACAGGGATTCGTTCTTCAGATTCGCTGAAAGGCTGGAGAGATCTGACATAAAAGACGGAACGTTCCTCTCGCTTGCCCAGGTGCTTGAAGGCATGGCTTTAGCTTACAAAGCCCTCGGAGAAGAGTTGAAGGCTTTGAACTACGCGGAAAGGGCCGTCACGATCTACAGAACCCACGGATTTGATTCTGCAGCCGGCTGGCTCGAGCAAAAGGTGGGCATGACCTCGGCGATAAGCAGGTTCGTGCGCTTGTTTGATACCGCAAGGATAGACGAAGGAGACGTAAGATCGATGATGAAGGAGTTGAGGTCGCTGCTGAAGAGTTTCATCGATGCGCACGCCGTGGCACAGTACGCACTCGACACGCTCAAAGTTGCCGATTTTCAGGAAGATTTGAAGTCGATACTCGATTTTTTGCTCTCGAGGATGATGAACATCCTGCCCATCAACTCGGCGGCGCTGATGTTGGTGGATGGTTCAGGAAAGATCGTCGAATTTTCCGGCTTCAACGTGAGAGACATCCCGAACAAACTGATATCATCGTACGAACCATTCGAGGTTTACCACGTGGTCCAGCTCGAGCACAGTTACAAATTACACATGTACTTGGCGAACAAGTCCCTGTTCGTGAACAGGGCACAGGGTGAAAATCTGATGAAGATCGTTCTGAACCTTCAAGAGGTTGCGGAATACATTCTGAGGGACGCGATTTCCTACAAACGCAGCATCACAGATCCTCTGACGGGCCTCTACACCAGGTGGTACTTCCTCCACAGGCTACGCGAGGAGTTCGAAAGGGTCAAGAGGTACGGCAGTAGCTTTTCCGTCGTCATGGCGGACATAGACGATTTCAAGAGGATAAACGACACCTATGGCCACAAGATCGGTGATGAAGTGCTCAAGTTCATCGCCTCTTTGATGAGGAGTCACACCCGTTCGACGGACATACTGGGTCGTTACGGCGGAGAGGAATTCATAATGATATTGCCGAACACGGATAAAGAAAGTGCCGCGTTGGTTTGTGAAAAGATACTGCGCAACATGTCATCCATGAATCCGTTCGATTTCAAGGTAACCATGAGTTTCGGTGTGGCTGGTTATCCGGAGGACGATGTGTTTGAACCGGACGAACTCATCGTTCTGGCGGACAAAGCCATGTACACATCTAAGGAAAGGGGTAAGGCCTGTGTCACCATCTACAGATGAACTCAGAGGGTTGATTCTTTCTCTCTTCAAAGCCGACAGCAAGTACACCTTGAAAGCGATTTACAAGGCGCTCAAGGTGAAATCGAAAGCTGATAAACGCGCTGTAAGGGACGTTGTAAAGCAGCTTTTGGAGGAAGGTTTGCTCATTAGGGATGGAAAAGGTTATTACCACTCTGCAGAATCAAGCAACCTCATCTCTGGAACGATCGAATTTTCAAGGAGAGGAAGCATAGCGTTCGTCACCACCGAGGATGGAAAAGAGATCGCGGTACCGATCGAGTTTGCCTCGAGTGCGATACACGGTGACAGGGTACTGGTTGAAATCGTTGGCCGATGGCGAAACCTGCCGATGGGAAAAGTTGTACGCGTTCTGAAACGTGGCAAAGAGAGAATCGTGGGCGTTCTCGAACTGAGAAGGACCTTCGCTTTCATCGTTCCAGACGATCCGAAGATCGTCTACGATTTCTACGTTCCTGTCGAGTGCATAGGTGGCGCGAGACCTGGCCAACGTGTCGTCGCCAAGATCATCAAATGGCCGAAGAGGGGAAGAAATCCCGAGGCGTGTGTGGAAACTGTTTTGGGGAACGTGGACGATCCCAGAACGGATATACCTGCCGTGATGGCGAAGTACGACCTTTCGGACAGGTTCCCCGACGAAGTGCTCGAGGAGTTGGAACAGTTACCGGACGATGTGACGGAAAGAGACGTCGAGGGCAGGATTGATCTGAGAGATGAGATCATCTTCACGATAGACGGTGAAGATGCGAAGGATTTCGACGATGCGGTGTCGATAAAGAAACTTCCCAAAGGAAGGTACATGCTCGGTGTTCACATCGCCGACGTGTCTCATTACGTGAAGGAAGGCTCGGCGCTCGACAGAGAAGCCTTTCGCAGAGGAACGAGCGTTTATCTTCTAGATACAGTTGTGCCCATGTTGCCTTTCAAGCTTTCGAACAATCTGTGCAGCCTGATGGAAGGAAAGGATCGCCTCACCTTCACCGTAGAGATGATCATCGACAGCGAAGGACGGTTGCTGGATTTCAGCATTTCGCCGAGCGTCATAAACAGCAAGAAGAGACTGACCTACACGATCGTGAACAGACTGCTTGGGGGCGACGAATCGGTTGAGCGTGCTCTGGGAAGGGAGATTTCGAATGCCCTGAGAACGATGCACGAACTTTCCATGATCCTGAGACAGGCCCGGAAGGCTCGTGGCGCGATAACCGACATAGAAGGTGGAGAAGTTGAAGTTGTGATGAACGAAAAGGGTGAGGTTTTGGACATCGTGCCCAGGAAGAGGGGACCGGGAGAGATATTGATCGAAGAATTCATGATAAGGGCCAACGAAACGGTGGCGGAGATTTTCCACAACGCTGGTCTTCCTTTCGTTTACAGAGTTCACGAAGAACCGGATCCGGATACGATACTGCAGTTGAAAGAATACGTGGAAGCGCTCGGTGTGAAGCTGAAGTTTCCAAAGACGATCCATCCGAGCGTCCTTCAGAAAGTGCTCGAGCTGGTCAGAGATCACCCGCTGCGCTCCAGCGTGGAGAAACTGATGGTCAGATCCATGAAGCGTGCCATGTATTCACCAACCAACATCGGACACTTCGGATTGGCATCGTACGCGTACACGCATTTCACTTCTCCGATCAGAAGGTATCCAGATCTGGTTGTCCACCGTTTGTTGAAGCTCTATTTGAGACAGGGTAACCGGTTCACTGAAAAACAGATCGAAGTCTATTCGGAGCTTTTACCGAAGATCGCCGAGCACTGCAGCAAGCGTGAGAGAATCGCGGATGAAGCCGAATGGGACCTGTTAGCGATGAAGAAGGTGGAGTACATAAGCAAACACATGGACGAGATCTTTGAAGCTGTCGTCACGAACGTCACACGCTTCGGTCTGTTCGTCGAGATACCTGAAAAACTGATCTCGGGCCTGGTGCACGTATCCACACTCGACGATTACTACATCTACGACGAAAGGAAGAACATACTCGTGGGAGAAAGAACTGGTAAGGTCTTCAAGATAGGCGACATGCTCAGAGTGAGAGTTTTGAGGGCGGACAAGATCACCGGGGAGATAGATTTTGAAGTGGTGGAGGAGAAAAAGAATGTGGATAAAGGAGATTCAAGGAACTGAAGGTCATGTGGTCGTTGTGCACGGCCTCGGTGAACATGCGAAGCGTTATCAGTGGCTCGTCGAGTTGCTCTCACCCAGATACGGTCTCACCCTGTTCGACCTGCCTGGTCACGGAGAAAGCGAGGGGAAACGTGGCCATGCAGCTTTTTCACAGATATTCAGGATCATTGACGAATTGATTTCAAAACATCCTGACAGTTTTCTCATGGGTCACAGCCTCGGTGGCTTGATCGCCATCAGGTACGCGGAACTGAGGAACAACATCAAAGGCTTGATAGTCACTTCGCCCGCGCTTCACCTTCCAAACAGTAACTTTGCTCTGAGAGCGATCGCTTCGGTGTTTTCTTTACTGGCACCTGGCCTGAGCTTCGACAACAGCATAGATCCGAACGATCTTTCCACAAATCCAGATGCGGTACAGAGATACGTGTCTGATCCGCTCGTGCACAGAAAAATCTCTGCAAAACTCGCCGCCGATCTTTTTAAACACAGCAGGCTGGCGATAGAAGAGGCTCACAGAATAAACGTACCATGTTTCGTTGCGGTGGGTAGTGAAGACAGAGTGACCCTTCCGAGTGGAGCCAAGGAATTCTTCGAGAGATTGAAGGTTGAAGACAGAGTTCTGAAGGTCTACGAGGGTGCGTACCACGAACTGTTCGAAGATACAAAAAACGCCGAGAAGTTCAAGATGGACCTTTTGAACTGGATCGATTCACATCGCTGAGTCTCATTCGCCACCCATACCTTCCGTGCTTTCCATCAGAACGTAAACCTTCGTTGAAGAAGGCAGGTATGCTAAAGGATTCACGGTTTCTCCTTTGTTCAGAGCTTCAATTTCAAAGTGCAGATGTGGCCCAGTACTCACTCCAGTGCTGCCAACGCGCCCTATCAACGTGCCTCTCTCAACCCTCTGACCGACGTACACGGTGATTTTCGACAGGTGTGCGTATCTGAAAATTTCTCTTGAGCCTTTCACTTCCACCAGTAGGCCGTAACCAGGTTTTTCACCTGCGAAGATGACGGTACCTGGTGCCGAGGCAAAAACCGGAGTACCCTCCGGTGCCGCGATGTCTATGCCGGAATGGAAGGACATCTGCTTGGTTATCGGATGTCTTCTCCAGCCATAAGGAGAAGAGATCACACCGTAAGTGGGCCAGATGTAGCCTTTCTCCGTGTTGAACGCCTTACCTATCGATTTGACGGGGACGAAGATCTTTTGACCCACGACGATGTTGTCAGAGGTCAGATCGTTTGCTGCCTTCAGATCGGCCACGGATGTGAAGAACGATTTCGCTATGGAATAGAGCGTATCACCTTTCTTTACGGTGTATATCAATCCTTCTGGTTGCGGTATCACCAATCTCTGACCGGGAGAAAGTCTGAGTGGATTCACATTGTTCCAATCCAGGATGGTTGAAGGAGAGACTTTGAACTTTCGGGCGATGTCGTAGAGCGTATCACCTTGCTGCACAACGTAAGTTACAGTCAGATACCCCCCAACAGCGACGGCAAAGAGTGATATCAACAGCAAAAAACAAAGAGTTCTTCGCACACCCATCTCCCCTCTGTTTTTTTACTCTCATATTATAGCAATTGACTGGGTTTCAAACCAACTCGATCAGTTTTTCGGCTATCTTGTCAGCCGGTAGAACGTAATCGGCGTATCCTTCCTCGACAACCGCTTTCGGCATGCCGTAGACAACGCACGTGGACTCATGTTCGGCTATGACCTTTCCACCGTAATACTTTACCATGAACGCTCCTTTGGTTCCATCTCTACCCATACCTGTCAGTATCACTGCAATGGTGTTAGCTTTGTAGATCTCCGCAACTTTCATCAGTGTGAAATCCACAGCCGGCCTGACGTTGTTGATCTTTTCGGACTTGTCAAGGAACACCTGCACGTTTGAGTTGACCGTGCGAATACCCATGTGAAAATCACCCGGCGCGACGTAAACCGTACCTTTCTTAACGATTTCACCGTCCTCTGCTTCCTTGACCGCCAATTTGGATATCGAATTGAGTCTCGTCGCGAGAGACTTGGTGAACACGGGTGGCATGTGCTGCACCAAGAATACAGGAGCTGGAAAGTTCTCCGGCAGGGCTGGTATTATCAGATCGAGCGATCTTGGCCCACCCGTTGAAGCGCCGATGACCACCGCTTTGTTGCCAAGAAAGGTTTTCTTCGGTGCCGTCAGGGCAGGTTTTGCGATCTGCCTTGCGAAGAGATTCTTAGGATCGACGAGCATCGCGTTCCTTATCTTTGTCAGCAAGGCGTCTGCAACTTCACGGAACGTCAGCGAGGTCGAACCCGAAGGTTTGGTTAGAAAATCCACGGCACCTAAAGTCAACGCGGTAATCGTTATGTCGGCGCCCTCTTCAGTTAAACTGCTGACCATGATGACTCTGACAGGGTATTTCTGCGCGATTCTTTTCAGCACCTCTATTCCATTCATCTTCGGCATCTCGACGTCCAGCGTGACGACGTCTGGTTTCTTCTCTTCTATGACCTGAAGCGCCTCGAGGCCGTCTTTGGCAACACCGACCACCTGCATGTCAGGTTGAGAATCGATGATGTCCTTCAAGACCATTCTCATGAAGGCAGAATCATCAACAACAACGACTCTTATCTTTTGCGCCATAGGCTCGAAAACCTCCATATCAACGATGCGACAGGGAAGATCAAGACGAAGATCAACGCGATGAGTTTTCCAACCGAATGGTCCCAGTTGAACAGGGCTCTTCCCAGGACTATCACACCCACCACCACTGCAAAGAGAGAATACCACAGGACGATGCCGGCTGCCACATCCTTCACAAACTTGATGGTTGGATTCGGCCTCGTTTCGTACAGATCCATGATCGATTCGACGAGCGTGTTGAGCAGCTCCATACCGATGACCGAGAAAACCGCAAAGATGATCCAGAGCAGTTCGCTGGTTGTGAGTTTCAAGGTGTATGCGAGCACCATGACTGCGGAACCAATCACGAAGTGTATCCTCAAGTTCCGTTCTCTTTCGATCGCCTCGATGAACCCTTCGACCGCGTGGAGAAACGATGATAGCACTTCACTCAAAACCGAGGGTTCTGATTCTCTGTTCTGATCTGATCCTGTACTCTTTCGTGGTAGATTCGTATCCATACCGGATCGCCTCGATGTTCATCTTAACGTACCTTTCAGAAACGCTCTCTTCAACGGCTTTGAGCAGCGATTCGATGTTCACCAGTCGTGTCGCCTTGACCAGCACCCCGAGGCCTATCATGTTCGCCACGATCGGAGTTTTGAATTTCTCTATGGCCATCCTTTCGAGTGGAAGCGCGATCACTTTCTTCGTCAGAGTGAGGATCTTCTGAGGTATGTTCTGCAGAAAGGTGTAGTCGAGCAACACGATACCGTTAACTCTGAGGAGTTTGTAGTAAGCCTTGACGACGTCAGGATGCATAAGATACATCACATCGAACTGGGTTGCTTCAGGGAAATCTATCCATTCATCGTCTATCAGCACATCGCAGTGGCTTATACCGCCACGCACCTGTGCACCGTAGAGCTGCGTCTGGACGACGTACTTGCCATCGAGCACGGCAGCCTGTGCGAGTATTCTTCCGGCAAGAACGCTTCCCTGTCCACCGCTGCCAGCGATTCTCACCGCGATGGGTTCAGATAGCGCCATAGTTTCACTCCTTTCTCGCGGTTTCGATGATCTTTTTGTACCTGTCCAGGAGAGTCGGTCTCTCTTCCACGTGAAATTCTCCGATGACTATCTTGTCTTTGAGTTCTTCCTGGCTCATATTTTTTGCTCTTTCCAGCGTGACGGAGTTCTTCTTGAAGTATTCGATCATCTGTGCCGCATCTCCGATTTTGTTGTAGCGGCCATAATAGGTGTGACAGTTCGTCACGGCCTCCACGACCGCGGTCCCGCGATGGCTCAGTGCGCGCTTTATGTACTGTACCAGCAGTGGATAATGGTACACCGTTGCCCTCGCCACGTAGGTAGCACCGGCAGCGATGGCCATTTTCACGGTGTCGAACGGTAGTTCTGTGTTCCCGAACGGGGTTGTGGACGCGATTTTCTCAACGGGTGTTGTGGGCGAAACCTGTCCACCCGTCATTCCATAGATCATGTTGTTGAAGACGATGATCGTCAGGTCTATGTTCCTCCTGCAGGCGTGGATGAAGTGATTGCCCCCGATCGCGAGGATGTCTCCATCTCCTCCGAGTACAACGACGTGAAAATCGGGCTTTGCGAGCTTCACACCGGTTGCGAACGCTATCGCCCTTCCGTGCAGCGTGTGCAGTGTGTTGAAGTCTATGTAACCGGTTGCGCGCGAAGAACACCCTATTCCGGAAACCGCAGCTATTCTGTCTTTACTCAATCCCAGCTCGTGGACCGCCTGAAGAAACGCTTTGAGCACGATACCGTTACCACAGCCCGGACACCATATGGTCGGCCACCTTTCGCTCCTCAAATACTCCTGCAGAGCCTCAACCTTCAACTGGTTCACCTCCAATCACTCTGTCAACAGCGATCCCACAGGTGCTGAAAAAGTAATCCGTCAAAGGATCGGGATAATCCTGCTCGTACACAACCCTCACGATACCCGCGTTGATGATCAAACGCGCGCACACAGAACATGGTTTCGTCGTTACGTAGATCGTGGCACCCCGGGTGGATATTCCAAACTTCGCCGCCTGCATGAGAGCGTTCTGCTCTGCGTGCAGGCCGAAACAGATCTCCTGATTTTTTCCCGAAGCTATCGACAGTGCGTCTCGTATACAACCGATGGAATCACAATGTGGGAAGCCTGACGGTGGCTGGTTGTATCCTGTCGCCAAGATTCTGTTCTCTCGCACGATGAGTGCGCCAACCTTCCTGTGCAGGCAGGTGGAACGCTCGCTCACCATCCGGCTGATGCGCATGAAGTAAACGTCCCAGGACACTCTGTTGTCGTGGGATTTTGAGAAGTTCAAGCTTTTAAGGTACTCTTCCAGTCGGGTCGTGAGATCCTGTTTCATACCATTTAGAATAATACACCTTGTGGACTTCCAGAAAAAATTTGAACCCATGTTTCTCTGTCTCGGTCAATCATGTGCGCTGAACATGATAAACGTCAAAACGGGTCAAGTATTCAGGACAGTCAGGGAGGTTGCTCTTCACTGAGTCTAGGTAAATGGAAAAGTTGCAAACATTTCTTAAAGATGTTCTCACATCACTTCCTGTCGGATGGTTTTATAATGACTACGTAACTTGACCGAGTGTGATTATAATACTTAACAGGTAAGAGAAGCAGCTTATTATGCATACCGGGGTGTTACCATGAACATCGGTGAAAAGATCAGAAGGCTGAGGATGTCCAGAGGCTTGACGCAGGAAGAACTCGCGGTGCGAACCGATCTTTCAAGGAGTTTCATATCGCAGCTGGAGAGCAACAAAACGTCGTTGTCTCTGGACACGCTCGAAAAAATACTCAGGGCGCTGGGGACAGATCTGAAATCGTTCTTTTCCGACCAGGATGAGGAGAAGATCGTGTTCAAGAAAGAAGATAGGGTTCCACTTTACGATCAACCGGAGGGTGTTGCCGCCTATCTGTTGATGAGTGATGTGGAGACGAAAAAGGTGGATCCTGTGCTCGTCGTGCTTGGACCTGGGGCCCAAACAGAAGAAGAAGGTTACCACGAAGGAGACGAGTTCGGTTACGTTCTGCAGGGCAAAGTGGATCTCTGGTTGGACGGTGTAAGGTACAGGCTCTCACAGGGAGATTGCTTCTATTACAAGGCTGACAAGAAACACATGCTCAAGAATCCGAGCAAGAAGAAGGAGGCTGTGGTCCTCTGGATCGAAATAGACTGAAGGGGAGGGATTAGAAATGGAGAAAAGCCTGGGTAGGCACCTGATCGCAGAATTTTATGAATGTGATCCTCGCGCAATCGACGACGTGGAATACGTCGAAGAAAAGATGAAGAACGCCGCGCTGATCGCTGGCGCGACGATCGTTGGTAGTTCGTTCCACCGGTTCCTCCCCTACGGAGTGAGCGGTGTGGTGGTTATCAGCGAGTCTCACCTGACGATCCACACGTGGCCAGAGTATGGTTATGCAGCGATCGATCTGTTCACGTGCGGCGATGACACAGACCCATGGAAGGCGTTCGAGTACCTGAAGCAGGTGTTCAAGGCGAAGAGGACCCAGGTATTCGAGCATCGCAGAGGAGATTACAGGATGATCGGCATACCTTTCGAAGCCTCACACAAGGCCGTCAAAGGAGGAGTAAAACATGAATGAAAAGCTGCTCGCCGGCAAGCATCTGTGGTACTTCGAGTACTACACCGGTGGTGACGTCGGACTTTTCATGAAAATCTCACGGGTAGTTCACTCTGAGCAAACACCGATCCAGAGGATAGACATCTTCGACAACCCGACGCTGGGCAGGGTGTTCGCTCTGGATGGCATCACGATGACCACAGACAGAGACGAATTCATGTACCACGAGATGCTCGCACACGTGCCCATGTTCACCCATCCGTGCCCGAAAGATGTGCTCATCATAGGCGGAGGGGACGGGGGCACGTTGAGGGAAGTTTTGAGGCATCCAGAGGTCGAACATGTGGTGCTGTGCGAGATCGACAGGCGAGTGGTGGAGGTTTCCAAGCAGTATCTGAAGACCGGAGAAGCGTTCAACAGCGATAAGGTAGAGCTCGTCTTCGAGAACGGTGCGGAATACATCAAGAAAGTGAAGAATCAATTCGATGTCATCATAATCGATTCGACCGACCCGACAGCGGGTGAGGGTGGCCATCTGTTCACTCAGGAATTTTACAAAGCATGCTTCGAGGCGCTGAAAGATGGAGGAATCATGAACGCAGAGGGAGAAAACGCCCTTTACGATTTCAGCTGGACGAAGATAGCGTACAGAAGGATCAAGAATGTTTTTCCAGTCGTCAGGGCGTACGCAGGTTTCATGACGACGTATCCGTCGGGTTTCTGGCTGTACATCTTCGCGTCGAAAGGACTGGATCCGATAAAGGACTACAGGTTCGAGGCTGCGAAGGCCATGTCGGAGGAACTGAAGTACTACAACGAAGAGTTGCACAAAGCGTGTTTCGTACTTCCGAACTTCGTCAGAAGGGCGTTAGAGGGAAGCCTGTGAAGAACAGAACAACGCTCGAATGGTTGTTGACGTGCCCCGACCCAGAGGGAATTGAGGAGTTCCTTCTGGGTCTTAATTTTTTGAATTTTGCGATCGAACTGGCAGAAGGAGGTTCCGTGCTCCGAGTCTACACCTTTGATGAAGACACGATCAGAAAGCTTCAGGAACGGTTCGGCTGTGAGTTGCTACAGAAAAGACCTACCCGGGAACGCGATTGGTTCGTTTACTTAAAACTCAAACCTTTCGAGATCGTCCCGGGGGTCTGGATAGATCCAACTCACAGGTTCAAGAAGGACGCGGTAGTGATCAAGATGAGACCCAGTGCCGCCTTCGGCACGGGAGACCATCCCACGACCAAGCTGGTGGCGCGTGTGATGTACAACTATCTGAAGAGCAAAGACCGTGTGCTCGATGTCGGTTGTGGTACTGGGATCCTCTCCATCATCGCTAAGAAGCTCGGTGCGAAAAAGGTCGTTGCCGTCGACAACGATCCGATCGCGATAGAAATAGCCCGGCGTTTTTCCCGACTCAACCGTGTCCAGATAGAGGTCAAGCTGTCCGATCTGCTTGAAAACGTCTCAGGAACGTTCGACGTCGTGGTTGCGAATTTGACGAGCAATTTGGTAATATCACTTTTAGGACAGATCGACAGGGTGATTCACCGTAGATCGACGATCATCGTGTCCGGTATTCCCAGCACCGATGCCGAAAGGATAAAGACCGTGGCCCAGGAGAACTTCCAGATCCTGGAGGAGGTTGAACTGGAAAATTGGAAAGCGTTCGCCATGAAGAAGTTTTGATCCTTGAAAAGCAGTTGAAAAGGAAACCACTCGGTGTAAAGAGGATAGTGCTCAACTGTGAGCACGGTTTTCCTGTGGTCATAGAGAACACGTGCGAGATCAACGGAAAACCGTTTCCAACGCTTTTCTGGCTGGTGTGTCCAAGACTCTGTAGAGAAATATCGCGTCTGGAAGCGGTCGGCTGGATCGATAGATTCGAAGCGCTCATTCGTGAAGATCCGGAGTTCGAGAAAGCATACATCGAAGCGCACGCTCAGGTGAGGAAACTGAGAGACATGAACATAGAAGATGAGAACCTGAGAAAAATTCTTTCCCGGCTCGGTACGGGTGGTATACGTAACCTGAAGAGTGTCAAGTGTCTGCATCTGCACGTTGCAGACTATCTCGCCGGCATAAAGAATCCCGTTGGGGAAAGAGTTTTCAAAATGATAGATCAACCCTTCTGTCGCAGTGACAGAATCATCTGTCGTGAACTTCGTTCGTAGCACGCTGGTCAAAATAGGAGGAAGAGGATGCGCGACGAAGAACTCATCGAGGGATTGAGACGCGGTGATGAGAAAGCCTTTAGGATTCTCTACAGAGAGTACGCGGGAAAGATCGGGTCCATAGCGAGATCTTACCTGGGTTCCGATGACGTCGACGATGTGGTACAGGATGTGATGTTGAGAATCTTTAAAAGTATAAGGAAGTTCAAGGGAGACTCAAAGCTTTCAACGTGGATATACAGGATAACCGTCAACGTGTGTAAGGATTATCTGGCGAAGTACAAAAGAAGGAGCGAAATTCTGACAGACTTTGCGGAAGACGAGGAACATCCGACCCAGCATCCTGTTTCAGAGATCGATACGGAAGAATCGGTTGTGGGCGAACTGGAGTACGAGAGGATCGTCAACGCGCTCGAGAAACTATCACCTGAAGATAGATTGCTCATCAAATTGCGTGACGTGGACGGTTTGAGTTACGAGGAAATAAGCAGGATCGTCTCAAAACCGATCGGAAGTGTCAAAAGCAGTCTACACTACGCGAGGAAGAGATTGAAGAAGTTGCTGGAGGAGGCTCACAATGAGTGAGGAAAAGTTCAACGGTTTTCTTGACGGTGAGCTCGACGAGAAGGACCTCGATGAAGTAACGAAACGTGAAGTAGAAATGTACTCCGAAGCTTTGAAGGTCTTCCGAATGAGATGTGACTACAGGCCGAGTGCGAAACTCGAAGAAAAAATCATGAGGAGATTCGTCAGACCACGTAGAATACTGTGGGAGCTCGCAATCGGTGTCGCTGCCGCTGCAGCTGTGTTCTACGTCGTCTTCAACGTGCCGCCGAAACGGAACGTCGAGCCGCTGGTGCAGGAAGCTAAAGTCGTATCCGAACTCTTCGATTATTTGAGCTTGGTCAAGCTGGTCGGGGATGGATTTTGAAAGTTCGGGAGAGTAAGCCTGGATGAAGAGAACGCTGTTCTCGATTTTTGTAGTTGTTGTCGCGAGCTTTGCCCTCGCACAGTCTTTTATAGAGTTGTATCTGAACTCGTCCTATTTTGGCAGGAGGATTGTGGTCGAAAAGGGGCCCACGAACAAGAGCCGGATCGAGATGGTCTACAGATGGCCCAACGATAAGATCGTTCATGTCCTTGATCCTGTGTTCCTCGTCTGGGCGAAGCACTCTGAATTGTTCATCATGGGACAGCCGAACAACTATCGGAATTCCCCACTGGAGATACTCGATCTGGAGGATCTTTTCATCAGGCAGCTGAAAGAGCGGGGGATAACGAAACTGGAGAAGCTGGGTAACAAGTACAAAGTCACCGTGGAATCGCCGTCTGGTCTGTTCACCGCGTTCATCAGTGAAACGGGACTGCCGGAGAAAATCATCAGGGTTTTCAACAACGTAACAACGGAGCTGACCTACGAACACGTCGAGCCCCTGAAGGAAACCTTTGAACAGGTGGCGCAGCGCTACGGAATCAAATCTGCCGAGCAAACCATCAACCTCCCGAGCGAAATAAAGTTGATCCTGGGCAGTGTGAACTGGTACACGGTGTCGAGGTTGAACGTCGGAGAAGAACAGGTTCTCATGATCATCGCGAACCACAAGTCGGGTTCCGTCATAAAAATGGTCTGTTCCACCAGGGAAGTGACCGTCAACACGGAGCAGAACGAGCAGCTGCTCAGGATCAGGGGTGAAAATTATTACCTCTACGTCATAGCGCAGGATCAGTCAGTCCTGGAACAGGTGAAGGAACTCCTCACCAAGGAGAGATGAATCGATCGAGGATGCGCGCACTGATAATCGATGGTTACGTGGATGAACCTGCCGCACTGGGTGTGCCCCCATACGTTAGCCACTACGTTCGATACGCCGCAGGTATTTTAACGATGAAAAACTTTTCAGTTGACTATCTCACGATAGATCAACTGCGCGGTTTCACTGACCTTGAGATGTTGAAAGGTTACGAACTCGTTCTCATCGTTGGTGGCGTCGCTGTACCCGGAAAATACGTTGGTGGCGAGCCGATCAAGCCGTTCGAAGTCGAAAAGATCTTCAAAAGTTTGCCTCCTTCCTGTTTGCGTTTGCTGGCAGGACCTTACGCCCGCTTCCAAGCAGTCCGAGGCGGAACGTTCGCGACAACAAAGGTTCTGGGTGCCGATGCGTGTCTCGGACCAGACCTGGCGGTGGAACTGTACAATTTTCTGTTCAACGCTGAGCGACAGAAAAACGACTGGAGCCTGGTGAGGCAGGCGAGTGTGCTCGGCGCCGGTGTTATCAAGCAGCATCCGCGTTATCCTAACATCATCTGCGAGGTAGAGCTTTCCAGAGGTTGTGAGAGACGAACGCACTGCTCTTTCTGCATCGAACCCGTGTTCTATCCGAAGTTCACTTCCAGGCCTGTTGAAGATGTGGTCGAAGAAGTGGCAGAACTCTACAGGCAGGGCTGCAGGGCCTTCAGGTTCGGTCGATCGGCCAACGTTCTGGCGTACTGTTCTGAGAGGAATGCGGGCAGACCTGTTCCAGAGGTGTTCGAAGAGTTGTATCAAGGCGTAAGGAGCAGTTGTCCCGAACTGGAAGTCCTTCACCACGACAACGCGAACCCGATGTACATCGTACAGTACGAGAAAGAGTGCCGCAGAATACTTGAAACGATGGTCAAATACAACACACCTGCCGACGTGCTGTCTTTCGGTGTGGAGAGCTTCGACGTCAACGTGCTGAGAAAAAACAACATAGCGAACGAACCAGAAAAAATCCTGAGGGCGATCGAGATCGTCAACGAGATAGGTGCCACGAGGGTCGATGGCGTTCCGAAGCTGTTGCCCGGGCTGAATTTGCTCTACGGTTTGATCGGCGAAACAGAGCAGACTTACGAAGAGAACCTGAAATGGCTCAGAAAGATTCTCGAACGGGGGCTGCTCGTGAGGAGGATAAACATCAGGCAGGTGATCGTCGAACCCGGAACACCGCTGTGGCGTTACGCGCAGATCAAGAAGCTGAAGGGGCCCGATCCAAGGCTTTACAAAGTTTACAAAGAGATCGTCCGGCGCGAGATAGACGTTCCCATGTTCAGACGGGTCGTTCCAGAAGGCAGCGTGCTCAGAAAGGTTTATCCTGAGTATCGTGAAGGCAGAATCACCTTCGCTCGCCAGCTGGGTACGTACCCCTTCCTGGTGGGCGTCGTTGGAAAGATAGAGAATCCAGTGGACGTGGTCATCGTGGACCACGGCCCGAGGTCTCTCACGGCACTGAAGTACCCTGTGAATCTGAACACGGCGAGTCACGATGAACTCAAGCATCTGCCCGGGATCGGTGAGAAGAGGGCGAGCAGGATAATCCTTTCCCGTCCGATCCGAAGTTACGAGCATCTCAAAGAGATCCTGGAAGATGAACTAATCTTCGAGAGACTCCGGCGGATCGGTGTCGTGTTATGATGGGATTCTGAGGAGGGGACGGATCTTGAAATACGAAAGGATCAAAGGCACACAGGATGTGTTCGGCGAAGAGGTGAACTACTGGTACTTCATCGAGGAGAACGCTCGCATGGTTGCGAACCTTTATGGGTACGAGGAGATAAGGACCCCCATAATAGAGCCCACCGAACTCTTCGTGAGGAGCGTCGGAGAAGAAACAGACATCGTTCAGAAGGAGATGTACACGTTCACGGACAAGGGTGGTCGAAGCATCACGCTCAGACCCGAAGGCACGGCACCCACGGTTCGTGCGTTCATAGAGAATTCTCTGATCAACGAGGGACTGCCCCAGAGATTCTTCTACATAGGCCCGATGTTCCGTTACGAGAGACCCCAGGCGGGGCGCTTGAGACAGTTCCACCAGTTCGGTGTTGAACTCATCGGTTCAGCGCATCCGTCTGCAGATGTAGAAGTTCTGCTTGTTGCAAAACACTTCCTTGACAGGATTGGCGTTCGTGACTATGTGGTGCATTTGAATTCGATCGGCTGTCCCAGGTGCAGACCCACGTACAGACAGAAGCTGAAAGAGTACTACGAGTCGCATTTCGACCAGCTTTGTGACGATTGCAAACGTCGCCTGAACACGAACGTGCTCAGGCTGCTCGACTGCAAGATCGATGCAGCTCTTGCCGAGGGAGCACCGAAATCGTTCGAGTTCCTCTGTGATGATTGTCGCGCGCACTACGAGGAGTTGAAACAGAGGCTCATCGATCTGAAGTTCGAATTCGTCGAGGATGGAACGCTCGTCAGGGGGTTGGACTATTACACGAGGACCGTCTTTGAAGTGAGGCACAGAGAACTCGGTGCCCAGAACACGATCCTGGCTGGGGGAAGGTACGACGGCCTGTTCGAAGAACTCGGGGGACAATCCACACCTGCGCTCGGTTTTGCCAGTGGTATAGAGAGGCTCATCCTCACGTTGAAGAACCAGGGTGTACAGGTTGCTCGGAAGGAAAAGTGCTCTGTGTACATCGCAACCTTGGGATTGAAAGCTTCGATCGAGGGGTTCAGGATCGCCGAAGAGCTGAGGAAAAAGGGTGTGTCGGTCGTCACGGATGTCAACGATAGAAAGCTCAACGCCCAGTTGAAGCACGCGAACAAACTGGGTGCCAAACTGGCTGTGATTCTCGGTGAAGACGAGCTGGCAAGATCGATCGCCCACGTGAAACTGCTCGAGAACTTCACTCAGGTGGAAGTCAGCCTCGATGTGGTGGTTGAATACGTGATCGAGTTGCTTCGTTCCCGCACCTGAGACCCGGATTCACCTCACGTTGAAAAAACGATAGCCCCACGGTGGGGCCAATTTTTGCGGGCATCAGAAGCTTATCTTGTTGATGTAAAGAGGAAACTTTTCGCAGAGCTGTTTGACCTGCATCTGGACCTCGGTCTGAACCGCATCCGGTATCGTGCCTTCCTCGTCCGTTATGCTCGAAAGGACCCTGTATATGAGGCGTGCTATCTGTTTCATCTCGGCTTCTTTCATCCCCCTCGTGGTGACTGCCGGTGTGCCGATGCGTATACCGCTTGCCACGAAGGGTGGGCGCGTTTCGTTTGGAATGGTGTTCTTGTTCACAGTTATTCCACAGCTTTCAAGAGCCTTTTCTGCGGCCTTTCCCGTCACGTTCAGTGGAGTCAGATCGACCAGCATGAGGTGTGTATCCGTACCGTTTGAAACGATCCTCAAACCGAGTCTTGACAACTCCTCAGCGAGCGCTTTTGCGTTCGCCACGATCTGTTTCTGGTATTCCACGAACCCGGGACTGAGCGCTTCTTTGAAACACACGGCCTTCGCCGCGATCACGTGCATGAGAGGCCCGCCCTGAGTTCCGGGAAAGACCCACTTGTTGATCTGCTTGTAAAGCTCTGCGTCGTTCGTCAGTATCAGCCCTCCCCTCGGACCTCTGAGTGTTTTGTGCGTGGTGGAAGTCACGATGTGTGCGTATTCTGCAGGATTTGGGTACAATCCTGCCGCCACTAGACCTGCGAAGTGTGCCATGTCGACTATCAGGTAAGCCCCCACCTCGTCCGCGATCTCACGGAACTTCTTGAAATCTATGATCCGCGAATACGCGCTTCCGCCGGCCACGATGATCTTTGGCTTGTACTCGAGCGCGAGTTTCCTGACCGCATCGTAGTCTATCATTTCTGTTTTGGGATCCACTCCGTACTGAACCACCCTGAAGAATTTCCCGGAAAAGTTGACGTTCGCACCGTGCGTCAAATGCCCTCCGTGTGACAGGCTCATGCCCATCAGCACGTCTCCGGGTTCTGCCACGGCGAGGTAAGCGGCCATGTTCGCCTGAGAGCCAGAGTGAGGTTGAACGTTGGCGTACTTGACTTTGAACAGCTGTTTGGCCCTCTCTCTGGCGAGCTCTTCTGCTTTGTCGACCCATTCGCAGCCTCCGTAATAGCGCTTTCCAGGGTAACCTTCCGCGTACTTGTTCGTGAGCACGCTGCCCATGGCTTCCATCACGGCCGGTGAGACGAAGTTTTCGGACGCGATCAATTCCAAGCCGTATTCCTGTCTCTTCAATTCGTTCACGATCACTTCGTATATTTCAGGATCGACGAGCCTAACGTGTTCCCACATCTTTCATACCTCCTTCAGAAAAGAATACGTTGAACCTTCGCGTGTATCGCGCACTTCGACTCCGAGGTTCTTCAATCTATCCCTTATCGAGTCGGCAAGATCGTAAAGTTTTCGTTCCCGCAGTTCTTTGCGCACGTCTAAGATCAGTCGCACGAACGGATCCAGCTCTGTTTCCTCAGACTGCGCCCCGGCTTCGAACAAGCCAAGCACGGGACAGAATTCTCTCCGCAACAAATGGTAAGCTTTCAGCGCTTTCTCCTCGTTCGCCTCGCTCATGAACTTGTTCAATTCTCCTACGAGCTCGAATATCTGTGCCACAGCCTTCGGAGTGTTGAAATCGTCGTCCAGCGCTTCGATGAACCTCTGTCTCTGCTCGCTCATCCACGCGTCGCTTCTGGGTACGGGAATGCTGGAAAACCTCGATTCAAAATTCCTGAAACTTTCCGCGATCCTTCTGGCGGCCTTCGCGCTCGCTTCGAGTGCCTCGACGGAGAAATCTATGGGGCTCCTGTAATGTTTCGACAGAAAGTAGAGTTTCAACCCGTCCGCTCCGAACTTTTTCAGGGCTTCCCTCAGGATGAATATGTTGCCTAAGGATTTGCTCATCTTGTCACCGGAAACACGAACCAGAGCGTTGTGGAGCCAGTAGCGAACGAACGGTTTTCCCGTCAAGGCTTCACTCTGAGCCTTCTCGTTTTCGTGGTGCGGAAAGATGAGGTCCTCTCCACCCGCGTGGATGTCGAGTGTGGAACCGAGAAGTTTTGTGGACATGATGGTGCACTCTATGTGCCAGCCAGGTCTTCCCTTACCCCATGGGCTGTCCCAGGAAGGTTCGCCGGGTTTCGCCGCCTTCCAGAGTGCAAAGTCCAGAGGGAACCTTTTCTTCTCACTCACCTCGACGCGCGCGCCGGCGATCATTTCGTCCAAGCTCCTGTGTGAAAGTTCCCCGTATCTGGGAAAGCTTTTCACATCGAAATACACATCCCCGTCCACAACGTACGCGTGTCCTTTCCTTATCAACTGCTCTATGGAGTTCACGATCTCCGGAACGAAGTCGGACGTCTTCGGAGCAAAGTTCGGAGCTCTGACACCGAGCGCGCTCGCGTCCCTCCAGTACTCCTGTATGAAGGTCTCCGCCACGTCTTTGAAATCGACGTTCCATTCATTTGCGCGGTTTATGATCTTGTCATCGATGTCCGTGAAGTTTTGAACCATGATCACCCGATAGCCTCTGTATTCGAAATACCTCCTGAGTGCGTCGAAGACGATCATGGGCCTCGCATTACCCACGTGTATGAGTCCGTAGACTGTGGGCCCGCACACGTACATTCGCACAACGTTGGGTTCGAGAGTTTCGAACTTTTCAAGGCGGCCACTCAACGTGTTTTTCAAGAACATCATTCTACCCCCAGTGCCTTCTTGATTCTCAGCGCCGTTTCGGCCGGTCCGAGCAGAGTAACGATGTCCACCAGCTCGGGTCCTTCACTCTTACCTGTAAGGGCCTTTCTCAAATTCATGTAGAAATCCTTTGCGTTCAGCTTCGACGTTTTCACCACTTCGCGGAACACGTTGACCAGCTGCTCCTTAGTTAACTCGTTCTCCTGCTGCAACCTTGAGGCACATTCCAGCAGACCTTTCCGTACGGGCTCATCCACTTGCAGAGAGACGTTGGGCCTGACGAAGAAGAAGTCAGCCAAGTCTGTGATCTCTTCGAGGGAATGCATGCGATCTCTGACGCACAGGAAAACGTGCGTCAGCCACTCTTTGTTTCTGTAAGACCATCCTCTCGATTCGATGTACGGAATGAGTGTTTCCACGATTTTCTCAGGTTCTACCTTTCTTATGTAGTACCCGTTCATCCATCTGAGTTTGCCGGGGTCGAATATGGCTGGGTTCTTGCTCACACGGTCAAGGGAGAATTTCCTGATCATTTCCTCCACGGACATGATTTCTTGAGCATCGGGTGGGGACCAACCCAGGAGCGCAAGATAATTCACCAGCGCTTCCGGTAAGTACCCTCGGGCTCTGAACTCTTCCACGGACGTGGCACCGTGCCGTTTGCTGAGTTTCTTACCGTCTGGCCCGAGGATCATCGACACGTGTCCTATCTGTGGCGGTTCGACTCCAAACGCTTCGTAGATGGCGAGTTGCTTGACCGTGTTCGGCAGATGGTCGTCTCCCCTTATCACGTGCGTGATCCTCATGAGCATGTCGTCAACGACGCACGCGAAGTTGTAGGTGGGCATGCCGTTGCTCCGTAACAGGGCGAAATCACCCACCGAACCTTCGCCGAACACGACCTGGCCTTTTATCAGATCGTTATGGACGATCGTTTTCCTCGGCATCGAGAAGTAGATGGCTGGTTGCAGGCCTCTCTCTTCGTACTCTCTCATCCTCTCTCTTGTGGCGAACTGTTCGAACATCTCTCTGGTGTAGTGGGGCGGCAGGTTTTTGCTCAGCAGTTCCTCTCTGAGTTTCTCTATCTCTTCGGGATACGCATAAACTTTGTACGCCTTGTCCTCCCTGACCAGCTTTTCAGCGTACTCTCTGTAGATGTGGAGTCTCTCGCTCTGTCTGTACGGACCGTACGGTCCACCCACGTCGGGACCTTCGTCCCAGTGAATGCCGAGCCAGCGGAGTGACTCCATCAGTTTCTCTTCGAAAATGCGTTCCGAGCGGGCTATGTCCGTGTCTTCGATCCTCAGAACAAAGACGCCGTTGAAATGCCTCGCGAACAGGTAGTTGAAAAGCGCCGTTCGTGCTCCACCAACGTGCAAAAAACCTGTAGGGCTCGGTGCGAACCTGACTCTCACCATGCTTCTTCCTCCTACTTCTCAACAGTTCTTTTGACGAAGTACCAGAGGTACAGATCGAACTTACCCAACGTTTCACCGAAAACCTCAGCTTCTTGCTTCAACAGAGATTCTAACCGCAGATACCTCTGTTTCGTGAGGCTCGATGGCAACGAATCTATCAAGCCATACTCGAGCATGAGTGAGAGCACGTGCCTGTCGAGTATGGCCAGTTCCTCGATTCCCACATTCCTCAGAAAATGACTCGCCTCTTTGTATCCTATTCCAACCACATTCTTCACGAGCCATTCGCGCGCCTGCATTGCATCCAAAGAAAGCAGAGGCCTCAGCCTGCCCAGGACCCATCTGTTCCTCACTATGTAAGATGCACGGGCTTTCGGGTAACGATGGTGCAGTTTGGTCAGCATCTCTGTCAGCTCTTCTTCGCTCATAGTGATGAAACCGTCTCCGATCAGTTCCTGAGCTTTCATGCCTCCGCTCGCACTCCAGTTGGCTGTGAGTATGCAGAAGCACAGCTCGCTGTAAAGCTGCTCTTCGCTTCCGTTCTCACCAAGTTCTTTGAACTGTTTGAAGCGTTCCTCAACGAGCGGTTTGGCCTCCTGTCTGATCGATTCCACAGCCTGAGCGAGTCTTATCGCAACACACCTCCAGCTTTCATTATAGAACATCTCTGATCAGATTCTCGTGCACACCGTCGCACAGCTGTCGTACATGGTGGATAGAGTTAAGAGTAGTGGTCCCAGCCTTTTGGATCGATACACTTCGTGTCGGGCAAGTTTACATTTCAATGCGGCGAGCGTTTGATAGGCTCGGGATGGATGAAGGTGTTATAATTTTTCAGGAGGTTGTAGAATGACGATAAGTCAGATTGCAGAGATGCTCAGAAGTAAAGGCTTGAAAGTTACACCACAGAGGGTTGAGATCATAAGATTTCTGCAGACGCACAGAACCCATCCAACGGCACAGCAGATATACGAGCACGTCCTGCGCAAAGTTGGTAGCGTTTCTTTCACAACGATCTACAACACCGTTCGTGTGCTCGAACAGATGGGTGAGGTGAGGAAGATACCGATCAGCGACACAACGACCGTGTACGACGTCAACACTTCGGATCACGGTCATTTCGTTTGTGAGGTCTGTGGAAACATCTACGACATACCTTACGAAGCTTCGTTCCGCGTCCCGGGTGAAGTCAGAAGGACTGAACTCATTGTCTACGGTGTTTGCGAAAAATGTTCATCCCAGTGAGTTCAGAGAGTCCGCTTGACTTCCCTGAGCTGGTAGAATTCCAGTTCGTCTCCTTCCTGGAAGTCTGATCTATTCTTGAACTTTATACCACATTCCTGTGGTGCCTCAACTTGACTGACATCTTCCTTGAAGTGTTTGAGGCTCTCTATTTCGTCTGTGAACAGCAAAACACCGTTTCTGTACACCCGGACTTTGCTATCGCGCGTGACTTTTCCTTCGAGCATCTGAACGCCCGCAACCTTACCCACTTTCTTTATATCGAAGACCTTCTTGATCTCACCTCGGCCAACGAGTTCCTCAACGATCTGCGGTTTCAACATGCCTTCCATCGCAAGTTTGAGGCTCTCGATCAGATCGTATATGACTTCGTAGGTCTTCACCTGAACGCCTTCCGCCTCGGCCGCCTTCCTCGCCTGTGACTCTACTTTCACTCTGAATCCAAGGACGATACCATCACAGGTGGAAGCGAGCATGATGTCACTCTCAGTAACCGGACCCACGGCCGCGTGAACGACGCTCACCTTTATCTCATCTGACTTCAACGATTCAACAGCACTCTGAACTGCGCTCAAGGAACCTAAGGTGTCCGCCTTCAGAATCAAATTGAGCTCCTTTTTCTCCTTCTCTTCCATCATTTTCAAGAGTTCTTCCAGGGTCATTCTCCTTCTGGTGCGTCTCTCTTTCTCGACACGCGCTTTGATCTCTTCGCTCACCTGGCGGGCTGTTTCAAGGTCTTCCACGCTGTAAATCGTGTAACGCAGATCTGGCAATTCCTCGAATCCAACGATCATCACTGGTTGGGAAGGTTCAGCACTCTTGATGTGCTTACCCTTGTCATCGATCAGGGCTCGGACCTTCGCGTATATGGGGCCTGAGATCACGTAGTCACCAATTTTCAGAATTCCGTCTTTTACGATCACGTTTGCAACTGGTCCCAGTCCACGCTCAACCTTCGATTCTATGACGACGCACCTTGCGGGTCCTTTTGGATAGCACTTTATTTCCTTCATTTCCGCTAAGAGCAGTATCATTTCCAGCAGCTCATCGATGCCCTGCCCGGTTCTCGCAGATATGGGGACGACGATCGTATCGCCACCCCAATCCTCTGGAACAAGGTTCAATTTTGATACGAGCTGTTGCTTCGTCGCTTCGACGTTTGCGTTTGGCTTGTCTATCTTGTTTATCGCCACTATGACGGGCACGTTCGCTGCCTTCGCGTGGTTGTAAGCCTCGATGGTTTGAGGCATGACACCGTCGTCCGCCGCGACCACGAGCACGACTATGTCCGTCGCCTGAGCACCCCTGGCCCTCATCTCTGTGAACAGTTCGTGACCAGGCGTGTCAATGAAGGTTATTTTCTTGCCGTTGTAACTGACCTGGTACGCGCCTATTGACTGGGTTATTCCTCCGGCTTCTTGCTCGGCTATGCGAGTTTTCCTTATTCTGTCCAGAAGCGTTGTCTTGCCGTGGTCCACGTGTCCCATGACCGTTACGACGGGCGGTCTCGGAACGAGTTCATTCGCGTGCTTGGTGTACAGCTCTTCGAAGTATTTCTCTATCTGCTGGAGTTTGCTGATGGACATTTCTGCTTGCTCCGTTTTCTCCTCCCGCTGTATCTTCAGTTTATAACCGTACATCTTCGCGATTTCTCTTGCTGTTTTTTCGTCCAGTTTCTGGTTGGGTTTGAGCGCCACACCTTTCATGAACATGTCCTGAATCACTTTGTTCAAAGGCACGCCTATCTTCAACGCGAGAGTGTTCAGCTGGAGCTCTTCCTCCTTCAGGGCAACTTCTTCTCTGACCTCTTCCTCTATCTCCTCTTCCTTTTTCGCCTTCGCAACGGGTTTGGATTTTTCCACATCTTCCTCTTCGAAAAGTTCGAGTAAGAGCTTGACCGTCTCTTCATCTATGTAACTCATGTGGTTCTTCACATCGAGTCCGAGCTCCTCGAGCTCCTGGAGGAGGTCCTTGGCAGACATATTCAGCTTCTTCGCGAGTTCATAGACTCTCAACCTCGGCACTCGTATCACCCCTTTAAGCCTTATATATTTTACAGCACGGCGGTGGAGAACGTATCTTCTTCAGAGTATCGTAATCAAGGACGCACCTGTTCAAAATGTGGGTGTCGCGGTCCTGCTGGGAACGCCCCGGATAGGATCATTTTTCAGTGTGCTTTCGTCGAAACAGTTCCACTGTGGTATAAAATGGTAGGACATAGTGACAGAGGAGGTTCGATGTGAATGTCAATTTTTGCGCAGGATTTCTCCGAGCAACCCAAGGCAGTGAGAGAACTACTCACGTTCGCCGAGGAGATCAAAAGAAAAGCGGCCATCCTTCAACCGAAAAGTGTTCTCGTACTGGGCATGGGAGCTTCTTATTACGCGGGACTGTACGCTACAGTCTACGCGAACACCATGGGAATGAACTGTAGATGTGAGGAGCTTTCCGAAGTCGTCTGGTACTGGAGTGAGAATTCTTTCGATCTTTACGACACGATCGTTCTGGTGTCACAATCCGGTGAAACCGCGGAACTGAAGAAGCTCGTTGAAAAGTATCCGAGGATTCGAAAAAAATCTGTCCTCGTGACCAACAATCCCAACAGTTCCGCGGCGAAGGTTCTTGGCGAAGATAGAGTGTTTTTGATCCACGCCGGTCAGGAGAGGGCCATGGGCTCTACCAAAACGTTCGTGAACAGCATTGTAACGCTGTTGCTCATACTTTCTCAGTGGGCAGGAAAGCCTTTGAATCCTGATGGACTGGACGATCATCTTGAAAGTGCACTCGCAGTTGACATCCATGACTACGTTGAGAGTGTCGCGGCGAACGGACAGCTCGTTCTGGTGGGACGTGGTTTCTCCGTACCGATACTCCGCATGGCGCAGCTCACCCTGGCGGAAGTTGCCAGGTTCAATTGCTCGTGGTACAGCGGAGGAGGTTTTCGCCACGGTGCGATGGAGTTGATGGTTGGAGGAATCGTTTCGACGTTCATCCATGTTGAGGGAAAAACGTCCCAGATCATGGCAAGGTTCGCCCGGGAACTGTCCCGCTTCGATGGGTTGTGGCTGATAAGCAACGTTGAAACGATTGTACCGCGGTGCGTTCGCCTCAAGGAGGGACTGACCGAGGAACTGGCACCGATTCCCGCGATCGTTGTTTTCCAGAGGCTCGCCGATGAACTGGCTCGAAGGAGAGGTTATCCGAGTGGAGTTGGCATGATCGCGACCAAAGTCACGAGCGAGGAATGAGGGTTTTTCCGTGCGCCAGGTCTTTGAGCTTCTGTACCGTTGCTGCGTCCATGCCTGCCTTCCACCAGTAAGGTAAGACCGTGTTGTTCAGTAGCAGAGGATCAACGTCTGATGGCAACACTCCTGAACGTGTCAGCTCGATCCAGTCTCTCGTACCAGGAATGGGCGTGTACTCGTTCAGGGAAACCGAGATGGACGCTTTCTTGCAGACTTCTATCGCGGTCATCACATCCTGCACTGTTTGGCCGGGCATGTTGACCATAATGTAGGCTTGAATCTCGTCCGCTGTGAAACCTGCATTTTTCAGCAGTTCTGCCGCTCTCAAAATGTCTTCGTCGTACACTTTCCCACCGGTCCTGATCTGCAACGGACCGGAGGTTTCGTATCCGAGTTTGATGGTGACGAAATTCGCTCGCTTCAACAGCTGGGCAAGTTCTTCGTCTATCAACCTCGCGTGTATTCCGTTGGGGAGGTGGTAGTTAACTCCAAGATCCAGTTCGATGAGCTCTCTCAGCAGTGGTTTGAAGTGATTCTCTTTGTCTATGAGGGCGGCATCGTCGAAGAACACGACGTCTTTCACGTTGAACATGCGAACGTACTTCTGTACCATTTCGACGATCCTGTGAACACTTCTGTGTATCCATTTGCCGTACAATTTTGGGGTCAGACAGTAACTGCAGTTGTACACGCATCCGAGTGACGTGAAGAAAACGAGATAACCCACCCTCTGGTACAGTTCGTACGCTGGATCGAACCTTTCGAACCAATCGTTGAGATCGGTGTTGAAACTTCCATCGAACAGCTCGAAGAGCAATTCGTTCAGTTTCGAGACGTCTTCGGTGTATATCACGTCGGCTCCACTGTGAAGCTTCGCGTGGTCCGGATAGATACGCGCGTACGTTCCGCCGAGGACTACCGGTACATTCGGGAACATGCCTTTGATGATCTCTATCGTCTGGCGCACACCGGGCCACCAGTAGGTCATGGAGGACGTCACGAAAAACGCGTCTGGATTTTCGATCTGTTTCAGTTTGTGTACGAAAAACTCTTCGGGTGCCCCGTAGCGCTTGTACTTCCTTGGAACAAAGGACAGTTCAGGCGGTTTCGAAACTTCCACGGTGTGGAACTTTCCTGTGCCGTATCGCTTGTCGGGCTTCGGCTTGACGAACCTGGCAAGATCCGGATCGTGTCTGTTCAGAAGGTCTATGAGGACAACGTCGAACCCGTAACTCAGGAGTACGGCTCCAACGTAGAGCAACCCGACAGGTTTGAGCCAGAAATCGTACGCGGCAAAATCGCAGATCCAGGGATTGATCAGAACGATCTTCTTTTTTCTTGCCAGAACTTGAACATCCCCTTCAGCGTTAGATCTGGATCCAACACGTCGTGCTCCACGAGCTTCTCCAGAACCTTACTCTGGCCACCCGTGAGAAACACCACGAACGGTTCTTTGTAGTAAGCCTTTATCTCTTTCACCAAACCGTTCAGGGCATTCGCGGTGCCTTTCACAACACCAATTCTAATGTTTTCTGAGGTGTCCTTTCCCACGCAGTTCGTGGGTGCGTACAGATCGACCTGGGGCAGTTTCGCGGTTTTCTCGAACAAGCTGTGGGCTGCGGTCATGAGACCGGGCATGATCACTCCACCTTCGTAGTTACCATCTTTCACCACATCTATGGTGATCGCTGTTCCTGCATCTATCACCAGCGAGTTGGGATGTTCACGCACGACCGCGAAGACGTTTGCCACTCTGTCGGCACCTATCTCCGAGGGATTTTTCACGTTCCATTTCACTGTGGATGCGCTGGTTGCATCCACCCACGTGCATTCCACCCTGAAATATTTCTCCACGAGCCTCTGAAAGACGTAGTTCAACGAAGGCACGACCGAGGCGATCACGGCACCCTGAAACTGTGGGATAACTCCGAGCTGTTTTTCGAGCAGAACCGATACCATCGCGAAGAGCTCGTCTTCTGTCTGGGATCTCTGTGTGGAAAACCTCCACTTGTGAAAGGTTGCACCATCCTCGGTGATACCTGCCACCGTCTGGGTGTTCCCTATGTCGAAGAGAATGAGCATCGCTCCACCTCCAACGGTTATATAATAAACGAAGGAGGTGCTTCGAATCCATCCCTCCGTGCTCATCAACGCCGTTTGCGTGTTTGCGGGTTCTTCCATAGGAATGGCACTGGGTAAGGCCGTTTCCGAGAGGTTCAAGAAAATCCTCTTTCAAGCTGTCGGGTTGACGACGATCGGTGTCGGTATCAAAATGACGCTGGACACCTCGAGCTTCATAATTGTTCTACTCTCGCTGGCCTTCGGGGCGATCCTTGGTGAAATGATAGACATCGAGGAAAAGCTTTCAAGGGTCGGCAGGTTTTCGAAAGATTCAACGAGGTTTGCAAAGGGTTTCGTCGCTGCCACGACCCTGTTCCTCGTGGGCCCCATGACGATCGTCGGCTCCATAAGGGCAGGTCTTTTGAACGACGGCACACTGATCTACGTGAAGTCTGTTCTGGATTTCATCTCCTCCATCGTACTGGCTTCGCTGTATGGCATCGGAGTGTTCGTTACAGGTGTGGTTGTGCTGGTCGTACAGGGGAGCATGGTTCTGCTGGCTTCTCAGCTCTCGTTCCTGACGCAGCAAAGTTATCTTGCGAATTTCACGGGCGTGGGCGGGCTGATAGTCTTCGCCATCGGCCTCAGGCTCCTCGAACTGAGGGATATAAAGGTGGGCAACCTTTTGCCCGCACTGGTTCTTTCTCCATTCATAGATTTCATAGCAAGATTTTTCAAATGAGAGGAGAGTACGAATGAAGAAGTGGGAAGAGGCCTTCTTGCACATAAGTATCATAGTTATCGCACTTCTGGCCAACAGGAGTATCACTTACGAATTCAGTGTTCCAAAGTATGCGTTCGCCGCTTTGTTCGCACTGATCATGGCATTTTTGCTCGTGTTCGAATGGGCTAAGAAGGGAAAGTTCGAACTCACAGTTTATCTTTCGTTCGCGAACGTTCTGTGGCTCGTTTTTGCCGGCTTCGCCTTACTCTCAACAGTTTACGTGCTTCGCAACAACCCTTATTATTTCAGATACTCCATCGATATAGCGCTGTACACGCTCCTGACGGCCTTCATGGCACTGTACTTTTCGAACAGGGTCAGCGACAAGAGAACGGTGACGAGGCTTCTCCTCACGTTTCTGGCTTCGGGTATGGTCATAGCGATAGACAGTCTGCTCAATTTCTACACCGGAACGAGCATATTCTTTGGCAGGATCGGTGTGTCTTTCGACAGGACCACGATAAGGGCGAGTGTTGGTAACGTCATCTTCGTGACGAACTATTTGGGAATGCTGCTGCCGGTGAGCCTTTATTTCATGTTGTCCGACGATTACGGATGGGAGAACGCGAAGAAGAAAGAATACGTGATGGTGAAGGTATTCTCTCTGATTTATTTCCTTCTGTCACTGGTCGTGATCACGGTGGGACAGACGAGGTCTGAGTACATCGCACTGGCGATCATGCTCTCCCTCTTCTCTGGTTTTTACCTCATCTATCGCAAGGGAAAAGAGAAACAAGCAACTTTCCTCTCAGAGCAACTCAAGCGTTTCAACAGAATCATCTTCGTCCTGCTCGTTGTGCTATCGATCGCTGTGTTGGTCGTGTACAACACGAAGAATCCTTTGACCGGTGAGGGGCAAATTTCATTGGTCGAGAGGTTTGCCCCGCAAATTTTCGCATCGAACGCGGAAGAACGATTGCTTGCCTGGCTTTCTTCGATAGAACAGTGGAAAGAAAGCAAGCTGATCGGTACAGGTATAGGCACCTATCAGATCCTCGCAATAGAAGAGCTCGCCAAGGTGATGGAGAAGCATCCGCGCTTTCTCTACGTGTGGAACAATTTCAAGCGCACGCACAACGATTACTTCCAGGTGCTCGGTGAGATGGGAATTCTTGGTTTCAGTACGGTAGTGATCCTCGCAGTTCTTTTGGGTCTGTACGCCCTGAACAGGTTCAGAAAATTGCAAAGATTAGATGATTTTCTTTTGTTCCTTTCGATGAGCGTTGGATTTGTCGGCTTCATGATTCAAAGTTTCTTCAGCTTTCCTGCCCACCTGTTGCCCAACTCTTTGCTCGCCATATTCTATGCATCTGTCGCGACGGGAGTTTATTTCAATTCCGATGAGAGCAGCTTCCTTTCTTGGAAAGTGACGCTCCGGGGTTTGAAACTCTCACTGGCACTCGTGATCGTGATGTTCACCGTGATCTCAACGACGTATTTGAAATGGAACTATTTCGTGTCCGAAGTTTACTTCAAGAGTGGAAGCAGTTCCTACAATCTGATTGCGAGCTTAGACGTCGAGAAGAGTACACTGGAACAGCTCGAGAAGGACATAATGGCCAGGCTGAGAGAGCTTGAAGATCTGTCTGGCCAGTTCGTGAGTCTGAGACCTGAGAATTTCAAGATCGAAAACCTCGACCCTGTGGAGGTTGAGAAAAGAAGGATAAACCAGATCGTTTCGATAAGGAAGAGTCTTGAAAGTGACCTCGAAAAGGTGAGAAACAGGCTGAGCCAAGTTCAGCAGTTACAGTCGCAGCACTTGAAGCTGGCAAAGGAGAACCTCTTGAAATCTGTCTCGATGAACCACACTTACGGCAAATCTCACTTCTACCTGGCCTCGCTGTGCTTGAGGGGGGACAGGGTCAGCCTGCTGTCGAACGCGCTGCGCCAGGGGAAAACCTCTGTCCTCACACAGAACTTCGACGATTATCAGAGGGTCATAGCACCACAGTTCAAAAGCTCGGATCTACTCTTCTTGATGGAACTGAAGAAGCTTTACCCAGACTCGGTCAGCGAAGACACACTGGCGAACATGCAAGTCTTGCTGGACTCCTGTGCGCTGTTCAAGACATCGTTGCTGAGTTTCAACGAGAGAAACACGTACAAAGCCCTCGCATCGAGGTATGCGATCCTCGCGAGCGCTGTGAGACAGCTCACGCAACAGCTGAGCTATTTGCAGCAAAATGAAGAGGCCAGAACTTTTCTGAACAGGCTCGACGAGCTGTACGTGAGGTACAGGAATGAGTTCGTCCACTGGGCCATGGGAACGGTGTACCGTCTGCCTGGTTCCTGGAGCAGATATCCAGAGTGGAAAAATCCTGACACCGTGAGAGCCGCGCGGGGAGAGGACATCTACAGACTGCTGGCAGTTCAAATGTTGAGCATCGAACCTCTCGTCAGTGATGTAACGATCGACTTTCTTTCAAACCTTGCGCATAGAGAGGTCTGGGCGTGCGAAGCCATGGCGGCGAAAGGTGTGTGGGCCGTTCCCGATGGGGTGGCACCAGTTCTGCTGGCTTCGATCCTGGCTCTGAGAGAGCAAGATCCTGCTCGTGCCGAGCAACTCTTGAAGACGATGAAAGAAGAATACAAATCAAGTTACGATCGCATAACGAACGAACTTCAACGTTTGGACCTTAAAGTCGAGATAGAAAAATACCTTTCGGCGGTGTCGAGTGCGATCACACAGGTTTTAACGAAGGAAGACGTTCCGGTTGTGAGGGTACAGGCGATACAATCGATCGTCAAGGGTCTTGCGAACCAGATTGAGGATCAGCTCAGATCGGCAAACTGGAAGTCGGTCATAAGCGACGAACTGACGGCACTGAGAAATGGAGATGCCACTAAGGTACACAGTCTGATCTCGAACCTACCGGGTGCTCTGCTCAACGAACTGCAGAGACTCATCGCTGGTACGGTGAAAGACCAGAGCAGATTGAATAGAATCTTTCAGGAGATAACGGCGGTGCTGAACGACGTACCATTTAACCTGAAGCTCTGGGAGAGATATTCAAGATTCGTGGCGTTTTACAGCGTTCTTGAGGAGGTGAGCCAATGAGATGGAGATCGACGACGATACTCGTTGTCTCGAGGAACGGTAAGACTGTCATGGCCGGAGACGGTCAGGTGACGTACGGCAACACGGTGCTCAAGCACGGGGCGAAGAAGATAAGGAAGATCGCGGACGGTCAGGTTCTCGCCGGCTTTGCAGGTTCAGTGGCCGATGCCATGGCACTCTTCGATCGGTTCGAGTCGAAACTGAGAGAGTGGGGGAACAATCTGATCAAAGCGGCCGTTGAACTGGCGAAGGACTGGAGGACCGATAGAGTTCTGAGAAGGCTGGAGGCGCTCCTGCTTGTGGCGGACAAGAACAACGTGCTTATAATATCTGGTACGGGGGAAGTCGTTCAACCCGATGACAACGTTGCGGCCATAGGGTCCGGTGCGCCTTACGCACTTGCGGCGGCGCGAGCGCTGATCCGAAACACCGATCTCGACGCGAGGACCATAGCTGAAAAGGCGATGCAGATCGCGAGCGAGATTTGCATATACACCAACAGCAACATAACGATAGAAGAACTGTAGAGGAGTGGGATGAAATGACCAATTTCGATGAACTGACGCCGAAGCAGATAGTCGCCGAACTCGACAAGTACATAGTGGGCCAGTATCAGGCCAAGCGGGCCGTTGCGATAGCCATAAGGAATCGCATAAGACGTCAGAAATTGCCAGAGAGATGGCAGAAGGAAGTGTTGCCCAAGAACATTCTCATGATAGGACCAACGGGTGTCGGAAAAACGGAAATTGCGAGGAGACTGGCACAGTTGTCCGGTTCGCCCTTTCTCAAGGTTGAGGCGACCAGGTTCACCGAGATAGGATACGTTGGTAAGAACGTTGAGTCCATGATAAGGGACCTCGTTGAAATAAGTGTGAACATGGTCAAAAAAGAAATGATGGAGCAAGTCAAAGAAAAGGCCGAAGCCATGGTGGAGGAACGCATCCTGGACGCACTCGTGCCGGACAGCAAGAAGCCCCAATCTTTGGGACTGATGGGACTTTTCGGCATGCAGCAACAGCCACAGCCGAGCATCGAAGAAAGGAGGTTGATCAAGCAGAAGCGGGAAGAGATGAGACAGAGACTCAGGAGCGGAGAACTCGAAAACGAAGTGATCGAAATCGAAATCGAAAAAGAGGCGACGCCATTCATGGGAATCGTGGGATCAGCGGAACTGGAAGATCTTGGAATAGATCTGGGTAACATGCTCGGCAGCATCCTGCCGAAGACGAAACAGAAAAGGAGGCTCACGGTTTCCGAAGCGCGCAAGGTGCTGCTACCTATCGAAGCTGAAAAGCTCATCGATACCGACAAAGCTGTTCAGGAAGCGCTCGACAGGGCGCAAAACAGGGGTATCATATTCATAGACGAGCTCGACAAAATAGCGATCAAATCTTCGGGTGTGGGTCCTGACGTCTCCAGACAGGGTGTTCAGAGAGACCTCCTGCCCATCGTCGAAGGAACGACGGTCATGACCAAGTACGGACCGGTCAGGACGGATTACATACTCTTCATAGGTTCCGGCGCTTTCCACATGAGCAAGCCGTCCGACCTGATACCGGAGCTCCAGGGAAGATTCCCGATCAGGGTTGAACTTTCGCCGCTGAGTCAGAAGGATTTCGTGAGAATACTCACCGAGCCGGAAAATGCGATCACGAAACAGTATCAGGCTTTGCTCGCGACCGAAGGGGTCGAACTGATCTTCACCGAGGACGGTGTCGAAGAGATCGCCAGGATCGCTTACGAACTCAACCAGAGGCTCGAGAACATAGGCGCTCGAAGATTGTACACGGTTGTGGAGAAGGTCCTCGAAGATGTGTCCTTTGAAGCTCCAGACATACCGGAAAAGAGGATCGTCATCGATGCGAAGTATGTGAGAGACAAGATCGGAGCCATAGCATCGGACGAAGATCTGAGTTCCTACATACTGTGAGGGGGTTCGTGTGAAAAGCAAGGTCCGCGAGGCGATACTGGCTTACCTGTTCCTCGTGCCATCGTTCTTGATCCTGGGCACCTTCGTCTTCTGGCCCGTCGGTTTTTCGTTCGTTCTGAGCTTCTTCAGGTGGGACTTCAAGAACATGAGAAGTCCCGTCTTCGCTGGGCTCGAAAATTACAGAGAGATCTTCAGGTTCTTCCCTGCGATGGAACACAGTTTTACGGAGGCTCTCCTCTGGACGCTCTTTCTCATCTTCGTTTCTGTAGCTTTCGTCGTCTCTATCTACGGTATCGCTTTTAAGAAAAGAATTTCGTGGATTCTTTTGATATCGACCGTCCTGCTGTATTTCAGTGATTTGTCCTTGCTCCGGACCCTTCTTCTGTTCGTTTGCCTTTCCCTTTTTACCATCCTCGTCTTGAGGACACGAAAAGATCTGTCTCGGCACGTTGCAGGAATGGTTGCGATCATCACAGCTTTACTCGTACTGATGTTCGCTCTCGACAGACGCTTCTACACCGTCATCGATTTCTTGCTCGAAGGACGTGACAGGAACCTTTTCGTGAAAGCGATGTTCAACACACTCTACTACGTGGTGCTCAGTGTGCCCATCACCATAGGCCTCGCTCTGGGCATCGCGTTGCTTTTGAATTCCAACGTGAAATTTCGTGCCTTTTTCAGAACCGCATACTTCGTTCCTTTCGTCACTTCTGTGGTCGCGATATCGCTGGTGTGGCGCTGGATCTTCGATGACGCTTATGGTTTGCTGAACTATTTTCTGTCGTTTTTCAACGTTCAAAAGATTGCATGGCTCAAAGACGAGCGCTGGACCATCCCCACGGTGGCCATCGTGTCCATCTGGAGGACGGTCGGATACGACGCCGTGATCTTTCTGGCTGGCTTGCAAAATATAGATCGCTCTTATTATGAAGCGGCCGATGTCGACGGTGCGAACAGCAGGCAGAAGTTCTTTTACATAACGTGGCCGTTACTCAGTCCCACGACTTTCTTCCTGCTGATCGTTTCGTTGATAAATGCGTTCAAGGTCTTCACCGAGGTGTACGTGCTCTACAGTGGCTTACCTGGACCGTACAACAACAGTGGACTGACGATGGTTTACTACGTCTTCGACAGGTTCTACGTGCAGCAGAGAATGGGTATAGCGTGTGCGGCCGCGTACATCCTGTTCGCCATAATCTTAGTTTTCACCCTGATCCAGTTCAGGGTTGGCAGAAGCGTCGTGGAGTACGTGTCATGAGGTGAAAAGAATGCGTCGTCTTCTCGGCAATTTCTTGGTTTACACGTTGCTCTCGATAGGGGCCGTGGTCATGCTGATGCCGTTCGCGTGGATGGTGTCCACTTCGTTCAAGACGCGCAGTGAGGTGGAGCGCTGGCCTCCCATCTGGACGAGCAAAAACTTTTCAAGAACGTGGCATCTGAAGACGAGTGTGTCACGTGGTTCTGTGGGAGGGCTCGACTGGAAAGGCTTAACCTTGAGGGAAGCGCTCGTGCTCGTTCAACGCGAAGCCGAGCAAAACGTGTTGAGAATCCTGATAGATGATGATCCGGTCTACAGGGGCACGCTGACGGTTTCCTTTCCACCGAACGCGAAATTGCTCAGTGGACGGCTGGATGCTGCCAGTTTCGAAAAATTCTTGGAAGAGCTGAGAGAACTGACAACACAAAAAGATGTGCTGCAGCTCATCGATGAAACCAGCGATGCGGAAACGTTCTTCAGCAGGTTCTTTGCCATGTACCTGCACGGTACGAACGCCTTGCTGGACCGGAGAAACTACGTTGAACTCGTTGAAAACGCTGCGAACTCTTCCCTGCAACAGATAGAGGTTCTGTCGCGCTACACGACGAGGGTTCCTGAGGAGTACAGGGATGAATTTTCCAGATTCATGGAGTCCGTGAGAAAGGCGTGCACGGATGTCGTGAGTTATGTGACGATCTTCAAGAAGGGTAGAACATCCATACTCGATTCGAACGAGGTGAAAAATCTTACTCACGTGTTGAAAGATTGGATCGCCCAGCTCGATACCGACAAGCTGAGCGAAGCTCTCAGGGACAATCCGGTGATTCGATTGTACGAACAGAGGGTACTCGCTTCAACTAAGAACGTTCTGAACGTGCTCGAAACGTATTCTTTCGTGAACGATTACTTTCAGTCGGTCCAGACACAACCCGTTGGCTCAGCCATCGTGAAATTCAGGTTCATGAACGAAAAGGAGAGGAAGAATGAATTGTTGGTCATGCTCGATCGATTGAACATACCGGACGAGTTAAAGAAGATCGCTGTTGAGGAACTGAACTATTCTCTCAATGGCCTTGCCGAAAGGGTTGAAAAGAGAGTCGATGAGAAACTTTACTCAGAACTCGAGACGCAACATCTTGACAACGTGAGGCTCTACGTGCAACAGATGAAACAGTTAACCTCGCAGCTTTTGAACTTGCTGAATCCGAGAAATGTGCGAATCAAATATTTTGAAGATCTTGACCAGCTCAAAACTTGGTTGCAGTCGGAAGGTAGTTCTGCAGCGTGGGTGATTCTGGGCAAGATCGAGCAACTCTCTTCCTTCCTCGAAGAAGACGAATTTTTCAAAATACTGCTCAAAGTCTCCGACGAAGTAGAGAGCGTGAGCCAGATAAGATCTGCCCTGGCCAGGGTTCAGAGCTTGATGAAAATCGTTCAGGCTCCCGATTTCGTTAAAGAAGTTAGGCTCAAGCAGAACCAGACGATCGAGTTCGTTCTTGACGATGTTCATCCGGTGTATCTCGAAGACGAACGGTACGCCGTGCGCGTCGACTATTCTTCCCGCGAAGTCCTGGGCAACATTTTCCATAACTACGTTGCTGCCTGGAAGAGCGCACCGTTCGGTATTTACTACGTGAACACCGTCTTGGTGTCAACAGTGACGACCATCGCGGAAGTGGTTCTGTGCGCCATGGCTGCGTACGCGTTCGCGCTGATGAATTTTCCAGGGAAGAACCTGATCTTCGGTTTGTTCTTGAGCACGATGATGATCCCCGGGGAAGTTCTACTCGTACCGAACTTCATAACCATCTCCAAGCTGGGCTGGATCGACACGTATTACGCGCTCATAATACCCTGGATCGTCAGCGTCTTCGCGATCTTCCTGTTGAGACAGCACTTCCTCACGCTCCCAAGAGAACTCCAGGACGCGGCCAAGATAGATGGTTGTTCTCACTGGAGGTTCCTCTGGACCGTTGTCGTTCCTCTGTCGAAACCAGCGATCGTAACTTCAGCTCTACTGAAGTTCGTGGGTAGCTGGAACGCGTTTCTGTGGGTCCTCATCGTGACGAACAAAGACAGATTCAGGACCTTGCCGGTGGGTCTTCAGACCTTCAGCACGGACGTTGGAACCGTCTACAACATGCTCATGGCTGCCGCGACGTTCTCGATCCTGCCGATATTGATCCTGTTCCTGTTCACCCAGCGCTACTTCGTTCAGGGTATCGCCAGGACGGGTCTGAAGTGAGGCGATAGAAGTGAGAGCCCGAAGGCGGCAGAAGAACTATCTTCGGTACGTGGTACTGGCGTCGCTCTTCGTGATCGCGTTTCTGTGGTTGGGAGCTTACGTTCATTTCGTTACCGAGTTGAAGAAGAACGTAGAACTCAGAGCGACGGAAAAGCAACTCTCGTCACAGGTGGAAGAGTTACTCGAAGAAGTGGAAAGGTTGAGGAGGAAGGTTAGATGATCTTCGTGACCACCTCGCACAAGCCGACGAAGGAGCAGGTGCTCAGGGCACTGATGCTTTCACAGGAGCTGAATCTACCTTACATTTCTCGAAGGAAATGTCCCAACCTGCTGGAAGCGGTTGGAGACGATTACTGTTACGTCGTCGAAATTGACAGAATCGTTGTGAAATACAAGGGAGGTTCGCTGTTTTTTCACCCGTCCACGGCGAAAGTGAGGATGAGGAACGTCAAAAAGGGATTGAAGGATCACCTCATCGAGTGTCTCCAGCTGCAGGGAGACGAACTCATCTTAGACACGACGTTTGGTCTCGGTGCTGAGGCGATACTCATGGCTGGTTTTCTGAAAGAAGGTAAGGTCGTTGGACTGGAAGCCTCAACACCGATATACATAGTTGTCAGGGAAGGCTTGAAGAGTTACAGGGACAAAGAAGACTGGGTGAACGTCGCAATGAAAAAGATCGAGATCATCCACATCGATTTCAGAAGGTATCTATCCCAGTGCCCCGATGGTTCGTTCGATATCGTGTACTGCGACCCGATGTTCGAAAATCCTGTCTATGAATCCTCTTCCATGAACCCTCTGAGACCGTTCGCCGTCTATGATAGTGTGACTGAAGGGGACGTAAGAGAAATGCTGCGCGTGGCCAGAAAAAGGGTGGTTCTGAAGGCGCACGCGTTCGACTCGATGTTCGAGAGGATCAAGGTGGACAGGATAACTGGCAGCAGGAAGAGCCAGGTTCTGTACGGAGTGATCGAGAAGAGATGATAATACTCGCCGGGCCAACCGGTGTCGGCAAAACGGATCTGGCCATCGAAGTTGCGGTCCGACTCGGTGCAGAAATAGTTTCCGTTGACTCCAGGCAGATCTACAAACACATGGACATCGGCACAGCCAAGCCTACCCTTCAACAGAGGCAAGTTGTACCGCACCATCTGATAGACATAGTCTATCCCGATGAGTACTACAGCGTGTACAATTTCAGAACGGATGCCGTCAGGGCGATCGAAGAGATCAAAAAGAAAGGCCGACTCCCCCTTCTGGTTGGGGGAACAGGCCTTTATATAGACTCTCTCGTGAGAGGTATATTCGAAGGGGCACCGCGGGACGAATCCATCAGACAAAATTTGCTGGAAAAGGAACTGAAAGAACCGGGTTCTTTGAGAAAAATGCTCGAAAAGATCGATCCCGAAGCGGCGAGCAAGATTCATGTGAACGACTTGAAGCGCACGATCAGAGCGCTCGAAGTCTGGCTTCAAACCGGACGCACGATTTCAGAACTTCAGCGAAACGCGAAGCCCGCTGGAAATTTCAGGATAGTGATTCTGACGAGAGATCGCGGAGAACTTTATGATAGAATCAACTTGAGGGTTGAAAAGATGATAAAAGATGGGCTCATAGACGAGGTTAAGTCCCTGCTGGAGATGGGGTACTCGAAGGATTTGAACGCTTTCAAGACCATAGGTTATCAGGAGGTCATTGAGTATCTGGAGGGCCGGGAGAGTTTTGAAAGAACAGTGGAGAAGATCAAGCGTAATACCAGACATTTTGCGAGGAGACAGCTCATATGGTTCAGAAAGTATCGAGATTCGATCTGGCTCGATGCGAACGATGAAAGCGTCCTCGAGAAGATTGTCAAGATTGTGGAGGAGGACGCACAAAAGAATCTGTGATATCGCTGGGGGGTCTGGAGGATGGCAGAAAAATTCAATCTTCAGGACAGGTTTCTGAACACCCTGCGCACGAACAAGATCGAGGTCAAGGTGTACCTGGTGAACGGATTTCAAACCAAAGGGATCATTCGTTCCTTCGACAGTTACACGATCCTTCTCGAGAACGAGAATCAGCAGAGTCTCATTTACAAGCACGCCATAAGCACTATAATGCCCACTTCGTTCGTCAAACTCGTGAAGACCGAACAGAAGGAAAAGGAGGAAGCCCAGCAGAGTCAATCAGATGGGTCGGACGATTGAAGCCACAGCGTTGAAGAAGGTCCTGGTACTGACAATAGAGAGTGAAGAAACTTCCTGCGAAGAGTTGGCAGGCCTTTTGGCAAATCTCGATGCAGAGGTTGTCGAAGTGGTCAGGCAGCGGCGCGAGTATCCTGACTCGCGCTTTTATCTTGGTCGTGGAAAAGTAGAATCCCTGGTGGGGAAGATCGCTGAGCTGGGTATCGATTACGTTGTGGTGGATGATGAGATCAGTCCACTCCAGGCGAAAAACCTTGAGAACACCCTCAAGGTGCCCGTCAAGGATAGAACCCAGGTGATTCTGGACGTCTTCGCTCGCCACGCGACGACTAAGGAAGGAAAGCTTCAGGTCGAGCTCGCACAGTTGCAATACGAGTTGCCGAGGTTGGTGGGAGAAGGTAGAAGCCTTTCGAGGCTCGGTGGAGGCGTTGGAACGAGAGGACCGGGTGAACCGAAGCTGGAAGAGAGAAGAAGACAGATACGCGAAAGGATAAACATGCTGAGAAAAGAACTGAACGAACTGAAGAAAGACAGGGATCAGCAGCGAAAGCTCCGTTCAGACAGCGAACTTGCAACAGTGTCCATCGTTGGCTACACGAACGCCGGGAAATCGTGTTTGCTCGCCGCCCTGTCTTCAGATCCTTCCATAACCGTCAGTTCAAAGCTGTTCAGCACGCTGGCACCTGTGGTGAGGCGTGTAAAGTTGCCGGACGGGCGTGTCGCGCTCTTCAAAGATACCGTGGGCTTCATCAGGAAGGTGCCGCATACCATCGTAGAGGCTTTCAAATCAACCCTGGAGGAAATCTGCTATTCTGATGTTATAATCTTGCTCGTCGATGCTACAGATCCCGAATACGCAGAAAAAATAAGAGTCGCCGAAGAGGTTCTCAGTGAGCTCCATGCTGACGCGATCCCACGCCTTCTGGTCTTCAACAAAATCGATCTGCTCACTGAAGAGAAAATCGAGCTTCTGTCGGACGTGTATCCATCTGCGATGTTCGTGAGCGCTCTGAAAAGAATAGGGATCGACGCGCTTCTCAACGAGGTCTGCCGAATGCTGGAAAAAAGCGAAGTTGAAGAAGAATTCTTCGTTGGGCTGGATCACCTGCACACACTGGAGAAATTCCGCGAGAAGGTAGCGATCAAAAAGAGCGTTTTCACCGACGAAGGATTGATCGTCAGAGTGAAGGCTCGTGAGAGCGTTCTGAAAAAGCTGGCAATATTACTCAACGGAGGGATGAAGACGTGCGAAAGTTGACATCGTGGTTGCTGATTCTCTCGTCGGCTCTGCTACTGGCCTCGTTCGTCTCGCCAGTCGGTGGCCAGCTGGTCATTACGTCGAGCTTTGGGGAATTCAGAGGAACAGGAAACAGAGGACCACACTTTCACATGGGCAGCGATTTTTCGACGCAGATGCGCTCCGGTGTCCCAATACTCGCGGCTGCGGATGGCTGGCTGGTAAGGATCGAAATCGATGAGGATGATATCTACGGGAACGTCGTTGTGTTGCAGCACGAGAATGGTTTCAGGACACTGTACGCCCATCTGAGTGGCTTCGCCGAGCAGATCAAAGACGTGGTGAACAGCGTTGTGAGCGAGTTCGGAAAGAGAAGGATCGTGGTGGAATTCCCGGAAAGAAGCATATGGTTCAAGGCTGGAGAGGCCATTGGTTATTCGGGCCAGACGGGTGAGGCGGCGCAACCTCACTGCCATTTCGAGATCAGGAACAGCGATGAAACAATCTGTTATAACCCTTCAGATATGTTGAGCGTACCGAAGCCCGCAGATGCCAGATTCACGGTGAGAGGGCTCATCATAGACGGTGAAAGGTTCGATTACGTTGAAAACAGGGTTTACAGGTTTCGGGGTCCCTGGCCAAAGATCGCGGTCGATGCCGTCACGAGCGTGGGAAGGAATGTCATAGGACTCAGATCACTGAAGTTGTACTTCGACAAGGATCTGGTGTATCATATTGATCTCGGTGAAATACGTCTGGACGAGTTCAACAACGTATGGGCTGTGTACACAGAGAATTCTGTCGCCGATGGGTACAGATACAGCGCCTATTACAAGCTTTATCCGGACAGAGTCAGCAGCGTCGTAAAGTTCAACAAATTTCCAGAGCTCGGGCAGCTACCTTCGAGGACGAATGTCAGTATAGTGTGCGAAGACGTGTGGGGAAACGAGTATGAGCTGAAATTCGTTCTGGAAAGAAGGTAGAAACGATGTGGTTCTTCAAGCGCAAGAAGGCGAAGAACCTCGCGGTTGATCCCTTTTACAGAGAAGGCAACACTCTGGTGGCGTACTTCAAGTGCACGAAGTGCGGCGAATACTTCCGCAGCCATTTGCGCATGGGTTACGATTTCATAAATGATTACGACAATCCATCCACGCCGTACAGACTTGATAAAATCTACGTTGGCTCGAAGTGTCCCAACAAGTTACACTTGACCGCTGCGTTCAGCTCGAGTTACAGGGTCAGGTCGTTCAGTCTCGAGGGTGGAGAATTCGTAACAAGAGAAGAATATGAACAGCACACAAAGGAGGCGGAGAAATGAAGAGACTGTTCACCAGTGAGAGCGTGACGGAAGGTCACCCCGACAAGCTGGCAGACCAAATATCGGACGCGATCCTGGATGCCATTCTGGAACAGGATCCCAACGCGAGAGTGGCCGTTGAGACACTCGTGACCACTGGTCTGGCTGTCGTTGCGGGAGAAGTCACGACCGAAGCCTACGTTGATATACAAGATATCGTTCGCCGAACGATCCTCGATATCGGTTACACCAGGGCGAAGTACGGTTTCGACGGAGAAACGTGCGGTGTACTGACGTCGATTCACAATCAGTCCCCAGACATAGCCATAGGAGTGAACAGAGCTCTGGAAGCGAGGGAAAAGAACCATCTCGACGACGAGTACGACAAGATCGGAGCAGGAGATCAGGGCATGATGTTCGGATACGCTACCAACGAAACGCCCGAATATATGCCCTTACCGATAATGCTCGCCCACAAACTCGCGATGAGACTCGCAGAGGTTCGTAAGAAGAAGATCGTACCGTTCCTCAGACCTGACGGAAAGACTCAGGTCACGATCGAATACGACGAGAACTGGAAACCAGTGAGGGTCGATACGATCTTGATCTCTGCCCAGCACGAACCGGATGTGACGATCCAAGAGCTCAGGGAAGCTTTGATAGAGCACGTCATAAAGCCCACCATTCCTGAGCAGTACTGGTCGAACGACGTGAAGATCCTTGTGAACCCAACCGGCAGGTTCGTGCTCGGAGGACCTTCGGCGGATACGGGTCTCACCGGTCGCAAGATCATAGTGGACACCTACGGCGGATGGGTGCCCCACGGAGGCGGAGCGTTCAGCGGGAAAGACCCAACCAAGGTGGACAGATCAGCCCATTACATGGCTCGCTATGTCGCAAAGAACGTTGTCGCTGCGGGTCTCGCAGACCGCTTCATGATACAGGTTGCGTACGCCATAGGCAAGGCCAGGCCCGTTTCTTTGATGATAGAAACCTTCGGAACCGCCAAGGTCGATGAGGAGAAGTTGAAGAAAGCCATAATCGAGCTGTTCGATTTCCGACCGCTGGCGATCATTGAGAGGTTGAACCTGAGACGCCCCATTTACAGGAAGACCGCGGCCTACGGACACTTCGGCAGGAACGATCCTGATTTCACCTGGGAAAGGCTCGATGCCGTTGATGAGCTCAGGAGATACTTCAACATGTGAAGGAGGGAGGAGCCTTGGCAAAAAAGGTCAACAAATCTGCTTTGAAGCGCGTCAGACAATCCGAGGAAAGAAGGTTGAGGAACAAATCTTACAAGACAAGAATGAAGAATGCTGTGAAGGCCGTGATGGAAGCCATCAAGGCGGGCGAGGACAGAGATAAAATCATGCAGCTTGTGAGAGAAGCAATCTCTGCTATAGATAAAGCTGCATCCAAGGGCGCCATTCACAAGAATCAAGCCGCTCGAAGAAAGTCCCGCCTCATGAATTTTGTCAACAAGAGTCTCCAAACGGTTCAAGGTTGAAAAGTCCGAAAAACTTAAGGGGTTTTTGCTCGTTTGTTCCAGCACCTGTAAGATCGGGTGCTGGTTTTGCTTTGATGATAGAATTTTAATTGGTGAAACGTACGTGAGAGACCTCGTGCTGTTTCTAATATTTATAGCTGTGCTGTTTTCTGGGCCAATCGTAGTTGGATCGACCTACTCGGTGTGGGTAGCCACGCTGTGGTACGTTGCGCTTCTATCCCTGAGTTTGATGCTGATGAAACTGGAGCATCTTGGTTTTCTCTTCACTTACAGACGCGGTCTCATTCTGAGAAGCGTGCTGTATTTGCTGTTGCTCTACGGTCTACTCGCTCTGATTGGTCTGCTCTTTCCGCAGCAATACGAAACGGTTCAAAAGCTGAGCCTGGATCCCATGATGGTGGTGTTACTCGTGGCGCTCGCCCCACTCGCCGAAGAAGTAGCGTTTCGAGGTTACACGCAGTCAATTTTCAAGAGGAAGCTCGGCACGAACGGAGCCATAATAGTCACATCGTTGTTGTTTTCTCTGTTTCACCCGATCTCCGTGTTTCCACAGGTGTTCGTAACATCGTTGTTGCTCGGAACGATAAAGGAAGTTCACGGATCGTTAGTACCTTGTGTTTTAGTTCACTGTCTAAATAATGTGGTGGCACTCGTGGTCTCACTGTGAAACGAGAAAGGAGTGATTCGAATGTTTGATAAATTTTCAGAAAGTTCCGCGAGATTGATCGTTGAAGCACAGAAGGAAGCCATAGAGATGGGACACTCGTACGTCGGAACCGAACACATACTGCTCGCGATACTGAAGCAGGATTCTCCGCTGAGCGAATCGCTCAGTGAAATGGGTGTCACTTACGCACGTGCCAAGAATGAGATCATATCGATGGTCGGAATGGGTATGCGAGGTTACTCCAGCTCTCCTCAGATGACGCCGAGAGCCAAACGTGTCATCGAGCTCGCTTACGAGGAAGCGAAGTATCTTGGTAGCGATAAGATACAGCCTGAGCACATACTCCTGGGGATCATCAGAGAGGGAGAAGGAATCGCCGTTCACGTGCTCAGGAAGATGGGTGTGGACCTCGGGACACTCAGGAGGATCGTGGTCGAAAACTCTCAGCAGCGTGAATCGGATTACGACGTCGACAGGACTTCCGACAATCCTTCGGTCAGGCACCTGGAAGGTTTTGGAATAGACCTCACGGCGCTCGCTATGAAGAACCAGCTCGATCCTGTCATAGGAAGGGAAGAAGAAATAGAGCGTGTGATGCAGGTGCTGGTTCGAAGAAAGAAGAACAATCCTGTACTCATCGGCGAACCGGGCATCGGTAAAACTGCGATCGTGGAAGGGTTGGCGCAGAGGATCGTCGCTGGAGAGGTTCCCGAACCGCTCAAACACAAAACGATATTCTCTCTCGACGTTGCAGCCCTCGTGGCTGGCACGAAATACAGGGGCGAATTCGAGAAGAGGATGAAGAAACTGCTGCAGGTGGTCAGTCGTGATCCGAACATCATTCTGTTCATAGATGAAATCCACACGATAGTCGGCGCCGGTTCGGCTGAGGGTGCGGTCGATGCGGCGAACATACTCAAACCTGCTCTCGCGAGAGGTGAGATCAAGTGCATCGGAGCGACGACTCCGGACGAGTACAGAAAGTACATCGAAAAGGATGCCGCTTTAGAAAGGCGCTTCCAGAAGATCTACATAAGAGAACCGAGCGCTGAGGAAACCCTCGAAATTCTCAAAGGTTTGAGGCACAAGTACGAGTCCCATCACAGGGTAAAATACACCGATTCCGCGCTCGAAGCGGCCGTGTACCTTTCGAAACGGTACATCACGGATCATTTCCTGCCGGACAAGGCCATCGATGTGATAGATGAAGCTGGCGCGAGGGCACGTTTAAAGAGTTTTGTTCTGCCACCAGAGATTCAGCTTTTGAAAGCACAACTGGAACAGATCAAGAACGACAAGGAACTCGCCGTGCTCAATCAGGATTACGAAAAGGCTGCCGAGCTGAAGGAGCAGGAGAGGACCATTTCGGCCCAGCTGAACGAGAAATATCAGCAGTGGAGAAAATCTGTCGAATCATCGATAATAACCGTCGACGTCGATCAGATCGCTGAGGTCGTGTCGAGCTGGACAGGCATACCACTGATGAAGATTGAAGAGAGCGAGAGCGAGAAACTGTTGAACCTTGAAAAGGCGTTGCACCAGCGCATCGTCGGTCAGGATGAGGCTATAAAGGCTATAGCCAGGGCGATAAGGCGCGCACGCAGCGGTTTGAAGGACCCGAGGCGCCCCATAGGTGTGTTCCTGTTCCTCGGTCCGACCGGTGTGGGTAAAACGGAATTGACGAAGGTGCTGGCAGCGTACCTGTTCGGTGACGAAAAGGCCTTGATCAGGTTCGACATGAGCGAGTACATGGAACGCTTCTCGGTCTCCAGATTGATCGGAGCACCTCCAGGCTACGTCGGTTACGAAGAGGGTGGAACGCTCACGGAAAAAGTCAGGCGCAGACCGTTCTCGGTCATACTGTTCGACGAGATCGAGAAAGCGCATCCAGACGTGTTCAACATCTTGCTCCAGATCATGGACGACGGCCGGCTGACGGATTCCCAGGGTCGAGAAGTTGATTTCAAGAACACGATCATAGTGATGACGAGCAACATTGGAGGAACGCTGATAAACAAGTCCAAGAGGACGCTGGGCTTCGTCTCACAGGAAGACGCGCAACGCGACTACGAAGAGATGAAGGCACTCGTTCTCGACGAAGTCAAGAAGACCTTCAGGCCAGAATTTCTCAACAGGATAGACGAGATCGTTGTGTTCCATCCGCTGACGAAGGAGGATGTGTCCAAGATCATCGACATACTCCTGTCGGACCTGCGTGAGAGACTGAAATCCAAGAACCTGGACATCGTTCTGACCAAATCGGCACGGGAGTTCCTGATCGAGAAAGGATTCGACCCTGTTTACGGTGCGAGACCTTTGAAGCGAGCGATCCAGCAGTACCTGGAAGATCCGCTCGCTGAGGAGATACTCAGGGGCAAGTTCGATCCCGGTGACGTGATCGTTTGTGCACGCGGCAGAGACGGATTGAGATTCACGAAGAAACGGCAAACCAAAGCAGGAGTCCTGCAGGGATGAAAAAGGGCGGTTACTTCGTCTGTGAAAGCTGCGGCTACGAATCGGTGAAATGGTTTGGAAGATGTCCAAGTTGTGGCGCATGGAACACGGCACGAGAGGTCGTGATCTCACAGAATGAACGGAGGAAAGATGTGCCACAACCTGCCGTACTCAAATCGCTGAAAAAAGAACAGAAACACGAAAGGATCCAGACCGGTTTTTCCGAACTCGACGAAGCGCTGAACGGGGGTCTGATGGCAGGTCAGGTGGTCTTGCTCGGTGGGGAGCCAGGCGTCGGCAAAAGTAGCCTGGCTCTCCAAATTTGTGGCCATCTTGCGAAGAGGTTCAAAGTTTTGTACATCACGGCAGAAGAATCACCTGAGCAGGTCGCTTACAGATCGGAAAGGTTTGGGTTTCAATCGGAAGACAACATCGTTGTTTTGAGTGAGAACGATCCTGAGCAGGTTTTGAACGTTCTGGACAGTTCTTACAAATTCCTCGTCGTGGACTCGCTTCAAGCCATGTATTCGGAGCGGCTGGGCTCCTATCCAGGTAGCGTCGCCCAGGTCCGTACGGCCGCTTCCCTGATCACGGAACGCTGTAAAGTTCTGTCGATCCCGGCCCTGCTCATCGCGCACATAACGAAGACTGGAGAGATAGCGGGCCCAAAGATGGTGGAACATTTGGTCGACACGGTGATCTACTTCGAAGGAGAAACGAACACAGATTTCAGGGTCATCAGGATCGTCAAGAACAGGTTCGGTCCTTCGGGTGAAATGTGCATCTTCGAGATGACCGAGTCTGGCCTGAAACAGATCGATGAATCGCTCTTGATAGATGTGGAAGAACCACCGGCTGGAAACTGTCTGAGCTGCGTGATCGAAGGTTCAAAGCCTCTTGTTGTACAGTTGCAGGCACTCGTTTCGAAAACCAGATCGGTCTCACCCAGGCGCGTGAGCAACGGTTACGATCTGACCAGGTTGTTGATGCTGATCGCCATCCTCGAACGACAGGCACATCTTCCACTGGAGAGTCGAGACGTGTACGTGAACGTCATGGGAGGGTTGAAGATAACCGACACGGCGGCCGATCTTGCCGTTGCCTGCGCCATAGTTTCTTCTCTGACGGAGATCTCACTCGGCAGGACTGCCGCGTTCGGTGAGGTCAGTCTGGATGGTAGGATAAGGCCTGTTCACAGGATCAGGAACCGGCTGGATGCCCTGAACAAGATCGAACTGGACAGGATACTTCTGCCGAACGCTTCTGAGGCGGGCGAAAGGTGCTGTGTCTCTTTGAGAGACGTTAGATCCTTGATGAACGTTCTGGGAGTGAGGAAGGTTGATAGCGACTGAACTTCTCAACAAAATAGCTCTGCTGTCTCCTGGAACCAGGCTCAGAAAAGCGTTGGACGATATAAGGGCGGCGAACCTTGGAGCGCTCATACTTTTCGTGGACGATCTGTCGAAACACAGGAGCATCATTCAGGGTGGATTCGAGGTGAACTGCAGTTTCACGCCTGAAAGGTTGTACGAGCTCGCCAAAATGGATGGTGCGATAGTGGTTTCCGAAGATGTATCGAGGATCCTTCTGGCGAACGCGCACCTGGTGCCTGACCCAACGATTCCCACAACGGAGACGGGCACCCGCCACAGAACGGCCGAGAGAGTCGCGAAACAGACAAACTGCATGGTCGTCGCGATATCGAAGCGCAGGAACGTTGTGACCGTTTACTACGGGCCCTACAAGTACGCGTTGAGTGACGCCAGGTTACTCATGGCGAGAGTTTCTCAGGCCCTGAACGCGATGGAAAGGTATCGGACCAGCCTGGACAGGCTGCTGTCTTCCATTGATTCCGCAGAGCTACAAGCTGGCGTTTCCATCCACGATGTTGCTAGAGCGATTGAAAAAGCCGTAGCGATGCTGAAGATCTATGAAGAAGTGTATCCGTACATGGTCGAGCTCGGTGAAGAAGCCAGTTTGATCTGGGCCCAATTCAGCGAGTTGCTCACAGACGTTGAGGAGACAGTGATCCTGCTGGTGATGGATTACAGCACGGTGGAGCTGGATCCAGACCAAGCCAAGGAAACGATTGAAAGGCTGAAGCAGGACAAGAACCTCACCGAGATGAAAATCATCAAGGAACTCGGGCTTAACGTTCAGACAAGCGCACAGGCTGGAGAAATCCTGGTTCATCCAAAAGGTTACAGATTTTTGAAAGGCGTGGTGAGAATACCCCTGAACGTGTCGCAGAACCTCGTGAAAACGTTCAAGAATCTCAGGAACCTGAGAGAAGCAGACGTGGAGGTACTGAAGTCTGTGGATGGGATCGGAGAAAAAAGGGCGTTGGCAATCGCGTCGAGTCTTGGTATGATAAAAGGAAGGGAAGGAACCAGAGGCGAGAAAAGGACAGGATAGAAAAAGGAGGAGTGCGAGATGAAGAGAACCTACCAACCGAATCGGAGGAAGAGGAAAAAAACGCACGGCTTTCTCGTGAGGTCTCGGACTGCCTCCGGAAGGAAAGTGCTCGCCCGCAGAAGGGCGAAAGGCAGATGGAGACTGGCGGTTTGAATCTTTACTCTTTCCCCCGCCAAGAAAGGCTCAGGCTGAAGCGAGATTTCGACAGGGTTTTCCGAGAGGGATTGTCGTTGCAAAGCGATTTTTTCACGGTAATATACCTGAAGAACGGCTTGGATTTCAACAGAATAGCGATCGTTGTGAGAAAAAAACTTGGCAAAGCCCACGACAGGAACAGGATAAAGCGCTGGATCAGGGAAAGCTACAGGCAGATGAAACCGGAACTTCCCAGAGGTTACGATATCGTGGTGATCCCGCGGAAAACCCTGTCCGAAATTCTCGACAGAATCGATTATCACGTGATAAGAAACGAACTTGGAGAGCTGTTGAAGAGGATCGGCGCATGAGAAAGCTCGTAGTGAGCTGTATAAGGTTCTATCAAAAGTACATCTCTCCGCTGAAACCTCCCACGTGCAGGTTCACTCCGACCTGCTCGACTTATGCTATTGAAGCGATCGAGAAATTTGGAGTGATCAAAGGATTAATCCTTGCCGGCTGGCGAATACTCAGGTGTAACCCTTTGAGTGCAGGTGGAGAAGATCCGGTACCGGACAAATTCACACTGAGGAGGAGATCGACTTGAAGAAGCTTCTCATCGCCTTGATTCTGACCTTTGCTCTTTCTGTCACGTTCTCCCAGAACGAGATAAAAGTTACGTACCTGCCGGGTGGGATAAAGGTTCAGACCCGTTTCGCAGAGTACGAGTTCGATCAGAACGGAAACCTTGCGAACGTGTATCTCACGGTGGAGCGAAGAGTTCACGTCTTCGAGAGGGACAATGACGGTTTTGACCTCTTGAGCGAGGATGGTACTGCCCTCATTGCTGCTGCTGAGGCACAACTCTTCGGCCAGCAGACTGGTACGAACGTGTACAGAGGTGATCTTGTCCTCACCTATGACTATGGTGATGTGAAAAGAAGCTACGTGTTTCGAAACGTTCCAGAGTACGTCATCGAGGTGAAGATAGAGACCAAAAGGCCCCTGATCGTTCACTTACCGCGTGTCTGGTTCGCCGACAACGACAGAACGGTTAAAGATTACTTCATATCTCTCGCCCCGAAGACAAGAACGCTGAGTTTGGTGAAGACAAACTCGCAGAAGATCGTTTCTAACACCGTCCGAATCGAGACTGATACCACCCTGATCTTCCACATGGGACCGTACAAGAGGGTGTTCCTCAGCAAACTCTTTCCTGAGGATTACGATGAGCTCGTTGCTGTCATCAAAACCATCCCGGGTTCTTCTGTGTGGTACGACCCAGTTTTTTATCCGCTCGTGTGGTTCTTCTGGTGGCTGTTCCGGCTCACGAAGAACTTCGGCTGGGCGATCATCCTGTTCACTGTCGTTGTGAGGTTTGCACTTTACCCACTTTACCATGCTCAGACCAAGTCGATGATAAAGATGCGCAAGTTACAGCCGAAGATAGAAATGATACGCAAGAAGTACAAGGACCCAGCCAAACAACAGGAAGAACTTCTGAAGGCGTACAGAGAAGAAGGGGTGAACCCCGCGAGCGGTTGTCTCATGCTCGTCGTACAGCTTCCGATATTCTTCCTGCTCTACGCCGTCATACGTTATTTCCAGGAGGAAATAGCGTTCAACGGCCGATTCCTGATCTGGCCCGATCTGTCTAAGGGAGGGTTCTCGGCCAACGCGATCTTCATATTGATCACGATCGTGGCGAGTTACTACAACACGCTCATCACGAGTCAGGATACCAGATCGGCCTGGCAGGGGATCATCATGTCTGTGGCGTTCACGTTGCTGTTCGTGGGACTGCCGAGCGGTCTGTTCCTTTACTTCACAACCAACACCGTGATTCAGTTCCTCGTGACTTATTACATATACAAGCGTTACAAGATCAAAGGAATAAGTACGCGCGAACTTCTTGGTTTGCGACCCAAGGGGTGAGCAGGGGTGAAAACGGTTAAAATCAGTGCGCCAACGGTTGAAGAAGCCTTGCGGAAGGCGATAGAGTGTTACGATCTTCGAGAAGGCGAGTACGAGTACACCGTGATAGAAAAAGGGTCGAAGGGACTGTTCGGTCTGTTCGCTAAGAACGCGGAGATAGAGATCAGCTTCAAGGCCGATTACTTCGTTCGGAAGCTCCAAGAGTTTCTCACGAACATCCTGAGCGTCTGTGGGAACGTGAACGTTAAGGTGTCCTGTTCGAACAGAAGGTTTCTGGTCGAGCTCGAGGGAGAGGACATCGGCAAGCTCATAGGCAAACACGGTAAGACCCTCGCGGCACTTCAACACATCGCAATGATCTATTTGAACAGGATGAGCGATACCAAGCTTCTGGTTTCGATAGACGCAGGCGAGTACAAGAAGAAGCGAAAGAAGAACCTGGAAAATGTTATCAAACAGGCGATACAGCGGGTGAAACTCACCAAGGGAAAAGTGGTACTCGATCCCATGTTCGCGTTCGAGCGCAGGATAGTCCACGAGATGGTGAAACAACACAGGAACTTGAAAAGTTACTCGATCGGTGTTGAGCCGTATCGAAAAGTGGTCATCGAGTACAGTTCTAACGGAAAAGACGAAGATTCACAGAGCGATTAAGCTTTCTTCCAGGCATCCAGGGCCGCGTTTGCGGCAGCAGCCAAAACGTCTCGTTCTAACTCCGCGCTTCCGATGATGCTCTTTTCTTTTTCGTGCGAAAGCCTGGTGACGTGGCAGACGACGAAGTCTTTACCGGCCAGGTTTATGATCCTCACATCGTCGACCGAGAAAACGTCGCTGGACAGATCCTCCACGGCTTTCAGAACCGCTGAGGCCGCTATTCTCAATTTCTGCAGACTCGTCTTCGGCCCTTCGGCGGTACCTTCATACACTTCGTCGTCGTGCCTGATGAGGACCGTGACTTTCAAATTCTTTCCAGCTTCTTCCGCTTTGAGCGATTCAAGTCTGTAATCATCGATTTGCTGGTATTCCTGATTCAGCTGAGCCACACTCACGATTTTCCTATCGATCCTCAAACCCGTGGATGCGAGGATCGCTGTTTCCACATCTCGAACGATCTGTTTGGGGTTCTTCGCGGAATCTGCGACCACGTGGATCTCCCTTATGCCTTCACTGTCTGCAACCACCCTGGCGGCGATGATTCCGGCGATCTGTGTGATTATGCTCTCAAGTTTCTTTGGATCCACCGACACCAGTTTCCCCCCACATTTCTAATTTTAGCATAAGACTTTTATGTCAGTCTGCCGAAAATGTGTTTTAAGCTCCTTGGAACAACACCACGCCCTCTTATGCTATAATATCGCCAAACAATCCCGCAAACTCTTCCATGGAGGTGGTGTTGTGCGTAGGTACGTTTCACTCGTTGTATTGTTGATTTCCGCCGCACTCATCTTTGCCGCTGAGATCACGGAAGTCAGGATCGGTGCAGGTTGGGAGATGACTGGTCCCATCGCAGGGTTCGGGCAGATGTCCTGGGACGGTGTGAAACTGGCGATGAAGCTCAGGCCGACCGTGAAGATTCAGGGCAAGGAAATACCTGTCAACGTCATTCTGCTCGACAACAAGGGTGACAAAGCCGAAGCCGCGAACGTTGCGAGAAGGCTCATCGATGTCGAGAAGGTATGCGTGATACTCGGCCCCTGCACCAGCTCGTGTGCGCTCGCAGCAGGTGCCATAGCCGAGCAGAAACAGGTGCCCCTGGTGACCAACACCGCAACGAACCCTCTGGTGACACAGAACAGACGTTTCATTTTCAGAGCATGCTTCGTTGACACACTCCAGGGGGAGCTTCTCGCCAAATTCGCGTGGGAAAATCTGAAAGCTCGTAACGTCGCCATCATGGTCGATGTCGCCCAGGATTACGTCGTGGGTCTGGCGAACTACTTCAAACGCGCGTTTGCAAAGTACGGTGGTAAATTCTTTGAAGCTTACTACAACACGGGAGATCAGGACTTCTCAGCCCAGCTCACCTACGTTCTCTCCAGAAATCCAGATCTCATATTCATGCCTGGCTATTACGCTGAAATCGCGCTCATGTGCAAGCAGGCCAGGGAACTCGGTTTCACGGGTAACTTCCTCGCGGGTGATGGGGCGGACGCGCCAGAACTCTTACAGATTGGAGGTAAATTCGTCGAAGGTTTGTGCTACACCACGTACTTCCACCAGGATGCCGATCTTTCTCCAAAGACGAAGCCGTTCGTGGAAGCCTACGTGAAGGAGTATGGAAGAAGACCAGACGCTTTTGGAGCACTCGCGTTCGATGCATACAACCTGGTGCTCGATGCGATAGAGAGGGCACAGTCTGTGGACCCAGTGGCGATAAGAGACGCGCTGGCAGCCACCCAGAACTTTGAAGGTGTCGCCGGTACGATCAGCTACCCACCCGATTCCGGTGATCCCATCAAACCGGCGGTCATAATCCAGATAAGGAATGGAAAACCGGAACTGCTCACTGTGGTGAGACCGTAAAGGTGAGCCCCCCACATGGGGGGCTTTCAGCTTGAGGGGGTGGCAGGTTGAGACTGACGGACTTTTTCCAGCACCTTGTCAACGCTCTGTCACTCGGAGGAATCTACGCGCTCATCGCCATCGGTTACACGATGGTGTATGGAATTCTCAGGCTCATCAACTTCGCACACGGTGACATATTCACTTACGGAATTTATTTCGCCTTCTACGGTGTTTCACTTTTTCTCCTTCCCTGGTGGGTCGCGTTCATTCTTTCTATCTTTCTTACAGCATTTCTGGGAGCACTCGTGGAAAGAATAGCTTACAGGCCTTTGAGAGACGCCCCGAGGATCTCCGCGCTCATAACGGCCATAGGTGTGTCTTTCTTCTTGCAGAACTTTGCCACGGTCGTTTTTGGGGGCCGGGCAAAATCTTTCAACCCACAGACAGGAATGTATCCGACCTTCTTTCTGAACGTTTTGAACATAGCAGGTGTGAAACTGAGGGTTCTTTCTCTGATCACACTTGGCACAATCGCTGTGTCTTTGTTGGTCCTCGTGTGGATCGTCTACAGAACGAAAGTTGGTATGGCGATGAGGGCGATATCGAAAGACATACCGACCACACGCCTGATGGGTGTGAACGCTGACAGAATCATAACCTTCACCTTCATGATAGGTTCTGCTTTGGCCGCCGTGGGAGGACTTCTCTGGGCCATGACCTACCCGCAGGTTTATCCTTTCACCGGTGTGATACCGGGTTTGAAGGCCTTCATCGCAGCCGTGGTGGGGGGCATAGGGAGCATTCAGGGAGCGATGGTCGGTGGCTTCGTGCTCGGTATCAGTGAGATCATGATCGTTGCTTTCCTCCCCTCCATAGCAGGGTACAGGGACGCGATCGCTTACGCCATCCTCCTCTTCGTGTTGCTCGTGAGACCGAGCGGTATATTTGGAGTGGAAGTTTCCGAAAAGGTGTGATAGCGTATGGAAGTGAGGCTGTCAGTGAGAACCAAGATCGTTCTGACTTTGATTCTGATCTTCGCCATCGGCGCGTTGCTCGTGCTGGCGAACCACAAAGCGAGCGACTACGTGGTTCTGATTTTGAATTTGATGGCGATCAACATCATCTTTGCCGTGTCGCTCAACCTCATCAACGGGATCACGGGTATATTCTCCCTCGGCCACGCCGGTTTCATCGCCATCGGTGCTTACACCTCGGTGCTTCTGACTTTGCCCGTCCAGCAGAAAGAGATGAGCTATCTCATAAAGCCTGTCATTCCTCCGTTCGACAGGATCCAGTTGCCGTTCTTACCGTCTGTTCTGATCGCGGGTCTGGCTGCCGCAGCGTTCGGATACGTCGTTGCCGCGCCGTCTCTCAGATTGATTGGAGATTACCTCGCGATAGCGACTTTAGGCCTGGGTGAGACCATACGCATCATCGCGAACAACGCCTGGTCCATCACCAACGGTGCACTCGGTCTGAAAGGAATTCCACAGTACACCAACCTTTACTGGTCCTGGGCATGGGCTCTGGTGACGGTGTGTTTCATTGTGAGCCTCGTGAAGAGTTCGTACGGAAGGGCGTTGAAAGCGATCAGGGAGGATGTCATCGCTGCGAAGGCGATGGGTATAAACGTTTTCTCACATCAAGTCATGAGTTTTGTCGTGGGCTCGTTTTTTGCGGGTGTTGGGGGTGCGCTGTGGGCACATTTGATAACGACCATAGACCCAAAATCCTTCACCTTCACCAAAACGTTCGAGATACTCATCATGGTCGTCCTCGGTGGGCTCGGGAGCATAAGTGGTTCGATCATCGGTGCGGCCATCTACACCGTGGGGCTGGAATTCCTCCGAATTCTGGAAAGCCCGTTCAAGATCTGGTTCATCAAGTTTCCAGGGATACCGGGTATGAGGATGGTAGTGCTCGCGGTCATATTGATAGTGCTCATGCTCTTCTGGCAGAGAGGCATCATGGGTAGAAGCGAGCTCAGCTGGGAGATGTTCTTTTCGCTGTTCTCGAGATTGAAGCGAGGTGGCAGAAAATGAGCGGAGTCATACTCGAACTCAAGAACGTCACGAAACGTTTTGGCGGTTTGACGGCCGTCGACAGGTTCACCGGATACGTTAAGAATGGGGAACTGCTCGGTCTCATAGGACCGAACGGGGCGGGAAAAACCACACTGTTCAATCTGATCACCGGTATGTACGAACCGGATGAAGGTGAGATCCTCTTTTCAGGTCACAGGTTGAATGGATTAAAACCCCATCAGGTGACGCGACTCGGTATAGCCAGGACCTTTCAGAATATAAGGTTGTTCTCCGATATGAGTGTTCTCGAGAACGTCATGGTGGCGCAGCATTGCAAGCTCCGCAGCACGCTTTCGATGTTCGGTTTCGTCTTCAAGACCCCGTCCGCCCTCAAGTTTGAGAGACAGGTCAGGATGCGGTCCGAAAAGCTTTTGGAAAAGGTGGGTTTGTTACACCTCGCCAGCGAAAAAGCGAGCGCCCTTCCTTACGGTTTGCAACGTAAACTGGAAATAGCGCGGGCACTCGCCACGGAACCGAAACTCCTTTTGCTCGACGAACCTGCGGCGGGTATGAACCCACAGGAAACGTCCGAGCTGATGGTGTTCATAAAGACGATAAGGGACGAGTTCAACCTCAGCATAATCGTGATAGAGCACGACATGAAGGTCATCATGGGTATATGTGAGAGGATCTACGTCATGGATTACGGCAAACTCATCGCGGAAGGGACGCCGAAAGAGATACAGTCAAACCCCTTGGTCATCAAGGCGTACCTGGGCGAGGAGGTGCTCGTATGAACGATGTGGTCCTGTCTGTCGAAAACCTCCACGTTCATTACGGAAACATCCATGCGGTGAAGGGCATCTCCTTGCACGTGAAAAAGGGTCAGATCGTGACGCTCATCGGTGCCAATGGAGCCGGTAAGAGTACGACGTTGAAGGCCATCATGAACTTAGTGAAGAAGAGTTCGGGCAAGGTGATCTTCAACGGAAACGATATAACGAAACTTCCCACGCACGAAATAGTGCTGGCGGGAATAAGTCTGGTTCCGGAAGGACGACGGATCTTCCCAAACCTTACCGTCTACGAAAATCTCATGATGGCTGCCTATTCACGGAAGAACAAAGACGAGATCGAGAAGGATCTGGAATTTGTCTTCTCTCTGTTTCCGAGGTTGAAGGAACGACTGAAACAGCCAGGTGGTACGCTGTCCGGCGGGGAGCAACAGATGCTCGCGCTCGCGAGAGGCTTGATGAGCCGTCCAAAACTCCTCATGCTCGATGAACCTTCGCTCGGTCTGGCGCCGCTGCTCGTCAAAGAAGTGTTCGACGTTATAAAAAAGATACGGGAAGAGGGTGTCACGGTTCTGTTGATCGAACAGAACGCACTGGGCGCACTGAAGATCGCAGATTACGGATACGTGCTCGAAACGGGTCGCATTGTTCTCGAAGATGAGGCTGTGAAACTTTTGAACAACGAAGGGGTCAAGAAAGCTTACCTGGGCATCGCATGAGGAGGCGATCTCATGCCCCACAGAAAGAGCATAGCTGTGAAGATGTTTCTCCTCCTGCTGCCGATCATCGCTGGACTTCTCATCGTTGGAAACGTGCTCTCCTACTTCAGAATCAAAACGACCGTGAACCAGCTGAGCGGGTCGAACCTGGAGGACTTGGCCCGTTCTTACGCGCTCATACTGTCTTCGAAAGTGGGATCATACAGGAACGCGGCGATCTCTCTCGCCAACACGCCGATGCTGCGTCCCGCGCTGAAGCTCGCTTTGCAGATGGCGGGCAGAGTCATCACGAACGTTCTCGGCACAGAGAAGGAAAAACTGCCCAGCGAAGTGCTCAAATGTTTTGTGGTGTTTCCGGAAGGAAGTTTCTTCACCGAGGCAATGGAAGGTGAGGAAATATTTGTCTCGCGAGAACTCGTTGAGTGTGTGACAGACCAGACGAAGATCGTGGTGAAAAAGATAGACGTTTTACACTCCGAACCTGTCGTGTTGTTTTCTGCTCCGATAGTGGAAGGCGGAAAGGTTCTCGCAGCCGCTGGTGTGGCCGTCGAACTATCGTGGCTGGACAGAGCGATCGCAGATTTACCTTCGAAGAACCTCAACATTGTGTTGACCGATCCGCAGGGTTCGATCCTCTCGCACAGCAGTCAACCCGAATTGAGATTCACCGCACTGTCGAAACTTGGCTTGCAGGCGTCAAAAAAGCTGAGCAAGCAGAGGTCCGTCTCTGAAGATGTGTATCTGTTGAGCACGGACGTACCGAACACAGACTGGCAGTTGCATCTCGTCGCACCCGCCGCGCTGATAGACGCGCCCGCGAACTCGCTCAGATTGTTCGTGCTCGTCACAGTCTCACTGGTCCTCGCAGTCTCTTCATTGATCGTGTGGTTGATTGCCAGTCGTCTCAGTTCTCGGGTGAGACAGTTGCTGCCGGTCTTTGAGGCTCTGAAAGGCGGTGATCTGACGAGGCACAGTCCCCACCTCGGGGAGGACGAAATTGGAAAACTGTCGCAGCATCTGAACGATGTGATCAGAAGCTTGAAAGAACTGGTGAATGTTTCAAAGGACTCCGCCGAACTGGTTTCTCAGACGGCGGAACAAGTTCGTGACTTCAGCGCCCGTGAGAAGGATCAGATCCAGCACCTGCAACGGATATTCAACGCCGTGGGGTCGAACATAAAGAACGTGGCAGCCACCTTCGAGGAAGTGAACGCATCGATGGAGGAACTCGGTGCTTCCGTGAGGGATCTGGCTGAGAAAGCGGGTCAGTTGCTGGAAGATGCGACGCGCATGAAACAGAGTATATCGGATGGCAACGAATTGATAGTCGATGTGTCGAGGCAGGTTCAGACCGCTTTCGAACTGTCCTCGAGAGCACAGGCCGACATAGACGAGCTGAAAGCTATTTCTGAAAGGATAGGGCAAATAACGGAGGTTATAAGCAACATCTCTGAGCAAACGAATCTGCTGGCACTGAACGCGTCCATCGAAGCGGCCAGAGCCGGTGAGGCGGGAAGAGGTTTCGCCGTTGTGGCCGAGGAGATCAGAAAACTCGCCAGCCAGACGAAAGGTTCTGTGCAACAGATCAATGAACTGCTCGCGAACACGAACAGGACCATCCTCACCGTGGTTCAGTCGGTTTCATCGCTGCGTCAAGCGGTGTTGCACGTCCACAACAGGCAGAAGGAACTTTCAGATCTTTTAGAGCAGATCTGGCACAAACTGCAGAGGACCGTCGAGACCTTCCAGCTCGTGGCCGAAACGATCCGCCAGCACGGGGTTTCCGCCGAAGAGGTTTCACGCGCTTCGAACAACGCGTTCGAAGCCGTTGCGAGAATAAGCGAGGAAGCATCGAAAACGCAGGAGCTGGTGGACGAACGTCAAAAAGCCGTGCAACATCTGGAAAGAGCGGTGGAAGAACTGATAAAATCTATTTTGCAACTCAGACAAAAACTTGACTCTTTCGTGACGGGGTGATGGGTATGAAGAAGATCAAGATCGTTCTGGACAGCACTTCCGATGTACCCAGAGGTTGGATTGAAAAGTTCGACCTTGCGGTGATCCCTCTGCACGTGACGTGGCCGGACGGTAGTCAGGAAGACGATACCAGGGATCTGAAAGAGATTCAAGACTTTTACGAACGTATATCCAAAGCGAAAGATCTTCCTAAGAGTTCTCAACCCTCCGTGGGTGAGTTTCTCGATCTTTACAGGAAGTTGAAAAACGAAGGCTACGAGGAGATCATCGTCATGACGATCTCCACAGCATTGTCTGGAACTTACGATTCTGCCCTGCAGGCTGCAAAACAGTTCGATCTACCCGTGCAGGTGATAGACACCAAACTCGCCTCCGCGGCGATGCCGTTGCCTGCCAGGAGGGCGAGAGAACTCGAAAAGGAAGGTAAAACGACGGAAGAAATCGTGAAGATCATCGAGGATGATCTGAAGAAAGGCCGGTACAAGGCGATCTTCTATGTTTCGAATTTCGATTTTCTCGTGAAAGGAGGCAGGGTGACGAAGCTTCAGGGATTCTTCGGCACCTTGCTGAACATACACGTCGGCGTTTTCATAAACGAAGAAGGTAAACTGATCCCGTTCGAGAAGGCACGTGGACAGAAGAGGGCTCAGGAGATGCTCATCAAAAAAGCCCTGAGCATGGTACCGGCCGGCAAGAAGGTTCGCTTGCTCATGGTGGATGCGAACGAGCGTGAGAGCGCCAAAACGCTGCTGGAGATGCTCAAGCAACATTACGAGGTGCTCGATGCCGAGTTCACAGAAATGGGTAAGGTCATCACCACGCACGTTGGTCCCGGCACGGCGGGTTTCGGTATGGAGGTCATCGAATGAAACTCGCCGCGTTTCTTTTTGTCGCGGCGCTCGTGCTGATCGTTCTGCTGGCTTGGATGGAACTCGGTAGACCCTTTTTGCTCGTTCTGGACGATGGGAAAACGAACTTTCTACAGGGTGTGGAGAGCTACTTGAAGGACCACAACCTTCGCTACGACGTCGTGACGGTGAGGATAGACGTGGACCAAGCAGAACTCGAATCCGTCCTGAGAAAGTACCAGAACAGTTACGCGGTTGGGCCGAGATTGAGTTCGGAAGCTCAGCGTCTGATCCCTCTGCTCGAAAAGTTCAAAATCTTTGCAATAGCGCCACTCGTCACTTCTTACCGTGTCGTGGGGAAAAGTTCGTATCTGATGACACTCTCCCCCACGGACGAGGAACAGGGCAGGCAGATCGCAGAGAAATTGAGAGTTGAAGGATGCCAGAGGGTTCTTCTCGTCGCAGACAAGTTGAATCCTGTTCACAGCGAAACGATCGAAGAGAGCTTGAAAAGGTACCTATCTGTGGAACATTTCGAGACTCGCCAAATCGAGTCCATAGACGAGCTCCTTGACGAAGATTTCGACCGTTACGATGGCCTCGTGTTTGCGCTCGATGGGCGGAAGGCTGGAATCGTAGCCCAGCTGGCTCGAAAGAAAGGTTTCTCCGGAACGCTTTTAGGTAGCGATTACGCGTTCACCGACGATTTAATCATGGCGGGCGGTCCGGCCGTTGAGGGAATGATCCTGTGCTGCCTCTTCGATTATGAAACCATGTTGCGTTCAGGGATATCTGATATGCAGGTGGCCGGATCGTACGATGCGACCATGATCATCGCAGATCTGAAGCGCAACAGAGTATCCCAGCACGAAGCGGCCAGTTATCTCAGAGGAAGAACTTTCGAAGGGGTCACGGGACGGTTCTCCGTGAACTTCGATCTTTCCGCATCGAGAAATCTAACGTTTGTGAGGGTGACGGATGGAAGATTTGAAATCGAAAGGTGAAGCGATGAGCCTGAAACAGATGATGATCCGTTTCAAAAGGTACGGCGGATTGCTGGTCTTCATATTGATCGCCAGCTTCCTTATTGGTCTTTACCCCTTAACAAGGCAGATAAATTCGTACTACTCGAAAAGCTATATGAGGCTTCTGAAGAGTTTCCTCGATGAAGTGACCAGGGATGCCGTCGAATCCGGTCAGCCATCCTTCGGCATGGTTGTCAGACGGTTGAGCGAAGGGCTCGTCGATCTCGCGACGGGTGTCGATCTATCCGGCCTTCTCAGTTACGAAAAGTTACCCTCGATCGTGCCAGAACCGCGCGGTCTTTTCGTGAACGGTAACAGCACCAAGATCCTGATCGATGGTGGCTCGCACATCCTGCTGATCGAAATACCTGTGTCGCTGCTCGACAGGATGCTCTCGGCCGAAATGGCTTACGTTTTCTTGATGGCATCGGATGGAACGATAGTGGCCTGTAACAATCTGAACTTTCAGGGAATGAGGATCAGCACAAGAAAAGGCTTCGTCAGGATGAACGGTACAACGGGTTTTGTCGAATCAGAACCTCTGGAGCATTTGAGCGGTTTCGTTGCCTCCTTCATTCCCCTCAGAACCTATTTCACGATCCTTCTTCCTTATCTGCTGGTGGCGATAGCGGCTCTGTGCGGTGCCGCTGTCTGGCTGAGCCTCGCCTACAGTTTCGAGAATCGACTCGTCGTGGGTGTGAACATGGTTCTGGACAACATCAACCAGAGTCTGACGAAACTTGACAAAACGGACGAAGTTTTCTACGTCCCTCTGGAAACCAGGATCGCCGAGTTGAACCAGTTGCAGGCGGGGATCCAGAAGCTCATCGAAGCCCAGAAAGCTTCCTGGCACGAGCTTCACGCCATGATGCAGAGTTTGCAGGACACCGTGAACGAACTTGAAGAGACTCAGAGAACTCTGCAGGAAAGGAACACACAGATCATCGCCACGCTTGCCGAGGCTATAGAAATCAAAGATGCGAACACACTCGGTCATTCGGACCGCGTCGTGACGCTGGCACTGGAACTCGCGAAGGAAATCGGGTTGAAGGATCCCGCGGATCTGGAAGCGATAAAGTTCGGAGCGTTGCTCCACGACATCGGCAAGATAGGTATACCCGAGTACATCCTCAACAAGCCTGGCAGGTTGACCAGACAGGAATATGAGGTCATGAAATTGCACCCAATCTACGGTGAGAAGATCATCAGAAAGATATCTGGCTGGGATCTGGTCGCCGACATAGTGAGACACCACCATGAAAACTTCGACGGCACCGGTTATCCGGATGGGTTGAAGGGCAGTCAGATCAGTTTGAGGACGCAGATAGTCAGCATCGTGGATGTTTTCTGCGCCCTGATCGAAGAGAGGCCGTACAGACCCGCGATGAGCCTGGAAGAAGCTTTGAAATTGATGCAAACGGAGATGGTGAGCACCAAGTTCGATCCAGAGCTCTTCGAGGCGTTCAAGAGGGTACTCGAAAAGTTCCCACGCATCTGCATCGCTGGTTCGTGAGTTCCTGCCGCAGTAATCTGAATCCGCAACCGCTTACGGTGTTTTGAGATTTTGAAGCTTGAGCTTGCTATAATTTTTCTGGGTGATTCCATGATCGCGATCGTTGGGGTCCTGCCGGACGAGGTGAACCCTCTTTTGGACGCATTGTCACCGAGGTTACAGGTATCAGAGATTTTGAGAAGGCCCCTGTTCCGTGGTCTGATCGGTGAGAACGAGGTCGTGATCACGAGTGGCTGTATCGGGAAGGTGGAAACGGCCTGCCTCGTTCAGGCTGTGCTCGACAGATTCAAACCCGACTGTGTCCTGCTTGTTGGTGCTGCAGGCGCACTCCGGCAGGATATCCTCTTCGGAACCGTGGTCGCCGGTACTGGATACGTAGAGTACGATTTTTCGCCGAGGATAAACGTTGACTCTCTGATCAATCCGGCTCAGGATGTCTTTTCTCCCCTGCTGGAATTGAGCAACGTTGTTTGTGGCATCATCGCCTCTGGCGACAGCTTCATCTCTTCCGAAGCCACGGTTAAGAAAATCCAGGAGACAACGGGCGCCATATGTGTGGACATGGATTCGGCAGCCGCGGCAAAGGTTTGCGTCGAGAACGAAAAGCCATTTCTGTCTTTGAAGGTCATTGTCGATTTTGCGGGTTCGAAGGCCATCGAGCAGTACATAGAGAACCATCCAAAGTACGCATCGATCCCCGCGCGCTTGCTTGTCGAGGTGCTCGGCAGAGTGGTCCTGGTCTGAGGTGATGGGTATGTCACAGGTCCCTGAGGAAGTGAGAAAGAGGGTCGAACAGCTCCGCGAAGAGATAGAGTACCACAACTACAGGTACTACGTCCTCGCTCAACCTGTGATCACCGACGAAGAGTACGATAAGCTCATGCGAGAATTGATCGAGCTGGAAAGGCAGTACCCAGAGCTCGTCACCCCAGATTCCCCCACCCAGCGAATAGGGGAAAAGGTTCTCGACGAATTCCGCAGCGTGCCCCACACCGAGCCGATGCTGAGCCTCGACAACACTTACAGTGAAGAGGAAATAAGAGAGTTCGATGAGAGGGTTAAAAGGTTGCTCGACAGGAAAGAGGTTGTTTACGTCGCCGAGCTCAAGATAGATGGGGTCTCCGTATCGCTCAGGTACGTGGATGGAAGGTTCGTGCAGGGGTTGAGCAGGGGAGACGGCACGAGGGGCGATGACATAAGTGAGAACCTGAAGAGGGTCAGGAGCATCCCTCTCAGGTTGAGAAAACCTGTGACGGTCGAGGTGCGCGGGGAAGTTTACATGCCCACCGAGGTGTTCGAAAAGTTGAACGAAGAGAGGCAGAAACGTGGAGAACCCCTTTTCGCGAACCCCAGGAACGCAGCCGCAGGAACTCTCAGGCAGCTCGACACAAAGATCACCGCCGAGCGGCACCTCGACAGTTTCATATACTACGTTCTGAAACCTGAGCAGTACGGGCTCAAAACGCAGTGGGATGCGTTGAACTGGCTGAAAGAGCTGGGTTTCAAAGTGAACCCACATTCGAGACTGTGCAACAGTGTCGATGAGGTGATAGATTACTGGAAAGAGTGGACGCAGAAAAAGCGCGAGCTCGGCTACTGGGTGGACGGAGTCGTGGTCAAGGTGAACGATTTCGAACTCCAGCGCGCCCTCGGAACCACGGCGAAGGCGCCGAGGTGGGCCATCGCGTTCAAGTTTCCTTCCGAACATGCACGAACGAAGATCGTCAATGTGACGGTTCAGGTGGGTAGAACCGGTACGCTGACACCCGTTGCGGAACTGGAACCTGTCCAGCTCGCCGGAACGATCGTGAAACGGGCGAGTTTGCACAACTTCGATTACATAAGGGAAAAAGACATCCGAATAGGCGACTGGGTCTACATAGAAAAAGCCGGTGGCATAATCCCGCAGGTGGTTTCTGTGATCGAGTCACTGAGAACCGGAAACGAAACTCCGGTGGAACCACCAGCTCAGTGTCCAGTCTGCGGGGGGAAGGTCGGAAAAGTTGAGATCGGCGAGGTCGCGTTGAAGTGTTTGAATCCCCACTGCCCTGCAAAACTCAAGAGATCTCTCGAAACGCTGGCCTCGAGGAACGCACTGGACATAAATGGTCTCGGTGAGAAACTCATCGATAAGCTCGTCGATTCAGGACTCGTGAAGGACATAGCGGACCTGTTCTACCTGACACCGTTCGAACTGTCGCAGCTCGGACCTGGAATCGGTCAGAAGACGATCGCGAACCTCTTGAACGAGATCGACAAAGCCAAAAAAGCCCCACTCCACAGGTGGATAACGGCGCTGGGAATACCGCTCGTGGGTGAAAAAACCGCTTACGTACTCGCACAGAATTTCAGGAGCTTGAAGAAGCTTGCCCAGGCCAGTGTGGATCAGCTCACCCAGATACCGGGTATCGGCGAAGAGATAGCCCGGAGCGTCGTGGAGTATTTCAGAAACGAAAAGACGAAGGAGATACTCGAAAAGCTCGAAAAAGCCGGCGTCAGGCTCGAAGAAGCAGCGTCAGTCGAGGTATCGGACGTCCTCAAGGGCTTGACGTTCGCCGTCACAGGGTCTCTGAAGAACTTCACGAGAAACGAGATCGAAGAGTTCATCGTCGCACACGGTGGAAAAGTCACAGACAGCGTGTCCAAGAAGACGGATTACCTCATCGTTGGGGAAAACCCGGGCTCCAAGCTTTTGAAAGCACAGCAGCTTGGAGTGAAGATCCTCTCCGAGGAAGAATTCCTGCAGAAATTCAACCTCAAAAAACCCAAGCAAGAAAGGTTATTCTGAAACCTTTCAGATCGATCAGCGCGGACGGCAGACTCGGTACCCAGGCGATGCTGAAACTGTAACCGAGACGGATCTGAGCCTTGATAGGAGATTCGAACTTCAATCTGACGAATGGTTCGAGCAGTACTCCCATCGAATCGGCGCTGAACGGTGGAACAACGAAGACCCAGTCACCGCTCGTGATGTCTTGGTAAAAACCGAAGATCGTTTTCTGCGCGGAGAGTCCCAAGTCTATCCAGTTGAGCACACCGCTTTCAAAATCCAAAGCGAAATCCAGATTTCCCCTCTCCACGAACCGCGCGTTTTCCTGAGTGGCGCTGCGCATGGAAAGCATCACACCGGTGTAAAGGGAAAATTCTGGGAAATCAGTTCCAACCTTGGCACTGGCGAACCCCGACTGGGAGAAGAGATCTACACCCGTGTCGATTTTGAATTTGATGTTCTCATAAACGGGAAGACTCGCGTTCAGACCACTGTACCTGTAGCCGAGATAAAGTTCAAGTCCATCTGAAGGGAAATGAACTGCGAACCCATCCCGTGTGTCTACGGACAAATAAACAGCGAAGATCGCGAGTGAAAAGAACAGCATCAGCACCGAGAAGAATTTTCTCATGTTCGATCACTCCCACAGCACCAGCATTCTGTAGAAGAGCTGTGCGTAGATCCTCGCAAGCGTCAGCAAATCTTCCAGCGCGATCCTCTCGTCCGGCTGGTGCTCTGTTCCTTCCCTACCTGGTAGTAACGGCCCGAACGCGACACCACAGGGAACGGCGCGCGCGTAAGTTCCTCCTCCCATCGTCAAGAGTGTGGCTGGCTGGCCCGTCATCTCGGTGTACACTTCACTCAAGATCCTGATCAGTTCACTGTCGGGAGAGACGAAGAGTGGAAGTAAATGGTGTTCCCCCTCAACTTTCAAAGGTTTCAACGCTTCTTTGATCTGTTTCGCCATCATGGCTTCGGAATAGTAAATGGGATACCTTATGTTGATCGTCGCCTCTATCTTTTCATCGTTCATACGCACGGTGCCGAGGTTCACGGTCAGATCTCCCACGATGCAGTCTCTTCCCGCAATCCTGAGGGAATAGCCATCCGTCTGGTAACCTATTTTGCTCGCGAGTGTGCGCACGAAGATTTTCACATCTTCGTTGATATCGATATCTTTGAGAAAATCTATCAGTGCCGCGATGGCGTTGATACCTTTCTCAGGCGTTGATCCGTGCGCGGATTTGCCGAAGGTGCGAACGATGAGCCTGTCGTTCTCGATGGACCATTCGATGCGCGCACCGTTCTTCGCGCGGAAGTTCTTCAGTTTCTCCAGCAACTCGTCGCTCACCGGTGAAAGCTCTGCCGTCGCGCTCTGTGGCACCACGTTCGCCGCATCGCCACCTTCCAGTCTTGTGATCTTCACTCTTCCCGGAGCAGAGAGGTTCCTCTCCGCCGTGATCCTGTAAGTTATGATGCCTTTCTCGGCATATATGATCGGAAACGACGCGTCTGGGGTGACGGCGTAGATGGGTTTTTCCTCTTTTTGGAAGTAGTGTTTCACACATTCCCAGCCCGACTCTTCATCGGTTCCCAAAATGATCCTCGCCCTGTTTTTGATGGGAACGTTCGCTTCCTTGACCGCCTTGAGCGCGTAGATCACCGCGACGGTGGGCCCTTTGTTGTCCGCCGCACCGCGCCCCCACAGATAGCCATCCTTGATGATCCCGCCGTAAGGATCCACACTCCAGCCTTCCCCTTCCGGTACCACATCCAGGTGTCCGAGGACGGCGAAGAGTTTTCCAGAATCACCGTACTCTATGTGACCAGCGTAACCATCGACGTTCTTGACACGAAATCCAAGTTTTTCACCCAGTTTCAGCGCGTATTCCAGCGCCTGTGCCACACCCTCACCGAACGGTTTGCCGGGGACCGGATCAGACTGAACGGATCTGATCTTCACTAAGTTGGCAGCTTCCCTGAACATTTCTTCCTTCAGAGAAAGCACAATTCTGTCGATCGTTTCGTTCATCGCACGCACCTCCAGAAAAGATGATACCAGTTAACCTAAAAGAACATCAAGCATGGTCATGAGACTGAATCCAACCAGCAACCAGTACGTCGTGAGCCGTTCTTCACCTTTGAGATGCGTTTCTGGGATGACCTCGTCGCTTATCACGAAGACCATGGCTCCAGCCGCGAGCGCGAGCAAATAGGGCAACAGGCTCCTCGCGAAGCTTATCAAGAGTACCCCAACGAGGCCTCCGAAAGCTTCGACCAAGCCTGTGAAAAGCGTGATGGAGAAGATGGACTTCTTTCTGTAGTTCGCACTCATGAGAGAGGCTGCCACGGCGGCACCTTCAGGGATGTTCTGAAGGCCTATCGCGATCGCGATCGTCAGCGCGTGAGGTGTGAACCCGCCGACACCGACGGCCATACCTTCGGGAAGGTTGTGGATGGTTATCGCGATGATGAAAAGCCAGATCGTCTTCAAACGTTTCGCATCGAAGCCTTCATGTCCCTTGGTGAAGTGCTCGTGTGGCAGTATCTTATCCATCACGTCGACGAGTACTCCACCCAGAATGAAACCGATCACGAAGCGCACGATACCGCCGGACTCTATGGAGGGCACGACGAGACTGAAAGCACTCGCCGCGAGCATCACACCCGCAGCGAAACCTAAGAACGCGTCGATCAACTTCTGAGAAGCGGTCTTGTTGAACAGCAAAAATGGTATCGCGCCGAGTGCGGTGCTGACCCCGGCGACGCTGCTGTAAATCAGTCCGCGCCAGAAACCCGTCATTCTACCTTCGTGATGGCCTTCTTGACGGCTTCGATGGGTGCGTTGATGCACGTGAAGTTCTTGTCGTGAAATTCCATCTCATCCCTGACGTGCTCTTCGTTGAGAAGCTTCACATCGTTTATGTGTTTTCCATCCACCAGTCTGCAAACTGCCTCGGAAGCGGCGATCACCCTCGGGCAACCCACGGCCTTGAAGGCGACGTCCTTCACGATGTAATTCTCGATCTTCAGAAATATGCGGACCCTGTCGCCGTGCTCGGGATACACGACCTCGGCCGTGTGGGTGTACTCTATGTCCTTGCAGTATCTTGGGTACATGAAAAGTTGCTTGAACTTTTCGGAATACATCGAATCCTCCCCTCAGGACATGCTTCGTAGCCTGCTGATCTCTCTCTGCAAGACCTCCAAGAAATAATCTATCTCATCTTCACTGTTATCGTAACCCAGGCTGATCCTGATCGCTCCATCGACGATCCAGTCCTCGAGTCCCATCGCCTCCAGCACGTGAGATCTGCCTTTACCATGGTGTGAAGCGCACGCAGAGGCCGTGGAGACAGATATTCCACACATGTCCAGTGCGGTCGCGAGAGATTCTCCATGGATCCCTTTGAAGGACACGTTGATGTGCGAGAAAATCGTGTTGGAACCGTTTATGTGATGATCTGGAATGGAATCGATCGCATCGATGATCTTCTCTTTGAGCCTTTTCATCTTTTCAGACCACGCTTCATAATTCTTCTCTATGAGCTCGAGTGCCACAGCCATGCCGTGCGCACCTGGCACGTTCTCTGTACCACTTCTCAAACCTCTTTCGTGCCCGCCACCGTACATGATGGGTTCGATCTTGATACTTCTGGACACGTAGAGGAAACCACATCCTTTGGGCGCATAGAACTTGTGTCCGGACGCGGACAGCATGTCAACGAGTCTGGCATCGATCCTGATCTTCCCGATCGCCTGAACCGCGTCGCTGTGGAGCACTATTCCATGTTCACGCGCTATCTTTGAGATTTCGTCGATGGGTTGAATGACGCCCGTTTCGTTGTTGACCCACATGATCGATGCGAGGACCGTGTTCTTGCGTATCGCCTTTCGAAAATCGTCCGGCGTCACGTAGCCTTCCTCAGTTGGCTTCAGGTAGGTTACTTCGTAGCCTTCCTTCTCGAGCTGTTTAGCCACTTCGAGCACTGCGGGATGTTCGATCTGCGTGGTGATGATGTGTCCACCGTTCGGAAAGTTAGCCCTCAAAAACCCGCGTATCGCGATGTTGTCGGACTCAGTTCCACCCGAGGTGAAATAGATCTCGTCCGGCTCAACGTTCAGATGCTTCGCTATCTTTGTCCTCGCTTCTTCGTAGAATCTCCTGGCTTCGTACCCATGAGAGTGCGTGCTGGAGGCGTTTCCATAAAACTGTGTGAAGAGCTTCATCACTTCCTGGGCAACCTCGTCGAACACGCGCGTCGTCGCGGCGTGATCGAGATAGACCCTCATGACTGCTCACTTCCTGACAAACGATTCTTCGTACGCGCTGATGGCCTTCCTGAGCGTGTCTATCGCTAAATTGCTGCAGTGATACTTCACAGGTGGCAATCCTCCGAGCCTCTCAACGATGTCTTTCCACGTGATCTTCTTGGCTTCCTCTAAGGTGAGGCCCTTAACAACTTCCGTCATCATGGACGCGGTGGCGATGTTAGCGGCACAGCCGTAAGATTCGAACTTTATGTCTACGATCCTGTTGTCCTCTATCTTCAGATACACTGTCATCATGTCTCCACAGGCGACACTACCTTCCGTGGCTTCAGCGTCTGGATTTTCTATGCGTCCAAGGTTCCTCGGATTTTTAAAATGATCCAGAACGAGTTCTGTGTATTTCAGCATGCCTCATCACCTCCCGGCTTTGAGAGGGCTGATGCTCCTCAACCACTGGACGACCTTCTTCAACTTCTCGATCGCGTAGTCGAGTTCCTCTTTGCTCGTGAACCTGCTGAAGGTGAAGCGGATCGAACCGTGAGCACGCTCGTGATCGCCACCTATGGCCAGGATCGCGTAGTTGGGCTCGAGCGATTCCGAAGCGCAGGCCGAGCCGGTGGCAACTTCCACGCCTTCAAGGCTCAGTCCCAGGCTGATCGCCTCGCCCTCGATGAAGGAGAAGCTGAAGTTCACGTTGTACGGCGTTCTCTTCTCTCCCCTTGGTCCGTTCAGGATCACGTGATCGATCTCGTTTTCAACCCTTTCGATGAAATATTCCTGAAGCTCTCTCAGTTTCCTGTACGATTCTTCCATCTGCTCGAACGCGAGTTCCGCCGCTTTCTTCATGCCCATGATCGCGGGCACGTTCTCTCCACCGGGCCTGCGTTTGTCGAAGGATTCCGCACCGTACATGATCGGTTCTATCTTCACACCCTTTCGAACGTACAGAAAGCCGACACCCTTGGGACCGTGAAACTTGTGGCCACTGACGCTCATCAGGTCCAGCTTCAACTTTTGAACATCGATCGGCATCTTGGCGTACATCTCCGCGGCGTCGGTGTGGAAGTAGATCCTGTGGTCCTGCTTAGAAAGGATCTCTCCGATTTCTTCCAGCGGCATGATGGATCCCACGAAGTGTCCGACCGCTATGACGCTCACCAGTATCGTGGTTGGTCTTATCGCTTTTTCAAACTCGTCGAGCTTCAGGATTCCTTCGCTGTCCACCGGTACTATCGTCACTTCGAAACCTTCTTTTTTCAAAGCCTCCGCGATGCTCATCACAGAGCCGTGTTCGAGCGCAGATATGATGATGTGATTGCCCTTCTTTCTGCTCGCCCGTGCAACACCGAGCAAGGCGAGGTTGTTGGCTTCGGTGGCACCGGAGGTGAAGACGATCTCTTCACCCGACGACGCGTTGATAGTTTTCGCAAAGAATTCTCTCGCCTCGGTGAGTTCGTCGTAGATCTCCTGCGCAGATTCGTACAGACCGTCCGGCCTGGCGAACTTCTCGAGCATGTATTCGTTGATCTTTTGGACCACTTCCGGCAGAACCTTCGTGGTTCTGCAGTTATCGAGAAAAACTTTCATTTTCTCCCTCCTTTTCAGAGCCTTTTGACCACCCCGAGGATGATCCGCGCGATCTTCTTACCGGTTTCTTCCGCAACCCTGAGCACCTCTTCAGCTGTGAGAGGTTTCAGATCCTCGGGCACCGCACGATCCGTGATCGCGGAGATGCCGAGTACCTTCATACCTGCGTGTTTGGCGACGATGACTTCAGGCACCGTAGACATACCGACTGCGTCCGCGCCGAGCCTTCTGAACATGCGCAGTTCGGCTGCCGTTTCGAAATTCGGTCCGGCCACGGCCACGTAGACACCCTCGTAGACTTCTATCTTCTCTTCCTCGGCCACTTCCTTGGCCAGGGCTATGAGTTTTCTATCGTAAGGCTCACTCATGTCGGGGAACCTCGGTCCCCACTCGTCCACGTTCTTTCCTCTGAGCGGGTTGTCACCCATGAAGTTTATGTGATCGACTATGATCATCGGCCTGCCAACTTCGAAGAGGGGGTTCAATCCTCCCGCCGCGTTCGTCAAAAAGAGGTACTTCACTCCGAGAAGCTGCATCACGCGGATCGGGAACGTCACGTCCTGCATCGAGTGTCCCTCGTAGTAATGGAACCTTCCGTTCATCAGGACGGCATCCTTTCCTGAAAGTTTTCCAAAGATGAGCTCACCCTTGTGCCCCGGTGCCGTGGCGACGGGAAAACCAGGAATGTCTGCGTATTTGATAACCTGAGGGGATTCGATGACTTCTGCTATCTTCCCGAGCCCCGAGCCGAGCACGATACCGATCGTTGGTGAAACGGAAATCCTTTCCTTGAGAAACTCCACGGCTTTCTTTACCCTTTCCACGTAATCCATCCTCTACACCCCCATCAATCCAGAAGTCCTTTTATGATGAGCTCCGTTGCCTCATCCTCACTCAGACCTTTGCTCATGAGTGTCTCGAGCTGCTTCGCGTTCACCCTGCCTATGGAAGCTTCGTGCGTGAGCTCCGCTCTGTCACTGAAGACTTTCAGTATCGGTACGGTGCTCACTTCCACGCCAGAGCCCTTGGTGATCTCCTCACACCGTACGTGCCCCTTGGAATAGTCTCCCCTACCGTAAGCTTCGTTCACCACGCGCGCCCTCGCCCTGTCCAGGGCAACGACAGTCGTGCTCACCATGCCGCGAGATTCGACGCCGACGAGATCGATCTTTTCGTGGATGTCCACCACATCGTCGCCACTCGCACGCACGCGTGCCGACACGTCTGCAACGGCTCGATCCTTGAGTTCCACGGAAAAGTCCAGTCTCATTTTTCCAACGCGTGTTCTCGTGAGCGCGAACCTGTTGACGTAAAGCCCGTTCTGTTCGACAATTACCCTCGAAACTGTGATCAGGTTAACTGTGCCCGCATCCGAATGGTAATGTTCATCCGAATACGACATCTTCGCGTTCTTCCCGACCGTTACGTTCATGAGTGCATCGTGTGTGAACTCCTCAGTCCATGGAAAGACGCAGTGGGCCACGAAGTGCGCCTCGGCGTCGTCCTGGACCGTGATGTCGAAGATCACCCTCTGGTATCCTTTGCGTTCCAGATAACCCGTGCACACGTGGATCGGGAACGCCAGCTTTGTCCCTCTCTTTATGATCATCTTCGCGTGCACACCGTTCTCGATGGTTTTCGGCACGAGTTCCACTCCTGGAACGTTGTTCAGTCCCACCACTCTGTCACCGCTTATGATTATCGAGGCGATCCTTTTGTCCAGAAACTTCGAAACATCACCGCCGACCTTCTCGTACGCCTTGACGAGCGCTTCGAACTCGGTCCTTCTATCGATATCGACTTGCATACCATCACTTCCTCACAGGTATGTTGGTGTGGTCGCACACGTCACAGAAATTCTTGTAGTATTTTGCGACCTTCTCAGGCGAGCCACTGTAAATGATCTTTCCGTCACACAGAACGTGTGCGATATTCGCTACAGACATCATCTCTTCACGGTGCGTGATCATTATCAGAGAACCACCCTGCTCGACGATCCTCCGGGCTACGTTTTTTATCATGTCCAGTGAGAGCACGTCTATGCCAGAATCTGGCTCGTCCAGGATGGCGTACCTTGGCCTGAGCAAGAGTATCGAAGCCAGTTCGACGCGCTTCCTCTCTCCACCGCTCAGCAGTTCGTCGACCATCCTGTTCAGATAGAGATTCGCAGACAGACCCACAAGATGCAAAACCTCTTCGAGCTCGGCCTGTGTGAGCTTCAACTTTCCACCCAGGGTGAGGTACTGTCTCACCGTCAGGCCACGGAACCTGACCGGTTCCTGCCACATCAAATGTATTCCCAGCTTCGCCCTTTCCGTCACACCGAGATCGGTGATGTCTCTATCGTCGAGGAGGACCTTTCCCTCCGTCGGTCTGTAGCCCTCCAGGCCCATGATCAGGTACGCGAGGGAAGACTTGCCGGCCCCGTTGGGTCCCAGAATGATGTGGATTTCTCGATCGTTGAAGGTCAGGTCGATGTTTTTGAGGATGAGCTTCGAATCCCTTGCCAGACTCACGTTCTGTAGTCGGAGCATTCTTCACACCCCATTAAAATTTTAATCTCCAGCCTTTACAATATATTGGACCTTTTAAGTCGGTATTGTTGCCTTCAGTCCAGATAGATGTGTGGGCCTTCCTGTCTGAAATCGCCCCTGAAGGTTTTCTCGTCCAGGGAAAGGTGCGCGTCCAGATCGTGGTAGATGAAGGCGCCCGTTCCAGCAGCGAAGTGAACGCTCTGGTTTATCCCAAGACTGCTCTCGCCCATACAGCCTATCATGAGCTGAACGCCCGCCGACTGTGCCAGATGAACTATGGCGAGCGCGTCGCTGATACCAGATTTCATCAGCTTGATGTTTATCATGTCCACAGCTTCCTCCTTGATCAATCTCAACGCGTCGTATTTGGTGAACACCGATTCGTCCGCGGCCACGGGATAAGGACTGTGGAAGCGAACGAGCTTCAAACCTTCCACGTTGTACCTGTTCACCGGTTGCTCGTACACAACGACGTCCACTTTTTCGGAATAGAGTGCCCGGGCGAACTCGATCGCATCCTTCGGGCTGAACGCCTGATTCGCATCCACAATGAACACTGCCTCAGGTGCGATCTTCCTGGATTCCACGACTCTCTGAACGTCTTCTTCGAAGTTCCTGCCGACCTTTATCTTGATCGTTCTGAAGCCTTCTTCGTAAATCCTCTTCACCTTTCTGAGCGTGCTCTCCAGGTCCATTATGCCCACCGTCAGATCGGTCTCGATGTGGTTCTTGGCACCGCCGAAGAACTGGTAAGGCCTGATCCCGATCCTTTTACAGAAAGCGTCGATTATCGCGAATTCCACCGCTGCCCTGATCGCAGGCGTCGCTCTCAGCTGCTGGAGTCGTGAGAAGAGCTTCCCGTAGCTTTCCACGTGTTCTCCAACGACCATCTCCTGCACAGTTTTTTCGGCCTGCATCATGATCTCCACCGTCTCGCCTGAGATCACGAAGAGTGTTGAGGCCTCCCCAAGTCCGACCGTTCCATCTTCGAGTTCCAGCCGTACTTCGATGTTTTCCTGATCCTCGTGCGTGCCCAGCGAGATAGTGAAAGGCTCGAAGTATCTGTAGTAAGTCTTTTCAAACTTCACAGATTTGATTCGCACACCATCGCCTCCATTCTTTCAAGGATTTTCTGTATCTGCTCCTCATCGAAGGGATTAAAAACCGGATAAAGTGCATGTTTGAAATTTTCATCCAGGCACGAGATGCCCAGTATTTTCGTGTTCACGAACTTCTGAATCAATTCGATCTCTGCATCAAGGTCCGGTTTCATGTCGATGTGCTCGAAGTACTCGAAGCGTTTTCTTTTTGGATCGTGCACGAGCACGCTCATCTGGGGCATCGAACCGTAAATCAAGCCGAGCGTTACCTGCCCGTACGCTGGATGCCTCAGCGCACCCTGACCCTCGATGAAGATGAAACGTCTGCCTTCAGATTCGAGTTTCAAAATCAGTCTTTCAACCACACCGGGTATGAAATCCGCAGGCAAAGCATCGATGGCGACACCCTCGTCCGCTCCGAGCATGATACCCGTCTGACCGGTGGCGAGGAACGCGGCCGGCAGGCCCTTTTTCAGCGCAAGCTCGTAGAGCTGAACTGCGGTAGTTCTCTTGCCCGTCGCACAATCTGTCCCGAGGACCGCTATCCTCACGGTTTCACTCTTGAAGATGTCTCCTCGAAAGATCGAAAGTTCCCCTCTGTAATGTCGCACATCGATGATCCTCACGTTCTTTTCGTTCGCGGCAGACTTGAATGGTTCGGTTTCGCTCAGCTTCGTGTGCAGGCCTGAAACTACATCCATGCCCAGATGGATCGCATCGAGCACGTGCTTTCTCATGATGGGCGGAAGGTGACCTCCAACGCTCGCGATACCGATCACGAGAACCCTCGCACCGAGTCTCTGTGCGTCTTCCATGCTGTCCACGACGGGAACGTCGTACCGAACAGGTCTGATGAAGTCCGAGGCCTTCTTTCCAGCGTGCTCTGCCACAACGCAGACCGGTACGAGGACTCTGCTGTGCCTGAGAAGTCCATGGGCAGTCTTGGCGAGTGTGGTCTCGAATTGCCCCCACGCGAGCACGGCGGCGGGAGTACCAGGTTCAAAGAAATCAGTTATCCTCATCGGGTCACCCCTTCGTGAGTTCTACAATAGAATCATATCAGAACCGATAAATGATTTTGGAGGAGGAAGCGTGGAAGGTTTCGTGATTGAAACGTTCGGAAAATTCGCCAAACTGCGCACCGAGAAAGGTGACATCGTCGTCAAGGTGAAGGGACAGCCCCCGGAAGTGGGCAAGTTCGTTCGCATAAGCGATCAGCCGGTGCTGGAAAAGTTCTACCTCGCAGAAAAAGTCTTACAGCTGGAAGGTGACTCACCACCACTTTCCGCACTCGAACCGATTCTGAGGGTGATCGGGAAGGCCAGGTTCGATGAAGACGTAGTTTTTCTTTCCCGGACCGCTCAGGCTGTGGAAGCCAGAATCGGCAAGCTCGATAGAAATTTCTACCGTTCGCTCGCGAAGTACTACGAAACGGCCGAAGATGAAACTTTTGGACTCTGGCTCTTCACCCTCTCCAATCCTTACATCTTCCAAAGCCTGCCAGAAAGAGAGGCCCCCGTTCACGTCTACATCGACAGATCCCGGCACACCTTCAGGATAGACTTCGTGAAGGATTCAAGATTAGCGGTGATAGAAGGAAAGGTCTGGCAGGATCAGCTCGTGCTGTCCTTTTCACAGATGTTTCCAACAGACAGGATGGAAGAATTGAGGGAAAGGCTTTCCAGGCATTTTTCACTCGTGAGGTTCATTCTGGGAGCTGGTATCGATGGACTGTACGCGTGAACTGGCGGTGGCTCTCGGCTACGATCCGGACAGGTTCGATGCCCCTTTCGTCATAGCGAAAGGGAAAGGTGAGATAGCGAGGAAGATCATCGAGGAGGCAAAGAAGCACAACGTACCGATCGTCCGTTCGCCGGAGCTTGTCAGAAAACTCTACGAGCTCGAAGTCCTTCAACAGATACCCGAAGAACTTTTCGTGGCCGTTGCCGAGATTTTAGTCTTCGTTCGAAACCTATGAGCCGGCCTTCCTTTTTTCGAGCAGCTGTTTCAGATCCTGCAGTTTTTGCGCAGTTTCACGCAGTATCCGTTCGTTGTGCTCGAGCCTGTTCACCAGCTTCGAAAGCTGGTTTTTCAGTTTCGTGTTTCTTATGCTCTTTTCGTCGAACCTGTGCGTGTTGATGATGTCCTCTATGGCCTTTGTGATCCTTTCTTCGGATTGGTCCCTCCGCCTCCAGCTCAAACCGATCAGGAAGAGAACGATCGCCAGCCCGATGACCAGATAACTCTGCAGTCGGGAATCTCTGTAAGGTATTCCTACAAAAATTCTGAAGCCGAACCGCTGACTCGTTCTTTGCTTGAAGAGATACACCCTGCCTTCGTACTTCACCAATGACCCGCTCGACAGATCTGGAAGGACCAGCTCTACGTTTTTCCCAACCATGGACTTCTTCGAAGCGTCCAGCACCGTGTTGGATGGATCGCACACGTAGTACTCGAACCCTTCGGGGTTGAGGTTCAGCGTGAAAGTGGCAGTTTTCACATCGTTGCCTCTCCTCACCGCCACGACGATCCGTTTCAATTCTTTATCGAAACCCACGTACCCACCGAGCTTTTTCGCTATCTCGGCGTAACGATCGAGGTTCGGCGAATCTGCTTTTTCCAGTGCCTGTTCTGCGAGACTCTCTACGTGGAGTTCCAGCCACCTCAGACAGGCTTCGACGTACTGTTCCTGCAGCCTTTTCAGCTCGATGCCCCAATCGTGGAATCGGAAGATCAACACGGCGAAGGCGACGAACAGGAATGCGAGGAGCAGTGAACGGATCAATCTTCCAGCCATTTCCCCATCACCAGCAGGTCGAAGTATTGACCGTCCATGCAGATCGCCTTCTTCTTCCTCCCCTCGATTTCGAAACCAAACTTTTTGTAGAGCCTTATGGCCCTCTCGTTGTGTTCCATGACTTCGAGCTGGATCTTTTTGAAACCCTTCTGTTTGGCGATCCGCAGCGCCTCACTGATCAGCGCGCTGCCGATACCCTTCCCCCAGTAAGGTTTCCTCACGCTGATACCCAGCTCCGCCTTGTGAAGGATTTTCCTCCTCGAGCTTCCGGCGAGCGTTATCATTCCAACGATCTCTCCCTGGTACTCCGCAACTAAGAAAATGCGTCGATCGTCCGTGAGGTAGATGCTTATGTAGCGACGCGCCTCGAAGACGTCCTCAACCTCATCCGGGTAAGTGAGCAGGAACGGAGATTCACTCGTCACGGCCTTCTTGAAGGCTACGAGCTGCGGTGCGTCCGAGAGCCTGACCCACCTGATCGTTACACCTTCCACTCAATCCCTCCCGAAGAACCTGTCCAGGTCCTTGAAACTCATCGAGAACATCAACGGCCTTCCGTGCGGACAGGTGCTGTGACCTTCGTTTATGGTTCTCTTCGCCAGTTCGATCATCTCGGCTTCGCTCAATCTGTCTCTGGTCCGGACGGACCTCTTGCAGGCATGGTCAGCCAGAATCTTCTTGACGGTTTCCCTCATTCCCTGAAGATCGATGAGCTTCAGTTCATCGATGCTGTCTCTGAGGAATTCCTCCACTTCGCTCAGTTCCATCCACTTTGGTATCTGTTTAACAGCGAGTTCCTGTCCGTTCGCTTCCAGCTCGAATCCAAGGTCTCTCAAAACCTGAGAAGACGCGAGCATCGCTGAGTCAGATTCTTTCATTTTGATTCTCATCTCCACCAGTAACGTCTTACCCTTTCTTTCTGAAAGCGAGTTCATGATCTGTTCGAAGACGATTCGCTCGTGGGCAGCGTGGAAGTCTAAGATCAAAAGATCTTCCTTTCTTTCGAACAGTACGTACCTCCCCCTCACGACTCCCACGACCCTGAACGGCTCCTCTTCCAGCAGTTTTTCCTCGATTTGCCCGGGCCGTTCGACGCGTGGAGCAGGTCTGTAGAACTCGACAGGCTCAGCAACGCGCACTTTTTCGTGAACATGCACCTGCCTCACGATGGGTCTGGAGAGGAACCCTTTCAGGCTGTCCCTGACGAATCTGAAAACATCCTCTTCGTTGATGAACCTGATCTCGAGCTTCTGCGGATGCACGTTCACATCGATCTCTTTTGGACTTATCGACAGGTTCAGCACCGCGAACGGATGTTTCCCCTTCTCCAGCACATCCGAAAAGGCCGCATAGACAGCGTTCGTGAGGAGCTGGTTCGTCACGAACCTGTCGTTCACAAAACAGACGATCGTGCCTCTACTCTGAACGGGGCTCAAACTCAAACAGCCTTTCAGCTTCATGTTCCCGTGCTCGGACTCGAAGATTCTCAGATTCTGTGCTGGAATGTCAGGAAAGATCGCCTTGATTCTTTCAAGAAGGTCGGACGGAGGTAGATCGTAGCGGAGCTGCTGTTCTCTGACGAGCACGAAGTGCACGTTCAGCTTCGAAAGACAGAATTTTTCAAACATCTCCGTCGCCATTCGGGACTCTATCGCTGCCGATTTCAGAAACTTTCTTCTCGCCGGGACGTTGAAGAAAAGATCCCTCACGATCACGATCGTGCCCACATCCGCATGTACGGGCCTGCTGTAAACCAGATTGCCAGCCACGACCTCTATCTCGTGACCAATGGGAGAAGAAGCGGTGCGGGATATCACTTTCATCTTGGAGACGGAACTTATCGAGTGCAGGGCTTCTCCACGAAAACCGAAAGACGAGAGATCGGACAGATCGGAAAAACTGCTGATCTTACTCGTCGTGTGTGGAAGAAAGCAAACCTTTAAATCTTCCTCATCCATGCCTTCACCGTCGTCTCTCACCTTGACTTCGCTCTTTCCACCGTTCAACAGTTCGACAACGATCTTCTTCGCTCCAGCATCGAGCGCATTTTCGATCAGTTCTTTAACGACCGAATGAACACCGGTCACGACCTCACCGGCAGCGATCTTGGAAACGACAGAATCGTCTAACCGTTTTATCTTCATTCCTTCACCTCTAAGTTTATATAATAAGCCAAGACGAAAGGGGGATGGTTGAGTGAGCCAGCGAGTCAGGTCGGCGATGGCGTTCATCGTTCTCATGGGTTTCGTCAGCCTGTTCTCCGACATAGTGTACGAAGGTGCGCGCGGTGTGGCGGGACCTTTCTTGCTCGAACTCGGTGCGAGTGCCGCGGTGGTCGCATTCACCGCTGGTTTTGGGGAACTCGTGGGTTACGTACTGAGACTGTTCAGTGGTTATCTCGCCGACAGAACGAAGCGACCATGGTTGTTCACTCTGGTGGGTTACAGCTTCAACCTCTTCGCGATCCCGCTGCTCGCGTTCGTGTGGGACTGGAGGATAGCGATGTTGCTGATGATCCTCGAACGAACCGGAAAAGCCATAAGGAAACCCGCCAGGGACAGCATGGTTTCCTACGCCGCCAAGCAAGTGGGTCCCGGGTTCGGTTTCGGAATCGAAGAGGCGCTCGACCAGATAGGTGCCGTGAGTGGGCCTCTGATACTCTCGCTGATCTTGAGTTTCAAGTCGGGTGAATTGCTCGAACGTTACCATTTCGGCTTTTCGATCCTGTGGATACCTGCCAGCATTTCCATGATCCTGCTCATCGTCGGCAGGTTTCTCTTCCCGAGGCCCATCGAGTTTGAAAAGGAACCCACAGGCAGGTCCCAGCAGTCTTCCAGGCTCGGTTTCGAAGCTGTGCTCTATCTCGTCGCGGTTGGCCTGCTGGCGGCAGGTTTCGTGGACTTTCCATTGATGTCCTACCACATGGCCAAACAGGAACTCTTCGTCAGTGCCGTCGTGCCACTGCTCTACTCCGTCGCTATGGGCGTCGATGCCGCATCGGCGATCTTCTTCGGAAGACTTTACGATAGGCTCGGCATAACGGCACTCATAGCCTCCACGGCGGTTGGATCGCTCGCAGCCCCACTGACGTTCCTCGCAAAGGGAAAGTTGTGGGTAGTCCTTGGTGTGAGCCTCTGGGGGATCAGCATGGGAGCTCAGGAATCGGTGATGAAGGCGGTCATCGCGAAGATCATCCCTCCGGAGAAGAGAGGGTTCGCTTACGGTCTTCTGAATTCTGTCTTTGGTGTTTCCTGGTTCGCGGGCAGTTTCGCCATGGGACTTCTGTATCAGAGCTCTCTCGGCTTGATGGTATCGCTGTCTCTGTTACTTCAGCTTGGGAGCGTTGCGGTCATGTACGTGCTCAAAGCCCGCGCGGCGGTTTGACGATGTACCAGAGAAGTTTGGCAACATCTCTGGGCACGTTCTTCTTCTGGCGTGGTGATTGAAGGTATCTGTACAGCCATTCGAGTTTGAGATCCTGAAAGATCTTCGGGGCTCTCCTTTTGTAACCCGAGATCACGTCGAACGAGCCGCCCACGCCCATCGCGAAAATTGCAGGGACTTTCTGAAAGTGTTTGTGTATCCATGTTTCCTGTTTTGGAACACCCATGCCGACGAACAACAGATCGGCTCTGGAAGATGAAATGAGTTCTATCGGGCCGTCTCCGTTGAAATAACCGTGGTGGTAACCGGCTATTATGCTGCCGTAAGTTTTTTCCAGATTCTTCGCCGCCTTTTCGACGACCTCCGGTTTGCTTCCCAGTAGAAAAACCTTCAGTTTCTCTTTCGCTGCGACCTCGCAGAGACGGAGCATCATGTCTATGCCCGTGACGCGTTCGGACGTTTTCCTGTGGAACCTTTTTATCGCGAGGATCACGCCGAACCCATCAGGAAGGATGAGGTCAGCGCTGCGAACGACCTTTCTGTACTCCGGACTCTCTATCGTTGTGACGACGATGGTGGCGTTCGCGGTGACGACGAAAGTTTTCTTCCTCTGGAGGACCCTGTCTCTGATCTCCGAGAACATTTCGTCAAAGGTCCCTACGCTCACTGGCAGGCCGAAGATTTCTACCTTTTCCAAGGGGAAACCTCCAAACAAAATTTAAGGCCGGTGTACCCGGCCTCCTGGTGCCGAGGGCGGGACTTGAACCCGCACGGGTGGAAACCCACATGATCCTGAGTCATGCGCGTCTGCCATTTCCGCCACCTCGGCACGCTGCCGTAAATAATATTACCACATACCGCCGGCCAGTTCAAGAGTCTTCAGCCAGGTCATGGATACAGAACTGGTACAGAAATGAAATGATCGTGTCATTGATATGGTGTTCTATATTACTATAACAATATGATACGGAGGTGACAGGATGTCTCTCATCCTTCAATCCAGGCTCGTAAGAATGGCTTTGATACTGGCAGCGCTCGGGGTTCTCGGCTGGTTGACGCCTTTCGCCCCACTCAAATTCATGGTTGCGCTCGCATCGGTTGTGATCCTCGCTATTTCTATGAAAGTGTACATCAGGCGCGTTGCAGGACTCACAGTACTTTCGATCGTCTTATTCCTCGTGCCCATGACGGTGAACCTTTATTCGAAGGTCATTCTCGGTGCGCTCGAAAGCCTGAGCATCTGGCCGTACGTGTCGATCGGCGCAGAGCGTGAACCGAACGAGACACTAACGCTGCAATCCAACGTATCGATCGCGATCCATGGGAGTGTGGAAGTGACACTGGTCGGGGGAAAATCCGTTGAGCTTCCAGCGGAGCTGAAGGTAAAAACTGAGAAAGACCGACTGGAAATCTCGGGCGGTGAGAGCTCTCGAAAGTACATCATGAAGATCGGTACGGATGGGCTCAGAACGCTCTTCATCGATGCTTCCTCGATCTCGCTGAAAGGTGAAGGGTCCATGGACGAGCTTCAGATCGAAGGTACAGCGATAAACGTGGTTGCGAGCGTTCAAAGCAAAAAGTTGTTCATCAAGGGAACAGGTGTCAACGTGGACTCGATCCTTTCCGGTGAGAGTTTACGCATCGATGGAACGGGATTGAACCTGAAAGGTACGCTCTCGTTCGATCAGGTAAAGATCGATGGAACGGGCATATCGATGAAACTGGAATTGAGTGATTGTGAGCAGGTGTTCATCGATGGTACGGGCATCAACGGTGAAGTGAAGGTGGCTGGTACGAGAGACACCAAACTGGTGCTGAGCGGAACGGGTGGAACTGTGAAGCTGCAGAACACGATAGGAGACAGGTTGAACGTGCAGAGTTCGAACGTTAAGGTGACGAGTGAGTGGTGAACATGCTGAGAAAGGTCGACAAGCACAGCGGTATTCCGGCGTATCTTCAGATAGTCAATCAAATAAAGGCCGAGATCCTGCTCGGCAATCTGAAGGCTGGTCAGCAGCTTCCAACCGTCCGGGAACTCGAAACGATCTTCGACGTGAACATAAACACGATTCTGAAGGCCTTTGACAGGTTGAAAATGGAAGGCTACCTGGTGGCTGAACAGGGGGTTGGATATTTCGTGGCGAAGGAACTGAACGTCGATGCCGAGATCGTCTCGGCGATCAGGGAACTGGTTTCCAAAATGAAGTCCAGACAGTTCGACCTGTACACAACCCTGGTCCTCATCGAGGAGGTGTGGAGGAATGAGAGAATTTGATGTCTATGTGAAGAAACAGCTTCTCGAGAAATTTCCCAGCATGGTGTTCTTCTTCGTCGTCACGATGATACCGAACTACGGCGCGAAGGTCTTCGGTAGCTTCTTTTTGATACTCTTTTCACTGGCGAGCGACGTGAGACAGAAACGACTGGACCTTCTGCTCTATCTTCCACTCACGCGCAAACAGATATTCTGGTTCGAATACCTGTTTCTTTCTCTTCTAATCTCTGTTTCGTTCTTTGTCGGACTCCCCTTCGCGGAAAGAAACGTCGGAGCTTTCTTGATACTGCTCAGGTCTCTGATCTTCCTGTGGGCTTATCTGGGCGTTGTTCTGTCGGCCGTGAGCGTCGGATTCGATCCTTTCGGTGCGGCGTTTCTGTTTTTACTCTTCGATCTCGTCATGAGCTCGATAGGTTCAACGAAGCTGTCCGTCAGTTTCAACCCGTACAGATTCGTCAGCCCCCTGAGGCAGGAAAGCATTCTGGCATCTTTCATCTTCGCTATCGGCTTGACCTGCGTTTCTTACAGACTCTTCACGACGAGGGGTGGAGAAAGATGATCCGTGTGGAACATCTGAGAAAGAACTTTTCCGGCAAGCAGGTTCTGAGCGATGTGTCTTTTTCTGTGGAACCGAACAGTATCCTTGCACTCGTTGGTCCGAACGGGGCGGGAAAGACCACGACGGTCCGGTGCGTGACGGGCGTTTTGAAACCGGATGGGGGTTCAATAACTCTGTTCGATGCGAAGTTCGATCGCGTCGATTCGCACATCGTCAAGCAAAGGATCGCGGTGGTTCCAGAAGAGAGGACCGTTTTCAGAAACTTCACTGGCTCGGACTACGCACAGCTGTGGTCGAGTCTTTATCCCGGCTGGGATGAATCGACCTTTTCAAACTTCGTCGCCCGTTACGGGTTCGATCTCTCCCAGAAGGTTGAATCCTACTCCATAGGCATGAAAACGCTGTTTCTGGTCGGCCTGTGCATCTGCAGTCAGGCAGACTTGCTCATACTCGATGAGCCAACCCAGCATCTGGATCCCACCGTGAGACTGGAGGTCATGTCTCTGCTGAAAGGATATGTGGACGATAGAAGATCGGCCATAGTGTGTTCACACGAAATCTTCGAACTCGAAGAGTACGCCACGCACCTGGCAATCATGAAAGAGGGAAGGATCATCTACGCAGATTCCATCGACGCAGCCAAGGAGAAACACAGACTGATCGAAAGGGGAGAAACCTTTGAAAAAGGTGAGATCGTAGGTCTGGTGGGACAGGCGGTGCTGGTTAGAACGGATGCCGACATCGGCAGGTTTCCAAAGCTCAGCGAGATCGTGGTTGGCTATCTGGCAGGCAAATCCGAACGCAAACTCGCACTGAAATGAAAGCGGGCCTGACGGCCCGCCTCACTCATTCTCTCAGCAGGATCAGATACAGGACGAAGAGCACCGCAAGGATCCAGGTGAACCAGTGTACCTGTTTCGCTTTTCCCGAAAGCGCCTTGACGATCGGATACGTCACTATTCCCAGCGCTATACCGTTCGCGATCGAGTACGTCAGTGGCATCATGAGCAACGTTATGAAAGCGGGGATCGCTTCGGTGATATCGTCCCAGTCAACCTTTTTCAGACTCTTCATCATCAGCACACCCACGAATATCAATGCGGGAGCCGTTGCCGCAGCGGGTACCGTCATCGCTAAGGGTGAGAAGAACAGCATCAGCAACATCAAAACAGCGACCGTGACCGCCGTCAAACCCGTTCTGCCGCCCTCCGCTATACCCGCGCTGCTCTCGATGTAGGTCGTGACTGTGGAAGTTCCGAAGATGGCTCCAACGGATGTTCCAACTGCGTCGGCCAGGTAGGCCCTCGAAGCTCTGGGGAACTCTCCGTTCTTCGTGAACCCAGTGGATTCTGCGAGTCCCGTCAAAGTTCCGACCGTATCGAAAAAGTCCACAAAGAAGAAGGTGAAGACCACCATCCAGAACGTCGCGCTGCCGAGTGCCTGCAGGTTGAAGTCCATCTTCATGAACGTCGGTGCCACGCTCGGAATCTTCCCCACGATGCCGTGATACTTCGTCACACCGAACACTGGTAATGCCCCTATCACGGTGCTGGCAAGAATGCCTATCATGATCGCACCTGGTATTTTCATTGCGAACAGCGCGGCAATGATGAAGAAGCCTATGATCGCTACCAGAACGTTCGGATCACTCAGATGGCCGAGGCTGACGAACGTTGCAGGATCGCTCACCACGATACCCGCACTCTTCAAGCCTATGAACGCGATGAACAAACCTATACCGGCCCCGGTCGCAAGCTTGACCGATGCAGGTATCGCCCTCACGACAAAGCTCCTGGCACCGGTCACAGTCAGGATTATGAAAATGATTCCTTCGACGAACACTGCCGCGAGTGCCACTCTCCAGTCGATGCCCATTTTGAGACAGACTGTGAAGGCGAAATACGCGTTCAGACCCATACCCGGAGCGAGTGCGAACGGATAGTTGGCGTACAGGCCCATGATCATCGTGGCTATGAAGCTTCCCATGATGGTGGCGACCATGAAAGCACCGAAGAACTGAGCGTAGAGGCTGCTGTCAGCGCTTGCTCCGGGGATCACGTTGATGAGGATCGAGGGGTTCACGAACACGATGTAGGCCATCGTCAGGAAGGTGGTGATACCAGCGATGATCTCACGACGAACAGTCGTACCATGCTCTTTCAAGCGAAAGAGCTTCTCCATGCGCTCTCCCTCCCACAGGTGGAAGTGAAAAACAAAAGACGGAAAAATCATAACCGCCACAGCTTAAAAGTTTTTGACGCGGAGGTTGAAAGAGAAAAACGACCAGCAGAAAAAGAAAAAGGCCCCTTTTTCGGGGCCTCAAGTTCGTCAGATTGTATGGAACCGATCTGGCTCGTATTTTCCTGAAAAGTTCATCGAGGTTCTAAATCTCATCGATGGGTCGCACGAAATTTCCTGTAGTAGTTCGGCGTTCGAAGTTTTGCACACCAGCTTTTGTCCTTCCAGGTCGCAATTTCTCATTTTGCAGACTTGCGATCCTTTGTCTTTATCATCGTTTGATCCTCGGTTCTCATCGATTCGATCCCGCAATCCAGCCAGTTCGGTCGACTTAGACCGAGGGCCAGTTACGAGCCGAACTCGCCAGGCAGATACTTTTCCTCAGGAGATCTCCCATACTATATATACGGAACCTGGGTATTTCCTTTTGGAAACAGAACTGTGAATTTTCATGAGTTCGAGCGAAACCAGGCAGCCGGGCGTGGGAATGGAATCCGATCAGTTCAGGACGCACCTTGAAAGCTTCACACACCGTAGGAAGGATCGCCACTTGCACGATCTCATCTTCCAGGGAAAACTTGACACCACCTGCTCCGTGTGCTAATATGATTAACGGCGTTGCGGGGTGGAGCAGCCAGGCAGCTCGTTGGGCTCATAACCCAAAGGTCGCAGGTTCAAATCCTGCCCCCGCTACCAGATTCGTCCAAGCCGGGCTCTGTGGCCCGGCTTTTGTTTTTGCGTACAGTCCGGTCGACAAGGCTGGCTCTTTGTTTTTCCATTGAGTCAAGGAGAAGCTGGAAGGTGTTTAACGCAAAAGGTGCCACATTCTTTGTATAGACTTCGTTCGTTGTAAGAGAGATAATGCTACGCACGGTAAACAAGCACAGGTTTGTGTCGAAAGAAGGAATGCTGACACGACTTGGAAAGAGATGTGGGAACATATTCAAGGAAATTTTCGAAGGCGCACGAACGGTGCTCGAGACGTGGCTTACTACTTCCAGAGCAGGGAAGAAAATTCCGATCGATGAAAATCAGCGGCTAAACTCGTTGAGTACTTTTCCCTTTGGTGGAAGAAAACTTTGGGATCAAAACACTTCTGCTATACGTGATGGGTGAACAATCGTTCGAAGTTTTCTGGAAAGCCGAAGTGTCAGCCGCGGTTTTTTTATTTTGACATTTGGTATTACAATGCATAGTAGGAGGTGTGAATATCCAGGTCTGGCTTGGGATTATCCCTCTTTTCATTATCGGCTCTGTTATTCTCATCTCCACATGTTCATATAAGCTCCGTGGTAATTTGTCTGATTTCAACCTTTTGGTGCGCCTTGAAAACCTCACGTATCGCTATAGGTAGTATAATATGAAAACCTCACACGGAGGTGAAAGTGTGAGAGAGCAGGAAGGAGAAGAAAAGAAACTTCAGAATCAGGAATTCGACACTGATATCTCACCTGAGTGGCAAAAGAAATTTCCTATCCGGGGACTTCTGATAGTCATTCTCATCCTTTTGTGTTCTGGTTCTCTTGTAACCAGCCTGTTAACTGTGTTCTTATTAAACCAGTTTCTTAGTAACGCTCAGATATTCTTCAAGCCATCAGCTCATAGTTCAATTATTCCTCGCCTCATCGAAGAAGCAGAAACCAGATTGTCCGAGAAAGACTATGAAACTGCTCATCTCATGATTCTAAACGCGTTAATACACTCTCTTAACAATTCTGAGCTTTTCGAGGAATACGAACGAATCCTCAACCTGGTCACCTCAAACGTTGAGAGTCCCCAAACCGTGCTCTGGATTTTGAACACTGGAGAAACTCTTATTATAAAAGCAATGTTTGAGAAGGATCCAGTACATTTCTCGAGCATCTATCAGATTTTGAAATTTATAAGAGACAAAAGATCGGAGTATCTCGAGAATCTAGTAGGGTACATCTGGAAACTCGAAAAAGGTGGAGAAATTGAACGGGTGAATCTCCTCACGAGGAGCTGCATGGACATTTTTGCATCTTCCAAAAAACTAGCAGAAAGCCTTATAGATTTATTCGTAAAAAGACTGGAGCATCTTTCGGAGTCAGAGGATCCTTTGCTTGGCCAAGCATATGATACTCTGGAGATAGCATTATCTCTTGAGGAAAAGCTTGCCTCAAGCATGATCGAGATTACCTCAATTAAAGAGAAAGTCAGCAGGATAAATGAACTAGTTGGTTACATTGAAAAGAGAGAACTAGAGAGAGAAAAAGCTTCGTTACTAGCCTCACCTGATATATGGAAATACAAAGATGAATCTGAGGAGGTATTATCAGCAAAGGTCCAGACTTTTGTAACAAAAGTCCAGGTGCTACTCAATAATCCTCTTATGGATGACAGTGAGAAAGAAAAAATTTACCAGACCATGTACAAAATTCAGAAGGACTATCAAACCATACTTGAGGAGAAGAAAGCTAAGAGTTTGAAATACTACAATCAATGGGCACTGGAGATCTTAAAAAAGTATAATCCTAACTGGAAAACATCACAAATAGTTGAATATGGAAGAGAATTGGGAAAGATTGATAGAAAGTACTTGTTTACGGAGGTTGATATGTACTATAACTACCTGCTCTCCAAAATCATTGAAAAACTCAAGGAAAAGGAGGACATCACTAAATTCGTAGACAACATGTTTCAGCAACACAAGCATTCACCATAGAGGAGGTGAAAAGTTATGAGGAAGACGTTTACCATTATTGTCTTCTTGATATCGAAACTTTCGTTCGGACTTTCTGGAATAGAACATACATATATGTCGAGAATGATCACAGATGTTTTGAAAGTTCCTGCCAAATATGAACAGTTGTTCGATTTTCATAGAGCCATAGATACTGTTCCAGGTTGCAGCGCACCCGGAGGATGGTTTCACAGAGAACAATGGGGACACGATGTGAGTAGTCTCGAGAGGCTACTGTTTGACAACAGATTCGATCTTTCTCCTTCCCAAAAGAAGATAGCGTGGGCTGTTCATATCCTTGAAGATTCAAATACCAAAATGGGAGTGTCACCTGAGTCGGTAATAAAAGCGAGAAGGATCCTAGCGGGGGAATATTTCAAGCTCTCTACTCTTAGAACTATAGAGTACACTGGAATGTTAAGTTTCTTTGATTTTATATATCAAGTAGCTGTGTTGGGTTCCAATGTAAAGACTGCTACAATAAGCACTTTGAAAAAATACGGCTTAACAGTTGGTGTTTCAATTAGTGTGAATTTCATCGCATCAAAAATCTATCCGTACGTATACTCTCAGTCTTCCAAATTTATGTCGTTTCTACCCTCAGGATTATTAGGGCCCCTTGTCTACTTGACAGTGGATATTGCTTTGAGGAGCATAGCGAGCGGATCTTTTCTGAAAGCGCTCCTTTCCCCGCAAACTCTTGCGAGCGCTTTCTTTACAGCATTGCTTTTTGTTCCCTATGGTCAAATCATAGCCCCAGTAGTTACAGCAGTCATTTGGATGTTCGATCTGTTCAAAACCGATAGTATCCAGGTTTTCAATGATACTTTTGACAAAAAGTACAACGAGTATCTTTTGAAACAAGCTGAAATGAGTGTGAGATAGATGAGAATTCCTCAGAAACCTGTCCAGGAACGATTTCAACCTATTTACGAGTATCGATGGAGCTTTTGCAAGTAGATTGGTTAGTTCACCACGTGCTATCCCATTCTTCGATTACGCTACACGCTTACCGGCTTCTTCGCTCCGTAATGGTTCCAAGAAAATACGATCTACTTCATCTTGAAACCTAACAGATCTATTGGTTCTATCTTTTTGCGCCATCGAAACTTGTTGGTTGTGAAGTTCCACGGTCTCCCTCTCAAGAACGAATCGTTCTTCCGTGAAACTCTCAAAGTTTCATTCCACCCTGCACAGAGTTTATTTGTACCCGTAAATCGCTGTCACTATTCCTCCAAAGTGTTCGTTCAGAGTTTCAATGATGCTTTAAATTCTCGCTCCCACCTCCTGAAAAGTGGGAGCCTCACTCCTCTCTTCATGTACGGCTTACGAGTATAAATCCAGAAAGCACATCCCATTTATGAGATTGGGAATAGAGTCAAGCGTTGTACTTGCCCCCACTGTTTTCGTCTGACAACTTTTTTCAATCGCAGTTTACCTTACTTATTCCATCACCGAACAGCCAGGTATGTACAGCGACAATGTGATCTTCGTGCGTTGCCTGTTAATCGGTGCGTGCTCATTAAAGCACCTGAATCCTTTTAAGCCACGCTTCGATATCCTTTTTGAGATCTTTCTTCCCACCCCCGTAGACGACGAAAGGCTGAAGTATCTCTGAGTTGGGACAGAGCCTTTTCAGATCTTCCAGCATGTTCTGTATGCCCCCACCACCGTGTGAAAAGAAAGGTGCGATCTTTTTATTGGACAGATCGTGCTGGGACAGGAAGGTGATGATGGGCACCGCGAGAGTGCCCCACCAGTTGGGTGAGCCCAGGAACAAGAGCTGGTACTTTCCGACATCGATCCTCGTTTTTATGGGCCGTCTGTAACCGGATCTGATCTCTTTTTTCGCTTCTTCAACCGTTTGTCTGTACGAACTTGGGTAAGCCTGTTCGGGTTCGAGCTCAACGATGTCACAACCGAGCAGTTCTTTGATGATCTGTGCGATCTTTCGCGTGTTACCGGACCAGCTGTAATAAACGATCAGTTTGTCCAGAAGGTCCACCTCCTCTCATCGCTTCGAGTGTTTCATGCTCCCAGCTCGCTGTGAACTTTCTCCATCAGTGATGGAATTTCAAGACCCTGTGGACACTTGCTGAGGCACTCACCACACTTTGTGCAGAAAGATGCCGCTATTTTCTGGCTCTGGAACCATCTGTAGATACCCTTTCCACCCTCGAAGTCTTCAAACATGATCGTTTCGTTGTAGACTCTGAAATTGCCAGGAATGTCCACCCCGTTCGGACACGGCATGCAGTAACCGCATTCTGTGCAGTTTATCACCGCGTAGGATTCCAGAGTTCTTTTCACCTCTTGGATCAGTTGAAGTTCATTTTCTGACAGATTTCCAACCGTCAGACGCTGTGCGATCTCGACGTTTTGGCGAACCTGTTCGAACGTGCTCATCCCGCTGAGGATGACTGTGACCTCTGGGAGATTTGCGAGCCATCTGAGGGCCCATTCGACGTCTGACCATCGCTGTGGATGTCTGTTCAAGATTTTTCTCGCTTTGTCCGGCAGTTTTGCCAGCTTGCCACCTTTGAGCGGTTCCATGATCACCACCGGTAGACCCTTCGATGCTGCGTATTTGAGTCCTCTGAGCCCCGCCTGGTAATCAACGTCCATGTAGTTCAGCTGAATCTGGCAGAAATCCCAGCCGTCATAACCGTCCACGATCTCTTTGAACACGGGATACTTATCGTGGAAGGAGAAACCAGCGAACCTGATTTTTCCCTGCGCTTTGGCTCGTTCGAAAAATTCGTAAAACTTCAACGATTTTATCTTCTCCCACCTTTGCCTGTTCAACGCGTGCATGAGGTACATGTCTATGTGGTCGGTTTGCAGTTTGTTCAACTGTTCATCGAGGTATCTGTCGAAATCTTCGGGCTTTTCCACCTGCCAGACTGGAGATTTTGTCGCGAGGAAAACTTTCTGTCTGTATCCATCCTTCAAAGCCTTCCCAACGACTATCTCACTCTTACCGCGGTGGTAAGGGTACGCGGTGTCGACGTAGTTGACACCGTTGTCGATCACGTAGCGGATCATTCTTATGGCTTCCTGCTCGTCGATCTGTGACTCGTCGTTGTTGAGCACAGGAAGTCTCATCGCACCGAAACCCAGAATCGAGCACTTGACTCCCGTTTTTCCAAAATCTCTGTACTGCACAAACATCCCTCCCTGCAAGGGTTTCATCTCGCACGTTTGATGACATAGAATTTCCAGTAGTTCTTGAGAAAGATCAGAAAGGGTAACGCTATGAGAATACCACCAAAGCTGAATAAATCTGCAAAGAGCAGGATCGTCAACAGGATTATAAACCAGTGGATTCTCAACGCACCGCTCTGAATTCTTGGAGCGAGGAACCACATTTCAAGCTGGTTGGCTGCCACGAGGATGACGGTACCGATCAGGAGCCCCAGCGGTCCGAAAGTCGTAAAGGAGAGCATCAGCAAAGGTATTGCAGATATTACTACGCCCAGGTAAGGGACAAAATCGGTTATGAAAGCGAGAACCCCGAGGAAGAACGCACTCGGGATTTTAAAGAAGAAAGCTCCAAAACCGATGAAGAGACCCACAAACATGGCGACAAGCACCTGACCGCCCACGAACCTTTCGAACTCCCTGTAAGTGATGCGCAAAAAGTTCTTACCATCCTGTGGGTCGTCGGGAAAAAGGTAAGAAACTCCTTCTTTGACCAGTTTCTTCAATGACGACACTATGAAGGATGTCACGATCACGAGCACCGCTGCTGTGATGAAGGAAGGAACGTAGCTGACGACGCGGTTCAAAAAACCTGCCGCACTCTGTGCAAAAGATGCGCTTAGACTGCTCAGCAAGGCTGAGACCCACGAAGGCATTTTGAGAGAGCCAATCTGCGTGACTGCCCTCTCTATCTGAGAGATCACTTTTCGAGCCTCTCTCAGCACCACGGGAAAGAAGTTGACTGCTGAATAGGCGATCAGCATGAAAATCACCACATTTGAAATCGTCCGTGAAAGCCAGCGAGGTCTCTTCACCACGATCGCGATGAATTTCGTGAGGTGGTCAACGATGATGGATAGATAGAGACCAACGATGAGTGCTGTCACGATGAACGGAGAAAGTTTCGCGACGACGAGAAAAATCACCAGATACATCAACGCAAAATGTTTGTTCTTCATGCACCTCAACCTCGGAAAATTACGCCATATTCGAAGAAAAACCCCCTCCACGGGGAGGGGCTTCAAAATCACATGCTCACAGAACGGATTCTGCGGCTATGGTGAGTGGATAGGTCGTCGGCGCGGATGTGAGCAGTGGGTGTGTTCCTATCTGCATCGTGAACAGATCGTTCGCCGTCACGCCTTTCTGGATTCCCAGGCTCAGTATGTTGACGATCTCTCCAATGCTTTTGCCACCGCACACCTGTGCGCCGAGCAGGATCTTGCTGTCCTGGGAGAATATGAGTTTCACGATGAGTTTGCTCGTGTCCGCGAACTTGGCAGGATGCCTGTCGAAGGATTCGGCTTTTCCAACCACGATCTCGAATCCTTCCTCCCGCGCGGTCCTCTCGGTTATACCGACGGAACCGAACGCTCTGCTACCGATAACGGTGGAGTACGCGTTCAGCGAACCTTTGTTCGTTCTGATCACCTTGAGGCCGTAAAGGTTGGATGCGGCGATCCTGGCGTCGAACACGGCCGCAGAGGCGAGCATGAGCCTGGAAGGTTTGCCGGTCAAAAAATCTCTGTGCTGGACACAATCGCCAGCCGCGAAGACGTCCACTTTCGATGTTCTCATGTATTCATCGGTCTCTATGAAGCCGTACTCTGTGATCTTCAAACTAAGCTTCCGCGCCAGGTCGCTGTTGGGTTTGTAACCGGTCGCGATTATGACGGCGTCCGCAGCGATCCTTTCACCGTTGTCGAGCGTCACGCCCTGCACGACTTTGGAACCGAAGATTTCAACGACCTTCGTGCTCGTGTACACCTTCACGTTTTCTGCCTCGATCTCCTTGCGTGCCAGCTCTCCGAAGTCGGGATCGAAAGAAACTGGCAGCAGGCAATCCATCATTTCAACGATCGCCACGTTCTTTCCAGAGCGTTTCAGCTCGTCTGCCACCTCAACTCCGATGAATCCTCCACCAATGATGACCACGTTTTTGCTGTTCTTCGTCTTTTCCAGTACCGTTCTCAGATAGTTGGCATCTTTCGAGACCGTGAACACGTTCTCGAGTTCCACACCGGGTATCTTTGGAACTGCGGGAACCGATCCAGTTGCGAGGATCAGTTTATCGTATTCGATTTCTGTTCCGTTTCCTGTGAAAATCTTTTTCTGGCTCACGTCACCGTCCACCACTTCGTCGATCAGCAGGTCTATTCCGGCCTTCTGGAACCTTTCCTCCACACCCATGTAGTTACTTTCCACACCGTTCAGCGTGTGGAAAACGTACGGAATTCCACACGGAACAAGCTCTTTCTGTATTTTCTTCACGACGAGTATCTTCTTGTCCTTGTAAAATTTCTTCGCGGTGAAGGCCGCAACCAGACCCGCAGGCCCTCCTCCAACGACCACGACGTCGTACCTCATGGGATCACCTCCGGCGAAGTTTTCAAAGTTACAATACAATTCTACATCGAAACTGGTCGAAATTCCAACTCGTATGGTCTGAATTTTTCTTTCAAAACAAAAGGGCGGGACCGCTGAGCCTCGCCCGGTACATCAAAGATGTGAATCACTCAGTCGAAACGATCACTGTGAAGGAGAAGGACTTTTCATTTCCGGCGAAATCTCTCAGCAGGATCTGAACCTGCGAATTGTTCAGAACGTCGATCTCTGCTGAAACGCTGTAGGTCGCACCGCTCTGAGTCCTGTTCCAGCTCGTGCCTGAATGAATCTTGTTTCCGTCAACGTACACCGCCGACTTGTCCCAGTCGATGTTTTCTTCCACCACGGTGAATTTGAGAACCTTGCTACCGGCGCTCTGTAGAGTCACGCTCGTTCCGTCTTCAGTGACAGAGATGTTGTCTATCTCAACGTTCGATATCTGTGGTTGTGTCCTGTCCAGAACGATCAGGATCGTCTTTTCACTGCTGTGACCGGCACGATCGATTGCGGTCAACTTTATCGTGTTCGAACCGTCGTTCAAGCCGACGTTGATGGTTCCGCTGATTGGACCGTCGGTGATCCTCGGCGCTCCGTTCACGTACACTGCCACCCCTGCGAAATTGGCATCGACCACGTTCCACGTCACTGTGGCCGACGTTTCTCTGGTGTAGTAAGTACCATTCACAAGCTGTAGATTAACACATTTGAACTCCACAATCCTCGGGGCGAGTGTATCAACATAAATTTGCTTGGTCAACTCTCCCCTGTTGCCAGCTTTGTCGTAAGCTTCGAATTTGAACGTGCAAGTGTCCTCATCACGGGATGGCGGCCTGTAAGACCAGCTCACGTTCGTTGCAGGTTGGTTTATGCTGAACTCTCTCTGGAACATATCGTTGACGTAGATCGCCAACGTTGCGACGCTCGTCAAGTTGTCGGATACGTTCAGATCAAACCTGACGCCAGTCTCGGAAGCTATTTCTGTAGGCTCCATACGGACACTGATCACGGGGGCAGACGTGTCGTGGTACAGTGTGCCGGAATAGTTCGCCGAGTTTCCGACCGTATCTCTCACGTACAGGGAGAAGCTCGCGAAGCTGTTGGCTGCCAGACCGTGGTCGAAGATGAACGTTCCGGGCTGTGGTCGGATCAGCCTGCCACCGAGTTCGAGGATCGCTTCGGCCACTCCGAATTCTTCTCTTATGGTCAGTTCCACCGTCGGCTGGTTCGTGTACACCTTTCCGCTGTCGCTCAGCAGGATGGGTGCCGTGTTGTCGAAGACGACGTCGGCAAAACATCGAACGTCGGTCAGCTGCGACGCGTTGTTCGCCCAATCGTACACCTTCAGGGCTATTCTGTGTGCTCCATCTGTGTGATTCGCGGTGTTCAGAGCGAAGATGTACTTCTGGCTGCCGTCCTGAACGGGTGACGACAGCGTGAGCTTTCTCACGCCATCGATGTACAGCTCGATCTTCTGAACATCGTGTGGCACGTCCGTGTTCTCAACGATTGCCTCGACCGGCAGGATAGATCTGTAAATTCGCTTTCCATCGAACGTTGGCGCATCTGGCAGTTCTATCCTCACGACCGGTTGGGTCTTGTTGTCTATCACCACGGACAGCTCACCCGTACCGGTCGCACCGCTCGTGGTCGTGGCCTTCGCCACGAGCCTCGCGATGCCATCGGTGTACGTCAGCAAGGGTACGTTCTCGAACGTCCAGCTGTTCGTCGCCAGATCGGACTTTTCCCCGATCTTCACAGAATTTCCTGACGCATCGATCAACCACAGCTCGACGCGGTGGATCGGTTCGGTGTTGTCAAGGAAGCTCACCCTGACATCCGTCACGCTCCTGACGATCTTTCTTCCTTCCGGGCCTATCCCGTAGTACTTACCTTCAGGTATGTCTACGCTCACGATGGGTGGTGTCAGGTCCTCAACCTCGATGTTCTGCTGCGCGATCAACGTGGAATTGTTGAACACGTCGAGTGCCTCGAGATTCACGTAGTACTCTCCTACGCGCGTAGGTGTGAACATCGGCACATCTTGGTTGCTTATGAAGATTTCTTTCACCAGATTTCCGGAAGTGTATTCGAACAGTTTCTTGACGATCTCGCTGTAATTTTTCTCGTTGGCCTCCTTGTCAACGACGATGACTCTGACTTCTTTCAATCCGGTATCGTCGCTCACTTTGAACTGCGTGTTGTTGTTCAGACTGCCACGGATCTGTACCAGCACGGGCGCGTTCATGTCGTACACTTGGGAGGATGGATAGATCTGGAAGGTTCTCAGGCCCTCGCTGCCGGGCTTATTTTCTTCATACGCGTAGATCGTGAAGTTCAGCCTCGTTTCGTTGTTGTCCAGATCTCTCACAACGATTCTGAACTGATTTTCAAATGGATTCAGACCTGTGATGGTGGTGTTCAGCTGTGACGAGCTGGACGTCGCGATGTCTTTATAAACGTCGTAATCTTTTCTCTGCAGCCTTATGCTGGCGACCTTTCTGTTGTCCTCGGCATACACAGTCACGTTAGCTGTCACGGTACCTGTGCTGGACGTGACGAGATCATAAACACCACCGTCGATGATGTCTTTCCCATCGAGTTTTGCGGTGGTTATCCTGGGTGGCTCGCTATCGATGACCGCAATGAAGCTCGTACCCCTGCCCTCTTCACCTTTGTCCGTTCTGGCTACGAAATCGATCGTGTAGTTTCCGGGCTCACTGAAGGTAGTTTTCGGGATCGTTGTTTCGTAGATGTTGTACGTCGAGGTGGTAGCCGATGGTGTGGGAATTCTGTATTCTTCACTTCTGTTGGCATAGCTGATCACGAACTTCGCATCTTTAGTCAGATAAACGCTCGTCCGCACCCTCACTTTAAGCTCGTAACCGCACTGGTGCAGCTGGCCCGGCAGCGGTTGTTCGAAAACAACGCCGAGATCCAGTATGTTCACAGTGGCGCTCGCGGACCCGGACAGGTTCACGTTGTTTTTGTAGTAGAAGTCGACCCTGTACTCTCCCGGTTGCTTCACCCTCCAGTTCGCGCTGAAGCTGTACACGGGTCCGCTTCCAGATGGTGCCACCGCTATCGTCTCGTCCACGGGTCCTTTCACATCGAAGTAAGCCTGCACTGGCTCGTTCGTGTCGATCACCTGTGCGTTGAGAGAAAGGCTCATGTTCGGAGCGAACGGAGTCCTGAATCCATCCTCTGGTTGTAGAATTCGTACGATCGGTCTTTCCGTCGTGACAAAGACGCTGCCGGTGGCCTCAGCAGTGAACCCTTCCACGTCGACGACGACCACTGTGATTTCGTGTTCGCCGAGCACCGTAGCGAGCCATTCCCACTCGAAAACGTTGACTTTGGGAGGAACAGAGTCCCTCTTGACGCCATCCACAAAGAAATCGCATCTGCTCAATCCAAGATCATCCTCGGCCACGATCTTGAAGCGCACGCGTTCTCCCTGAGCGAGAGTCGAAGGTGCGTAGGAAAATTCCTTTATCCTCGGGGCTTTGACGATGTACGCTTCATCGACCGGGAACTGACCTTTCTGTGTGGAACTGTTGTTTCGCGTGTCGTAAGCGGTTACAAAAACTTCGTAAATCCCTTTTTTGGTGAAGGTTTCGGTCAGCGTGAAAACGCCGCCACCTATCGGTGAGGCTTTCAAGGGACCTTTCGATTCGGGACCGGAGAACGTCATCTCGACACGATCGACCTGCACGTTGTCGGTCACGAACACGTAGAACGTGTATGCCTGGTTGATCGGCACGCCGTAAGGTGGTGTGAAATAGATCGTCGGTGGTTCTTTATCCTCAACCCCTACGTTGATCGTGTAGTAAGCTTCACTCCATTCGCTGGCATCATCGATCGCGACGGCCCTTATCCTGTGTATGCCTTTCACCGCAGTCCATTCGTGTTCGTACGGGGGCTGGTTGAACGTCCTCACGGGAACGTTATCTATATAAAGGATCACCTGCTTCACCGCGGAATCATCGCTGGCCTGGATGGTTATTTTGACTTTCTCGTTCTCTATGGGCGCAGGTTTGTCTACCTGAATGGACACGGAGGGTGGAAGGTTCAAGCCGATCTCTATGGTTCCCGTTCTGCTCGTGTGGTTGTTCCTCGAGTCGTAAGCGGTCACTGTGAAGGTGTATGGGTTCGTGGTTCCCACGTTACGGGTCAGATTCCACGTCACGCTCGTCGATGGCTCGCTCGGAACGAACTGGACTTCTCTTCCATCGTTGAAAACGATGCGTGCGACACCGCTCACATCGCTCGCCACGATTGTTATGCTCACGACACTGCCTGGTCTGACCTTTTTCGGAAGATCCGGGAAGCTTATCTCTGGTCCGGTCGTGTCACCCGCGATCGAAACGTTCAGAGTCAGCCTGGCCGTGTTCGAATTTCCCTCGTTGTCGACGGCGTAAGCTTCCAGTGTGTACGTACCGGCCTGTGCCTGAAAGGTGTGCCTGTTGTTCACGAGCTGCACCTCTTTGTTGTTCACCCTGAGACCGACACGCATGATGCCGCTCTCTCTGTCCTCGGCGTTCACAAAAACCGTCACAGTTTCGCCAGGCAGGGGGCTGGTTGGCGATGTGACGATCGTGACACCCGGTGCGGTCAGATCGACGGTTCTGAACTGACCTATCACCCTGCTGGAGACGTTGCCGGCCCGGTCGTGGACCACCACGCGGAGCGTGAACGATCCGTACGGGGCCGGGAAGGAGATCTGGCCAGGCTGAGAGGTTCTGTAGATGAGCCTGTCGTTGGCGTAAATTTCCACTCTATCGATACCGCTCTCATCGGAGGCAGAAACGTTCAGAACGAAACTTTCGTTGGCCACGTTCGCCAGTTTCAGAACCGAAACGTCGAGTTTGGGTGGATTTTTGTCGAGCATAGCACAAGAAACGAGTGTCAGCAATGTGAGAACGAGGATCAACCTGATGAACTTCATCATCTCACCTCGAGCAAGAACGACAGGTTCTGGAGTGTGTTTTCGTAGATGTCGCTCACACCTGTCGGGATCAGGTAGAACCTGCCGTTCGTCAGAGAAATCGCTCCAACGTAGTCAGCTCGCTTCAGATCGTCCGAAACGCTTTCCTGAACGAGTACAACCTGACCAACAGGGTTGATCGCCGGGAACGGACTCGAAGAGATGAGAACCATGATCGTGTTGTTCCGTTTGACAGCCGTGTCATCGCTGATCGACATCCTCACACCGTAATAACCCGGAGAGATGACGGTGTACGCATCGGTCCTGAGCCGCGCGTCTCCTATCACGAAGCTGTCGATTCTCGGTGGACGATCGTCTTGAACGTCGATCTGAATCGCATCGAGCCCGACCCTGCCGTCTTCCGTCTCGATCATAACGCTCAGGACGTGCCTGCCAGAGGAGGCGATCCAGTAGTATTTGTCGGCCCTCCCATCGGACACCACGTTCCCGTCGACACTGAAGACGATCCTTTTGACGTTGTATTCGTTCGTGGAGGCTTGGAGTTCGACGAGTTCGCCCGGGCTCGGATTCGTGGAGCTGATCTTCAACTCGACGCTCGCCGGCCCGGTTCCCACCGCGAAAACAGTTCCAGCGATGCTCAACTTGTTTCTCCCATCCATCACACTCACCACGACAGAATGTAGATTCGGCGCGTTGAACTCACCCAGACTGACAGGGATCTCTATGGAACGCGTTTTTGAAAATTCTTTTTTGAACTTCTCGACACCGTCCAGCTCCACAATCACCGAGCGTAGCTCCGTGTCGTCTCTCGCCTTCACGTTGAGCACAACGTTCTCACCGACCGAGAAAACGTTCTTGACGAACGACAGTTCCAGCGTAGGCTCGCTGTTATCAACCGAGTAGATTGTAATGACCGTGGAAGTCGAAGCCCTCGCGAAATCGCTGCTCGAAATGACCGCATTGATTGGATATTCACCCTGAGAGAGCCTCGGCAGTTCTATCACTATGGGTTGAACTGTGGTCTGAACCGACCTGGTTTCGTTGCCCACAGTGACTGCTGTCTTAACGATCCTGCTCTCTTTCTCCTCAACTTCGATGGAAAGATAGCTGGTCGAATCCTCTTCTGGAAAACCTGGAACAACGCGCAAAGATTTTATGATCGGAGGAGTGTTGTCCAGAACGTTCACCACGTGCTGAGTTCTTCCTTCCTGACCGAAGATGTTCCTCACGTATCCTTCCACAATGTAACTTTTTGCTTCGGTCGGAAACCAGGCGTACTGCAGAGGAACCGTGTCACTGCTGCACACCGTCACACCGTCTATCGAGATGCTCGTCAGCGTCACGCCTATATTCAAAGGACTGGTTAAAACGATGGTCACGGTGCTGTATGGTGTCGGTGTGGGAGGATCGACGGCCAATGTCACAGCGAGATCGCTGCTCGGCTTTTGACAGCTGTTTACAAGCAAAACGATCGCGACAAAGATTGGCAGAAGTATGTGTAGCCTTTTCAAACTATCATCCTCCGCTATATATTTCATCGCTCAGCACAGCGTTCCCTTTAGGAAATTGTAGCAGTCACGTGTTCAGGAAGAAACTCACCCTGGAACATGCATGTTGGTTTTGAAGCCGTCGGATCGAGTCTAATCGTTTTCTAATCGATCGCGGACCATAATCTACTTAACTGAGCCCACATCCGGGGGGATACGGCATGAAAGAAAGATTCAGTTCGATGGTCTGGTTTCTGCTGGTTTTCTGCTTGTTCTCACCTTCGTGTTTTCTGGCAAGGCAGTCGAGCTGGCAGAGAACGTTCGGTGGTCCCGGCATCGATTACGCCCGAGACGTCGTTGTGGACGAGGACGGTAGTTTCCTGATCGTCGGTGGTACATCCTCGTACGGTGCGGGTAAGTTCGACGTGCTCCTGTTGAAGGTGAACCAGAACGGTGAAGTCATTTTCTACGCTACGTTCGGCGGTCGTGAGGATGACTGGGCAGTGTCGATCGCAAAAACGAGTGATGGTTTCATAATCGCAGGTTCAACGAGATCCTTCGGTGCGGGTGGCAGTGACATCTACGTCGTGAAGGTCGATAAGAAAGGCAACAGGATCTGGGAGAAGACTTTTGGTGGTACCGGGGATGAATTCGCGTACGCAGTTGTGGCTGTGGAAAATGGGTTCATCGTGGCTGGGAGCACGAAGTCGATACCTGGAAAGGATCGTCAGGCTTATCTGATCAGACTGGATTCACAGGGCAACGTGCTCTGGCAGAAAGACTACGGTGGTGAGAAGGAAGAATCGTTTTTCTCGATAACACCAACTTCCGATGGTTTTCTCGCTGTGGGTCAATCGGGCACGCCAGGGCACATAGACAGCTCGGGTGAATGGGTTGCGGAATACGACGCTTACGTTGTGAAGATGGACAGAAACGGTCAGATCCTGAGAGAAGAGTTCCCGGGAGGACCCTACGAGGACGGACTGTACAGGGTCGTGCGAACAAAAGATGGTGGTTACATCGCCGTTGGCTGGAGCGAATCGGCGAACGTGATCCGGGGCTACTACGTTGTGAAGTTTTCGAAGGATGCCAGCGTCCTGTGGAAGAAGGTTATCGAAACACCCATGCCGCACACCGGCAGAGCCATCGTTGAAACTTCCAACGGTTATTTCATCGTTGGCTCAGGGATACCTCTCGATTCTCCGGTGGACGACGTGTTCCTCGTGAAGATCGACTCGAAAGGCGAGCTGGTCGAGGTGAAAAGATACGGCGGAGACAGGCTCGACACAGCCTTCTCTGCTCAGGCTGTGAAAGATGGATTCGTGATAGTTGGAGACACGGCTTCGTTCGGCACCGGCACCGACGTCTACATCCTTAAGACCGACATGAACGGAGACGTTTCTCAATGAACTGAAACAACTGGACCGAACTGAACCTGCACGAAAGCGTTTCTGCTTCGATTCGCTGGACTATAATCACACTGGGTGATCGGTGTGAGGATGATCTTCCTTGGAACTTCGGCCGCGGTGGCCAGTGCGGAAAGGGACAACACCGCGATCCTGTGCGACGATGTCCTCATCGATTGTCCCGGAAACGTTTTTGGCAAGATGCTCAAAGCTGGTTACGATCCGTTGAAGCTTCAAGCCGTCATCATCACACACCGGCACGTGGATCACTCTTACGGTTTGCCTTCCCTTCTGGAAATGCTCAGACTTTCTGGAAAGAAAGAGACACTCAGGCTGTACATCAACGAAGATTTCTATTTCGAAGCGAAACAGATTTTGAACGCGTACGGGCTCTTCAGAGAAGATTTCCCCGTGGAAGTCGTGTCCATCAGAGGTTCGGATGCGTTTTTCATAGACGGTCTCAAGATAGAGACATTCCACGTGAGGCATTCTGTTCCGAACTTCGGTCTGAAGATTTCAGATTCGAAGGCCGTAGTTGTGTACAGCAGTGACACGGAGCCTTGCGAAGAAGTCATAGAGCGGGCGAGAAATGCGGATGTGCTCATCCACGAAGCCACCTGCGCCGAATTCGTTACGGGAAGGAAAGAAGGGCACAGCTGTGTCGAAGACGCTGCAAGGATCGCTAAAGAAGCCAGGGTGAAGGTTCTCTGTCTGGTCCACCTCGGGTCGGAGCTGGAAAACCGTATCGACGAATTGAAGCAAAAAGCTGAGGGAATTTTCGATGGCAGAGTCGTAATCCCGCAGGATTTAGACCGGCTCGTGGTTTGAACCATGGTGAAGTTCTCAAGACTGTTGCTGCTCGGTTTTGGGTTTTTCGGGATCAACACGATCTGGCCCCTGTACAACGCGTACGTTCCAATATTCCTGAAATCGTTTGGCCTCTCTTCCTTCGTAGTGGGCGTGTACATGACGATCGACAACATCTTCGCCCTCGTCCTCTCACCCTACGTGGGTGCGTTGAGCGACCAGACGGTGACGAGACTGGGTAAAAGGAAACCTTACATACTGATCGGGGCACCGATGGCATCGGTGTTTTTCCTGCTCGTACCGATCTTCTGGTTGAGACACGATTTTCTCGCGATAACTTTCAGCATCGTAATGATGAATCTGTCGACGGCACTGTTCAGATCTCCCCTGATCGCCCTCATGCCCGACATAACACCCGCGGAGTACAGGAGCCAGGCGAACGGGATCATCAACTTCATGGGCGGTCTGGGAGCGATGCTGGCCTATCTGGCCGGAAGGTTCCTGTACGAGATCTCACCGACTGGACCGTTCTTCGCCGGATCGATCCTGCTCGTGGTTTCGAATCTCCTCGTGGTTCTCTTCATAAAAGAACCCCTTCTTTCGAAGACGAAGGGTAGACCATCGATCGCAGAGATCTTCAAAAGAAGTCACAGAGAACTGCTCGAGAATTTGAAGGAACTGATCGTGTCGAAAGAGAAAAGTCTCTTCTTCATGCTCCTGTCGATCTTCCTATGGTTCACAGGTTTCAACGCGCTGGAAACGTTTTTCACAAGTTATGCGAAGTTCTATCTGGATTTACCGGAACACATCGCCACCGGTATGCTCGGCGTGCTCTCGCTGGCCTTCATGCTCTTTTCCGTTCCGGCCGGATACATCGGTGCGAAGTTCGGTAGAAGAAGATCCATCGTCCTCGGTCTTTCCACCACGGCCGTGTGCCTGCTCACAGGAACCGTGCTGGCTTCCCAGATCAAGGGTGAGGCCATCGTCAAGCCTTTCTTGGTTTTGTTCGTGATCGGCGGGACTGGGTGGGCACTGACGAACGTCAATTCGCTACCCATCGTTCTGGACATGGCACCGAAGGATAAGCTCGGTGGTTACACCGGACTGTACTATTTTTCCTCGATGCTCGCGAACATAGTCTCTCCACCGCTGACGGGTTTGGCGATGGACCTGCTCGGCTACAGAATACTCTTCGTGTTCGCGGCGAGTTTTGTGATAGTTTCCTCGATCACCGTGAGCTTCGTCAAGCGCGGAGTCAGCGCGGAGAAAGTCTGAAAAGTGACAGTCCAGAAGGCCGCTTTGCGTACCTGAGGACGATGTCGAGCAGTCTCAGATTTATTTGTTCACCCCGTTCCATCTCGAAAAGATCTCTCGGCTCGCCACTGATGTCCACACCGACCACTGTGAAGTTTTCACACAAAAATTCGACCGCTTCGAAGAGTTCATCCAGCGTCATCGTACCCTGGTCCCAGCCGAGTTTCAGAAAACGATCCGAGAGGACGTCTTTGTCTATGCTCAGATAGATCGGATGTTCAAAATGCCTCGGCAGCTGATCCATCTTTCTTACGATGTGGACCGCCTCGAGATTTTCCAGTCTCTTCGCCTTTCTGATCCAGTTGTCACACGTGATCAGTGGAGAGGTTTTTTTCATGTCGTCTCTGTGATTGTCGAGGACGACGAGTTCGAAGTTCGTATCGATTTGAGTAAGGAAGATGTAGGAAAAATGATGGTACGCGGAATCGCCAAGAAAGCTAATGAAGGCTCGGCACTTCATGTTCTCAGCCACACGTTCCAGCGTGGACTCGTCGCACATGTACTTGACCGACTTGAGATGCCTCAGATCTATGTGAGTCGCCTTCTGGAGGAGCTCGGGTTGGAAGAAGTAGACCCCTTCAAAATCGAGCAGAACCACGTCCCCGCGCGGCATGGTGGGATATCCCCCTCTGGACAGATCCCTCAATTTGATTTATACTACGTTTTGGTCCAGGACGGACGGGCAAAAATCGACGGCTTGACTTGTCGAAACTTGTGGTATAATAAACAGTGTGTGGCCCCATAGGATAACGGCTAGTCCATCGGATTCTCAGTCCGAAGGTCGGGGTTCGACTCCCCGTGGGGCTACCAACACGATGGCCCCGGTGTGATCCGGGGCCTTTCATTTTCTCCTTCCTCTCTGAGAGGTCACTCAATCGAAAGAGTGAAAAATCAATTGTTTCGCATCGCCGATCGATACTGAACAATGCGCATCTGCGCTAAGCTGTTCAACCAGAGCGTCAGTCACTTTTGAAGAGGATTGACAGCTTTTCGGCAACGAAGCAGACTTTTCTTGTCTTCAAGCCGTCGACTTCGAATTTCTACAGTTTCATTTATTCAGGGTATGTTTTCCAGAGAGCTCTTTCATGCTATCAGCCGCTGCGAGAAATTTCCACTTCGCCCGATTCACGGCGGTGTTTCTGGCGCGTCTGGACAACAAAAAAACCCGGCCACACGGCCGGGTTTGATTTTCATCACAGTGTTCACTGTCTGAGAACTTCGTCCCACGTCGTGACGGGCCACGTGGTTTTGAAGAGTTCTTCCACGGCGGGAGCTGCCAGTTCTCTGATCGCCTTCAAAGCCGCTTCGTCCAGCTGTATGACCTTCATGCCCTTTTCCTGCAAAAACTTGATGATGTCTCCTTCGCTCGCTTTGAGCTTTTCGGTCGCCCAGGTGCACACTTCGTCCATGACGCGGTGCACCAGCTGTCTTTCTTCGGGGGTCAATCTCTCGTAGGCGGTTCTGTTCATCATGATCCAGCCAACACCGCACTGGTGGTTGGTTATGATGAGGTAAGACTGCACTTCGTAGAGCTTGAACGAAGATATCTGTGTCACATCGCCCTCAGAAGCTTCCGCTCTACCTTCCTTCAAAGCTTGATAGAGCTCGGGCAGAGGAACCGGTACCGCCTTGGTTCCGATCGCTTCCCAGATTTTGACCCAGGTGGGCACAACCGGAAGCCTCAGTTTCAAATCCTTGATGTCCTCTGGGCCACGTATCGGCTTGTTCGCGGTCATCTGTCTGTAGCCACGGTAGACCGTACCAAGACAAACCATGTTGCCTTTCTCTTCGATTATCGCCCTGGCTTTTTCGCCGATCGGTCCGTTCCAGACCCTCAGGAAGTGCTCGTAATCTTTGATGACGAACGGAGCGTTGACGAAGAAATATTCGGGTGCAAAGACTTCCACGGGTCGACCACCTGTGAACTGCAGATCGACGATCCCTTTCGCGCACAGGTTGTTCGCCTCTTCTTCCGACACCGCGCCGATCTGGAGTTCCACAACGATCGTCCCGTTCGTCGCAGCCTCGATCTTTTCTTTGAACTTCTTCATGGCCTCTGCGAGAATGTGACCTTCCTGGAACGGTGTGGTCGCCTTCAAAACGATCTGGAATCCGAACAGTGCGGTGACGATCAGCGCGAGTGAAAGAACTAAGAATTTCCTCACAAACACCACCCCCTATCGGTGAAATTGCCCTTCGATACACCTCTCACGTCATTGAATGAGAACCTTCTTTCCCAGCTCCGCAGAAACGTAAGCTGCGTACATCACCAGCATGGTGTCTTTTGCGAGATCGAAACCGCTCAAAACCGTTCTGTCCTCCAGCACAGCCATGGCAAAATCTTTCATTTCCTGTGGATAACCCCTCGTCCAGAATTCATCGGGTGATGGGAACGTGTAACCTGCCTTCGTTTCGAGTTTCTCACTGATGTATTCGTCACCCCAGACGGTTTCGTTCGGAGCGAAGGCCACCATCGCGCTGTTCGGTGTGATGTTGGCCACGATCATGCCCTTTGAACCGTAAAGCTCGAGCCTGTTCTTCACACCACCCAGGCTCACGTCCGTTGAGAAAACGGTGGCTCTCGAACCGTCTTCGAACTCCAAGATCACTATCGACCAGTCTTCAACGTCGTACCACGAACTCACAACGTAGCACGGTTCGTTCTCCAGACTCTTCATTTTCGTGAGGTTTGCAACGCTGGCCAGCACCGATACAGGTTTGATGGGTTTTCCGTCTCTCGCGTATCCTTCATAGTGTTTCATGTGGATCACGGTGGCTATGGGGTGCGAACCCAAACGCATCAGGCTGCCGCCACCTGAAGTTCTCCACCTGCGAGAGTACGTTGCCTGAGAACCTGAATGACTGCATTCAGCCCGGAGTTCGAAGACCACCATGTTCGAGGCTTTGAGCATCCTTTTCATCTTCTCTACTGCAGGTGCGTACACCCAGTTCTCCGCGTACATGAACTTGACGTTTGCGGTCTTCAGTTTCTGTTCTAAGAGCGTCACTTTTTCCTTCACTTTGTCGTACATGTGTGTTTTTGGGATACTGCCGACTTCTTCAACGTCAGGTTTGTCTTCTCCAAAGTAACCTGTGAGGGGCTTTTCGCAGATCACGTGTTTTCGATTTTCAGCCGCGCAGAGTATCACATCGTCGTGAAGGTTCGTGGGAGTGCAGACATCCACAACGTCGATTTCCGGGCTGGAACAGAGCTGTTCGAAGTTGTCGAACACGTGGGGGATCCCATACTCTTTCGCGAACCTTTCGGCGTTCTCTTTGTGTCCAGCACAAACGCCCACCACGTCGACGAGCTGATAGTTTTCTTTGAACGCCGCCATGTGAATCTTCGCTATGAAACCGGCACCAACGATACCAACCCTTACCTTCTTCACGTGCACAACCCCCTCACAGAACGAGCATGTCGGGTTTGATGAACGAGACACCTTCCACTTCGAGTTTCAAGATCGGGAAAACGAAAGGTTTCGTGATCATGATGGGACCTTTTTCGGTGACGATGAAACCGTCCTCCGACTTCGTACCGCTGATCGTCGGATTCCAGCAGAAAGCCTGGTTCCTTCTTACTGTTTGCTGGCAGTCCGGTGTGACCCTTATGTCGCGCGCGTAATAACCCATCGGACCACCCTGATGGTGCCGTTTCCATTCATCGTGGTAACCTCTTTTCTCGTACTCTTCGATCGCTGCGAGCACAGGCACGTTCATCTTTTCTCCGATCTTCGTCTTCGCTATCATCAAACATTCGATTTCAACGTTTTCTCTGTACTGTTTCAGCAAATGCTTCGGTGGTTCTCCGAAATGAACCATCCTGGTGACGGTCGTGATCAATCCTTTGTACCTCGCGTTGACGGAGACCATCACGAGCCGTTCTACTTTTTTCATGGTGGGGATGGGGTGTCTGTACAGTTTTGCTCTTTCGTCGGCTGCGACCATGAAACCTGTCGGATCGATCCTGTACTTCCAGAGTTCCGCGCTGATCCGTCCTGCTATTTCGGCCTCCACATCGCCGGGCCTTGTGAACAGAAGGACGCTCTCCAGGGCCCTGGAAAGTTTTTCTCCAAGGTACAGATAGCGTTCTATCTCAGCGTCTGTCAGTTCGTATCTGAGCTCGTTGAACTCCGATTCGACGTACACCAGGCCAGGTACAGGAGTGTCACAACCGACCTTTTCACCGGCGATCTTTTTAACGATCTCCAGCTCCTTGTTTTCATACCATTCGTAGGAAACGATCTCAAAGCCCAGTTCGCCCACTTCTTCGTCCTTCATTCTCGGCGCCTCGATCGCGTTGGCGATCAGATAGCAGTTGTCTCTGGTTACGAGCACCGAACACACACCCATCTCGGTGGCTATACCCACCATGTTCAATCCGCCGGCCGTGATCCAGGAAAAGTTAGGCTGCTTTTTGATGAGCATCGCGACTAAGCCTTTTCTGTCGAGGAACTCTCTGACACGGTTCAGTTTGATCCGCACTTCTTCGTTTCTGGTCATGATCTCGCGGCCTCCTTTTTCGAGGATCTGTAGGCTCCAAGCAAGGAAAGGGTCACTGAAACGAAGGCAGCCAGAAGCAAAGTCAGAGAAATTGGTCTTCTGAACAGGATCGTCCAGTCGTTCTTCGCGATGAGCAGGGTCCTGTTCAGGTTCTGTTCCGCCATGGGTCCGAGGATCAAGCCCAGCACCAGTGGTGGCATCGGAAAACCTGCCTTTCTCATCAAATAACCCAGAACGCCAAAGCACAGCGCAACTGCCACATCGTACACGCTGTTTCTGAGCGAGAATGAACCTATAATGCACAATGCAAGGACGATCGGCATGAGTACTTCATCTTTGATCTTCAGAATGTTCGGGGCGAGTATCGAGGAAACGAAACCCACCGCGAGCATCATGAACTGAATGATGAACCATCCCGCGAAGAACGAGTAAACCACCCTGGGCTGCTGGGTGAACAACAGTGGGCCGGGGCGGATTCCGATCAGTACGAACGCACCCAGCATCACCGCGGTGACGGCATCCCCGGGGACACCAAGGGATAGTGTTGGTACCATCGCTCCACCCGTCACGGCATTGTTGGCAGTTTCACAGACGGCCACACCTTCGAGTGCACCCTGACCGAATTTTTCTTTGTTCTTCGACCATCTCTTCAGCTCGTTGTATGCCAGGAAGGTTGCGATCGTACCACCTGTGCCTGGTAGAACACCTATCAGAGTACCGATGATGATTCCAACGATGATGGGAACGACCAGGCTCTTCATTTCTTCCCAGCTGAGCAACAGTTGACCCAGAGAAGTGGTGGTCTGAACTGGTGGGGTTCTTTTCTCAAGTTTGTCCAGAACCTCCGAGACGGCAAAAACACCGATCATGACAGGTAGAAAATCGAAACCGTTGGCGAGGGCATCTATTCCAAGTGTTAGGCGCTGAGAGCCGGTCACGTTGTCGATGCCTATAAGGGACAGAAGCAAGCCTATGAGCCCAGCGATCAAACCTTTGATCAAATCCTTTCCAGAAACGCTCGCAATGATGGTGAGTCCGAAGACAGCCAGCGCGAAGTATTCGGGTGGCCCAAACTTGAGGGCGAATTTGGCAAGTAAAGGAGCCAGAAACACCATACAGATACCACTCACAAGGCCGCCGAAGAATGAGCCGATCAGTGCTGCAGAAATGGCTTTGCCCGCTTTGCCCTGCTGTGCGAGTGGATAGCCATCGATGACTGTGGCGGCCGCTGAAGGTGTGCCGGGAGTTCTCAGAAGGATTGCGGAGATGGAACCGCCGAACATCGAAGCGCAGTACATGCCGGTCAGCATGAGCAGAGCTGTCTCGGGCTTCATGTAGTAGGTGAACGGCAAGAGCAGAATTATACCCATTGAGGACGTCACGCCCGGCAGTGCACCCACCACTATGCCGCTCGCGACACCGATCAGCATGATCAACAAGTTGGAAGGCATCAGAGCTGTTTTAAGTCCCTCCAGCCAGTAACTGATCATTCGATTCGCACCTCACAGTGAGAACCTTGGCAAAGGTATTTTGAATATGATCGTGAAGACATAGTAGATCGCGATCGAAGTGACCACGCTCAGAACCGCGTTCAGCAGGATCTTCTTTGAGCCAAACACGTACATCGCGAAGAACAGGAGTGGCCCTGTTGTGAGGATGAATCCAAGTTTCTTGAAGAGATAGACGTACAGAACGAATGAGACGGTGAGGCCGACGAGACTGAAGACGAAACTGGAATCGATTCGAGAACGTGCGGCGCGTTCTTTTTTCGACAGCAACGCGCGCACTATCAAAAGCACACCGCAGATGATCAAACATACCGTGACGAGCCTCGGAAAACCGGCCGAACCAAGCCCGATCCTCGGTTTTCTCATCCCGATGGTGCTCAAGAGAAAGATCAGACCTACGAGCGACACGATTGCGCCAGAGAGTACGTCACTTCTCTTCGACATGGCACATCACCTGAAGCCCCGCCCCGAAGGGCGGGGAACGTGATCATTTACCGTACTTTTCGCCGACCTTCTTGATCTTCATCAGATTCTCCCAGAAGGCGTTTTGTTCTCGAACGAATCTTGTAAATGTTACTGTATCCATGTAGTGGAGCACGTTTCCCATTTCCTTCGCTTTCGCTATGAACTCAGGGTCGTTCATGCATTTGTAGAAGATGTCGTGGAGCGCCCGAACGATTTCAGGTGGTGTTCCTCTCTGTACGGCCACACCTCTCCACATACCCAGCGTGAAATCGTAGCCAAGTTCTCTGGCGGTCGGAACGTCCGGGAACACGCTGAGCCTCTGTGTGCCCAGTACCGCCAGACACCTCAGCTGGCCGGCCTGAACCTGTGGCACACCTTCCGGGGCGGCAGCCATCACAGCGTCGATGTGACCTGCTACGAGATCTGCGATCGCCGGAGCTCCACCGTTGTAAGGCACGTGAATGAACCTCACACCCACGAAGTCTTCGAACGCGAGTGCAACCAAATGGTTCCCACCACCGGCACCACCGTTACCCATCGTGACCGTTTCGGGGTTTTTCCTGGCGGCGTTCAGAAGATCTTCGAGCGTTTTGTAAGGCGAGTTGGCGTTGACCAGGATGTAACTTGGATCGTTGACGATGTTGATCACAGGCACGAAATCGTCCACAGTGAACTTCACTTCGCTCCAGTGGATCTTCGTTATGATCGGTGTGGCCAGCGACAGCAAAGTGTAGCCGTCAGCAGGGGCTTTCAGGAACTCCATCGTTCCGGTCACTGCACCCGCGCCGGGAATGTTGTTGACCACGAGTGGCTGGCCGTTGGCGTACTTTGGAAAAACGGATGCGATGGCTCGGAACAGTAGATCTGTAGCACCACCAGCCGACCAAGGTACGATGATCGTGACAGGTCTGGTTGGAAAGTTCACCTGTGCGAGCGCAAGGACACCGATGAGAAGCAATGCGAGCAGTGCCTTTGTCCTCATGAATACACCTCCCCACGTTTTGGAAATATTTTTTTCAACGGACTCTCATCACATTCAAAACAAAGAAGGAGCTTATTTTACTGATTTTGTCAGATCCAAACTGACGTTAGGGGTCCGGTAGCTGTATCGTACTTGTCAAAAAAATTTTATCTCCAACGGCACAGATTTGTGCACACCTCAAGTTTGCAAAACGGTTGCTTGTAGTTTACGCAAAAATGAAGATGGCTGGGTGCGGTGCATTAGATCTATTTGGTTCTGTAGAGCCTGTCGCCCGCGTCCCCCAGACCCGGCAGTATGTAACCGTGCTCGTTGAGCTGTCGATCCAGAGCCGCGGCGTATATGTTGACGTCTGGATGGTGACTCTCGAGCGCCTGTACCCCTTCGGGTGCCGCGATCAAACAGACCAGGATTATGTTCTTTGCACCGTGCTGTTTCAGCACGTTCACCGCGTGTATCGCAGAAAAGCCTGTCGCCAGCATGGGATCGAGCAAGAACGCAACACTCTTTTCCTCTATCTTTGGAAGTTTGCAGTAGTACTGCACCGGCCTCAAGGTCTCTGGATCTCTGTACACACCTATGTGACCTACAGAAGCGTTCGGCATGAGCTCCAAAATGCTGTCCGCCATTCCCAGTCCTGCACGCAGTATGGGTACGACGACCATCTTTTTGTCTTCGATGGCGTAACCTTTCGTTTTCTCAAGTGGTGTCTCGACTTCTACCTCCACCGTTTCGACGTTGCGCGTCGCCTCATAAGCCAGAAGGAAGGTTATTTCCCTCAACAGTTCTCTGAACTCCTTTGGACCCGTGGCCTTGTTCCTCATGATGGTCAACTTGTGCTTTATGAGCGGATGATCCACAACGTTGAACATGGTCTGAACCTCCCCGGCGAGCAAAATAAAAGGGAGCGTTCAGCTCCCCTGTACAGGACCAAAGTCCTTCAACGGCCATATCCGCAAAATTGGTCTTCCTATCACGTGATCCTTCGGCACGAAGCCGAAGTACCTGCTGTCGAAACTATCGTTCGTGTTGTCACCCATGAAGAAATAGAATCCCTTGGGTACTTCGACCTCGACGCCTTCTGGTGTTTTTCTGATGTACTTGCTCAGATCTATGTCCTTGTAGATCTCCGAAAACGTTTTATCGAAAGCGGCACCGAGTGGGACAGGATACATGCCTCCGACTACAGAGAACACCAGGTTGGCAGCTTCGATGTTCGTCTGCGCCAAGCGCTGCAGAAATTGCCTGTACGAAGTTGGATTGTTCCTCAGCTTACTCGCTTCAAAAAACCAGTTCAAAAGCTCCGGGTATTTGAAAACACCTTCGGGTGTATAAACTATGTCCTTGAGTTTTTCGTTCAGCTTTCCATTGACGTACAAATGGTACTTGCCGTCTTCTGACAGTTTGATCTGCAGAACGTCTCCCTCTTTGCCGACCAGACGCTTGACGTACTTCACCCTGCCTCTGAACTTGGCCGGTGCGAACAGGTCCATGAACTTGTCGAAAGGCCTGAGCATCGTCAGGGCACGCTCGTCCACGAACGGAGCCCAGAACACGACTATGTCGCCTACCTGGGGTTCCCTAACGGTGTAGGTTATCTTCTCGATGAACAATCTGTCTCCCACGTTTATTGTTGGAATCATGGAGCCTGTCGGTACCAGCATCGTCTCAAAAACGTACAGCCTGATGATCGTTGCTGCGACGATCGCGTAGGCCAGGGACTTCAACCAGTCGAGTGCGTACTTTTTCACTTTTTCCTTGTTGATCGTGACGCCTCCTATTCCTTCTTCTTTCTTCGACTTAACCTGCTTCTCTTTCACGAGCGTCACTCTCTTTTTTCTTTCAGCTTGATCTTCCCTTTCACATCGCGCAGATAGTAAAGTTTCGCCCTTCTTGTTTCCGCTTTCTTAACGACTTCGAGCTTCTCGATGATCGGTGAGTGGTACGGGAAGGTTCTCTCGACTCCTATTCCACCGCTGGCAATCTTGCGCACCGTGAATGTCTTGCTCAGTCCAGAACCTCTGATCTTGATAACGATTCCTTCGAAGATCTGCGTCCTTTCCTTACCGGATTCCACGACCTTGACATGGACTCTGACCGTGTCGCCGGGTCTGAACTCGGGGAGCTCTCTGTACTGGTCTTTCTCGATCAGTCTTACGAGATTGTCCATGCTCACAGTTCATACCTCCTCTCCTATCAACCTGTCTATGATTATTGCGGCAGCCGCTCTGACCGAAAGGTGATTGTAATCAGAGTTAGCGCGGACTGGTTCGAGAACGTAGTCGCACATGTCCAGGATTTCCTGCGGCATGCCCCAGCTCGTTCCGAAAAGTATGAGCACGGGTCTGTCGGTTTCTCTGATGATCCTTGCCCCTTCTTCGTAACTTATCGATCTTGGTCTTTTCTTCGCGGAAGTGAAGAAAAGCAACGGTTTTTTGCCCGTCTCCTGTTTTATTGTATCGATCACGTCCTCCAGGTAAGACTTCAGTTCGACCAGTTGTAAAGCTTCTGTTCTGCTTATGTTGTACTCTTTCCCGGATCCTTCGACCCAGTAATCTAAAACGGCTCTCACGACTGCCTGCTGTGCGGGCAGATTCGTCACAACGTAGTATTTTTTGATCCCATAACTCCGTGCGGTCCTCGCGATGTCGTGAATGTCGAGGTTCGTCACCGCGCTGGAGACAATCTTACCATCTTTTCCCAGAACCGGATAATGGATCAGAGCTATTCTCACGTCGTTCAACACATTTCACCAACTCCTGTATCAGATGAATGAGGGCTTTCTTCTCTTCCGTTGAAAACTCCCTCGCCAGGAAGAGATCCGGCCTCCTCAACGCGGTGAGTTTGATACTCTCGGCGGTCCTCCAGAGTTCTACCATTTCATGGTTTCCACTCAACAGCACTTCTGGGACCCGCATACCTCTGTACTCGGCGGGTCTGGTGTAGTGTGGATAATCGAGCAGGTCGTTGTAAAAAGAATCTCTCTTCACGGATTCTTCCTCGACGACTCCTGGAACGAACCTGCTCACCGCGTCGCAGATCACCATCGCCGCGAGTTCTCCACCGCTGAGCACGTAATCACCGATGGATACTTCCAGATCGACCAAACTCTTCACTCTCTCGTCGACACCTTCGTACCTGCCACAGATTATCAAAAGATTCTCCTTCTTCGAAAGCTCCATCGCGAGCCTGTTGTTCAGTGTGACTCCCTGTGGCGATGTGAGGATCGTGTACAGATCGCCGAACTGCTGCTTACAGTGATCATACAGCTCGAAGATGGGCTCCGGTTTCATGACCATGCCCGGACCGCCACCGTAAGGATAGTCGTCCACGGTCCTGTGACGGTCGTGCGCGAAATCTCGAATGTTCATTATGCGTATGTCGATCTTGCCTTCTTCAACGGCTTGAGCGATCACTCCGTATTCCTTCACGACCCGTACGAAGTCTGGGAAGATCGTGGCGATGATGATCCTCATCACATCCACTCCGGAAGTTTTACGACCAGTCTTTTCTGCGGTTCGAACTGTACGATGCATTCTCTGATCATTGGAACGAGGACCTCTCCGCCTTTTCCTTTCACCACTGCCACGTCGTTCGAACCCGTCTCGATGATGTCAACCACCTTGCCGATCATCTCACCGCGCTCGTCGTACACGTCCACGTTCAACAGCTGGTAGAAGTAGTATTCGTTCGCTTTGAGCTTGGGTAGATCTTCGATCCTTACCGCGAGCTGTAAACCCACGATCTTTTTCGCCGTTTCAACGTTGTCTATGCCTGCGATCTTCAAAAGATACTCTTTACCGACTTTCCTGATCCTCTGCACGGTGACTCTGTAAATGCCGTTTCGAGACTCATCCTTTATGAAGACCTGTTTCAGGTTGGCGAAGACCTCTCCCACGTTGGTCGTGGGAAAAACCTTGACGTTTCCGAACAAACCGTGAGTCCGCGTGATCTTACCGATCACGATGTACTCGCTCACCTTACCACCCGCAGGGTGAAGTCCTCCGCATCGAACAGGGCCGAGAAGAGGACCTTCAAAGATTTTATGGTCCTTCCATCCTTTCCTATGACCTGGCCGACGTCCTCATCGTTCACCACGATCTCGAACACTTTGCCGTCGTTTTCGTCGAACTCGACCACGACAACGTCTTCAGGGTGTTTCACGATACCTTTGACTATGTACTCAAGCATTTGTTTCATCTGTGGTTTCTCTCTTGCCATACTTGATCTCGTGCACTTTCTTGAGCACGCCCGCCTTACTGAGTATGTCTCTCGCCGTGTCGCTGGGTTGGGCACCTTTCAGTATCCATTCGACTGCCCTCTCAACGTTGACCTTTATTTCGGCAGGGTTGCGCAGGGGATTGTAGAAACCCAGCGACTCGATGTAGGCTCCGTCACGTTTCTTTCTGGAGTCAACAACGACGATTCTGTAGAACGGCATATTCCTTTTTCCCATTCTCGTGAGCCTGATCCTTACCACACCAACACCTCCTCAAAGCCCGAAAGGCAGTTTCAGCTTCCCATGTTTGAGCCTTTGCATGAGTTCCTTCATCTGCTCGTAAGACTTCAAAAGTTTGTTCACATCCTGAACCGTCGTACCGCTACCTTTTGCGATCCTCAACTTCCTGCTCGCGTTCAAAATCCTCGGATTTCTCCTCTCTTCAGGTGTCATCGAATTGATGATCGCCTCGATCTTTTTCAGTTCTTTCTCGCCCGCATCGACGTCCACCTTGGGTGCCCCAGGCAGCATCTCGATCAGGGAGCTCAGCGGGCCCAGTTTCTTCAGTTCTCTCAGCTGCTCGCGGAAATCTTCCAGCGTGAACTGCGCCTGGAGCATCTTCTTCGCTGCCGCTTCCATCTTTTCTCTGTCGAGCTCTCTCTCAGCCTTTTCGATGAGGCTGAGGACATCGCCCATGCCCAGAATTCTGCCCGCGACTCTGTCCGGATAGAAAGGCTCAAGTGCGTCGAGCTTTTCCCCAACACCTATGAACTTGACGGGCTTTCCGGTGACGTAACTTATCGATAGAATCACACCGCCACGGGCGTCGCCGTCCAGTTTCGTCACGATGAAGCCTGTCAGGGAGAGTCGCCTGTCGAACTCGAGGGCGGAATTCACCGCGTCCTGTCCCACCATCGCGTCGACGACCATGAGTATCTCGTCCGGATTGGTTAAGGACTTTATGTCTTCAAGTTCTTTCATCATTTCATCATCGATGTGGAGCCTTCCCGCTGTATCGAGCACCAGAACGTTGCAGTGAAGTTCCTGAGAAGCCTTCAGGGCACCTTTGACTATCTCGAGAGCGTTTTTTCTGTCCCCGGAGAACACCGGGATGTTCAGACTCTTACCGATCTTCTCGAGCTGGTCGATCGCGGCGGGTCTGTAAGTGTCGGCAGCGACGAGCAGAGGATTTCTGCCCTGTTTCCTCAAATAGAGTGCCAGCTTACCGGCCGTCGTGGTCTTTCCGCTACCCTGGAGTCCCACCAGCATGATCACGGCGGGCTGGTGCTTCAGTTGCAGCGGAACGTTGAAACGGCCCATGATGTTGATCAGCTCGTCTCTGACGATCTTTATGAACTGCTGGTCCGGCGTGAGACTCTTCAGTACTTCTTCTCCGAGCGCTTTCTGCTTGACGTTTTCAATGAAGTCTCTGACCACTTTGTAATTGACGTCCGCTTCCAGCAGGGACAGTTTGACCTGCCGAACGGCCTCGCTTATGTTCTTTTCGGTCAGTCTTCCTTGGCCCGTTATCGCTCTGAAGATCTTCGACAGTTTTTCCTGAAGGTTTTCGAACATGAACAACACCTCTTCTCATGATACGCCATATCCTGGTTCAGATCAATTAACTGAAGGGCGATGTTCGCAACGAATCTGCCGCATCTATGTTACAACCATTGAACGATAAATGTGTGGTTTAACTTAATCCACATGATTTGGAAACCGTAATGTCAGATACCGCCCCGCGGTTCTTCAACAAAACGTCAATTCGATGTGCGGTGTTGTTTAACGAAATTGATGTATAAATGGTTCGCATGGCGAAATATTCGAATCCGTTCCGGGCGTTGAGGAACAAGAACTACTTTCTTTTCTGGTTACCACAGAGCATCTCTTTGATCGGCACCTGGATCGACACGACGCTCAGGGGCTGGGTTGCCGTCAACCTCTTTTCCGAGAACAGAGCCGCCGGGTTCATCGGTTTGATAGCCTTCCTCAAAGGGCTCCCAACGGTCGTTCTCTCTCCCGCGTGTGGCGTGATCATAGACTGGTTTGGGCCGAAGAACGTTCTCCTGTTCACCCAGATCGCCGACGCGTTGAACGCCACGCTCATGGCTTACTTGGTGCACAGAGGCGTTCTGAACGCAGTCCAGTTACTCGTACTGAGTGTGGCGATGGGGATCTCTCAGGCCTTCTATCTGCCTTCGCGTAACACCTTCATCGGATCCATCGTGTCGAAGGAGCTCTTGTCGAACGCGCTTGCCCTCCACGCGATGATATTCAATTTCGCGAGAATGATAGGACCTTCGATAGCGGGATTCGTTGTTGAGTACAGAGGTATGGGCTTCGGGTTCATCGTCAACGCGTTGACATTCGTACCCCTGATAGTCACTCTGCTGTTCATCAAGGTGGAGAAACCAGCCGTTCGAAAGACGGAGAGAAAGTTCTTCGCGGATTTGAAAATGGGTGTCCAGTACGTCATGTCCAGCAAGGTTCTGCTCATCACGTTCCTCTCTTCCACAGTTTACGCCGTGTTCGGTATGCCTTACAGCATGCTCATGCAGGCCTTTGCGAAGAGTGCCGTGAAAACAGGTCTCGTCGGTTACGGATTGATCATGGGTTCGATGGGACTCGGAGCACTCGTGGGTGCAACGTTCGCAGGCTCTCTCGAGGCTGAGACGGTGCTCAAGTTCAGAGAAGAATATCTGATATTCGCCATAGGGCTGAGCACTCTGGTCTCTTTCGTTTATCCACCCGCTGCGTACGTGATGTCCTTTTTCAACGGTGCGGCACAGACGATCTTCTTCAACACGGCGAACACGAGAACTCAGTACCTGTCGCCCCAGCACATGCGTGGTAGAACGATGTCTCTCTACGCGCTGATAAACAACGGTGGTTCTCCCGTGGGCACTTTCCTGTTTGGACTTCTGGGAAACGCCATAGGAATAAGGAACACTTACGGTGTGCTCGCCTTCGCGATGATCGCCTACTTTATGGCCAGGAGAACTGTCAGATCGCTCCAGCTGGATCTGGAAAGTCTTTCTCAGGTGAGATAACTGATGCCACTGACCACAACCGTTGCGAGCAGGATGTATCTGAGCCAGGTGACACCCTTCTTCACCGCGAATTTAGCACCGAACTGTGCTCCTATCATGCTACCGAAGCCCAAAACCAAACCGGCCAGTGGTTGAACCTTCCCGTTCAAAAGGAAAACTAAAAGAGAAAACGGTGTGTAGAGCAAAACGATGAAAACCTTCAAGGCGTTGTTCCTCACAAGGTCCAGTCCTAAGAGCACGGCCGTGAAGAACACGAAGAAGAATCCCACACCAGCCTGAATGAATCCACCGTAAAAGCCTATACCGAAGAACGCGAGAACGATGAGCGGAACGTTCAGCCTTTCCTTCTTCTGACCTGACCACATCGAGGGCTTCAAAACTATGAAGATGGCCATCACGAGGAGCAACACACCCACGATCTTCTTCAGAAGAGACAGGGGAATGTTGACCACCACGTAGCTTCCAAGGATCGAACCGACCGTGGCGGGAATCGCGCACAGCAGAGACAGTTTCACGGGCAAAACTTTATCCTTGTAAAAGCTCCTCACAGCGGCTATGTTCTGCATCAGAATGGCGATCCTGTTCGTACCGTTCGCGACACCGAGGTCCATGCCCAGCAAGGTGAGCAACGGCAACGTTATCAAGCTGCCACCGCCGCCCACAACGTTCAGAAAGCCTGACGCTATACCCGAAAGGAAGACGAGAAAGTAAAGCAAGGCGGAATCACCTCACCGATTTTCCAAAATGAGAAACGTCAAAAGGTCTATGAGATTGACCAGATCGGTGATGGAAATGTACTCAGCGGGCGTGTGCAGATATCTCACCGCGAGGGTCACAGGAACCATTTTCGCACCGAATTCCATGGCGACCGATCCATCGGTGCCCCCACCCGTTACTCCCACCTGCACGGGGATGTTGTTTTTCTCAGCTACCTGAAGCACATGTTTCATCAAATCGAAGCTCGCGAACGCGCTGTTATCAAGCATTCTGAGGACCGGTCCTTTTCCCGGTGCGACATCCCCAGTCAGTGCTGAACAGCACGCGAACGAATCGATAGCGTAACAGACGTCCACTTTGTGATTCGCCACAAACGCTTTCGCGCCTTTGAGTCCTATCTCCTCCTGGACTGTCCAGACGAAGTAAACTCTCTTTCTGAGCTTCTCGTTCTTTACCCTGTTCAAAACTTCGAGCATGGCTAAGCAGCCGAACCTGTCATCGATCGATCTCATGGAGAAAAATTCGCGATTCAGAACGCTCGCATGTTTCTTGAACACGGCGTAGTCCAACACTTTAACTCCCAGCGCTTCGGCTTCCTGCTTGCTCTTGCAGCCTATATCTATTCTCAAATTCTCCGTCGCCTGTTGACCTGACAGGTGTGGCGGTGTGATGCCGATCACGCCTTCCAGGATGCCCGATTCGGTCACGATCTGCAGGTGAGAACCAGCGAGGATCTTGTCATCGAATCCGCCTATCTTTCTGAAGTTCAAAGTGCCGTCGCTGTTCACACCGGTTATCACCAGGCCAATCTCGTCCATGTGTGCCATCAGCGCGATCGTTTCATCGCCTTCACCGATCTCAACGATCAGGTTGCCAACGTTGTCCACCCGGTAAGGAACATCCAGTTTCTCGATCAGATGTTGGCGGACCAGTTCTTCTCTGCCGGACACTCCGGGGATCGAACAGAGCTCGATCAAACTCTCCACCATCTTCTCCACGTTCTTCACCTCGGAAGAGATTGTAGCAAAATGTTCGCAGTAATAACTATTCGATTTCCTGGAACAATTGTTTCACTCTGTCGAACAACCTTTTAGAAAAAATCGCGAGCAGTACGGCACAACCGAACGGCACACCGTAGAAGATCAAAAACGCAACATTCTGGACCCCGACGATTTCAACGAGTGCTGATCGCACGGACGTTTGAAACGGCAGAAGGCAGATTAGAGACAACAGGAGGACGATCCCTTGGATTGTCAGAACTCTCGTGGAGGTCAGTACGCGTGATGGATTGGATGGATCCGACCTGAACGGTTGTTTCAGATAGAACAGCATCCCCAAGGTTGAAGAGAAAAGAAATACCGTTAACATGACAGGAACGAGCAGAAAGATTGTGGAGGGTAAAGAGAACCAGAACTTGAAAAACACCAGCATCGCCGAGAACAGTGCCAGGTAGATGGAAGACGGAACGATCAATTTCGGCAAAAGAAGGTTCGACTCCTTCACGGGAAGCAGAACCGGCAGGGGCCACACGGAAAGTTCCTGCTTCGTGAGCATCGCCGAATTGTAGGCAACGTAGGAACCGCTGAGCGTTGTGAAGAGCATCATGGCGGGCACGAAGTTTCTGAAAGAAACTCCGAACAGAACGCCGAAAGCAACCGGATAAAGAAGCGTGAACAGACTTTGTTCGTTTCTCGCCAGAATCTTCAAATCCTTCCAGAACACTTTACCCGCGCCGAACCAGATCCTTCTTGAGGACCTGAAGGAAACTTTCTGTTCGAAACTCAACTTTTCAGCCACCGGCACCGAGAGTAAAAAGACTGTGGGGCAGACGATCAGCATGATCAAAAGGTAGAAGGGTTCGTTCAGCGCCCTCACGGGCCAGGCGAAAATGTTCAATGGATGCATGAACTTGGTCAGCGCGTGTGAAAGAAATGAGGTGTCTTGATTGACCAAGTTTCGCGCGTAGTTCGGGAGGAATTGCATAGCGAGGAAGAAGAGGACGATCGTGACTATCAAGCCCGCCGTACTGATCCTTCTCGCCTGAGACCTTTCCAGGAAAAGACCGAACACGCACGAGAGAAGAAAAGACAGAGAAAGCATGAGAAAAACGAACAAGATTGCGACCAGAAAACCGTAGAAGAGGTTTCCTCCGGACGCGACGACATAGGCAGGAAACACGAACAAATACATCACCACGGTGAGAGGTTGCAGTGCGAGCGTTAGAACCATCTGGTAAGCGACGATGGCCCATCTTTCGATCGGGAAGGTCAGCAGAAACTGTATCTCCTCGTTCCGCGCGAAAGAGTTTATCAAGCTCGGTACGAAAGAGATCAGAAAGAGAAGACCGCTCAGGATCGACCACTGCACCATCAACAACGTTGAGAGTGTGTAAGTGGAAATTCTGACGGCAGACAGAACTTTGAACAGCTCGAAGAACAAAGACCCCAGAGGAAAACCGATGATGAAAGACGAAACGACCAACGCCACAAAACCGAACGAGCGCCGGGTTCCTCCACCTCTTCGACTGTAACGTGCACCCAGGCCGTACTTGAGTAACACCAGAAGCTGTCTCATACCACATCACAGTTCCTTCACGATCTGCAGTATGTCCTCTTCCGTTGCGGTAAGACGCAGGAACACGTCTTCCAGGCTTGCCACATTGTCTCTTACAAGCTTCCTCAGTTCATCCATCGTACCTTCGGCGATCAAAGAGCCTTTATCTATGATACCGATGCGAGAACACATCTTCTCGGCTATCTCCAGCACGTGTGTGGTCATGAAAATGGTGCAGCCCTCCGACGCATACTTTGCGAGTAACAGCTTCAGAATCTTTGCGGACCTGGCGTCCAGACCAACGGTCGGTTCGTCCAGAAAGATCACCCTCGGTTTTCGCACCAAGACACTGACCAGCATCAACTTCTGTTTCATTCCGTGGGACATATCGGCGATGAACTTGTCCAGATAATCTATCCCGAATGCCGAGCAAAGTTCTTCTATTCTCTCGCGCATCGATTTTTTGTCCAAGCCGAAGATCTCGATCACGAAGTTCAAAAACTCGTAACCCCGCAGGCTCGAATACATCCTTGGTTCGTCTGGGACGACTCCGATGGACCTTTTGATCTCTATTTCAGCTTTCTGCATGTCCATACCGAGCACGCGAATGGAACCGGAGGAAGGTTTGAGCGTTCCGGTCAGCAATCTGATCGTCGTGGTCTTTCCCGCACCGTTCGGACCGAGAAAGCCGTAGATTTCACCCTGAAAGACTTTCAGGTTCAGATTGTCCACGGCACGGACCTTTCCGAAGTTCTTCACCAGATCCCTGGTCTCTATGACGATGTTCCCCATCGTTTTTCCTCCTACAGCCTTTCCGCAGCCAGACTCGCGAGTGGGGACCTCACGCCTCGCTTCAGTGTCACGTGTGCCACCAGCGGGTTTCCTATCAGTCTCGAAGCTGCGTAGACGAGACCGTTGCTGTCTTTGTCCAGATAAGGCGTATCGATCTGGTAAGGGTCTCCCGTCAGCACGATCTTCGTGTTGTTTCCAACCCTTGTGAGGATCGTTTTCACTTCGTGTGGCGTCAGGTTCTGTGCTTCATCTATGATCACGAACTGGTTCGGGATGGTTCTTCCCCTTATGAAACTGAGTGCCTCTATCTCCATGATGCCCTTCTTCAAAAACTCTTTCAGACTCATTCCCACACGATCGAACAGAAATTCCAGATTGTCCATGATTGGTTGCATCCACGGCTCGAGTTTCTCTTCCAGCGAGCCTGGGAGATAGCCCACATCCTTTCCCATAGGAATCAGCGGGCGGGCAACGATGATGCGGCGGTACCTCTTCTGGTTCACGGTCTTTTCTAAGGCGCAGGCGAGTGCGATCAGTGTTTTCCCTGTACCCGCTGAGCCGACCATCGTCACCAGAGCGATGCTGTCATCCATCATGGCGTCCATCGCGTAGAGCTGTTCTTCGTTCAGAGGTTGTATACCCCAGACCGTGCTGGAAAGGTCCAGAGACAGTCTTGTCGCCCTTCCTTCCTTCACCTTGAAGTATCCGGTTGGGCTTTTGAGGTATTCGTTCTCACGGAAATTGTTGACAGTCTGACCTTCAGAAACGTTCTCTTCAACCATCCTGTATCCGTCCGGAAGCAGGGCAAGGTTGGATCTGTCCGTCAGATAATCCTGCGCTTGGATGTTGAGTGCGGATGCCTTCACCCTCAAGCTGATATCCTTCGTCACTAAGATCGTGGGAATGGAACTGGTTCTTTTGATCCGTACGACGTACGCCAGGATCCAGTTGTCTATGTACTTCGATTTGAAGTACTCGACGAAGTCTTCCCTCAGGTTGGTCAGACTCATGACTGTGAGCGTTCCACCGTTTTTCAGCTTCACGCCTTTCGAGAGATCGCCCATCTGCCTGAGTGCGTCGAGTTCTCTGACCACGTGTCTTGCGGATCTACCGATCGAATCGTTTCGACGTTTGAGTGAGTCGAGTTCCTCCAGCACCGGCAGAGGTATGATAACGTTGTTGTCCTCGAAGTTGTAGATACTCTCAGGGTCGTGGATGAGAACGTTCGTGTCCAGCACGTAATTCTTCACCATTCCTCACCACTCCACGTTCTGACAAATTCAGTGACGTCCACGTTCAGTTCTCGAACCATCCTCAGGAAAATCTTTGCGGTGATGATCGCATCGTCGAGGGCCCGGTGTGTTGGAGCGGGTAGATCGTAACGTTTCGCCAGCCACGACAGGGTCTTCTTCTCCTTGAACAACAGCTCGGCCAGCTCGTAGGTGTCCAGAAAACGCACCGTGGGCAGAAACGCACCCACTTCCTTGGCTGTGAAATCGAGGAAAGTCAGATCGAACTTCGCACGATGGAAGACCATGATGGCTCTGGTCATGTAGCTGCGAATCTTTTCGAAAACCTGACCCATGCTCGGTGCATTCTGAAGCTCTTCGTTTCCAATACCGTGGACTTTCTCGATCATCGCCGGAACTCGTATGTGTGGGTTCACGAGTGAGTGGTAGATGCCCCTGTAGATGATCTTTCCTTTGTAAATGGGTACGATGGCGACCTCTACGATGCGGTCGCCTGCCATTGGATCCGTTCCTGTGGTTTCAGTGTCCATGGCACAAAAGACGTGTTCCGAGGGTTTCAGTTTCAAATCACTCGCTCCTTGATGTGAACGTCGAGCTGCGGGAAGGGTATAGTGATACCGTTCGATTCGAGTTCCCTCTTTATCCTCTGAGCCAGCGAGTTAACGGCGTCGAAGTAGTTTTGCCGCTGCACCCAGAAGAGCACATTGAAGTCTATCGATGAAGCGCCAAAACCATTGAACACGATCACGTTGGCCAGCTCAGGTGATTTCTCGACGAGTGGTTCCTCGTCGAGGCACTTTTTGAGCACTTCCAGAACCTTGGCGAGATCGCTTCCGTAAGACACAGAGACCTTCAGTTCGAACCTCCTGACGTTCGTTGGCCAGTAATGTATGAGTCTCTGACTCCACACCTGCTTGTTGGGAATGAAGACCCGCTTTCCGTCGAAGGTGCGCAGCACCGTGTGGTTATAGTTTATCACCTCGACGGTTCCGCTTATACCGTCTATCTCGACGACGTCTCCCTCGAGAAGTTTTCCGGTGAAGATCACGAGCAGGCCGCACATGAAATTTGAAAGTGGTTCCTGAACCGCGAAACCCACGGCAATTCCACCTATCCCGAGCGCAGTCAGGTAGGGAACCAAGTTGACGCGCCAGATGTCCAGTACGACCATCAGGGCGATAACGAGGATGATCGTGAGGAGGACCGTTCGAAGCGTGTTCTTCATACGCATCTCCTTGCCAAGTTTTCGTGTTACTCTCAGTATTCCTCCATAGATGAGCCTGTAGACGATGTAGGCAACGACCAGGGTTATTCCTGTTTTTATCAGCTGGATCAGCACGTCCATCCTCACTACCTCCCGCACCAAAGTCATAATAACACACCGTTTTCGAGTATAATCACGTTGGTGATGGAGGTGAACAGCGTGAAGATAGTGGAGTCTGCTCCAAACTTCAGCGAAGGAAGAAGGGAAGAAGTCGTTCGAGAGATAATCGCTCAGGCAGAGGGTATTAAAGACGTCTGGATTTTAGATTGGTCGATGGATGCGGATCACAACAGATCCGTAGTGACGCTGGTCGGTGCGCCAGAACCGCTCCTCGAGGCCCTGTTCAGGATGACGAAGAAAGCCGCAGAAATCATCGATATGAGAGTGCATAAAGGAGAGCACCCGAGGATGGGGGCAACGGACGTCATCCCGCTGGTGCCCGTCATGAACGTCACGATGGAGGAATGTGTTGAGCTTTCGAAGAAGCTCGGTAAGAGAATTGGGGAAGAGCTGAAGATACCTGTGTTTTTGTACGAAAGGTCCGCGACGGCTCCGCACAGAGAGAATCTTGCGGACATCAGGAAGGGTGAGTTCGAAGGCTTCTTTGAAAAGATAAAAGATCCCATGTGGAAGCCAGACTTTGGTCCGGATGAGGTGCATCCAACGGCGGGTGTGACCGCTGTGGGAGCGAGGGAGTTTCTGATAGCCTTCAACGTGAACCTTGGGACGACGAGAATAGAGGTTGCAGAGAAGATAGCAAAGGCTGTGAGGCACATAAGCGGTGGCTACAGATACGTCAAGGCGATCGCCGTTGATCTGAAAGAGAAGGGTATGGTGCAGGTATCCATGAACATGACGAACTACAAGAAGAGTCCTCTCTTCAGAGTTTTCGAGACGATAAAGCGCGAAGCAGAGAGATACGGCGTGCCAGTCGTCGGTACGGAGATCATCGGCATGGTGCCACTACAAGCGATGCTGGACGTCGCGCAATTTTATCTGCAGCTCGATGATTTCAATGCGAACAGGATCATAGAGACCAAGATCATCGAGATCCTCGCGAACAAGTTGAAAGAGGTGGGTCAATGATACAGCTCGTCGTTGGTGCGAAGAAGCTCTGTACACCGATCGGAAACAAACCAAGATCCGGACAGGACATGTCCAGACTCGAGGTCTTCAACAACGTCTATGTTTCAATCGAAGACGGCATCATAGTCGATATTTCCACGTCGAAGCCGAGGGATTTCGTCAGATTCCTCGAAGCGGACCTCGTCGTGCCGGGCTTTGTGGACTGTCACACACACATTCCCTTCTACGGTTTCAGGGAGAACGACTTTCTCAAGCGTGTCGGTGGGGCAACGTATTTGCAGCTCCACAGCTCTGGTGGTGGATTGTTCGAGACTGTGGAGAAGGTCAGAAAAGCTTCGGAGCGTGAACTCGTCAGGTTCAACCTGAAGTTTCTGAGAGAATTTCTGAAAAAAGGTGTCACCACTTTGGAGTGCAAGAGCGGTTACGGGCTCGATAGAGAGAGCGAGCTGAAGCAGTTGAGAATCATCCGTGCGCTTTCGAGAGTGGTTCCACAGGATATCGTCGCCACTTTTCTCGGAGCACACGCGGTTCCAAAGGATGTGGATGAAGCGGAGTACATCAATCAGCTGATAGACATGCTCGATGAGGTCAGAGATTACACAGAATACGTGGACATATTCTGCGAAGTTGGAGCGTTCAGCGTCGAATCGGCGAGGACGTTTCTCAGCAAAGCGGCGGAGAAAGGTTTCAGGTTGCGCGTTCATGCTGACGAGATTTCCAACATCGGGGCGAGCAAGCTCGCGGCCGAGCTGAAGGCCGTTTCCGCAGACCATCTCATAAAAGTTGACGAAGAAGCGATCGACATGCTATCGAGATCGGGCACCATCGCGGTGTTGATGCCCGCGACGAGCTTTCATTTGAACGAGGCCTACGCACCTGCACGTGCGCTCATAGATTCGAACGTTCTTGTGGCGATCGCGAGTGATTTCAACCCTGGCTCGAGTCCAACGCTTGAACCTTCGTTCGTCATGCATCTGGCTGTGAGGCATTTGAAGATGACACCGGAAGAGGTGCTGACCGGTTTCACGTTGAATGCGGCCTGTGTACTGAACCTGGCTGACAGGCTTGGCACGATCGAAGTTGGCAAGCAGGCGGATCTGCTCCTCTACGACGATGCAGATCTTTTGACGCTACCCTACCTGGTCGGTTTGAGACCCAGAGTGGTCATCAAGAGGGGTCAGGTGTTTGAAAATTGACGTTTGGGTCCTGGGAAAGATGAAGAACTTTGCGAAAATCGCTGAAGAATACATGAAGATGCTCTCCCGATTCGTGGACATCGATCTGCTGGAGCTCGGTCACGAGAGCATCGAGGACGAATCTCTGCTGAGAAAAGATGCCATGAAGGTTCTGAAAATGCTTCGCGACGACGATTACCTCGTGCTTCTCGACGAACACGGTACGAGCTACGACTCGATCTCTTTCGCCAACCATCTTTCTGAGCTTTTGTGTAAGAGAAACAGGATCGTCTATCTGGTGGGCGGGCCCATGGGCGTTGATGAGAGTGTGAAGGCGAGGGCGAACGAAAGACTTTCTCTTTCCAGGATGACGCTGACGCATAGACTGGCGGTTGTGGTGCTTTTAGAACAACTGTTCAGAAGCTTTAAAATCCTGAACAACGAGAGGTATCATTACTGAACTGGAGGTGAGTAACTGGTGGAAGACCCGTACAGTAGTTTCTTGCAACTGCTCGTAATGATCTTGCTTTTGGCGCTTTCGGCAGTTTTCTCCGCATCGGAAACGGCGCTCACGTCGTTGAGCAGGCTGAAACTGATCAAGAAAAACGAGCAGGAATCGATCCATCGAGTGAACAGAATGCTCACAGCGGTTCTGATCATGAACAATTTCGTGAACCTCATGCTCTCGTCGGTGGCAACGTTGCTCTTCGTGAGACTGTTCAGAAACTTCAACGAGGGACTCGTCGCGGTGATCGGAACGATTTTCGTCACCTTCGTTGTGCTCGTCGTGGGTGAAATATCACCGAAGATTTACGCCAGGGAGTACGCAGAACAGGTTTATCAGCGGGTGGATGCGCTGTTGCGCTTGCTGGATCGGCTTCTGTCTCCTTTGATCAGTCCGTTGCTGCGCATCAGCAACCTTGTGGTCCAACTGATGGGTGGAAAGGCCATGGAGGATGCGCCTTTCATAACGAGCGAGGACATAATCAACGCGGTGAATGTGGGGACAGAGGGTGGTACGATCGGTAAGCAGGAAGGCATGATCGTGGAGCAGACCTTCAAGATGAGCGAGACTGACATAAAGGAGATCATGACACCCAGGGTGGATGTCGTGGCCATAAACGAAAACGCAACGGTAGAGGAATTCTTCAAACTCGTGAACGAGGAAGGTTACTCTCGAATCCCCGTTTTCAGGGAAGACATCGACGACATAGTGGGTATCTGCTACGTCAAGGACGCCGTCACCCTGGTGGAACAGCTGGGCTGGGACGTGGCGAGGAACAAAAAGGTTTCCGAGATCATGAGAGAACCCATTTTCGTTCCCGATACCATGAAAGTCAGCACGCTGTTGAAGATATTCAAGGAGAAAAAGATGCACATGGCGATCGTGGTGGACGAGTTCGGTGGCACCGCTGGTATAGTGACCCTGGAAGACATCCTCGAGGAGCTCGTCGGTGAGATCATGGACGAATACGACTACGACGAGACCAGCAACATCAGGAAGGTTTCGGAAAACAGTTACATGGTGAAGGGTACGACGCCCCTGAACGATATCGAAAGAGAGCTCGACGTTGAGTTCCCGCCCACCGAGCACGAAACACTCGCTGGCTATCTGCTTGAACAGTTCCAGAGGATTCCGAGCGTGGGGGAAGAACTGGATGTGAATGGTTTTCACTTCAAGATCGTTGCGGCAACGAAGAGTAAGATAGACAGAGTCCTGATGACAATAAAAAGGAGAGAAGCGGATGAGCGAAAAGGAACTGATCGAAAAGGCGATTGAAGCCATGCGAAGGGCGTATGCACCCTATTCCAACTTCAAGGTTGGTGCAGCTTTACTGACGAAGTCGGGAAAGGTTTTCGTCGGGTGCAACGTTGAGAACGCGTCCTTTGGACTGTCCGTGTGCGCCGAGAGGGTGGCAATGTTCACCGCGGTGGCCGCCGGTGAAACACAGTTTGAGAAACTCGTTGTCGTTGCGAACGCGAGTTCTCCTGTGAGTCCGTGCGGGGCGTGCAGACAGGTGATGAGCGAGTTTGGAGATTTTGAAGTGATACTGGCGAACACGAACGGTGACACCGTGAAGACGAGAGTTTCGGAACTTCTACCGTACGCGTTCAAACTCAGGGAGGGATGAATTTGAAATCCGGTTTCGTAACAGTCGTCGGAAGGCCGAACGTGGGTAAGTCGAGTCTGATAAACAGTTTCATGGGAAGGAAGGTCCTCATCGTCACAAAAAAGCCACAGACCACACGCAACCGTATACGTTGTGTCTATACAGACGCAGAACATCAGATAATCTTCATCGACACACCGGGCATCCACAAACCTCTGCACAGACTGGGACATTTCATGGTGGAAGCTGCCGTGCAGGCGATGAAAGGGGTAGATCTGATACTCTTCGTCGTGGATGCCACGAAAGGTTTTGGAGAACCTGAAGAGCAAATAATAGGCCTGTTGAGGGCATCCAAGAATAGAAGCTTTCTGGTGATCAACAAGATAGACCTTGCAGAGGACTACGAGCATCTGGCAGAGCTGGGCCGTCAGAAGTACGATTTCGAAAAGACCTTCTTCACCAGCGTCGTTAAGAATGAGGGCGTGCAGGAACTGTTCGAAGCCATAAAGGCCGCCATGCCGGAAGGACCCATGTACTTTCCACCGGACACCGTGACCGATCGTCCGTTGTCTTTCCAGTTCGCCGAGATCATAAGAGAGAAGGTGCTCCTGCTCACCAGAGACGAAGTGCCACACTGCGTTGCGGTGATCGTGGATGAGATAACAGAGCGCGATAACGGAGTGTTGTACGTCGCCGCGACCATCTACGTCGAGAGGGATTCGCAGAAGGGAATACTCATCGGCAAAGATGGCAGGATGATAAAACAGATCGGCACGCTCTCCAGGATCGAAATGGAACAGCTGGTCGGAAAGAAGATCTATCTCGATCTGCACGTGAAGGTCAAGAAGAACTGGAGGGACAAAGATTTCATAATACTGAACGAGGTAGGCATGAAAGACGATCTCCAGTGAGGTGAACGGCTTGCCCACACTTTACGTGAACCTCTCCAAAATCGCCACGAACACGCGTCGTCTGATCGAACTCCTTTCCGGCCAGGGTATAGAGCTCGTGGCCGTCACGAAGGTGACTCTGGGTGATCCGAACATCGCCAGAGTGTTGCGTGAATCGGGCGTTCGAACCATAGCCGATTCGAGGATCCAGAACATCGAACGGATGAAATCCGACGGAATAAATGGACCGTTCATGATGTTGAGGATTCCGCAGGTGAGCGAACTCGGTAGGATTGTCGATCTGTGTGAGTACGTTCTCGTTTCAGAACTGGAAGTGGTGGAGAAGATTGAGCAGCTCTGTCGGGAGAAGAAGCGAAGGGTGAAGCTGATCTACATGGTGGACGTTGGAGATCTGAGAGAAGGTGTATGGTACGAGTACGCGGTGGAAGAGATCGCGCAGGCCGTCAGGATCTGTGACTGGGCCGAGGTTTGTGGTGTCGGGACGAACCTCGGATGTTACGGTGGCGTTTTACCGAGCGAAGAGAACATGCGCACGTTGCTCAGCATAAGAGACCGTGTTGAAAAAATAGTCCGCAGACCCTTACCGATCGTTTCTGGCGGAAACACGTCTGCGCTCAAACTGATAGAAGAAGGAAGACTCCCCGAGGGTGTGAACCAGTTCAGAGTGGGAGAAGCCATATATCTCGGCACGGACGTGACGAACAACAGGGAGATCGAATGGCTGGAGAAGGATGCTTTCATTCTCGAAGCCGAAGTGATCGAAGTGAAGACCAAACCGTCCGTTCCGGTTGGTGAAACAGGGTTCGACGCTTTCGGAAGGCGTCCCGTGTTCGTGGACAGGGGCTGGCGAAAGCGTGCGATCTTAGCGCTCGGAGAGCAGGACACCGTGCCGAATCATCTGAAACCCCTCGATGGGGGAGCCGTCGTGATCCACGCATCGAGCGACCACACGATCTTGGACATCACCGACGTGGAAAGGCCCATCCGTGTCGGCGACACGGTGCGTTTCAGGTTGAGTTATGCGGCCCTCTTGAGGGCGATGAACTGTCCGCATGTGGAGAAAGTCTACGTCTGAAGGGGGAAAGAGTGATGGCGTTCCTGGATGAGAACTATCTCCTCAGCTGTGAGACGGCGAGACAGCTTTATCAACTGGTGAAGGATCTTCCCATCGTCGATGCGCACAACCACAGCGACGCCAGAGAGATCGTCGAGAACAAAGGATGGAACGACATATGGGAAGTCGAAGCCGCCACCGATCACTACGTCTGGGAACTGATGAGGAGGAGAGGGGTCCCGGAAGAAAAGATCACGGGAAAAGCGAGCAACTATGAAAAATGGCTGGCGCTCGCCGAGGTGTTTCCGAAGTTCGTCGGCAATCCGACCTACGAATGGATACACCTGGATTTGAGAAGGCGTTTTTCTATCAACGAAATCATCTCCAAAGAGACGGCGCAGATCATCTGGAACAAGGCGAAGGAAAAGTTGCAGAGCGATGACATGAAGCCTCAGAGACTCTTGAGGGACATGAACGTTGAGATCATGTGCACGACGAACGATCCGGCGGAAGATTTGCGTTATCATGAACTCGCACGCGAGAGGGTCGAAGGTATAAAGATACTGCCAACCTGGAGGCCGGACAGGTTTTGCAAGGTTCATTCACCCGACTTCAAAAAGTTTGTCTCCCAGCTCGAGGAACGCACGAACGTTTCGATCACTGACCTTTCCACTTTCTTGGATGCTCTGAAGAAGACGCACGATCGTTTTGCCGGGCTCGGTTGCGTTTGCAGCGATCATGCACTCCTCGAGCCGATCGTTCACAGGGTCGGCGAGGGTGAGGCATCGAGGATTTTCGAGAAGGCTCTTAAAGAACCTGTGTCCTACGAAGAGCATCTGAAGTTTCAGTCCTACATGATGTACAAGTTCGCCGAGATGAACAGCGAAAAAGACTGGGCCATGCAACTTCACATAGGCGCGATGAGGGATTACAGGATCAAGTTGTTCGAGAGGCTTGGACCCGACAGTGGTGGAGACATCATAGCGGGGTTCGTCGACGTGGCGAGAGGCATGAAGGATTTCTTCAACGATTTCGATGGAAAGATCAGAATCGTTCTGTACTGCATGGACACGAGCTATCTGCCGGTGATGGCCACCATTGCCAGGGCCTTCGAAAACGTCTTCCTCGGCGCACCGTGGTGGTTCAACGACAGTCCCTTCGGCATGAGGTGGCACCTCGAATACATAGCGTCGGTGGACCTTCTGAGCAACTTCGTCGGTATGGTCACCGACTCGAGAAAACTCATGTCCTACGGATCGAGGACCGAGATGTTCAGGAGGGTCCTCTGCGACGTGGTTGGCACGATGGTGGAGCGCGGACAGATTCCCTTGGGTGAGGCCATCGAACTCTGCCGTGAGCTGAGTTATTCGAGGCCGAAGGAATTCTTCTTTGGGAGATGAGCGAATGCAGTTCAGCGAGAAGGACAAGAAAAAAATTGAAGCGAAACTGAACGAGGGTTACAATCTCGTCGAAATCGTGGTGAAGAACAGAAACCGCTTCGCTATATTCGAGAAAAATGAGAACTACATCGCGGTGAAGCTTTCGAAATTACCCAGGCAAGAAGAAAAGTCCGACGAGGAGTAGCCGGTGAGAGAAAGAGTGACCGTTGATTTCCTCATCGTTCCACGTACTCGGAAGGCATACACAGGATCTTTCCGATCCTCAGATCGAACAGCCTGGACGAGTTCGCCGGCTTCAACACCACGGCCGTGTCTAAACCTTTGCTCGAACCGCCGCACGCGACCACCCACTCGTCGCACCTGACAAGCCCAGCGTCGGCGGCCATCAGCGCGATCTCCACACACACCTTGAAACCCTGACCGATCAAACGGAGCGCATCGGCGACGATCTCGGCTGCGTGTACGCCTCCGTACTGTCTTCTGAACGCTCTCTCCACACTCGAAAGCGCGTGCGTTGCAGTGTGTACGGTGTGACCTTCTTCCGTCAGTCGTTTTCTCAATTCCGCAGGAAACTCATCGAAGTTCGGTTCTTTGAAGCCCACGTGGTGTGTCACGACGATGAGCCTGATCCCCTCTGGAACCATTTCCAGGGCTTTCTGGGCGCTGTAACCTCGTGACGACGCTATGAGCAACTTTTTTGAATCCGTCTTCAACGCCTCTTCGATCGCGATTCTCAATGTTGATTCTGTGTTCTCTTCGCCGGCCGTCCTGAACAGCACCATCGTCCTTACCTCCCTGCTATAATAGTACCAAATGCGAACCAACTGGAGGTGGACTCGTTGGAGAAGATAAAGCTGGACGATCTCACCAGGTTCAGGTTCATTTCCAATCTCGCACTCTCTCCAGACGCCACGAAACTCGCCTTCGTCGTCCACGGGATGAACCTTCAGGACAACGGCTACGATTCCTGCATCTGGCTGTACGATGTCGAGTCGAGGAGGCTGTTCCAGCTGGCCTCGTCGAACCGTGACAGCTCTCCCGTCTGGCTGAACGATTCGCAGCTTCTTTTCGTTTCCTGGAGGGACGAGAAAGATCAGAAGAGAAAAGAGAACGGAGAACCACTCACCGTGTTCTACACGATCGACGTGGCGGGTGGAGAAGCGAAACGAGCCTTCGAGTTGCCTTTCTTCATCAAGCAGGTCAAAAAGCTGAACGATGACACGATCATCTTCACCGCTGTGTACGATCACAGGTTGAAAGATTTCTGGCTGCTGTCGAAGGAAGAGAAAGAAAAAGCGTTGAAGGCACTGAAGGACGAAAAAGATTACGAGGTTCTGGACGAGATACCCTTCTGGTCGAACGGCTCTGGTTTCACGAACAAAAGAAGGATCAGGCTCTACAGTTACAATCTCAGAAGCCAGCAGATCGTACCGATCAGCGACGAATTTTCGAACATCGAATACTTCTCTGAAGGCAGGAATGGAAACTTGATCCTTTACATCGCCAACCGTTTCGAGCACGTTATGAGACGAAGCAACGATCTTTACCTTTACGATGCCGAAAAGCACCGTTCGCTCCTGCTCACACACGCCGAAAGGTTCAGATACGTCTTTGCCGAATTCATGAGCGAAAAAATCGTCTTCGCCGGGAGCGACATGGAACGCTACGGCATCAACGAAAATCCAAAGTTCTATATGCTCGATCCTTCCAGCAGAGAGGTACAGTTGCTCACACCGGATTTCGACGCGAGCCTTTACAACAGCGTCAACAGCGATTGCAGGTACGGTTCCAACAGAACCTTCAAGGTGGACGGGGAACGACTCTACTTCGTGAGCACTCGATGGCACGATGCGCAGCTGTACAGGATGGATCCTTCTGGACGGATAGAACAGCTCACCTTCGGCAAGGGTTCCGTCGATGGCTTCGACGTTGTTTGTGGAAAAATTTTCTTCGTCGGGTTGAGGAACATGAAGCTTCAGGAAGTGTATCAGCTCGCGGAAGGTGAAGAGAGGCAGATCAGCGGGTTCAACGAGTGGGTGCAGAGAGAGCGGTTCGTTTCGAAACCTGAAAGGTTCACTTTCAACGCGGACGATGGCACGACGATCGAGGGCTGGGTCATGAAACCTTTCGGCTTCGAGCCCGGGAAGAAATATCCCACGATCTTGCAGATCCACGGAGGACCAAAGACCGTCTATGGGGAAGTGTTCTTCCACGAGATGCAGCTGCTCACGAGCGAGGGGTACGTCGTGCTTTACTGCAATCCCCGTGGGAGCGATGGCAGGGGGAACGATTTTGCGGACATTCGGGGCAAGTACGGAACGATCGACTACGAAGACATCATGCGGTTTGTCGATGAGTCGCTGAAGCGATTCGATTTCATCGACGAAAACCGTCTCGGTGTCACGGGCGGTTCTTACGGTGGCTTCATGACGAACTGGATCATCGGTCACACGGATAGGTTCAAAGCCGCCGTCTCTCAGAGGAGCATCGCGAACTGGATCAGCAAGTTCGGGACCACGAACATAGGTTACTTCTTCGTGGAGGATCAGCATCTGGCAACACCGTGGAGCGATTTCGAAAAACTGTGGTGGCACTCACCCATGAGGTACGCCGACAGGGTGAAGACGCCGACCCTCTTCATCCATTCCGAGGAGGACTACAGATGCTGGCTCGTCGAGGGCATTCAGATGTTCACATCGCTGAAGTACCACGGCGTTGAAACAAAACTCGTGATGTTCAGGGGAGAGAACCACGAACTGAGCAGGAGCGGAAAACCCTTGCACAGACTCAGAAGGCTGAGAGAGATCCTCGACTGGTTCGAAAAGCATTTGAAATGAGGGGCCGAAGGCCCCTCGTTCGTTCACTGGATGTTGATGTCGCCAAGATTGACATCTTTGTCCTTTACAGTCACGGTCAGCGTTGTCGCCGGAGTGAGTTCGAAGATGTACTCAGGATCCTGCGCTGACTGCCAGTTTGTGTATATCTTCAGTTCGTAGTCACTGGGCTGCACCTTGCACAGTTTGAACTCACCGGCCTGCCAGTGGGCCGATGCTTTGTGCGTCAGCGTCACCGCGGTCGGACTCGGCTGACGCGTTTCGAACAGCGCGACCAGTGCGTGAGCAAGGCCTTGATCATTCTGCACGACTCGACCCGTGATGTCGTACAGTTGGCCGTACCGCACGTGGATGACCGGAGTCATGTGGTATTGGACCGGGTTGTTTCCATGCTCTGAACTCGTCGCAGAGCCTGTGACCTTGATCGACCTTGAAAGGTCGAAGTCCAGGACGATGGAAGTGCCCGCCGTCACGTGGAAGCCCTGCAGGTTGTACTTCAACGAACCGGAGCTGATCCGCAGAGGATAGTCGGTCCCGCTCACGGTGATCGTGGCGCTCGAGATCTCGAAACGCAGCTGGCCGTAGGTTCCTTCCGGCACAGACCCGACGTACAGTTCCTGACCGACGAGGTCCAGTAGGTTCACCGTTGTTGCCTCGTCGCTGACGACCACCGTGGCATCTTCGCTGAGCAAAAGTATGCGATCGATCGTCACGAGGATGCGTTCAACATTTTCGATGGGCAAAACCGCGTCGGTGAGGTACACTTTGACGCTCGGCTGTGACCAGCTCAGAAGCGCACACGAGGCGAGCACGAGGGCTATCGTGATACCCACCAGAACGAGCAGCGTCTTTCTCATACCCTCACCTCCACACCCAGTCAGGAAACAGAGCAATTATAAACCTTCCAGCTCTTCTGGATACGGTCTCAGGTATCGCTGGTTCAGCAGGTACTCAACGTTGAATTTCTCTGCGTAGAGCATGAAAGTCCGTCTGACCTTGGTCAGACTCGCCGAACCAGACGAGAAATCGTTCAGAAGTTTCACGAGTTTTCTCTTTTCCTTTTCATCGACTCTGTCTTTGAAGTATCCGTAGATGTGCTGGAGCACGTTGAAATGTTTCCCGCGCGTCGGCTGGACGGACAGGGCCGAACGGAACAGATCTTTGTACTGCGAGAATATTTCTGAGAGTTCCGCACCTTTCAAATTAGAGACCAGCTTTCCGAGCTTTTTCAACAGCGATGGACTGTGCGCCATGAGCAGGTATTTGTACCTCTCGTGGAGTTTCAACAGCTCCGTCTTAGAACCAGTCTCGATGGCTTCTCTGAGTTCTGCGCTGGCGAAGATCCTGCACAAAAAGTGCTCTCTGCGCCAGAAATGTTTCAATCCGGATTCGTCTGTGAACGCAACCTGCGGGAACTTCTCCATCGCCACTTCTGCGAAGATTCCCGAAGTCTTCACCACGGATCTTTTGCTTTCGCAAAGTCTGTATGCGATCGCGTCCCGCAGTGCGCAGGAAGGAGACTTTCCCTTCAGCACGAAACCGTCCACCTTATCCAGCGCGTCGAGGAAATCCACACTGAATTTCAGCAGTGCTTCGGTGAGGTCTCTGTCCGTTTCTTTCTGCACGGCTCTCTTCTTCTCGTCGAAAACGATCACTATGGGATCCCTGGGCACAGGTAAACCGATACCCACTTCGGGACAGACTCTGATCACGTCAACGAGTCGGGCAAGCTTTTCGCAGAATTCGTCTTTGATCCGCTTGCCGTTGTATCTGACCGGTTCAGAAACCAAACACGCGGAGAAGACCACCTTCGGTTTTGAAAATGCTTGAGCCATTCTCTATCCACCCAGCACGCCCTTCACGAAGTTCATCACGATACCGGAAAAGAGTGGCACCGACACGTTGTCGTTGATGGCCAGCGGTAAAGCTTCACAGATCGTGGCTGCGATCGCTCCGGACAACCCGGCCAGAAACGGTACGAGGTTCAGAACGTGGAGCACGTACGCCGTATAGACGCAGAGCACAAAGTGCGCCAGCGTGCCTTCAACCGTCTTGTGAAAGAGTTTCGTCCTGCCGAAGCTCATCCCGACGATCTTCGCTGCCAGATCTCCCAGGATCATGAAGGAACACGCCGCGACGGCAACGTTTTTATCGAAGAAGAGGTAGCTCAGCGTCACACCGAGCAGGAACAGAGTCATCGAGGATAGACGCTTCCTTTCACTCTCTTTGAACATCTTGAATTTGAACCTGTCGTGGAAGAATTCGCCCGTTTTCCTGTGAGAGAGCCTCACCAGATCGAGCATTAGAAAGACTCCGAGCAGGACGACCAAGAGGAGCATGAAAGAGCCTTTCTGCAGCTGCGAACCCAGTAAGAGCAGCAGGAAGGCGGCGGGCCTGATGATCACACGCCACGGCCTTATGTTCTCGTGAAAGACGATCAACTTCCAGTTGATGATGTTATACAAATTGATCGTGAGAAGAACGAAAATCGGAACGACGATGAGATAGGAACGGTCCGGCAACCTGAGCATCACGAGGAACGCGAGTGAGGGGAGCACGAAGAGTCCCACCACATCTCCTTTCCTGGACACCAAGAACAGAACGATCACGAGCAGTACCAGCACGGAAAGATCGGACAACAGTATTTTCAATGGGATCTTCAACCATTCAGTCCAGAGAAAATAGAGCAGTATTCCAACGGTCGTGGCCGCACCGCGGCCGCCTCTGAACTGGAGGTAGAAGGGGAAGATGTGACCTGCGACCGCGCTCATCGCGGAGGTGAAACAGATCGGTTCCGAAAATCCTATAAGAGAGGTCAGCTTGAACGCAAGGATTCCTTTTGAGACATCGTACAGTGCCGTGAACACGGCGGGCCACAGGCCGACGTTCCTGAAGACGTTCGTTGTCCCCGCGTGTTTGGTACCGATCTGACGTATATCGATTCCCATCACGAGCTTCGTTATGAAATACGCAGGTAAAAAACTCCCCAGCAGATAACCCAGCAGGACCGCAACGAGCAACTGCATGAAGGATCTCTCCTGTTAATATTCTAATTCATTAAAAGTCTTCACACACGCATTTAAAGGTCAGCTTATTATAATTCACTTGGAAAACCTTTCGAGGGGGGTGTGTCCTGTGAGGAAGCTCTTCCTGGTGATCCTGCTGACGGTTGTCTTTGGAGTGGTCATGGCCTCGTACGTGAAGAACGTCATCTACTTCATCGGGGACGGCATGGGATTCAACCACGTTTACTTGGCAAGCGTTCTGGAAGGCAGACCGCTCAACATGATGAAGGCCCAGCACGTGGGAATCGTCAAGACCTTCTCTGCGAACACGTGGGTCACCGATTCTGCAGCCGCGGGAACGGCCCTGGCGAGTGGCTTCAAGACCAACAACGGCATGATCGGCATGCTTCCGAACGGTGAAAGCGTGCCGTCAATCGCGGAAGTGCTGAAATCCTACGGAGTGAAGGTCGGTATCGTGGTGACGTGCAGGGTCACCCATGCCACACCGGCGGCGTTCTACGGGCACGTTCCAGACAGGGACATGGAAAACGAGCTCGCTGAGCAGTTGATCGAGAGCGGTTTCGATGTGGTCATGGGCGGAGGCATGAGACATTTCATTCCCGCATCGATGAAAGGCAGCAGCAGGAAAGATGAAAAGGACCTCATAGCGCTGGCGAAAGAACGTGGTTACACGGTCATCACAAAGAAGAGCGAGATGGCGCAGGTCCAGTCTGGAAAACTTCTGGCACTCTTCGCTTCGAGCCATCTGGCTCCGGCGAGTGAGAGGACCGGGGAACAACCGATGCTCTACGAGATGGTGGAGAAGGCGCTCGAACTGCTGTCGAAGGATGGTGAACCCTTCTTCCTGATGGTGGAGGGATCCCAGATCGACTGGGAGGCACACGGAAACGATCCTTACGGAGTGTGGAAAGAAGTCGTCGAATTCGATAGAGCTGTCGGTGTCGCGCTCGAATTCGCGAAGAAAAATCCAGACACACTGATCATCGTCACCGCCGACCACGAGACCGGAGGCCTTTCCACTTCGACGGGAACGTACATGCTCGAGGTTGAAAAGCTCAGGAAATTCAAGGCCAACACGGACTGGTTCCTGGCGAGGTACAACGTTGAAGAGAAAGAAAAGTTCATCGCGGGCGTTAAGGAGTTCTACGACATAGAGATGAGCGAGGAGGAGTACCAGCAGCTTTTGAACATAAAGAGAACGGCGAAAACTCCGTACGATTTGCCCAACGCCTTTGGACGTTATGTAAGCTCGAAAGCGCTGCTGGGCTGGACGACTTTCGATCACACGGGTGATCCGGTCCCGTTGTTCGCCTTCGGACCCGGCGCTGAGCACTTCACCGGTTGGCTGGACAACACAGACGTTCCAAGGATCATCGCCCGGTTGATGGGTTATCCTCTCACGTATCCGATCCAGAAAGAACCCATCGTTACAGGTCCCGTGCTCTACTGAAAGCGTGCCAGAAAATGTCGGGTGGGCTCTTGCCCACCCTTTTGTTAACTCATACAGAAAGAGAGAGCAAGTTGACGATAGAATGTGAAATCAGGCAAGATGAGATTCTCAACGGCAAGAATGGCACACGGTCGTCCTCAGTTGTGATTCCTCCGGCTTGACAGAAGATGTTTCCGTATGGCTAATTTTGGGTGGGATCGTGCCGGTAACGTTACCGGCACAAAACTGAGGGGGGTGTTCTCATGAGGAAGCTACTCGTCCTCGTCCTGTCTGTGATGGTGCTCTTAGTCTTCGCAAAAGAACGCATCGTCATCAACAGCTACATGTCAGACCCGGCTCCGAGGAAGGCGCTGGCAGAACTGGTGGAGATGTTCCAGCAGAAGTATCCCGAATACGAAGTTGTGGTGAACACCTTCGCGCACGAAGACTTCAAAGTCTTGCTGAGAACATGGCTCGCTTCGCCCAAAGGCACGGCGGACGTCGTCACCTGGTTCGCGGGCGAAAGGATGCGTTACTTCGCCGAGATGGGCCTCATCGTCCCGGTAGAGGAAGTCTTCGAAGGGAGCAAATGGGAAGACTACTTCCCCGAAGCGTTCAAGAGCACCTGCTCGTACAAAGACAAGATTTACTTCATTCCACAGAGCTGGTACTGGTGGGGTGTCTACTACAGAAAATCCGTGTTCGAAAAGCTCGGGATCAAGGAACCGAAGACTTGGGATGAATTTCTGCAGGTGTGTGAAACACTGAAGCGAAACGGCATCGTGCCGATCACCATCGGTACCAAGTTCCCGTGGACCGCTGCCGGATGGTTCGACATATTGAACCTCAGGATCAACGGGCTCGATTACCACATCGCACTGACCGCAGGAGAGGTTCCGTACACCGATCCAAAGCTCATGAAGGTGTTCGAATACTGGAGACAGTTCATCGACAGAGGATACCTGCTCCCCAACCACACGGCTTACGAGTGGCAAGAAGCTGCGACTTTCCTGTTCAGGGGTCAGGCTGGCATGTACTACATGGGACAGTTCATCAAGGACGTGGCTCCGGCCGAGGTTAAGGACGATCTCGATTTCTTCAGGTTCCCGATCATCGATCCGAACGTCGCCCTCTACGAAGAAACACCCATCGACGGATTCATGATTCCGGCGAACGCTCCGAACAAGAAGGGTGCCATAGTGTTCTTGAGGTTCATCGCTTCGAAGGAAGCTCAGGAGAAATTCGCGAAGGATCTCGGAAGGCTCGCAGCCAACGTTGAGGTGGCCCCGCCCGACGAACACGCGAGGAAAGGGCTCGACATGATCCTCGCGTCCGCCGGTGTGGCTCAGTTCTACGACAGGGACACCAACCCGGAGATGGCCGAAGTCGGTATGAACGCGTTCATCGAGTTCATGCAGAATCCAAACAGGATAGGTGACATTCTGAAGAGACTGGAAGCCGAGAGAAAGAGGATATACGGTAAGTGAATCCGTCCCACGGGCGCCCCGCCCGTGGGTTTTGGGGTGATCTAATGAAGAAGAGGCTGACACCCTATCTCTTCCTCGCAGGGCCCTTAGCCCTCTATTTCATCTGGGTCATATACCCCATCTTTCGTACCATCGTGGCGAGTTTCACGCGCTGGGACGGTATGACGAAGCCGAGGTTCGTCGGCTGGGAGAACTTCGTCAGGCTCTTCAACGATCGTTACTTCATCCTTTCTCTGCTGAACAACTTCAAATGGATGATCGGTTTCGTCATACTCTCGATCCCACTCGGGCTTCTCTTCGCGATGCTCATGGACCAGAAGTATCCGGGCCACAGGATCTACAAATCTCTCGTATATCTGCCGATGGCGCTGTCGTTCGTCGTGATAGGTCAGATATGGTCCTGGGTGCTCGAACCGGCTGGAGGCATCGTCAACACCTTTTTTCGATGGATCGGGCTGGAAAGTCTGGCGAAACCGTGGTTGAGCGATCCGAAGATAGTCACTTACTCGTTGATCTGGGCCGCACTCTGGAGACAGATCCCCTACGCGATGGTTCTCTTTCTGGCAGGTTTGCAGAGCGTCGATAAGGAACACGTTGAGGCGGCCATAGTCGATGGTGCGAACGCGTTTCAGAGGTTCTGGTACGTGATACTCCCCGAACTGAGACCCGCCATGGTGATAGCCATCACGGTCAACATCATCGATTCGCTCAGGGCGTTCGACATCGTGTTCGTCATGACCAGGGGTGGTCCATACTATTCTTCGAGCGTCATGGCGAACTACATGTACATACAGGCGTTCCACAACTACAGGATGGGTTACGGTGCAGCCATAGCGGTGATACAGTTCCTCATAACTTTCGGTTTCATCCTCGTCTACGTGCTGAACGTGCTCAAGAGGGAGGAAAGGATATGAGAAAGACTCTCAAAGCCGTTTTCTTCTACGTGTTCTGTACGCTCATCGTGGTACTCTGGATGGTCCCGTTGGTGGTGGCGTTCTTCACCGCCTTCAAAACGATGGACGAGATCTTCATGCTCAGAAACTTCTGGGCTCCTCCAAAAACCTGGACTTTCGAGAATTTCAAGATCGCCTGGACTGAAGGCCGCATGGCGCGTTACTTCGTGAACACCGCCATTGTAACTGCAGCTTCTGTCGCTGGCACGCTGTTCCTTTCGAGCCTGAGCGCGTTCGCACTCGCCTGGTACGAGTTCAAACTGCGTTCACTCATTCTGATGATCTTCGTTTCGGGCATGCTGATACCTTTCCAGATGCTGCTCATTCCGGTCTACAGATTTTCCGTCGTGACGGGTCTGTACGACACGTTGATCGGAGTGATACTGTTCCATATTGCCTTTCAGCTGGGTTTTTGCACATTCTTTTTGCGGAACTTCATGGTGACGATACCAACCAGCCTCTTCGATGCCGCGAGGATCGATGGTGCGAGCGCTTTCAGGATATATTCGAAGATCATCATGCCGCTGGTGAAACCTGCCGTTGCTGCCCTCAGCATCCTCGAGTTCACCTGGATATGGAACGATTATCTCTGGTCTCTGATACTGCTCCAGAGTGACGCCAAGAAGACCGTCACGATAGGTCTCACCACCCTGCAGGGCCAATGGATCAGCAGCTGGAACATCATAGCCGCTGGGGCGTTGCTCGCCGCCACAGTTCCTGTTATAGTTTTTCTGATCTTCCAGCGATACTTCATCCAGGGTCTGACTCTGGGTAGCGTTAAAGGATGAGGAGGGGTTGGATGCAGATCTACGGTGCAGACTACTATCCGGAGCACTGGGAGGAATCCGAGTGGGAACGGCACGTGAAGATCATGAAGGAGATCGGTGTCGAATGGGTGCGGGTTGGCGAGTTCGCCTGGTCCGTCGTCGAACCTGAGGAAGGCCGGTACGATTTTTCGAAACTTGAAAGAGCAATGAAGGTTTTGAAAGACAACGGGATCAAGATCATCGTTGGAACGCCGACCGCGGCTCCCCCACTGTGGCTGACGAAGAAGCACCCGGAAGTCCTGCCTGTGGATAAATTCGGTAGGCAGAAAGGTCCAGGAAGCAGGAGACATTACTGTCCCGCGAACGAGACCTACCGCGAGTATTCGAAAAGGATCGTTGAAAAATACGCCGAACATTTCTCCCAGTACGCGGACATGTGGCAGATAGACAACGAGTTCGGTTGCCACGACACGACCCTGTGCTACTGTGAGTCGACGAGGAAGGCGTTCATCGAGTGGTTGAAGAAAAAATACGGTTCCATAGACGAGCTGAACTACCGGTGGGGAAACAAGTTCTGGAGCCAGACGGTAATGGACTGGGACGAGATAGTCCTGCCGGTGAACACCCCTGCGTTCGAAAATCCCCACCTGATGCTCGATTTCTTCAGATTCTCGAGCGATCTGTACATAGACTACATGAACATGCAGAGCGAGATCGTTCGAAGGTACTCGGACAAACCGATCACCCACAACCTCATGGTGGATTTCTTCGACATCGATTACAGAAAACTTTCCGAGCATCTGGATCTCGTCAGCTGGGACAACTACGTTCCGACGAAGGTTTACGAGCCTCTCAGACAGGCGGCGAATCACGACTTGATGAGATCGTTGAAGAAGAAGCCTTTCCTCGTGATGGAACAACAACCGGGAAGGGTCAACTGGAAGATCGTCAACGAACAGTATCCCGATGGGTTCGTGAAGCTCTGGATCAAACAGGCTCACCTGCACGGGGCTCTCGGAGTACTCGTGTTCAGGTTCGACCAGATCCGGTGGGGTGCCGAACAGTACCACGGGGCACTGCTGGACTACGCAGGTAGAAAGACAGATAGGTGTTCAGAATTTGCCCAGGCTAAGATTGAGACCGAAGGCATCGTTGAACCGGAAAGGGAAGTGGCCATTTACTTTTCTTACGAAAACGCATGGATCCACAGGATAAACCATCTGAATCGGAATTTCAACTACTGGGAAGCGATCATGCAGATCTACAGGGCAGTTCGACGGCTCGGCTACAACGTGGACTTCGTGTTCGAAAACGATGACATCGATCCTTACAAGCTGTTGATCGTGCCGTACGCGATGTACCTGCCGGAGAGTTTCATCGAGAAAGTCAAAGCCTTCCGCGGGGATGTTCTGATCACGTGCATGAGTTCCATCAAAGACGAATACAACTGGCTGCGGAAAGAATTTCCACACGGTCTTCAGGAATTTCTTGGCATAGAGATCGTGGACTTCGCCGGTGCCGATCGGCTGGATGTGAACGTTCTTGGATTGAACCTCTGTGGGACTCTGTGGTGTGATAAAATTTCTGTCAAAGATGCGGAAGTCCTGGGGTCTTTCAGGGCAGGCCCGTTCGTCGGTTTACCGTGTGTGACGAAGCATCAGAACGCTTACTATGTGGCGACAGTCTTCGATGAATTTTTCTACACTTTACTGCTCGGAAGAATCCTGCCAGCGAAATTCGTCGGTGATGAGATCGATTCTGTGCAGCTTTCGGACAAGCTGGTTCTTCTGAACGTCAGTGATCGCGAGGGCGTGGTCTGGACGGGTAAAGGAAAAATCAACTTGAAACCGTTCGAAAGGCGGGAGGTTTGAACCTTGGCCAAACGCTTCATCACGATAAGAGATATAGCCGAAGAAGCTGGTGTCTCCGTGAACACGGTTTCAAGGGCTTTGAACAACAAACCCGACGTGAGTGCGGAAACGAGAAGGAAGGTTCTCGAGATCGCGAGGAAACTTGGATACATAAGGAATTCCGATGCCGTACTCTTCAGGAAAGGCACCACAAAAACCATAGGCGTGGTGTTTGAAGACAGTTCCAACCCATTCTATGCGGAAGTGTTCAAAGGAATCGAGACGAGTGCACGCAAGTACGGTTATCAGGTGATACTGATGAACACAGAGAGAGATTACATAAACGAGCTGCAGGCGGTCGAAACGCTCCTGCAAAAGCGTGTCGATGGCATCATCATCTCCCCCACCCAGTTCGACAGCAAGGACATAGAAAAGCTCGTCAAGCTCAACTATCCATTCGTCATCCTTGGAGTGCACTTCGAGGGTGCCAAACTCGATGAAGTCTACTCGAACGATGCCAAGGGTGGTTATCTGGCAACCAGGCACCTGCTGGAAAGAGGCAGAAGAAAGATCCTGATGCTCAACGGTTTCATGTACAAGTCCGTGGCACGCATGAGGTACGAAGGTTACGTGAGGGCCATGTCCGAGTACGGTTTGCAACCCTACATGATGGTCGAGATCGAGGAAGGCTACGAATCTGCCTTCAACAAGATCATGGAACTGAAAGACACCGAATTCGACGCTCTGTTCTGCTTCAACGATGTCTTCGCCATCGCTGCCCTTAAGGCTCTGAGACTGCTCAAAAGGAGGGTGCCCGAAGATGTGGCGGTCGTTGGTTACGACGACATCTCCTACGCCGAGTTCGTTCAGCCCTCACTCACGACGGTTAGAATTGACAAATTCCTTGAGGGTGTCGTGGCCTTCGAAATGCTCTACGAGAGACTTTCGAATCTTCGAACCGATCCAAAACAGGTGGTTCTCGATGTAGAATTGATCGTGAGAGAAAGCACGTGACTAACTCATTTCTCAGCAGAACTACGGGCAAGGAAGAAGTTCATGAGAGATCGACCTGAGGATGCGAGGTGTTCTGAGCTGTGCTTTTCTTTTTGGTCCTGCTGTTCTTTGCGGGTTTCTTTCTTGGACGTTTTTTGAAGACGGACTGGATCAGAAAGTACAGGGTGCTCATCGTTTTGACCTTCCTTCTCCTCTTTGCACTGGGTGTGGAGATAGGTTCGAACGAAGATGTGGTTGTGAAACTTGAGAGTATCCTATCTTCAGCCTTCCTGATTTCCACCTTCGCGGTGCTGGGAAGTTTCGTCTTCGCGGTGATCTTAGAGAAGGTGTTGAGAAAATGATGGCACTCTTTTTGTTGAGTTCCGTGGTGGTCGGCGTGCTGGTGGGGAGGTTCACCGGCTTCAGGCTTCCAGATTGGTCAGTCAACGTGGTTCTCTACGTCATCATCTTCTTAGTGGGCGTGGACCTGAGCAAGGAAAAGCTCCGTTTCGATGTGGCTCTCAAAGTCTTGCTCACCGTTGTCGGAACGGTACTTGGAACTTACTCGGGGGCGCTGATCTTTTCGTTATTTTCTTCCCTGAAAATTTCTGAGATCCTGGCTGTCGCATCTGGGTTCGGTTGGTACAGTCTGTCGGCCGTCATCGTGTCGAACGTTCACAGTGCACAGCTCGGTGCGATCGCGTTCTTTTCCAACGTGTTGAGAGAGCTGTACGCGATAGTTCTGACCCCAGTCCTTTCGAAGTACTCGAGAAACGCCGTGGTTTCGATCGCAGGCGCAACATCGATGGACACACTGCTTGGCCCCATAAGCCACTACACAGACAGAGAAACTTCCTTGCTGGCGTTCGCGCACGGTTTCATCGTGACGATGCTCGTACCTGTCATGGTCAATTTGTTCCTCGTGTTTTCACGCTGAGAAAATAAAAAGCCCCGCGTTCGCGGGGCTTGCGGTTCGGCTCAGTTTCTTGGAAAGACTATGAACTTGATGGCGGTCCTTGTCTCCTTGTCGATCTCGACATCGGTGAAGGCAGGAATGCTTACCAGGTCGATCCCACTCGGTGCCAGGTAGCCCCTTGCGATGGCGATTGCCTTGACTGCCTGGTTCACAGCACCAGCACCGATCGCCTGAAGTTCCGCCCTCCCGTGCTCTCTGATCATACCTGCGAGCGCTCCAGCCACCTTGTTCGGATTCGAGGTTGATGCTACCTTCAGTACTTCCATCACTTCTACCTCCTTTTCAACAACCCATTTAACCAGCGTTGTATTCAGCAATGTTTTTTCACCGAGGGGCGCACTGGCGCGCCTGGCAGGACTTGAACCCGCAACCATCGGATCCGAAGTCCGACGCTCTATCCATTGAGCTACAGGCGCGCTCCTCTGGGGTGACCAGCGGGACTTGAACCCGCGACCACCTGATCCACAGTCAGGCGCTCTACCGTGCTGAGCTATGGTCACCACATCTGGCGCGCCCGGCGGGAGTCGAACCCACAACCCTCGGATTAGAAGTCCGATGCTCTATCCTGTTGAGCTACGGGCGCTGGAGCGGGCGACGGGATTCGAACCCGCAACCCTCGGCTTGGAAGGCCGATGCTCTACCGTTGAGCTACACCCGCCTTTACCACCATGTATTTTACTACGAGATTCAGAAAAATCAAGGTCCTTTGCACAGGTTTCAAAAGCCACACATCGGATGCGTTTCGATCCACCCGCCGGATTGAAGATCTCCGTGTTTCATCACTTCTGTGACCGAGATGTCTTCTATGAAGGTCAGTTCGTCTATAGTTTTTCCAGCCAGAACGCGGCACGCTTCACTCATTGATGGTGGTCCCTGAGCACCGTTTCCCCTTGATCTGTGAAGGTCTCTGATGTATAATAATCGAGGCAACATGTGCGAGCCAGCGTAGCTCAGCAGGCAGAGCGGCGCACTCGTAATGCGCAGGTCGGGGGTTCGAATCCCTTCGCTGGCTCCACTTTTTATTTTGGGTGGTGCGAAGGATTTTCGACCCTCTCGAATTCAAAGTCCTCAGATTCATCCAGACGCACGGTTTGCTTTCCAAAGGTGAGAGTGTCCTCGTAGCGCTGTCTGGTGGGATCGATTCGGTCAGCCTCCTTCATGTGCTTTTGCAGCTCCGCGATACGCTCGATCTACGCGTCTGCGCGGCCCATCTCAACCACATGCTCAGGACTACCGCGGACAGGGACGAAAATTTTGTACGGGAACTCTGTGAGAAATTGGGTGTGGAACTGTACGTCGAAAGGATGGATGTGGCCAGGTTCTGTAAGGAAAACAAACTCGGTATTGAAGAAGGCGCGAGGAAGTTGCGGTACCAGTTCCTCGAGGATGCTAAGGAAAAGCTCAAATGCGATGTGATAGCGCTCGCTCATAATTTGAACGATCTTGTTGAAACCATGCTGCACAGGATCGCGCGTGGTACGGGGCTCCTCGGTCTGGTTGCGATGAAGCCGAAGCTTGGAGACAAGATAAGGCCGTTCATCTACACTCCAAGGTCAGAGATAGAAGAGTATGCGAACAGAAAGAATCTATCCTTCGTTGAGGACGAAACCAATTACGATCTCAGATACACCAGAAACTACATCCGGCACGCGGTGATTCCCACCCTCAAACGGATCAATCCATCGCTTGAAAACGCGTTGTTACAGCTGCACATTTCGAGCTCTCTTTTGGAAGGCCATGTTGAACGTTTGATGCACAGAGAAAGAGTGATCAAACTCGGGCACAGAACCGTATTCTCATCGAAGGGTTTGGACGAATTCGAACTGGTGGAAGTGCTGAGAAGGTGCGTTCAGGAATTCGGTGTTCAGCTCGAATTCAGGCACGTTCAGCAGCTCCTCAAACACGCGAACGATTCTTCCTGGAAGATCAAACTGGCTGAAGGCTTGTGGCTCGAAAAAGGCTTCGACCTTCTGTGCGTGTACAGAGAGCGCAGAGTGGTTGAGCGTCTGAAGATCGAAAAGCCGGGGCTCTACGATTTCAACGGCTGGATCTTCAGTCTCAGCGATCGCGTTGAGAGCGATCAGTACTCGTTCGTTGAACCACCGATCCTTCTGAGAATTAGAAGACCGGGTGATCGGATCGGTTCGAAGAAGTTGAAGGATCTCATGATCGATGCGCGCATCCCGAGTTTTCTGCGTGACGAGATGCCCGTGGTTCAGGAGGGTGATATAATTCTCTGGGTACCGTACGTGTACGGTGGCAAAAAATTGAATGAAAGACTAAAAAACCATGATTTTCTCGTTCTCAATCTGTTGGAAGACCCACTGCGCGCTATACTTGAATTGAGAAAGGAGGAAGGATGACTTGAACGGAAACAAGCCGAATTACATTTCGCTCATCTTCGCAGCACTCATCATACTGTCTATATTCTGGCTCGTCCGTTCGTTCTACAGTCCTTCAACCAGCGCGTCAAAGATGAGTTTCAGCGATTTCATACAGATAGTCGAAACGGATCCAGGTCGCATCGCCGAAGTTGTGGTCAGGGACGATGGAACCATAAGGGTCATTTCGAAACGCGGCGAGTACTACGAAATCTACGCTCCTTGGTTCTCTCAGGATACCCAGACCATAAGAATGTTGAGCGAAAAAGGCATACGCGTGACCGGCGAAAAAGGTCTGAGCAGTTCTTTCTGGATCAACGTCATCGGTAACGTGATCTTCATAGCCTTCCTGCTGTTCATGTTCTTTTTCATGATGAGGACCATCTCCGGTCGCAACAGTCAGGCCTTCACGTTCACACGCAGCAGGGCCCAGATGGTCAGACCGGGTCAGCAACGCGTCACTTTCAACGATGTGGCCGGTGTGGACGAAGCGGTGGAAGAACTGAGAGAAACGGTGCTGTTTTTGAAAGATCCAGGCCGGTTCGCACGCATAGGTGCACGGATGCCGAAAGGGATACTCCTTGTGGGTCCTCCCGGTACCGGCAAAACTCTGCTCGCGAGGGCCGTCGCCGGGGAAGCGAACGTGCCGTTCTTCCACATAAGTGGTTCTGATTTCGTCGAGCTGTTCGTTGGTGTGGGTGCGGCACGCGTCAGGGATCTGTTCGCGCAGGCCAAGGCGAACGCACCCTGTATCGTGTTCATAGACGAGATCGACGCGGTTGGAAGGCACAGGGGAGCAGGACTTGGAGGCGGACACGACGAGCGCGAGCAGACGCTGAACCAGCTTTTAGTGGAGATGGATGGGTTCGATGTCAACCAGGGCATCGTGGTGATGGCGGCAACGAACAGACCCGATATTTTGGATCCTGCGTTGCTCAGGCCTGGCAGGTTCGATAAGAAAGTGGTCCTGGATGTGCCAGATGTGAAAGGGAGAGAGGCGATCCTCAGGATACACACCAGGAACAAACCCATCGCCGAGGACGTGGATCTGAAGGTTCTGGCACAGCGCACCACTGGATTCGTCGGAGCGGACCTGGAGAATCTGGTGAACGAGGCGGCTTTGCTCGCCGCGAGGGCTGGTAGGGACAAAATAACGATGGCCGACTTCGAGGAGGCGATCGACAGGGTCATAGCTGGGCCTGCGAGGAAGTCCCGAGTGATCAGCCCGAGGGAGAAGAGGATCGTGGCCTACCACGAGGTCGGGCACGCCATCGTTTCTACTCTTCTACCGAACGCCGACCCTGTTCACAGAATCTCCATAATACCTCGAGGTTACCGCGCGCTCGGTTACACGCTGCAGTTGCCAGCCGAAGATAGGTACATCGTTACGAAGAACGAACTCCTCGACCAGATAACGGCCCTCCTCGGTGGACGCGCCGCGGAGGAAATCGTCTTCGGTGAGATCTCTACGGGTGCCGCGTCGGACATTGAGAGAGCCACTGAACTTGCGCGAAAGATGGTCTGCCAGCTTGGGATGAGCGAACGGTTGGGACCACTCGTGTGGGGTAAGACTGAGCAGGAGATCTTCCTCGGCAAAGAGCTCACGAGGCTCAGGAACTACAGTGAAGAAGTTGCAAGCGAAATAGACGAAGAAGTCAAACGGATCGTGACCGAATGCTACGAGAGGGCGAAGCGGTTACTGTTGGAACACAGGAGACAGCTCGACGAGCTGGCCGAACTTTTGCTCGAAAGGGAAGTCATAGAAGGTGAAGAACTGAGGAAAGTCTTGAAGAAAGAATTGGGCGGGGAAGTGGTGAACGGTGAAAAACTTGGAACAGTTGCTCGGGACGAACAGAACAGTTGAGCTCACCATAGACGAAGCCCTGGCTTGGCGCGAGGACCGAGAGATGGAATTGCTCGAGCTCGCCAGCACGTCTGGACTCTGCGCCCAGATCTTCCACATCGGCTACGATTTGATACAACCGTTTCTGGATGAGACTGAAGTCTCGGTTGTGATCGAAGCGAACGTCAGGCATCTGGCTCCAGTGAAGGTTGGACAGACCGTCGCGGTGGGAGTAAAAATCATCGGAATAGCTGAGAACAAGATCAAACTCCGTGGGGTCGTGATGAAGGGTGAAACGAAGATTCTCGAGATCGAATTCGTGAGGGCAGTTGTATCGAGGAACTATCTCAGGAGGGCTGCCCTTGAGAAGACCACGTGATTCGAAGGATTTGAAGGAACAGAGCATCGTTGCACACCTCAGAGCCGGTGAGAAATATATTGAAGAGGTCAACATGAAGGGCGACGTGATGGTCGCCCTTATTTATCCAAACACGTACGACCTTGCAGTTTCCAGCCTCGGGTTCAACCTCGCGTGGAAACGCCTCAACCAAGTCAGACGGCTTCGCTGCGAGCGGTTCGTTTACGACGAGAGTTTCGAAAGGTTCTACTCGCTCGACAGTCAAACGCCATTGGACCAGTTCAAGGTCTGGGCATTCTCGCTTCACTTCGAGAACGATGTTCTCAACGTTGTAAAACTCCTCCTGAAGAAAGCTGTACCGCTGAAAAATCTGGATCGATCCGATCTGCATCCCGTTGTTCTGTTTGGAGGAGCACTCACGTACGTCGATTTGCCCCTGATCCGCAAGATCGCCGATGTGATACTCCATGGCGACATCGAACCGATGCTGCCCCACCTCGAAGAAGCGTTCCAGAGCACCGACAGGTCATCACTTCTACACGCCTTCGCGAAACTTCCTTTTGCCAGCGTGCCGGCACTGGGTAAAGGGTACGAGGGAATCTCCCAGTGCCATGGACTCGACCTCCATGTCCCTGTTTCTCCGCTGATCTCTTCACGCGGTGACTTCGCGGGTAGACTTCTGGTTGAGATAGAGAGGGGCTGCATTCACAGATGTGCCTACTGCATGATGGGCAAATTGAAGAAGCCCGCCAGGTTCTTGAGCTTGGAAAAGGTATCTGACGTTTTGCGCAGACACAATTCTGTGGGGCTGATCGCCTCGAACGTGACCGATTATCCCTGGCTGGGAGAACTCATCGATCTGCTCGAACGTTCCAGCGTATCGGTTTCCGTTTCGTCGCTCAGACTGGACCGACTGAGCGAGAGGTTCTTGAATTTTTTGAGAAGGCACCAGAACAGCTTCACCGTCGCTCTGGAAAGTGCGAGTGAGAGGTTGAGGAACGTTCTGAAGAAAGACCTGTCTGATGCACAGATCGAAAAGGCCCTGCTCATGGCAAGGAAGGCTGGTTTCGAAGAGATCAAGGTCTATTTCATGTTCGGTTTCGACGAGGAAACCGACCACGATCTGAGAGCGATCGGCGATGTGGCCAGACACATTCTTGAACTTGGATTCAGAACGGTCAAGTTCTCAATAAATCCGTTCGTACCCAAACGCGGCACCGAGATGGGGGAACGCCAGATGCAGGATGAAAGAACTTTGAAAGAAAAGATGAAGATCATCTCCTCATCGTTACCCAAAGACGTGAAAGCCACGTTCGAGAGTCTGAAGCAGAGCAAGATCCAGTACATCATAAACAGCATGGGTGAAGACTGCGCCGAGGAGTTCTTAACACGCGTTCAGCAGTTCAGCGAGGGCAAAATCGACAAAATCGTGTTCGAAGTGGCAACTTTTTGAATTTGTTCAGGCGTATAATCCAATGTGAAAACCGATTCACCAGACAGGGGGAAGAACGTTGAGGAGAGATCCGAAACGCTCGGATGGGAAGAAAACCTTCTCCGACTTGCTCGGCTCGGCCTTGGAACTTTTCGCAGTGCACGGTTATCACGCCGTCTCTGTTCCCATGATTTCTAAGAAGGCAGGTGTGAAGCCTCCAACCTTCTACCAGTATTTCAACAGCAAAGAGAGCATTCACGAAAGGTTGATCCAGGAAGCGTTCAACCTCTTTGTGGGCAGCATGAGTACCATCAACGATGAAAATCCCAGATCACTCGTTGAAACTTTCATAAGGGCGTACGCCGCGTTCTTTTCAAACCACTTTCAGCATTTCCGCATCCTCCACGAAGCCGTCTATCTGAAGAGGAACCTCAAAAGAAAACTCGATCAAGTTCTGAGGACCAGAGTTGTGGAAAAACTCCTGCCGAACATCGAAGAGAAAGAAAAAAGGGTGGCCACTTGGTTCGTCACAGGTCCGATCAGATTCGCGTGCATATTCAGATCTCTTGTGGGAGAGCGGACGATCGAAGAAACGATGGTGGAAGACTTCGTTGAGCTCATCACCAGCGGCATCGATCCGGACGATCACGTTTTAGACAGCCGTGTTTTCAATGTGGATGTGAAACCTCTCACCGTTGAAACCAGTTCAACCAAAGCACGCTTGCTTCAGGCTGCCGAAAGGCTCTTCGGAAAGTACGGATATCGGAACACGATGGTGAGTGACATCACAAAATTGGCGAACGTTGCGGCTGGCACTTTCTACGTGTACTTTCAGAGTAAGGAATCCATACTCGAAGAGCTCGTGATGTCCACGAACAGGAACCTGAGGCTCACCATCGCGAGTGCGATAAAAGGTTTCACCGACAGGCGTGACGCCGAGATAGCGGGTTACAACGCGTTCCTGAAGTTCTTCCTGAACCATCCCAGCATGTATTCGGTTGTCAGGCAGGCTGAGTTTTTCAACTCCAGCATCTCGCGGATGTACTACGAGAAAATCTTCAACAGTTACCTTTCACCCCTGAACAAGGCGATCGAACTGAACATGATCAGACCCCTCAGAGCCACAAATCTTGCGGTTGCGCTCATGGGCATTGGCCATTTCATGGGAGAAGACCTCGTCGTCTACAGCAAGACGTCCCCGTCCCAGATCAACGATTATCTCTTCCTCCTCGCGCGCTACCTCTTCAAGGGCTTAGGGTCAGAGAAAGCGAGAACGAGCAACAGCGTGCAATAAAGAGTGCAAGAAAGATACACGCACACAGTTTCCTCTCACGCTCGGTAAACTTCAAGCTGTGACGTTTAACACTCTATTTCAGATATTGCGTTTAGATTTCCAAAGGTGTTATGATATGTGGTGAATCATGTATCAGATTGACTGCTGGTTCACCTTACAGGAGGGAAAACATGCAGGATCACGTGGGTATAGCCGGGATGGGAACGTACCTTCCGAAACGGTATTTGAGTGCGAAAGAACTGGCTTCCTTGATCGGTATAGACGAAAAAGTTATCGTAGAAAAGTTCGGAATCAAAGGCAAGTATGTTCCAGCGGAGGATGACACTACGAGCCATATGGGCATCATGGCCGCAAGGGAGGCGATCAAAAACGCGCGAATCGATCCGGAGGAAATCGATGTTGTTATCTGGAACGGCGCGCAGCACAAAGATTATCCGTGCTGGCTCGCCTGTACTAAGGTTGCCCATGAAATCGGTGCGAAGCGCGCCTGGGCTTTCGACATGGAAGCGATGTGCGGTTCGATGATTGTGGGACTTCAAGTGGCGAGGTCCATCATGCTGAGTGAGAGGAACGTGAACACGGTTTTGCTGGTGAGCGGTTATCGAAACGTCGATCTGGTGAATCATTCGTACAAACCAACCTCCTTCATGTTCGACATAGGTGCCAGCGGAGCGGCCGTGGTCCTCAGGAAGAATCTGGGTCAGAACGTCCTTCTGGGCGTCTCGAGCATCGTTGACGGATCTTTCGCGGAAGACTGTATCGTACCGGTCGGAGGCACCAAAAAGTGGCCGATGAAGCCTGAAGATCTCGACGAGTATTATTTTCATCTCGTGGATCCTGAATCATTCAAAGAGAGATTGAACAGCGTCACGTTGAAAAACTTCTATTCGGTAATAGACGACGCTCTGATGAAGAGCGGCTTTTCCCGCAAAGACATATCGTACCTCGCCATACTCCATTTCAAGAGATCGGCACACCTCGAGGTGCTGGCTGAACTCGGTCTGAGGGAGGATCAGTCTTTCTACCTCGAAGATTACGGTCACATGGGACAGAACGATCAGATCTTTTCGTTGCAGGAAGGTTTGAAACGCGGAAGGATCAAAGATGGAGACGTGATCGTCCTGGTGGGAGCGGGCGTGGGCTGGACGTGGAACGCGGCGGTGCTGAGATGGGGAAAGATGAGGCAGCCCATCATGTGGTGAGGGGGAACGAACATGGACTGGCGAGAAGTTTACAGGAGGAAACTGGTCGACATCGACAGAGTGCTGGACCTCGTTCGGAGCAATCAGACGATAGTCGTCGGAATGACACCGATGGAACCCAAAGTCTTTCTGCGAAACCTTCACAGGGTCGCAGACAGGGTTGAGAACGTAACTGTGTTCACCTGTCTCAACATGGAGGAATATCCATTCTACATGAGTGAGAGATACAGCAAAAGTTTTCAGAACGCATCCTGGTACTTCGGTGCCTCGAACAGACTGGCTGTGAAGAACAACTACGGAACGGTCAGCTACGTTCCGAACAACCTCCATCAGGCAGCAACGAACCTTCTGGACAGCAGGGATGTCGATCTCTTCGTGGGCGTCGCTTCGCCCATGGACAAAAACGGTTTTCTCACACTGTCAGCATCGGTTGTCTACGAAAAGGATGTGATGGAGAAGGCTAAAAAGGTAGTGCTCGAGGTCAACAGTAAGGCACCGAGAACACATGGAGATACCCAGGTTCACATCAGCGAGGTAGACTACGTGATCGAAGTCGATTACGACTTGCCGGAGGCTGAACTCGTTGAGCCAACGGACATTGAATCGAAGATTGCGCATCATGTCAGTGAATTGATCGAAGATGGTTCCACTATCCAGATAGGCATCGGCGGGATACCAAACGCCGTTGCCAAATTGCTTTCCAGCAAAAGGGATCTTGGTGTTCACACGGAGATGTTCACCGAGTCCATGATAGACCTCTTCGAAATGGGGGTGATAACGAACAGAAAGAAGAGTTTGTGGAAAGGCAAGTTCGTCTGTGCGTTCGCTTTCGGCACGAAGAGGCTCTACAACTTCGTGGACGACAATCCTTCGGTGATGTTCCTGCGTGGAAGGTACGTGAACGATCCGTACGTGATCGCACAGAACGAAAAGATGGTGAGCATCAACACGGCGCTCATGGTGGATCTGACAGGAAACGTCTGCTCCGAAGCTTTAGGCACACAGCACTACAGCGGGACCGGCGGACAGCTCGATACCCACAGAGGAGCGGTGAAGAGTAAAAACGGTAAAGGTATCATCGCTTTGAGATCGACCGCGAAGAACGGCAGCGTTTCAACGATCGTGCCGCTCTTGCCGCAGGGTTCTCCCATCACCGTTCCCAGGCAAGAGCTGGACTACGTTGTCACCGAATGGGGCATCGCGCACGTCAGGGGAAAAACCGTGAGGGAAAGAACCTTAGAACTCATCTCCATCGCTCATCCAGATTTCAGGGAAATGCTGCGGTTCGAAGCCAAAAAACTGGGTTTAATCTGATCGAAGGGGTGATATTATGAAAAAGATCGTGGTCTCACTGCTGATCCTCTTCGCAGTCTTGAGTTTTGCACGAACCATCAAAATCGGTGCCGTTCTGCCGCTATCCGACATAACGGGAAGGCAAGCCGCGAACGCTATGAAGCTGGCGGTGAAAGAAGTCAACGAGGCAGGCGGTGTGCTCGGCATGCAACTGGAACTGTTCATCGTCGACGATGAGATGAAGCCAGAGAAGGGAGCTGCTGCGATCGACAGGCTCGCCACGGTAGAAAAAGTCGATTTCTTCGTCGGAGGCATGTCCAGCAGCGTGCATCTCGCGCAGATACCCATACTGAAAAAGTACCAGAAGATAACAGTTTGGATAGGTGCCGCGTCCTACAGGTGCGAGGAAGCGATAGGGCCAGACGCAGATTGGTACTTTCATCTGCATCCATGGGATTATCTGCAGGGTGAAAGCTACGCGCACGGCTGGCGGGCGATCACAGAAAAGTATCCTCAAGTGAAGATCGAAAAGATCTTCCTGGCTTACGAAGAAGGCGCCTTCGGAACGAGCTCGTTCAAATCGTACCAGGACGAGTTCGAACTCGCGAAGAAGGGAACGGGAGTTTGGACCGGCTTGATGAAGGACCTCAAGGGTGCTTCCTTCAAGAGTGCGGCGCTCGGAGGAGGAGACTACAGGGCGGTCCTTCTTCAGGCGAAACAGTACAATCCTGACCTGTTCATCTGGGCCGGTTACGATGCCGACGCGATACCCATTCTCGTTCAGGCCAAAGAGATAGGTTTCGCGCCAAAACTGTTCGTCGGAGCGCCTCCGGGATGGCCGGCAGATTTTGGTAAGAACCCGCTCTCTCACGGTGTCATTCTGTACGGCATGTGGGCACCGGCTTTGAAAGATGTCAGTCCTGTCGCAAAACACTTCTGGGATGCGTACGTCAAGGAGTTCAACGAAGAACCGGCAACGTACTTCGCCCCGCTCGGATACACCAACATAATGTTCCTCGTCGAGGGCATCAAGAAAGCTGGTTCGCTCGACAGAGAAGCCATCATCAAAGCATTGAGGGAGATCGAGTACGATTCGCCGGTTGGAGGAGTCCTCAAGATCTCACCGAGCAGGATCATCAAGAACCAAGGTTTCAGGGCCCAGAAGATCTTGCAGTGGCAGAACGGCGTACAGCACGTGATCTGGCCTTTCGAGTATCAGACGGCGGAATTGATCTATCCTTTCCCTGGCTGGGAAGGTAGATAATTCGTATGGCTGGGCCCCGTGCCCAGCCGTTATCGAGTTCGAAAGAGGTGGAAGGGTGTGGACAAGAAAACGATCGGCTACATAGTTTTAGTTGTTGTGCTTCTCCTCGTTGCGTTGTTGAGACCGTACGCTTTTTTCTACGGCTTGCAGAGGGGCAGTCTCTACGGTTTGGTCGCTTTACCCCTGGCGCTCATACTCGGCATCGTTGGGCTCTTGAACTTAGCCCATGGTGAATTTTTGACGCTGTCACTTTACCTCACTTACGTTCTTTTCGACAAGTTTGGAGTGGACCCAGCTGCTTCTTCTCTGTTAACGTTTCCCATCCTCTTTGCTTTCGGGCTGCTCGTGTACAAACTTGTCATAGAGAGGTCTTTGAAATTCCACCATCTCAACCTTCTGCTCTTAACGTTCGGCGTCTCCATAGTCATGGTCGAATCGTTCAACATCCTGTGGACCTCCAGACCCAGGAACATATACACACCTTACGCGACGACATCGATCAGAGTTTTTGGCATCCACGTGGGCGCGTACGAGTTCGTATACACACTCTTGGCGTTCCTCGTGCTGGTAGGATTGCTCGTTTTCTTGAAGAAGACACGGTTGGGTCAGGCAGCTTACGCTGTTGGACAGAACCCGAAAGGTGCAGCCCTGGTGGGTATCAACGTTAAACTGGTGTACGCGTTCGTGTTCGGTCTTTCGGCGGCACTGGTGGCACTCGCAGGATCATTCCTGTCTGTGAGGAGTTCCATCTTCCCGCACGTCGGGGGACCATTCACGATGAAATCTTTCAGCTTGACGGCGATGGCGGGCCTGGGGAATCTCTTCGGTATAGTGCTTGCCGGTATTGTGCTCGCGATCGCTGAGGAAGTCGTGAAATCCATACCGGGTTACGCGGGCTGGGCAGACCTGGTGTTCTTCGCTGTGCTAATAATCGCGATCGTCGTAAGGGCTTTTGGGAGGAGAGAAGGATGAGAATGAGATACATCTTTATACCGGCGATATGCGTGCTGTGCTTTGTGCTGCCCTTTTTCATCGACGCCTATCTCGTGCACGTGCTCACCTCGATCATGATCTTCCTATCCTTGGCGTTGAGCTGGGACATGATGCTGCGCACGGGCCAGCTTTCTTTTGGAATAGCCGGTTTCTTTGGCCTTGGTGCCTACGCTTCGATCATAGCTGTTGACGATTTTTCCGTTCATCCGATGCTGAGCATCCTTGTTGCCGCAGTCTTTGCAGCCCTCGTGGCCTTCGCCCTCGGATGGATAGTACTGAGGCTCAGGGAGATCTACTTCGCCATAACGACACTCGCGCTTTCGAGCGTTTTCATGATCTTTGCGAGGAACCTGAGCGATCTCACCGGTGGTTCTGCGGGAAAGGTACTATACGAATCGATTTTTGGTGGAGATCCCATCAGAACTTACTGGCTCGTCCTTTCGGTGACACTCGCAGTGATCCTGCTATCGGAAATTTTTCAGAGAAGCAGGATTCGCTTCGCGATCAACTCCATAAGGGACGATGAAATCTCGGCGAAGTGTTCTGGTGTGAACATTTTCAAATATCTCCTGTTCGCCTTCGTGCTCACATCGGCCATTCAGGGTGCGGTTGGTGCACTTTACGCTCAACAGTACGCGTTCGTGGAACCAGAAAGCACTTTCTCCGCGAACTTTCTGTTGCTCCCGATGTCGATGGCGCTGGTTGGTGGTATCTATTCGACCATCGGCCCAATCATAGGTGCCCTCGCCCTCGGGCTGGCCTCAGAATACCTCAAGTTGCTCATGCCCTACGGGCATTTGATCATCTACGGTTTGATCCTCATCGTGACGATACTGTTTTTACCGAGAGGCGTCTACGGAACCATCACCGACAGAATGGTGAAGAAAAGGTAGGAGGTCCGATGCCGTGCTTTTGAGAACGCAGCGATTGACAAAGAGTTTCGGAGGTTTAGTGGCTGTCAAGCAGGTAGATCTTCAGATCGAATCGGGTGAGATACTGGGCATCATAGGCCCAAACGGGGCAGGCAAAACCACGCTGACAAATCTCATATCGGGTGTCTTCTATCCGAACGAGGGGCGTATCTATTTCGAAGAGAAGGACATCACCTTCATACCAGCCCACCTGCGGGCACGCATGGGCATAGCGAGAACCTTTCAGCTCGTGCGGCCGTTGAGGGATTTCACCGCTTTCGAAAACGTTATGGTTTCCTGCTTGTTTGCGAAAGGCGATTCTTTGCGGCAGGCGCGTGAGTCAGCGAGGAAGATATGTGACATGGTGGGTCTTGAAAATCCCGATAGACGTCTGGACAGGCTCACTGTGTTCGAGCTGAAAAAACTTGAAATTGCGAGGGCGCTCGGTTGTCAACCCAAGTTATTGATTCTCGACGAGGTCATGGCTGGCCTAAACTTCGAAGAGATGCAGAGTGTGGTAGCTCTGGTGAAATCTCTGAGGGAGAGACAGATAACGATCTGTGTGATCGAACACGTGATGAGCGTGATAAGTCAGCTCACGGATCGGGTGGTGGTCCTCGACAGAGGCGAGGTCATCGCTGAGGGTCCCTACGAGAAAGTGGCTCACGATCCAAAAGTCATCAGCGCCTATCTCGGGGAGGAAGCGTGATGTTGAAGATAGAAGGTCTGAACGCCGCTTACGGGAGGATACGGGTTCTCTGGGACGTTTTTCTCGAGGTGAACGAAAAGGAGGCTGTTGGACTGTTCGGTCCCAACGGGGCCGGTAAAACTACCCTCGTGAACTGTGTTGTTGGACTTCTGAGGCCGATGTCCGGGAGGATCATCTTTCAGGGAAGGGATATAACTGGCATGGAAACGCACGAAATCGTCAAACTTGGAATCTCTCTGGTACCGCAGGAGCGTGAACTTTTTCCCGGAATGACGGTTGAGGAAAATCTGAGGGCTGGGGCGAACTACATTCCGCATGCGCGTGCGAGGATGAACGAAGCCTTCGATCTGGTGTTCACACTGTTTCCGATCTTGAAGGAGAGGTCCAGACAGAAAGTTGGCACGATGAGTGGTGGACAACAGAGAATGGTTGCCGTTGCGAGGGCTTTGATGTCATTTCCAAAGCTGTTGATACTCGACGAACCTTCCGTTGGTCTACAGCCTTCCATCGTGTCGGAACTGTTTTCGAAATTGCGTGAGATAAAAGATTATGGGGTTTCGATCCTTCTCATAGAACAGAACGTCAAACAGGGTTTAAAGGTTGTTGAGAGAGGCTACGTTCTTGAAAACGGTAGAATAGTGTTGCAGGACTCTTCTGTCAATTTGATGAATCACGGTCATGTTAAGAAAGCCTATCTCGGTCTGTAGAAAGGAGTGGTATGAATGAGGCTGGAAGGGAAAGTGTGCATCATCACGGGTGCGGCGAGCGGGATTGGCAGAGCGGCAAGCTTGCTGTTCGCCAAAGAGGGAGCAACTGTCTGCGCGTGTGACGTGTCCGAACAGGCGTTGAACAAACTCGTCGAGGATGCGAAAGGTCTTCCCGGTTCCATCGATCCCTACGTGCTCGACGTGACGAACAGGGAGCAGGTCTTCAAAACCGTGGAGCAGATCGCGACGAAGTACGGGAAGATCGATGTTCTCGTGAACAACGCGGGAATAACCAGAGACGCTCTGCTCGTCAAGATGACCGAAGAAGAATGGGACGCGGTGATCAACGTCAATCTGAAAGGCGTTTTCAACATGACACAGGCGGTCGCACCGTACATGATCAAGGCTCAGAAAGGTTCGATCATCAACACTTCTTCCGTCGTGGGCATCTATGGAAACATCGGTCAGACCAACTACGCTGCTACAAAGGGTGGAGTCATAGCCATGACGAAGACATGGGCGAAGGAGCTCGCGCGCAAAGGCGCGCAGATAAGGGTGAACGCGGTCGCACCTGGATTCATAAGAACGCCCATGACAGAGAAGGTTCCCGAAAAGGTCATCGAAGCCGTGCTGAGCAGAACTCCGCTGGGGCGCATGGGTGAACCCGAAGAAGTGGCGTACGTCTATCTGTTCCTGGCGAGCGATGAATCGTCCTTCGTCACGGGTCAGGTGATAGGTGTCGACGGGGGTCTAACGTTCTGAAAACTCTCTCGAGGGGGGATGTGCGGTGAAGAAGGCGCTCGTTGCGTTAATGTTGCTGACCGCGCTCTTTGTCTTCGCAGAAGTGGGTGTCTATCCAGACAAGATCGTCGTTGGAACGTTCCAGGCTCTCTCCGGACCGTACGCCGTGATAGGTCAGGAGATGTCCAAGGGCTTGCTCGCCTACTTCAACTGGGTCAACAAGAACGGCGGAGTTTACGGCAGGAAGATCGAACTCATCATAGCGGACGATCAGCTCAATCCGACCAAGACCGTCGTTGAGGTCAAGAGGCTCGTCGAGTCTGACAAAGTCTTCGCGATCGTTGGAGGTCTCGGCACCTACGGCTGTCTCGCCGTCATGGACTATCTGGAACAGAACAAGGTACCATTCGTCTACCAGGGTGCCGGTACGAGTTTGCTGGTGGTCCCACCGAAGAGGTACATCTTTGGAGTTCAGCCGGACTACACGCTCGAAGGGCAATTGATCGCGAAGTTCCTCGTCGAGAACCTGAAAAAGAAGAAGATCGGAGTAATCTACATGGCCAACGACGTGGGTAAAGAAGGTCTGGCCGCGGTGAAGATGAGGCTTGAAAAGTACGGTATGAAGCCCGCCTTAGAAATCGCTTACAACCCACTTGAAACCGACTACAGTGCCTTGGCGATAGACGTTCTGAACGTTTCACCCGATGCCATCGTGATATACGGTTTCATCACAGACACCGTCAGGTGGATCAAAACACTCAGAGATTATGGAATAGGCGCCGACATCGTCACAACCTACGCCAACGCCGATCCGAGTTTCATAAACCTTGCCGGTAAGTACGCCGAAGGTGTGTACCTGACCGGATGGGTCCCGCTGCCGACGCCGGACCGACCGGAGTTCGTCAGGGACTATCAGAGGGCGGTCGCGATATTCCAAGAGAGCTATCCGAACCAGATCATGTCTTCTTATGCGGTTGCTGGTTTCATAGCCGCCGAGGTGTTCGTCGCCGGCCTGGTGAAAGCGGGCCCAGACCTGACGAGGGAAAAGCTTGTTGAAACGCTCGAAACCTTCAAGAACTGGAACGGCATCCTGGCCAAGGACATCACCTGGGGTCCAGGGCTCAGAAGGGGTAAATCGACGATGTACTTCATGAAGATCGAAAACGGTGTCTTCACACCGGTCACAGATCTGATAGGACTCGACTGAGGAGGGGTTTGCCCCTCCTCTTCGTTCTGGGGGAGTAGAACTTGGCGCTGTTGAAGATAGAATCGCTCACGGTTCGCTTCGGTGGCCTCGTGGCAGTGGACAGCTTTTCAATGATCGTTCAAAAAGGAACGATTCATTCCCTCATCGGACCCAACGGGGCTGGAAAGACGACAGTTTTCAACGCGATAACTCGCGCCGTGAAGGTTCATTCTGGAAGTATTGAACTCGACGGTGTCGAGCTGACGCGTGTTCCACCGCATCGGATCGTTTCAATGGGTGTTGCGAGGACCTTCCAGAACGTCGCCGTGTTCAAGTACCTCACCGTGCTGGACAACCTTTACCTTGGATACCACCACAGGATCGAGGGAGGATTGCTGAACGATCTGGTCTTTACGAAACGCAGGCTCGTTCAAAGTTACGAGATGTACAGAGAAGCTTTAGAAATTGCGGATTTTCTCAATCTGAAGAGTCGATTGCTGAGCTATGCGGGTACCATACCTTACTTCCATCAAAAACTGGTAGAGATAGGCCGCGCTTTGATGGCGAAACCCAAACTGTTGCTTCTGGACGAACCTGCCGCCGGACTCAACGAAGTGGAGACGGATCAGCTCGTGAACATCATAAGGCGCATCAGGGATGAGCTGGGGATCACCGTTCTACTCATCGAGCATGACATGCGTGTGGTGATGGATATTTCTGACATGGTGACCGTGATGGATTTCGGAAAGAAGATCTCTGAGGGTCTTCCACAAGAGGTTCAAAAAGATCCAAAGGTGATAAGCGCTTATCTGGGAGAGATCCAGAGTGCTTGAGGTCAGGAACGTGACCGTCACGTATGGTCCTGTGGTCGCCGTGAAGAATGTTTCTCTGAGGGTGGAGAAGAACTCCATCGTGGCGATCCTCGGAGCGAACGGCTCGGGGAAAACGTCCCTGCTCCATGCGATCGTTGGATTGAACAAGATCGCTTCGGGCGAAATACTCTTCGATGGCGAACGTATCGACAGATTCGAGGCGCACGAGGTCGTCAAGCGTGGTCTGGTTCTCTGTCCCGATAACAGGATGGTCTTTCAAAAGATGACCGTGCTGGAAAACTTACTTGCCGGTGCCTATCTCAGAAAGGAAGATCTGTCTCAAGATCTTGATTTCGTCTTCAACCTGTTTCCAAGACTCAGGGAACGTTTGAAGCAGAAGGCAGGAACCCTTTCGGGAGGAGAACGGCAGATGCTCGCCATCGCCAGGGCGCTGATGGCGAAACCGAAACTATTCATGCTCGACGAACCATCCACGGGGCTCGCACCGAATCTGGTGAGCGAGATCATGAAGGCGATAAAGCAGATAAACGAGCTCGGCATAACGATCCTTCTGGTCGAACAGAGTGCCTACGCAGCCCTGAGGATCGCCCATTACGCTTACGTGCTCCAAACCGGCAGACTGGTCATGGAAGGACCCTCTGAACAGCTCATCAAGGACAGTTCGGTGATTCAAAGCTATCTGGGGGGAAGATGAGTGCTTCTGAACAGGATCGTTCTTGGATTGTCGAGTGGAAGCTTCTATTCGCTCGCGGCGATCGGTATCGTGCTCATCTTCAAGGTGACAGGCTTGATGAACTTCGCGTACGGGAACATGGCCATGTTCATGGCGTACGTCACGTACACGCTGGTTTCGTTGGGGCTCGGTCCCTGGCCCGCACTCGCCGTTGTGATAGCCGTCAGCATGCTCTTCGGTTACGTTGTGGAACGTTTCACCCTGAGGCCTCTGCGGAAGCTTTCGCACGGTTCCATGCTCATAGTCACCTTCGGACTGCTCATGATCTTAGAAGGACTCGCGACGCAGATATGGGGCACGCAGTACAAATCGTTGCCAGAACTGATAACTGGCAGACCCTTCATCTTGAGGGGTAACTTCGGCATAGTCGTGTTCAGAAGGCAGGATTTGCTTTTGTTCGCAGTCCTCGCCATCGTTTCACTGACGATTTTTCTTCTGTACAGGTTCACCAAGATAGGCATCGCGATGCGAGCCGTCTCGGAGAACGAGAAAGCGGCCCAGCTCATGGGCATCAATCCGAACAGGGTGATCAGTTATTCATGGATGGTTGGAACTGCCATCGGAACACTGGTAGCCGTGCTCGGTGCTCCGAGAACTTACGTTGCTCCGACGATGATGATCTACTACCAGCTGCAGGGCTTCACCGCGGCCGTTCTGGGCGGTTTCGACAGTCTGTTGGGAGCCGTGTGCGGAGGGCTCGCACTGGGCGTGATAGAGAATCTGATCGGTGGTTACATAAGCAACGAGCTGAAGACGACGCTCTCTCTGGCGATCATCGTGGTCATACTCTTGATCAGACCTCAGGGTATGTTCGGCAGTGAAGAGATCAGGAGAGTGTGAAACCATGAAATGGTTACTGCTCGTTGTCCTTTTTGCGTTGCCGTTCTTGCCAAGGATCAGTGGCTTCGTGTTGACCTTGTTGAACCTGACGCTGATCTATTCCATAGCGGCGATGGGTCTGAATTTGATCATGGGCTATGCCGGACAGATCTCGATAGGTCATGCGGCTTTCATGAGCGTTGGTGCCTACACTTCTGCGATCCTCGTGCAACGTTTCTCCGTACCCATTCCTTTCTCGATCCTCACCGCCGTAGTCCTCGGAGCGATCTTCGGCATGGTTTTAGGTTTCCCTGCGTTGAGATTGAAGGGCTTTTACCTGGCGATAGTGACGATGGGATTCGTCGTGGCGATCGAGCAGCTCTTCGGCGCCTGGGAGAAGTTCACCGGCGGGCACATCGGAATGAGAAACATCAGGCTCTTCGGGAGCGACACGGTGAGTTACTATGTCAACCTCTTGATCCTTCTGGCCTGTTTCTATCTGTTCCGGCTCATCGTCACAGGGAAAACGGGGAGGGCGCTCGCGGCGATCAGGGAAAACGAATTGGTCGCTCGCATCTTCGGTGTCAACCTGACCTATCACAAAGTCGTAGCGTTCAGTGTGGGCTCCGCGTTCGCGGCGCTCGCCGGGGCGCTCTACGCACACACGATAGGTTACATAGCCCCGAGCCTCTTTGGTCTTTCCAAATCCCTGGATCTGCTCGCGATGGTGGTGATCGGTGGCTTAGCCTTAGAGATCGGACCGTTTTTTGGTGCGGCGCTGTACACCGTACTTCCCTTCCTTTTCAGCAGGAGTGGTTTTTCGCTCTCCATAATCTTCGGTTCGATACTCATCATCACCGTTCTGTTCATGCCGCGCGGTATCGCCTATTATGCGATGAACTTCTGGTTGATGTGGGGAGAATTGCCCATCGTGTGGCTCAAGAGAAGGCTTGGCAAACCAGCTGGCAAGTTCGTTGAAACGTCGCTTGGGCGAATACACTACGTGGAAGCTGGTGAAGGAAGACCGTTGATATGCATCCACGGGAACTTCGGTTCGCTGAGATGGTTCGAACCCATTCTGGGGAAAATTCAGAATTTCAAAACCATCGCGCTGGACCTGCCGAACTTCGGTTTCTCCGACAGGAACACCCCGAGCATCGAGGCCTACACCAAGGCTGTGGAAGCATTCATTGAAAAGCTCAATTTGAAAGATGTGGTTGTTCTCGCGCACTCTCTCGGTGGGGCAGTCGGTATGAAGCTGGCTCTCGAAAGGCCAGATCTCGTCAAAGCTTTGATCTTAGTCGATCCTTGTCCGATCGACGGCTTACCCACACCGACTGAGAACCTTGCCTATCTGGAGTTCTACAAGAGGAACAGATCGATCCTGAGAAGGTCTCTCTACGGTCTGTTGAAGATCGTGAAAGATAGAAAGTTCGTTGAACAGCTGGTCGACGACGCTTTGAGGATGAATCCGGATGCGGTGTACGCGCACGCGGAGGAACTGGCAAAGTTCAACCTTACAGACCGTGTGGACAATTACCGTGTGAAAACGTTAGTCGTGTGGGGAGACATGGATCCGCTGCTCACGCGCGAACAGATGGAGAAAACAGCGAAGTGTTTGAACGCCGAGTTCGTTGTGTTCAACAACCTGGGGCACACTCCGTTCGTCGAAGCGCCGGTCGTCTTTCTGGAAAGAGTTGAAAGCTTTTTGAAGGGGGTGTGAATCGATGAAGTACGCCAGGATAATCTCTTCGGGCAGGTACGTGCCAGGCAAGATCATGACGAACCAGGAATTCGAGCGGCTGGTTCACGTCACGATCGATCCTTACTTCACCGAGCAGATCGGCATCAACCACAGACACCTTTCCAGTGAGGAAGAGACACCAACGTTCATGGCGGCTGAAGCTGCGAAGAGGGCGCTCGAAAGGATCAACATGAAACCGGAACAGATCGATCTGATCATCGTCGGCACAGACACCCCGGAGGCCATTTCGCCACCGGACGCCGCGAGGGTTCAGTACCTGATCGGCGCGCACAGGGCCGAACCGTTGGCGTTCAACGTCAACGCTTCCTGCGCCAACGGAGCGTTGTTGCTGGACATCGCGTCGCGTTACATCGCATTGGGGGATTACAGGAACGTGCTGGTGATAGGTGTGTACGCCATGACCAAATTCCTGAGCTGGAAATATTCGTGGGAGGCGCTTTTCTCGGACGGAGCGGGCGCACTGATCCTCACCGCCGCGGACGAGCCGGGATATCTGGGAAGCGTTGCGCGGTGTGATGGTAGCTGGTGGTACAACTGGGGCATATACATGGGCGCCGGCACGATGAACCTCAACGGTTTCGAGAGAGGTTTACACAAGCTCGACCTGCGCGCGGCGTACCCGGCCACCGTGAACGAAGAAGGCTGGCCGATGCTTCTGAACCGTCTCATGCAGAAGTGCAATTTCACGAGAGAAGACATCGGCATGATCTTCTTCACCCAGGTGAGGAAGAAGACCATACAGAAGGTCATGGAAACGATGGGTCTGCCAGAAGAGAAGGCGCACATGATCATGCACAAGTATGGTTATACAGGCTCCGCGTGCGTCTACATGGCTTACGATGATGCGTACGATGAGGGAAAGCTCGAAGGATTGCGGGGAAAAGTCATCATATTCCTGACCTCTGGAGTGGGTTATCAGCAGGTCGCGGTGGCGTTCAGAATGTGAGGTGGAAGCAATGTTCAGGACCTCTGACGGTGTCGAGATCGATTACGAATTCCACCCGGGCCAGGGGGACGTGGTCGTTCTCTTAAACGGAATCTTCATGAACATGAGAAGCTGGGATTTTCTCTCGAGGGACCTCAGGGATCGTTACTCGCTGCTGTTGCACAATTTCAGATGCCAGTGGTCTTCATCCAACGGGGCGTGTTCCTTCGAAAGGCACGTTCGGGATCTGAAAGAGCTCTGCGACTCTTTGAAGATAGACCGTTTCCACCTGGTCGGTACCTCGTACGGTGCGGAGGTCGGGATGCTCTTCGCGGCAGAACATCCTGAAATGGTCAAGAGCCTCGTGGTCATAACGGCCACGGCGCGAGTGACTCCCCACATACGTAACTGTGCGTTGCGCTGGAGAGCGGGGGCTGAGACGAAAGATCCCACGAAATTCGTGATCAGCTGGTTGAACGATGTCTACAGCGAAAGTTTCCTGGACTCACACCCAGAACTTCTGAATTCCATCGTTTCACGGATGGAGGATTTCAACTTTGAAGGCACCGTGATGTTGCTCGATTCTTTTCTCCAAATGGAGCGTTCGCCGATTTTGGAAGAACTCGGAAAGATAGAGTGTCCCACGCTCGTAGTGTACGCTGAACACGACAGAATCAAACCACCGCGCTTTTCACACGAAATCGCCGCGCACATCAAAAACTCCGTTCTCGTCTGCGTACCGGATTCAGGCCACGCGGTGGTGGTAGAAAAACCGAGAACGATCTCTTACTTAGTCAGGGCGCATCTGAATTCATTCGCTTGAGACCGTCGAAACGAGCCAGGCGAGGTAATCTCTGTCCACCTTCTTTGCCTCGATGCAGATGATCGCAGGTGTACTGTATGGATGAAGCTTTTTCAGAGCTTCGAAGACCTCGTCTTCTCTGGTCTCATCGGTTTTCAATATCGCCGCCCACTCCTGATCTTCCACCATTTTCCCTTCCCACCAGTAACCGGATTGAATCTGAAAGGCGTTGAAGCACGCGATCTTCCTTTCCTCGAGCAACTGTTTGCACACCCTCATACAATCTTCCCTGTTAGGAAAAGTGGTGTAGATCAGAACCATGCGAACACCTCCAGTTACGATGTTACTATGAGAACGGTCGTCGAATTCGTCACTTGAATTCATCGGGTTCCCATGATAGAATAAAAACGGTGTGGTAGAGATCTGGAGAAAGCCACATCCCGCTTGGGGTGTGGCTTTTTATTTTGGAGGGATGAACTTGCGCATCGCGGTGATAGGTGCGGGTGTCGTGGGTTCTCTGATCGCGAGGGAACTGTGCAAGTACGATGTGGAAGTACTGCTCATAGAGAAAAATCTGGACGTCGGCTGGGGCGTCACGAAGGCCAATTCCGCGATCCTTCACGCCGGTTACGACGATCCCGTGGGCAGCGTGAGGTCGAAGTTCTGCAGCGCGGGAAATTCGATGTATACAGAGCTGTCACGGGAACTGGATTTCGAAATCAAAAGGACAGGTTCCTACGTCCTCGCGTTCAACGATGAGGAGATCGCCGTTCTGCACAAACTTCTCAAACAAGGCGAAAAGAACAACGTTCCAGGTCTCGAACTGCACGATCGCGACACGATCCTGTCGAAAGAGCCGAGGGTCAATCCGGAGGTGAAGATGGGGCTCTGGGCTCCGACGGCGGGCATAACCGAGCCCTGGATGGTCGCGATAGCCGCCGTGGAGAACGCACTCGAGAACGGTTTGAAGCTTTTCCTGAACGAAGAGGTCGTCGATTTCGAAAGGCAGAACGGGAGGATCGTTGAGATCGTCACGAACAGGGCGAAGCACCGGGTGGACGTCGTCATCAACGCCGCGGGATTGTTCGCCGACGAACTCGCAAAACGCGCAGGTACCGAGTTCGTGCCTCTGCACCCGAGGAAGGGCGAGTACATTCTGCTCGATAAAAAACTTGGTAGCACTGTCAGTTCCATCATTTTCCCCACGCCAACAGAGAAATCGAAAGGAATCCTCGTCTTACCCACCATAGATGGCGGTCTTCTTTTAGGTCCCACCGCAGAAGACCTACCGAGCGACAGGAAGCACGATCTTTCGACGACGAGTCAGGGTCTCGAAGCGGTGAAGGGATTCGTTCTGAAACTCGTTCCGGGGATCGACTTTTCGATGGTGGTGAAAACCTTCGCGGGCTTAAGACCTGAAAGTCCCCAGAAGGACTTCTTCATACGCGCGAGCGATTCTGTGAGAAACTTCGTCAACGTCATGGCGATGAGATCGCCCGGTCTGACCGCCGCTCCCGCGATAGCAAAATACGTCGTCGAGGAGATCTTGCAGCAGCAACTCGGATTGAAATTATCCCTCAAGAGTGATTTCAATCCGCTGCGGAAGGGCATCAAGAAATACGCCGAACTGAGCGTTGAGGAATGGCAGAAGGCCGTGAAGGAAAATCCCGCGGCGGGAAGGATGGTCTGTTTCTGCAACGAGGTGACCGAGGCGGAGATAATCGAGGCGATCAGGCGAGGTGCCAGAACGCTGGACGGTGTGAAGTTCAGGACGCGGGCCATGTTCGGTCGCTGTCAGGGTGGTTTCTGCATGAGCAGGATTCTGAAAATCCTGGAGAGACAGCTCGGTCTGGACGCGTCGAAGATCGTTCTCAAATCTCCCAACAGCTGGATCGTCGACGGGAAGGTGAGAGAATGAAGACCGACGTGCTCGTCATAGGTGCCGGGGCTGCCGGAATGGCGGCGGCGATCGCGGCGGCGAAAAACGGATTGAAGGTGATCGTTGCGGAGAGGGACGAGGTCACCGGCGGCATCCTGAACCAGTGCATCCACAACGGTTTCGGCCTTCACTATTTCAAAGAGGAGCTGACAGGCCCGGAATACGCAGAGAGGTTTCGCGAAAGGCTCAGTGAGTATACCGATGCGATACAGGTTCTGACCGACTGCCACGTGCTGAAACTGAACAGAGACAAAAAGGCTCTGCTCGTTTCACCGAGGGGCGTGTTCGAACTCGAAACGAAAGTCGTGATATACGCAGCCGGAGCCCGAGAAAGGCCTTTCGGTTCGCTGATGATACCTGGCGATAGGCCTTCCGGCATATTCACCGCCGGTGTGGCCCAGAGGTTGATGAACATAGACAACAGAAAGATAGGGAACAGGGCGCTCATCGTCGGTTCGGGTGACATCGGCATGATCATGGCGAGAAGGTTGACCCTGGAAGGAACGGAAGTGGTGGGGGTGGTTGAAAGGCTGCCTTACCCTGGAGGATTGCTCAGGAACGTGATACAGTGCCTGAAGGATTTCGATATACCTTTGTATCTGTCGAGCACGGTGGTGGAAGTCAGGGGAAAGGAGAGGCTCGAAGAGGTTGTTGTCGCCAACGTAGACGAACATTTCAAACCCATACCAGGCACGGAGAAGATCTTCAAAGTCGACACGCTCGTTCTTTCGGTAGGCCTCATACCACAGGTTGAGATGCTGGATGGCCTCGTATCGCTCGATGCAAGGACCAGGGGGATCGCCTGCTCCAGTACAGGTCAATCCTCCTGCGAGTGGATCTTCGCGGCCGGTAACTGCACCGCGATCTTCGATCTCGTCGATTACGTGACCAGGGAAGGCGAGCGCGCCGGTGAGTACGCCTCACGCTACGTTGTGGGAGAACGCTTCACTCGAAACGTTCCGATCGTTCCGGGAGAGAACGTCATGCTCACCTTTCCGAACTCTTACAGCGACGTCGACGATCTGACTCTGTACGTCAGGTGCAGAAAGCCCATGGAAAAGGCCGTGCTCAAAGTCGGAAGTTTCGAAAGAGTGTTCGAAGATCTGATTCCGAGCGAAATGATCGTTGTGAGAGTCCCCAAACAGAAGCTGATGGGACTCGACAGGATCGAAGTGACGCTTGCGGAGGTGTGAGCATGGAGAAACTCGTCTGCGTGCTGTGCCCGATGGGCTGTAAGATAAAGTACGAGGCCGTTGACGGAAAGATCGTATCGGTCGAAGGCAACCGCTGTCCGAGAGGCATCGCGTATCTGGAAGACGAACTGAAGGAGCCAAAGAGGATCGTACCGACAAGCGTTAAAGTCCTCAACGGCGAAATGCCACTGGTGTCTGTGAAGACATCCAAACCCATTCCAAAAAGGTTGATTCCACAGTTCATGGATCTGATCAAAAAGGTTGAAGTCCAAGCTCCCGTGAATGTGGGAGACGTGATTGTGAGGAACGTCCTCAACAGCGGTGCAGACGTGGTCGCAACTCGGAGCGTCAAGAGGATCGGCTCAGCTTAGCTTCAAATTCCACAGGCTCTCTTCACTCGTCGAGACGGCGATCGCACCTTTCCTGAGCGCTTCGAGTACCTGCTGTGCGGTCTTGACGAGTCCTCCGGTTATAACGGGTATACCGGTTTCCTGAAGGATCTGCTGGATCAGGTCAGGTATCAATCCTGGAAGGACCTCTATGTATTCTGGCCTGTGCGTTTTCACCTGCGAGATGCCGGTGGCCAGCGATTGGGAATCGAGGAGGAAGACCCTCTGAATGGGTATCAGTCCCACCTTCTTCGCAACGTCTATGAGGTTTCCTTTCGTGGTTATCACGCCGTCCGCCCCCACCTCAACCTTGAGATATTCGACCGCGCTCTCGTCTTTACCGAGTCCTTTCACCAGATCCAGATGTACGAAGACCTTCTTTCCGTGCTGGTGAAAGAATTCGACGACACGCTTCAGTTCGAGCAGATCCCCGTAGAGGAGAAAGACCGAGGTCGCCAGACTCTCAGCCGCACGGTGCAGTTTTTCACCGCTCCTCAGAGCCGGCACTATGGGGTAAGCGAAGTACTTCTCATTTTTCATACCTTCAACCATCCCTTCGCACGGTCCACAGCTCTCTTCCAGCCTCTGTACAGTTCCTCTCTTCGTTCCTCATCCATGCTGGGAACGAACCTCCTGTCGAGCTGCCATTGAGATTCGATCTGACTCAACCCTTCCCAGTAACCCACAGCCAGACCGGCAAGATACGCCGCGCCGAGTGCCGTGGTCTCGTTGACTTTTGGTCTTTCCACAGGCACGTTCAGGATGTCCGCCTGAAACTGCATCAGGAAGTTGTTCTTCGAAGCTCCTCCATCGACTCGTAGCGTCTTCAACCGGGTATTGCATTCTTCACACATCGCTTCAACGACGTCCCTCGTCTGGTACGCGATCGATTCTAAAACGGCCCTGACTATGTGTTCTTTCCTTGCACCACGCGTCAGGCCGAACATGGCACCCCTCGCGTACATGTCCCAGTGTGGTGCGCCCAGGCCGACGAAGGCGGGAACGAAATAGACACCCGCAGAATCGGGAACACTGAGTGCGAGCTGTTCGGTTTCCGCGGCGCTCTCGATCATTCTCACTTCGTCCCTGAGCCACTGTATGGCCGCTCCCGCGATGAAAACGCTGCCTTCCAGTGCGTAGGAAACTTCGTCTCCCACTCTCCATGCAACGGTTGTGAGCAAACCGGAACGAGAGAACACAGGCTTGCTGCCAATGTTCATGAGTATGAAGCATCCTGTGCCGTAAGTGTTCTTCATTGTACCGGGACGCACGCACATCTGTCCGAACAGGGCCGCCTGCTGATCTCCTATATCCGCCGCGATGGGTATCTCCACCCCAAAGATCTCTTTTTCCGTAACACCGTAAACGTAACTTGACGGGAACACTTCGGGCAGCACGGAACGCGGCACACCGAACATGTCCAGAAGCTCTTCATCCCAGCGAAGGTCGTTTATGTTGAACAGCATCGTTCTCGAAGCGTTGGAAACGTCTGTGGCGTGCACTTTGCCACCTGTGAGGTTCCATACGAGCCAGCTGTCGACCGTGCCGAAGGCGATCTCTCCCCTTTTCGCCTTCTCCATCACGCCCGGCACGTTCTTCAAGATCCACTGAATCTTCGTCGCGGAGAAATACGCATCCACGACCAAACCTGTTTTACGTCTTATCACATCCGTCAGACCCTGCGCCTTGATCTCGTCGCACATACCGGCCGTTCTTCTGCACTGCCAGACGATCGCGTTGTAAACGGGTTTACCGGTTCTTTTGTCCCACACGATCGTCGTTTCTCTCTGGTTCGTGATACCGATCGCCGCTATCTGTTGAGGCTCGATGTTCAGGTTGCGCAGGAGTTTTTTCGCCACGCTCAGCTGGGATTCCAGGATGTCGTATGGATCGTGTTCAACCCAGCCCGGTTTGGGATAGATCTGAGGGAATTCCTGGTTCACCATTCCGAGCATGTTGCCCTGCGAGTCGAACAGTATGGCTCGCGAGCTGGTTGTACCCTGATCGAGCGCGAGAACGTAACGTTCCTTCATCACGGCACACCCCCAGCAAAGAAAATCAAAAAAGACCACACCCCATTCGGGACGTGGCCTTCTCCTTTTCTCCTCCACGCGAGATTATTTTACAACAATTGGGCCATGTTTTTGAACAACTCTTCTGTGCAATGCCGAACGTTACTTTTGAAGCCGAGAAACATTAACCTGTACTACGCGAGGTTGGTTTCGAGGGATCTGTATAATAGAAACGGAGTTGTGGAGATTCTTCACCGACAGGGAGTGCTGTTGATGGGTTGGATAGTGGGTAAGAAAGAGCTTGAAATCGTGAACCTGGTTGGCGAACACCTCGAGAAAATAGGAGAAACGTTGCTGAGCCTGAAGAACCTTCTCGATGCTTATTTGTCGGCTCATACGGAGCACATCGACCAGCTGGCCGAGGAAGTGCGAAAGTACGAGCATGAAGCAGACATCGTGAGGAGAAAGGTCGAGCGGATCATGTACGGGGGCGCATTCTTACCAAACTTCAGGGGCGATTTGCTCGGAATCATCGAAGCTGCAGACAAGGTTGCCAACAAAGCCGAGTACGTCGCCGATGTGCTCGAGATCGAAAAACCGTACGTTCCATACCCGTTGCACGCAGAATTGAGGGCTTTACTCGGTGTGTCCATCGAAGCGTTCGAAGCGCTCAAAGAAGCTATAAAATATCTGTTCGAGGATTTGAACCGGGTCGCCGAGTTCATTGAGAAAACGGAGACGAAGGAACACGAAGTGGACGGGATAGAGAGAAGCTTGCTCAGAAAAATATTTGCCATAACCGATATTTCCCACGGTCAGAAGATGCACCTGAAGGACCTGGTCAGAAGCATTGCAGACATCGCGGACAGGGCCGAAGATTGTTCGGACAGAGTTCAGATCGTATCGCTCAAAAGGAGGGTGTAGATGGCCGCCACAGGAGAAGCGTTCGAAAGATTGGTCCAGATCATGGAGACACTGCGTTCTGAGAAAGGTTGCGAGTGGGACCGCAGTCAGACCCACGAATCTCTGAAGCCTTATTTGATCGAAGAAGCTTACGAGCTGCTCGATGCCATCGACGAAAAAAACGATGAAAAAATAGCAGAAGAACTCGGAGATGTGCTGCTCCAGGTGGTCTTCCACTCGCAGATCGCTAAAGAAAGAGGCGCGTTCGACATCCTGAAGGTCCTTCAGATCCTCAACGAGAAGCTCATCAGGAGGCACCCTCACGTTTTCGGTGACAGTCCAGGTTATTCCTACGAACAGTGGGAGAGGATCAAGGCACAGGAGAAGGGATCGAAGAAATCTTCCGCCATAGGAGGATTGAACAAGGCGTTGCCTGCTCTCAGCCTCGCGAGGAGGATTCAGGAGAACGCGGCCGCGGTTGGATTCGACTGGCCGGACGTGTCAGGGGCTCTGGAAAAGGTGAAAGAGGAGATAAAGGAACTGGAAGAAGCTATGAAAGATGGGAATTCGAAATCTGTGGAAGAAGAACTCGGTGATCTGCTGTTCGCGGTTGTCAACGTTGCGAGGTTTTCGAACGTCGATCCCGAAGTGGCGCTGCGCAGATCCATCGAGAAGTTTGTCAGCAGGTTCGCCATGGTCGAGCACTTTGCAAAAGAGCGAGGGCTCGAGTTGCGGAGAATGACTCTGGAACAGCTCGATGCCCTGTGGGAAGAGGCGAAAGGAGGAGAATGAGGTGAAAAAGTTTCTGATCGTCGTTGTGGTGCTGTTCGCACTGACTCTTCTGGCACAACAGGCAACGATCGTCGCCGAAGTCAACGGTAGGCCCGTCACACAGGAAGAACTCGACAGGGAAGCCAATCTCAACAGGCTTCTGCTCCAGCTTCAATCCATAGACGAGAGGTTCTACCAGGTTCTCACCGGAACACCGGAAGGATTGGCACTGCTTCAGCGTTACAAGAGAGAGGTGCTCAACAATCTGATCGACCAGATCCTGATCGTCCAGATCGGTGAGAAGATGGGCATCGTGGTCCCGAAGGAAACGATCGAGAGTCTCGTTTCCAACGAACTCAACAAGACCCTTTCTCAGTACAACATGACCGAGACCGATCTGGATTGGTACCTGAAGAACGCGAACCTTGGCGATCTTGAAAGCTTCAAAAACAGACTCAGGTGGATCTTCACGGTCCAGCAGACTCTGGAACAGATCTACCAGAAGGTGACGGAAGGTGTCGCTGTCAGCGATGAAGATGTGAAGCAGTTCTACGAAGAGAACAAGGAGCACTTTTCGGTGGAAGAGTCCGCCAGGCTCTTGAGGATCATCGTTGAGACCAAGGAACAGGCCGACAAAGTTCTGGAAAGGCTCAGGGCGGGCGAAGATTTCTCGAAGGTTGCCAGTGAGGTCTCCATCGATCCTTTAACGAAGGACAAGGCGGGAGACCTTGGCTGGGTTGAGCGCTACAGCGGTTTGATAAACCAGGAAGTTGAGGAAAAAATCTTTGCGAGCCCGGCGGGTGCGATCGTCGGACCGATGCAGACCAGTGGTGGCTGGGAGATCTACCGTGTTCTGGAGAAGCGACCGAAGGGTTACCAGCCGCTCGAGGAAGTTGCCGCGGATATAAGAAACTATTTGTCGCAGTCCAAGGCGAACGAACTGTGGCAGAAATGGATCCAGGAAGAATTCCTTAAATTCAAGCAGTCGAGCGACATCAAAGTTTACCTGCTCACGGAACCTCAACCCGAGGGAGGATCGCAGCAGCAATGACGTTGAAAACGATAACGATGCACTGGACAGGGAATTCCCTCATCCTTGTCGATCAAAGAAAGCTCCCACACGTGGTCGAGAACGTGGTGTGTGAGACTTACCAGCAGGTCGCTCAGGCGATAAAGGATATGGTCGTGCGCGGCGCCCCAGCGATAGGCGCCGCGGCGGCCTTCGGTTACGTGCTCGGTGCGAAGCAGTTCTCGCACCTGAAGGGTGAGGATCTGTTGAAGGCCATGCAGCAGGTGCACGATACGATCGCTCGAACGAGGCCGACGGCCGTGAACCTCTTCTGGGCGCTCAGAAGGATGCACGAAAAATTCCTGACGAACCACGATGGAGACTTCGTGAACGTTCTCGAGCAGGAAGCGATGAAAATAGCCCAGGAAGACATAGAAACCAACAGGGCGATAGGCAGACACGGTCAAGCCCTTCTCAGAGATGGAGACACGGTTTTGACTCACTGCAACGCCGGAGCACTGGCGACGGTGGATTACGGTACAGCACTCGGTGTCATACGCGCCGCGATCGAAAATGGGAAAAGACTGAAAGTCTACGTTGACGAGACGAGGCCCTACCTTCAGGGTGCGAGGCTCACCGCGTGGGAACTCGTCCAGCTCGGTGTGGAAACGATCCTCATCTGTGACAACATGGCGGGCTGGGTCATGAAGCAGGGAAAGGTCAACGCCGTGATAGTGGGTGCGGACAGGATCGCCGCCAACGGTGACGTCGCCAATAAAATCGGAACCTACACGTTAGCGGTGCTCGCGAACAGACACGGTGTGCCTTTCTACGTCGCCGCACCGACTTCGACCATAGACCCGAACGTGAAGGACGGTTCACAGATCCCCATCGAAGAACGCGCACACACCGAGGTGACACACGTTGGAAACGTGAGGATCGCTGCCGAGGGAGTGAAGGTCTACAACCCCGCTTTCGATGTGACGGAGCACGAACTTGTGACCGCGATAATCACCGAAAGGGGAGTTGTCAGACCGCCGTACGATGTCAATCTGAGGAAGATAATGGGGGTTGAAGTTTGAGGATAGATCCTCTGGAGGATGGCAACATTAAAAGTCCTCAGGTGAAGGGCAAGAAGCTTTCGAAAAGCAAGCTTTCCACCCGCGCCAGTCAGGAGACTGGCTTTCTCGATGTGCTGGAAAAGGTCGAAGAAGACACGTACAACCAGCTCTTAGAGAAGGCCATCAAAGACGTCGTCGAAGCGGGCAACGAGCTCGTTCGATCACCGACTCACGAGAACTTCAAAAAATACCGCGAGAGCGTGAAACATTTTTTGAAGCTCGTCGAGAAGAAGCTCTACAGGATCGAAAAGACTGTGAGTGTGGATCTGCACGTCGTGGCGAACCAGGTAGATGAGAAACTGAACGAGATCGCCAGCACCCTGTTGCAGCTCGAAAGTGGAGCGATAAAATTGGCGGCGAAGGTCGAGGAGATTTACGGCTTACTCATAAACATCTACAGGTGAGGACTGTGGAAAAGATCTTTGAACGTCTCAAAGATTTCCTCAAGAGATCCATTGGCAGTTCGGTGTGCGTCAGATCGCGCGACGAAAGTCTGTTGAAGCGCGTTGACGGTGTTGTTGCGGGCATCACGAAAGAGTACCTGATCTTCACGGAACCCTCGATAGACGAAGTGAGACAAGCGGAGGAATTCCTCTACACGGCTTCTGCTGACAGCGTGAAAATCGTCGTTCTGCACAGGTTCGAACGTTCTTCCATGGAAGCGATCAACGCCTTTTTGAAAACGCTCGAAGAACCCCCATCTCACAGTCTGATAATCCTCTCCTCCCTCAAATTCCGCGACCTGCCCCAGACGGTTCGTAGCAGGGTCAAGGTGTTCGATCTTTTCGTTCCAAAAGACTTTTACGAAGAACTCAGGAAGAAGGTTTCGGTGGAACCGGAGCTGGTGCTCAGGCTCTGCGAACTCGACTTCGACGTGGCCGAGCATGTGGACAGATCGAACGCCACTCTGCAGCCCGTTCGCTTCGAACCTTCTTCTTTTCTCTCACTCTTCAAAGGAGAAACTCTGAAACCAGAAGAGAAGGTTCAGGCGTTGCTCGCGCTGAACGATCTGTACTCTCGTTTCGAGAAGGGCGAGATAGACGATCGAAGTTTCGTGGAGCTTTACATGGCGCTGGTCGAGCAAGCCAGAAAGGTCGATCTGGCGAGGATGCTGGTTCAGCTCGCGATGCTCTGCGAGATCGTCCTTGAACATCGTGGCGTCAACGATCTGTCTGTTTATAGATGGTTCGACTCGATCCTCAAAAACAGGCTTCTGAATTTCAACACGCAGCTCACCTTTGCGAACCTGCTCGTCAAAATCAGACGCACCGCAAGGAGGTGAAACCATGGACATGATCGCTGTAGTTTACGGGGTAGAGTTGCTGCCGAAAGGAAAGATTCATTACTATGCGGAAAACGGTGAGGACATAAAACCCAACGATCTGGTGCTCGTCATGAGTGAGTTCGGACTCGACGTGGGGCGTGTCCTGTTCGGGCCGAGAGAACTCAGCATAGAACAGATCGGTAGCGAACTGAAGCCCATAATCAGGAAACTCACCGAGGAGGATCTGAAACAGCACCAGGAAAATTTGAAAGATGCGGCCGAGGCGCACGAGATATGCAAGCAGAAGATAAAGGAACACAATTTACCCATGAAGCTTCTCCACACGCGTTACATGTTCGATAGATCGAGGCTGGTGTTCTATTTCAGTTCAGAAACGCGAGTCGATTTCAGAGAACTCGTGAAAGATCTGGCGCGCATATTCAAAACCAGGATCGAGCTCAGACAAGTCGGTGTTCGTGACGAGCTGAAGTTCATGGGAGGCATAGGTCTGTGTGGCCTTCCGGTCTGCTGCAGCAAATTCCTGCGTGAGTTCGACAGCGTCACGTTGAAACACGCGAAGGCGCAGCAGCTCATGATCAACACCGCGAAGATCTCCGGAGCGTGCAGGCGGCTCCTCTGCTGTCTCACGTACGAGTACAATTTCTACAAAGAGATGCTCGAAGGCATACCCGATGAGGGTGACACCTTCGTTTACGAAGGTAAAACCTGTGTCGTTCAGTCCATAGACGTGTTCAAACAGAGAGTGCTCGCCGTCTCACAGGCTGAAGATGCCATGTTCTACGTGCCCTTCTCCTACTTCAGGGGAGGCGGTGAGAATGGTAGCGCTGGCTAAGTTCCTGATCTTCATAGGCGTGGTGCTCTTGGTAACTGGGACGGTTCTCTATCTCATAGGCAGGTTCACACCGCTTGGAAGGCTCCCGGGAGACATCGTGATAAAACGTGAGAGGTTCGTCTTCTACTTTCCGATCATGACGAGCCTGCTTTTGAGTTTGGTTTTGACGGCTCTGTTCTTCATCATCTCGAGGTTTGGAAGATGAGAAACGGGAGGGATACGCGTGAGGAACTTCGACAAAGAAGCGGTGAAAAGGCTCAAAGAGCTCGCTCGAATCTGTCGTGGTGATGTGCTCAAGATGACCTACGTCGCTGGTTCGGGGCATCCTGGAGGTTCCATGTCCTCCATCGAAATCTTTTTGAGCATCTACAGTTTTGCCAACATCGATCCGAAGAATCCTTTTGATCCGCTGAGAGATCGCGTTGTGATCAGTCACGGTCACACCTCTCCCGGCGTTTACGCCGTGCTCGGGAGACTGGGCTTCGTGGACATAGATCAGGTCATCGCAGGTTTCCGCCACCATTCGAGCATCTTCGAGGGTCATGTGACGCGCGGCATTCCGGGTATCGACTGGTCCACGGGAAACCTCGGTCAGGGTCTGGCGGCGGGAGTTGGGTTCGCGCTGGCCGCGAAGATGAAAGAACAGGATTACCACGTCTTCGTTGCCATGAGCGACGCTGAACAGGCCAAGGGACAGGTCGCCGAGGCTCGGAGAATCGCGAGGAAGTTCGGCTTGTCGAACATCACGGTCGTCATAGACTACAACGACGCCCAGATCTCCGGAAGGGCGCGCGACGTGATGCCTGTGAACATAAAAGAGAATTACCTTGCAGACGGCTGGAGAATCATCGAGGTCGACGGTCACGATATAGAACAGCTCCTGTTCGCACTGAAGGAAGCCGTTGAAGACAAGGTCAGTCCCGTTGCTATCCTGGCGCACACGGTGATGGGTAAGGGTGTCTCCTTCATGGAGAACGACGTGTCCTACCACGGAAAACCACTCACGAAAGAGCAACTTGAAAAAGCGCTCGCCGAGCTGGGCATCGAGAACGATGTTGAAAAATACTTGGAGATGAGAAAGAAACTGCCTCTTGCCAAACATGAGCCACTGAAAATTGAATACGAGGTCAAGTTGAACATCCCTGCGCCGAGGACGTACACGGACAAAACGGACAACAGGAGCGCCTTCGGCAGGGCCCTTCTGGACATCGTGAAGGCGAACAGAAACAGTGAAACGCCGGTGGCCGTCGTCGACTGCGACCTCGCATCCTCCGTCAGGACCGACATGGTGATGAAAGAAGTTCCAGAGAGGTTCGTTCAGATCGGTGTACAGGAGCACGCGGCCGCGACCGTTTCTGGCGCCATGTCTGCCGACGGGATCGTGACCTTCTTCGCCGACTTCGGCGTTTTCGGTGTGAGCGAGACTTACAACCAGCACAGGCTGAACGCGATAAACCACACGAACCTGAAGGTCGTCGTGACACACTGTGGCCTGAACGTTGGAGAAGACGGAAAGACTCACCACGGACTCGATTACGTTTCTGCGCCGGCGAACTGGCTGGGTTACAAGGTCATAGTGCCTGCCGATCCGAACCAGACGGACCGTGCTGTGAGGTACGTCGCCTCAGTCTACGGAAACTTTCTGATCGCCATGGGCAGAGCGAAGCAATCGATCATAAAGAGCGAAGATGGAAAACCCTTCTTCGGTGACGACTACGTTTTCGAGTACGGGAAAATCGACGTGCTCAGAGAAGGTGACGAAGTGACCCTCGTTGGTTGCGGTGCGATCGTGGAGAACCTGGTCGCGGCGGCGGACAGGTTCAAAGGCAGGGTCACCGTTCTCAACGTTTCGTGTCCGTTCGATCTGGACGAGGCCACGCTGAGAAGATACTGTGACAACAGAAAGGTGCTCGTCGTGGAAGACCACGCGGCTCCACTGGGTCTGGCAGCGTTGCTCGCGAAGTTCATGATGCAGCGAAAGATCTTCCCGTCCCACTTCGAACAGATCGCTGTTGAGGAGCACGCAGTTTCTGGTCCCTACGAGGCTCTGTACGAACTTTACGGTCTGAGCGCCGAGAGGATCGGCCAGAAGGTGGCCGCGCTTCTGTCATGAAAGAGGAAGAATTGAAAAGGCTGATCGAATTCATGGAAAAGTTGCAGTACCGTTTTCTCGAGCCGAAGTTGCTCTTCACCGCACTGTGCCACTCTTCGTACGCACACGAAGAGAGGCAGCGCGGCAGGAAGGACGTCGAATCTAACGAGAGGCTCGAATTTCTGGGAGACGCCGTCGTGGACTTTTTGATAGCGGAGCACCTATACACCAGTTATCCTGAAGCACCTGAAGGCACCATGTCCAAGATCAAGGCCGCGGCGGCGAGCGAGGATGCCCTCGCGCTGATCGCGAGAGATCTTGGTTTGAACGAATACATCTTTCTCGGACACGGAGAAGAGCTGAGCGGTGGACGCGAGAGAGAATCCATACTCTCGGGTGCTGTAGAGGCGCTGGCTGCGGCGCTGTATCTGGACGGGGGACTGAAGGTCACAAAATCGGTTCTGCTCTCTCACCTCGCACGTTACATCGAACAGATCGCCGAAGGAAGGATCGTCTTCGACCACAAGACCACGCTGCAGGAGATAGTTCAGGAAAGGTACAGAACGCTGCCCGAGTACGTCCTCGTTCGCGAGGAAGGCCCGGCACACATGAAAAAATTCTTCGTAGAAGTGAGGGTGAAGGGCCAGGCACTCGCGGTCGGCGAAGGCTCTTCGATAAAGGACGCCGAGAAGAACGCCGCGAAACTGGCCCTCGAAAGGCTGAGGGTGATGGACAGCTGAAGATCCTGCCCGTCTTTTTACCCCAGAGGGGCTGTAAGAACAGATGCATCTTCTGTTCCCAGCAGGCCATAACGGGCCTGGAAAAACCGTTGGGCTTTGAAGAGCTCGATGAGCTCGTGCAGAAGTACTCGAACACTGCGGGCAGGTTCGAGATCGCCTTCTACGGTGGAACCTTCACCGCGATGGACGAACATGAACAGGTGCGCTATCTCGAGTGGGCCAACCGGTACGTGAAGTCCGGCGTTTGTACCGGTATAAGATTGTCAACGAGGCCGGACGAGATCGACGAACCGAGGGTGAAGATTTTGAAAGAAAAGGGTGTGAGTTTCGTTGAACTCGGGGTGCAGTCCTTCGACGATGAAGTGTTGAAATTGAACCGACGTGGTTACACTTCCGCGGACGTGTACAGGGCGTGTGAAATCCTCAAAAAACACGGAATAGACTTCGGCGTTCATCTGATGGTAGGTCTGGTGGGAGACGAACCGTCCAAAGACGTATTCAGCGCCTGGCGAACGGTCGAGGTTGGCAGTGAAAGTTGTAGGATCCATCCGACGTTGGTGTTGAAGGATTCACCGCTCGAAGTTCTCTACAAGCTCGGTGAGTACACTCCCATGGATCTGGAAACGGCAATCGACGTGTGCAGTGACATGGTATCGATCCTCGAGGGCCACGGTGTTCGTGTCGTAAGGCTTGGACTCTACGTTCCGCCGGATCTGTTCAGAAACGTGGTTGCGGGACCATGCCATCCAAGGTTCGGGGAACTGGTCAGAACGAAGCTGGTTGAAAAAGTTTTCAACTTTCTGGACGCCAGCACCGTCGTTCACACACGCAGAGAATCGAGCTGGGTTTCGAGCCTGGACGTTCCAAAACTCGAAGGCGCAGAGTTTGGCTTCATCGTGAAAGAAAGTTTTGTTCCCTGGCAGTCATCGCTCAGGCTTTACGCTGAAAGCATCCTGCAAGGGGTGATTCAATGTTCGAAGAATTGAAGGAAAAGGCGCTCAGGGAGATCTCCGAGGCGCAGGACATCGCGCAACTGGAACGAATCAGGGTGAACTACCTTGGAAGAAAAGGGATTTTGACCGAACAGATGAGGAGCATCGGCAAGCTTCCACCACATGAGCGTCCCAGGGTGGGTCAGATGCTCAACGAGCTGAAACAGATCGTGGAACAGGCACTCGAAGAGAGAAAGAAGTTCCTCGAAGTCGAGGAAGAAAAGAGAAACCTTCAAAAGCTATGGATCGATGTCACCCTGCCCGGCGCGGTGAGGAAGGTCGGCCATCCGCATCCCATATCCAGGGTGCTCGAAGAGATAGAAACGATCTTCGTGTCCATGGGCTTCAAAGTCGTTGAGGGCCCGGAGATAGAAGACGCCTGGCACAACTTCGACGCTCTGAACACGCCCGAATGGCACCCCGCCAGAGACATGCACGATTCTTTCTACCTGGCGGACAAACTTTTGAGAACACATACTTCGCCGGTCCAGATAAGAACGATGCTTTCAGAGAAACCGCCCATCGCGATCGTTTCTCCCGGAAGAGTTTACAGGAGAGACTACGACGCGACGCATCTGCCCATGTTCACACAGGTGGAAGGATTGTACGTAGATGAAAACGTCAGCGTGGCGCATCTGAAGTACATGCTCGAAATCTTCGCCAAGCGGATGTTCGGTCCGGAAAGGAGGATCAGACTCAGACCCAGCTATTTTCCTTTCACCGAACCCAGCTTCGAGGTCGATGTTTCCTGCGGCATATGCAACGGCAAGGGCTGTCCGTCCTGCAAATACACGGGCTGGCTCGAAATCCTCGGAGCGGGGATGGTTCACCCGAACGTTTTCAGGAACGTTGGATACGATCCAGAGAAATACACAGGTTTTGCCTTCGGTATGGGTGTCGAACGCATCGCGATGTTGAAGTATCAGATCAAAGACATTCGCGACTTCGTGAGGAACGACGAAAGATTCCTCGAATGCTTCTGAAAGGGTGATCGAAGTGCAGGTGCCAGTGGAATGGCTCAAAGAGCTGGTCGACATCGATGTCTCTGTTGAAGAGCTTGCCCACAGACTCACGATGGCCGGTGTGAGTGTGGAGAGGATCTTCAATCCCTTCGCATCCGGAAAGATCGTCTCTGCTCGCGTCGTCGAGGTTCGTCCCCATCCGAACGCCGAAAAACTGAGAGTGTGCAGAGTCTTCGACGGATCGGGCTACCACACAACGATCACGTCGGACACGAACGTGAAAGAAAGCGACGTCGTGGTCATAGCGTTTCCAGGCTCCAGGTTCGCCGATGGCAGTGAAGTTCGACAGACGTCCATCAGGGGTGTGCTGTCAGAGGTGGTCATGTGCTCCCTCCAGGAGCTCGGTTTAGAGGAAAAATCGGACCACGTGTACATCGTGGAGGAAGACATCGATCCCGGTGTGGACATGATCAGGCACTGGCGGTTAGATGAGCCTGTGCTGGATCTGGACATCACGCCGAACAGGCCAGACTGTCTCGGGATCATCGGTCTTGCGAGGGAAGTGGCCGTTCTGCTCGGGAAAGAACTGAAACGACCCGAGCCAGAAACAGAGTGCTTCGATGAACCAGTGGAAAGATTCGTCTCGGTTCACATAGAGGACGTTGAAGGCTGTCCACGTTACTGCGCCGCCTACGTGCGGTCCGGCGGTGTGAAAGACAGTCCCGTGTGGATGAAGCGCCGTCTCATGGCCTGCGGTATCCGACCCATAAACAACGTTGTGGACGCGTCGAACTACGTGATGCTTTTGACGGGCCATCCGGTGCACGTGTTCGACTATTCGAAAGTGAAAGATGGGAAGATCGTGGTCAGGTGCGCGCGAAAGGGTGAGCGGGTCGTTCTCCTCGACGAAAGGCTCTACGAACTCACCGGCATAGAGACGCTCATAACCGATGGTGAGAACATCCTCGCGATCGGTGGCGTGATGGGTGGCCGCGATTCTGGCGTGACTTCAGAAACGAAAGAGCTGCTCCTCGAGGTCGCGTATTTCGATCCGGTCAGGATCAGGAGAACTTCGAGGGCGCTGAACGTAAGGAGCGACGCGTCTCACAGGTTCGAAAGAGGTGTGGATCCGAACGATGCCGAGTTCGTGATGAAGCTTTTGATACACACGATCCAGCAGGTCGCGGGTGGTTCGAGTGCGAGAGGTTTCGTCGATGTCTATCCACGCAGAATAGAGCGAAAGACTGTGAGACTGCGCAGAGAAAGGTTGAGAAGAGTTCTCGGCGCCGATGTTCCAGACGCCGAGGTTGTTCGCATTCTCGAATCGCTTGGCATGGAAGTGGGGAGCGATGGAGCCGGCTGGAACGTGCTCGTTCCGACCCACAGACCCGACATTTCCATCGAGGAAGACCTGATCGAAGAGGTCGGCAGGATCTTCGGTTACGAGAAGATCCAGGCGGAAGTGCCGCGGATACTCGCGCTCGCCGGAGGCTGGAACGATTATCAGAGGTTCAGGCGAAGGGTGAAACAGCTCGCACAGGCTTGCGGTTTCAACGAAGCCGTGAACCTGTCCTTCTGCAAGTCTGCCACGGTCAAGCAGTTGATCGGTCAGGAACCTTTGAAGTTGAACAATCCCATGATCGAGGACATGGACAGTCTCAGACCTTCGTTGCTCTTCGGTTTGATCGACTGTGTGGCGTACAACGTCAGGAGGCAGAACAGAGATCTCAAGTTCTTCGAAGTCGCGAAGATTTACGGCTTCGAGGACGGTTCCATGTTCGAACGCGAAAAACTCGGTTTGATCGCTTCCGGAAAGCTCGAGGAAGACGATTACACAGACACCAGGAACGTGTCCTTGCTCTGGCTCAAGGGCGTGATCGAGGAGATCGGAAGACATTTGAATCTGTTCTTCGAGTTCGAACCTGCCGACATCGACTGGCTCACGCCTGGCAGGCGCGCCGAGATCTACCTCAACGGTCAGAAGGTTGGTTACATGGGCATGCTGAGTCGGAAGTTCAACGAGCTGTACGACATCAAAACCGAGGTGTACTTCGCCGAACTGGACATGCAGACGATGTTTGAAAATTACAATCCTGTTCCTTCGATCCCGACGGTCGGTGCGTTCCCGTACGTTCGAAGAGACATTTCCCTGCTGCTTCCAGTCGGCAGCAGGGCGATCGAGATACTGAATTTTTTGAAGAATTCTCACAGCTTCGTCGAAAAAGTCGGTGTCAGTGACGTCTACACAGGCAAGGGTCTTCCTGAAAACACCGTCAGCGTCACGTTCTACGTCATCTACCGTGCTCCGGACAGATCGCTCACCGACGAAGAGGTCAACCAGCTGTTCGAAGAAACAATTCAAAAAGTCGAGCAGACCTTCAAAGTGAGGCGAAGGTTCTGATATGCTCCCGTTCGAGTACGATAAGAGCAAACCGTTCAACATCCAGAAGAAGTCTTTTCTGGACTTCAACCTCGTCTCTTTCGATGCCGTCTATGAACCCGATGTGGAGGAAAGCAGGCGCGTCTACGTGTACGAGTTCCTCGCGAACGAACCGAAGCTCGACCTCATCTTCGTGCACGGCATAGGCAACAGGAACATATCCTATCTGCTCTGGTTCGCCGAGAATTTCAAAAATCACGGGATCAACACTTACTTTCTCATTCTGCCGTACCACTGGTTCCGTGCCCCTTCATCCTGGCGGGGCGGGGAACCTTTCTTTTCAACCTCTCCGAAGCACTGTTCTGTCAAGTTCCACGAAGCCGTCAAGGACGTTCGAAGGACGCTCGATTACGTAGAGCAAAGCTCCAGCCTTCCCAAGACGATCATGGGCTTCAGCTTCGGTGGCATGATCGCCACCATGGCGCTCGCGATAGACGAGAGGTTCGAAAAAGGGATTTTATCGTTCACGGGTGGGGATTGGCGCTGGATCAACTGGTACGCGCCGCACACGGAACAGCTCAGAAAAGATTACATGCGCCTGAGCAACGAATACAACTGCCGGGACGAAGAAACCTGTGTTAAGAACCGTGCAGAGGCACTCAAAAAGCTGGACGGGCTTGAAAGCGTAGAGGATATATTCGACCTGCAGCCAGCCTGTTTCCACTACGATGCTATATCGTACGCGAAGTTCGTGCGAAAGCCGATCCTGTTCTTCAGAGGACTGTTCGACAGAGTCATCATCTCGAAGAGCTCGCGCGCCTTGATCGAGCGTCTCAAAGATGTCAGGCAAATCCTGCTTCCGTGTGGCCACAGATCGTCGTACTTCTTCAGAAGATTCATCCTGAAGCAGTCGTTGGAGTTCCTGCTTGAGGGGTGAACGTGATTGATCATCGTTCGATACGGTGAAATAGGATTGAAAGGAAAGAACAGAGGAATTTTCGAGAGAAAACTCGTTGAGAACATCAAAAAGGCCCTCGAGAGACACAACATTCACTGTCAGGTTCACACCACACAGGGCAGGCTCGTGGTGGACGCACCCCACGAGGCGGTGGACATCGTCAGGAAGGTTCCGGGCATCGTGTCCGTCTCACCTGCCTGGAAGATGGACTATGGAGATGTGCCCAGATTCCTTTCAGAGCATCTTGCCGGTATGAACCCATCCTCTTTCAGAGTTGAAGCGCGGAGGATCAACAAAGTCTTTCATAAAACCTCACAGCAGATAAACGAGGAAATCGGAGCCTTCGTCGTTCAGAACTTCGGCTGGAAGGTGGATTTGGAAAATCCAGAGCTGGTGATAGGCATCGAGATGATAGACAACGAAGCGTACGTGTTTTTTGAGACGAAGAAAGGAATCGGTGGCCTTCCATCGACAACGCAGGGAAAGCTCGTGCTGTTGTTGAGTCCCGGCATCGACTCGCCCGTTGCAGGTTTTCTGATGCTCAGAAGGGGTGCGAGCCTGGTCGCGCTCCACTTCGATCAGGGTCATTCCGAAACCGTCAAGCAGATGGTGAACGTTTTGAACGATTATTCTTCCGAACCCATAGAGTTGATCGTTGTCGATCATCATGAATTCTTTTCGCCTTACGTCATCGAGCTCGAAAGGATGCACAAAAGAGAATGGACCTGCGTCCTGTGCAAAGTTCTGATGCTCAAGAAGGCAGAACAGGTTGCGAAGCAGAAATCCGCCCTCGGCATCGTGACCGGTGACAATCTGGGCCAGGTCGCGTCGCAGACGCTCGAGAACCTTTTTCTTGAAAGCAGTGCGGTGAACGTTCCCATATACAGACCCCTCATAGGCATGGACAAAGATGAAACGGTGAAGATCGCGAAAGAGATCGGCACGTTCGACATCTTCCTGAAAGCTGCGAGACATTCCTGCCCGTTCAGACCTTTCTCCGTCGTGACGCGTGGTTCACCGTACGTGTTGAGAAGGATAATCGACACTTTCAAGGTCCAGGGCCTCTGGCAGGATTGAAGCCTTCGGGTTCCACATCGTTCCGTAACGGTGATGTTTCACATCCGCAATGGGCACCTCCCGTATCTAATTAATGGGAGCGCTCCAGAGAGAAACGTTCGAACGTACCGTTTCGTATCTGGCCCCATTCTAATTCGTTCAGACTGTGGGTATTTTCTGATCAAGAATGCTCTTTGAGAGCGCTCCTTTGAGGAAAAAACAATATGACGGTTTTTGATACCACGCTCAAAGAAACGATCAGAATTCTCTGAGGTGATGATCGAGGTTTCAGAAACACTTTTTCTGGATCGAAAGAAACTATAATCTCGATGTTGATCCAAAAGCCCCGAAAAGGGGCTTTTTTGTTTTTGCAGGTTCCCTCAACAACGATTTCTTGACTTCGATGTGTGTTCAAAAATCTATTCCACAGACTCAGAGATGCTCACCACTCTCAGTGCGATAAGTATGAAGCAACGTTGAGACCTGCCAAATTTCACCGCCTTTCCACTCAGTCAAAAGGGAAAACAGTGTTATACTAAGTCAACAAGGATTTCACCGGTGGTTCTTCCAAGGGGGGACCTGTGTGGGCAAGGAAAAACGCTTAATCCTGCTTGTAATGTGCATGCTGTTCTTCGTTGCTATCGCGCAGAGCGAAGAAGTCTTTCAGCAGTTCATACACCTTCGAAGCGCTACAGGCTCATTAGTGGACTTCGCAGTTTCTGATGATTTTGTAGTGTTGGTTCTGCAAGCACAGAACGGATACATCGTTCAGGCTTTCAAAGAACCTGAGGGTAACTTGCTCTGGCAAAAACCTTTTGATCAGGTGTACTCCAACATCAGCAGAGTAGCAGTCGTAGGTGGATGGTTGTGCCTCTACGGAAAAGAAAAACCTTCGGATTTTGAGAGGACATATGTGCTCAATTTGAACAGTGGCAAGGACGAGTTTTCGAACTTCAAAAGCGATTTTCTGCACAGGATGTATCCAATGGTAGGACATTTTGAGAACCGGCTCGTTTTGAGGAGGGCTTCTGACTTCTACATACTGGACGTGAAAGAGAAAAAATGGTTCAAAGACGATCTGACAAACGGCAAATCTTTCATAGCCATGGTCGGTGAAAGGGTTATATTCATGGATAAGAAAAACAGGCAACCTCTGTTTCTTTCTCTGAAAGATGGATCAGTTGGATGGACCAGCCGCAGGTTCACCGATAAAGAAATAGATTTTCTGTACAACGAACCACTCTACCTGAATGATTCTTTTACAGTCAAAAACTTCCCGGTTTTGCTCACTTCAAAAAAGGGATTGAAATCAACTCCAACGAGATTTTTCGTCCTGACCGAAACAGGACCTTGCAAGATCTACGAACCGCAGGATCTGATGATGACGGTTGAAAGATGGAAGATCGTCTATCAAGACACGGTAGGATCTGGCACGAACTCGGTGCTGGTGGCTGCGGTTCGTCCAGACACACCATCCATCGCTGACAGATTGATCTTACTCGCCTTCGATTCAAACGGCAATCTTTTAGCGCGTCGCGAGTTCGAATACGCCGATCTTCACTGCATAGGCTTGAATCAAACCAGCAGGTTGGTTCTGATCTACGGTGATTACCAGAGCGGCTTTCTTGTAAAAGGTTTTGATGTTCCTTCTTTGAATGTGTTCTTTGAAAAAGACTACGGTGAATCGCTACTGGCGAAAGGTTTCAGCTCACAGAAAGGTAAAGATCTTTACATCTGGACTTTTTGTAAGATGAGCGAAGACGATTCCGCGTTGCCTTCCATCGTTGGGCTTGATACGAACAATGGGCAGGTGACGGCCTTCTATCCGTTTTCAGAAACGCTCGGATTCATGCGTGAGGGTGCGGCGAATTCTTCGAGTCTCTTTGTTCCATTTGAAGGAGAATCTCAGCAGCTCACAATCTTGCGCATACCCTTCACAAACAGAGGCTGGTGGAACGCCACGTTGAAGGTCGCTGAACCGATCTATCCAAACTCGACGGTGCGTGTGGATCATTCGCCGATGATGGCTATCCTTTCAGCAAGTGCCGGTGTGATCTCACAGAACAATTTCTGGACAACTCCCGACAGACCAGGTAGATACACATTGACTCTCACCTTAGGAGAACTGAAGCAGGATTTCACCGTAACGGTTTCGGCGTACGAATTTTCATTGAATCTCCCAGAATTGGTTTACACAAACAGTACTGTTGAAATTTCCTACACACCAGCCGTTGCGAGCTTGACTGTGAGTGGAGGAAGCCTTGAGGGCAACATCTGGAAAACACCCCGTGAACCGGGTGTTTGCATACTGACGTTGACAACTGGAAGAGATGCTCGCCAGTTTCTGGTGAACGTTCTGCCAAAAGACACAGACAGAGATGGTGTGAGCGACTGGGACGAATATCTTCAGGGTACAGACATTGAGAATCCCTACACAGACTCAGACTCACTGCCTGACGGCGAAGACCTTTCACCGACCATAGATCCGTCGGAATCCATTTTTAAAGATCTTCAAGAACCAGGAATGGTGAGAATCGAGCAACCTGTCATCTTCTACGGACTGCACGGTTGGGTGGACGTCTACACGCTCGATGTCCCATCCTTCAATCTGGTCTTTCTGAGACGAACTGAATCGGACGGTGTCAGACACAGCAAGATGGATGAAACCAGCTACAAGAAAAATCTCGATCACGTGTTCAGTCAGGAAAAATTCACAGTGTACGATATGAAAAAGAGCGCAATTTATCAACCTTCGTGGTCGAACAAACCAGATTACGATTCCGAGTTCCAGTATTTCTTTCTCGCGGATAAACTCCATCCCAACGAGTACAGATTCTACTACGATTTTCTGCAAGATTTTCAAATTGTGTACATGAAGAACACTGAATCGATGAGATATCCAGACGTATTCAAATTCTATCGTTACATAATGTATCCGATCAGATTAGCCAGAGGGCACAGATCAAAAATCACCGTGCAGTTCACAGATGGTTCGATGTACAACGAGCTGAGCTACACCGACGACTCACACTACAAAATCCCAGGTTTTCTCTACTCTTTCTTCGCTTCGAATGACTTCAACGACGATAACAATCTACCTTACCACCAGGGTATAGCCGTGGCGTTCATCGAAAAAGCTGGGGTCTTTCGTTTCGTCATCGATGTGCCGAGCGATAAAGCCATCCGCGAACTGAGTTATCTGAAAGTCACACCGGTGTGGATAGAGAAGGATGGAGACTCAGTTTCGTACACTCCCATGACCGTGAGATGGGATGTAACGGCAATCGTACGCGAGACAATCTATTTGCAGGAAGACGTGGGAAACAGCAAAGTAGTCCGCGAAGAACTGAGCAGTTTCGATGCGTTGCGCAGTGCACCCATTTCAATTGTGAATTTCGCATCGTTCTCAGATGTCAAGAGCTCTTCAGATTGGTTCGGCATTCTGCAGAAAGATCAAGACTCTCGAGACATCACAGTCGTTGAAATGTCTCAGACTGTGCAAACTGTTGTCCTGGAAGGTCTTGAAATGGGTAAGAAGTTGTGCTCTCTGACAGAAGCGAGTGTCAAAACAGTTCGCAAGGTGGACGATCTTGATAAGTTACCCGATGGCCACTGGGCAAAGTCCGATGGCTTTTCGGGTGTAAAATCTGCTTTCGAGGTCGCTACCGGCATCGTGTCGATCGTCACGAACGGCCGTGAGGCGTGGCTCGCCTTCAAGCAGGGAGACTACGTGAATGTCAGCTATTACGCGCTCAAATCGGTTTCTTCAGTTGTGGCATCGGCTCCCGAGATGGTGAACCTCGCCAGGACGACGTTGGGTTACAGTGGTAAAGCGACCCAACTGGGAGTGATCGCTTCGAAAAAGGGACAGGTGGCGCTCGCCATAGCCACCGGCGTGATCGAGGTTGGCTACGATGTTTACAAGTACTCATCGACCGACGATCCCATACTCAAATCGGCCTACGGTGAAAAAATAGCGGCCGACACATTGGACACGGTGATTTCGGTGTTCAGCGAGCTCTATCCACCGGTGAAGGTCGTGCAGATAACCTGGGCCGTAGAGATGCAGATATATTCGTGGATCTTCGGGAAGGATCTGGCTTACAGGGTTTGTCAAAGCCCTGGGAGCGCGATAGTCTTCCTGTGGAAGTATTTCGTGACCGATATACCTTCGCAGTTCGCCGAGGAGGCGTACGATAACGCGGTGAGCAAATTGATGGAACTGATCAAGATCAGTAACGATGCGTTCAAAGGACAGTACATAGCAGTCTTTGTCGATCCACAGCTCTGACTGACAGCACTGATCGAGTAAGATGGATCGCCTTTTCACATTCTCCATGACTCGAACTTCGTAAGGTCTATCGCGAGGAATCTCCGCCTGGATGGAAGAACTAATTAACTGACAGATTCCAAAGAGGTGGGAAGCATGCTGGAGGAAATCGCCAAACTCATTCAGAAGGGCGAATTCGAAAAGGCGAAGCTGTACGCGGACAAGATCGAATCTGCTGTGGACAGACACAACGTGCTTGGAATCATCTTCTATCAGGAAGGCAAGCTGGACGAAGCGTTGAATCACTTCAAGAAAGCCTTAGACCTCGATCCGACTCACGACGATGTTCTGTTCAACTACGCGAAATTGCTCTACGAAAAACAAGACTACTTCGAGTCCTGGAGATATCTGACACGAATAAAACACAAAAGCTGGGAAGTGTTCGATCTTCTTGGAGACACCCAGCTCAGACAGAACAATCCAGCGATGGCACTGCATTACTACAAAAAGGCCTGCGGGTTCGATGCCCCCGAGCAGATGAAGCAGAAATTCGAAGAAGCCAGAAGATTGTTCAAAAGGAACGAAAGGATAGCCATCTTCTGTCTTCCCGGTCTGGACAATTTCATAAAGGATATAGCGCAGATTTTATCCAGCATCTACGATGTGAAACTCGTAGTCACCACCGAGGGCAGACAGATCCAGGAAGCCTACAGCTGGGCAGACATCGTCTGGCTCGAGTGGGCAAATGAAATGGCTGTGGAGATAACGAACAAACTGCCGAAGGCGGGAAAGAGAATTCTGTGCAGGTTGCACGGTTATGAATCACTTCGCACAGACTTCCTTAATAACATCAAGTGGGATAAGGTTGACCATGTTGTTTTCGTCGCAGAGAACGTTTTGAAAACCGCCCTTGAAAACTGTCCCAAGCTCAGATCTGTTCCCCGCTCTCTGGTCTGGAATGGCATAGACCTGACCAAGTTCACTTTCAAAATAAGAAAACCAGGTTTTAACATTGTTTTTGTAGGACACTTCAACTACAAGAAGAATCCTGTTCTTGCCGTTCAAATACTGAAGAAGCTGACAGATATCGATCCTAGATACAACTTGTCCTGGGCTGGCCAGATGCAGGATGAAAGGATGCAGAGGTACATCTGGTACATACTTGAAAGAATGGGAATACAAGATAAATTCGAGTTTGACGGGTTCATCACGAACGTCGAAGCCTATCTGGAAGACAAAAATGTTTTTCTCTCCACCAGCATACATGAAGGATACGGTGTGGCGATACTCGAAGCCATGAGCAAAGGAATAAAACCCGTGATTCACAACTTCTATGTGGCAGAAGAATTCTATCCTAAGGAGTACATCTTCCACACTGTCGACGAGGCGGTGGAGATGATAACATCACCTGACTACGACTCCGTGAAGTACCACGAGTTTGTAGAGCAAAGCTGCTCTCTTGAAAAGCAGATCGCCGCGATATCAGAAGTACTCCAAAACCATCGTAGAAACGATGCGCGAACTGAGGGACGCGTCAGTTCTAACGAAAAGCCACAAGTAGAGAATACCTTCGCGAAAATATGGCAGAAGTATCTTGAGCTCGATTCTTTCACGATTATGAATGACCTTTCTGGGAAGAGTCTGAGGTCGGAGTTTGTAAGTTTACTCGAGCGCTTTTTTGTGCTCAATCAATCACGCATTCTGGAAGTTGGAACTGGTACGGGAGCGTTTTCCATCGAACTTGCGTTGAGAGGAGCACACGTTGTTGGCATGGATATCGCTCCTTCGTCGGTTGAACTTGCATCCCGAATCAGTGCGGATTATCATATTGAAAACGTCAAGTTCACTGTTGGTGATGGTTTCCAGCTGCTCAAGATGTTCAAGCCGCAAGAATTTGATATTGCCTTCAATATAGGTGTGCTCGAGCATTTCGAAGATGAAGATATTGTCAGGATGCTGAAGCAAATGGGGGAAGTCGCAAAATTCGTAGTCGTGGGGGTGCCCTACAGCGGTTCACAGGCCTATAAACTGGCTAAAGACACTTCCCAGAAGCTTGGTACCTGGGAATACGGTTTCGAGAGAGACTTCTGGACCCTGGAGCCGTTGATCAAACGCGCGGGGTTGATACCGCTCTACGAAGAAGTCATTGGGGTGTTAGTGGAACCAAATTATCTGAGAAGAGTTAATCCATCAGAAGTACCTGTGAAGACAGCTGAAAACTTGCATCGATTCTTCCAGGGTGACAGGGTTGGATGCTGGTTAATTTGCATCGCAACAAAGTGGGAGAGCTGTGCGGATGATTTCGCAAAATTGGAGAATCGCGAAAGGATACGGTTTGAAGGAACTAAAACAAGCTTGGTAACTGTTCCGGAACCGCTGGTTTCGATTGTTATACCCGTTCTGAACGGGGCAGGTTACGTAAAGCGCACCGTAGAGAATCTAAAGGGAATCAAGTATGATAATCTTGAAATCGTGTTGGTTGACGATGGTTCAACGGATGGGACCGCGGAGTTTTTTGAAGGACTAATAAAAGCAGAACCTGCTTTGCGAGATAAGGTTTCGATAATCAAAAACGAGGAAAACATCGGAACTTTTCACTCGAGACTGGTCGGTACTCGTCATAGCAAAGGAGAATTCGTTTTCTTCCAAGACATTGACGATATCGTCCATCCTGAAGGGATAAGCAGACTGACTGTCGATTTCACTAACTTTCCGAAGAGTAAACCCCTTCTGACTGTCTCGTGCGCCTTGATGGAGAACGGGAGTTTTAACGGTGAAGTATGGGCTAGCAATTTTTACAGGACCATCGGGGAAATACTCGTTTCGGAAGTTGTGAGTCTTTCGGGTAAGGTATCGATAATAAACACGCTTATAGAGCGAGAGCGTCTTTTGAGTGTTTATCAAGAACTGGATAAAATTTTTAACAGTGTCGGTGTAAGGAGAATGACGATCGCTGAGGATTCTATTCTCTCTGATTATCTTTTGCTGAAAAGTGTTGTTAAGAGAAATATACCTGTGTTCTACACTTTTCTAGGGTACGAGCGCAGTAACGTGCATACCAGTTCCAAGAGAATATTGGGAAGGGTACAGCAGATTCCCATACACACAGCTTTCCTTATGATAATGATGGAAAGAGAAAGACTACTGGACAAAAACAGTCTCAACCAACTTGATGCCATCATCAAACAGAACGCCAGCAAAATCTATGGTCAGGAATTAGGTCGAAAGTTTTACGAGAACTATCTTGACTTCAAAGGCCGTTTCGCCGAGATTCTGCTGTGAATTCTGCTTTCCACATCCACGTTTGAACCCTCGTTTTAACCTTCCTACAGCCGCTGGTGCGGCTTTTTTATTGGATCGTTAACCTTTTTGTTTCGACGAGTCATGCTGAAACACCCTAAAGTGTTTCCTCCCTGTGCCGATATTGAAGATGAAGGCCCATGGGCCCGTGGGTGAAGAGAAACATCGCCAGGGAGGCGGTGTGAGGTACAGGGAGGTGCGTGTATGCGTATCAATCACAACATCAACGCACTGAACGCATGGAGGAGCATGAGCGAGACACAGTACGCGATGAGCAAAACGCTCGAGAAGCTCTCTTCAGGTTTGAGGATCAACAGGGCAGGAGACGACGCGGCAGGGCTTGCGATCAGCGAAAAGATGAGAGGTCAGATCAGGGGCTTGAACATGGCAGTGAAGAACGCACAGGACGCGATATCGCTGATACAGACGGCAGAAGGTGCACTGACAGAGGTACACTCGATCTTGCAGAGGATGAGAGAGCTTGCGGTACAGGCAGCATCCGACACGAACACGGACGTTGATAGGAACCAGATTCAGGCAGAGCTGGACCAGTTGAAGGAAGAGATAGACAGGATCGCAAGGACGACGGAGTTCAACACGATGAAACTTCTGGATGGAAAGATCGAAAGCTTCAGGGCATCTCCAGATGCGAAGGTGGTTACCGCTGGAAATATCAACTTGACGCTTGGAGAAGTTAGCTCTGCAGCAGTTGAAGGAACCTACGTTGTTGAAGTTGGGCAACTTGATGGTTCAGAGACAAGCGCGCTGGATGTTAAGATAACGCTCTTCACTGCGGGTGGTATGGACTCCACCATAGCGACACTTGGTGCAGGCAGTGCCGCGATTGGCAATATTACGTTCAAATGGGATTCAACTGTTTTCAAACTTGCCGATTTTGGCGGCGCTCTACCGCTGAATGAAGTTATCGACAGCGCCGTAGTCAGGGTGGAAGCACTTTACACGGCTGCAAAACAATTGATCTTCCAGATCGGTTCGAACGAAGGTCACAACATGATCGCGGGTATCGACGATATGAGAGCAGCCGCACTTGGGCTTACCACTGCATCACTGAAAGTCACCGATCAGAACAGTGCAGAAAGAACGATCATGGTTATAGACGCGGCGATACACAAGGTGAGCAGTGCGAGGGCAAGGCTTGGAGCAGTTCAGAACAGGCTGGAACACACGATAAGCAACCTTGGAGTTGCGGCGGAGAACCTGACAGCGGCGGAGTCTCGAATCAGGGATGCGGACATGGCGAAGGAGATGATGGAGTTCACGAAGCAGCAGATACTGATGCAGTCGAGCATGGCGATGCTGGCGCAGTCGAACGCGTTGCCGCAGACGGTGCTGCAGCTGTTGAGATGATCGATCGACTGAACACGAAGGCGGGCTTCACGCCCGCCTTTTATTTTTGTTTTCGTGGTTTAGAATAAAATCAAGGAGGTGCGGGGCTTGACACAGACTACCGTGCTTTTCGACAACGGCACTCACAAATTCTACTTCCTTGGATGGGAGGAGAAAGAGGAAGAGATCGTTCAGACGAACCAGTACCTGATCGTGGATGGGAACGAAGCGGTGCTGCTCGATCCAGGCGGAGCACACGTCTTTCCAAGGGTCTTGGCGAACGTGTCAGAGATAGTGGATCCATCGAAGATAACTCACATATTCTATACCCACCAGGATCCCGACGTGACCAGCGGAATAATCCTGTGGCTTTCCATAGCCGAAAACAGCAAGGTTTACATCTCGAACCTGTGGGTGCGCTTTCTGCCGCATTTCGGCGTTTTCGATCAGAGGAGGATCGTACCGATACCAGACCACGGAGACACGATCAGGTTCAAGAGCGGAAACGTTCTGGAGATCATACCGTCGCACTATCTGCACTCGACGGGAAACTTCACGCTCTACGATCCGACGGCGAAGATCCTCTTTTCCGGAGACATCGGAACGTGCGTCTTTCCCGCCGGTAGAAGGTACAGAGAGACCGAAGATTTCGAATCGCACGTGAAGAACATGGAGCTGTTCCACAGAAGGTACATGACCAGCAACGTTGCCTGCAGAAAGTGGGTCGATATCGTTTCGAAGAAGCAGATAGAGCAGATCGCACCACAGCACGGAGCGGTCATGAAGGGCGGCTGCGTTCAGAAGTTTTTCCAGTGGCTCAGGGAACTCAGGTGCGGAATTGATCTGATCGATCAGTTCTACGGGAAGTGATACCTGTGGACAGAAAAACGTTCGAAAAGATCTCTTCAGCGTTCTTCGCAGAGAATCTGATGACCAGCTTCATGAACCAGCTCGATGAGGCGCTCGTTTCGAGGGTGATCGATCTGCAGAAACAGATCGGCTCCGTTATGGAAAATTTTTCTAAGATGAGCCAAGAGCTTACGGAGCTTCAAGAACAGTTCTCCAGGGACAGCGAGGCGCTCTCTTTGGCCTTCGAATCCATCAAGAAAATGAACGACGAGATGCAATCACAGCTTTCAAGATCCGGTGCGAGCCTGGAACATGCGAGTGAAAGGTTCGACAGCGCCCTGGATCAGACGTCCAGAACGATCGAGAGCTTCAAAGAGACGCAGAACATGGTCGAGAAAATCAACAACATCGCGAAACAGACCAAGCTTTTGGCGCTGAACGCTTCCATAGAAGCCGCGCGGGCGGGTGAGCACGGACGCGGTTTCGCGGTGGTGGCTGCGGAGATACAGAAGCTCGCGGGGGAATCGAGCAGCGCGGCGCAGGAGATAACGAAGAAGGTGCAGCAGTTGAGCGAGATGATAGAGAAATCCCTGGAAGGTTTGAAGACCGTCGGGGAACTCTTCGAACTGTTCAGGGGCTCCACGGAACAGATGCTTTCTTTCCTGAAACAGAACGCGGAGCTCATCGTTCAGGCGAGGAGGACCTTCGAACAGGCAGAGGAAAATTTCGAAAGCCAGAAACGTTCGATAGAAGAAACGCACAGAGTTCTCAGCAGCGCCAACGAGAAGTTCGACGCGATGCTCAGAGTTATAAGGTCTGTGGTCAGGGCACAACAGAAGTTGAAGGATGTGAGGCTGTAGGTCTGGTAGATCCATCTTGTCACGAACCGGCCGAACGAGCCGTGAAGATGCTTTGCGAACGAACGAGTCTTTGGGAGCTTCGAAGATCGCAGGTTGGTTGAGATCGGTTGTGTTTCGTTTTTTGCTTTGATATACTATCAGTGGTGATAGTAACTATCAGGGGTGATAGTTTGCTGTTCGATCCACAACCGAAGAGCAACCGCGACGATCTCTACGATAGAGAAGAGGAACTGAAACAACTACAGCTCAGCGAAGAACCCATCGTACTGATACTGGCTCCCAGGAGGTTCGGGAAGACTTCCCTGTTGAAGGTGTTCTTATCCGAAACGGACAGGCCCAGCGTTTTCTTCGATTGCAGATCGATCTCCGTGAACACCGCGAAGGAAGACTTCCTCCTGAGCTTCGTTCGCCAGGTTGGGAAGTTGGTGGAAACCTACAGTTCCTTCATGAACTTTCTCAGGCGGATCAGGGGCTTGAAGGTGTTCGGTATGGAGATCGCGCTCGCCGACGAGAGGAAACCAGACCCTGTGGAGGTTTTGGAGAAACTCGACGACTGGGCCGAGCGTCAGGAAAAGAAGCTCGTTTTAGCTTTCGATGAAGTTCAGTTTCTGAGGTTCCTCAGGAAAGCCGGCGGGATCGATCTTCCTCGTTTGCTCGCTTACGCCTACGACAATCTCAAAAATCTGCAGTTCATCATGACGGGTTCCGAGGTGGGTATCCTTGAAGATTTTCTCGCTCTCGAAAATCCGAATTCACCACTCTACGGAAGGTACGTGAGAGAGATCCACGTCCCACGGCTCACGCCCGAACAGTCCAAGGACTTTCTCATCAAAGGGTTCGCCCAGTACGGGCTGAAAGTTCCAGAAGACGCGATCGAGGCCGCTGTGAGGAGGCTGGACGGAATAATAGGCTGGCTCGTTCACTTCGGCAAGCGGACCCTCGATTTGGGCGCGCCGAACGAAAGGATCCTGGAGCAGATCGTGCAAGAAGCGAAGCAAGCGGTGCTGCAGGAACTGGAGAAAATCTTCCAGCTGAGTGAGAGGTACAGGCACGTTCTCAGAGCCGTCGCGCTGGGCTTACACACATGGAATGATATCAAAGAGGCTGTGGAGATGAAAGAGAGGATGAAGCTGACCGACACATCGTTCAACAGGATCATCAGCAAGCTGGTCAAGATGGGTTACCTTGAAGTGGAACGCGGCGAAAAGAATCAATATTTCATCATCGATCCTGTGGTCAGAGAAGCTATGATAGATTGATTGAAAATTTAACCCGTCTGTGGCACAGCCACTCGCAAGCTGAGGAAGGAGGAAAACGCGTGTCGATCGAGTTCGTCGAGAGGGATGGTACGAACTGTGTCAAGTACGACGCAATAAGGGCAAGGTACGGCGATGACGTCATGCCTGCCTGGATCGCGGACATGGACGTTAAGGTGTGCGATCGCATGGTCGAGGCGTTCAAAAAGAGAGTTGAACACGCGGTCTTCGGTTACACGTTCAGACCGGAGGAATACTACGCGGCGATAGTTGACTGGTACGGAAAAAGGCACGGCGTTTCGATCCAGAAGGAATGGATCATCGATGGACCGGGCGTGATGCCGATGATGGCGTTGCTTGTGAATCTCCTCACCGAACCGGGCGATGGGATCGTCGTACAGCCACCGGTCTATCCACCATTTTTCAACGTCATCAGGAGGAACAAAAGAATCGTCGTGGAGAACAAGCTCAAAAAGTTGAACGAAAAGTACGTCATGGACCTTGAGGGATTAAAGAAGCTGTTGTCCCATCACAAGGTCAAACTGCTGATCCTTTCCAACCCGCACAATCCTGTTGGAAGGGCGTGGACGTACGGAGAGCTGAAAGAGCTGTCGGAAATTTGCTCGAAACACAACGTGACGATCATCAGCGATGAGATACACGCAGACATCGTGTACGAACCGTTCAGGTTCACTTCGATGCTGAAGGTGGGACTTCAGAACGTGATCGTTCTCAGCTCGGCGGGAAAGAGTTTCAACGTTCCGGGCCTGACGAACGGTTACGGGATCGTTCCAGACGAGAAGATCAGAAAGCTTTACAACGAAGCTCTCGAAGCCTTCGAACTCACGACACCGAACATCTTCGGAACGCTCGCCCTGCAGATCGCTTACACATCCTGCGAAGCGTGGTTCAAAAGCCTGCTGGAAAAACTTCGCGAAAACAGAGACTTCGCTTACCGCTTTGTGAAAGAGAAGATGCCGCTGATCGACGTCGTTTTACCCGAGGCGACGTTTCTGATGTGGCTCGATTGTTCCAAGCTGGGTTTAGAAAATCCGCACAGATTCTTCCTCGAAAAGGCGAGGGTGTATCTGAACAACGGCGCAGACTTCGGCGAGCCGATGGGTGTGAGGCTGAACTTCGCCTGCTCCATGGAGAACCTGAAAAGAATACTCGAAGCGATGAAGAAGGCTTACGATTCGATCGTGAACCGTACCTGACGACACGATGACACGCAACGTGTGAACGTGTGGCTCAGGAAGAAAAAAGCGAAAAACCCGCCACCTGGCGGGTCTGGTGCCGAGGGCGGGAGTCGAACCCGCACGAGGGGGTCAACCCTCAACTGATTTTGAGTCAGTCGCGTCTGCCAGTTCCGCCACCTCGGCGCTCACTGAAATTTTATCACACACACCTGTCCGGTTCAAGTGAATCTATCTGATGGTCAGCAGTATCAGAACCGGAAGGCTGATCATGGAGAGCGCCGTGGACAGCACAACGCCCTGGGCGGCGAGTTTGTAATCCCTGTTGAACATCTTCGCGAAAACGGCGGTGTTCACACCCGAAGGCATACCCGCCATCAGGATGGGTAGAGCCTTCACGATCTCTGGCAGATGGAAGTTTTCGATCAGAAGAAACACAAGCGCAGGTGTTGCGATCAATTTCAGAATCGATGCCAGATACAGGTCCATCTGGGCGACGAGATCCTTCAACTTAGCTTCGGCCAGGAACGCGCCGACCAGAAACATGGCGAGCGGGGTGGTCATCGAACCGACGCTGTCGAGCACAGATTTGATCAAGCCGGGCAACCTGAGCGGTGTGAGGAATATGAACAGGCCGAAGAGTGTCGAGAGCAGACCAGGGTTGATGAACATGTTTCGAACGTTGAGCCTGCCACGTGCCAAGATGCTCACACCGAGTGTCCAGGTCAGAACGTTGAACCAGATGTTGAACACCGCACTGTAGAAGATTCCGACATCCCCATAGATGGCGTTCATGATTGGATAACCCAGATAGCCAACGTTGCCGAAGATGATCATGTACATGTAGACGCCACGCTGGTGCTCTTCGAACCTTCTGAAACGGGCGAACAGAAAAGCCAGCAGGGTTGAACACGCGTACATGATGGCACCCATGAGGAATATTTGAAGCGATGTTCTGGCAACGTCCCTGGAGAATTCCCTGTCCATCGAACTTATTATCATCGCCGGCAGTGTGACGTAGATGATCAGATCGGAACTGCTCTTGGTGAATCCATCGCTGAGGAGATCGATTTTCTTCAGCGCGAACCCGAAAGCTGTCAGAAGGAAGATCGCTAAGACCTGGTTCAGCACAACGTTCGTCATCCGAATCCCTCAAAATGATGATAAACTAAGATCGAGCACAGAAAGCACTCTTTATTGGGAAAGAAACAACACTTTCACGATGGGAGGCCGTCATGAAAGTAAGTTTACTTCGCTGTGATTCTTACGAAGAAGCCACGCAGATCCTCAAGAACGCTCTGAAAAATTTCGCGGACCTTTTCAGACCAGGTGATACCGTGCTCGTCAAACCCAACATGCTTTCGGCTCGAAGACCGGAAGAAGCCGTGACAACGCATCCGGCGATCGTGAGAGCCGTTCTATCCTTCCTCAAGGAGATCAGATGCAACGCGATGGTGGCGGACAGCCCCGCTTCGGGTAACTTTCAAAGAATAGCTGAAAAGACGGGAATGAAGGACGTGTGTGAAGAATTCGACGTGCCCATTTTCGAGCTCGATCAACCGGTTCCGGTGAACGGAGAGGTCTACAAGAAGATAAACATCGACAGGAGGATCTTCGAGGTCGATAAGATCGTGAACGTGGCCAAACTGAAGACCCATTCTCAGATGGTGCTCACGCTCGCGGTCAAGAACACCTTCGGTTGCGTGCCGGGTCTGGAGAAGTCTGGATGGCACATGAGGTGTGGAACGAACGAGAATTTCGCCGCGCTGCTCGTCGACATTCACAAACTGGTCAAGCCCACATTGAACATCGTCGACGGTGTTGTCGGGATGGAGGGCAACGGCCCGGCGAACGGAAAGATAAAACGTTTCGGTGTGATTGCGCTCAGCACCGACGGGTTCACACTCGATTTTGTGCTGTGCAAGAGAATGAGCGTTGATCCACTGATCATCTACACCGTGCGTGAATCCCTCGAAAGGGGTCTGATCGTCGATCACGATGTTGAAGGAGACTGGACGTCCCGCATCGAACTTCCCGTCACCGCTCCCGTACTCCCGGTCCCGGAGGCGCTCAGATCGCTCGCGAGGCGTCTGGCCCGATCGCCCAGGATTTCCAGAACGAAGTGTGTTCGCTGTAGAATATGTGAAGAGAGATGCCCTGCGAAGGCGATAGACATAGACAGGTTGAAGATCGATTATGAAAAATGCATAAAGTGCTACGTGTGCCACGAGGTGTGTCCACAGGGAGCCATAAGTCTGGTGAGGCGCATCTTCTGAAAGGAGTGAACGAGTTTGAAATCGGGACACGTGAAGATCGAGTGGGTCTACAGGTTCATGCCGATACTGAGATCGATCGAGGAGGAATACGGACCGAAGAAACCTTTGAAGGGTCTGCGCATAGGCATGTCGATCCACCTCGAGGCGAAGACCGCGAGGTTTGCACTCCTGCTCAGAGACCTTGGCGCGGAAGTCATAGTGACCGGGAGCAATCCTTTGAGCACGCAGGACGACGTCGCGGAGGCGCTGAGAGAAAGAGGGTTAACGGTGTACGCCAAACGCACCGAGGATGAGCGAGTGTACGTGGAGAACTTGAAGAAGGTGTTGATGACCCAACCGCACCTGATCCTGGACGACGGTGCCGATCTGACGGTGATGGCACACACGGAACTCCAGGAAGCTTTGAAGAACCTGCGCGGAGTCACGGAGGAGACCACGACCGGTGTGAGAAGACTGCGCGCTCTGCACAGGAAAAACCTTTTGAAAGTTCCTGTGATCGCCGTGAACGATGCGTTCACCAAGCACCTGTTCGACAACCGCTACGGCACGGGACAGTCCACGTGGGACGGCATCATGAGGAACACGAACCTGACGATCGCCGGCAAGGTCGTCGTGGTGTGCGGTTACGGCTGGTGTGGCAAAGGCATCGCGATGCGCGCCAGGGGGCTTGGGGCGAGGGTCATCGTCACCGAAGTGGATCCGGTGAAGGCGCTTGAGGCGGTCATGGAAGGTTTTGAAGTGATGAAGATCTCTCAGGCTGCGAAGCTTGGAGATTTCTTCATCACGGCCACGGGGAACACGAAGGTGATAAGCGAAAAAGAATTCCTTCAGATGAAAGACGGTGCGATCTTGGCGAACGCGGGGCACTTCGACGTCGAGGTGGACGTGAGAGCGCTGGAGAGAATGTGCGTGGAGAAGTACGAGGCGAGGCCCAACGTTACAGCCTACAGGCTCGCAGATGGTAGAACGCTCTATCTACTCGCTCAGGGAAGGCTGGTGAACCTGGCGGCCGCGGACGGTCATCCCGCGGAGATAATGGATCTGTCCTTCGCGGTGCAGGCGCTGTCTTTGATCCATCTCGCGACGAACGAGCTGCCCGCTGGAGTGTACGCCGTGCCTGCTCACATCGACGAGAAGATAGCCAGGCTCAAGCTGGCGAGCATGGGTATCGAGATAGACACGCTCACCGAAGAGCAGAAGAACTATCTGGAAGAGTACTGAGGTGATCGGTGTGATCTTCGAAATGCTCTCGAGTGTGCGTTCGAGAGGAAAACTCGATTACTGCGTGCCTAACGTGTGGATCGAAGGTTGGTACGCAGGACCGCGCAGGATGGAGAACGACAGGGCGTTCGTCGATCCTGCGGTGCTCTTCTCAGAACTCAGAGAATGGCTCAAGCAGAACAAACTCGTCGATGCGGAAGCGGGAAAATCTCTGAGCCTGCAGGAGAACCAATCGGGCAGGAACTGGGTCAGAAGGGCAGTTCTCTATAGCAGTTTGGTGCGCACGAACAGCGCGTACAACCACAAAGGCTTCGGCAGGTTCGAGCAGGACGATGTGCTCGGATACAGAGAGAGTGGAACGTTTCTGAAGATGACGTTGCTGCTGCCACACCTCAAAAGGCTTGGAATCGACGTGCTCTACTTGCTACCGATCACGCAGTCGAGCGAGATGTTCAAGAAGGGAGAGATCGGTTCACCTTACGCGGTGAAGGACTTTTTGAAGATAGATGAAAGGTACCACGATCCTTTGCTCGACGGCTGGAAGGTTTCGGACGAGTTCGCAGCCTTCGTTCAGGCCTGCCACATGCTCAAAATCAGGGTGGTCCTCGATTTCATCCCGAGAACCGCCGCGCGCGATTGCAACCTCATCCTCGAACATCCAGACTGGTTCTACTGGGTCAAGCTCGAAGAACTGGCAGGTTACGCACCTCCCAAGATCGAGCATCTGGGTTTCTGCCAGCCGACCTTCGAGCAGATGAGGGAGCTGTACGATCTCGAAGTGGTTCGAACGCACCTGAAGAAGTTCTCGTTCGACCCTTCCAGGCTCGATCCACAGAAGTGGGAAAACTTCGTGAAGCATTGTGAGGAAGAGAATTTCATGTACCAGATCGCGAAAGAGTTCGGAGTCGTAACGGCGCCGGGCTTCTCCGACTGGGTCAACGATCCACAACCCACCTGGGACGACGTGACGTTCTTCAGGCTCTATCTGGACCATCCACTCACCGCGAAGGGAAAGGTCTCGAAAGACCAGCCACCGTACGTGCTCTTCGATGTCATCAAGGCGAGCCGCTTCCCTGGAGAGGTGAAGAACGCCCAGCTCTGGGAATACATAGCGTCCGTGCTGCCACAGTTCCAGAAGAAGTACGGAATCGACGGCGTGAGGCTGGACATGGGCCACGCGCTGCCGCAGGAACTCCAGAAGATGATCATGGACAACGCACGTTCTGTAGATCCTTCGTTCGTCTTCATCGCGGAAGAGCTCGAGCCGCACAGGGCAACCGAGGCGAAACAGGCCGGTTACGATGCGATCGTCGGAAACAGCTGGTGGATGCTCCCGAGGTTCCCCGACAAAACCTACGAATTCTTCCAGAACCTTTCTGGCAGCATACAGCTTCCGTTCCTGGCGGCTTGCGAAACTCCCGACACCCCCAGAACCGTCACGAGGAACGAGGGACAGAGGCTCAAATACCTTCTGCCGTTCCTGTGCGCGTTCGTGAGGAACGGCATCTTCGCGATCAACTGTGGGCAGGAAATAGAAGAAAGCCAGCCCATGAACCTCGGACTCGACAACGATGCGTGTGGCAGGTTCACTCTGAAGTGCGACGATGAATTCCAGGGAAAGCTTGCGTTCTTCGATCATTACGTTCTTCACTGGAAGAAGACGGAGCTCATCGATTTTCTCTCGGAGCTCTCCAGCACAAGGAACAGATTTCTGGACGTGTTGCTCGAAGGAGAGTACAGACCGGTTTATTTGAGCTGGCAGGATGGAACGGTCTGTAACGCGTCTTACTGGAAGGACGATCTCGCGCTGATCGTGCTGGCCAACTTGAAACTGAGTGAATGCAGCGTGGATGTGCTGTTGGAAAACACGCGTGGTCGAAAGGTCGAAGTACTCGAAGCCACAAGCTGGGATGGAAATCGCTGGAAGCAGGAGAAGGTCTCTGACGTGATAACGTGCCAGCTCGGACCGCTCGGTTTCAAACTCTACGTTCTGAAGCTCGGGGTGAAGGAAGGTTGAAGAGAGCGTACCTTTTGAATCTGAAGCTGTACGATTCTGCCGACGCGCGCTTTCCACTCGATTTTGACCAGGTACAGAAAAGGAAGAAGTCCATACTGGCCGAGTTTCTCAGCCTGGATGCGGATGAATTTTTCATGGTGAATCTGTTCGGAGATCTCGCGTTGCCGAAGCATGTTGCCGAGATTCTGTCCCTGCTGCCGTGGAAGGGAAAGTTCAGGCTGAAAGACGAGAACGTTCCGCTGGAACAATTTTCTCTCCCATCGCACGTTTCGCTGCTTGATGAGCTAACGATCGAATTCATGAGTTTCTCTTCCAATCCCGTCGAGGCGGAGCTTCCATCTTTTCTCATAGAAGAAGATGGACAACTGCTTTTGAAGAGGGCTTCAACGAAGGGTTGCAGGCCAATCCAGAAAGAGACGCTGTCTTTGCCGGAGGAGGGACAGATCGCTTACACGCTCGAACCGGTTCAGGAAGAAAGGCTCGAGCAGGTCTCTCAGCTGCAGATCCACGTGCTTGAGTCTTACCGGTCAGTGGAAAAGGAGACGGTGAGGAAGCTGTTCGAGAGGGCTCCGGAAAAGCTGAAGGCACTGCTTGTGGAAACCTTGAATCTGCAGGGGTGAAGTGAGACCGTGCACATCCGCAGGCTGTACATAAAAGGATTTGGAAAATTGAAGTCATTCGAACTCGAGCTGAAACCAGGTTTGAACGTCGTCTACGGTCCAAACGAGTCCGGCAAAACGACGCTGTACAATTTCATCAGATCGTGCATCTGCGGTCTGTCCGAAGAGGAATTGGAGAAGTATCGACCCTGGGATGGTTCCGAACTCGACGGCGGGATCGTTGTTCTTCATGGAGGAAAAGAGCTCAAATTGTTCAGCACCTTTGGTGAGAAGCCGTTCGAAAGAAACTTCGCAGACAGTCTGATCTTCCTGAGCGATGAAGAAGATCTGACACTCAGAAAGGCAGAGGATCACCTCATCGCACGGATGAAGAGCAACCTTCAGCGCGTGGAAGAAGCTCAGCTGATCGAGGATGCCCTGAAGAAGATTCCGCGCTACGCGGAAGAACTCCTCTCTCAAAGGAAACAGCTCGAGGAGCAACTGAACCGGCTCGACGAGCAGATCGAAGCATTCTACCGGGCGAGAAAACAGCAGTTTTCTAATTTCGTGGAAATTTCCAGGCTCAAGCAGGAGCTTTCGTTGCTTCAGGAAGAGAAGACCAAGTTGCAGGCTCAGATCGCGAGGCTGAACGAAAAGATCGAAGAATTCCTGAGACAACGACTCGAAGAACTCGATCGAAGATTGAGAGAAGTTCTTCAAACACTCGAAAGAGAGAAAAAGCTTACGATTTTGAACGGGGCGCAGTACGAGCAAATTTCGAACGTGAAAGCCCAGCTGGATCGACTGAACACGATCATCGAACAGCGTCGGAGCAGAGTCGAAGAAGTCTCAAAATTGCTCGAAGAAACGGTGAAACAGCGTGACGAACTCATGCACACGATCAGAAGTGAAGACGTCGAGACGTTCAAGTTGAAACTGAAGAACCTGCGTCTCACGTACAGGCTTCTGGAATCGAACTTCCAGAAGTTGAAGGAATTCGAATCCAGGTACGAAGCTTCCTGGAAAGCGTTCGAGGGACTCCGTGAAGATTTTCTGGAAGAAGTGATGAAAGAAACTGTGAATTTTCAAGAACAGGAAGAGGCGCGGTTGCAGAGCAGGTTGAAACTGCTCGAAGAGAACGTCTCTGAGAGTAGAAAGAAGATCAGCAGGTCTCGCATCATCGCGATCGTTTCCGCCTTAGCGGCTGTGGCTTCGACGATCCTCGGGTTCGTGGTGGCGAGCTGGTGGTTCTTCCTCACGGGAGGGCTCGGTGCGATCACTCTGATTTTCCTGACGAACGTGTGGAGGTTGGACAAGCAGCTGTCACGCGACGAAGAAGAGATGTTGAAGTACCAGCTGGAGCTGCGCGCGATAGAGAAAAGGAAAAGCTCAGCCACGCAGAGACTGCTCGCGAACTTTGGCGTCAAGGACGTATCGCAACTGAGACAGCTCTACCAGCGTTACAGAGACTGGCTCAGCGAAAAGGACAGGTTCGAAAGGTTGAAACAAGAACTCGAAATGGAAACGAAGAACATGCTGGAACAGCTCAGACCATACGGGGCAGAAGAACTGTCCGACGTCCCGAGTGTGATTCTCAGGCTCGAGGAAATCGTTTCTTCGATCGACGACAAGAGCCTGAAGATAGCACAGCTCAAGGAAGTTTCACAGCGTCTGCAGGATGAACTCTCAGATCTGCAGAGACAGAAACTGTCGCTGGAAGGCGAACTGAGAGAACTGCTCGAAAGGTTCGGTCTGGAAAGCTTCGAGGAGGTCAGTGGGGCGTACGAAAGGTACCGTCGCGTTGAGGAGTTCGAGGCCGAAAGATCGAAGTTGGAACGAACGAAGCAGTGCCTGCAAGAGCGCAACTTCGAATGTCTGTTGAGACAGTACCAGACCCTTTCGACCCTTTTGGACGAAAAGGCCGGGTTCGAAAACCTCTCGAAAGATGTGGACAGGCAGATCGAAAGTTTACAAACGCGTCTCAGCGAACTGGAGTCGACTCTGAACGAAGGGACGTTGCTCGAGAGAGTGGTCGAGCTGTTGAAGGAAAAATCGCTGATCGAACTGCGGAGCCGAATCGTTGAAATGAAGCTCGAAAGGTTACCATCACTTTCGCAATTTCTGCACTCCGAACTTGAGAGATTGACGGGATCTTATGTGAAGAAGTTTGCGAACCTTTTCGTGCCAACTTTCAGGATGTTCTCAAAGCTGGCAGAGAACGTGGTTGTGGATAAGGATCTCTCCGTGAGGATCGTGGCTGGGAACGATCTGCATCTTTCCACCGATGTGCTGAGCAGGGCGACGATCGACCAGTTGATCTTATCCTACAAGACGGCGCTTCACGATACGCTCGAGCTCTCTGAACCCCTCCCCCTGATCGTGGATAACTTCCTGATAAGGTTCGACGAAGAACGGCTGAAAGTGGCCGCGGAACTTCTGAAGGAAATTTCGCAGACGCGACAGGTACTGATAATGACGAGCGATCGAAGGCTGATAGATCTTCTGGGCGTGCAGCCCGTGGCTCGACTGAACGCGACTTAGAAGACCATGAGCCTGTCTTTTCCGGAAATCTTGGCGATCTGGAGCGCTTGAAGGGCTGCCTTTGTGAGCTCCTGTGAAGTCCTACCGTGGTCGGGAAACATGGCGATGCCTGCGCTCACCGACACCTTCGTCTGGAAATCGATCCTGCGAACTTCCTGAAGGAGTCTGTCGGTGATCTCGATCGCCTTGGACTTGGTCACGTTCCTCAGAAGCAGTGCGAACTCTTCGCCACCGAACCTTGCAGCCACGTCGGTTTTCCTCGTTTTCGTGCGCAGTATGTCCGCGATCTTTTCGAGTAGACGGTCTCCCGCTTCGTGTCCGAAGCGCTGGTTTATGAGAGACAGATCGTCCACGTCCAGGATCACGACGGCGAAACGGTTCCCCTTCGCGATCTCCGCATCGACGTAGCTGAGGAAAGCGGAGTGCGTCAGCAGGAGCGTGTGAGAATCGTAGGATTGTCTCGAGACGATGTCTCGATACAGTTCCGATCTTTCCAAGAGCTTGTATACCTGGTTCGCTACAAGTTCCATCAGCTGAACGTCTTCGATCCGCGGCCTTTTTCCACTCTCCGGCGCGTCCACGCTGATGTAACCGACCATCTCCCCGAGGGGACTGTATATTGGGACTATCAGAAAATCTTCGGGACGCCAGGCGTCAGGCTCGTCACCTGCTGCCCGGTCGATCAATACCGCGCTGTACTGCGACGGCACTTCGATCGTGCCTTCGGGTATGAAATAAGAGTTGCTCACCCTGAACCGCTCCTGTGTGAAACGCAGAAGATGTTCGATCGGTGGCGGGTTTTCTTTCAGCCTTGAGAATTCTTCCTCGCTCATCCCATGGTGCGCCACGCGCTGGATCACCCCGAGCTCTCTGTTCAGAACGCTGATCAACACGTATCTGAACCCTGTGATGTCGCTCACGACTTTGGCAAAATGTCTCAGAGTGTCGGCGATCGAGGCACTCGGAGGATGGTTCACCAGCTGTACCACCGTGGCGAGCTTCTTTCTGAAATCTGTGTAAGTCTGCTGGAACTTTTCCAGTTCCTTCACCTTGGATTTGTAGCCGAGTAGAAGGTTGTAAATCAGAAAGCTCAGCATGAAGGCCAGAACGATCCACAGGCTCTGAAGCTGCTGAGCGAACATATAAAGACACACCAGGCTGGTGACGAACAGAACATCTTCAATGAAGGACCAGCGTGACTTTTCAAGTTCTACGAGCACAGTCAGAAGGAAAGCGGTAGAGCTAAACAGAAGTGTTTTAAAGAAAACATTACCTGCCAAGCTGGACAAGAAGTGGGCCAGGGCGTAGATGCTGTATCGCTTCAGAAAATCGTGGAACCTGTTCGAGAAAGTACTCTTTTCAAAACGCAACGAAGATCCGAGCGCCACGATCAATGGCGTGAAGCTACCGTTACCGAACGCGGCGTGTGGCAGGGCAACGAAGAGACCAGTCGCAGCCGTTCGTCGATTTTTTTGAAGGTTGAAAACCGCGACGCTGTAGACGAGGAAGGCTGCATCGAGCAGGGTGAACCTGAAGGGTTTGAGCAAGTATGTGAGCAGAGCTGCGAGAGCGATCAGAAGCAGCGATTTTTTCAACCTCTCCACTCCTTCATCTCTGTGGTGGAAAAGTCGAACGGGAACTCGACCCACCTGTTTTCCAGAGAGGATTTGTAGATTGCCAGCACGATCTGTACAGCTTTAGAACCTGATTCTGCGTCGATGTACGGTTCTCTGTCCTCTACGATGGCCTTGCAGAAATCTTCGTACAGCGGCCCGTGGCCATGGCCGTACACCGTCTCTGGATCTGGCAGGCTCATGAAGGGATGTGAATCTTCGTTTGGAAATCTCCATACGAGTATCCTGTTGACGGCGAGTCCTCCTATCTTAACTGTGCCTCTCTCGCCGAAGATCGTCAGAACTTCCTCAAGGTTCCTGTCGAACACGTTCGACGTGGCCTCTACGATCCCCACACAACCAGATTCGAACTCGACTATGCCCGCAGCCAGATCTTCCACAGGGATGTAAGGATGGTTCAGATTCTTTATCAGTCCGAAGACGCGTTTGGGTTTCTCTCCCAGCATCCACTGCAGCAGATCGATCCCGTGGATCGACTGGTTCATGAGCACGCCCCCGTCCTGTTCCCAGGTTCCGCGCCAGGCGTCCTGTCTGTAGTACGATTCGTTCCTGTTCCAGCGCACGCTCACGACACCGTGAAACAGCTTACCGAAAGCTCCACTTTCTATTTTCTTGCGGAGCTCTTGAACTGGTGGGTTGAACCTGTTCTGGTGGCACACCCCAACCTTCAGTTTCTTCCGTTTGGACGTATCGACGATCTCTCTCAAATGTTTCGTGTCGAGGGCGAGAGGCTTTTCCACCAGCACGTGCTTGCCGAACTCCATCGCCTGCATCGTCATTTCGTGGTGCAAACCACTCGGTGTGGCGATGGAAACGAAGTCCACATCGGAGCGCCGCAGCACGTCAACGTAGTTCGTGTAAACTTCTGGTTTCACACCGAGCTTCTGTTCGAGAATGTCTGCGGTTCTCTGTGCCCTCTCTTCAACGATGTCACACACCGCGACTGGTTCCAGAAGATGACGATTTCGCTCGATGGCTTCCACGTGCTTCGAAGAGATCCTGCCGCAGCCGACCAGCGCCATCCTCAGTTTCACGTCCGAACACCCCTCATGATCTTCCAGATCCGCTCAGAAGTTTTCCCATCACCGAATGGATTCTCAGAAGGATCCAATCTTTTCTCGCTCGCGAGCACCATGGCACTGTAGACCGAATCCTTGTCAGTGCCAGCCAATGTTCCAAAACCAGATTCTATGAGTTCAGGTCTCTCCGTGGTCTTTCTCGCGACCACGACGAACTTGCCGAAAGACGGTGCCTCTTCCTGCACACCACCTGAGTCGGTCACAACGAACCAGCAACCTTCGAGCAACGCCAGAAAGGAAATATAATCGAGCGGTTCTATCAGGAAGAAATGCCGGTTGGATCCCACGGTGTCGAAAACGATCTTTCTGACGTTGGGATTCTTGTGGACGGGCAGAACCACTGGAACGTTCCTTTCTTCCGCGAATTTCGCGATCCCGGAGAGTATCGAAACCATCTTCTCACCTATGTTCTCTCGCCTGTGCAGAGTCAGAAGTACGTAAGTGTCGAAGGGCACGATCTGCGATCTTATTCGAGACAGTTCGAACCTGCTTCTTATCATGTTCAGCGCATCGACGACGCTGTTACCGACCACGTGGATGCGTTGTTCTTCGATGCCTTCCTTCAGCAGATTTTCCTTGGCCTTCGTCGTCGGTGCGAACAGATAAGTGCTGACGACGTCCACGACCCTTCTGTTCATCTCTTCGGGGAAAGGATCGTAAAGATCGTGACTCCTCAAGCCCGCCTCGATGTGGGCAACCTCGACTTTCGAATGGAATGCACAGATCGCGCAGGCCATCGCCGTGGTGGTATCACCCTGCACGAAGAGCACCTCCGGCTTTTCTCGTTGCAGGATGGGTGGCAGTTTCTGCATGATGCTGGCGACGACGCTGTCGAGAGTCTGATCGTGCGTCATGATGTTCAAATCGTGCTTCGCCTCTATGTTGAAAACGTTCATCATCATGTCCATCATTTCCCTGTGCTGTGCCGTCGCGACTATGAACGCCTCTTCGCCTTTCTCCACGAAGAATTTGTAGACGGGGGCAACCTTTATGACCTCCGGACGGGTGCCGAACACGAAACAGTACCTCACGATTGTTCGACCTCCAGCGACGTCCTGTTACCCTTGCTGTCTATGGCGACGCGCATGAACAACCTTTCCACCTCGATCTCGTACACTGCATCTTCGCCCAGGTCTGCGTAGGTGAGGATCCTCGTCGATGTGGGACGGACTTCGGACTCGACTACGAAGAGCACACGGGAAAACCTTTTGAAAGTGCTTTCATCCAGACTGGTGTCGAAGGCTATCACGGAAACCACACCGTACAGGAACGCCTTCTCAAGGAAATTTTCGAATTTCTTTGACGGGATCGGCTTCACAAAATTGTTTTCGATCCTTCCGAAGCATACGAGCTCGTTCTTGATGAAATCCGGTACCAGACCCTCGGCACGCTCGTAGTTGATGATCCTCTGGAAGGCCGTATCGCTCAGGAGAACGAACCTTCCAGTGAAAACGATGGAATCCGATACTTTCAGCTTTCTGACGACGTTCAGCGACACGGGATATTTCATGAACAGCATTTCGCACTGCTCCTTTCAACCTGTCAGAAGTATCGTCAATTTCTCTATGAAATGGATGAATGGGTTCATTATCAACGGCATGATCCAGAGGAACAGAAGTGCCAGCATGAAGAGCACCCCGTAAACTTCGTACTTCATGTACCACTCCGTGTAACCTTCGGGGAGCAGCGCTCCGAGGATGCGGGAACCGTCGAGGGGTGGTATGGGAAAGAGAGAAAAAAGGGCGTAGGTGAGACTGAACCTCGCAGCCTTGCTGAAAGTCTCGAAGGCGAGTTCGAAGTTGCTCAAAGAGCGTGCCAGAATTCCATAAAAAAGAAAGCAGACCATACCTGTCGCGGGACCAATCGACGAAACCAGAAGAAAGTGTTTCTTGCCTTTCTTCAAGTTCCAGGGCCTGATCGGAACGGGTCGAGACCAGCCGAAGTTCAGGAAGATGAAGGCAACCGTCCCGATCGGATCCAGGTGCACGAAGGGATTGAGGCTGGTTCGGCCGACCTTTTGAGGTGTTTGATCGCCGAGCCTGACCGCCAGCCGGGCCTTGAAATATTCGCGTGGCACAACTGTGAGAATTACAGCCACGAACCCTGTAACGATCTGTTCCAACAACGATGACAACGTCACCATGGCACCTCGCCTAAGATTCTATCATGTGAGGGTATCATTGTAGTTTCAGAAAGACCGTCTTGCCTTTGAAATCGATGGCACCGGGCTCTGGATACTGCTCGCTGACTTTCCCCACCCCTTCGATCCTCACGTCAGAGATTCCAAGTTGCTGGAGTATCAAGAGTGCATCGCGCAGGGTCAGTCCGCGAAGATCCGGCATCGCATGCGTCGTCACGCTCAGCGGATGCTCTTTTCGCAATTGAATCAACCTTTTCACTATCGACGCGAAGATCGGTGCGGCGACCTCTCCAGCGAGGTACGCCCCCGCCGACGGTTCGTCCACGTACACCATGATCGTGTAGAGGGGATCTTCAGAGGGGAAGTAGCCAACGAAGATCGAAAAATATCTATCCTTGCCATCGGCCAGCTTCTGCGCCGTTCCGGTCTTACCAGCGACGTTCACTCCCAGGACGTTCGCCTTTTTTCCCGTCCCCTGGCTCACGACTGCCTGCAGTGCTTCGCGTACGAACCTGCTCGTTTCTTCACTCAGAACGCGCTTTTCCACTGGTGTACTTTCTTCAACGATCGTCGGCCTGACGTATTTTCCAGAGTTGGCCAGCGTGTTGAATGCCGCCAGGAATTGCAGAGGAGGTGTTCCGATACCATGCCCGATGCTGATCATCGCGAAATCTATCTTCGACCATTGACTGGGTTTCCTCAGCACTCCGGATATTTCTCCTGCGATCTCCACACCCGTTTTCTCTCCAAAGCCGAACTTTTTCAACCACTCGTAGTAGGCTTCCTCTCCGATTTCTTCTTTGATCAGCCTGGCGATCATGATCGTCGCGCTGTTGCAGGAGTGAACGAGCGCTTCTTTCACATCCACGGTGCCGTGTGCGTCGATGTCCCTCACAGTTATGTCCAGTTCCGGAACGGGTTTTATCTGTCCTGTACATTGAAAGACTTCATTCCCTTTGAGAACGCCACTCTCGATGGCGATCGCGTACACTATGGGCTTCAAGGCCGAACCCGGTTCGATGTAACCCAGCACCGTGTCGTTCCAGTTCCTCGTGGTGACCATGGCCCTGATCTTGCCAGTCTTGGTTTCCATCACTATGGCTCCCGCGCCGACCGCGCGGTTCTGTTCTTTGGCTTTCACGATCTCCTCATAACATATGCGCTGTAAGTCGAGGTCTATGGTCAATCGAACATCTTTTCCGTCCACAGGATCTCTCAGAAATACGAGCTCTGGCAACAGGTTCACAAATCCAGAAAACTTTAGAAAGGCCTTCCCATCTCTTTTGCCTCTCAGCTGCGCGTCCAGCGCCTCTTCCACGCCACCAACTGCACGATCGGCGATTACCAGCCCCAAGATCTTATCCATGCCGAATTGGGTGAAGCGCTTCCTTCGTGCTTCGAGTTCTATGGAAACGAAAGGCAGCATCTCGGTGGGAACGAGCTTGAGGATATCATCTCTCGAAGGGCCTTCACCGAGTCTGAGGAACCTGTTTCTCGATGACAGGATCTCTTCGGCAGTTTTCTCGATTTTGAAGTTCCTCAGGAGAAGACCAAGGTACGGTTTGAGTCTGTCGGAATTGCTGTTTCTCACGTAGTCGAGATCGAGGTACGCCACGTTCACAAACTCGTCGTACGCGCAGAGTCTGCCCTGTGCGTCCAGGATCTTACCTCTCGAGGCGGGTATGCGGATCGTCCAGAGGGGTCCGACGGTCACGTTGAAGCTTCTCAGTGAGAGCAACACAATCGCGCCCACCGAGAAACACAGGAAGGCAAAAGTCAGGAATTTCAATCGGCTCGAGATCAGCTTACTGTTCATTAGAACCTGGGCTGATCACCTCTCGTGAGGACATCAACAGCGTTTGTTCCAACTTGAGCTGGCGAATCTGTTGCTCGAGCTCAACGATGCGCGTCTGCAGAACTTTGTTTTCTCTCGATAGGTTCGCCGTTGACTGCATCAACCTCACCAGTGGAAAGATGGATACTACCAGCACTGCGAGGAATACCATCACGAGGGCGATCCTCACGAGGAACAGCGAAAGAACCCGTTCAACCGAGTGACTCCTCCGCTTCGCTATGGACTTTACAGGGGTCAACCTTCCCCCCTCCTCTCACACCCGCTCCGCTACCCTCAATTTCGCGCTCCTGGCTCTCGGATTCAGTCTTATCTCGGCTTCCTCAGGTGTTATCGGCTTCTTCGTTAACTGCTTTAGTTCAGAACAGGTTCTGAAAAACTCCTTGACGATCCTGTCTTCCAGCGAATGGAACGATATGACTGCAATCCTGCCGCCCGGTCGCAACATCCCTGGAACCTGGGCGAGAAATTTTTTGAGATTTTCAAGTTCATTGTTGACCACGATCCTTATCGCTTGGAACACACGCGTTGCGAAATGTCTTTTTCGAGCGTATTTGTCCGGAATCGCTTTCGCCAGAACTTCCACCAGCTGCTTTGTGGTCTCTATGGGTCTGTTCCGAACTATGAACCTGGCGATACGCCGGGCGTACCTTTTCTCTTCACCGTATTCGAAGATTATTTTTCTGAGAGCCTCTTCGTCCCAGAAGTTCACTACATCGTACGCTGTCAGAGTCTGCTGCCTGTCCATTCTCATGTCGAGTGGACCGTCTCTGTTGAAAGAGAAACCTCGCTCCGCTTTCTCCAGTTGCATCGATGAAACTCCAAGATCCATCAAGATTGCATCGACTTGCGAGATTCCAAGTTCTTTCAGAACTCTGGCTGCGTCCACGTAGGAACTTTTCAACAGTTTGGCACGACCTTCTTCGATGAAACGTTCGAGCCTTTTCTTTGCAAAATCCAGAGCCTCATCGTCGATGTCCAGTCCTATTACGACGCTGTTGTCGATTCTGGTCAGAACGGCTTCGGCGTGTCCACCCAGTCCCACGGTACAGTCGAGAAACACACCGTGAATGTGTTTGAAAAACTCAACGATCTCGTTAACGAGTACAGGAACATGAACAACGTTCATCCGATTCGCTCCGCTGACTTTCTGCTGTATTATATGGCTAAAATCTTTAGAAAAGCAAACTGCATCGTTCGTTTTGAATAAAACGAAAAAGCTCTTTAGACGTTGAGTTCCTTAACCCACCGTAAAGGTAATCTCATGTTTACAATTTTCGATCGAAACCTGTGTACCTCTCACCAACCTGCCAGACTGTTAAAAAGAAACGGCCGCGGTTCTCGCACCAACAGGCACATGGACGTGAAAGGAGTAAAATAAACTGTGCGTTCTCGCAGAGCTCAACCGGAGGTCGAAACTGAGGACTGTTCTGCTGTGCATCGTTTCGAAGGGAAGAGAACCATGACCAAGTTGAAACTTTTCATCTTCGATGTTGGCGGAGTGCTGTGCGATGGAACGTCTGTGGCTAATGCGATCGCGGAGTATCTCAGTTTGAGCCGGGAAGAATTTCTGACGCTGGCACGACTCGCTGGTCTGAGAGAACTTCAGACTGGAAAGATCAACTCTGTGCAGTTCTGGTTGAATTTTTCGAAAATCTCTGGCAGGCGCATCGATGAAGATCTGTGGGTCAGGTTTTTCAGGCCCGTGCTCAGACATGAAGTGATCGATTTGATCAAGAGACTGAGAGCAAAATACAGAGTGGTTGCGGGTACGAACACGATAGAACCACACTATCAAATTCACATCGCACAGGGTCATTACAGCGTGTTTGATCAGGTGTATACGTCGCATCAGATAGGCTTTGTGAAACCAGACGTTGAGTTCTTCCTGTACATTCTCGAGAATGAAAGGGTGGAGCCTGAAGAAACGATCTTCGTGGATGACACGCCTGAGAACGTCGCGGCCGCACAACAGATTGGCATTCGCTCGGTTCTGTTCGTTAACGTTCAGGACCTTGCGGAAAGATTGTCATCGTTGAGTGAGGAATGATGCGAAAAGTACGCTTCAAAACGAAAGCCCCCGCGTGGGGGCTTCGAAGACCACGATGATAACTTTGAGCCTGTTGTCTTAGAAGGGAATGACCGGTGAAGGATAAGTTCTCGTATCTGACCCTTCGTAATACACAGCGAAGAGGAATCCCTTGTTTGCAACACCCTTCACTGTGATCATTGGCCAGGTAACGCAAATGGAAGTCGCCGACGTGCTGGCAACTATTTCGACCATGTACACCTTGTCGACGAAGTCGGGTTTGCCAGTTATCAAGTAAGGTAGCCACTTCGCATCGGTTGAATAGTCCGTCACAGCTTTAACGTTCAGAGTCGGTGTGGCAGTGTGAGCATAGGTCATGATTTCTCTGAGAACATCCACGATATCAGCTGCTTCGTCGATCAGATCAGTATCGGTCGCAGGCTTAACATAAACAAGTTCTGTGGCTGGAGCTGTGAAGAGTTTGGAAATCAGATCTTTGGCCATCGCTGTCGGAGAAGTTCCGAAGAGATCCGCACAGCCGGAGAGCGTGAGCACGATCAGGAGAGCAACCATGCTGAGCACGACGTACCTGTACTTCACAACTATCCCCCCCTTGGATTTGGTTCAGTTCATTATACAACACCTGCAAAAACTGAGTCAAGCGAGATCAGACTGAGAACGGTCAAGCTATTTCTTAAAACCCTTCTCGAGCAACCTTTCAATCACTTCACTGTTCACGACGTGTTTCGGTACCCTGCCGTTGAAAAAGTCGATGATCGATCCGGCAGCCATCATGTTCATGCGCAGGATCGCTTCGTAGGTGTGTGCGCCCACGTGCGGGGTCATTATCAAATTGGGACAGTCGAACAGGGGCGAGTCGGGTGGCAAGGGTTCGAGATCGAACACGTCCAGAGCGGCACCAGCGATCTGACCTCTCTTGAGGGCTTCAACGAGAGCGTTTTCGTCCACAACCCCTCCACGGGCCGTGTTTATGAGATAGGCGGTCTTTCTCATCAGTGAGAGTTTCTCACGATCGATCAAATGCCTCGTCTTCTCATTCAAAGGCACGTGCAGGCTCACAAAATCGCTGCGTTTCAGCAGTTCATCCAGTTCTACACCTTCCACCCCGAACTCTTTCAGAGCGTTCGCTTCAACGTACGGATCGTGAACCAGAACGTGCATACCGAGACAGATCGCTCTCCTTGCAACTTCCTTTCCGATCGAGCCGAAACCGACGATGCCGAGCGTCTTACCGAAAAGCTCGACCCCGACACTCGAAACGAACTGACGCTTCTCGTAAAGGGTCCTGTGCAGCTCGACAAGTTTTTTGGACAGGGCGAAGATAAAAGTCATCGTGAGTTCCGCTACAGAAACGGCGTTCGCGTTCGGTGTTATCGTTACGGGGATTCCAAATTCAGTCGCCGCGTCGAGGTCTATGTTGTCAACCCCAACGCCGTGCTTTGCTATGATTTTTACGTTAGAATTCTCCAGCATTTCACGTGTGATCTTCTGTAGCCCCACGATCACCGCGTCGAAATGCTTCAGATCGTTTGGCTCTATCTTTTCCTTCCTTTCAATTTCAAAGCCGTTTTCCTGCAAAAGCCTCACAGGTTCGTCGGAGTACTTTCCAAAGGTCCTTGCCAAGATCAGGATCTTTTTCACCGGATCGCCCCCGTTTCAGTATTTCAACTCGGATATGGCCAACCTGCTCTTCTTCAGATTCTCTATGGCCTGTGGATCCTTCACGGCCAGCAACGTGTATATCGTGTCCAGTATCACCAGCTGGACTATTCGGGACGTCATCGCATCGGTTCTGATCTTCGTTTCCTTGGTGTTCGTCACGAGCACGACCGTGGCGAGTTTCGCAAGGCTCGACTTGCTGTTTCCCGTTATTGCAACGACTGGTATTCCCATCTCGATGGCTTTTTTCGAGAGTGCGACGATCGATTTGGTTTCACCCGTGTGCGAGATGGCGACGACGAGATCGTCTTTACTCGCGTTCGCGAGCAGTGTGACCATGATGTGCTCGTCGTTAGAAAAGAGGCAGTGCTTTCCGAGACGGGTGAACTTGTGAAAGGCATCGAAGGCGACGGCTGCCGAAGCTGCAAAGCCAAAGAAAAGAATTCTCTTTGCCTTCAGAAAAAGATCGGCGGCTTTTTCCAAACCTGCCACGTCAACCGTGTCGAGCGTGTCGAGGATCGCACGCACCGTTGCCTTGAAAATCTTCTGAGCTATCGTTTTTGTATCATCGCCTTCGCTGATGTCTTCGTAGACTATCTCGAGGGGAGCCTGCGAGAGTTCCTGAGCCAGCAGCACCTTGAACTGTTGAAAGCTCGTAAGACCTATTTTCCTGTAAAACTTCACGATGGACGCTTCGCTCTTGACCCCAGAAATCTGGCTCAAATCACTTATCGAACACTCAAGGACAGTCCTGGGATTTTGGAGCACTGTGTCCGCTATCTTTCGTTCTGCTTTTGTGAAAGTCCTGTAATTCTCTCTTATCGCCTGAAGGACGCTCATGGACCGTCCCCCCAACGTCAGGCTGTCGTTGCACCTCCGTCTATCACAACGTAGCTTCCTGTCATGAACGCTGCTTCATCGCACGCTGCAAATAGTATAGCAAAAGCGATCTCTTCCTCCTTTGCGAGTCGTCCTACGGGTTGTCTCGCCATCATCTCTGCAAGCACCGCGTCAGGATCTTTGGATGCTCTGACCCTTTCCGCGAGGCCCTGAGAGTAAGTCGTGCCGGGACAGACCGCGTTCACCCTTATGTTGTCCTTGACGTAGTCGATCGCGAGCGACTTCGTCAAGCCCAGCAGTGCTGCCTTGGAGACGCTGTAGACGCACCTGTTGGGTATTCCTTTCAGCGCCGCCACCGACGAAACGTTCACTATGACGCCCCCACCCACCTTCTTCATCTCCGCCACGGCATACTTTGCCAAGAACATGGGACCTTTGACGTTGACAGCCATGGTTCTTTCGAAGTCTTCTTCGGTGAGGTCTTCTATCTTTCCAGAAGGCACGATGCCCGCGTTGTTCACCAGTATATCCAAGCGACCGAACGCTTCAACGGTCTGTTTGACTATTTTCTCGGTTTCGGGAACTTTTGAGACATCGCCGTGCACAAAGACGGCGGTTCCTCCATTCTTTCTGATCATCTCCACGGTTTCGTTTCCTTTCTCGGCAGATATATCATTAACAGCGACTTTGGCACCCCTTTCTGCGAACATGATTGCCGCTTTCCTTCCTATGCCGGAACCAGCTCCGGTGATCAAAACGACTTTACCCTGAAAGTTCATCCTTCACCCCTCCTCAACCAAAGATGAGTTTTGGTATCAAGAGCGACAACTGCGGGAAGAAGATGACCAGAAGGATCACGATGATGGTCGCTATCAGGAACGGCCAGGATGCCTTCACGTATTCCTCCAGAGTCGCTCCAAGAACGCTACAACCTGCGTACATCGAAGCTCCAACTGGCGGCGTCTGGTTACCCATCGCCGCGGAGAGAATGAATACGAGTCCGAAGTGTACAGGATCGATTCCGAGCCTCCTCGCCACCGGCAGAAGCACCGCCGTCGTCATCAGAATGAGTGCGGTCGCATCGATGAACAAGCCCGCGAAAACGAGAAATATCATTATGATGATCATGAGTACATACGGATTGTTCGATATGCCGAGCAGGAAATTCGCCAGAGTCTCAGGTACCCTTTCCCACACCATGCCGTAACTGAAGATGTTCGACATCGCGAGGATCGCTAAAACTGCTCCAATATCTCCCAGAGCGTTTTCCAGGGTCTCAGAAAAGAATTGTTTCAGGCTCATCTCTCTGTGTATCAGAAATCCTACGATCAAACCGTAGATCACGGCGAAGGAACCAACCTCGGACGGTGTGAAGATGCCCGTCCTCAAACCCAGTATGAGCAACACCGGGAATATCAACGCCCAGATACTCTTCGACAACGCATGTGCTATCTCTCTGCCCGAAGCGCGCCTTTCTCTCTCGGGCCGAAGACCCAGTCGCCTCGCGACGAAGTATATGACGAACATGTACGCAACCATCAGTAGCAGTCCTGGAATGATACCGGCAGCGAACAGTCTCCCGATGGAAACCTGGCCGATGGTACCGTAGAGAATGAAGGCTATACCGGGTGGTATTATTGGCACGATCAGGCTCGTCCACACGTTCACTGCTACAGCGAAACCTCTCGGGTAACCTCTCCTGAGCATCTCTGGGCCGAGCATCCTGGTTTCCATAGCCGCGTCGGCGATGCTCGAACCCGAAACGCCTCCCATCAGTGTTGAAAGAACCGCCGAGACCTGACCGAGCCCCCCGCGCATGTGGCCGACAAGTGACGATGCGAAATCTAACAACCTTTGAGTGACACCGGCGGAGTTCATCACGCTGCCGGCTATGATGAACATGGGTATCGCGAGGAGCGTGAAATTGATGATCTGTGACAGAGCCTGCTGGATGGGTATCGTGATCGGTAAATACGGATGCTGCAAAAACCAGATGAAGCCCGCTATACCTATGGCGAAAGCAACCGGCATACCCAGAAGCATGAAGACAACGAAACTCACGAGCATCCAGAACATGTCATTTTGCCTCCCCGGCTGGTCTATTTTTGAACTCGCTCAATATTTTTTGCAAGGTCGATCTTCCCAGAAGAGCCGCTCCGACAGGAACAGCGAGTGTCACCCAGGCGTAGCTGAAGTTCGGCATTCCCTGAAATTTTCTGAACCTCTGTGTCCATGTCAGTTGGGCGCCCCAGACAACCATGTAGATGCAGAAGGCCAGAATTATGAGCAACACGATCACTCTGATCACTTTCTGAACTTTGACAGGTAACCTTTTCACGAAAAGATCCACGGACATCATCTTGTTTTCACGCCAGGCAACGTCCATTGCGAAGAAACACGCCCAGGCAAACAGGAAAGAACTGAAATCGACGGCCCAGTTCATGGGATTCTTCAAAAACCTTGCCACACCAGAAGCAAACACCATGACTATCATCGCCACCAAAAGCCATTTCGCCGCAACCTTTTCGAATTTCACAAGGTATTCATCGAGCTTCTTCACCGTCTATCACCTCAGTAATAGTTATAGAAAAACCCAGTCCCCCATTCCGAGGGACTGGGTTTGAGTTCACTGACCTCTGACTTCCTTGATCAGCTGTTCGAGTGCATCCATGATTCCAAGTTTTATGTAAGCTTGCTTGGCAGCTTCCATGAACGCGGCCTTGTCAACGTCGCTGATCACGGTAATACCTTTTTCGATGCATTTCTTTTTGTACTCTTCGCTGAGCTCCTTCATGATCTTCAGGGAAACTTCAATACCGGCTTTGTCGCATTCTTCCTCGATAATCTTTTGATATTCAGGTGGCAAGCTTCTGAACCATTTCGAACTGACGACTTCGAAGTTGATCAGAAGTATGTGCCCCGTCTCAGATGCGTACTTGACGACTTCGTACAGAGAACCGTTGTAGACGTTAGCGTAAGTCAACTCTGCCCCATCACACGCTTTCGTTTGAATCGCTGTGTAGATCTCACCGAAGGCGATAGCAACGGGTTGTGCACCGAGTGCCCTGATGGATTCCTGCCAAGCGGGCGATGGAGGTGTTCTGATCCTCAAACCACTCAGATCGGCAGGTTTCCTGACGGGTTTGTTCGTGAAGAAATGTCTGTAACCCTGGACCCAGAAGAAGGACAGGACCTTGAAGCCGTACTTGTTTTCGAGTTCGTCGAGCCATTTCTTCATGGACGGCGATTGTTTAACTTTCTGAAGAGCTTCGATGACCTCTTCCGGAGTCTTCGCACCCATGAAGTCGATGAAGTAGGCAATGTTCATGACACCGATCGGTGGAACGTACATACCCATTCGCGCGGAGTCTGTGTTCTGGCCGATTGGTGCGCCAGCTCTGATCT